>NZ_CP108983.1:4800000-6652437 GCF_045161735.1 Streptomyces sp. NBC_00726 | reverse complement strand
TCGCTACGCGATGAGCAAGCGAAGCGCCGCGCTCCGCTTGGCGCACCCTTCCGCTTCGCTCCAGGGGCTAGGGGACACCGGCTCGCTTCGCTCCCCGGCCCGCGCGAAGCGCGGGCGTTCCCTCCGCTTCGCTCCGTGAACGCAGTGAACGGACCTCGCTCCGCGCCGCCTGACAGACGGCCGCTTTATGGCAGTGTGTCAGGGGTTCCGCTTCGCTCCACCCCGGCCCGTCCGCTCCACCCCGGCCCGTCCGCTTCGCTCCCGGGCAAGAACCCGCTACGCGGGCAGCCGGCTGTACGGAGTGAGCGGATTCGAATCCTGCCGGCTTCGAGTCCCAGCCAAGGCTATGCTTCATTTCTTGGTATGGATCCGAACTGGACCAACGGTATTCCCCCGCTGTAGCCCAGTTCAACAGGTAGGTTCGTCGGCCAGCAAAGCTGCGCGGTTACCCCATGCTCGACCAGTCGACCAAACCCTACTACCCCTCCAACATGGCAAAAGCACGAGCCCGGCCCGAAGACCTCGCCCTGGACGAAGACCGCGAGACGGTCACCCGCCTCCTCCAGCTCATGCACCAGGTCGTCACCGAACCCGCCCCCGACTTCCAGATCATCGTCAGCGACCACGCCGACCTGCCCCACACCTGGTACCAGGCACCCGTCCGCCACAACTGGCGCAACGGCGAAAAACTCATCCCCACCACCTGGCTCGCCACCAACCCCACCCCGTAACCGCCGCCATATACCGGGGATCACGGAACCTGCGCAGTACCCAACCAACCTGCACAGGCAAGCCCGGAGCCAAAAACACCCCAAGTCAAACGGCTGCCGCACCCAGAAACTGTGCAGCTTCAGCGAGCCACCCAACCAAAAACCTGCTCACCCAAACTACATAACACCACGTCAGAGGCACGGCCACTGCACAGATTCACCGACCCGCGACAGGTGGCCAAGTGCCATGCTCGCCTCACGTGAGAGGAGGCGGTTCAGCCCGCTTGGACGCCGCGGCGCCGTCAAGGCACAATCCTGTCCGCCGAAACCTCCTGCCCTCCGAGCACCCCAACAGCGCGCTGACTCGGCCCATGCACGTCTCCCCTCAGTGCCAGTCCGACGAGCGGGGAACTATACATAGATGCTCTAGCTATGCATAGTTAGTGGTAGAGTATGCGGAAGTCAGCCTGGAGGGGATCCCATGAAGGTGACCGTATTTCAGTTCGAAGGCACTCCAGAGGAGCTGGATGCCTCGCAGGTACTGAAGGAGTTGACCAATCACCCACGTGATGCCGTTGCGGTAGTTCCCAACGGCACCTGCGACAGCGGGACTCTGCCAGCCCGGGTTCCGGGAGTAGCTGACGAGGGACAGGAAACGGTGCGTCAGCTGCTGCTCCGCAGCCCGGCTCCCGGCCTGTTCGTCCGGTTCCTCGATGAGGCGACGCGGTGGGACAACGTCGGTGTCTACGGCATCAAGCGCAAGAACTCACTGCCCGACGCTCCCCTGGACTACAGCCGCTACCTGCGCCTGCGCCGGCAGGGATCCCAGTTCGGCGGCTTCGCCTACGTCTACGCGGAGTACAGCACCATCAACCTCCGGCTCAACCACAGCCAGCAGCAACTCGACGAGCTGGGCATCACCACCGCCCGGATACTCACCACCGGGCACCGCGAGTACCGCGTGAGCGTCAGCCTCACCGACGAAGTAAGCCTGACCGACGCCCTGCGGTTGGCCCAGATCGCCTACAGCGCCACTTAAGCCAGTCCCTCCGCAGCCTCCAGACTGACAAAGGACAGCTGACATGGACCTACGGCCTCACCAGCGACAGGCCGTCGACGCGATCCTCCGAGCCCTCGAACTTCCTGCCCAAGCGCTCATGCCTGAGCGAGGGCTGCGGACTCAGGTCGTAATGGCGACCGGATCTGGCAAGACCCTCGTGGCCGCCCGCATCGCCGAAGAGCTCCACACGGGCCGTGTGCTGGTGCTCGTGCCTTCCCTGGACCTGCTCGCCCAGACCGAGTCCGCGTGGCGCGAGGGAGGCCGCCGGGGGCCGATGATCGGGGTGTCCTCGCTGCGGGGTGAGGAGGTACCCTTCCCCAACACCACGGACGTGGACGAGCTGGTGGAGTGGACGCGGGGCCTGGACAAGGTGACCGTGTACGCCACGTACGCCAGCCTCGGTCTGGGCACGCTGGAGCGCGCGCACGCCGCCGGCCTTCCGGCCTGGGACCTGATCGTCGTGGACGAGGCCCACCGCGTTTCGGGCCGGATCGGGAAGCCTTGGGCCGTCGTCCACGACAACACCCGCATCCCTGCTCTGCGTCGGCTGTACATGACGGCCACGCCCCGGCTGTGGCAGCTGGACCAAGACAAAGCCGGCGCTCCCGGCGAGCTGGTCGCGAGCATGGAAGACGACCCCGAGGGCCCCTTCGGCAGCCGCTGCTTCACCTTGACCCTCTCGGAGGCCATCGACCGGGGCATCTGTGCCCCCTACCAGGTCGTCTGTGTGGACGTCACCGACACCGCCCTCCAGGCCGCGCAGCTCCTGGGCGCCGAGAACCGCTCGGCGGAGGTCCGTGGGACCCGGCTCGCGGCGCTCCAGACCGCCCTGGTGAAGGCGTCCGCTCAAGAGGGCTTCCGGCGCACGCTCGTCTTCCACCACATGGTCAAGGAAGCCGAAGCCTTCGCGGCCGGCCTCCCCGACATCGCCGCGCAGCTGCACGCCAACGACCCCGACCTGTATCCCAAGACGATCTGGGCAAACTGGCTGTGCGGAGACCACAAGCCGCTCCAGCGCCGCCGGCTGCTCGAAGAGTTCGCGGCGGGGATCGCCACGGACGGCACCGTGGTGGAGAAGTGCTTCCTGTGCTCGGTGAAGGTTCTGGGCGAGGGCGTCGACACCCGTAACTGCGACTCCGTGTATTGGGCGGACGTTCGCGGTTCGATGCCGGACTTGGTCCAGGCCGTGGGCCGGGCGCTGCGGATGCAGCCCGGCGAGGGGAAGGTGGCCTCGCTCGTGGTGCCAGTGCTGCTTGGGCTCGGGGAGACTGCGGACAACATGCTGACCTCTCGGGCGTTCGGCGGGCTGGCCAAGCTGCTGGAGGCGCTGCGGGCGCACGACGCGCGGATCGTGGAGAGCCTCGCGGAGCAGCAGGCCCCGAGCCGCTACAAGCCCGTCAGCGGCAAGAGCACGGGCGGGAGCGGCGAGGGTTCCGGAGGCATCAGCGCCCCCGCCAAGGCCCTACTGAAGTTCTCCACGCCCCGCGACCCGGCCGCCCTCGCCGCGTTCATCAACCTGCGGGTCCTCAACCCCGAGCACGAACACTGGCGGCGCGGCGTGGAGGCCGCGGTCATCTACGCCCTCGAACACGGCGACCTCCGCGTCCCGTTCACGTTCCGCGTGCCCGCCGCCGTCGACGGCCAGGAGACGGAGGGCGGGGCGTGGCCGGCCTCGCTCGCCGGCTTCCCGCTCGGGCAGTGGACCGCCGACGCCCGCCGGTTCTACGCCCGCGGCAACATGGACGCGGACCGCGTCGCGCAGTTGGAGAAGCTCGGCATGATCTGGTCGCACTTCGACGTCGCGTGGGAGGAGGGCCTGTCCGCCGCACGCGGGTGGGCAGCCGAACACGGGCACCTCCTGGCCCCCACCGACGCCGTCTTCCAAGGCGCGAAGGTTGGCATCTGGCTGAAGAACGCCCGAGCCGCAGCCCGCAGGGCCGCAGAGAACGAACAGCGGCGTACCGAGGGACTGCCGATCCAGTCGGTGACCGGCGCGCTGACGGACGAACGGCGCGAGCAGCTGGAGGACATCGACGCGTCCTGGTGCCCGAGCTGGCCAGTGACGTGGCAGCGGTCCTTCCACCTCGCGCGGATGCACCTGAACACCGGCGAGGCACTGCCCACCGAGGCGGGCGACGTCGTGCGCCAGGGCGAGGACCTCGGACGGTGGGTGCAGTCGGTCCGGCTCGGCTGGGACCAGCTCACCACCGTCCAGCAATGGATGTGCGAGCAGGTCCTCGGAATCGAGCCCGCCGGCCAGGATGAGAAGCCCAAGCGCCGTACGCAGGCCGACAAGTGGGCAATGCACTACGAGGCCGCCAAACAGTTCTACGAACGCGAAGGACACCTCCACGTCCCCCGGAAGCACGTCGAGCGGATCATCGGCGAGAACCAGGAGGAGCGGGAGCACAAGCTGGGTGCCTGGATCGGGAACCAGCGCTCCCGGGCGGCCACGCTGACACCGGAGCGGATGGAACTCCTGTCCGCGACCGGAATGCGATGGGCGTAAGGGTGGACGTCGTCGTCACCGCGGCCGACGCGCTCGCCGTTGGCTGTCCACTCGGGCTGCTGCGCCCGTAACAGCGGCTGGGCGGTCGTCTTCGGGTGGGTCTCCGTGCGACCGCGCGTCGCCGCTCGGCCAGAGACGGTGCATGCGGGCGACGTCCTGCGCGTCGATCACGATCCCTGTCAGTATCCGTTCCTCCAGCCTCAAGGACTTCGCCTGCTCGGCGCGCTCGCGCATGCCTGAAGGATGGGTTCCGCTTACCGGACGGTGCGTCACACCCAAGCACCGAGCGTCATAAAGCTGTCAGAGCCGTTGACAAAACTTTAACCTGTCAGAAATCTGTCTCCATGTAGCCGCAAAAGTTTGACTCATTCACTCAAAAATCCATCATCACCCTTCCTGGATGCGGGACTTCGCCCAACCTGTTCCATGCTCCACGACGGCCTCCCGCCTCTACCCCCGTCCCCCACCGAACAGAGGACAGCATGAGACGGAAGTCATCCGTCCGACGGCTGGTCACCGGGCTGCTCGCAGCCTGTCTGATCCCCCTTGGACTCCTTCCCGCCACGGCGCACGCCGCCGCGCCCCGGGGCGTCGCCGCCGGGACCAACCTCGCCCTGGGCCGTCCGGCCACCGCCAGCGGTGCCAACGGCGAGTACGGCGCGGGCAACGTCACCGACGGGAACCAGGCCAGCTATTGGGAGGGTCCCGCCGGATCCTTCCCGCAGTGGGTCCGTGTCGACCTCGGCGCCAGGACGTCCGTCAACGAGGTCACCCTCAAGCTCCCCACGACGTGGGAGGCACGCGACGAGACGCTCACCGTGCAGGGCAGCACCGACGGCGACACCTGGAACACTCTCTCCGGCTCTGCCAAGCGCACCTTCACCCCCGCCGACGCCGGCGCCGTGACCGTCGGCTTCGACGCCGCGGACGTCCGGTACGTCCGGGTGCAGGTCACCGCCAACAGTGGCTGGCAGGCCGCGCAGCTCTCGGAGCTGGAGGTCCGCGGTGAGGGCGGCGGAAGCGACCCGGATGACCCGGGTGACCCCGGCACCCCGCCCACCGGCACCAACCTCGCCAAGGGCAAGCCCGTCGAGGCCAACGGCTACGTCCACACCTTCGTCCCGGCCAACGCCAACGACGGGGACGTGAACACGTACTGGGAGTCCGCCGGACTGCCGGGGCAGCTCACCGTGAAGCTCGGCGCCGACGCGGAGCTCTCCGCCGTCGTCGTCAAGCTCAACCCCGACGCCTTGTGGGGCGCACGGACGCAGGCGATCGAGGTGAGCGGCCGCGGCCAGAGCGCCTCCGCCTTCACCACGCTCAAGGCGCGCGCGAACTACGACTTCAGCCCGGCGGGGAACAAGAACACCGTGACCATCCCGGTCTCCGGCCGCGCGGCCGATCTCCGGCTCGCGCTCAGCGCCAACTCCGGTGCTCCCGGCGGCCAGATCGCCGAGATCGAGGTCGTCGGCACCGCCGCGCCCAACCCCGATCTCACGCTCACCGACCTGAGCTGGACGCCCGCCTCCCCGTCCGAGAAGGACGCGGTGAGCGTCAAGGCCACCGTCCGTAACGCCGGCACGGCCGCTTCCCCGGCCACCACCGTCGCCGTCAGTCTGGACGGCACCATCGCGGGCACCGCCGCCGTCGGCGCGCTCGCCGCCGGCGCCTCGGCGACCGTCACTGTGGACACCGGCAAGCACCCGCAGGGCTCCTACGCGGTCTCCGCCGTCGTGGACCCGGACAACACCGTCGTGGAGCAGGACGACAGCAACAACAGCCGGGCGGGCGCCGAGCCGCTCGTCGTCGAGCAGAGTCCCGGACCCGACCTCCAGGTCACCGGTATCGCCACCAATCCGGACAGCCCGGCGAGCGGGGCGAGCGTCAGCTTCACGGTCACCGTGAAGAACCGCGGCACGAGCGCCGTCGCGGCCGGCACCGTCACCCGGCTGACGGCCGGGACGACCACGCTCGACGGCACCACCCCCGCCGTCGCTGCGGGCGCCTCCGTCCAGGTGCCGATATCCGGTACGTGGACGGCGACCGACGGCGGCGCGACGCTCAGCGCGAGCGCCGACGCGACGAACACCGTCGCCGAGACCGACGAGAACAACAACACCTTCGCCCGCTCGATCGTCGTCGGCCGGGGCGCCGCCGTGCCGTACACCGAGTACGAGGCCGAGAACGGCACGTACACCGGCAAGCTCCTCACCACCGATGCCGAGCGCACCTTCGGCCACACCAACTTCGCCACGGAGTCCAGTGGGCGCAAGTCGGTGCGGCTCGACAACACCGGTGAGTACGTCGAGTTCACCTCCACCAACCCGACCAACTCGATCGTGGTGCGCAACTCCATTCCGGACGCCGCCGCGGGCGGCGGGCAGGCCGCGACGCTCAGCCTCTACGCCGACGGAGAGTTCGTCCGCAAGCTCGACCTCTCCTCGAAGCACTCGTGGCTGTACGGCACGACCGACGACCCCGAGGGTCTGACCAACACCCCCGGCGGGGACGCCCGGCGCCTCTTCGACGAGTCGAACGCGCTGCTCGCCCAGACCTATCCGGTGGGCACCAAGTTCCGGCTGCAGCGCGACGCCGGGGACTCTGCGGCCTTCTACATCGTGGACCTGGTCGACCTGGAGCAGGTCGCCCCGGCTAAGGCGAAGCCCGCCGAGTGCACCTCGATCACCGAGTACGGCGCCGTCCCCAACGACGGCATCGATGACACCGACGCCCTCCAGCGCGCCGTCATGGCGGACCAGGCCGGGCAGATCTCCTGCGTCTGGATCCCGGCCGGGCAGTGGCGCCAGGAGCAGAAGATCCTCACCCCGGACCCGCAGCACCGCGGCCAGTACAACCAGGTCGGCATCAAGAACGTGCGGATCGTGGGCGCCGGCATGTGGTATTCGCAGCTCTACACCCTCACCCAGCCGCAGGACGCCGGCGGCATCAACCACCCGCACGAGGGCAACTTCGGCTTCGACATCGACGACAACACGCAAATCTCCGACCTCGCCATCTTCGGCTCCGGACGCATCCGCGGCGGCGACGGCAACGCGGAGGGCGGCGTCGGCATCAACGGGCGCCTCGGGAAGAACACCAAGATCTCCAACGTGTGGATCGAGCACGCCAACGTCGGGGTCTGGGTGGGCCGCGACTACTCCAACATCCCCGAGCTGTGGGGGCCGGGCGACGGCCTGGAGTTCAGCGGGATGCGAATCCGCGACACGTACGCGGACGGCATCAACTTCACCAACGGCACCCGCAATTCGACCGTCTACAACTCGTCCTTCCGCAACACCGGCGACGACTCGCTCGCCGTCTGGTCGAGCAAGTACGTCAAGGACACCTCGGTCGACGTCGGCTCCAACAACCACTTCCGCAACAACACGGTGCAACTGCCCTGGCGGGCCAACGGAATCGCGATCTACGGCGGCTTCGGGAACACCATCGAGAACAACGTCGTCTCCGACACGATGAACTACCCGGGCATCATGCTCGCCACCGACCACGACCCGATCCCCTTCAGCGGCCAGACGCTCATCGCGGGCAACACGCTGAACCGCACCGGCGGGGCGTTCTGGAACGAGGACCAGGAGTTCGGCGCCATCACGCTCTTCGCGCAGGCGACGAACATCCCCGGTGTCACCATCCGGGACACCGACATCCTCGACTCGACGTACGACGGCATCCAGTTCAAGACGGGTGGCGGCCAGTACACCGGGACGAAGATCACCGATGTACGCATCGACAAGTCGAACAACGGCTCCGGCATCCTCGCGATGAGCGGTGCCCGCGGTGACGCGACCCTGTCCAACGTGACGATTTCGAACTCGCGCGACGGGGACCTGCTCGTCGAGCCGGGCTCGCAGTTCACCTTCACTGGCAGCCCGACGAAGGGAGCCGCCAAGCGCTGACCGCACACGCTCGTGGCCCCGCCCGCGTCTCCTCAGGGGGAAGCGGGCGGGGCCCTGTGCCATGGGCGCCTTCTACGGCAGGGCCGTTACGTGAGTGGCAGCGCGGGCGAGGTTCGGGCGGCTGAGGATCTCGGTGCTGTCGATGAACTGGTCGACGGCGCCGGCCGGTGGCAGGGCGAGGACGGCCGGGTCGGTGATTCGGGCGGTCAGGGCACCGGCGAAGCGTTCGGCGTGCAGGACCTGGAACGGCCTGTTGTGGTACGGACGTGTCGTGGGGTCGACGGGGTCACTGAGGCCCAAGCGGTTGTGCGCCGTCGCGACGGTCTCGTACGCACGGGCAAGATACTGCTCGCGGGTGTGCCAGTCGGTCGCGGCGAGGGCGGCGGTGAGCACCGGCGTAAGGGCCGGCCCCTGAGGGGTGAGGGCGAAGGCACTGCCGAGCCATTTGCCGTACGGCGGGTAGCGGCGGTCCATGAGCAGGCAGAGCCGCATCAGGTCGCGCACCAGCCGGGCGGCGACGACGGCGGAGCCGAGTTCGTCCCCCACCTCGCCGCAGCGCCCGACGAAGGCTTCCTCCTGGGAGATGCGCCGCCACTGGCAGGCCAGGAGGTACCGCCAGAGGTCGTCGGGGTACCAGCCGAGGGCGGTCCGGACCGGTGCGAGTTGGCCGAGGCCGTCGTGGAAGATCTCACCGGCCGTGACCTCGGCGAGGCGCTGGGCGGGGGTGGCCAGCCAGTCCGCCAGGGTGACGCCCTTGCCCGGGTCGAAGCCCAGTCGCTCGGTGAACCAGGTGCCGGCGTCCGTGACCGTCACCCGGTGATGCACCGGTCCCCCAGTCTCCCGCATGACCCCGATGCCGGCGTCGCCGTTCTCGGCGAAGTGCGTCGGGTAGCCGCGGAACGTCTTCGGCAGGTGCTCGGAGAGCAACGCGGTGATGTCCGCCGCGTGTCGGGCGACGTCCTGCGGGTACAGGAATACCTCCAGCCGGGGTCCCCACTCGTGGTCGGCGGAACGGGCGGTGTCGAACCCGAGGACTTCCGAACCGCTGCCGAGGCGGGCGGCGGAGTGCGCCAGCCCGGGCACGGCCTCGTCCAGCAGTGGCCGCACCGCTTCCACGTAGAAGCGGCGTGAGAGTTGCAGTCCGGGAAGGAAGGGGGGTGTGGTCATGGCGTCGAGGGTGCCGCACCAGCGGCGACCGGTCGAAGGCATTTCCGCGCCGGCAGGGTGTTGATGCCGTTGGGTACGCTCCTCGCCCCTGTTCCGGACGGCGGCACGGGTCACCGAAGGCGGCGCGTGGCGACCTTCCTCCGAGCGGCCTGGTCAAGGCATTTCGAGTTCGGGAAAGGAGAAGAAGCCGCTGATGGCCCGCACCGTTCGTTCCTCGTCGTCCTCCCGGTCGAGATCCGCCGTCGGCCCGGTCAGATGGGCCGCCGTGAGGGCGGGCAGCAGCAGATCGGGCTCCTCGCCCGCGCGGTAGTACAGGGTCTCGAAGCTGAAGTCCGTGATCAGACGTCCGTCGCGGTAGTACTGGAACGCGGGCCCGTGGGCCTTCGCCCAGCACGGCTCGGTCACGAAAACACCGAGTTCGCCGCCGGCCGGGCAGAGCCGTCCGTAATCGGCGAGCCCGTACTCGCCGCTCTCCCAGCTGAACATGTCGTGCATCACCAGGCCCCAGTCGGCTCCCCCGCCGTACGCGAGTGGCATGCGCTGCTGGTCGAGGAGTCCTCGTACGAGTGTGTCCAGGGGCAGCCCTCGGAAGAAGACGACGTTGGTCTCGTCGTGGTGCGGGAGCGCGCGGTGTATCCAATGCGTCATACAGTGCACCCTAGACGCGCCCACTGACACAGCCTCGCGGCCGCGAGTCGTCGCGGCCAGGGCGTGGTCAGGGCAGCGGAAGTGTGAACGTATAGGCGCGCTGTGCGTCGCATCCCTGGCACGCGCCCACGAACCGGGCCAGGAGGTGTTCGCCCTCCTCGTGCACGACGTTGCGCCAGGAGCATCGGAACTCCCCGCATGTGCAGTTCCGTTGAGCGATGTCCGAGAGCGCGGACAGGGTTGAGTCGTGGCCCGCCTCGGCGATCGGGGACAGCGGGGCGGCCTCCGCGTCCGCACCGTGCAGCAACTGCCGGGGGCGGCACCACAGCACGATCGCGTGGCTGCGGAGTCCCCTTCCCGCGCACTCCACGCACTTTCCGGGACCGGCGTTGTTCGCGATACACCAGCAGCGTTCGTAACGCCTCTCGTACGGACGGCCTTCGCAGGTCAAGCACACACCCCAGCCATGGCAGTCGTCGCACAGCACCCCATCGGCCGTGCTGCGCGTGAACGACGGTTGCCCGAGCCTCAGTTCGGGGTACGTCACCGGTGTCCACCCGGTGAGAGCGACGAGCCCGGACCGACCGCCCTCGTACACCCGCACCTCGAACTCTTCGCGCCGAGCCGTCGCCCAGCTCTCCCCGTCCTGGTCCGTCACGTCTTGGTGCACCGCCCAGCCGGCCTCGGTGAAGGCGGTCAGGGTCTCTTCGAGCTTCGAGGGCGAAGGGTGGCCTTCCCAGCCCAGCCCGATGAGGAACAGGGCACGGAATCCGACCGGTTCGGGGTCGAGGAGCCGTACGGCATCACTCCACTCACGGACGACCGTCGGACCGTGGTCCGGGCGCAGGGCCGACGCGATGTCCAGCAGGGCCCCCTTGAGCCACATGGCACCGCTCGTAAGGCCGGGCGCGCCCCGGTCCCTGTGTTCACCGGTCGTGTCGGGCATGGTGGTGTCGGTTCGCTTCCGCTCGGAGAACTACCTGATGGGTTCGACCGTGTTACAGGCCGGGCCGGGCCGGCGCTCACCGCGTGTTCAGGGGCTGGCGACGAGTTGGCCGAGTCGCATGGCCAGCCACGGTTTACGGCCGCCGGCCCGCATCCGGCCCGTCGCGACCGCCAGCCAGATGGGGGTGCGCCGGAAGGAGACCAGGAGGAAGGTGGCCGGGGCCGCGGTGATCCGGCAGTCGTAGGTGCGCGGCGGGGCGTCGCGGGTGACCTGCACCGTTCCGTCGTCCACGACGACCGCGAGGTTCGGGCCGCCCTTGATCGCGACGTCGAAGGCGATGCGTACGCCTTTCGCCTTCGCTGTGTCGAGGGCTGCCGTCATCATCGTCGGCATCGACTGCCCCAGGACGAGGCGGGCCTCGTCGTCGCCGATCAGCCACGGGAGGCGGGCTCCGCGCGCGATGTCCAGGCCGTGGACAAGGGTCTCGCTGAACATCAGGCCGGTCAGCGTCGCCAGGGTGAACGGCACCTCTTCGTACCAGGGCGAGGCCACGGGGGTGTCCGGGGCCAGGCCCTCGGTGACCCGCAGGAACGTCTCGCTTCGCTCGGCGATGAAGTCCGGTGCCTGCGCGCGTTGTTCGTCCTGGAACAGGGTCAGGGAGCGCTCGTTCATGGCCGTGATCCGCTCGGCGAACGTGCCTTCGCCGGGCGGCAGGACGTCACCCCGGTCCATCGCGTCGTCGGGCGAGACGAGGGAGGTGTACGCGAGGTATACGGCCGCCAGGTGGGTGCCGACGTCGCCGACCGTCCATTCGGGGACACCCGATGCCGCGTCCGGGTCAGGCACGTCACGTAGCAGCGCGACCAGGCGTGAGACTGCGGCGGCCAGTGCGGCGCGGGTCTGCTCGTGCTCGGTTACGGTGTCCATACCACTCCCCCAGGTCGTGAACGAAGCCGAAGATTACCGCTCGGTAGTCTCACGGCAACACCCCTTGCACGTCACCGCCTCCTCGGCGGGGTGCTCCGGGCGATGGCCGGCCGCGTTACGGTGCTCCGGGCGGAAGGGCCAGGTGAGTGCAATGGAGTTGAGCCGCGCGGAGGCTGTCGCGCTCATTCAGCGCATCATGGACGCGGACTACGCCTCCGATGACGAGATGGCGGAGTCCCTGGAGAGGCTCGACAAGGCCCTGGTATGTCCCTCCGGTCACGTCGGTGACTTGATCTACTGGCCTCCGGAGCGAGAGCTTTCGGCCGAAGAAGTGGTCGATCGGGCCCTGGCCTATCGGCCGATCGCTTTGTGAGCCGGGGCCTGGGGGGGCTGACCACGATGGAGACCTGGGAGAGACATGTTTCCTGAGACAGCGCTGCATACCGAACGACTGCTCCTTCGCCCGTTCGACAGCAGCGACATCCCCGACGTCCAGGCCAGTTGCTCGGATTCACTCACCCTGCAATGGCTGCCTCTCCCCCGGCCCTACACCCTGGAGGACGCCACGTCCTGGTGTACGAAAGTGGCGCCGGCCCTCCATGAATCCGGTGACGGCATCCACTTCGCGGTCACCGACTGCCGTGCGGGACGGCTGATGGGCACCGTTGGACTGAAAAAGACCGACTGGCGGGCCCGGACAAGCGAGGTCGGATACTGGATCTCTCCCTGGGGGCGTGGAAACGGCATCGCCGTCGAAGCCACTCGGGCAGTGGCACGGTGGCTTCTGACCGAGCAGCAGTTCCAGCGGCTGGAGCTGCGCGCCGCGACCGGCAACGCCGCTTCTCAGAAGGTCGCGATCCGGGCCGGATTCCGCCGCGAAGGCATCCTGCGCAATGCGGGCTTCGTTCACACGGGACGCGTCGACCTCGTTCTGTTCTCCCTGTTGCCCGACGACTTCGAGTGAGGGTGGGCCTCCGTTGGCCGTTCGGTGAGGGCCGGGCCTGCCGTGAGGCTTACGGCTTACGGTTTGTGGGTCACCCAGAGTGCTTCCGCCGGCCAGTGGTGGGCCCAGTCGGGTGGGTCCGTCTTGTTGTAGCCGTTGGCCGCTTCGGGGGCGGGGCGTGGTTCGATGAGGTCGTCGATGACGAGGTCCGCGCCGCGTAGGACCCTGATCCAGTCGCCGTAGGTGAGCTGGTAGCTGGTGGCGCCCTGGTCCTCATCGATGGTGTCCAGGCCGAAGTAGTCCCGTTGCAGCGTCGTGGTCGCGCGGCTGGTCGCTTCGTCGTAGCAGGCTTCGAACCAGGGGCTGGCGACGTTGAACACCAGGCGCCCGCCGCGCCGCAGTACGCGTGCGGCCTGCGGTACGGCGAGGTGCGGGGGTGCCCAGCTGAGCCCGCCGTAGTCGCAGAACACCAGGTCGAAGGTGTCGGCGGCGAACGGGAGGTGTTCGGCGGCGCCCTGCACCAGCGGGTAGCGGGCCGCCCCCATCGTGCGAGCCGCGGCGGCGAGCTGCTGTTCGGACAGGTCGAAGCCGACCACCGCGGCGCCCTCGGCGGCGAGTGCCCTGGACCACTGGCCGGCGCCGCAGCCGAGTTCCAGGACGCGCTTGCCGGTGACGTCGCCCAGCGCTCGCAGGTGCGCGTCGGGGATGGCGTACGTGCCCCACAAGCGGGGCGTCGCGCCGATCCGCGCATCGTGTTTGTGCTGGTAGGCGCTGCTGATCTGATTCCAGAAACGCCTGTTGCCGGAGATGCTGTCCACGTACCGACCCAAGCACCGCTGCTGGGGGCGGTCAACGTGGTTGTGCCGGTCAGCTCGTACGGAACAGGGCCGTCCAAAGAAATCCGGCGCCGAAGTGGGGCGCGTCGGGTGGCTCGTCCCGCATGCGGCGCAGTTCGACTTCCATGAGATCGGAGAAGATCCGGCGCAGTGATTCCGGGGTGTAGGCGAGGCCGCCTTGCAGCCGGCGTTCGCGGTAGAGATCCGCGTCGGCGAGCTCGGAGCCCATTCCGTCCTCACCGGCCGCGAAGCAGGTCAGGGTGAGGTGGCCGCCGGGGGTCAGGACGCGGCGACCTGTCGGCGTTGAGCCGTGCGCCGAGAGCCCTGAAGGGGCTGTGCCCAGCCGCGCCGGGCGGCAGAGGTTCCCCGCAGAAAAGGTGCCCCATCTGTCCAGTCCGGCAAGGATGTTGGCCGGTGGCGGGCGGACTGAGGGCAACCTTTCGTCTGGGGTGGTCGTCCTGTACTGCATGAGAATCTCCTTCCTCATACACAACGCGTACGCGATCGGAGGGACGATCACCACCACGTTCAACCTGGCTCGCGCACTGGCTGATCGGCACGAGGTGGAGGTCATCTCCGTGCTCCGGAACCGGGAGCGCCCGAGCATCGCACTCGATCCGCGGGTGCGGTTACGGCCCCTGGTGGATCTGCGGCACGAGAGGGACGATCCGCGACACCTCACACCGGCGAGGGTTTTCCCCGCGTCGGAGTACCGCTACGGCGAGTACAGCGCGCTGACCGATGAGCGTATCGGCGAGGCGCTCGCCTCGCTCGACGCCGATGTCGTCGTGGGGACGCGGCCCGGGCTCAATGTCCACCTGGCGCTCCACGGGCCCGCGCGGTCGGTGCGGGTCGGGCAGGAGCACCTCGCGCACGACCATCACCCCCCGCGATTGCGCAGGGCGCTGCGTCGGGCCTATCCGCGGCTGGACGCGATCACCCCCGTGACGGAGGCCGACTCGGCCGTCTACCGGCGCCGGATGCGGCTGCCGGGTGTGCGTGTGGAGGCGCTGCCCAACAGTGTGCCCGCCCCGGTCCTCGCACCGGCGGACGGCCGGGGGCGCATCGTGGTGGCCGCCGGGCGGCTGGCGCCGGTGAAGCGGTTCGACCTGTTGGTCGATGCCTTCGCCGCGGTCGTGGCGGCGTATCCCGAGTGGCAGTTGCGCATCTACGGCAGGGGCGAGGAGCGGGAGCGGCTGCGCGCGCTCATCGACCGGCTCGGGTTGTACAACAACGTCTTCCTGATGGGTGCGGTGTCCCCGATGGAGGCCGAGTGGGTCAAGGGGTCGATCGCGGCGGTGACCTCGGGTTTCGAGTCCTTCGGCATGACCATCGTCGAGGCGATGCGCTGCGGGTTGCCCGTCGTGAGCACCGACTGTGCCTACGGCCCGGGTGAGATCATCGCCGACGGGGAGGACGGCCGGCTGGTGCCCGTCGGAGACCGGGACGCGTTGGCCGGCGCCCTGCTGGACCTCGTCGGCGATGACGAGCTGCGCCGCCGTATGGGGCGTAACGCGGTGGTGAATTCCCGGCGTTACGGCCCCGTCCCCGTCGTGGCCCGGGCGGAAGGGCTGTTCGAGGAGTTGCTGGCCGCCCGGCGTGAGGGCCGGGCGGTGGCCGGGTCCGGCCGCACCTTGGCGAGCAGCGGTTTCGCGGCCAGGGACACGATGCTCATCGCGGCCGGCAGTGTCATGAGGGCCGCGCGGAAGGCGCGGCGATGAGTGGCGACGGTGTGAACGGGCTGATGGAGAAGCCTCGTGGCGCGGTGACGGTGCGGGACGGAGGGTGTCTGCTCGTACGTGTCCGGCTGCCCCTGCCCGCCTCGGCGCGGCCGCGGCTGCTGCTTCAGCCGCGCCCGAAGAAGGGGCGGCCGGAGGAGGCCGGGCGCTCGCTCGTACTGGAGCCTGTGGGGCCGGACGAGTGGCAGACCGTATTGGAGGCCGCTCCCTCCCTTGAGGAAGGGCGCTGGGATGCCTATGTCGTGACCGGGCCGGGTGAGGAGCGTGTGCCGTTGCTGCCCGGCCTGCGCGATCTGCGCGGGCTGGTGTCCGGTGGGGATGCCGTACGGGGCGGGCCGGTGGCGGTCCGTATCCCGTATGCGACGAAGGACGGCCGGCTCGCCATACGGGCCTGGCGGCGCGCCACGCACGCGGAGGCCGGCCGGATCACCGTCGGGTCGGGCGCGATGGCCGTAATGGCGCGGCTGTACGGTGCCGGGCTGGGCGAGGGCGCGGAGGTGTCGCTGATCCGGCGCGGGCGGGAGTCCGCGATGGCGCGGTTCGCGCTGAGCGCCGAGGGGGACCGGGATTTCTCGTTCACGGTGGATTACGCGGACCTCCTGGCGGAAGCGGTGGGCGGTGCACCGGCGGTCTGGGACGTGTTCGTCCACCCGTGCGCCGGTGCTCCGCGGGTGCGGGTCGCCCGGCTGCTGGACGACGTCGCGGACCGGAAGACGGTGTTCGTCTACCCGGCAACCACGCTGGGAGGGGTGTCGGTGCGCCCGTACTACACCCTCGACAACGACCTCTCGGTGGAGGTCGCACCGCGGCATTGACGGTGCACGTGCCTCGTTCCCGGGGGCTCACCGGGCCTCCGTGTGCGCGGAGGCCCGGTGAGGCTCGGCGTGTCACTCCTCGTCGCGGAACCGGGTCGCCAGGGCGGTCAGGGCTTCCGTTTCCTCGGTGTGGCCCAGGGCGGCCAGGCGCGGGATCGCCGTGTCGAGGCGAGTGAGGGCGGGGGCGGTGCGTTCCAGGTAGATGCCCTCCACGACGCCGGCGAGGCGGACGCACTCGGCCCATTCGCCGGCGTTCTCCGGTCCCGGCTCGCCGAGCATGCCGAGGGCCTTCTCCAGGGCGGTCAGGGAGTCCTCGTACTGTTCGGCGTAGGCGTGGACCCGGCCGTGTTCGTAGGCGAGGGCGGTCTCCAGGGAGCGGCCCCGGGGCTCGTATCCGGCGGCGCGCGCCTCGTCGGCCATCCGGCCGGCGTCCGCGAGGCGGGCGAGGGCGTCGGTGAGGCCGTCGGCGCCCTGCTGCTCGGCCTGGAGGCGGGCGAGTTCCCGCAGGGCGTTGCTCAGCTGTTCGTAGCGTGGGGCGCGGGCGTGGGCGGCGAGCGCCTGATCGAGGGCGTCGCCGGCCCGGTCGAAGTCGCCGGCCTCGCCGAGGAGCACGGCCGTCTCGGCGGCGATCATGGCGTGGCTCCCGGGGTCGTCGTCCCAGTCCGCCGACTCGGCGGCGAGGGCGACGAGCTCCGTCGTGGCGGCCTTGAGGTCGTCCCCCGCGTGCAGGGCGCGGGCGCGGAGCAGGCGCAGTTGGGCGGTGAGCCGGTCGTCCAGCTCTCCGGCGGCGACGTCCGGTTCGGCCAGGACGGAGTCGAGGAGGGCTATGGAGTCCTCGACCCGGCCCAGGTCCAGGCTGAGCTGGGCGGCGTTGCTGTAGGTGCAGAAGGCGTCCGTCCGCTTGCCCTGGCGGAGGTCCAGCTCGGCGGAGCGCGTCAGGTGGCGCAGTGCCTCGTCGGGGTGGCCCACGTGCATGCACGCCTCGGCCAGGTCGCCGTGGAGAGTGGCGGTGTCGGAGATCCTGGCCGGCCACTCGGCCGCCACACGTACGGCCTCGGACAGTGCCGCGTACGCGGCCTGTGCGTCCCGCGCGCCCATCTTGAAGCGGCCCCGCAGTCCGAGTGTGCGCGGCAGATGCCAGGCGGGGCCGTGCTGCCGCAGGTGGTCGACGTGTGCGTCGAGCACGGTGAGCGCGGTGGGCAGGTCGCCGGAGAGCGCGTAGGTGCCGGCCCGCAGCAGGACGGCGCCGGATATCTGGACGGCCAGCTCGTGCCGGGTGGCGAACGTATGCAGCTGCTCCACTTCGGCGGCCGCCGACGCGAGGTGTTCGTCGCTCCTGGTGAGCTGCGCGCGCAGGCAGAGCGCGCTGGCGCGCATGCGCAGCAGGCGGCCCTCCTGGCACGGCGTGAGCCCCGGCGTGTCCTCGTGCAGCCGGACCACGCGCGCGTGACCGGCGGTCAGCCCCTCGGCCTTCTCCTCGGCGTCGGCCTTCTCCTCGCCGTCGGCTTCGGTCCGGGCGAGCGTGGCGGCGGCGTGGGCGACCGCCGCGTCGCCCGGCAGCTCGGCCGTTTCGTACAGGCCGGCGGCTTCCTCGTAGAGGGCGGCGGCCTGCGCGTCGTCATCCCTGTGGGCGGCGTCGGTGGCCTCGTCGGACAGCAGGTCCGCGCGCAGCCTGACGAGCGGGCCCACGGCCGGGTCCTCGGGGTGGGTGTAGTCGCGGGCGGCGACCAGCGTGCGCAGCCGGTCCCAGCAGGGCTGTGCGTCCGGGTGTCCCTGCTCGTCCAGTTCGCGGGCCCGGGCGATGAGCTCGGGGACCGTGTCGGGGACGGCGGGCGTCCTGGGGGCGGGGGGTGCGGTGGCCGGGGCGGCCGGGGACAGGTCTTCGAGGGCTCGGGTGCGCAGGGTCAGTTCCAGCGCGTCGAGCAGCGGTGCGCGGTCGAGGCGGGCCTTGCGGCGGTCGGCGTGGGCCGTGGTGCCGTTGCGGGCGTCGAAGCGGGCGGCGAGGTCGTCGGCGCGCTCCCGGACCTCGGCGGACAGTGCGGCGACGGTCCAGGTGCGGCCCGGGTATCCGGCGGCCGGCAGCTCCCCGTGGCCAAGGGACTCGACGCGCCGCAGAAGGACCTCCACGCCGGTGAGGAAGTCGAACTGGTCCAGTGGCGAGTCCACCTCGGAGAACAGGACGCGGTTCTCGGCGAGCAGTTCGAGGCCGCGGGCCTCGTTGCCGGTCAGGGCGCAGAATTCCAGGTGCCGGCCGGCCTCCCCGGCCATCGAGGGGTTGCGGCGGCAGCCCCGGTAGCCGGCGAGGTGCAGTTCGCGGGCGCGGTCGGTGGCACCGGTGCGCAGCAGCGGCAGCAGGGCGTACGAGAGGGAGCGGGCGGGCTCCTCCTGGCAGCTCTCCTTGCCGTCGAGGACGGGTGCCCAGGTGCGCAGGGCGCGGGTGTCGTCGCCGCCCTCCAGGTGGTGGAGGGCTCGTTCGCAGATCTCGCAGGCTTCGCAGTCGCTGAGCGGGGTGCGGGTGCGGGCCGCCCACAGCTCGTAGGCGGGGGCGGTGTCCTCGCCGGTGTGGGCGGCGAGCTGGTAGGTCTGGGCGTAGTACGGCTGGAGGCCGAGGCCGGCCTTCTCGTAGCGGCCGCGCATTTCGGTGAGCCACTGGCGCAGGCTGGTCAGGGGGATCTCGGGCAGGGCGCGCAGGGAGTTCGCCACCCACTTGAACCGCCAGAACAGCAGGTGGTGCAGCCGGTCGGTGAAGATGTCGGGCTGCTCGTCGAAGAGGGTGAGCAGGCGGGCGAAGACTACGGGCGATTTGCGGGGCTCGGAGCCGTACGTGTACGCCTCCTGGAGCTCGAAGAGCGTACGGACGAGGGCCAGGGGGTCTTCGAACCGCTCGGCGGCTTCCGCGAGTTCCTCGGCTGCGATGGTGCGGGCGCGGCCGTAGGGGCGCCGCTGGTTCTCCTGGAGCGCGTCGTACAGCTCGTCGGTGTTCTGGGGTGCGGTCGGCATCGTCAGCTGTCCTTGCGGAGGGCGTGGGCGAGGAGATCGAGGAAGGAGCGGTTGATCAGGCTCGTCTCGGCGGGCCTGAGCGGGCGCCGGGACAGCATCGCGGCCTGTCCGTACAGGGCTTCGGCGCTGGTGCGGGCCAGTTCCGGTTCGGTGATGGCGGCGGCGGTGCGGACCAGTGGGTTGAGCTGGTTGAGGATCAGCTGGGCGCGCGGGGCCTCCTGGCGCAGGGCGCCGAGGATGTCGCCCCAGACCCCGCCCTGCTGTTCGCGGGCGAGCTGGGAGCGGGTGCGCTCGTGCCGGGCGTCGCGGCTGTCGATGAGGAGGGCCGGGGCGGAGGCGGGCTGGAAGGTGCGCAGGGCGACGTCGACGTCGAAGACGGCGAGGGCGTCGCGGGCCAGGGCGAGGTAGGGCGCCGCGGCGAGTTCGGTCTCGCGGTCGACGGGGTCGAGGTGGGCGGTGAGCGTCGCCGGGTCGAGGTCGGCGACGCTGACCTCGGGCCGGAGCTCGGAGAGCCGGTGGACGAGTTCCCTGTCGTACGTGTAGCCGCCGTTGACGACGCCGAGCCCGGCGGCCGAGGCGATCGCGGCGACCTGCCGGAACTCCTCCACGCTGGAGGTCACGAGCACGGTGCGGTGTTTACGGGCGAACTCGTCCAGGGTGGTGGAGCCGTCGGTGGTCTCGAACGGGATCCAGGGCAGCAGCATCCGCAGGATCCCGTCGTCGTGCACCGCGAGGGACTTCACGGCCAGGTGGTGGGCGCCGAGGAAGCGGGCGAGGAGTTCCGGGTCGCTGGCGGCGATGCGGGAGATCCAGCCGCGCAGCTTTTCGGCGAGGGCGTCGCGGACGGCGGCGAGGGTGTCGTCCTCGTACAGGGCCTCCCGGGAGGCCGTGGGGCGCAGGCTTTCGGCGTCGACCACGCAGCGGACGAAGAACGCCCATTCCGGCAGGATCTCCTCGGCCTGCTCGGACAGCAGCATGCCCTTGACGTGCACGCGGTGGCCGTGGCGGCGGCCGGTCGGCACCGTCTCGGGCAGCACGCAGGCGATGCCCTTGAGCCCCACGGCAGGCAGGTCGAGATCGAGGGTGTCCAGCGGTTCGAACCCGAAGACCTCCGTGCCGTAGGCGGCCAGGGCGCGGGAGCGGGCTCCGGGGGTCGGGTGGCGGCGGGCCCAGGGCGCGGGCTCGGGGTTGATCCGGGCGGCCGGGCCGCCCTTGCCGTCGTCCACCGTGACCGGGTGGCGCAACAGGGAGCCGAAGTGCCGGGCCAGGGCGGCGACCTGTGCCGGGCGGGTCCACTCGCCCGCGTCGGCGCGTGGTGTGAGGGTGACGGTGGTGCCGGGGGCGGGGCGGGCGGAGGCGGGCAGGGTGCGGACGGTGTAGCTGCCGTCGCCGCGGCCGCGCCACTCCACGGCGGGTGCGTCGGGGGTGCGGGCGGAGCGGCTGAGGACGTGGATCTCGTCGGCGACGAGGAAGCAGGAGAGGAGTCCGATGCCGAACTGGCCGATGAAGTCGCCGCGCTGCTCGGCGATCCGTTCGGCGCGCTTGCTGCTCCGGCCGATCGTGGCGAGGAAGGCGTGGACGTCGGTCTCGGTGAGGCCGACGCCGTCGTCCTCGACGCGGACGACGGCCCCGTCGGCGTACAGGCGGATACCGAACGCGTCGGTGCCGGCGCCGGGTTCGAGGGTGTGCCGGGCGGTCAGCGCGTCCACGGCGTTCTGGAGGAGTTCGCGCAGGTAGACGCGCGGGCTGGAGTAGAGGTGGTGGGAGAGGAGGTCGACGAGGCCGCGCAGATCCACCTGGAAGGTGCGGTCGTCGCCGGTCTGTCGTGAGGTGGTGTCGGGCGATGTCATCAGGCAGTCCGGAGAGGGAGGAGCGGGTGATGGGGTGCGGGCCCGGACGGCGGGCCCCGGGGCCTGTGGGTGGTCAGGCGCGGCGCTGGTGGCGGGCGAACTGCTTCTCGGGTTCGCCGAAGTAGGCCCACGGCCAGCTGGTGAAGGCACCGTCGAGCGCGTGGAAGACCCGCTTCGCCGCCTGCCGCTCGCCAGCCAGCGAGAGGGCCATCGCGAAGATGTTGAAGTCGTTCTGCCAGCCCGGGCGCCGTTCGTAGGCGGGGTGGAGGATGCTGTGCTCGGCGGCGCGGCGCAGCTCTTCCCGGATCTCGTCGGTCTTCAGGCAGTTCGTCTCGTCCGACTCGACCCAGTCCTCGATGTGCGCCATGGGTATTACGCAGCCGACCCGGTCGCCTTCCGGCGCGTGGGCGTACGCGTCGCGGGCGAACCACAGCGCCTGGCCCGGTTCACCGCCCCAGCGGGGCTGCAACTGGGAGATCCATTCGATGTGGGTCTCCAGGTCCAGCGGAGCGCGGCGCAGGGCCGCGTCGAGCCGGGCCTCCGTGATGTCGGCGCCGAGGGACATGCCGCGGGCGGAGGTGAGGAGCCGGCGCCATGGTGTGACCCACTCGGGCCTCAGCTCGGCCGCTTCGAGCAGCTGCTCCTCGCCGATGCGGAGCCGCTTGTGGAAGACCCGCCACTGCTGCTCCGTCACCTGGGAGGCACGGGCGGCGGTGCGCGCCTCCCAGCCCCACTTGATGTGGCGGGCTCCCGCGATGAGCAGGGCGGTCGCCCGGTGCTCCTTGTCCTCCTCGACCGCTCGGCCGATCCAGGTCTGCACGCGGCCGAGCTCTTCGAGTTCGTTCAGGATCTGGTGGTCGCGGCCGAGGTCGAAGGGTGTCAGTGCCGCCTTGACCGCCTCCCAGTCCCCCAATCCGGCCGCCCCCACGAGGGCGAGGACCCGGGTGTCCCCCAGGGCCCGCAGGGTGTACATCCCGTTCTGCTTGCGCGGGGTGGGAAGCGCGTGCGGGCCGGCCGCCGTTCTCTCCTCAGCCCTGCCGAACAGCTTGCCGAACATGCCGCGCCCTCCCCTGGTCACGCTTGATCGTTCGGTGCAGCATAAGCGGCCCCACTGACAACGCTTCCGCAGGGTCTTCACGACTGCTTCATACTTCCGGCACCGGCGCGGATTCAGCCTTCCTCAGGGCCGGGCCGCCGCCAGGGCCGCCTGGAACTCCCCGTACGCCTCCGCGTCGAAGAGCACGAACCGCACCTCCTCGACGGGCGCCGCGGCCTCCATCAGCACGGTGCGGACGGCGACGCGGGCTCCGTCGTCCATGGGCCAGCCGTAGACGCCGGTGGAGATCGCGGGGAAGGCGACGGTACGGGCCCCGAGTTCCGCCGCGACGCGGAGGGATTCGCGGTAGCACGACTCCAGCAGGGCCGACCGGTCCTCGGTCCTGCTCCACACCGGGCCGACCGTGTGCACGACCCAGCGGGCGTCAAGCTTTCCGGCGGTGGTGGCGACGGCCCGGCCCGTGCGCAGCCCCTTGCCGTACCGCGAGGCGCGCAGCTCCCGGCAGGCGGCGAGGATCGCGGGGCCGCCCCGGCGGTGGATCGCCCCGTCCACACCTCCGCCGCCGAGCAGCGAGGAGTTCGCGGCGTTGACGACGGCGTCGACGGACTGGCGGGTGATGTCGCCCCGTACGAGGGTGACGGTGAGGTCGGAAGGCGTGCTCATGCGGTCATCATGCACTGGCTCTCCCGGCTGCGCGGGACTTGTCCGGCGGCGTTGTCAGTCCCCGGTGCTAGCTTCGCCACCATGGCGAATCGTTCGTATCTCTACTCCGCCGACTCGGTTCCGAGCGACGCGGACATCCCGCAGCGGATCCGCTGCATATCCGAGCACAACTGGGACATCCCGCTCGCGCACAAGCTTCTGGTGGGGCGCGGGACGAGGATCGTCCCGTCCGTGATCTGGAACCACCCGATCGGGATCGCGGCGGATTACGCCGCCGGGACGGCGCTGCTCCGCGACGTCCTGCGCGCGGTCGGCGACGGTTTGGAGGACGACGCCGAGTTCGCCGAGTGCGTGGCCAGGACGACGGCCCACCTGGAGAAGCAGGAGGCGAAGTTCTTCCTGCTGGAAACGGGTGAGATCGTTTCGATGACGGACGACGACCCGGCGGAGAGCGTACGGCGTCTGGCGTCCGAGGACGTCCCCGAGGCCGTCGCCCTCGCCGAGGCGGCAATCGCCGGCCGCGACGACGCCTGGCTCGCTTCCGTACGGGCCGACTGGCAGCGGCACTTCGCGTCGTTCTACGCCGACGCGCTCTACTTCTCGTTTCCGGGACCCGCAGACAGCTGACAGCTGACAACGGGAGTACGTGATGGCGAAATTCGTTCTGCCGGTCAACCACGACGGCGGGGTCTTCGAGGAGCCGATGGACGCCTGGCAGCCGGGTGGGCGGCACGGCGACGCGGGGTGACTCGTACGGGAGCCGGAAGGCGGGGCGAAACGATCTTGCACTGATCCAATCGGCTGCAAACGGGGCTCGGCCTTCATTTCTCGCGGTCCCGCTGCCGACATCACGGGCATGACTCCTTCCTCCTCACGACGTTCCAGGACGCTGGCGCTCGCGGCCGCTTCGGCATGTGTCCTGGCAGCGGCGGGCTCCGTGTCCGCGTCCCCGTCCGAGAACGCCCGCGCCGCCGCCACGTCCTGGGTGGTGTCCCTGGGCGACAGCTTCATCTCCGGCGAGGCCGGTCGCTGGGCCGGCAACAGCAACGAGTCCGGCAGCGGCTACGCGCGCACCGACCGGGCCTGGGACCCGGATGCCCGGGCCAGTGACCCGCACCGGGTGTACGGCGCCTCCTACGACAACGGCTGCAACCGCTCCGACGTGGCGGAGGTCCAGTCGCTCACGCTGGACGTACACCGCCTCAACCTCGCCTGTTCCGGGGCGACTTCCACGGCGGTGCTGCTGCCGGAGCACGGCGGCAAGCCGTTCAAGGGCGAGCCGTCGCAGGCGGCGCAGCTCCGCGAGGCGGTGACCGGGCACCCGGTGCGCGCCGTGGTGGTGTCGATCGGCGGCAACGACCTCGGTTTCTCCGGCATCATCACCGACTGCGCGAGCAACTTCGTCAAGCCCTTCGGCGGCTCTCCCTGTACGCCGACGGCGTCGCAGCAGGTCGCCGAGCGGTTGCCGGGTGTCCGGCAGGCGGCGGTCGACACGCTGGCCGATGTGAAGACCGCCCTCGCCCGCGCCGGGCACCCGGCCGGCTCCTACCGTCTCGTCCTCCAGTCCTACCCGTCGCCGCTGCCCGACGCCGCCCGCCTGCGCTACCCCGGCGAGAAGTACGACCGCCTCACCTCCGGCGGCTGCCCGTTCTTCGACAAGGACCTCACCTGGGCGCACGACGACCTCGTGCCCCGTATCAGCACCACGCTCGCAGGAGCGGCCCGGGAAGCCGGCGCCGAGTTCCTCGACCTGTCGCGCTCCTTCGAGGGGCGCGAAGTGTGCTCCACGACCACCCGGCAGGCCGACCTGGCGCACCCGCCGAGCGGCGCCACCAGCGAGTGGATCCGCTTCGTGACCAGCGGCGCCGGCCAAGGTCAGCGGCAGGAATCCCTCCACCCCAACAGCTACGGGCAGCAGGCGCTCGGCACCTGCCTGACCCTGCAACTCCAGCAGCCCGCGGGCGACCACCGCTGCACCAACACCCCCGGCCGCGGGCCCGGCGCGATGCGTCTGGGGCCGGTCGCCTGACGCGGCGTTCAGGCGCCCGATAGCGGCTTACGGCGTGCGGCCGGGAGGCGGGGCCGGGACATGCGCCCGGGCTCTCAACGGCTGTCCGCTGTGGTGGTCTTCGGCGCTTCGGTGGACCGTGCCGGCGCGGCGGCGCCTTCCGTGGGCTGGGCCTTCGTCAGCCAGATGCCCGTGAACACGGCGGTGGCCAGGGTGATGGCTCCCGCCGTCAGGAAGGCGCTGTCGAGGCCGGTCCCGAAGGACGCCCCGCCGGACTGCCGGGCGCGGACCACGGCTCCGAGGACCGCCACGCCGAGCACCGCGCCGATCTGCCGGGTGGTGCTGCTGATACCCGAGGCGAGGCCGCCCTCCTGCGGGCTGACGGCCTGGATGGCGGCGCCCGTCAGCGGGGACATCGTCAGGGCGAAGCCGATGCCCACGACCGCCAGCCGCCACCACACGTTCCCGTAACCCGTGTCGGCGTGCACCGTGCCGAGCGCCAGCAGTCCGAGCCCGGCCAGGGCCAGGCCGGCGGTGACCACGACGCGGAAGCCGTGCCGGGCGGCGAGGCGGCCCGCGTACGGGCTGACGATCACCATGGCGAGGGTGGCGGGGAGGGTCTGGAGGCCGGCGCGCAGGATCGAGCTGCCCTGGACGTACACGAAGAACTGGGAGAAGAAGAACGTCGCGCCCATGAGCGCGAAGCCCACCACGACCATGGCGGTGTTGGAGACCGTGAACAGGCGCTCCCGGAACAGCCGCAGCGGCAGCATCGGTGCGCGGCGGCGTGCTTCGACGGCTGTGAAGGCGACGAGGAGGAGCGCCGCGGCGGTGAAGCTGCCGAGGATGAGCGGCGACGTCCAGCCGCGCGCCCCGCCCTCGATCAGACCGTAGGCCAGCGCCCCCACTCCCAGGACGGACAGCGCCGTCCCGGGGATGTCGAGCGCGGGGGCATCCGGATTGCGGGCCTCCTCAAGATGGCGCAGTCCGGCCAGGAGAAGGACCGCGCCTATGGGCAGGTTGACCAGGAAGACGGCGGGCCATCCGAAGGCGTCGGTGAGCACGCCGCCGATCACGGGGCCCGCGGCCAGGCCGACTCCGCTGAGGCCGGCCCACAGCCCGATCGCCTTGACGCGTTCCTGCGGCACGGGGTAGGCGGCGGCGAGCAGGGCCAGCGAGGCGGGGCTGAGCGCGGCCGCCCCGATGCCTTGCAGCACCCGGCCGGCGACCAGCCAGCCGAGCGAGGGCGCGAGGCTGCACGCCACCGATGCGACGGTGAACACCGCGACGCCGGTCAGGTACACGCGTTTACGGCCGAAGCGGTCGGCGAAGATGCCGCCGGACAGCAGCAGCATGGCGACCAGCAGGACGTACGCGTCGACGATCCATTGCAGGCCGGTGAGTTCCAGGTGCAGGCGGTGCTGCATGTCGGGCAGCGCCGCTCCCACGATCGTGTTGTCGAGCAGGACCATGAACTGGCCCAGGCAGGTCACCGTGAGCAGCAGGGCGCGGTTCCGCCGGCTGCCTGCGGTCGTATGCGATGCGGTGATGGGAATCCCTCTCCCCCTGTGAGACGCGCCCGGCCGTGGTCGGCACGGGTCGCCGTACAACCCCTAACGCAGCCGATGACTGCGTTAGTCGACAGTAAGCAGGGGTGCGCCTTAAACGCAAGCGGCTCCTGCGTTAAGGTGGGTGTATGGAGGAGCAACAGCGAGCCCGGCGGCCCGGTGGGCGCAGCGCGCGGGTCGGCGCGCAGGTGCACCAGGCCGTCACCGAGCTCATCAGCGAGCGCGGCTACGGAAACTTCACCGTCGGCGAGGTCGCGGCCCGCGCGGGCGTGGCCGACAGCAGCATCTACCGCAGGTGGGGCGATCTGGAGGCCCTGCTCTGCGATGTGGCGCTCAACCGTCTCAACGCGCGCTCCCCCATGCCCGACACCGGGAGCCTGGACGGCGACCTGCGTACGTATGCCTCCCAGGTGGCCCGCGAGATCACCGGGCCCGAAGGACCTGCGGTCCTGCACCTGGCAGTCGCCCTGGCGAACGCGGGCGAGCAGGGCGTACAGGCGCGCGACGCTCTGCGGACCGAGCGCATCCGGCAGTTGCAGTCCATGCTCGACCGCGCCCACGAGCGGGGCGAGTCCGCGCCCGAAGCGCTCACCGTGCTGGATTACGTGCTGGCCCCGATGTACAGCCGGGTCCTGTTCGGCATGGGCCCGCTCACTCCGGAGTACGTCGACGGGCTGGTCGACCGGCTGCCGTGACCCGGGTCCGGTGTCCGAATTCCGGTGGCGCGAGGGGGCGTCGCCCCCACACTGTTCCTGTAGCGATCAGCGGCCAGCAGACCATCCACGGGGGAAGTTCATGACGGACCACGAAGACGCGTACCGGCCCCCGGCGGACCGCCCGCCACAGGGCGCCCCGTACACCCCGCCGGCCGGGGTCTTCGGGCCGCCGCCCGCGGACATCCCGCCGCAGCACTCCCCGTACGCCGCCCCGCCCGGGGCCTTCGGGCCGCCGCAGGCCGTACCGCCGCCGCGCTCGCCCTACGGGCCGCCGCCGCAATACCCGTACGGGCCGCCGCAGTACGGGCCCGGGCAGCCACCGCAGTACGGCCCCGGGCAGCCACCGCCCGCCCGGCGGCGCAAGCGGCTGCTGCTGTTCGGCGGGGTCGGGGTGCTGGCCGCGGGGCTGGTGGCCGGGCTGCTGGTCTGGCACGGGGGGCCGGGGTCGCAGGAGCCGGTGGCCAAGCGGGACCTGAGGCCGTTCCGGCAGGCCGTGACCGCGCTGGCGGACGCCCCCGGTCTGCGGTACCGGGACTCCGGTGACGACCTGCTGAAGCGGGACATCACCGTCACCGCGTCCGGCAGCCGCTTCGGCGCCGTGGAGGTCGGGAGCTCCGGACTCGCCCGCGAGGTCCTGCACATCGGCGGCAGGACGTTCACCCGGACGAAGGACTCGGGCTCCGGCGCGTGGGCGGCCGCCGACGAGAGCGACAGCGTCACGCGGGAGACGGTCGGGCACATGCCGGCCCCGCCCGACCTGGCGACCGCGCTCTCGAAGGCGCTCGACCGGCTGGAGGGCACTCCGGCCCCCAGCGAGTCCGCGCAGCCGCCCGCCGTCGACGGCACCCCTGCCCTCGCGGTGGACACCTCCGCGGGCCGGCTGCTCGTCACGGAGCGGAAGCCCCACCGGGTGCTGCGCCTTGAGTCGTACGGCCCCTCCCGGACCGGAGGGACGTCGGACGGTTCGGCCGAAGCGGCCTCGGTCCGGCAGGCGGCCGTCCTCGCGCGGGCGGACTCCGAGGACGAGGATCCGCCCGAGCTTCCCACGTTGACGGACGGCCCGTTGGCGGACAGCGATTCCGCGGGGCTGGACCTGGCGCCGGTCGCCGAGGACGCCGTCGACCCCATGTACGACACGCTGGAGAAGCAGACGGAGGAGCTGAAGAACGCCACCGACGGCGGCATCGCCCTGACCCTCAGCAGCGGCGGAACGGTGAAGTGCGGTTCCGGTGGCTGCACGGCGAAGAACAGCTTTTCCGGACACATCACCACCAGCGCCAAGAGCCGCCTGATCAGCGGCAAGGTCACCGCGGTAATGACCGCCTCCTTCAGCATCGACGGCAGGTCCGCCGGCCGGTGCACCAGCCCGCAGAGCTCCTTCGCGGTCTCCGGAACATCCGTCTCGGGCAGCCTGTCCTGCTCCAACCCGGGTGCCGGGCCCACCTTCTCCTCGGTCGAGACGCAGAAGAAGAACGAGGCGCGGGCCCGTTCCCGGGCCAGTGGCGGCCGGCGCGTCGAGTACCGGATCCCGTACCGCGCCGACACCCTGATCAACGCCTACGCCCTGGCGAGGACCGAGGTCAAGAAGCTGGTCGACAAGGTGCGCGAGGAACGCGACACCGGCGGCTGCGCGCTCCGCACCTCGGCCTCGGGCGCCTCGGCCCGCTCCGGAGGTGTCACCGAGCCGGCCGGGCCGATCCGCTCTGCCGCCCTCGTACACCATCGTCCGTCCTCATGGGCCGGGTTCTTCACCGGCGCCAAGTGCCCCGACGCCAAGGCGGTGAAGGCCGCGGAGACCGTCATCGAGCGGGCCGGGGACGGCAAGGTGCGCAAGTCCAGCAACTACCACCCCCACTTCAGCGACGAGCGCGTGGCGGAGATCCTCAAGGCCCCGGACGCGGTGTACCTCTCTCAGGGGCAGCGGGGGAACCTCATCTTCCGGAAGGGCGAGGACATCGTGGTGACGAAGGGTCCGGGCGCCGGCGCGGGCGACGTCATCACGGGCTACGGCCCCTCCGGGAAGAAGGGCGAGTCCGGGGCCAAGGCGCTGGGCGGTTCGCCCGACGACCCGCAGCCCCCGATGACCCACGAGGACATCGTGAACGGAAAGATCCGCGATACCAAGGGCGGCTATCTGCCGGCCGCGAGGCGCATCAAGTGAGGCGACGACCACGGTGAAGGTCACGGTCGGCGACGGCATGGCCGCCACGACGACGGACAGCCCCCTCGCGTTCGCCCCCCGCTTCGATTTCCGCGATCTCCAGCTGATCGTGGCGGGGTACGCGGACCCGGCCGGGCGCGAGCGGGAGCTGCCGGAGACATTCGGCAGCATGCGGTGGCTGTGGTCTCAGGACGAGTACATGCGGTTCGACCGCGACAGCCGTGAGCTGCGCAGTCTCACGTTCTTCGTGCCCGCGCGGTACGTCCCCGAGGGCCCCTCGTTCCAGGACGGGCCGCCGGCCCGGGCGGCCGGGCTCCGCGCGGATGCCGTCGGGGAGTTCGGCATGCCGCAGACCACGGTCTTCCACTGCGGCCCCGGGGCCCGCGCGCTGACCTGCCTCGCGGACGTCGGCCTTCTCGGCGGGGAGCCGGACGCACGGCTCGGGGTCGCCCCCGATGTGGACCTCCTGGTTTACGAGGGGGTGGTGGCCGGGTGGCGCCTCGGCGATCCCGCGCGGTATCTGACGGACGGGTTCGCCGAGCCCCCGTCCGGCCCGCCGGTCACCGCGACCCGGCTGCGGCTGGCGGAGTGCCTGGAGCTGGCCTCCTCGCCGCTCGTGGACCGGGCCATGGACGGGGACCCGGAGGCGCGGCGGAGGCTCGGTGCGGTGGAAGGCGCGCTGCGCGAGCAGCGGGAGGACCGGGCCCGGGCGGACATCCTGCACGGTGTCATCAGCCGCCTCATTGAGGATTGCGAGGGGTGAGACGGGCCCGCTTTGACATGGACACGCCTGTTCGCGGATAGGGTCATGGAGTCAGTCCGTCCCTCCACGAACCCCCGTACGGGGAAGGGAAGCCATGAGACTCTCCCGGATGTCCGGTGTGGCAGCCTTCGCGCTGTCCATGCTTCTGGCCCTCACCATGTCACTCATGTCCGCCCCGACCGCCGAGGCAGGGCAGACGGCCATCCGTGGCGCCGACCCCAGCGTGCTGCGCGTGGGCGGAACGTACATCTCGGTCCAGTCGACGGGCGGCGGCATCAGCGTCCGGCAGGCGTCCTCGACCGGCGGTCTGGCCTCGGCCGCGGCCCGGCAGGTGTGGTCGGACACCGGGAACCTGGGTGAGATCTGGGCTCCGGAGATCGTGCGGGACGGCGGCCGCTACTACGTCTACTTCTCGGCCGGCCGGGGCACCGCCCACCGCATGTACGTAATCAGCTCCGCCGCCCCCGACAGCGGCTACACCGCCGCGACGAAACTCGCCCTGCCCGACGACAAGTGGGCGATCGACGGCACCATGTTCACGTTCAACGGACAGCGCTGGTTCGTCTGGTCGGGCTGGGCCGGCACCACCAACGTCGAGCAGAACCTCTACATCGCGCGCATGAGCAGCCCGACCACCCCCACGGGCGCCCGGTACATCATCTCCCAGCCCAGGGAGAGCTGGGAGCGCGTCGTCGGCAACCCCTTCATCAACGAGGGCCCGGAAGCGATCAAGGACCCGAACGGGCAGCTGCACATCACCTACTCCGCCAACGGCAGCTGGAGCGACCAGTACTGCATCGCGGAACTGCGGCTCCGGGCGGGCGGTGACCCGACGTACGTGTGGGACTGGTACAAGTCCAACGGCTGCCTGTTCGGCTCCAACCGCGCGACCATGATGGCCGGCTGGGATCCCACCCTGTACGTCAACGGGCCGGGCCACCACACCTTCGTACTGCTCGACGGCGACATCGCCACCAGCCCGCCGGCCGGTCCCACCTTCCCCCTGATGTTCCACGCGGTGCCCAAGGGAACCCCGTACAGCTGGGAGAACCGTTACTGGTACACCGGCTCCTTCTGCTGGTGGGGCAACACCACATACAGCCGCGCCAATGTCCCCGGGCCGAACACCGACACCGGATACAGCCTCAAGTTCTTCGAGTGACACCGAGCACCTCGTGGATCCGGTCCGCGGTGGCGCGTGGGCGGAACACGTAACCGTTGTGGCCGCCGGGGAACGTCTCCAGACGCGTCCCCAGCGCGCCGGCGAGAAGCGCGGCACATGTGTACGTCCAGAGGCGGCCCGACTTCTCGCCGGCGGCGGCCACGACGCGTGCGGGTGAGCCGGCGAGCGCGGCCGGGTCGAGGACATGGGCCCTGATCGCCGGCAGGTCGTACGTGAGCAGGACCTCCATGTTCCGCAGGCGGTCCGGACCCGGAGTGCATGGTGGGAGGCCGGGCTCGGAGTCGGCCGGGTCGACGCCGAGGCCCGCCGCGAACCCGCGCATGGCCGTCTCCGCGCCCTGTGTCCGGAAGGTCCGCTCGACGGCGAGCAGCGGCCCGATGCCCTGCGCGGGCTCCGGAAGCAGTCGCACGGCGGGCGGTTCGTGGGCGACGACCGCCGCGACCTGCTCGGGGTGACGTGTGGTCAGCTCCAGCGCCAGGAGGGCGCCGAGGCTGGTTCCGTAGACGAGTGCGGGCTCCGGTGTGAGGCTGCGGAGCAGGCGGGAGGCGTCGTCGGCGTGGGTGGCGAGCGTCTTCGCGGGGGCTTCGGTGGTGCTCCCGGACAGGCCGCGCCGGTCGTAGGTGACGACGGTGTACCGGTCGGCGAGATGGCGTGCCAGGGGTTCGGTGGCGTCGATCCCGTGGTGGCCTCCGGCGATGAGCAGGAGCAGGGGGCCTTCGCCGCGGACGGTGTGGCGCAGTCGCGCGCCCGGAACGGACAGCGTGGATTCCCTCATCGTGCGACCGCCGATCTGTGTGCCGGACAGGCCCCGGACGGGCCCTGTGCCGATCGTGCCGCCGCCTGCGTCCGGCCGGGAGCGGAGCGTTTCACCTAGGACCGGCGGTCCCAGGATGCGGCGGCCCGGGGCCGATATCCTGAGGGCGACATGACACCGAAGCGTCCAGAGCTCGCCGACTTCCTGCGCCGGTCCAGGGGGCGGCTGACACCGCGCGACGTCGGGCTGGCCGAGGGGCCGAGGCGGCGGACACCGGGGCTGCGCCGCGAGGAGGTCGCCGTCCTCGCGGGGATGTCCGCCGACTACTACATGCGGCTCGAACAGGCTCGTGGCCCGCAGCCCTCGGTCCAGGTGCTCGCCGCGCTGGCGGGTGCGCTGCGGCTGACCGAGGACGAGCGGGACCATCTGTACGTACTGGCCGGGCACCGCCCGCCGGAGGGCGCGCGGGCCGGCGGGTATCTGCGCCCGGGCCTGCGGTATCTGCTGGACCGGCTGGACGGGGTGCCCGTTCAGGTGGTCAGCGACCTGGGCGACTTGCTGGCGCAGAACAACCTGGCGCTGGCGTTGTTCGGCTGCGTCTGCTCGGTCGCGGAGGAGGACCGCAACATCGTCCTGCGCTGGTTCACCGATCCGGTGGTGCGCGGCCACTTCGCGGCCGAGGAACACGGGGAGCAGGCGCGGCAGTTGGTGGCCGACCTGCGGGCCGCGACGGCCCGGCGCGGGGACGACGCGGCGTCCCGGTCGCTGGTGGCGCGGTGCCGGGCCGCGAGCCCGGACTTCGCCGCACTGTGGGACCGGCACGAGGTCGCCGTACGGCGGTCGCATCCGTACCGGCTCATCCATCCCGACCTGGGCAGGATCGACCTGGACTGCGAGGTGCTGGCCACCCCCGCGGCGGACCAGCGCCTGCGCATCTTCACCCCGCCGCCCGGAAGGGCCACGGTGCTGGACGAGTTGCGCGTACACGGTCCGCGCCACCTGTGCGAGTGACCGGTCAGCCGTACATCGCGACCCGGTACAGGGCTTCCAGTGCCGCGTCGACGGGGTGGGGCCGCGGCCTGCCGGAGGCGTCCAGGCTGTTCCACCGCTGGAGGTTGACCGCCACCGCCATCTGCCGTTGGCCGTCGGCGCGGGTCATGGCCAGGGTGCCGCCGCCCCAGACCGTGCCGCCGTGGCCCCAGAAGGTGTCCCGGCCCGGTGCTTCCGCCGGGTGCAGTCCGAGGCCGTATGCGATGATCCGGCCCTCCTGGGAGATGACCGGGTTGGTGCGTCGCATCCGGTCCAGTGAGGACCGGGTGACGATCTTTCCGGCCAGGAGCTGGGCGTAGAAGAGGTTCAGGTCGGCGACGGTCGATATCAGGGAGGCAGAGGGGCCCGTCCACGACATGTCGAAGACGCTGTAGTCGCGCGGCGGTTCGATCATGCCGAACCACGCCTCGTAGAGCCGTGAGTGCGGTCCGTCGATCTCCGGCCCGGTGGGGAACGCGGTGTCCGTGAGCCCGGCGGGCTCGATGACCTCGCGGGTGATGCACTCCTCGGCCGTGGTGCCGTTCACTTGCGCCAGGAGCTCGGCGAGCAGCAGGTAGTTGGTGTTGGAGTACAGCCCCGGCGCACCGCCCGGAGCGCCGGCGGCGGGTGCGTCGACGCCCATGGCGATCAGGTCCGTCCGTTCCCACCGCGTGTACCGGTGGTCGTCCAGGCTCTCGGGCCCGGTCTCGGCGATGACGGGGAACGCCTTCAGCGAGGGATAGGCGTACGGAAGGTACTCGGCGAGGCCGCTGGTGTGGTCGAGCAGCATCCGTACGGTGATGGCCTCACCCCGCTCCCCCGGCACCAGGCCGGGCAGATAGCGGCCGACCGGTGCGTCGAGTTCGATCCGGCCGCGCTCGGCCTGCCGCAGGACCGCCGCGGCGGTGAACGTCTTGGTGACGCTGCCGACGCGGTGGCGCATCCCGGCGTCGACCGGCCGGCCGGTCGCGGTGTCGGCGACGCCGGCCGCGCCGCGCCAGATCCGGTCGCCGTGCCGGACCTCGGCGAACAGGCCGGGCACACCCGCGCGGTGCACGTTCTCGATGGCCGCGTCCAGTGCTGTGGAATCCAGTGGGTTGTTCACGTCGTGCGTCCCTTCGTAGCCCCCGGGACCGGCGGTCGCACACGCCGGTCCGCCTCCTGCCGGGCCGCCCGGCAAGCTCATGCACCCATTATGCACGCACCGCGTGCAACACCAAGTGCATAGGTTAGGCTGGAGGCCGGCGAGAGGAGCGGAATGGCAGGCCGAAGGCGTTGGACGAGCGAAGAGATCCTGGACGCGGCGGCTGAACTGCTGCGTACGAGCGCGACGGAGACGTTCAGCGTGCGGAAGCTGGCGGCGGTCCTCGGGACCGACTCGTCGAGCCTCTACCGGCACTTCCGCAGCAAGACGGAGCTGCTGCGCGCGGTCGCGGACCGGGTCCTGCTGACCGCCATGGAGGGCTACCGCCCCGAGGGCGACTGGAAGCAGCGCCTCATGACCCTGGCCCTGCGCGTGCGGGACGCCTTCCGCCTGCAGCCGCAGCTCGCCGCGGTCTGGGCACGTTACGTGTCGAGCGGCACGGGTTCACGGCTCGTCGTGGAGGAGGTGCTTCAGGCGCTGCGCGCCTCGGGGCTGGCCGACGCGGAGATCCCGGTGCGCTACCACCGCATCGTGGTCCTCATCGCCTCGCTGATCGCCTCGGAGGCCGGGGCCGACACCCTCACCCCGGAGGAGCGCGAGCAGGGCCGGGAGCTGTTCCGGGTGGCGGTCCTGGGCGCCGACCCCGAGCGCTTCCCCGCCCTGGCGCACTTCGCCCGTGACCTCCGCCCGCTCCAGACGGACCACCAGGCGGCTTTCGAGGACATCCTCGCGGCCCACCTCGGCCACATCGAGGCCGTCGTGCGCGCGGCTTAGGGCGCACGAAGAGGCCGGGGTGACGGCCCGTTGTCCGTCGCCCCGGCCCCTTGTCGGCGCAGGTGTTACGAGTGCCCCGGCGCGGCGGGATCGGCGCTCGCCTCGGCCTTCATCGCCTTGGCCTCGCTCCTGAGAATGCGGGCCGACTTGCCCAGGGAGCGGGCCATGTCGGGGAGCTTCTTCGAGCCGAACACCATGAGGACCACCAATGCCACGATGATCAGGTGCCACGGTTCCAGGCCGTTGCGGAGCATCACGTCACCTCTTTCCTTCGTTGCCGTCCACGCGTGCGGGGGCACACCCGTACAGGAGACACCTTAGGCGCCTCAGCTGTACCCCCGCGGTGCTACTTCAGGTGCCGGGTGAAGAAGTGGGCCGCCGCTGCCCCCGCGTGCGCCGGGACGCCGGTGTGGCCGCCCATGTTGGCGTGCAGCGACTTCTCCTCGGAGCCGAACGCGTCGAACAGGTCGAGCGCCGCCTGCCGGTCGTTGCCCTCGTCGTCCCACTGCAACAGGACGTGCAGCGGGATGGTGAGCCGGCGGGCCTCGTCGTACGTGGTGCGCGGGATGAAGCTGCCCGCGAAGAGGCCGGCGGCCTCGATGCGCGGGTCGACCGCCGCGAGCCGGACGCCGATGGCGATCACCCCGCCCGAGTAGCCGACCGGACCAGTGACCTCGGGGAGCGCGAGGATCGCGTCCATGGCGGCCTGCAATTCCGGGACCGCCTGGTCCACCAGCGGGAGGACGACGGCGTCGACGATCTCGTCGGTGACCGGTTCGCCCGCTTGCAGGGCCCGCCGCATGTCGGCGCGGGCCGCGTCGAGGGCCGGCAGCCGGGACCGGTCGCCGCAGCCGGGGAGTTCGACGGCGGCTGTGGCGAAGCCGTCCGCCGCGGAGTGCCGGGCCCGGTCGGCCAGGCGCGGGTACATCCGCTCAAGGCCGAGCGTGGGGTGGCCGAGGAGGATCAGCGGGACCGGTGCGGACGCCGACGCGGACTCGGGCGTCCAGAGGATGCCCGGGATGTCGTCGAGGGTGAAGGAGCGTTCGCGTACGCCGTCGTCCAGGCGCTGCTCGGAAGTGAAATGCATGATCGTGCCTTTCGGGAGTGCACAGAACGGCGCTCCCGGACGACCTGCCTATCGCCCGACCGTGACCCCGGAGGGGAGCACCCATGTCGATACTGCGTTCACGGGTACCACCTCCTCGTTCTTTCGCACGGCCGGGGAGAATGTAGCAGGGGGTCGCGGCGGTCGCCTAACGGGTTTCCGTGCGGGCCCGCCAGCCGCGCAGGGCGGCGGCCCCCAGGGCCACGGCGATCCCGGCGAACGCCCAGGCGCCGAGGATCCACAGGGCGCCCGTGATGTTGTTGCCGTCGAAGTAGACCGTGTTCCGGACGACGGTCGTGCCGGCGCCGGGTGGCAGGGCCTGGCCGATCGCGGCCCAGAAGGGCGGCAGCAGCGAGGCCGGGTAGACGCCGCCGGAGCTGGGGTTGCCGAGGATCGTGAAGATGAGGATGGTCAGGCCGAGCCCGATCGTGCCGAGCAGCGACTGGAGCGCCACGCCCACTGCGCCGGAGGCGAAGACGACCAGGGTGCCGATGCCGACGAGCTCCCAGAAGGCGCCCGGCAGGCAGTGCAGCACGGGGCCGACGATGATGGCGCCGCCGATTCCGGAGACGAAGGCGTACGGCACCATCGCCGCGAGCCGCACGATGGAGCGCCGGAGCGTGGGGCGCTTGGACCCGGCCGCCATGTTCAGCGCCGAGGCGGCGAGGTAGCCGCCGATCGTCCAGCTGAGCACCAGATAGAACGACGAGAGTCCTCGGCTGTCGCCGGCGGCGGGCGCGCGGATGTCGCGTACGGTCAGCTCCCGGTTCTGTGTACGTTCCACGGCCGCCACGACCTTCGCGGCGGCGTCGGTCGCCGAGGGGCCGCCGGCCGAGGCGACGAGCAGTGTGTCGGTGCGTCCGGCCGCCGCCACGATCAGCGCGGCGTCGGTCTTCCGCTCCAGCAGCCGGGCCCTGGCCTGCGTGCGGTCCTGTACGGCGGTGACGTGCACCGGTTCGCCGGGCAGTGAGTTGAGCCGGGCGACGAGGTCGGCCTCCACCAGGCGCGGGGCGACCAGGGTGATCGGGATGCGGTGCGGCTTCGGGGCGTGGAACGCCCCCATGTACGAGAGGGCGAAGCCCAGTTGGAGCAGCAGCACGCCCACCATGACGAGGACGGCTCTGGTGGTGATCGCGTCCCGCATCTCCGCCCACGCGCCGACCTGCGCCGTCGAGCCCGTTGTCTCCGCCACGTGACGTCCCCGCTCTCAGCCGTGATTGCCCGGTGCACCCATTCCGCCGACATCCTCACGCCGGACCCGCGTGTCACGGAGAGAACACGCATGGCCGGTGCCGCACCCACCCGTTCGGCCCAGGGCCTGTCACTCCTGCCGTGCGAACCGGCGGGCGGCCCAGAGCAGCGCACCCGCGCCGCTGATCAGGAGCAGGGCCGCCGCCGCGGGGAGCGGGAGCGGGTGGCCGGCCCAGGTGATGCCGCCGGCGGCCGCCGTGTCCGGGGCGCGCAGGGCGATGCTGCCGCGCAGCAGGTCGACTCCGTAGGCGAGGGGATTCGCGGCGGCCAGGGCGTGGGTCCAGCCGGGGAGTGCCTGGAGGGGGAAGAAACCGCCGGAGAGGAACAGCAGGGGCATCATCAGCACACCGAGCAGCGTGTGGAACGTCTCGGGTCTGCTGAGGCCCACGGCCAGGGTCAGGGCGAGGGCGGTGATCGTGAAGGAGATCAGGGCCATGCCGGCGAGGAGCAGCGCCAGGAGGAGCGGGTCGTAGGGCAGGCCGACGATTCCGGCCAGGCTGAGCAGTACGGCGCCCTGGATCGTGGCGACGAGGGTGCCGCCGGCGCAGCTGCCCAGGAGCAGGGTGGTGCGGCTGACGGGGGCCATGAGGAGTTCGCGCAGATAGCCGCTCTGGCGGTCGGTGATCAGGCGGATGCCGACCAGGATGGCCGGGGTCTGCACGGTCATCATCAGCATGCCGGGGAACAGGTAGGTCTGATAGCCGACCCCGAGCGTGGAGTCGGGGATGAGTCTGGCGAGTCCGCCGCCCAGGATCAGGAGGTACAGCACGGGGTGGAGCAGCATCAGCGCGGTGTGGGCGCGCTGGCCTGCGAGGCGGAGCAGGTCCCGGTGGACCAGGCCGTGGACGGCGCGCAGTTCGTGCCGCAGCCGGGCGGGCCGTGCGCTGCCCCCGGTGCCGGTCGCGTGGAGCGGGAGTGTGGTCATCGGCTGCCGCCCGGCTCGGTGCTGTGGATGCTGCGGCCGGTGTGGTGGAAGAACACGTCGTCCAGGGTGGGCGGGGTGGCGGAGGCGGCGCGGACGGAGATGCCGTGGCTTTCCAGGGTCGCGCAGAGGCGGGGGATCCAGGAGCTGCCGTCGGGCACGCGCAGGCAGATCCCGTCGGCTTCCCTGGTCACGGCATGTCCGCGCGGAACGAGGCGGTGGACGACGCGGTGTGCTCGCTCGTCCTGGCTGGTGCGCAGCACGACCCGGTCGTCGCCGATGGCGGCCTTGAGCGCGCCGGGCGGGCCCTGGGCGACCAGCCGGCCGTGGTCGATGATGGCGACGCGGTCGCAGTTGGCCGCCTCGTCCAGCTGGTGGGTCGTGATGAAGAGTGTGCTGCCGTTCCGTTCCCGCAGGGCGTACAGGTGGTCCCAGAGCTGTGCGCGGGCGTGGGGGTCGAGGCCGGTGGTGGGCTCGTCCAGGAAGAGGAGGCCCGGTGCGTGCAGGAGCTGGCGGGCGATTTCGAGGCGACGGCGCATGCCTCCCGACAGGGTGCGTACGGGTGCGGAGCGCCGGTCGGTGAGTCCGGCGGTCTCCAGCACTTCGGCGGTGCGCCGGCGGATGTGGGCGCGGCGCATGCCGTAGAGGCGGGCGTGGATGCGGAGGTTCTGTTCGGGGGTCAGGTCCGGATCCAGGGCGCTCTGCTGGAACAGCATGCCGACGCGCCTGCGCACCTGGTGGGGCTGGGTGCGCACGTCGGCGCCGGCCACCGTGGCATTGCCGGCGGTGGGACGGGCCAGGGCGCAGAGCATGGCGATGGTGGTGGACTTCCCGGCGCCGTTGGGTCCGAGGAAGGCGAAGGTCTCGCCGCGGTGGACGTCCAGGTCCAGGCCGTTCACGGCGTGTGTGGTGGTGCCGTTGGGGCCGGGGTAGCTCTTGACGAGGCCGCGGGTGCTGATGGTGCAATCGGGCGGGCCGGGGGTGGTGGGGGTGTGCGTGGGGTTGTGCTCGGGGGCGATTTCCTCGCCGCCGGTGTGAAGCCGCATGGTCCGGTCCTCACCTCTGGTTCGCGGTGGGGTCCGGCCGGCGGCTGTCCCGGGACAGCCGCCGGCCGGACGTGGGCCGGTGCTAGGCGCAGCTGATGCCGATGCACACCGTGTTGAGGACCGTCAGCAGGCCGATGCACTCACACGTGCCGGAGAAGCCCGCCGCGTCGACGCCGACCGGGTCGGTCTCGGGCAGGGCGTGGAGGTGGGCGAGGAGTTCGAGGTCCTGGGTCTGGTTTTCCATGGTTCTCTCCTTCTTCTTGTGGTTCGGCGGCAGGTTCTTCTGCCGCTCAGCCCGGCAGCTGGGCGAGCCAGTGCCGGGAGCTCGGGTGGCGGAGCCGGAGGAGGAAGGCCAGGATTCCGGCCGATCCGTCGCTCCAGCTGGTCGAGACGTCGCCGTATTCGTTGGGGAAGACCAGGTGCCGGTGGCGGCGGGCGCCTTCGGTGATGGCGAGCCGGCCCATCGCGCAGGCCATGGCGTGGTGGGCGGACTCCCCCGTGGCGGCGCTCAGGTCGAGCAGGAAGTCGCCGTTGCCCGCGAGGCCGTGGCACTGGGACAGCGGGGCCCTGGAGGCGCGTTCGGTGACGGCCGGGGCGCTGCGGCGGGCGAGGTCGCCGAACCGGTCGTCGCCGGTGACCTGCCAGAGGCGTACGAGGAAGGTGCCGATGCCGGCGGAGCCGTGGCACCAGTACGGGGCGGTGGGTTCGTCGCCGGCCTGGGCCGGCCATTGGACCGCGTCGCCGATCCGTACGGCGCTGTGCAGGAGGTGTTCGCCGGCCTCCACCGCGAGCCGCAGGTGGTCCTGGCGCCCGGAGGCGGTCGCGCCGCACAGGAGGAAGCAGCCGATGCCGGCGGAGCCGTGGGCGAAGCCCAGGTACTGCTTGCCGGCTTCGCCGGATGCCGCTTCGGCGGGGACCGGCCAGCTCACCGCGGACGGGCCGCGCCGTGCGGCGGCCGCCAGCCGGTCGGCCGCGTCCTCGGCCAGCGCGGCGAGGCGCGGGTCGCCGGTGCGCTGCCAGAGGTGGAGGGCGGCCATGCCGCTGCCGGCGGTGCCGTGGGTGATGTCGTGGTGGAGGGTGGGTTCCTGCGGGGTCAGCGCGAGGGCGAGCGCGTGGTCGATGAGCGTCTGGTCGGCGAGGGCCCGGCCCGCTTCGTAGAGCGCCCAGGCGGTGCCGAGGTCCCCGAAGTGCAGGCCGGGGCGGGTGGTCCGGGGGTGGGTGCGGTCCGCGATCCAGTGGCCGGCCGCCGCGAGGACTTCGGGCAGCCGGGGGTCCCCGGTCAGTTCGAAGTACCGGGTCAGGACGGCCAGGGGTCCGGCCGCCCCCTGTTGCACGGTGCACGGGTTGGTCTCGCCGGCCGCGGTGGACACGGGCCACAGGCGCCGGTCGTCCTCGGGGGTGACGGTGTCGAGCAGGTGGTCGACGAGTCCGGCGACGGCATGGTCCAGGTCCTCGTGGCGGGCCGCCCGTGCCGGTGCGGTACGTGTGGGGTGGGCGGGGTCCGGTGCGCGGAGGGCTTCGCGCGCCCGGCGGGTGTCCCAGCGGGCGGCGGGCTCGTCCCGCATCAGCCCGGTGATCATCTCCGCGATGGCGCGGGGTGGTTCGGCGGGTCCGCAGGCGCCGAGCCAGGCGGCGAGCCGGTCCTCGCCGGTCCGGGTGGCGGGTTCCTCGGGCAGCAGGTTCGGCACCTTGCCGGTCAGGACGAAGCACGCGGTGGCGCCGAGGCTGTAGTAGTCGGCGGTCACGGACACCGGCGCGTCCCGCAGGCGCTCGGGGGCGCTGAAGCCGGGGGTGCCCACCCGGGTCGGGAGGCAGGAGCCCGTCTCCTCGGCGGCGAGTTCCAGGTCGATGAGGCGCAGTTCGCCGTCGGGGCGGACCATGACGTTGCCGGGGGTGAAGTCGCGCAGCACGCAGCCGTGGGCGTGGGCCGCCGTGACGAGGTCCACGAGCCGGGCGACCAGGTCCCGTGCCTCGCGGCGGTACTCCTCGCCGCCGAGGTCGCGGAAGCGCTCGGCGACCCAGGTGCGCAGGCTGACACCCGGGACTTCGCTCTGGGCCAGGAACAGGTGCTGACCGTGCTCGAAGAGGGCCAGGGCGTCCGGGGCGAGTCCGGTGTCCTTCAGCCGGTCCAGCATCCGGGCCTCGGCGCGCAGCCAGTCGCGGACGTCGCGCCCGGAGGCGTCGCCCTCCACATGGGGCCGGGTCTCCTTGATGACGACGGGTGCGCCGGTGGAGACGTCGGTGCCCCGGTAGACGCCGCCCTTGTTGGTGTGCCGGATCGCCTCCCGTACCGCGAAGCGGCCGCCGAGCAGAACCGGGCCGCTCGTCGCCTCCGCCGCCGGGGGCGGAAGGGGCACGGTGGCGGGGAACGGGCAGTCGGCCCACGGGGGCGGTGTGTAGTGGCCGCTGCGCTCGTCCTCGACGGGGTTGCCGTCGGGGTCCTCGATGTACCAGATCAACAGGCCCTGTTCCGATAGGCGTTGACGGCCGGTGAAGGCGCCGTAGCGGTAATGCACCACGCTGTACGGGGCGTAGGGCTGGTCGGAGAGGATGCGGGGGCCGGCGAGTCCGGTGGTCGCCGCGTGCAGTTCGCGGGCGAGGCGGACCGCGTCGGCGTCCGAGCGCGGGTAGACGGTGATGAACTTTCCGGAGCTGCCCCTGGGCGTAGCGCGGGAGTTGAGGGTGCTCACCTGGTCGAGGGACCGGGCGAACTTGAACGCCGAGGTGTCCGGCAGCAGGACGTCGAGGGCCCTGACGAGGACGGTCGGCGCGGAGGCGGCCGTTGCCGAGAGGTGGAGCTTCCAGCCCTGGTCGCGCCGGGTCGCCGAGCGGGGGGCGACGCGGCACCACGCCTCGTCGGTCCGGGTCGTCCAGCAGTCGCCGGTGCGGGTGGCCTGAAGTGCGCGGGTCAGAAGGCTTTCGAGTGCGGCTTCGGTCGCGTTGCTCGTCATGTGGGGTGTCCCTCCAACGGTGAGGACCGCTGGTCGGAAATTGCCCATGTCACGTGAGCGTGGAACGCGCCCGAGCCGGAATCACCTGCTCCAGCGAGCGTAGGGGGGTGCCGCTGACCGGGTCCGGCGGCGCCTGGCGCACGGGGCGGCGCACACGGCGTCTCCTTGACCTGAAGTGCGCTTGAGTTTCTAGCGTGTTCCCGAGTCCACCGCCTGACGACGGGAGCACACGCCATGATTCTTGTGACCGGAGCCACCGGAAACATCGGAAGCGCCTTGCTGAGGGAGCTGCACTCCCGGGGCGCGGGCCCCCTGAGGGCGTTGACCCGTGATGTCTCGCGGGCGGCTTTCCCCGCCGGGACCGAGGCCGTCGAGGGCGATCTCGCGGTGCCGGAGTCCCTGGGGCCCGCGCTGGCCGGGGCGCGGTCGCTGTTCCTGCCGTCGCGTGTGGGGCCGGACGCGGACATCATCGCGGCGGCGCGGCGGGCGGGTGTGGAGCATGTGGTGCTGGTGTCGTCCATCACCGTGCTGACCCATCCCCATCTGGGCCCCGCCGGTGAGAACCAGGCGGTCGAACGGCTGCTCAAGGACAGCGGCATGGACTGGACGGTGCTGCGGCCGACCCAGTTCGCGTCGAACGCCCTGATGTGGGCGGCGTCCATCCGCTCCGGCGACACGGTCCGCGCGCCGTTCGCGGACACCGGGCTGCCCACGATCCATCCCGGGGACATCGCGTCGGTGGCGCGGGTGGCGCTCACCGAGCCGGGTCACCGGGGCCGCACCTACGCCCTGACCGGCCCGGAGCCGGTGTCGGCCCGGCAGCAGGTGGCGGCGATCGGGGCCGCCATCGGGCGCGAGGTGCCCTTCGCCGGGATCGGCCGCCAGGAGGCCCGGGCGTGGATGGCCGAGGTCTTCGGGGCCGAGGCGGCGGACGCGGTCCTCGATGTCACGGGCGGAGACGTCAACGGCGAACTCCTCGCCGTGCGCGACACCGTCCGGCACCTCACGGGCACACCGGCCAGGCCGTTCCGGCAGTGGGCCGCGGAACACGCGGACGCCTTCCGCTGAGCGGGGGCACACCCACACCTTGCCACACCTATCGTTTTTCGATAGCTTCCCATCGTTGATCGATGGAAGGTGAATCATGGGACGACTGACCGTGGGCGCTCTGCGCACCCTGCTCGTGGTGGTGTGCACCGGCACCCTGTTCGTACAGGCGGGTATGGCGTGGGCGCTGATCAGCGGAAACGATCCGGAGGACGGGTCGATGCCGCTGACGCCGTTGCGGGTGCTCACGATCCTGGGGATGGTGTCGGTCCAGGTCGTCGCCGTCTGCGTCTGGCGACTCGTGGCGATGGCGCGACGCGGCACGGTGTTCTCGCACGCCGCCTTCCGTTACGTGGACGGCGTCATCGGTGCGATCACCTCGGCCGCCCTCGTGTGGTTCGTGGTCACGGGTGTGAACGCCCCGGGTCAGCGGGACGACCCGGGGGTCACCGTCATCATGGCCGGGGTGGGCGTGGGCATTCTGGGGGTCGCGCTCATCGTGCTCGTCCTGCGGGCGCTGCTCGCCCAGGCCGCGCGGATGCGGGCCGAGTTGAGCGAGGTGATCTGATGGCGATCACCGTCGACATCGACGTGATGCTGGCCAGGCGGAAGATGTCCGTGGGCGAGCTGGCGGAGCGCGTGGGGATCACGCCCGCCAATCTGGCGGTGCTCAAGAACGGCCGCGCCAAGGCGGTGCGCTTCACGACGCTCGCCGCCCTCTGCGAGGTGCTCGAATGCCAGCCGGGCGACCTGCTCCGCTGGGAGCCGGAGGCCGCGGCGGGCGAGTAAGCCACCTTCAACAGGCCCCGGAGCGTGCGGATTTCGCTGCCCGGGGCCTTTTTGGCGCCACTTCACGGAAACCTCTTGCCCAATGGTCAAGAAACGTTGACCATTGAGGGCATGCCAACCGACGACGTCCCCGAGACGTTTCATGTCACCACCGACGAGCAGCTGCGCGCGGTCTCCAATCTGACGCGCCACCGGATCATGGCGGTGCTCCGCTTCGAGCCCGCGACGATCACGCAGATCGCCGAGCGGGTGGGCCTCGCGAAGGGGAGTTCCAGCTATCACGTGCGGCTCCTTGAGCGGGCCGGCCTGGTGAAGGTGGTGCGGACGCGCAAGGTGCGGGGCGTCATGGAGCGGTACTACGCGATGGCCGCGCGGTCGATCGAGCTGCCCGACCCCGGGGACGGGGGGCCGGATGTGCTGATGCGGCACGCGGTGGCGGACCTGGAGGCGTCGCCGGCGGGCGGCGAGCGGCATGTACGGATGGCGCATCTGCGGCTCACCGACGAGCAGTTCGCGGAGCTGGGGGCCCGGTTGCAGGCGCTGGCGGACGAGTACCGGGAGCTCTCCGATCCGGCGCTGCCGGACACCTCGCTCGTGTTCGCGCTGTTCCGTCCCGCGCCGGTCCGGCAGCCCGAGGGGGAAACCAAGTGAAGCCCAGTACAACGAAGTTGCCTGCCGGGTTCGGCCGGCTGTGGACCGCCCAGACGGTCTCCTCGCTCGGCGACGGGGTCACGCACGCCGCGCTGCCGCTGATCGCGTTGACGTTGACGCGGGACCCGATGGCCCTCGCCGTCGTCACGGCCGCGGGCACCCTGCCGTGGCTGCTGTTCGGGGTCCTCGGCGGTGCGCTGGTGGACCGTTGGGACCGCCGGCGCACCATGTGGGTGGCGGACACGGTGCGTGCGGCGCTGCTCGCGATACCGGCGGTGGCGGCCGGGCTGGACCTGCTGAGCATTCCGTTGCTGGCCGCCGTCGCGTTCCTGCTCGGCCTCGGCGGGCTCTTCTTCGACACCGCTGCCACGGCCTATCTGCCGGACCTGCTCAGCCGCGACCCCGCGCAGCTGGAGCGCGCCAACTCCCGCCTGCGCGGGGCACAGACCGCGATGTCCGGGTTCGCCGGGCCGCCCGCGGGCAGCGCGCTGCTGGCGCTCGGGCGCGCGGTTCCGCTGGTCGCCGACGCCGCGTCGTTCGCGCTCTCCGCGCTGCTCGTACGTACGCTGCCGGCCACGCCCCGGCCCGTGCCGGAGGCCCGTGAGCCGCTGCTCAAGCAGGCCCGGGCCGGTGCGTCCTACGTGTTCCGCAACCAGCTGCTGCTCGGGCTGGCGCTGCGCCCGGCGGTCGGGAACATCGCCTTCCTGGCCGTGGAAACGGTCCTCGCCCTCTTCGCCCACGACCGCCTCGGCATCGGTGCGTACGGCTTCGGTCTGCTGCTCACCGCGGAGGCGACCGGCGGCCTGCTTGGTGCGGCCGTCGCCTCACGGCTGGGCCGGCGCCTCGGCACCGGCACCGCGCTGACCTGCACGGCCGCCGTCGAGGGCCTGGCGATCCTCGGCCTGGCCTCCGCCTCGGACCCGTACGTGGCCGGGTCGGCGCTCGCCGTGTGCGGGGCGGCCATGGGCGCCACGATGGTGCTCGGGCCCTCGCTCCGGCAGGCGATCGTCCCCGGTCACCTGATGGGCCGGGTCGCGTCGACCTCCCGGATGCTCGCGATGTGCGCCGCGCCCGTCGGGGCGTTCGTCGGCGGCTGGCTGGCGACCGCGTACGACATCCGCACCCCGCTCTACACCGCCGCCGCGCTGCTGCTGACGATGACGGCGGTCACCGCGTCCATGACGAACAACCGCCGCGTCGAAGCGGCGCTGCGTGCGGCCGCCACGGCCGAGGAGACCACCCGGGAGGGTGCGCCCGACCCGGTGTGAACGCCTCCCCCACCGCCGGGCGCCCGCTCCGTGGAGCACGGAGCGGGCGGGCCGCGTTCACTTGCCCTGTTCCGCCAGCGTGTGGGCGACCAGGGCGTTGGCGTGGCCGTGGCCCAGACCGTATTCGGCCTTGAGCCAGGCGACGAGCTCCATGTGCTTGGTCAGGTCGGACGCGCGGATCATGCCCTTCCACTCTTCGACGGGGCGGCCGTACTTCTTCTCGATGGAGGGGAAGTAGCTGGCGGGCCCCTTGGCCGGTGCGGCCATGCGGTGGCTCCTTCTGGTGTGGGTGTACCTGTCGGTTGTGCTGATTACCGTGTCTGTTCGCCGCCGAGGAAGGCGGCGAGGACCGGTGCCAGGGCCTGCGCCGGGATGTTGTGCTCCTCCCCCGGGAAGACCCGGAGGGTGAAGTTGTCGCCCGTCCCCGCGAGTTCGCGGGCACCGGTCAGCATGTGCGGCGCGCCCACGTCTCCGCTGCCGACGAGCACCGGCACGGTGACCGAAGCCCAGCGCTCGACCGGCAGCGGGCGGCCGGACATGGTGTCGCCCATGACCCGGCCGTCGTACGGAAGGGTGTGGGCGACGGCCGCCATGTCCGCCCAGAACGGCGCCTGCCGCATGCCCTCGACCATCTCGCCGGGCACACCGACCGCCGCCGTCATGAAGTACGCGACGGCCTCCCCGCGTTCCTCGCGGCCGATCAGCTCCGTCAGGTGCGCCACGTAATCGGCGGGCAGCGGCGGCCGGCTGCCGTCCGTGATGAACGGCGGCTCGTAGAGCGCGAGACGCGGTACGGCACTCCCCCGGGCCGTCGCCTCCAGGGCGAGCGCGGCACCCGAGGACATCCCGAAGAGCATCGCGGAGCCACCGCCCGGACCCTCGATGAGCGCGTCGATGTCCTCGATCTCGTGGCGCACCTCGTACGCGGGGCCGTCCCCGCTGTCGCCCCGGCCCCGGCGGTCGTACGTGATCACCGTGAACTCACCGGCCAGCAGTGCGGCGAGTCCGGCGGAGGCGCCCCGGGTCATCAGGGCGCCTCCGACGAGCACCACGGCCGGGCCGTTGCCCTGCTTCTCGAACGCGATGGCCGTGCCGTCGGCGGAGACGACCTTGTCCACAGTCCTGCTCATGCGAAATACCCCCATAGATGCATGGTTGACACGGCTCCCGGGCCGCAGTGAGCCGCGGTTCGGAACTAGACGGTACAGTACCCATATGGGAACTGGTCAGTCCAGTACTCTTCGGGGCAGGCAAACGCGGACATAAAGAGGGAGCCGATGATGGACAGCCGGTCAGCGCGGAAACACCGGGCGATTCTGGACGCCGCGACCGAGGTGTTCCTGAACAAGGGATACGCGGGCACGAGCATGGACGACATCGCGAAGCTGGCCGCGGTCTCCAAGCAGACCGTCTACAAGCACTTCGCGGACAAGGAGAAGCTGTTCGCCGAGATCGTGCTGGCCACCACGGACCGCATCGACGCCCTGGTCAACCTGGCGGCCGACATCCCGGCCGACGCGGAAACCCTCGGCGAGAACCTGACCCGGCTCGCCCGGCAGTTCCTCACGGGCCTCACCCGGCCCCAGGTGATCCAGCTGCGGCGTCTGATCATCGCCAACGCCGACACCTTTCCGGAGCTCGGCGCGGCCTGGTACGAGCAGGGGTTCGAGCGGGTCCTCGCCACGCTGGCGGACACCTTCCGCCGTCTCACCGACCAGGGGCTCCTCAAGACCCCCGACCCGCTCCTGGCCGCCCACCACTTCTCCGGGCTGCTGCTGTGGATCCCGGTGAACCAGGCCATGTTCCACGGCAGTTCCCAGCACACCGACGCCGACCTGGACCGCTGCGCGGACGGCGGCATCCGCGCCTTCCTGGCCGCCTATGCGTGAACTCCGGGTGGCTCAGGGCACCTTGGGGCCATCAGTGGCGAGGTGCCGGGTGGCCGGCTCGCGCGGGAGCCACCACCGGGTGGACACGAGGGCGGCCAGGGCGGCGCCGGTCGCGTTGACCAGGACGTCGTCCACCGAGGAGACCCGGTCGAGGCGGAGCACGTACTGGAGGGTTTCCAGCAGGACCGACAGGCCGGCACCGAGTGCCAGGACGCGTGGCAGCGATGCCAGTGCGGCGTACCGCATCGGGGCGAAGAAGCCGAGCGCGGCGAACACCAGCAGATTGCCGACCAGCCCGAGTGTTCCCATCGTGACCAGGTCCACCAGCGGGACCAGGCTGACGCGGCCGGGGACCTCACCGGCGTTGGCGCCCGGCATCAGGATGAGCCACACCCACGGCACCGTTCCGTGCACCATGCCGACCTCGGCCAGCGAGGCGCGCCGTGCCCGGGCCGGCTCGACGCCCGCCGCCCGGCGCCTGCGCGTCAGGAACCACACGATCAGCGCGGACACCGGCAGCGCGGCCACCATGGCCAGCATCACGCCGTTGAACGTCCAGAACCAGGCGTACCAGCCACCGTGCACGACCATGGGCACGGACACCACGAACATGTGCAGCACGAACGGCGCGAGGGCCGCCGCGGCGACGCCGAGGGCGGTGAGCACGACCGGGCGGACGGCTCTTCGGACGCGGCGGGGCGAGGCGGGCAGTGCGGAGTTCTGATCCATGGTCCCCACTCAACACGCGGGGTGGTTGCGGTGGCGTATGCGTATTTCGATACGTGCGCGATATACGCGGGCGATGTGCGGTCAGGTCCGCGGCGTCGCGGCGGACAGTTCGACCGTGACGCGGAGTCCGCCGGCGGGGCGCGCGGTGAGGGTGAGTGTGCCGTGGTGGGCGTGGGTGATGGACCGGACGATGGCCAGTCCGAGCCCTGCGCCGGGGTGGTCGGTGTGGACGCGTTCGGTGCCGCGCTGGAACGGTTCGGTGAGGCGCAGGACAAGGTCCGGGGGCACGGGTTCGCCGGTGTTCTCGACGGTGAGCAGCACGGTGTGCGGGCGGACCTCGGTGGTGACCCGTACGCTGCCGTGTTCGGGCCGGTTGTGGACGATCCCGTTGTGCACGAGGTTGCCGGCCAGCTGGAGCAGGAGGGCGGGCGATCCGGTCGTGGGGGCGATGTCGCCGTCGGCTTCCAGGGTGACCCCGTGTTTCTCGGCGAGCGGCAGGAGCGTTTCGGTCGCCTCCTCCGCTACGAGGGAGAGGTCGACGTCCTCGCGGGTGAAGGTCTGCCGGTCCGCCCGGCTGAGCAGGAGCAGCGCCTCGGTGAGGTCGATGGCGCGGGTGTTGACGGTGTGGAGGCGGTCGATGAGCGGGTCGGTGGCGCGGTCCGGGTCGGCGCGGGCCACGTCGAGCAGTGCTTTCGTCACGGCGAGCGGGGTGCGCAGTTCGTGGGAGGCGTTGGCGGCGAACCGCTGCTGTTCGCCGACGTGCGCTTCGAGTTGGGCGAGCATTGTGTCGAAGGCGTCGGCGAGTTCGCGGAACTCGTCCTGGCGTCCGGGCAGTCGGATGCGGTGGGACAGCGACCCGGCGGCGGCCGTGCGGGTGGCCTGCGTGATGCTGTTGAGGGGCGCGAGCATGCGGCCGGCGAGGAACCATCCCCCGCCGAGGCCGAACACCAGCAGGAACGACAGCGTTACGGCGGCCAGCGGGGCGAAGTCGCGGGCGACGGCGAGTTGGTAGTCGGGCACGAAGACCAGCCCGATGTGCGGTACGCGCGTCAGGAACAGCCATCCGGTGACGAGCATCAGGATGCCGGCCAGCAGGACGAACCCGGTGTAGCTGAGGGTGAGCTTGAGGCGGATGCTCATGCCCGGCTGTCTAGCCACGGCCGGTCGCCTCGTCGCCCGGTCCCGGCGCGGTGTCGATGCGGTAGCCGACGCCAGGCACGGTGGCGATGATCCACGGCTCGCCGAGCCGCTTGCGCAGTGCGGAGACGGTGATGCGTACGGCGTTGGTGAACGGGTCCGCGTTCTCGTCCCAGGCCCGTCGCAGCAGTTCCTCGGCGCTGACGACACCGCCTTCGGCTGCGACGAGGACTTCGAGGACCGCGAACTGTTTACGGGTCAGCGCGACGTACCGGCCGTCGCGGTGGGTCTCGCGGCGGAAGGGGTCCAGGCGCAGGCCCGCCACCTCCCGCACGGGCGGCCGGCTGTGCGCGCGTCTGCGGTCGAGCGCCCGGAGCCTGAGCACGAGTTCCCGCAGGGCGAAGGGTTTGGTGAGGTAGTCGTCGGCGCCGAGTCCGAAGCCGGACGCCTTGTCGTCGAGCCGGTCGGCGGCGGTGAGCATCAGGATCGGCATGCCGCTCCCGGAGGCGACGATCCGCCGGGCGATCTCGTCGCCGGACGGCCCGGGGATGTCCCGGTCGAGGACGGCGATGTCGTAGCTGTTGACTTCCAGGAGTTCGAGCGCGGTGTCGCCGTCGCCCGCGATGTCGGCCGCGATGGCCTCCAGGCGCAGACCGTCGCGGATGGCTTCCGCCATATACGGTTCATCCTCGACGATCAGCACACGCATGCGGTCATGCTACGAGCTGCCGCATATCGTCGGCGTATCCGAAACGGACCGGTCCGCCGGACGGGTCCCGCACGTGGCCTACACGTGGTTGGTGGCGAACAGGTCCAGGTGGCCGCACTTGGGGCAGCGGAACGCCTCGATCTGCCGGCGTGGCCGGCCCATGCGCTTGGCGCCGCCGAAGACACCGCGTTCCAGGGCGCCCTCTATCCAGCGGGAGTACCCGCGCGAGTGGTCGCCGCCGTCCTCGATGAAGCCGTCCTCCAGGCCGACGGTTCCGCAGTGGGTGCACGTGAGGTTGTTCATGCCGCGAGTCTAAGGACGCGCCCCGGCGGGAAGGCTCCCGGGCTTCGAACGGTTGCCCAGCCGGTACGTACGCGTGGGATACCCGCCCGCCTGGGCAGACTGCCGGTGACCGTCGCCCTCGTGCACCACCCGGACCCCGGAGTCGCAGCATGCCCCGTACCGGCCGCCTGTCGGACGTTCTCGTCTTCACCCGCACCACGGCCTACCGCCATGACTCGATCCCCGCCGGGCGGGCGGCCCTGCGCGCGCTCGGCGAGGAGTACGGGTTCGGGGTGGAGTGCTCCGAGGACCCCTCGGTCTTCACCGACGCGTCCCTGGCGGGGCGGAGTGCGGTGGTCTTCCTGTCCACCAGCGGCGATGTGCTCACCCCGGACGGGCGGGACGCGCTCCGGCGCCGGCTTGCCGACGGCTGCGGTTTCATGGGGGTCCACTCCGCCGCGTGCACCGAGTACGACTGGCCGTACTACGGGGAGCTGCTCGGTGCGCGCTTCGCGGGGCACCCCGCATTCCAGCCCGGCACCGTGCTGATCGAGGACCCGGACCATCCGGCGACGCGCCATCTGCCGCCGCGCTGGGACCGGCACGACGAGTGGTACGACTTCCGGAGCAACCCGCGCGGCCTGCCCGGGGTGCGGGTCCTGGCGACGATCGCCGAGACCGGTTACGAGGGCGGGGGCATGGGGTCCGACCACCCCCTGGTCTGGTGCCGGGAGTCCGGCGCGGGCCGCTCGTTCTACACCGCCCTCGGACACGCGGAGGCTGCCTACACCGACCCGGCGTTCCGGGGCCATCTGCTGGGGGGCCTGCGCTGGGCGGCGGGCGAGAGGCTCTGAGGGCGGGTGGAAAAGAAGGAGACGGGGGCGGGTCGCGTTGGCAGGATGTCCGGGTTCCGCTCTCTACGCGATTGGACCCCCGCCCCATGCCCCGCGCCGTCACCCTGATCCGCTCGGCTGCCCTCTCCGATGTCGCCGAGTACGCGTACGCGGCGACGGCGCCCGCCGAGTCCCGGCTGATCTTCCTCGCCGGGGCGTGCCCGCTGAACGACGACGGTTCGACGGCGGCGGCCGGGGACTACGCGGGCCAGGCGCTCAAGGCCGTCGAGAACATGGAGGTCGCCCTCCGTGCCGCCGGCGCGTCCCTCCAGGACGTCATCAGCACCCGGGTGCTCGTGGCGTCGAGCCGCCAGGAGGACCTGGTGGCGGCCTGGCAGGTGGTCCGGGACACCTTCGGCGACCATGACGTGCCGAGCACGCTGATGGGCGTCACCGTGCTGGGTTACAAGGATCAGCTGGTCGAGATCGAGGCGGTCGCCGCCGTGCTCGACGCGTGACAGCGGTGCTGTGACGGGTTACGCGGCCGGGTGCCGTACACCCATCCACTGCTCGGCGCCCCACGCCTCGAAGCGGTGGATCTCGGTGAATCCGAGCTTCTCGGCGAGGCGCACGGAGGGGGCGTTGGCGGTCTGGGTGAAGAGCACCACGGGTTCGCCCCGGCACGTCTCCGCGAACCGGTCGAGGACCGCGGCGCACGCCTCGACGGCGTACCCCTGGCCCCATGCCTCCGGGGCCGTTGCCCGGTCTTGCTCGGGCCTGCCCTGGCCCATACCTTACTCTGAAGTAAGTTTACTTCGGAGTAAGGAGATTGCGTTGACCGCCTATCAGACCCTCCTGGTCGGCACGGACGGTTCGGAATCGTCGTACGCGGCCGTCGAGGCCGCCGCGCGCCTCGCCGCCGTGTGCGGTGCCGAGCTTGTCATCACCTGCGCGTACGCCCCTATGCGCGGCCCGGAACTCGCGGCCGCGCAGGATCAGTTGGGTGCGGAGGCGTACCAGGTGGTGGGCTCGGCGCCGGCCGAGGAGACGTTGAGAGCCGCGAGAGACCGTGCGCGTCTCCAGGGCGCGTCGAAGGTGCGTACGGTCGCCGTGGAGGGTGAGCCGGTCCCGTCGCTCGTGCGGGCGGCCCGGAAGTGCTCGGCCGACCTCCTGGTGGTCGGAAACAGGGGGCTGCGGTCGCTGGCGGGGCGGCTGCTCGGGTCCGTGCCGGCGGATGTCGCCAGAAAGGCCGGCCTCGACGTCCTGATCGTGCACACCACATGAGCGGAAAGCCGGAGACCGTCGAGGAGGTGCTGCTCGGCGGGGGCCGGGTCTGGACGCGACGGGACGTGGCCGCGCGCGCCGGGGTGGAGTTCGAGCGTGCCGTACGGGTGTGGCGCGCACTCGGGTTCCCGGCGCTGGACGACGACGCCAGGGTGTTCACGGACGCCGATGTGGAGGCCCTTCGCGCGGGGGAACGCCTCATCGCGGCCGGGCTGATCACCGAGCACAGCGAGGCTCTGATGGCCCGGGCCCTCGGCCACCATCTCTCCCGGCTCGCCGACTGGCAGGTGGACACCCTGCGGGACTGGATGGAGCGGGCCGGGGACACCGCGCCCGGCCGGGAAGCCCTCCTGGCGCACATGGCGGTGCTGCTGCCGGAGATCGAGCGCCTTCAGCGGTATGTCTGGCGCCGCCATCTCGTCGCGCATGCCGGGCAGTTGCCGGCCGAGGAGCGGGAGGAGGGCGGTGCGGCCGGTGACGGCGCGCATGTCCGGGAGCGTGCGGTCGGGTTCACCGACATGGTGGGCTACACCCGGATGACCCGTGGTCTGGACGGCGCCGAACTGGTGGGTGTGCTCGACCGGTTCGAGACCATGACCGGCGATGTGGTGGCCGAGGGCCGGGGCCAGGTGGTGAAGACCATCGGGGACGAGGTGCTCTTCGTCTGCGAGTCCGCGGCCGACGCCGCCGGGATCGGCCTCGAACTGTCGGCCCGAGCCCAGGCCGATCCGAAGCTGCCGCAGGTGCGGACCGGGCTCGCCCACGGCCCCGTGATCGGCCGCTTCGGTGACGTCTACGGGGCGGCGGTCAACGTCGCGGCCCGGCTGACGGCGGTGGCCCGCCCCGCGTCCGTCCTGGTCAACACCGCGCTCGCCGGGGAGCTGGCGGGGACGGCGGCGTACACGCTGAGGCCGCTGCGCCCGGTGTCGGTACGCGGCTACAGCCGGCTGCGGCCGGTGCTGCTGCGGAGGGGGCGGCCCGGTTCCTGACCCGATGAGGTGGCCGGGGGCGCGTGCCGGTGGCGGGCGGAGCGGCCGGCACGGCGTACAAAACAGAAAGCAGGGAGAACCGTCTCCCTGCCCTATCCAACGTATAGCGCACCGGGGGGCTTGCGGCAAGGGCCGGGGGGTGCCGCAGAATCATCGGCCTGACCACCCCGGCCTGCGGAAATGAGGACGCTGCGTGCGCGAGCGGTACGTGTGGGATCTGAACGAGGCCGATGGGGCGCCGGTCGCGGCCGTCGGCGGCAAGGGCGCGCATCTGGCCACGCTGTCGCGGATCGAGGGCGTCCGGGTGCCGGGCGGGTTCTGCGTCACGACGGACGCCTTCCGGCGCGTCGTGGCCTCGGAACCTGCGGTCGCCGGACAGCTCGACCGGCTGGCGGGCGTGGACCCGGACGACCGGGAGGCCGTGCGTGCCCTGAGCGCGGAGCTCCGGCGGACCGTCGAGGACCTGCCCCTGCCGGACGAGCTGGTGGCGGCGGTGACCGGCGCACTCGCCCGGCACGGGGAGCACGCCGCGTACGCCGTACGGTCCAGCGCGACGGCGGAGGATCTGCCGACGGCCTCCTTCGCGGGCCAGCAGGACTCGTATCTGAACGTCGTGGGCGCGGCGTCGGTGCTCCGGCATCTCAGCCGGTGCTGGGCTTCGCTGTTCACCGAGCGGGCCGTGACGTACCGCCGGCGGGGCGGCATCGACCACCGCACCGTGCACATGGCCGTCGTCGTGCAGCGGATGGTCTTCCCGCGGGCGTCGGGCGTCCTCTTCACGGCCGACCCGGTGACCGGCAACCGCAAGGACGCCACGGTGGACGCCGGCTTCGGGCTGGGCGAGGCCCTGGTCTCCGGTCTGGTCAACCCGGACGTCTTCACCGTGCGCGACGGCGAGATCACCCACCCGGTCGATCGCCGTCAAGGAGCGTGCGGTCGAGGCCCTGGACGGCGGGGGCACGCGGGAGGTGGCGGTCGGCGCGCGGCGGCGCGAGGAGCCGGCGCTGACGGACAGACAGGTCCTCGGGCTCGTACGGCTCGGGCGGCGGATCGAGGCCCGCTTCGGCCGCCCGCAGGACATCGAGTGGTGTCTGTCCGACGACGGTTTCCGGATCGTCCAGAGCCGGCCGGTCACGACGCTGTTCCCCGTCCCGGAGGCGGACGACGGCGAGAATCACGTCTACGTCTCCGTCGGGCATCAGCAGATGATGACCGACGCGATGAAGCCCCTGGGTCTGTCGATGTGGCGGAAGACCGCCATGGTTCCGATGCCGGCGGCCGGCGGGCGGCTGTTCGTGGACGTCACCCGGCGCCTCGGCCCGCCGTCCGCCCGGGCCGGGCTCCTGGACCTGATGGGCAAGGGTGATCCGCTGGTCAGGGACGCCCTGGAGACCGTCCTCGCCCGCCCCGGCTTCGTCCCGACGCTCCCCGACCCGGCGCCCGCCGCGCCGCCGGCCGGTGGCGGGCCCGACCCGATCGCGACCGACCCGGCCGTCGTCGCGGGGCTGATCGCGCGCAGCGAGGCGTCCGTCGCCGCCCTGGCGCGCGACATCCGGACGCACACCGGACCGGCCCTGTTCGACTTCCTGCCGACGGCCTTCGAGGAGCACAAGCGGGTGCTCGGCGACCCCGTGAACATGCAGGCGATCATGGCGGGCATGGAGTCCACCTGGTGGCTCAACGAGAAACTGCTCGAATGGCTCGGCGAGAAGAACGCGGCCGACACGCTCACCCTCTCCGCCCCCGGCAACGTGACCTCGGAGATGGGCCTCGCGCTCCTCGACGTCGCCGACGCGATCCGCCCGCATCCGGAGGCGGTGGCATATCTGCGGGGCGTCGGCGACGACGACGGCTTCCTGGACGGCCTGGGGAAGGTCGTGGGCGGGGCTGCGGCGCGCGAGGCCATCGAGGCGTATCTCGGCCGGTACGGCATGCGGTGCGTCGGCGAGATCGACATCAGCCGGCCGCGCTGGAGCGAACGTCCCAGCGCGCTGGTGCCGGTGATCCTGGACAACGTACGGCTCTTCGGGCCGGGCACGGCCGCGCGGCGCTTCGAGGAGGGGCGGCGGAAGGCCCTGGCGAAGGAGCGGGACGTGCTCGCCCGGCTGCGGGCGCTTCCGGACGGGGACCGGAAGGCCGACGAGACCAAGGCGATGATCGACCGGGTCCGCACCTTCATCGGCTACCGCGAGTACCCGAAGTACGGGATCGTCTGCCGCTACTTCCTCTACAAGCAGGCCCTCATGCGGGAGGCCGGCCGCCTGGCCGGCGCCGGGGTGCTGGCCGACCGGGAGGACGCCTTCCACCTCACCCTGGAGGAGTTCGGTGACGCCGTGCGCTCCGGCGTGGTGGACCAGGAGCTGATCCGGCGCCGCAAGGAGGAATTCCGGGCGTACAGCGCGCTCACCCCGCCCCGGGTGCTCACCTCGGACGGCGAGGCGGTGAACGGGGCATACCGGCGCGACGACGTGCCGGAGGGCGCGCTGAACGGGCTGCCGGTTTCCGCCGGGACCGTCGAGGGAAGGGCCCGGGTGATCCTGGACGTGTCCGAGGCGGACCTCGATGCGGGCGACATCCTGGTCACCACCTTCACGGACCCCAGCTGGTCGCCGCTGTTCGTCGGGATCGCGGGCCTGGTGACCGAGGTGGGCGGGCTGATGACGCATGGCGCGGTGATCGCCCGGGAGTACGGTCTGCCGGCCGTCGTGGGCGTCGAGCACGCCACGCGGCGCATCCGGGACGGGCAGCGCATCCGCGTCCACGGCACCGACGGGTACATCGAGCTGCTGTCCTGACGGCGGGGCGGTCGGCGGCCGGTTCCGTACCCTGGACGCATGCGGATGCGCCCCACTCTGAGCTGGACCCCCACCACGGGGCTGCCCCCGGCCACCACCGACCTGGAACCCGTGGTCGACGCGCTCGGCCGGGCCGGTGTGCTGGTGCTGAGCGGGGCGGGTATCTCGACGGAGTCCGGCATCCCCGACTACCGGGGCGAGGGCGGGAGCCTGAGCCGGCACACGCCGATGACGTACCAGGACTTCACGTCCGGTGCCGCGGCCCGGCGGCGGTACTGGGCGCGCAGCCACCTCGGCTGGAAGACGTTCCGGCGGGCCCTTCCGAACGCCGGTCACCGGGCGGTGGCCGTGTTCGGGCGCGGCGGTGCGCTGTCCGGGGTGATCACCCAGAACGTCGACGGGCTGCATCAGGCCGCCGGCAGCGAGGACGTGGTGGAGCTTCACGGCGGCCTGGACCGGGTGGTCTGCCTGAACTGCGGCACGTTCGTCGCGCGGCGGGAGGTCGCGCGGCGGCTTGAGGAGGCGAACCCCGGGTTCCAGCCGGTGGCGGCCGGGGTCAATCCGGACGGCGACGCCGATCTCACCGACGAGCAGGTCGGGGACTTCCGGGTGGTGCCGTGCGAGGTCTGCGGCGGCGTCCTCAAGCCGGATGTGGTGTTCTTCGGCGAGTCGGTGCCCCCGGCGCGGGTCGAGCACTGCCGCGAGCTGGTCCGTACGGCGTCCTCGCTGCTCGTCCTGGGGTCCTCGCTGACGGTGATGTCCGGGCTGCGGTTCGTCCGGCAGGCGGCGCGGGCCGGGAAGCCGGTGCTCATCGTGAACCGGGAGCCGACCCGGGGCGACGGCCAGGCCGTCGCGCGGATCGGGCTTCCGCTGGGGGCGGCCCTGGGGACGGTCGCGGAGCGGCTGGGGCTGCGCGTGGAGGACTAGGGCCTGTCCCCCGGGTCACGCTGGGCGATCCGGGCGCGTACCCACGCCGGGTCCGGGTTGGTGTGGGGCTGTCCCGCCACGAAGACGGTGGGGACGGTCTCGTTGCCGTCGTTGACCGCGCGCACCGCGGCGGCGGCCTCGGGGTCGCGCCAGATGTCGACCCAGTGCAGCCGGCGGGCGTGCCGGCGCAGCCGGAACCGCAGCCGCAGGCAGTATGTGCAGCCCGGCCGCCAGAAGACGATGGGCCGGCCGTCGGCCGCGCTGCGGCGCCGGGCCTCCGCCGCGCTGACCGACCTCGGGAAGACCAGGGGCGAATTCAGGCCGGCGAGCAGTACGAAGGCCACCAGAAGGGCGACGCCTTCGCCGGTGCTCCCCCGGGCGATCAGTCCGGCGGCGACGGCCGCCCCGGAGGCGAGAAAGAGGATCGGCAGCAGCCAGGCACGCGTCATGGCGTCCCAGGCTACCGGCGCGCCGGTACGGCCCGGACGCCGGGCCGCCGCAGCCGCCACCACCGGCGCGGGTGCCCGTCCGGGGCGTCCTGCCCGGGGTCCGGCAGCGGCGGGTCCACATAGGTCCGGGCGGTGAGCTCCGCCGCCAGGCCGACCCGGCCGGGGTGGACGCAGACCGGGGTCCGGGTGTCCACGGTGTACCGGAAGCCGTCCGCCGCGTCGAATGGCCAGTCCCGGCTGGGCCGGTCCGCGACGAGGAAACCGGTGCGCGGCAGCCGCAGCGCGGGGCAGAACCAGCAGCACGGGTAGTCCGACTCCGGGTCGATGAAGGGTGCCCCGCTGAAAGGTGCCTCGGCGTCCTCGTCCATAACCCCAGGAAGGTAGCGCACCGCGCGCCCGCCCCGCTCAGCCGGCGGTGGGCCGCCAGTCGTCCGGCCAGGGCACGGCGCGCGCGGCGGCCCCCGGCACGCCGAGGCTGGCCCGGGCGCGGTCGACGTAACGGTCGCGTGCCTGCCGGAACTGCCGGTACGCCTGGTCCCAGTCCTGCTCGGCCGAGGTCTCGACGCCCCGGGCCAGGGCCTCAAGGCGCCACAGGCAGTGGTCCACGGACTTGGACGCGGTGTTCGCCTCGGTGTCGCCGAGCAGGCCGAGCGTTTCCGAGAGCGCGGAGCGCCGCGATTCCAGCCGGCCGACCTCGGTCAGGACCTCGGGGGTCGCCTCCACGGGGATGGGCCCGGTCGTGAGCCCCCGGCCGGCGGCGAGCATCTGATAGCGCGCGGCCAGTTCCTTGACCGCGTGCGCGTATTCGGCGTAGGCGGTGAGGCGGCGTTCGTCCCATCGCACGGCCTGCTGTCTGCGCCATTTCGTACGCTCATGGGCGCTGGTCACCAGGAACGAGGTGACGGCCCCCAGGGCGACGCCGGCGAGCGGCAGTATCTGTGCGGTCAGACTCACGAAGGCCCCCCGGTCGGTCGTGTTGCGCGCCGGAGAAACCATATCGGCACCGCGCCGCCTGCCGAGCGGTGAGTAATGCCGTGCGGCGACCGGCCGTCTGCGGAAACACTGTGCCGATGAACTCCCTGCGTGCTCTCGCCCATGTCGCGGCGCTGGCCTCGGGCCCTGCGGCGGACCCGGCGCTGCGTGTGACCCTCAACTTCCATCCGGACCGTCTGCGGGCCGGCCTGCCCGTGCTGGAGGCGATGGCCGAAACCGGTGTCTACTCCTCGCAGTTCGTGACCGGCACGAGCAACGGGGGTCTCACGGCCTATCCGGGCGGTGACCGGTGGCACTGGGAGAGCAGGATGTTCGGCGGGGTGTACGACAGCGCGCCGGCCGGGGAGCGGCCGGTCTACGGGGCGTTGAACTTCCGCCGGTACGTGGTCGGCGCGGCGCCGCGGTTCGGTTCCGCGCATTTCCGGCTGGGCGCCGGGGCGTTGGAGCGTACGACCTTCTGCTATCCGGACAGCTTCTTCGGCCCCACGGACTTCGGGGTCGCCGCGCGTATGGGTCTGATCGCCCTCGCGCGGGCCGATGAGCGGGATGTGCTGGACGACTACATCGAGGCGCAGGTGCACGGGCCGGTCCGCCCGGACGCCCATGTGGAGGCGCTGGTCCTGGACCCCTGCTACCGGGGCACGGAGGTGGCGGCGGCCGCCGGGCGGCTGGGCTGTCCGGTGGAGTGGCACCCCGGGTTCCGCCTCTCGGTGGACGGACTGCGCCGGCATCCCGGCTACCGGGGGCAGGAGTACGTGGACCTGGGCGCGGCCATCGCCGTGGACGGTGTGCTCGACCCCCGTGTCGTCGGGGACGCGGCGCGCTCGGGGCGGTTCGACCCGCAGGCGGTCAAGAAGGTGTGGCACTGCCTGGCGAGGTTCGGCTTCGTGCACGGGGAGGGCAGCTGACCGGGGGGCCTGCCGTGCGGGGCTGGGTCCTGAGGCGCGCGGTTTCCTCAAGGTGCGCGGCCCGGCCGGACGGTCTTCACCATTTCGACCGGGTTGATCGGTTCGACCAGCTCCGCCGTCGCGGCGGCCACGAAGTGCGCGGGCGGCTCGCCGTCCAGCAGGGTGCGTGCGTAATTCGCGGCCTCCGAGGGCGACATGCCCGGCAGTGTCCGGCGCAGCAGCCGCACCGCGTGCAGCCGCCCGTGCTCGGCGGCTGCCGCCCGTACGGCGTCGTGGAGGTCGTCCACCGCCGTACGGACGGGCAGTCCCCGGATCCGGCCCCGGTAGTCGTCCTCCCATGCGCCGGACATCGCCGAGACGGCGCCGATCCGGTGCAGGCCCCCGTCGACGCGGTCGACCAGATACGGCCCGACGCCCAGCAGCATGTCCCTGAAGGATTCGGTCCGCAGGTACTTCACGGACTGCCAGTGCACGATCCACACCAGCTCGTGTTCCTCGGCTTCGGCCACGGCGACGGCCGGCTGCTCCACCCCCTTGGCCAGCCACTCGCGGTGCTCGCGCTCCAACTGCTCCGCTACGAGGCGCACAGCCTCTTCTCGCTCGATCACATCCGGAGCCTCCCGTACGGCCGGACGTGCCGTCCACTCGGCCGGGACCGGGTTCGGTCAGTCCCGTAGCACGCCCGCCCGTGGGGTGGGGAGTTCACCGCAGTCGTACGTGTAGAGCCAGGCCATGGCCTTCTCGTAGAAGAGGCGGATGCCGACCGGCATCATCAGGTCCCGCGCCCAACGGCCGAGCGGGCCCGCCGTCTTGGCGTCGCGGTTGCCCGCCGCCGCCCTGGCCATCCGCGCGAGGCGGTCCGAGCGCGCGGCGTCGTACGCCGTGAGGGCGGCCGGTACTGAGGGCTCCGTGCCGAGCGAGCGTGCGAGCACGAGGGCGTCCTCCAGCGCCATCGACGCGCCCTGGCCGGCGCCCACGGGGTGGTCGGCGTCGCCGAGCAGCACGATGCGGTCGTTGTGACGGACCGTCACCGGGCCCAGGGTGTGCGTCAGGGTGGGGCGGTGCAGTGCGACGGTGGCGGCGAGGACGGCGGACGGCACCCGCTCGTGCCGGTGGAGAGCGGCGAGGTGGGTGAGCCATGCCGCGTCGCCGCGGCCGAGGTCCGGCTCTCCGGGGCTCGCGACCTGGGCGGACCACCAGACCCTGCCGTCCGGGGCCGCGAGGTGGAGGAAGGCGCCGTTGCGGGCGAACGTCATGTGGAAGACGCCGGGTTCGACGGGCACACCTTCGGAGACGCCGGAGATGCTGTACAGACCGGCGTACGCGGGGACGGGGGCGCCCGGGTCGAGCAGGGTGCGGGTCACCGAGTGGATGCCGTCCGCGCCGACGAGCAGGGACGCCTCGGCCGTGCGGCCGCTCGCGAAGACCGTGCGTACACCGGTGTCCGTCGCGACGGCGTCCACCAGGCGTTCGCCGGTGACGAGGTGTGCACCGGCGGCCAGCGCCTCGGTGCGCAGTGTCTCGACCAGGGCGCCGCGCATCAGGGTCACGCTGTGCAGCCCGTCGCCGCCGAGCCGTCCCCTCGGTACGTCCCCGAGCAGCTTGCCGGACCCGGACCACATGCGCTGGCGCGGCACGTCGAAGCCCGCGCTCCGCACCTGGTCCAGGACGTCCAGGGCGCGCAGCACCCGTAGCCCGTTGGACGCGAGGCTGAGGAACGAGCCGACCCGGCCCGCCGGTTCGGCGTACGCCTCGTAGACCGTGACCTCCGCGCCGAGCCGCCGCAACGCGATGGCGCTCGCCACTCCGGCCACTCCCCCGCCGACGACGATGACGTTCACATCAGCCCCCTGAATCCATATTCAGTGAATCACAATTCATCGAACTCGGGTTCACTATGATGGGCACCCGACCGCACGTCAAGCGCGACAAGGAGCCACCGTCCGATGGGCGTTCGCAAGGAGAGGGCCGCCGAGACCGGGGCGGCGCTGAAGGAGGCGGCGCGCCGGCTGTTCGCCGAGCGGGGCTACCTCGATACGAAGATCACCGACATCACGCGTGAGGCCGGGCGCGCCACCGGCTCCTTCTACGCGCACTTCGCGGACAAGGAAGACCTGCTCAAGGCGTTGGTGGGCGACCTGAACGCGCAGTTGCACGCGGAGATGGGCGCACAGGAGCACCCGGCCGGCCACGACCTGACCGACCCGGCGCAGCTGCGGGCACATCTGGCGGCCACCTGGGGGGTGATCCGCGATCATCTCCCGGTGATCGTGGCGATGATGCAGACCACCTTCGCGGGGCCGCCGAGCGAGGGGCGCGCCTGGGCGAGCCTGGCCGGGGACACCGGTATCTTCCGCGAGCACCTGGCCTGGCTGCGCGACCGGGGGCACCGGCTCCCGGGCGATCCGGCCGTGGTGGCCGCCGCCATGGGCGCGATGGTCTCGCAGCTCGCGTTCGCGGTGACGACGGCGGGGCCCGGGCGGCCGGCGGTCTCCGACGACGAGATCATCGACACGCTGACCCGGCTGCTGCTGCACGGACTGGCCGGACCCGCGTCCGGGTGAGGGGTGCGCCCGGGGGTGTTACGAGGTCTGGGACAGGGGCTTGGCGATGTCCTCCAGGGAGCGCTGTTCCGCGTCGACCGCGAGGAAGGCGGCGACCAGGCCCGCCGCGCACATCAGGGCCGCGCCGATGGAGAACGCGAGGGCGGTGTCGCCGGGGACGCCCGATTCGGTGAGGTCGGCGAAGATCAGGGGGCCGCTGATCCCGCCGGCCGCGGTGCCGATCGCGTAGAAGAAGGCGATGGCCATCGCGCGGGTCTCCATGGGGAAGACCTCGGAGACCGTGAGATACGCGCTGCTGGCTCCGGCCGACGCGAAGAACAGCACCACGCACCAGCACGCGGTGAGGGTGTTGGCGGTGAGCGAGCCCCGGTCGAACAGCCAGGCCGTGATGAAGAGCAGGATGCCCGGCAGGATGTAGGTGCCGGCGATCATGATGCGCCGTCCGATGGTGTCGAACAGCTTGCCCAGCACGAGCGGGCCGATGAAGTTGCCGGCCGCGATCACCGCGAAGTAGTAGCCGGTGTGGCCGCTCTCCACGTCGTAGAACGTGGTGAGGATCGCACCGAAGCCGAAGGTGATCGCGTTGTAGAGGAACGCCTGCCCGATGAAGAGGGAGAGGCCGAGCACCGCGCGCTTGGGGTAGCTGCGGAAGACGGTCCTGGCGATGAGCCCGAAGCCGATGCTCTTGCGCTGGTGGATCGTGATCTCTCCGGCCGGCGGCGGCAGCTTCTCGCGCTTCTCCGCCTCGACCTCCCGCTCGACGGAGTCGACCAGTTCGTCGGCCTCGTCGCCGTGGCCGTGGATGAACTGCCACCGCGGACTCTCCGGGACGTGCCGGCGTACGAGGAGGATGACCAGGCCCAGGACGACGCCGAGCGCGAAGGTGAGGCGCCAGCCGAGGTCCTTGGGGAAGATGTCGGTGTCCAGCATGACGATCGACAGCAGCGCACCGCCGACCGCGCCCAGCCAGTAGCTGCCGTTGATGATGAGGTCGACCCGGCCCCGGTATTTCGAGGGGATGAGCTCGTCGATGGCCGAGTTGATCGCCGCGTACTCGCCGCCGATGCCGAAGCCGGTGAGGAAGCGGAAGAGGAAGAACCACCAGGCGCTGAAGGACAGCGCGGTCATGGCGGTCGCGGCGAGGTAGACCGCGAGCGTCACCATGAACAGCTTCTTGCGGCCGTAGCGGTCGGTGAGCCAGCCGAAGAACAGCGCCCCCGTGCAGGCACCCGCCACGTAGAGTGCCGCCGCGAGCCCGGTGACCTGGGCAGACGTGATGTCCAGGCCCGACCCGTCCTCGGCGAGCCGGCTCGCGATGTTGCCGACCGTCGTGACTTCGAGGCCGTCGAGAATCCACACCGTGCCGAGGCCGATGACGATCATCCAGTGCCAGCGCGACCACGGCAGCCGGTCGAGCCTGGCCGGGACGGCGGTGGTGACGGTGCCGAGTCCGGAATCGCCGGGTGCCGCCGCCTCGTCGCGCCGGTCGCGCCCCCGGTCCGGGCGCCGTTCCCTGTCCCCGGGTCCCTCCGATGCGGCGGGGGTCGTCACGGCAGCTTCCTCCTCGTCCGGGCGGGTGCGTCCTGCGGAGCCGCAGGGCATCCAATATCCGCCGGTTGCCCCGGCACCGCCGCCGCACACGCGGCGACTGCGCCACATGGGCCCCGCTCACCGCCCCCTGACGGTGTGCCGGAAGACGGTCCACCCATTCGCGGGAGGCGCGGGAATAGTGCGTGATGGCCGCTGTTGTCCCCGGCATGACTTCTGAGAAGCGTGAGACGTTCGGCCGGATCGGCATCTGGAGCGGGGCCCTGCACGCGTCGCGGGCGGACGCCGACGGCAGGAAGGCGATGACGGAGGCCGCCGCCGAGATCGAGGCGCTGGGTTACGGGACGCTGTGGCTCGGCAGCAGCCCCTCCCCCGACGACGCCGCCGAGATCGTCGCCGCCACCCGGACCATCACCGTCGCGACGGGCATCCTGAGCATCTGGAGCCACACCGCCGAGGAGGTGGCCGCCCGCGTCGCCGTGCTCGACGCGAACGCCCGGGGACGCTTCGTCCTCGGCCTGGGGGTCAGCCACGACGTGCTGGCCCCGCAGTACGCGAAGCCGTACAGCGCGATGGTGGCCTATCTCGACGCGCTGGACGCCGCCGAACCGTCCGTGGGCCCCCGGCACCGGGTGCTGGCGGCGCTCGGCCCGAAGATGCTGAAGCTGGCGGCCGGCCGGGCGCTGGGCGCGCACCCCTACCTCGTCTCCGCCGCGCACACGGCGGAGGCGCGGCAGGCGCTCGGCCCGGACGCGCTGCTGGCGCCCGAGCTGTCCGTGGTGCTCGACGCCGATCTCGGCCGGGCCCGCGACACGGCGCGCGGGATGCTGGCGATGTACCTCAAGCTGCCCAACTACACCGGGAACCTGCTGCGCCTCGGCTTCACGGAGGGCGACTTCGACGGCGGCGGCAGCCCGCGCCTGCTGGACGCCCTCTTCGCGCTGGGCGACGCCGAGCGGGTGAAGGCGCGGACGCGCGAGTACGTGGACGCGGGCGCGGACCACGTGGCGCTCCAGGTGGTCACGGCGGAGGGCGGCAGGGCGGGGCTGCCGCTGGCCGAGTACCGCGAGCTGGCCGACGCGTTCGGCGACGAGCTGTAACGGAGAGCGTCCGAGCCCCGGTCCGCGACCCCGTGGGCCGGGGCTCTTGCCCGGGCGGAGCCGTCCTCGTACATTATGAACATGTTCGCTGAACACGTTCACTCAACCCGTGCGGAGCAGAAGCGGCGGACCGCCGCCCGCATCGTCGGGGCCGCCGCCACGCTCTTCCACCAGCAGGGCTTCCAGAGCACGACGGTGCGTCGGATCGCCGCGGAGGCAGGGGTTTCGGTGGGTGCGGTGATGGCGGTCGGGGACAAGGAGTCGCTGCTCAGCCTGGTGTACGACCAGGCCATCGCGGACCGGATCCCGACCCCGCCCGCACCGGCGGAGGCGGGGGCCGCACCGCCCGCCGTCGACTATCTGGCGCACTACTTCGACCCGTTCCTGGCCCTGTTCGCGGAGAACGACGACCTGGCCCGCGCGTACTTCCGGACCCTGGCCCGGGGCAGGCCGGAGAACGCCGCCCTGGGCACACTCCGCGCGCTCTCCGAGGGCAATCTGACGGCCGCGATGGTGAACGGCGGGATGGCCGAGGCGCGCGCCCGGCTCGGGGCGCAGGTGATGTTCGCCGGCTATCTGGGCGAACTGATGCTGCTCGCCGCCGGAACGACCGGACCCCAGCAGACGGCGGCGAGGCTCAGGACCATCGCCGCCTTCGTCACCGCGCAGGAAGGGAACTGACCCATGTCGCTCCTCGAACTCCCCTCCCCCGTATGGCCGGTGGTGGTACTGCTGGTCATCCAGGCCGGTGACGCGGCGATGATGCTGCGCCCGCCGAAGTTCATCGTGGACTGCCTGGAGGGCGTCCGGCTGCCGCGCGAGTGGTGGTGGGTGCTGACCACCGCCAAGACCGCCTCGGTCGTGGGCCTTCTCGTCGGCTTCCGGGTGTCCGGGGTGGCCATGACGACGACCGCGGCGATCGTGGTCTACTTCCTCGCGGCCGCCGCCGCGCACATCCGCGCCCGGGCGCTGAACATGACGTTCTGGGTGAACTGCCTGGGCATGCTGGCGGTTTCACTGGCGGTGCTGGTGGGGTGCTTTGTACGAGTGTGATCCGGCCCGTCGTCGCGGTGTGCGCGTACACCGCGACGACGGGCCCGTCGGTCAGGTGGTGTAGTCGGCGTTCACGCGGATGTAGTCGGCGGTCAAGTCACAGCCGTACACGGTCGCTTCGCCCTCACCGATACCGAGCGTGACGGCGATGTCCACCTCGTCCCGGCGCATGAGCTCCACGAGTCCGCCCAGGGTGTCCGCCTCGGGCTCGTCGGGATACACCTCGATGTCACCGAACTTCACAGTGACGCGGTCCGGGACGATGTCGGTCTCGTCGGTGTTCTTGCCGATGGCCATGAGCACGCGCCCCCAGTTGGGGTCCGCGCCGTGGACGGCGGTCTTGACCAGGGGCGAGTTCACCACGCTCTTGGCGATGCGCTTGGCCTGTGCGTGGTCGCGGGCGCCGTCCACGGTGACACACAGGAGCTTGGTGGCCCCTTCGCCGTCGCTCGCCAGTTGCAGGGTGAGATCCAGACAGAGATCGGCCAGCGCCTCGGCGAACAGCGCGGGGTCGACCGGTCCGGCGGCCCCGTTGGCGATGACGGCCACGGTGTCGGAGGTGGAGGTGTCGGTGTCGACGCTCAGACAGTTGAACGTACGGTCCACGGCTCCGCGCAGTGCGGCGTCCAGGTCGGCCGGTGACAGCGCGGCGTCGGTGAACACATAGGCCAGCATCGTGGCCATGTTGGGCTCCAGCATGCCGACGCCCTTCGCCACGGCCACGATGCGCGCCCGCCCGACGGTGCGGGACGCGGTCTTGGGGCGGGTGTCGGTGGTCATCATGGCGCGGGCCACGGCCTGCGGGGCGGCCGTGAACGCGGCGATGCCCTGCTCGGCGGTCCGGTCGAAGTGCGGGAGGATGGTGGACATCGGCAGCGGGCGGCCGATGACACCCGTGGAGCCGATGAGCACTTCGCCTTCGGGAACGCCGAGGATTGCGGCCACGCGCCGGACGACCTCGGCGGCGTTCTCCTCGCCCCGGCGCCCGGTCGCGACGTTGGCGTTCTGCGCCAGGGTGGTCACGGCCCGGAGGTTGCGCCCTGCGGCGTGCCGGCGGCTGAGCAGCACGGCCGGACCGGCGAAGAGGCTCTGCGTGAACACGGCGGCACTGGCCGCCGGCCGGTCCGAGGCGACGATCGAGATGTCGTCCCCGTGGTCGCGCAGCCCACCGTGGCCGGTGTACCCGCGAAAGCCGATGGGCCAGGTCAGTTGGTCATTCGCCTGCAATGCATGATCATGCGTCATGTGGAATATCTTTGCAGTATGGAGAGTTGCGCGTCCACCCCTTTTCGCGGCCGGGCAACCCCCACACCCCTCCACGAGCCCCCTCCCGCGAGCCGAAGAATGCACAGGAGGAGGGCGCCATGGAGGCGGTCGGCGAGGCATCGTCGCCCTCACGACGGGCTTCTTCGTGCCCACCTCCGGGGTGACACTCCTCCGCGTTCTACGCCACCGGATGCAACTGCTAGCTCCAGCGCCCCACTTGCGTTCAACACATGAACGCCGCACGTCCATTGACATGCTCATTGCTCTATCGCTTTTATTGCGCGACATGGGAGCGCTCCCATTTCACGCTCGTACCCCGCACCGCACCTCCGAGAGAGGAACCAGCACCGTGCTTCACCCTCTCCGCACCTTCCGAAGAGCCGCCAGAACCGTCGCCGTCGCCGCGGCGGCCCTGCTTCTGCCCCTCACCGGCGCCCACACCGCATCGGCCGACGCGGCCGCCGCCGGCTCCGGCTACTGGCACACCAGCGGGCGGCAGATCCTGGACGCGGCCGACCAGCCGGTCCGGATCGCCGGTATCAACTGGTTCGGCTTCGAGACCGCCAACTACGTGCCGCACGGACTCTGGTCCCGCGACTACAAGAGCATGATCGACCAGATGCGGTCGCTGGGTTACAACACCATCCGGCTGCCCTACAGCGACGACATCTTCGCCGGCACCGAACCGGCGAGCATCAACTATTCCGCCGGGATGAACACCGACCTGGCGGGCCTGGACTCGCTCCAGGTGATGGACCGCATCGTGGACCACGCGGGCAGCGTCGGCATGAAGGTCATCCTGGACCGGCACCGCCCGGACTCGGCGGGCCAGTCGGCGCTCTGGTACACCTCGGCCGTCCCCGAGTCCACCTGGCTCGCCAACCTCAAGGCGCTGGCCGCGCGGTACGCGGGCAACGACGCGGTGGTCGGCATCGACCTGCACAACGAGCCGCACGACCCCGCCTGCTGGGGCTGCGGCGACACCACGAAGGACTGGCGGCTCGCGGCGGAGCGGGGCGGCGACGCCGTGCTGTCCGCCAACCCGGACCTGCTGATCTTCGTGGAGGGCGTGCAGACCGTCGACGGGGTGTCCGGCTGGTGGGGCGGCAACCTGATGGGCGTCGGGCAGTACCCGGTGGAGCTGAGCGTGCCGCACAAGGTGGTGTACTCGGCGCACGACTACGCGACCAGCGTCGCCCAGCAGCCCTGGTTCACCGACTCCTCGTTCCCGGACAACATGCCCGGCGTCTGGGACAAGTACTGGGGTTACATCTTCAAGCAGAACATCGCCCCGGTGTGGGTCGGCGAGTTCGGTACGACGCTCCAGTCCACCACCGACCAGAAGTGGCTGAAGGCCCTGGCCGACTATCTGCGGCCCACCAGCCGGTACGGGGCCGACAGCTTCTCCTGGACCTTCTGGTCCTGGAACCCGAACTCCGGCGACACCGGTGGCATCCTCAAGGACGACTGGACCTCGGTCGACACCGTGAAGGACGGCTACCTCGCGAGCATCAAGGCGCCCGGCTTCGGCAACGGCGGCGGTGGCAGCGGCGGCGATGACGACACCCAGGCGCCCACCGGCCCGACCGGCCTCACCGTCACCGGGACCACCGACACCTCCGTCTCCCTGTCGTGGGCGGCCGCGTCCGACGACACCGGGGTCACCGGCTACGACGTCTACCGGGGCTCCACCAAGGCCGGCACCGCCACCGGCACCACGTTCACCGACACCGGTGTGACGTCCGGCACCTCGTACACGTACACCGTCCGGGCCCGTGACGCGGCGGGCAACACCTCCGCACCCTCGGCGTCCGTCACCGCCACCACCACGGGCTCCACCGGCGACACCGGCTGCACGGCCGCCTACACGGTGAACGGGGACTGGGGCAGCGGCTTCGGGGTGGACATCACCGTGACCAACACGGGCACGGCACCCGCCGCCTCGTGGAAGCTGACCTGGACCTACGGCGGCGACCAGAAGATCACCAACATGTGGAACGCCTCCTACACCCAGAGCGGCGCCGCCGTCACCGTCACCAGCACCGACTACAACGGCTCGCTCGCGGCCGGCGCGCACACGAGTTTCGGCTTCCAGGGCACACCGGCCGCCGGAGCCGTACCGACCGTGAGCTGCACACTGTCCTGACCGTCCCGTCCGCCCGCCCCGCTCCGGAAGGGAGCACCGCAGCCCGCCCGTCGTGGCGGGCTGCACCGCATTCGGGACACCGGTTTCGAACGCGGACACGACCACCGAAATACCCGTCGAAACCCCTCGGCTAGCATGATCCCGCCCCGGCGACCACCCTCATCGCCCGCACACCATGCCATGTGGCATGAAAAGCGACCTATTTGACCAAAACCCAGGACATCGGCCAGAGAATTGATATCTAGAGCATCGCGGGTGTTTTCGCGAATAAACCGCCGAATATCCTTCGCCGCATGGCGTCGGCCACGAGCGATCCTATGGACTGCGGCGGCGGTGGTGACACTCGCGTTCCTCGTCGCGCTGGAGATCGCCGCACGCCACTACGGTCTGCCGGGGCCGGTCACCACTCAGGTACAAGAAGTCGTGATCGCCCCGAAATCGGGCTTCCTGCTGTACGCCAGCATGGGTCTGATGATGGTGGTCCTCACCTGGAGGCAGCGGTTCATCGCGCTCGGTGTGGCCGCGGGCATCGATGTCGTCATCGCCTTGATCAGGTGGGTGGCCGATGCCCCGGTCAAGGAGGGACACCCCTTCGGAAACGGTGCGCTGTGGGTGATCGTGGGTGTGACGGTCATCGCCCTCACCCGCCGCACGGGCCAGGAGCGCATGCTGCTCCTGAAGGGGGTCGGCCTGGGTCTGCTGCTGGTGGCCGGGCGCAAGACCGGTGACACCTGGCTGGTCATCACCTCCAAGACCCGCCCCGAGGTGCTCGACCAGTACATGGCCAACGCCGACCACGCGCTCGGCAGCCCGTCCTGGGTGGTGGGGCGGCTCGTCGAGGCGACCGGCCCGGCCGGCACCCACTTCCTCAACGCCGTTTACGCGCAGCTGGCGGTCGCCGCGGTCTGTGTCGCGGTGTACCAGCTGCGCAACGTGGCCAGGGACCGCCGCTTCCCCGCGCACCACCTGGTGCGCACCTTCCTGGTGATCGGCCTGCTCGGCCCGGCCATCTACATGATCTTCCCGGTGGTCGGCCCGATCTTCGCGTTCGGCGCCGACGGCGGGCACTGGGCCGTGGGCAACATGTGGCCCGACACCGTGGTGCCGGTCGGCACCCCGCACCACATGCCGTTCGACGAGATCACCCCGCGCAACTGCATGCCGAGCCTGCACACCGCGTGGGCCACCGCGATCTTCATCCACTCCCGCAAGGGCCCGAAGTTCCTCCGGTACGCCGGCACCTTCTGGCTCATCGCCACGCTCGCCGCGACCCTGGGCTTCGGCTACCACTACGGCGCGGACCTCGTCGCCGGTGTGGTGTTCACGCTGACGATCGAGACCGGGATGCGCGCGCTGGACCGCGGCTGGGACCGCCCGGCGGTCGGTCTGGTCACCTACGGCACCGTGGTCTTCGCCGCGCTCCTGGTGTCGTACCGCTATCTGTCGCTGGAGATGGCCCACCACCCGTGGGTGTTCGGCCCGCTGGTCATCCTGGCCATGTGTTCGGTGATCTACGCGTACGTACGCATCGACCGGCGCTGGGAGCCGAAGACGGCTGCGGTTCCGAAGCTGGAGCCGCAGCCCGAGATGGCCTGAGGGGCGGGCCTCAGCCCTCCGGGGCGGCGCGCCTGAAGTAGGCGGTGACCAGCGCGGATTCCACGTGTTCGACGCCGCCGAGCGTGCCGACGCGCTCGGTGAGGTACGTGTCGAGGGCCGCGGCGTCCCGGCAGACGGTGACGGCGACCAGGTTGTGGGAGCCCGTCATGGTGCCGACGAAGGCCGCCTCGGTGTCCTCCGCCAGGGCCCGGGCCACCTGGGCGAGGCTGCCGGGCGCGATGGAGAGCCGCAGCATGCACTGCACGGAGAAGCCGAAGAGGCCCGAGTCGATCTCGACGTCGAGCTGGAGCACGCCCATGCGGCGCAGTTCGTGCAGCCGTCGGCGTACGGCGGATTCCGACCAGCCGGTCCGCCGGGCCAGGTCCGGGTAGGCGGCGCGGCCGTCGGCGGCCAGGGCGGGCAGCAGCCGGCGGTCGAGGCCGGTCAGCTCCACCGGTGTGGGGTCGGCGGCCGGCTCGGGCGTGAGCACGGCGATCTGGGCGTCGGTCAGCGCCAGGTTCCGGCCGGACCACCGCCGTTCCATGACCGGGCGCAGCACGCGGTGTGCCTCGACGTGGCTGACGTACGGCAGGCGGCCCAGCGCGGCCAGCGGCGCGGGGCCCTCCCCGGCGACGCGGAAGACGCAGCCGATCTCGGTGCCGCTCGACAGCACGGCCACCCAGGCGGTGTCGGGGCGGTGGGCCAGCGCGCGGGCGAGGGCGGTGCTCCGGGCGGGCGGGACGCGCAGCCGGACGAGCCATTCGGCGTGGCCGAGGCGGTGGCTGTTGGTCACTCCGGCGATGCGGGCGATGCCGGCGGCGCGGAGCTTGCCGAAGCGCCGGGCGACGGTGCGGTCGGAGACGTCGAGCACTTCGGCGATCCTGCTGAAGGGGGCCCGGCCGTCGAGTTGGAGGGCGTGCAGGAGCCGCAGGTCGAGTGCGTCCAGCGTGACCGATTCCATCCGGGCAGTGTAGGCCGGTGGCGAATGCCGTCTCCGCGGGCCCGATTGGGGCCCTGGCTCGGGCGGTCCGGAAAGCATGGCGGTCGGGCCCGGCTTCTGGGCGTCGGGTTCGCCTGCCGGCGGACCGGCGTCGCGGCGGGGGCCGTGGTGTCCGCCTCCCGGACCGCCGGGCGCGCGCCGGGGTTTCAGTGGAGTGAAACTTCTCACCCGGTTGGCGGTGTCGCCCCAGCTCGGTGGATTCTTCACTGGACTGGACCACAGTCACCCATCCGAAACCCTTTACGACGCAGCGGTGTTCATGCGTCACTCGTGGCGTGCCCTCGTCAAGAGAGTGGCTCCCCCCGCACTCCGTGACAGGCCATCTCCCGGACCCGCCGCTACGCTCGGAACCGCTCCACATGCTACGCGAGTAGACCCCCCACGCGAGTAGACCCCCATCGCGCCGCTCCCCCCAGGAGGCTCCCGTGTTATCGATCCGCAGCCGCAGACCCGCACTCCGCAAGCTGGTGGCCCTCGGTGCCGTCGGCCTCGGCATGGTGGCGGTGCCCACCGTCACCGCTGTGCCGGCCTCCGCGTCGCCGCAGCCGCCCGCGTCGTCCAGTGGGGCCATCCCGCTCGGCGACGGGTACATGGGCGCCGGCTATATCGCCGACGGCGACACGTTCGCCCCGGACAACCGGCACGTGGACCTCACTCCGGAGAGCAGCGCCTCCATCCAGGCGACGACGCTCCCCGGCATCGACGTCTCGCACTACCAGGGCTCGATCAACTGGTCGTCGGTGAAGTCGGCGGGCATCAAGTTCGCCTATATCAAGGCCACCGAGTCCACCACGTACAAGGACCCCAACTTCAACGCCAACTACCTCAACGCCTATAACGCGAAGGTGATCCGGGGCGCGTACCACTTCGCGCGTCCCAACCTGTCCAGCGGAGCGGCCCAGGCCACTTACTTCGCAGGCCACGGCGGCGCGTGGTCGCGGGACAACCTGACCCTGCCGGGGATGCTCGACCTGGAGGGCGGCTGCTACGGCAAGTCGGCTTCCGCCATGCGGTCGTGGATCCTCGACTTCTACAACACGTACAAGGCCAAGACGGGCCGTGACGTCGTCATCTACACCAGTGCGAGCTGGTGGAACTCGTGCACGGGCGGCTGGAGCGGCATGTCGGCGCGCAGCCCGCTGTTCACCGCGCACTGGACGAGCGCGGCGAGCCCCACCATCCCGAAGGGCTTCCCGTACTGGACGTTCTGGCAGTACACCGACTCCGGTTCGGTGGGCGGCATTTCGGGAGCCGTGGACCGCGACCGGTTCAACGGCAGCGCCAGCCGGCTGCTGGCTCTGGCCAACAACACCTGAGACACCGGCCGGAAAGAGGGCGGCCACTCGGTGCGGGCTCCGGCTCGCACCGAGTGGCCGCCCTTTCGTCTCAGCGGTTCCCGGCGAGCCATTCCTGGTACGAGGTGGGGGCGATGCGCGCCCCGGGCCCCGCGATCAGCACGTCGCCCTCGACGGCCGCGAACATGCCCGCCCGGTCGTCCGTGACGACGGTGCGGCGGTCGCCCCGGGCGGCCAGGGTGAGGCGCCCGAGCCCGTCGAGCGGGTAAACGTCGGGCCCGGCCACGTCGACCGTTCCGTTCAGCGGCGCGCCGGCGGCGGTGTCGGCGAGGGCGGCGACCACGTCGGCCGTCGCGATGGGCTGGACGCGGGTGCCGGGGAGCCGGACGGTGTCCTCGTCGGAGGTCCACGACATGACGGCGTCCATGAACTCGAAGAACTGCGTGGCGCGCACGATGGAGTATGCGGTGGGCCCGTTGCGCAGCAGCTCCTCCTGGAGGGTCTTCGCCCGGTAGTAGTCCAGTTGGGGCACCTGGTCGACTCCGACGATGGACAGCACGACCTGGTGTCGTACACCGGCCTGCTCACCGGCCGTCAGCAGGTTGCCCATGGTCGTGCGGAAGAAGTCGGGGGACGCGGCGTCGAAGGTGGGTGAGTTGGTGACGTTGACGACCGTCTCCGCGCCGGTGAGCGCCTCGCCGAGGCCCTTGCCGGTGAGCAGGTCGACACCGGTGGACAGGGAGGCGGGTTCCGCCGTGTGCCCGGCCTCGCGCAGCTTCGACACGAGCTGGGAGCCGATGAGTCCGGTACCGCCGATGACCGTGATCTTCATGGACGAGCCTTCCGTGAGCCGGGGGTGGCCGGCCGCCACCGTAAGCCGGTGGCTCGCGGCCGTACGTGCCGTAACCCGGCGGTCCGGCGGCTCATGACCCGTACGGCTCAGCGGAGGATGCCGGCCTGCCGGGCCGCACTCAGCCAGGACGGGAATTCCGACAGGAGCCGGTCGTACAGCTTCTGGTCGGAGAGCTGCTCGATGTCGTCCACGGCGAAGAAGCCGACGTTGTCCACCCGGCGGCCGGGCATGGTGTCGAACCGCTCCAGCACTCCGTACTGGGCCCGGCCGAGGCCGATGAACTGCCAGAAGACGGGTTCCTCGACCGCGGCGCGCAGCTCGCGCTCGATCTCGTTGTTGCGGTACACACCGCCGTCGGAGAAGAACAGGACGAGCGTCGGTGCGGGCACCGGGTTGGTGCGTACGTACGCACGGACCTCGGCGATGACCTTCTGCTCCTCGTTCTGGATGCCGACCGCGCGCATGTCGACCTGCCCGGGGACCAGTCCCTTCCGGGGCTTCTTCCGCCCGAACAGGCTGACCTGGCCGACCCGCACGTGCAGCCGCAGCCACTCGGGCAGTTCGCCGATGGTCAGGTCGGGGAGCCGGGCCGGGTTGGAGGCGAAGGTCCACGCCTGCATCGCGCCGTCGTCGTCGAGCTGTGCGGCGACGGCGGCCATGCGTTCGGTGACCCCGGCGACGGTGCCGCGCGAGTAGAGGGCGCTCATCGATCCGGAGGCGTCGAGGACAAGGATCACCCGGGCGGTCAGCCGGTCCAGGCCGTGCTTGCTCAGGCTGACGGCCACCTGCTGCTTGCGCAGCGAGAGGCGCTTGCGCATGTCGACCGGCAGGTGCTCCTCACCCTTGCCGAGGCTCGGCGGAGCAGGAGCAGGAGCGGGAGCAGGAGCGGCGGGCGCCTGCGCCGTACGGGGTTCGTCCACGCTGATACCGAAGTCCGTCGCCAGGCCGGCGAGCCCGCTCGCGTACCCCTGGCCCACGGCCCGGAACTTCCAGCCGCCGGCCCGCCGGTAGAGCTCCCCGCACACATAGGCGGTCTCCGGGCCGGCCGCCATGTCGAAGCGGGCCAGCTCCGCGCCGGACCCGGCGTCCAGCAGCCGCAGCCGGAGCCCGGGCACCTGCCCGAACGTGCCGCCGTCGGCCGACGCGCACAGGGCGACCCGTGCCACGTCGGGGCCCAGCGCGGCGAGGTCGGCCTCCAGGGTGTCGGCGCCGGGCTGTTTGCCGAGGTGGCGGACGGTCCCGGAAGCGTGCCGGGGCTGGTTGTAGAAGACGAGGTCGCCGTCCGAGCGGACCCGCCCGTCCGCGCCCAGCACCAGCGCGGAGGCGTCGACGTCGGGCACTCCGGGCCCTGCGGTCCAGCTCAGCACGGCCCGGACGGCGGATGGGGTCACCGGCATGTTGGCGCCCTTGCTCAGTGTCGTCACGGCACCCAGTCTGCCTGCCGGTGTTCCGCGCGGGTGACCGGGTCCCGGGGTGTTCAGCCTGCGAGGGCGGCGTTGATCTGCCGGGTCGTCTGCGCGGCCACCCGCGGGTCGGTGGCGGCGTGGAAGGTGTAGGCGTTCAGCCCCGTGGCCAGGGCCCAGCCGCGTCCCCGTGTCCAGGTCGCGTCGTCCGGGCCAGACGGGACTTCGCGGACACGCCCCAGTGCCGTGCGGAAGGCGGACCGGCTGTCCGCCGAGAGCAGGGTGTAGGCGATCATCATGTCGCAGGCCGGGTCGCCGAGGCCGAGCCCGCCGAAGTCGATGACGGCGCTGAGGCGGCCGTCGCGGGTGAGCAGGTTGCCGGTGTGGAAGTCGCCGTGCACCCAGACCGGGGGCCGGTCCCAGGCGGGTGCGTCCAGTGCCTCGTCCCACACCTTCGTCATGGCCCCGGCGTCGAACACACCGTCCAGTGCCGCGATCGCCGCGCGCGTGGCCGGGTCCCGCCCGCGCAGCGAGTCCGCGGTGCGGTCGATGTCGGGGGTGAGCGGTACGGGCTCGAAGCGTCGCAGGGCCGTCAGGAATCCGGCGAGCGCCACGGCGGTTTCGCGCGAGTCGCCCAGGGCCTCGACGGTGGCAGGCTCGCCGTCCAGCCAGCGGGTCACCGCCCACGGCCAGGGGTATCCGAAGCCGGGCTGCCCCACCGCGACCGGCACGGGGACGGCGAGCGGGAGGTACGGGGCGAGCCGGGGCAGCCAGGTGTGCTCCTTGCGGGCCTGGCCGATCGCACCGGCGTAACGCGGCAGCCGTACGGAGAGCTGACGGCCGAGCCGGTGGATCACATGGTCGGAACCGGCCTGGGCGAGCCGTTCCAGCGGCAGTCCGGCCCATTGCGGGAACTGGCTGTCGACCAGCCGCCTGACCAGCGGGGTGTCGATCGCGGGGCGGTCGCTCGTGGCTGCCAACGGCGGTTCCCTGTCCTCGGCCCACTGCGTGTGGCGGGCGGTCCGGACCATCACACGGCGTGGCGTGCCCGCCTGTCGAACCGTTTTCCGGGCCGGGGCGGGCCGTCCGGCCGTTTCCTGCCAGGCTGTCAGAATTGCGCCATGGCTCAGCACACATCCGGTGACGGCTATCTCCTGGACAACCAGCAGTCGGAGGCGGGCATCCGCTTCGGCGCGCTCTCCGAACTCTTCGACCCGGTGACGTTCCGCCATGTCGACCAGCTGGGCATCGGGCCCGGCATGCGGTGCTGGGAGGTCGGTGCGGGCGGGCCGTCCGTGCCGCTGGGTCTGGCGGAGCGGGTCGGCCCGGACGGGGCGGTGGTCGCCACCGACATCAATGTGTCCTGGACCGCGGGGGTCGCCGGTGGGGTGATCGAGGTGGTGGAGCACGATGTGGCCGCCGACCCGCCGCCGGAGGGCGGTTTCGATCTGGTGCACGCGCGGCTGGTCCTGGTGCATGTGACCGACCGCGCGGAGGCGCTGCGGCGGATGGTCCGGGCGCTGCGGCCGGGCGGTGTGCTGCTGTTGGAGGACGCCGATCCGGGGTTGCAGCCGCTGCTGTGCCCGGACGAGTCGGGGCCGGAGCAGCGGCTCGCGAACCGGCTGCGCTCGGGTTTCCGGTCGCTGATGGCAGGGCGCGGCGCGGATCTGGAGTACGGCAGGACGCTGCCCCGGCTGCTGCGTGAGTCGGGTCTCGACGATGTCCGGGCCGATGCGTACTTCCCGATCACCTCCCCGGCGTGCACGGTCCTGGAGGCGGCGACGGTGCGGCAGATCCGGGGCCGGCTGGTGGCGGCGGGGCTGGCCACCGACGAGGAGATCGACCGCCATCTGGGACACGTCGGGACCGGCCGCCTGGACCTCGCGACAGCGCCGATGATCTCCGCGTGGGGGCGCCGCCCCCGGCAGCCGTGAGCAGGACCTGATCACACGTCAGGCGGCCGCCTCCGCGCGGGCCAGGAGGGCCGGGAGGCCGGCGAGGAGCGGGGCGTCGCCGCACGCCGAGGCGACGACCAGCTCCTCCAGTGCCCACAGGTGTGCCCTGATCCTGGGCGGCGGGAGGTAGGCGGTGTCGGCGGTGAGCATGACGGCCAGGACGCCCTCCTCCTCGGTGACGTGGACGCAGTACCGGCAGCCGAGCTTGTCCTCGGTGGCCGGGAAGCCGAACTCCGTGCGGGCCCGTGCCGCGCGCAGCCCCGCCGCACCCGGCGGCGGCCCTTCGTCCGGCGGGCGTACGAAGAACCGCTGGTCGTTGTAGCAGCAGTACGGGTGTACGGGGGTGCCGCGTTCCCGGCCGACGCGCTCGCGCAGGGCCTCCCAGGCGACCGGGTCGTAGGACGCGGCCCGGTATCCCGCCAGGGCCGCGCGCCACGCCACCGGCAGGAGGTCCGTGAACCGTTCGGCGCCGGCCGTGTCGAGCAGGAACGGCGCGTCCTGGGAGAGCATCGCCACCAGGTCCCGCCGGTCGTCGGCGGCCCGGTTGGCGACGATGGGCGTCATAGCCGCCGCGGGGTGGCCGCCCTCGGCGGCGACCAGGGCGGCCAGGGCGGTCATCAGGACCGTCGACCCGCTGATCCGGTGGACGGCCGCGAGTGTGTCCGTCGCCCGCATCAGCGCCTCGGACACCAGCCGGCCGCTCCAGAAGCGGGGGGTGCGGGGTGTGGCGGCCCGCCGGGGGAACATGGTCGGCGGCATGGTCCGGTAGAAGCTCTCCCACCGGGCGAGGGACCGTTCGCTGCGGCGTACACCGGCCGGTCCGTGCTGGTCCCGGGCGAGGTCGAGCGGGTTGGTGCGCGGGGCCCGCCCGGCCGAGCCCCGGCGCACCAGCAACCGCAGGTCGCGTACCACCTGTTCGGCGGCGTGGCCGTCGGCCGCGAGGTGGCAGAGGACCAGGGCCGCGTGCGTGACCCGGCCCCGGTGGCAGACCGCGCCGACGCGCAGCGGCCATTCCCGCGCGTAGTCGAAGCGGGTGGCGGTGAGTTCGTCCAGCAGGGCGTGTGCGGTGGCCTCGGTCCGTGCCGGGTCGGGCTCGTCCACCACGGTGACCGGCAGGGCGCCGCAGTCGGTGAGCGACTGTCGGGGCTCGCCGTCCTCGTCGTCGTACAGCCGTGTGCGCAGCGCCTCGTGACGTTCCATCAGAGTGGTGAGTGCGGTGGCGAGCCGGGGCAGGTCCGTGACCCGGCCGCGCTCGCCCAGTGGGAGGAGGCGTCCGATGTTGAAGTAGACGTCGTTGGGCGCGGTGCGCAGGATGGCGTTCCAGATCGCCCGCTGGCCCCAGGTGAGGGGTGCCGTGCCCGCCCTGTTCCCGGCGAAGGGGATGTGCAGGGTGCGGGCGGTGGCGAGGTCGTTCATTCCGTCACCAGCCGGGCTGCCAGGCTGTCGATGTTCTCCTCGTGGAACGCCGGGTCGGCGAGGTCGAGTTCTACGCCGTACTCGTCCTCCAGAGTGTCGGCGAGCCGGAGCAGCGCCAGGGAGCTGACGCCCAGTTCGGTGAGGGTGCCCCGGGCGGTGAGGATCTCGGCCGGGGCGAGCTGCCCGTCCATGGCGTCGCTGATCAGCCCGGCGAGCCGGGCGCGTGGCTCGGTGGCCGGGTCCTGGGCGGTGCTCAACTGTCCTCCCTCGCGGCCAGGCGACGGCGCAGGCCGAGGGGCCTGATGTCGGGCCACACCTGGTCGACGTGGGCCACGCACTCGTCCTCCGTGCCGCTGAACCCCTCGGGTCGCCACCCGGCGGGCAAGGGGGTTCCGGCGGGCCAAAGGGCGTGCTGTTCCTCGTCGTTGACCGCCACCAGGTAGCGGAGGGCGGGTGTGTTCACTGGTTCTCCTCGATGAGTGCGGCGACGCACGCGGCGATGCCGTGGGCGGTGGGGCTGTCGAAGAAGGCGTCGAAGGGCACGGCGACGCCGTACTCCTTGCGGATGCGGCCCGCGATGGCGGTGATGGTGAGGGAGTGGCCGCCGAGGTCGAACAGGTCCTCGTCGGGGCCGAGGTCGTCGAGGTCCAGCACCTCGCGCCAGATGGCGAGGACGGTGGCGGTGATGCCTTCGTCGCCCGGGTCCTCGGGGGTTTCGCCGGTGGCCCGTTCACGCGGCGGTTCGGGCAGGGCGGCCCGGTCGAGTTTGCCGTTGGGGGTGAGCGGCATCGCGTCGAGCGTCACACAGGCGTCGGGCAGGGCCGCCGCGGGCAGGGAGCGGGCGAGGTGGTCGCGCAGTGTCTGGGGTGTGAGGGGTACGTGGCCGGACGCGGGCACCACGTAGGCCACCAGCCGGCCGGGCCCGCCGTCCGGGGTTTCCCGCAGCACCGTCACCGCCTGGGCGATCTGCGGGTGGTTGCCGAGGGTGGTGTCGATCTCGCCGAGTTCGATGCGGTGGCCGCGCACCTTCACCTGGGTGTCGGACCGGCCCGCGAAGGCGATGCGGCCGTCGGCGGTGAGCCGGACCAGGTCGCCCGTGCGGTAGAGGCGGGCACCGGGCGGGCCGAACGGGTCCGGGACGAAGCGGGAGGCGGTGAGGCCGGGGCGGCCCCGGTAGCCGTGGGCGACGCCGTCACCACCGATGTACAGCTCGCCGGTCAGCCCTTGCGGCAGTGGCTGGAGCCGGGCGTCCAGGATGTAGGTGCGGGTGTTGGCCAGTGGGCGGCCGATGGTCACGGGGTCGTCGGGTCCCAGCTCGGCGGCCGTGGACCAGACCGTCGTTTCGGTCGGTCCGTACACGTTGACCAACCGGCCCACTGCGGTGCGCAGTTCGCGGGCCAGGACGTCGGGCAGGGCCTCTCCCCCGGTCAGGGCGACCAGGTCCGGTGCGTGGAGCCCGGCGGCGAGCATGGTGCGCCAGCCGCTGGGGGTGGCCTGTACGTGGGTGAGGCGGTGCCGGTCGACCAGCTCGGCAAGTGCCGTGCCGTCGCGGTGGCGGCCCTCGGGGACGAGGACGACGGTGCCGCCCGTGACCAGAGGCAGGAAGAGTTCGACGGTGGAGATGTCGAAGGACAGCGAGGTGAGCCCCAGCCAGCGGCTGCCGGGGCCCGTGCCGGTGGTGTCCCGCAGGGCCGCGAGGAGGTTGGCGAGGGCCGCGTGCGACACCTCGACACCCTTGGGCACACCGGTGGAGCCGGAGGTGTACAGCACATAGGCGGGGTCCGTGAGGGCGGGTGGCGCGGGCGCCGGCGGGGCGTCGGACAGCCGGTCCAGGTCCTCCGGCCCCGGGTCGGTGGCGGTCTCCAGGGTGATCCCGGAGTCGGCGCGCAGGAATTCCAGGCGCTCCGCCGGGTGGTCGGGGTCCAGCGGCAGGTAGGCGGCACCTGCGGTGAGCGTGCCGAGGGCGGCGACGAGCTGGGCGGCCGAGCGGGGCAGGGCGATGCCGACGAGGGCACCGGGACCGGCCCCCCGGGCGCGCAGCAGGTGGGCGCGGCGGCGTACGGCCGCGTCGAGTTCGGCGTATGTGAGGGAGGTGTCGCCCTCGATGACGGCGACGGCGTCCGGGGTCGCGGCGGCCTGGGCGGCGAACAGCGCGGGCAGGGTGGAGCGGGCGTTGCCCGGGGTGCGGGTGGTGTCGGCGAGCAGCGCGGCGCGTTCCTCGGGCGGCAGGACCGGCAGCCTGCCGAGGGCGGTGTCCGGGGCGGCCAGGGTGCCGTCGAGCAGGGTGAGGAAGTGGTCCAGAATGCGGGCGGGGGCCTCGCTCTCGAAGGCGGCGGTGCGGTACTGGAGGCTGCCTTCCAGGCTGTCGGGGGCGTCGACCAGTTGGAGATGGGCGATGTTGCGGGCGGTGCGCGCGAAGCCGGTCCACTCGGTGCGCACGGCGAGGCCGGGGCCGAAGTCGGCGGGCCGGGAGGTGTCGCGCCGCCGGTAGCTGAGGGAGACCGGGCACAGCGCGGTGCGCGGGGTGAGTCCGCGCACCGCACGGCTGAGGGGGACGGTGCGGTGGGCGTACAGGGCGCGCAGCTCGGCCCGGACCGCGTGGGCGAAGTCCGCGAAGGTGAGCTCCGGGCGCGGGTCGGTGAAGAGGGGGAGTTCGTTGACGTGCAGGCCGACCTGCCGGGGCGCGCCGGGCACGCGGGTGGAGAGCTCGATCGCGGTGGCGGGGGCGGTGTTGCCGTAGCGCAGCAGCAGGGCGTGCCAGGCCGCCGTGAGGAGTTCGAACCGGGTGACGCCGAGTGCCGCGGCGGCGGTGACCAGGCGGGCGTGCCACTCCCCGTCGCGCCGGAAGCCGCAGGCGCTGCCGGGGGCCGGGGCGACGGGGTCCGTGTGGTGGGCGGTGAGGCCGGGGAGGGCGGGCGCGGGGGTGTCGTGCGGGCGGCCGGCCCAGAAGCGGGTCGCGTCCCGGACGGCCGCGTCGGAGACGGGCTCCGGGGGTGCCGGTGCCTCGGACGCCGGGGCCGGCCGGCTCTCCTCGCCCGTCACCGCCCGGTACGCCCGGGCCACTCCGGTGACCAGGAGGTCCTTGGACTCGCCGTCGAAGACGAGGTGATGCGCGACGACGAGCAGCAGACGGCGGTCCGGGGCGGTGGTGAACAGCGTGGCGCGTGCCAGGGCCTCGCCCGGTGCGAAGCGGGCGGCGGTCTCCTCGTCGCGGAGCTTGCCGAGGTCGCCGGGCGCGGCGGTGACCAGCCGCAGGGGTGGTGCCTCGCCCGGGACCAGGCCCGGCCCGGCGGGGTCGGTCCGGGACGCGAGCACGGGGGTCGCCCGTACGTACTCGCCCCAGGCGGTCGTCAGGGCTGCGGGGTCCAGGGGGCCTTGGATGTGCAGGGCGAGGCTGAGGTGGTATGCCGAGCCGGTGTCGCGGGTCTGCTCGGTGACCCAGAGGCCGTGCTGGGCCGGGTCGAGCGGGGCCGGTGTTGCGAAGGAGGGGGTCATGGGGTCGCCTCGTCGTCCAGGAGCCGGTGGAGTTCGCGTTTGAGGACCTTGCCGCCCTCGTTGCGGGGCAGGGTGGTGCGGAAGAGGATGCGGGCCGGCAGTTCGTGCGCGGCGAGCCGGTCGAGCAGGAAGGCCCGCAGCCGGGTGGTGTCCGGCTCGCCCTGCCGGGGCACGACGACGGCGGCGACGACGCTGCCCAGCACGGGGTGCGGGATGCCGAAGGCGGCGGCGTCGGCGATGTCCGGGTGGGCGTGGAGCGCGTTCTCGACCTGGATGGTGGACACCTTGTGCGCGCCGGACTTGATGACGTCGCGCTCCCGGTCGAGCAGGTGGAGGTAGCCGTCCGCGTCGAGCCGCCCGATGTCTCCCATGCGCACCCAGCGGCCCCGGAAGACCTCGGCGTCCGCGTCGGGCGCGCCCAGGTAGGCGCGGGGTGCGGTGGGTGAGCGCAGCCAGATCTCGCCGGGTTCGCCGATGGCCGCCGGGCGCCCCTCGGCGTCGGTGATGCGCAGGTGGTCGAGTGTGGCGGGCCGGCCGGGTGAGTCGGGGTGGTCGGGGTCGTAGAGCAGGGTGATCTGGGCGGGTGCGGCCTCGGTGGAGGTGTAGTAGTTGACGATCTGTGCTCCGGGGAACGCCTGCGCCAGCCGTAGCGCGACGGGTTGCGGGAGCGCCGCCGCCGTCGAGCCGACCAGTCTGACTGTGCTGAGGTCGCGGCGGGTGAGAGCGGTGGACGCGAGGAGTTCGATGGCGGTGGCGGGCACCAGGAAGACGCTGCCGACCGCGTGTTCCTCGATGAGCCGGGCGAATCGCAGCGGGGTGAACTGCGGGGCGGCGATCCCGGTGGCCGCGGTGTCCAGGCAGTTCACGAGCATCGTCTGTCCGGCGTTGGTGCCGATCGGGAAGCTGTGCAGGAAGGTGCGCGAGTGACGCAGGGGCCGGCGGCGTTCGTCCAGGGTGCAGCCGTGGGCGAGGTTGGCGTGGGTGGCGCGGACGCCCTTGGGGAGGCCGGTGGTGCCGGAGGTGTAGAGGTACTGGGCGGGTGCGGACGGGTCGGGGAACGGCGGCCCGTCCCCGGACCCGGACCCGAAGTCGTCGCCGGTCGCCCGCCACACCCCGGCGGGCAGCCGGGGCGGTGGCCCGCCCGCGCCGTGCAGGACGCCCGCGCACCGGCTGTCCGCGACGATGTGCGCGGCGGCGGCCGGGGCCAGCCGGTCGGACAGGGGTACGGCGATGCCGCCCGCCCACTGCACCCCGCAGTAGGCGACCGCGTAATCGGTCCACTCCGTGCTGCCGTAGCGCAGCCCGACCGGGTCGCCGGGGCGCAGGCCGCGGGTGCGCAGGCCATGGGCGAGGGCGGCGGCCCGGTCCCGCCAGCTGCCGAAGTCCAGGGCGCGCGGGCCGTTGCGGAGGGCGACGCGCTCCGGGTGGCGGGCGGCGCGGTGGACCAGCAGCTCGGTCAGGGAGCGCGGGGGCGCGGCGGGGCTCACCGGTCGTCCCCCGCAGCGGCGAGCGCGGCCGCGCGTTCCCTGAGTCCGATGAGGTCGTCGGGTTCGGCGTCCGGCACCTCGCGGTCGAAGCGGGCGAGGACGGGCAGCCGCAGGGCCAGGGCCACCAGCGCCAGCATCACCAGGCAGCACAGCAGGTACATCAGCCCGATCCCGCGTCCCGGCCCCGTGCCCAGCACCCGTCCCACACTGCCGGCCAGCACTCCGTCGTCGGCCAGCAAGGGGTCGAACAGCCGGGCGCCCAGGGGGGCGACGAGTCCGTGGCCGATGGGGAGGGTGGACCAGGCGACCATGGTGTTCAGGGCGAATACGCGGCCGTGGAAGCGCTGCGGGACCTTGACCTGGACGATGGTCGAGTACACCCCGTTGACCAGGGCGATGGCGCAGGACATCCCGAAGGCACCGGCACCGATCACCCAGAGGTCGGCGCGCAGCCCGGTCACCGCCCCGGCCAGGGCGAACACCCCGGCCAGCGCGAGCATCCCGCGCACCCGGTGTCTGCGGGGCCCGCCCCACACCCCCATGATCAGCCCGCCGGCGACGGCCCCGGCCCCGCCCGCCGTGGCGACCGCCGCCGCCCCGTCCAGGGTGTCGAAGGACAGCACCAGGGGCGTCACCAGGAGGAACAGCGGTGACAGGAAGAGGTTGAGGCCGGCGAACCACAGGAGCATCGAGCGGAAGCCCCGGTGCCGCCAGGTGTAGGCGAAGCCCTGTCTGATCTCCTCGACGACCGGTTCCCGGCGGGTCCAGGGCAGGGTGTGGGGGAACCTGACGCAGACGAGCACGGCGACGGCGACCACGTAACTCGCGATGTCGAGGATCAGGATGCCGCGCAGACCGATGCCCGCCATCAGCGCCACCGCGACGAGCGGCACAACGAACTGGGCGGTACCGAAGGCTAGTTGGACGATGCCGTTGGCGTGGCCGAGATAGCGTTTGGGGACCAGCTGCGGGATCGCGGAGCTGTACGCGAGGCGCTGGAAGGTGAGTGCCACCGAGAGGCCGCCGAGCAGCACGTACAGATACCAGGTGTCCAGCACACCGCCGAACAGCAGGCACAGCATGGCGACCTGGCTGAGCCCCGCAGCGAGATCGCCCGCGAGCATCACCTTGCGCCGGTCGAACCGGTCCACGACGGCACCGGCCAGCGGGCCGACGAGGATGCCGGGCAGCATCGCCACCACGGAGTACAGCGCGAACCGGGCCAGAGAGCCGGTCTCCAGCAGAATCCAGATGGGCAGGGCGAACTCCGTGAGCGCGGAGCCCACGATCGACCCCAACTGCCCCAGCACCACGGCGAGGAAGCGTGCCGCACCCGGCGCCGGGGCGCCCGCGTCCTTCGCACCGCCCCCGGCCGCCGGGTCCGCCTCGGCACCACCCGGCGGCCCGGTCTCGGCGTGGAACCACCAGGCCGCGTCCGGGGAGCGCTCGGGCAGGGTCTCGGTGGCCTCCGCGCGGACCGCCCGGTGGACGCTCGTGACCGCCTCGGCGACCTCGGCGGCCCGGTACTTCACGAAGAAGTGGCCGCCCTGGTCGATGACGGCGACCGCCGAGCGCTCAGCGAGGAGCAGCCATTCCCGGTAGCGCTCCTGGTAGAAGTCGGCGGCCGGGTCGCGGTCGCCGACGAGCGACACCAGTGGGGCCCGCAGCCTCGGGGCACCGGCCTCGACGTCCGCGATGGCCCCGGTGAAGTACTCCTCGGCGGCCTGGCTGTCGCGGCGCATGTTGCCCACGATGAATTCGGTCTGCTCGCGGTCGAGTTGGGAGGTGTCGACGCCCATGCCCGTGAGCCAGTTGACGTACACCCGGTTGCCGAGCAGTGATTCCAGCGAGGCCACCTTGGAGAGTGCGCCGAGAACCCGTCCGCGTGGTTTGGCGAAGGGGAACTGCGCGCCCGCGTACACCGCTTCGAGTTCGCGGCCGGAGGCTTCGAGCAGTCGCGCGGTCGCCACGGCCAGCGCGGTGCCGACGCCGCAGTGCCCGTACACGATCAGCGGGCCCCTGACCCGTTCGCGTATCTCGGCGGCCAGGCTCTCCGCGAGTTGGCCGAACGGCAGGTGTTCCTCCGTCACGCCGACGTCATGGCCCGGGATGGCGACGGACCACAACTCGTAGCCTTCTGACAGGAGTTCGGCGACGGGCTGGTACACGACCGCGCTGCCGCCGCCGTACGGGACACAGACCAGGGTGGCGCGCGGGTGTCCGGCCGGGGCCTGCGGGGTGAGGCGGTGCAGCAGTCTGCGGGGGCCCCGGGCGTCCTCGGGGGTGTCCGCCAACGCGGCCAGGTCCCTGACGGTCCGGCAGGTGAACAGGTCCATCACGCTGACCGGCCGGGCGCCCGCCTCCGGGAGGAGTTTGCGGGCGCGGGCGACGACCTGGGTGGCGAGGAGCGAATGGCCGCCGAGGTCGAAGAAGTCCTCGTCCACACCGACCTCGTCCAGTCCCAGCACATCGGCCCACACCTCGGCGAGCACCCGTTCCGCCGGGCTCCCGGGCGTACTGGCCGCGCCGGTCGTCCGGTGGATCTGCGGGGCGGGCAGGGCGCGGCGGTCCAGCTTGCCGTTGGGCGTGAGCGGGAGGGCGGGCAGGGCGGTGAAGGAGGCGGGCACCATGTAATCGGGCAGCACCCGCTTGAGCGCGGTGCGCAGTTCCTGCGGGTCGGGCGCGGGCTCCTCGCCGGCGGGGACGAGGTAGGCGGCGAGCCGCTTGTCGCCCGGGGTGTCCTCGCGTACGACGACGGCCGCCTCGCTCACCGGGGGCAGGGCGCGCAGGGCCGCCTCGATCTCGCCGGGTTCGATGCGCAGGCCGCGAAGCTTGACCTGCTGGTCGACGCGGCCGAGGTGTTCCAGGGCCCCGTCGGGGCGGCGCCGGCCCAGGTCGCCGGTGCGGTAGAGGCGCGAGCCCGGCGGACCGTACGGGTCGGGGACGAACCGGGAGGCGGTGAGCCCCGGTCGCCGGTGGTAGCCGAGGGCGACCCCGGTCCCGGCGATGTGGATCTCACCGGGTGCGCCCGGGGGCACCGGCCGCAGTGCCCGGTCCAGGACGTGGAGGCGGATGTTGTCGACCGGGAAGCCGATGGGGACCACGTCCAACGGCCCCTCGCACTCCCAGGCCGACACGTCGACCGCCGCCTCCGTGGGCCCGTACAGATTGGCCAGGGCGCAGCCGGGCAGCACCTCGCGGAAGGCGCGCGCCGTGTCGGGCGGCAGCGTCTCGCCGCTGCACACCACGCGGCGCAGGTCCGTACACCGCCCCGCGCCCTCCTCGGCGAGGAAGAGCGGCAGCATGGAGGGGACGAAGTGGGCGACGGTCACGGGTGCGGAGCGGATGAGTTCGCCGAGGTAGGCGGCGTCCTTCTGGCCGCCGGGACGGGCCAGCACAAGACGTGCGCCGGTCATCAGCGGCCAGAAGAACTCCCAGACGGAGACGTCGAACCCGGCCGGCGTCTTCTGGAGCACGGAGTCCTCGGGACCGATGGGGTGACTCCGCTGCATCCACAACAGCCGGTTGACGATGGCGCGGTGGGTGTTCGGCACACCCTTGGGGCGGCCGGTGGAGCCGGAGGTGTAGATGAGGTAGGCGGGGTCGTCGGGCGCGGGAGTGTTTCCCGGCGTCATGGGAGCGCTCCCGCGAGACAGGTCGTCGTCTTCGAGGTGGAGGACCGTGGCCTTGCAGCCCTCGGGGACGGGGATGGTCCGCTGGGTCAGGAGCACCCGTGCGCCGCTGTCGTCCAGCGTGAACGCGAGCCGTTCGGGCGGGTATTCGGTGTCGAGCGGGGTGTAGCAGGCACCGGTGCGCAGAACGGCGAGGAGTGCGGCGACGAGTTCGAGGGAGCGTTCCGCACCGACCGCGACGACGCCCCCGGGACCGGTGCCCGCCGCGACGAGGCGGGCGGCGATGCGGTCGGCGGCGGCGTCCAGTCCGGCGTAGGTGAGGCTGTGGCCGTCGGCCGTCGGCCGTCACGGCGGTGGCGTCGGGGGTGCGGGCGATCTGCTCGGCGATGAGGGAGACCAGGGTGGCGTCGGCCGGTACCGGCACCTCCGTACGGTTGAAGTGCTCCGTCTCCAGGGCGCGTTCGTCGTCCGAGAGCAGGTCGATGCCGGACAGCGGTGCGTCGGGGCGGTCGGCCACCGCGTGCAGCAGCCGGTCGAGGTGGGCGGCGAGCCGGGCGATGTCCGCCTCGGCGAAGAGGTCGGTGTTGTAGTTGAAGGCGCCGCGCAGCCCGTCCGGCCACTCCATCAGGAAGAGTTCGACATCGAAACGGGTGCCCGAGGCGCGCAGGCCGTAGGTCTCCACGTCCAGGTCCGGACCGGCGGTGGCCTGGCGCCCGGTGGCGTAGTTCTGGACGGCGAGCACCGCCTGGAAGACCGGGGAGCGGGAGACATCGCGTTCCACGTGCAGTTCGGTGACCAGCTGGGCGAACGGCAACTCCTGGTGGGCGTAAGCCTCCAGGCAGGTTTCGCGGGTGCGTTCCAGCAGCTCGGCGAAGGTGGGGTCGCCGTCGAGCCGGGCGCGCAGGGCCAGGACGTTGACGAACATGCCGACCAGGCCCTCCAGTTCCGGTTCGGGCCGGCCGGCGACGGGTGATCCCACCGCGAAGTCGCGCTGGCCGCTGAACCGGGCCAGGAGTTCCTGGAAGGCGGCGAGCAGCACCATGTGGATCGTGGCGCCGTGCGCCTTGCCGAGGGCGGCGAGCCGGTCGAGGAGCGCGCGGTCCACCTGGAATCCGTAGCCGGCCCCGTCGAAGGTCTGCCGCGCCGGGCGGGGCCGGGCGGTGGGCAGGACGAGCGGTTCCACTCCGGCGAGCTCGTCCGCCCAGTAGGCGACTTCGGCGGTGAGCACGTCTCCGCTCAGCCGGTCGCGCTGCCACTGGGCGAAGTCGCCGTACTGGACGGGGAGTTCGGGCAGCGGGTCGTCGTCTCCCGCGATGCGGGCCGCGTAGCAGCGCAGGATCTCGGAGATCAGGATCTCGCTGGACCAGCCGTCGCTGACGCTGTGGTGGACGACCAGCAGCAGGATGTGGTCGCGGTCGGTCACGCGTACGAGCAGGGTACGCAGCAGAGGACCGGCGGCCAGGTCGAAGGGCTCGGCCCCCGCCTCGTCCACGAGCCGTGCGGCGTGCTCCTCCTCCCGCGCCTCCACGACGGGCAGCGGCGCGGGCGCGGGCTCCGCGATCTCCAGTACGGGGCGGCCGTCGTCGGTCACCGGGTAGCGGGAGCGCAGCGTCTCGTGGCGGGCGGTGACGGTGGCCAGGGCATGGGCCAGTGCCTCCCGGTCCAGTGTGCCGCGCAGCCTGCGCGCGACGGGGATGTTGTACGCGGCGGTGCCGGGCGCGAACTGCTCCATGAACCACAGGCGTTCCTGCGCGAAGGAGAGCGGCGGCACGACGCCCTCGGGTCTCCGGGGGACGACGGGGCGGGAGGCGGCGGCGCGGCCTGCCTTGAGCCGGCGGCTGAGCAGGGCGCGCTTGGCGTCGGAGAGGCCGGCGGGGGATGTGGTGGTGTCGCTCATGACGGCGTACCGGTTCCTTCCAGGGTGCCGCCGTCCGAGGCGAGGAGGGCGGCGGCCTCCTCCTCGGACAGGGCGTCGATCTCGGCCGTCAGGGCGGCCTCCACGGCCTCGGCGAAGGCCGCGACCGTGCGGTGGGTGAAGAGGGTGCGCAGGGGGACGGTGAGGTCGGCGGTGGCCCGGACGCGGGCGATGACCCGGGTGGCGAGCAGGGAGTGCCCGCCCAGGTCGAAGAAGTCGTCCAGGGCGCCGACCCGTTCGGCGTCGAGCACCTCGCGCCAGATGTCGGCGACCAGCTCCTCCGCCTCGGTGCGCGGGGCCAGATAGCTCGCGCGCAGCTCCGGGCGCTGCTCGGGGGCGGGCAGGGCCGCGCGGTCCAGCTTGCCGTTCGGGGTGAGCGGCAGCCGGTCCAGGACGAGGACGGCGGCGGGCACGAGATGGGCCGGTAGGAGCGCTCCCACGGCGGTCCGCGCGGCGGCGGGATCAAGGCCCGGGGCGGCGGGGACGACGTAGGCGACCAGGGTGTCGCGGTGGGCGACGACCACCGCTTCGGCGATCCCGGGCTGGGCGAGGAGCGCGCTCTCCGTCTCGCCGGGCTCGACGCGGTAGCCGCGCACCTTGAGCTGGCCGTCCAGCCTGCCCAGGAATTCCAGGGCCCCGTCGTTCCGGCGGCGCACCAGGTCGCCGGTCCGGTAGCGGCGGGAGCCCGGCGGGCCGTACGGGTCGGGGACGAAGGCGCGCGCGGTGGCGCCGGGCCGTCCGGTGTAGCCGTAGGTCACCCCCGTACCGCCGATGAGGAGTTCGCCGGGGGTGTCGGGCGGGACCGGGCCGCCGTGCTCGTCGCACACGGTGGCGGTGACGCCGCCGATCGGGGTGCCGATGGGCGGGCGGGCGCGGGTGTCCGGGTCGCCGAGGCCGGCGGTCGTGGCGATGACGGTGGTCTCGGTGGGGCCGTACGAGTTGACGAGGCGCACCCGGTCGCCGAACCGCTCGCGCCAGGCCCCGACGGCGGCGGCCTGGACCTGGTCGGCGCCCAGGATCAGCAGCCGCAGCCGGTCCGGCCAGGCGACGACGTCCGGGTCGCCGACGAGATGCTGCCAGTACGGGGTGGGCAGGTCCATGACCGTGATGCCGGCGGTGAAGTCCTCGGTCAGCTGGTCGGGCAGCGTGGCGCCGGGGTCGGCCACGACGAGGGTGGCCCCGGCCGCCAGTGCGGGGAACAGCTCCTCGGCGCAGGTGTCGAAGCTGAGTGAGGCGCAGTGCAGGACGCGGTCCTCGGCGGTGATCCCGTATCCCTCGCGCATCCAGCGCACCCGCTCGGCCAGTGCCCGGTGCGGGACGAGGACGCCCTTGGGTTTGCCGGTCGAGCCGGAGGTGTACACGAGGTACGCGGGGTCGTCGGGGTGGGGCGCGGTGGTGCCGCCGGTGGACCCCTCCCCCGCCGGTCCGGTGTCCGCCGCGTCCTCCACGTACAGCGTCCGGACGCTCCCGGGCAGCTCGGGCCGTGAGGTGTCTCGGGTGGTCAGGACGGTGCGGGCGCCGCTGTCGGCGGCCATGTACGCGAGCCGGGCGGCCGGGTATTCGGGGTCCAGGGGGAGGTAGGCGGCGCCGGCGCGCCAGGCGGCGAGCATCGCCACGACGGCGTGCGGTCCGCGCGGCAGCAGCACGCCCACGGTGTCCCCGTGCCGGACTCCCTCGGCGGTCAGCCGTGCGGCGAGGCCGCCCGCGCGCTGCCACAGCCCGGCGTACGAGAGCGAGGCGTCGCGCCCGCGCAGGGCCTCGCCGCCGGGGTGTTCGCGGACGGTGCGGGCGATGGCGTCGTGCACGGTGGGCGGGCCGTCGGGCAGGGCGGGTCCCCGGCCGGCCGCGTGCAGGGCGGCGCGTTCGGGTTCGTCCAGCAGGGGCAGGAGGTGGACCGGGGTGTCCGGGGCGTCCGCCGCGCCGCGCAGCAGCGTCTCGAACCAGCGCGCGAGGCGGGCGACCCGGTCGCCGTCCAGCAGGTCCGTGCGGTAGCCGAAGACGGCGACGACGTCCTCGCCGTCCCGGCGCACGTCGAGGGTGAGGTCGAACTTGCAGGCCCGCATGGCGGGGTCCAGTTCGGTGCAGCCGAGACCGGCGAAGGACGCGTCGCGCAGCAGGCCGGCGTCCTGGGTGTGGACGGTCAGCATCGTCTGGAACAGCGGGGTGCGCCCGGGGTCCCGGTCCAGGCGCAGGGTTTCGGCCAGTTCCTCGAAGGGGATGCGGTCGTGGGCGAAGGCGCCGAGCACCGTGGTGCGGGCGCGGCGGAGCAGGTCGGCGAAGGTGGGCGTCCCGGTCAGGTCGGAGCGCAGGACCAGGGTCCGGGAGAAGTAGCCGATGGCCTGTTCGGCGTCGGGTCCCGAGCGGCCCGCCGTGGGGACGCCGACGCAGAAGTCGTGTTGCCCGGTGCAGCGGTGCAGGGTCGCCTGGTAGGCGGCGAGCAGCACCATGAACGGGGTGCAGCGCCGGGCCCGGGCGAGCGCGTCGATGACGGGCCCCGCGCCGGTGAGCAGCCGGGTGTGGAAGGCGCCCTCGGGCGAGGGGTGTTCGGGGCGGGGCCGGTCGAGGGGCAGTTCCAGGGCGGGTGCGCCGTCCAGGCGGTCCCGCCAGTAGGCGAGGGCTTCGCGCGTCTGCGTCTCGTCCGCCTCCTGCTCCTGCCCGGCCGGGTGTACGGGTGGGGCGGGCAGGTCGGCGGCCGCGCCCCGGAGGTGTGCGGTGTAGTGCGCCGCCAGCTCCTCGCGCAGGATGTTGAGGGACCAGCCGTCGGCGACGATGTGGTGCAGGACCACGCACAGGACGTGCTCGGTGTCTCCCGTACGGAAGAGGGCGACGCGCAGCAACGGGCCCCGGGCGAGGTCGAAGGCGCGGTTGGTGCGCTCGGCGATCAGCGGCTCCAGCCGGTCGCCTCGGCCGCGCAGGTCGTGGCATTCCACGTCGCCCGGGCCCGGCTCGGCCACCAGGGCGGCCGGTTCGCCGTCCTCGGCGGGAAAGCGGCTGCGCAGCGCCTCGTGGCGGGCGGCCACCGCGTCGAAGGCGGCGCGCAGGGCGGGCCCGGACAGCTCGCCGGAAAGGCGCAGGACGAGCGGAATGTTGTACGAGGCGTCGTCGGGGTCCATCTGGTGCAGGAACCACAGACGTTTCTGGCCATGCGTCAGGTACGACTGGACAGCCTGGGTACTCATCCGACTCCCTCGGCGCGCACGCCGAGCGGCGTGGTGTGCGGTTGCTTCAGGTCAATGGGGACGTGTGGAGCATGTGGGGGGAGCGACGCGGCGGTACGGGGATACCGCAGTGGCCGAACGGTCTCGCCACCGGCGAGATCCGGTCATTCACGGCTTCAGGTGTTGCGATGTTATGAACAGCACACGCATGCGTCAATGCAAGACCTGTACACACAAACGGAGTTGAGAAATCCGACCCGCTTATCCGGCCCGTCCGATGAGATCCCCCCGGTCCCGGCCGGGCGTTCATCCCTTCGGCTGGATCTTGGGCGCAAATTGCGCCTTTCGCGTCCTTCCGGGGGGTGAATGGGGGGCATGCGCCGACAAATCCCCGGCCCGAGGAGCGTGGACCATCATGAACAACGCGGACAGTGCGTCGCAGAGCGTACAGACGATGTATGCCGAGCGGTTCGCCACCGATCTCACCGACAACCGTGCGGAGCAGAAGGAGCTCACCGCGCAGATCGAGCGGCTGCGGGCCCGCCTGGCACAGCTCAGGGCCGACGAGACCTGGCTGACCGGGATGCAGGCCGCGCTGCCGGGTGAGACGGCGCCCCCTCGGCCGCGCCGCGCACCGCGTACCGGCGAGAAACCGGCGGAAGACGACACCCCGTCCGGCACACCCGTCCCGGGCCCGAGGCCCGCCGGGCGCGCGAAGCCGAGGCCGTCCCGGGCGAAGGCGGGCGGCAGCAGGGCGGCCACGGCGACCGCTCCGCTGCACCAGCTCATCCGCGCCCTGATGCCCCCGGGCGAACCGCGCCTGGTGCGCGAGGTGCACGCGGATCTGACCGAGGCCCACCCGGAGCGCGGCACCTCGGTGCAGGTGGTGCGCAACACCCTGGAGACCCTGGTGAAGCGGGGCGCCATCGGCAAGGGCATCCAGAAAGGCGCGGCCATGTACACCGCGACCGAACCGGCCCCGTCCGAGGGCGGGACGGCCCGGATGCCCGGCTGAGCGGCCACGAGGCCGTGTCACGCGTCCGGCCCCCGGGGAGCGTGCTCCCCGGGGCCGGACGGTGGTACTACGGCGTCAGGCGGCCGTGATGTTCTCCGCCTGCGGGCCCTTCTGGCCCTGCGTGATGTCGAAGGTCACCGCCTGGCCCTCCTGGAGCTCACGGAAGCCGGAGGCGTTGATGTTCGAGTAGTGAGCGAAGACGTCCGGCCCGCCGCCGTCCTGCTGGATGAAGCCGAAACCCTTTTCGGCGTTGAACCACTTGACGGTTCCGCTGGCCATGCCGGTGCCTCTCAGTCGATATCGGGAGCCGCACCACGCGGTCCCAGTGGTGTCCCGGTCCGCCCCTGCACAGCAAGGCGCCCGCGCCGGAGCACGGGCGGTTTCGGCGAACCACGACTTCCGGCAGTGACGCTACATGGCGAAACCCCTCTCCACCAGAGAGCAACGACTTCGCGTCGCGCCGGGTGCCGGGGAAGGCCGCAGATGGGGCCGTACCCGCCCGGCTCCGGATGGAGCAGTGTCCCCGGGGAGAGAAGGGGAAGAGGGAGGGGGAAGAGAATGGTGCGGCCGGCAGGGGGGCTGCCGACCGCACCGAGTACCGCCCCGCCTCGGCCCGGGAGACCGAGGTGGGTGACGGAAAGAGCCAGATCAGCGGACCGTGGTGCGCAGCCGCCCCACAGGGGGACGAAATACGGTCTGCTGGTCAAGCCCTTCCCGCCACCGTTCTGAACGGGTGCGGAATTCCGGCTGCGAACATTGCCAGGAGAGGACAGCAGGAAGACCGCACGTCAGGCGTGGGCTCACCGCTCCGAAGAGTTGCGGTCCGCCGCCTCACGAGCTCCAGCATGGAAGGTAAACAGACTGTTTTCTACGTCCAGTTTTTAGCGCTAAGCCACGTCGCGCCAATTAGGCTCACGCCCGCGCAACCGGGCCCATACGCGGGGGATTTGATCGCATGACCAACACCGACAAGACGGCACTTCGGACACTCCTCAGAGTCCGTCGTGCACTGATCGACCCCACCGGACACGGTTTCCACCGTTCGTCCCGGCAGGGGCGCCGTGCACCCGGACTGTCCCAGCACCAGGTCGACCAGCTGCTGCACCGCACCCCCGGCACCTACCGCCGGCTGGAGTCGGGCGCCTGGCCGAGGCCGGACACCGGTTTCCTCCGTGATGTGGCGATGCTCTTCGCCCTCAACGAGCAGGAATGGGTGTCGCTGTGCCGGTACGCCGGGATAGGCGACCCGCCGGGCCCGCTCACCGCCCGCTCGGGCAAGGAGGTGCCGGGGGTCTGGCAGGAGGCCATCGACGGGATGACCCATCCCGCGTACATCACCGACGCCTCCTGGGAACTCATCGCGCACAACGACGAGTTCGCGCGGCTGTTCCCCGGGGGAAACGTGCCCAGGAACACGATGAGGTGGATGCTCCTCGAAGAGCAGGGACGCGACATGCTCATCGACTGGGACACCGCCTGGGCACCGCTGGTCGTGCCGCAGCTGCGGGCGGCGCTCGCCAGCCGGCCCGACGACGAGGTGCTCCGCCTGCTGGAGAAGGACGTGCTGGCCGACCCGCGGTGTGCGCCGATCTGGGAGTCGGGCGCCGCGCACATCCATCCCGACGGCGACGAACGGCCCATCCGGCACGCCGTGGACGGTCCGGGGTGGGTGACGATGTGCGCCGCGCAGCCCATGGCCGCTCCGGGCGCGCGCATGATCGTTCTCGTCTTCCACGCGGGCGCGCGGCGCGCGCACACCCGCGTGCCGGTGCTGCGCGCTCCGTAGGGGCTTCCCTCCGGGCTTCCGCGGTGTTGTGATCAGGGCGGCACGGCCGTTTGTGGCTTAGGTTGTGCCCACCCCCACATCGCCGCCGCACCGTGCCCGCCGGAGGATGTCGTGCCTGCCTACATAGCCCGCCCCACCACCGTGTTCCCCGCTCACAAGGTGACCACCGCCGAGATCGCGGACGACATCCGCGCCCATCACCCGGACCACCCTCGGCTCGCCGCGATCCTCCGCATCGTGGCCAACACCGGGGTGCGCAGCAGGTACTTCACCCGGCCGCTGGCGGCGCCGACCGTGTCGGGGGACGCCGGTGTCACGGCCCGGAGCGAGGCGGCGTTCGCCGACGCGCTGGACATGGCGGAGCAGGCGGCACGGGGCGTGCTCGGGGCGTACGGGCTGGAGCCGGGTGATGTGGACGCGATCATCACGACGCACTCGACCGGCTGGTCGGTCCCCAACATGGACATCCACCTGATGAACCGGCTGGGCCTGCGTCAGAACGTCTCCCGGATCGCTCTGACGACGCTGGCGTGCGCGGGCGGCACCCAGGCGCTGATCCGGGCGGTCGACCTGCTGGCCGCGAGACCCGGGGCGACCGTCCTGGTGGTCGCCGCCGAGGTCATCTCCTCGGTGTACAACCATCAGGACGACGCCGTCGAGCACATGATCTACAAGGTGCTCTTCGGGGACAGCGCGGCGGCGACCCTGGTCACCGACGCCCCGCTGGGCCCCGGTTTCCGGGTGGGTTCCCCGGCCGACACCTACGAACACGCCCTGCCGGACAGCCTGACCCGGTATGCCGGCCGCGTCGATCCGGCCGGGTTCCACTTCGACAGTACGAAGGAGGCGCTGAGCGCGGCGGACGATGTGCTGCCCGCCCTGCTGGACTGGCTCGGCCGCCCCTCCGTCGGCTTCGGGGTCATCCACCCCGGCAGTACGCGCATCATCAGCGACACCGCGACGGCCCTCGGGCTGGACGCCCACGACACCCGGCACTCCACCGCCACCCTCACCGACGAGGGCAACCTCGGCGGTGTCTCCGTGCTCCGCATCCTCGAACGCACCCACGCCGAACCGCCGCCGGCCGGCGCCGAAGGCATCACCGTCGCGTACGGGCCGGGCTTCGCCACGGCCGCGCTGCGCGGGACCTGGGCCGTCTGAGCACCCCGCCGGTTGACGCGCGGCCCCGGGGGCCGGTTTCCTGGCGCGATGAACGATCTTCGTATCGCGCGGGTGGACGGCGACGGCTCGCTCCGGGACTGGCAGTCCGTGCACAACGCCATCATCCCGACGGCCACCCTGTCGTTTGCGGAAGTGACGGAGCGTGCGGGGCGCAACCGGTTGTGCGTCGCGTACGCGGGGGACGTGCTGGTGGGGTGTTCCACGGTGCGCCCGCCCGGCGCGGACAACCCGGTGGGGACCGTGATCGCCCGCATCCTGCCCGAGCACCGGGGCCGGGGGTTCGGCGGGCAGCTGTACGCACACGGGCTTGAGCTGGCTCGGGGGCTCGGCGCGCAGGTCATCGAGACATGTGTCCTGGAGTCGAACCCGGAGGGGCTGCGGTTCGCGTTGCGGAACGGCTTCGTGGAGACCGAGCGGTACGTCCTGCCGGGCGACACCGTGCCGTTCATCGACCTCCGGCTCGCCTGACGGCCGGGCACGCACGCGACCCGGGGCCCGCCGCCTCGCTCGGCAGACCCCAGGTCGCGCGGAACGCGGTCAGGCAGTGTGGAGCGTCAGCCCGTACCGGTTCAGGATCTCGTTGATCGGCTGGTGCCAGGTCTCGCCGCCGGAGCTGCAGTTGCCCCAGCCACCCGAGGTGACACCCTGCGCCTGGTCACCGCTGATGAACGAACCACCGGAGTCACCGCCCTCCGCGCAGACACTCGTCTTGGTCATCTGGTAGACCGCGCCCTGGGAGTAGTTGACGGTGTCGTTGGTGGCGAGCACATTGCCGCAGTGCCAGTGCGAGGTGGAGCCGGAGCGGCAGATCGAGGCGCCGATCGGGGCCACGTTGGAGCCCCGGACCAGCTGGTCGGAGACGGTGCCCCAGCCGAGGACGACGGGGACCGTCCACCAGCCGTTGCCCACGCTGACCCACGCGTAGTCGTCGCCGGGGAAGGACGAGCCCTGGAAGTTGCCGATGAAGGAGCCGTCCCAGCCGCTGACCCCGGCGCCCGCCCGGCCGCAGTGGCCGGCCGTGACGAAGCCGCCGTAGACGGAGAAGCCGATCGAGCACCGTACGTTGCCCGTGTAGTACGGGTCACCGCCCACGGTCCCGGCCGAGAACGTCCGGGGCGCTTCGGCGGTCTGCTCGACGGTGACGGGACCGGCTTCCCGGGCCTTCCGTACGAATGCCTGGACATCGTTGTCAGAACGCTGCGACGCGACGACGTCCACGACGACCGAGTTGGTGCGCGGGTCGACGTGCCAGCTGCTGACGCCCTGCGGCGCGTCCAGCTTGTCGAGCTTCGCCTTGACCGAGTCGAGGCGCTTCTCGGTGTGGGTCACCATGCGTACGGCGGCGCCCGTGGCCCGTACGGCGTCGGCCTGCCCGGCGTCGGTGACGGCGACGGTCAGGCCGCCGGTCGCCGGGTCGAACCAGGAACCGCCGTACGCCGCCCCGGCGGCGTGGCGGGCCTTCGGCTGGAGCGCGGTGGCGGTCTTCTCCTGGGAGATCCGCGCCTTGGCCTGACTCACCGTCAGTCCGAGGTCCCGCTGCATGGCGGTGAGCAGGCCGTCGGACGCGGGTGCGGGGGCGGCGGTGGGAGTGTCGGCGGCGGAGGCCGAGGGGAAGCCCGCGCCCGCCCAGGCTCCGAGGAGGAGTACGGCGGAGAGTGCGGTTCTCAAGGCTGTGGAGCGTCTCAAGGTCTTGGCCCTTCTGTTGTTCCGGCTGGGTGGGGGAGGAACAGCAGGCGTCCGAGGCGCCTCGTTGAGAGCGCTCTCAGAGTGTGCCGTTCCGGACTGTAGCCGAGAAGTTGTTAGCAGGTCCATGCCAATGACATGGGTGACCGCACGAGCCGCCGGCTGAGTAGCCGTACTCATCCCCCGCGCGCGGCCCCGTCCTACTGTCACATCAGCTGAAGGAGCAGGTCCGGCCGTTGGGCGGGCCGGAACTCGAGCAGGGGGCGGGCGGAGATGGACGGATCGCCGAGACGGCGCAGGATGGCGGCCGGGGTGGCCGGGGCACTGGTGTTCGGCCTCGCGGCCGCGCTCACCGGGTGCGGGCTCGTGACCACCACGAAGGAGGACCGTGCGTACGCCGAGAAGCTGGCGGAGAAGTACTACCCGGGCGCTCTCCGCGTCATCGAGGCGCACACCCTGATCCCGAACGCCAGTGGTTCGGAGATCACCTTCGCGATGACCGACGACCCCGACGCCGTGGTCCGGATGTGGGTGGACGCCGACGCCGGCACCTGCAACACCCATGACTGCCGGGGCGTGCTGGACGACGCGGTGGAGCGCGGGCGGCGCGAGGCGGCGGCGCTGCGGGTGCTCGTCGGCGCGTTCCGGAGCTGCGGCCACGAGGTGATCGCCGTCGACCCGCAGACCGGGACGCCCTGGATCGCCGCCGCCCCCACCAACGCGACGGTCTCCGGCCTGCTCAAGGACATCGGCGGCTGCGCGCGGCGGTGGAAGGACGGGACCGAGGTGAAGGGCGCGGCGGTCAATCTGGTCTCCCCTGCCGTCGCGAGGAAGCGGCCCGCGGGCAAGAAGTCGCAGCCGACGGCCATGCGTCTGAGCGCGACCTCACTGCTCGCGGCCCTCGGCTCGCACGCGTACTACAGCGCCGGTTACTCCGCGAAGGACGGGCACGTCGACCCGGCGTCGGGCAGCGCCCGCATCGTCCGCCCGTTCGCCGAGCGGCAGAAGTTCGCCACCGCCGTCCAGGGCGCCGTCAAGGACCGGCTCCGGGCTGCCCACCCCCGCGTGCAGGTGAGCGATTACGAGTGGATCTGGCGCCTGGAGCCCGGGACCGTCGACCGGCTCACGGGGTACGTCCTGTACTGCGAGGAGCCCGACGGGGACAAGACGTGCCTGGGCGACCGGGCCGTGCTGGCGACCACCGACCTGGACGGGCGGCTGCTGGGCGAGCTGCGGGAGATCGGCAAGGTCCGCGAGGGCCGGGGACCGCTGGAACTGCCCCCGATGTGAACCGCCGCGTCAGGAGCGGGCGGGGCGGTAGGTGTACGGGTCCCACAGCGCCCGGACCGCGTCGCCGTCCCGCCAGTGCCCGGAGGCCGTCGCGCGGTCCGGCGTCCCCCACACCCTGATGTGGCCGGGGCCCGGCTCCCAGCCCGGGTCGCCGGTGGCCGCGAACCCGGCCCAGGCCGCGGTCATCCGGTCCGCGAGGGCCCGGTCCCCGGGCGTCGGCGCGGCGCCTCCGATGAGGAACCGGATGGCCTCGTCGTCCACGTTGCCGAAGGCGAAGGGCACGTCGGCGCAGTGCCAGGCCCGCACTCCCCCGCCCTTGCGGTCGAACCGGGACAGGAAGGCGCGGCCGCCCGCCGCCGTGTGGGCCTCGGCGAGCCTGCTGCCGTACACGCCGAACATCAGGTCCCCGTAGACGGCGAGGTGGATGTCATACGGTCCGGCGCCGGGCATGAGTGCGCGGTACCCGTCGATGAGCCCGGACGGCAGTCCGAAGTCGGCGGCGAAGCTCTTCAGCCGCTCGTCCGTGGGGACTTCGCAGGCGCTGCCTACGGCGTCCATCAGCCAGTATTCCTCGGTCGTGTGGCAGACGAGCAGGTCGGCGTCCCGGCCGGCCCCTGCGACGACGAGAGCGAGCGGGTCGTCGCGCAGCACCTCCCCGTCGGCGACCGGTCCGTAGATGACCGGGTCCCAGTGCAGCGCCCCGGAGCCGGGGTCCGCGCGGTAGTCCCCGACGACCTGCTCCGAAGCCTTCAGCAGTTCCTGCGGGGAGGCTCCGGTGAGGGGTTTCCCCGTGGCGACGGCGACGCGGTCCGTGACCTGTCCGGCCAGCTCCGGGGCGAAGACGGGGCCGACCGCGCTGTGCGCGATCACCCGCCGGAAGAGCCCGTGCGCGCGGTCCATCACCATCAGGCAGACCGCGGAGGTGGCCCCCGCCGACTGTCCGGCCAGGGTGACGTTTGCCGGGTCTCCCCCGAACGCGGCGATGTTGTCGCGGACCCATTCGAGGGCGGCGATCTGGTCGAGCAGGCCCCGGTTGGGCGGGCAGGCGTCGTCCGGGACATGGCCGAAGCCCTCGAAGCCGACGCGGTAGTTGAGGGTGACGACGACGAGGCCGGTGCGGGCCAGGGCCGTACCGTCGAAGTCCGGCTGGGCGCTCGATCCGAAGGTGTAGGCGCCGCCGTGAATCCAGACCAGCACGGGCAGCGGTCCCGGCGCGGTCGTGGGGGTCCAGATGTTGAGGCTCAGGACGTCCTCGTCGCCGGGCGACCAGGTGGGAGCGCCCGGCAGTTCGGCGGACTGGGGCGGGACGGGGCCGAACTCCGTGCAGTCACGGACCCCGGGCCACGGGGCGCGCGGGCGCGGGGCACGGAGGCGGTTCTCGCCGAACGGCGGCTCGGCGTAGGGGATTCCGAGGACGGCGGCGACGTCATTGCGCGGTGCGCGTCCGCGTACCCGGCCGCTTGCCGTCTCGTACACACCGCTGTCCGTCGACAAGGGATTCATCAGCCGGCCTGTCCGATCGCGCTGCGGAGCATGGCCACCGTGGTCGCCGCCGCGGCCCGTTCCGCCTCGTCGTCCGTGGCGCGCACCCGTTCCTCCAGCAGCACCACCGCCGCCTGGAGTACGCCGACGCGCACCGGAACGGACCGCATGGCCGTCAGGACGGCCGCCGCCTGTTCGGCCGGTGTGGCGGGGGTGGCCTGTGGGATGAGGGTGGTGATGCCGCGCCCGAGCGCACGGTCACGAGGCGGCTGGGCCGCGGGTGTGGTCACCGGGGAATTCTGCCGCACCCGGTGCCCCGAATGGGTCAGCGACCTGGCCGTTCCGGTGTGTTCTCCCGCGTCCCGTCGTGGACGCGGAGCAACAGGGCGGTCAGCTGGGCGCGTTCGCGGGAGGTCAGGGGCGCCAGGACATCGTCCTGTACGGCCAGCGCCTCGGCCTTGAGGGTTTCCAGCAGGGCGCGGCCGGCCGGTGTGACGGTGACTGTGACACGCCGCCGGTCGGCGGTGTCACGGGCCCGGTCCACCAGGCCGGACGCGCCGAGTCCGTCCACGATCTTGACGACGTCGCTGCGGTCGATCGAAAGCCGCGCGGCGAGTTCGCGCTGCACATGGGGGCCGAAGTCGGCCAGCGCGGCGAGGATCGCCATGTGCCAGAGCCTCAGCCCGCGTTCGGCCAGCCGGTCGGCGAGCCGGCCGCGCGCCGCCTTGCCGGTCTTGGACATGAGGTAGGTCGTCATACCCAGGAGACTGGGAGGGGTTTCGTTCATCAGGTATATCGTAGGGCCAACCCATGATGGGTGTGCACCTACTGAAGGAGCCTCCGTGGACGCGCTGCATCCCCGCCTGCTGGTCGGCCGGTTCGCCGACTGCTTCCGCTTCTACGACGCCGTGCTGCCGGAGCTGATCGGTGCCGTACGCGCCAGCGGCAACGCCTCGGGGCCGTACGCGCACTGGGACGTCGGGGGGCAGGGCGCGCTGGTGCTGTTCGACCGGAGCGCGATGGCGGCGGTCGCCGGCACGAAGCACCTGCCCGCGGACCCGCCCCCGGCCCAGGACCGGTCGATGTTCGTCCTGCGTGTGGCGGACGTGGACGCGGGGCTGGCCGTCTGCCTCGGCCACGGCGCCGAGTTGACCGCGCCCGCGTGCGACCGCCCGGAGTGGGGTCCGGGGCTGCGCACCGCCCATGTGCGCGACCCCGAGGGGCATCTCGTGGAGCTTCAGTCCTACTGACCGGTGCCCGTCGGCGTTACTTCTTGGCCCAGGCGCGCATGGCGGAGCGGGAGGAGAAGTCGGCGACGTCCTTGTCGAGCGGCCGGTCGGTGTACTGGTGGATGCGCCAGGACGCCTTGATGCGCGGCTTGCCCGCCTTCACGTAGTCGGCGATCCAGAGCCCGTCCCCGGCGTACGACGTGGTGTCGTGGTTCAGCCAGAAGTAGCGGTTGCAGTAGAGCAGGACGCGGTGGTGCGGCCGCAGGCGCTTGACCTCGCGGATGAAGCGGTCCTTCTCGGCGTTGCTCGGGCGGGTGCCCTCGCCGTTCTGCTCCCAGTCGACGGCGAGCAGATCGCCGGCCTTCTCGGGCGCCTTGCTCAGGAAGTATTCGGCCTGCGCCGCGATGTTTCCGGGCCACAGGAAGTGGTAGAAGCCGACGACGCATTCGGCGTCGCGGGCCCGTTTCGTCTGGTCGGACAGGCGCGGATTGACGTAGGAACGGCCCTCGGTGGCTTTGATGAAGACGAAGTCCAGTCCGTCCGTGTCGAACGAGGACTGATAGGCGCTGACATCGACACCGTGCAGCATGGGCGCCGCCTTTACAATCGGGGGGCTCTGTTCCGCTTACTTTCCCTGATCGTCCGCCTCCCACCCTCACTCGAAGCACGAATGCGCGTGTGTGCCGGGGCGCACGCTCCGGCACACACGCGGAGGCGGGCGCGCGCCGCCGCCGGCGAACCCGGTGCGGAAGGAGCCGGGTTCCACGATCAGGACCTTGATGCCGTGCGGGAGATGCTGGAGCAGGTGGTGCAGGGGTCCGTGATCTGCTTCGCGCCCGAGAGCATGGCCCGCTACTACGCGCGCCCCGACCTGTCCTGGGTGCCGCTCACCGATGTCGAGCCCCTGCGCGTGGTCCTGGCCGGGGCGGCCGGCAGGCTGTCCATGAAGGAGCTGACGGAGAACACCGCGTTCCCCGCTCCGGGTGGTCCGTAACCGGGAGGCGAGCTGAGTCCGAATTCCTCCATCGTCGCGCGGTACGACTCCAGAAGCCGGATGTGGTACTCCAGCGGCGCCCCGTCCGGGTTGGTCCTGCCGAGCGGAGTCGTCGGCTCCGGGCACCAGGTGGTGAAGCGCGGGGTGATGCCGTGCGACATGAAGAAGCGCAGGCCCTCGGTGGTCGAGTCGATGGCTTCCTTCACCGTGCTGAAACCGAACGGCTCGGCCATCTCCACTCCGGCGACGAAGTTCGGGATGACGTTGCGCGCGCCGAACACGTCGGCGGAGTCCAGGATGCGGCGGTGCCACTCGTCACGGCCGACGTAGCGCTCCTTGCCCGGGCAGTACAGCTCGAACAGACGGCGGTCCCACACCTCGTAGTTGGGGTGGTAGATCTGCACCCCGTAGTCGTGGAACCGCTGGACGTCCGCCTTGGGCAGCGCCTGGGCGACGACCTTCCCGATCCAGCGGCCCGGGAAACGCTCCTCGATGGCCTTGGCGTACTGGCCGTAGAAGTCCGCCTCGTCCCGGCCGCCGATGTGCGAGGTGATGGCGCCGCCGGTGAGGGTGTACGCGGTGGAGGTCTTCGCCGTGTCGTACCGGTCGATGATCTCCAGCGCCTCCAGCACCTCCTCGACGGGCTTCACGCCGGTGTACGGGCGGCCCGCCGCCTTGTGCTGGCGCCAGTTGTGGTTGATGTCGCAGTACTGGCACTCCTCCTTCGCACCGAAGTACTGGCAGACGCGGAAGACGGTGAGGTAGACGAGGTAGCCCCACTGGATGGTCGGGGCGACCTCCATCACGGACTTACCGTTGGCCAGCGTGTGCCGGTAGTAGTCGGGCATCGGGGGCAGACCGACGTCGGAGATGCGCCTGCCGTCGAGGTAGAGCCCGAGCATCCCGTCCGCGTCCGCCGCGACACGGTACGGGGACGCGGGGTTGACGCGCACGGAGACAACGGTGCGCCGCAGCTCGTAGGGGCCGCCTGTGAGCACGATCTCCTCCGGCGGGCGGCGCAGGGCGGCCGCGCCCAGCTCGGGCAGGGTGCCGTGGTCGAAGGAGAAGATGAAGTACGACTTCGGCTTGACGTCGCCGCCCTCGTTGTCGCTGAGCGCGGACTCGTCGAAGGCGACGCCGCCGCGCAGCAGGTCTTCCTTGATGACGGCCTCGCGCGGCACGTGCGGGAACTGCTCCATCAGCCGTTCGACGAGCCGGGTGCGGTCTGCGGTGCCGGGCTCGGTGCGGCTGGGATCGGTACGGCCTTGCATGTGCGGGCTCCTCGGTCGGTCGTCGGCGTGTTCCGGATGCGACGTCTGTGCAACGAACCACGGCCGCGGGGCGTTCTCTTCCCGGCTGCCGGATGCGTCACTCCCCGCCTCCGGATTTTATGTGACCGGTCAGTAAGGTGTGCGGGCGGGAGCCCGTCGGCCGTGCGGCCGGTCCGACGCCCGGTGGTGACCGCAGCCGGCCGCGGAACGGAAGTGCCCCATGCCCCGCACCATGACCGTGTCGGACAGCGTCGTCGTGCACACCGGACCGCTGGAGGTCTACACCCTGCTGAGCGACCCCACGGCGATGGGCCGCTGGAGCCCGGAGAACCTGGGCGCGCGGGTGCGTGGGGAACGCCGGGAGGCGTACGTCGGCATGGTCTTCGACGGCCGCAACAAGCGCGGGCCAGTGAGCTGGACGACCCGGTGCACGGTGACGGCGGCCGATCCGGGGCGGCGGTTCGCGTTCCGGGTCCACGCGATCGGTGCGCGGCGGCCGTTGCTGCGCGGGCCGATCGCCACCTGGGAGTACCGCTTCGAGGCGGTGGAGGGCGGCACCCGGGTCACGGAGACCTGGACGGACGACCGCCGCGCCTGGCCGGACTTCGTGGCCAACGCCTTCGACCGGGTGGCGACCAGGGGGCACACCTTCGCCGTGTTCCAGCGCCGCAACATCCGCACCACGCTCGACCGCCTCAAGGCGGCGCTGGAGTCCCCGGACGCCTGAGGGTCATGCCGTCCAGTGCGCGGGGCGGCTCAGCGACGAGGGGAGCCGGGTGGTGGCGCTCCCCCGGGCGGCGTTCACCTGCGCCTGCGTCAGGAACAGCGCCCCGGTCAGGTCGGCGCCCGACAGGTCCGCGTCCCGGAAGTCCGCGCCGATGAGGTCCGCGAGGCGCAGGTCGGCGCCGCCGAGGTCCGCCGCGATGAGGTAGGCGCCGCGCAGATCGGCGCCCCGCAGGTCCGCCTTCCTGAGCCGGGCGCCCATGAGGTCGCCGCCCCGGTGGCTGCGCTTCTTCCGGCCGGTCGTGGGGCGGGGGGCCGTGGCGCGCACGAGTTCGCTCACCCGGCCGAGGAGCACGGCGACCTCGCCCCGGTGGGCGGCCACGTCGAGCTCCGCCAGGGCGGCGGCGTCGAGGCGGGTCAGGGCTTCGGTCGCTTCGAGGGTGCGCCGGATCTCGCCGCGCAGGGGGCGGGCGGGGACGAGGCCGGCCGCCTCCGTCAGGTACCAGAGCAGTTCGTGGAGTTGCCGGACGACCGGGAAGACCTCGAACATCTGCTGCGCGGTCTCCGGTGCGCCGCGCCAGTCCCGGCCGCCGAAGATCTCCACCGACACCTTCTGGCCCGCCCCGAAGCAGTCGTAGACGGTGCAGCCGGGGAACCCCTCGGTGCGCAGCCGGGCGTGGATGCCGCAGCGGAAGTCGTCCCGGAGGTTGCGGCAGGGCGTGCCCGCCGCCTTGTTGACGGCGAAGTCGGCGGAGCGGGTGAGCGTCAGCGCGACGCAGCACAGGGCGAAGCAGTTGCCGCAGTCGGCGCGCAGGGCGTCACGGCCGTCGCCGTCCTGGCGGTCGGTGCCGGCGGGTCGGTCGGTGTCGGGCACGGTGGGTGAATCCTTCGGGGCGCGGTGTTCGTGAGCAGCACCGGAGCCTATCGGCTTCGCATCCGGTCGGCCGTTGTCGGTGGGGCGGCGCACACTGGCAGCAGTGCGTTACGGGGACGGGACGGAGGGGGTCGGCTATGGGCGGCGGGGCGGAGAGCGGGTTCGAGCCGGCGACGGGGGACGGCCCGCCGGCTCCCGGCGATGCGGTGGTGCGCGCCGCTTCGGTGCGGTCGGCGTGGGCCGGGCTGGTGCAGATCAGGCGGCTGGCGAACAGCGGCCGGGCCGATCCGGAGTCGGTGCCCGCGCCGTGGGAGCTGCACCGTCCGGTACGGGCCGTGGCCCTGGCCCTGGAAGCCGCGGGGCTGCCCGCCTCGGCCGTCGGCCCGTCAGGGGAGCGTACGGGGAAGGGTTACCGCGTGACGGCGGGGGCGTCGCCGGGGACGGTGCGGGTGGAGTGGCTGGGCCCGGCCGGGAGCGGGGCGGCGTACGAGGAGGCCGGCGAGCTGCCCCGGTGCGCGGACGCGCTGCGGGAGTTGGGCTGGACCGCGTTGCTGTACCGGGGGCCGCGCGGTCGCCGGTTCCTGGAGGTCGAGCCGCCGGCGGGTCCGCCGGTCGGCCGATAGTCGCCGTGCCGTGCCACTCGCCGGCCGCCGTTGTCAGACCCATGGGGGATGCTGGTCGGGTCCGACACCTCTGACCCTGGAGATGCTGAGATGCGTAAGGACGAACTCGCGGCGGCGCAGGCGTATGTCCGTTTACTGGAGGCCACCCGGGCGGCCCTGACCGACCCGGACGACGCCCCGGTGTATCTGCCGTTGCTCACGTCACCGATGGAGGAGGCGGACGGGGCGCTCCGGCGAGCGGGGTTCGCGGGCAACGAGACGCGGTTCTTCGAACTGGTCGGGTCGCTCCGGCCGAGCCTGACGGGCGGCGGCCGCTGAGGAGGGCGCCGAGGCGGTCCCGCCGGTAGGGCCTCAGCGGACCTCGGGGAGTGGTGCGAGGCCGAGTTCGCGGTCGCCGAGGGGCGCGAAGTGGCGGGCCACGTCCTCGTCAGTGACCTGGGCGAGCTCGGCGGGGTGCCAGCGGGGGTCGCGGTCCTTGTCCACGATCTGGGCGCGGACGCCCTCCACCAGGTCGGGGCCTGCGAAGGCGGCGGTCGAGACGCGGTATTCCTGGTCGAGGACCGCTTCGAGCCCGCCGAGGCGGCGCGCCCGGCGCACGGCTTCGAGCGTCACCTTGAGCGAGGTGGGCGCCTTGGCCAGGATGGTCGCCGCGGCCTGCTTGGCGGCCGGGTCCCCGTGGCCGGCGAGGCGGTCCACGATCTCTTCGACGGTGTCGGCCGCGTAGCAGGAGTCGATCCAGGCGCGATGCGCGGCGAGCTCGCCGCCGGGGGCGGGGCGGGCGTGGTCCGCGACGGTCCTGGTGACGGCCTCGGGGGTCGTGCAGTCGGCCAGGGCGGCGACGAGGGCGGCGAGCCCCTCGGCGGGCACGAAGTGGTCGGCGAGTCCGCAGAGCAGCGCGTCGGCAGCGCCGACGGAGTCTCCGGTGAGCGCGAGATGCGTACCGAGTTCGCCGGGTGCGGCGCCCAGCAGGTACGTTCCGCCGACGTCCGGGACGAATCCGATGCCGGTCTCCGGCATGGCGATGCGGGAGCGCTCCGTGACGATCCGGACGGAGCCGTGGGCGGAGACTCCCACGCCGCCGCCCATCACGATGCCGTCCATCAGGGCGACGTACGGCTTGGGGAAGCGGGCGATCCGTGCGTTGAGCCGGTACTCGTCCCGCCAGAAGTCCAGCGAGGTGGTGCCCCCGGCCAGGGCGTCGTCGCGGACGGCACGGATGTCGCCGCCCGCGCACAGGCCGCGCTCCCCCGCGCCGGTGAGCAGCACGGCGACGACCGCCTCGTCGCTGTCGGCCGCGTCGAGCGCGGCGGCCATGAGCCGCACCATGGCGTGGTTGAGCGCGTTGAGGGCGCGGGGCCGGTTGAGCGTGAGGTGGCGGACTCGTCCTTCGGTGTGCAGCAGGACGGGGTCCTCGTGGTTCATGCGTGCGCTCCGCTCAGCCCGGGTGCCGTGCCGTCCGCCGGTCGGGGGACGATCCTCCGCTGCCATTGTGCGCGGGGCCGCTGGGAGCGGGCGGTGCGGGGTGGTTTCCGCTGTGGCAGGCGTGCCGGACCGGCCGGACAATTGAGGCACGCCGTACGGCGGACCCGCCGGACGATCCTCGGAGCTGGAATGACCGATCAGAACCGGCCGCCGGTCGTCCCTGGACCGCCCGGCCGGCCTGAGGGCAGGACGCCGGTCGGCGAGACCGGTACGGCGGAGCGGCTCGCGATGAACCGGACGGGCAGCTTCGACTGGGATCTCGATGCCTGGATCCTGGACGTGGACGAGGCGGGCCTGCTGGTCTTCGGACTGGACCCGGCCGCATTCGACGCGCGCCCGGAGTCCCTGGCGGAGGTGCTCGACCCGGAGGAGCGGACCCGTCTGGGGGTGGCGACGGACGAGGCGCTGAAGGGCGTGGGCAGCTCGTACAGCGTCCACTTCCGGATTCCGCTCGCCGACGGCCGGGATCAGTGGACGCATGTCCAGGGGCGCATCCTGCGCGGCGAGGACGGGAAGGCGCGCCGGGTGATCGGTCTGGTGCGGGACGCGACGGCCGAGGTCACCCATTCGGACTTCGTACTGGATCTGGAAAAACGCCGCCGCCGCCAGACCGACATCGTTGAACGCACAACGAGTGCTTTGTCGCGTGCGGTGACGGTGGACGATGTGACCGCCGCCCTGACCGGTCCCGGCGGTCTGGCGCGGCTGGGCGCGGACGGGCTGGCCCTCGGGCTGCTGGACAACGCGGCGCTGAACGTCATCGCGCTGAGCGGTGAATCCCTGGAGGTGCTGGACGACCTGGGTTCGGGCCGGCTCGACCCGACGTACCCGCTGGCCGACACCGTGCTCAGCGGACGTCCCCGCTTCGTCGGCTCACTGACGGCACTGACCCGGCGCTACCCGGTGCTGGAGCCGTACGTGGGCCGGCTGAGGTTCCAGGCGGCGGCCTATCTGCCGCTCGTCGCCCAGGCGAGGACGCTCGGCGGTCTGGCCCTCTTCTACCGGCAGCGCACCGCCTTCACGGCCGACGAGCGCAATCTGTGCCTCGGGCTCGCCGCGATCGTCGCCCAGTCCCTGCAACGGGCCAAGCTGTTCGACGAGGAGCGCGAGTTCGCGACCGGGCTGCAGTCCGCGATGCTGCCGCGCCGCATCCATGACATCGAGGGCGGTGAGATCGCGGTCCGCTACCACGCGGCGTGGAGCGGCCGCCAGGTCGGCGGTGACTGGTACGACGTGATCGCCCTGCCCAAGGGGCGGTTCGGGATCGTGGTGGGCGACGTCCAGGGGCACGACACGCATGCGGCGGCGATCATGGGACAGCTCCGGATCGCGTTGCGCGCGTACGCCGCCGAGGGGCATCCGCCCGCGACGGTGCTGGCCCGCGCCTCACGGTTCCTCGCCGAGCTGGACACGGACCGGTTCGCGACGTGCGCCTATGCCCAGGTCGATCTGGAGACGGGGACCGTGCGGGTGGTGCGGGCCGGTCATTTCGGGCCGCTGATCCGGCACATGGACGGCCGGGTCGGCACCCCCCGGGTGCGTGGCGGCATGCCGCTGGGCATTTCCACCGACTTCGGCGACGAGGAGTATCCGGAGACCCGGCTCGACCTGGTACCGGGCGAGACGCTGGTGCTGTACACGGACGGGCTCGTGGAGGAGCCGGGCGCCGACATCGACGCGGGGGTGCGCACCCTGATCACCGAGGTCAGCGCGGGGCCGGCGGGCGCGGAGGCACTGGCCGACCATCTGTCGGACCGGCTGTGGGAGCGGTGGGGCTCCGGTGACGACGTCGCCCTGCTGGTGCTGCGCCGCAGCCCCGACCCGGGGTCGCCCAGGGCGCCGAGGCTCCACCAGTACATCCACCAGGCCGATCCGGAGGGGCTGTCCGAGGCGCGGAACATCGTGCGCCAGGCGCTGACCGACTGGGACATGGCCGAACTGGCCGACGACGCCGAGCTGGTGACCGGTGAGCTGCTGGTGAACGTACTGCTCCACACGGAGGGCGGGGCCGTCCTGACCCTGGAGGTGCTGCCGGAGCCGGTCCGCCGGGTGCGGCTGTCGGTGCAGGACCGCTCCAGCGCCTGGCCGCGCCGCCGGTCACCGGGCGAGACCGCGACGTCGGGCCGGGGACTGCTGCTGCTCGACGCCGTGTCCACGCGCTGGGGCATCGAGCCGAGGGGCGAGGGCAAGGCGGTCTGGTGCGAGATCGGACCGGGCGCACCGCCCACCACGCCCCCGGTGCACCGGCACGCCGCGAAACCGCCCGGGGACGGCCCGCAGGCCGGGGGCGCCCAACGGTGAGGGGCGCACCGCCACGTCGCGTGTGACGGTACGCCCCTCGGCCCCGCCGCCGCCCCTTCGCTGTGCGCGTCCGGACGGCGGGGTTTACGTCAGTGCTGCGCGGTGCGGCGCTTGCGCACCGACCACATGATGCCGCCACCGGCCAGCAGTACGGCCACCGCGGCGCCACCGATGATCGGCGTGGCGGACGAGGAGCCGGTCTCGGCCAGGTTCGGCGAGCTGGGGCTCGGCGTCGCCGCGGCGGGCGCGGACGACGACGGAGCGGACTCGCTCGGCTTGACGGTCGGGCTGGGTGACGCCGTGGTGGGCGTCTCGGACGGCTTCGTCTCGGTCGGGCTCGGCGACGACTTCGTCGGCGGGGTGTCCTCGCACACCGGCGCCTGCTTGGTGTCTTCGATCGAGAACTGGTCGTCGTCCCCGGCCTTGACGACCAGATACACCGTCAGCGGCTGGTCGTGCTCCGGCAGCGCGAGCTTCTTCTCGAAGCTTTTGCCGAACGTCTCCGTCGGCAGCAGGGCGTTGCCTTCGACGGTGACGGTCACCTCGTTGGTGACACCGGCGTTGTACTGAGTGAGGTGGAGGCTCACTTCGTCACAGGTCACGTCCCAGGTGGGGGTGTGAGCTGCGGCCGGACCGGCGGCGAGGACCGCGCCGGAGAGGCCGACCACCGCGGCGGCGACGAGAGTTCCCGCTGCGCGCCACGGTCTCCTGGGTATGGTCATGGATACTTCCTCCGCAGATGTTTCGCGCCCGTCTGGGCGGTGCAGCGCACAGTACTGCCCCCTTCCCCACCGTGTGCACCCGCCCCACAGCCGTTTCCGCGTCACAACCGTCCCCACACCGTCGCCGGGTCAGGACATGCCGGACACGGTCCGGGACCGCCCGGCCGCCCCCGCGCCCCGTCCCGCTTTCAGAGTCGGCGGTGCATGATGTGGAGCCCCACGAAGCCCTCGACCGGGTGGTCGAACCCTTCGGGAAGGGTGCCCAGGATGTCGAAGCCCAGCGAGCGGTAGAGCTTGACCGCAGCGGTGTTGGTCTCCACCACCGCGTTGAACTGCATGGCCCGGAACCCGGCCGTGCGCGCCCAGTCGATGCTGTACTCGCACAGGGCGCGTCCGACACCGCGCCCGGAGTGCCGGGGGTCGACCATGTAACTGGCGCTGCCGATGTGGGATCCGTTGCCCATGTGGTTGTTGTTCATCTTCGCCGTACCGAGGACGGTGCCGTCGTCGGCGACCGCGACCACGGTCCGGTTGGGGGGCTTGAGCAGCCACCAGCCGGCCGCGTCTGCCTCCTGGAGGTCGAGGGGGTAGGTGAAGGTCTCGCCGGCTGCGACGATTTCGTGGAAGAACGGCCAGATGGCGGGCCAGTCCTCGGCGGTGGCTTCCCTGATCAGCATGGCGCACAGAATGCCCGGTCAGCGCCGCGATCACCAACGGTTATCCGGAGCGCCCCGCACCGCCCCGGCCCGCCGGCGCCCACCGGACCGCACCGCCCGCGCCGGCCCGCCGCGCCGGGGCCGGCGGAACCCCAGCCCCCGGGCCGCGCGCCCCCGCAGCCGGGCCAGCAGCCCGGACGGACCCCCGGGGCGTACGTGCCCGGCGGGGCCTGCGCCCGGCCCCGAAGTCTCCGCCCCAGGCGCGGCAGGCTCCGGGCGGGGCGCGGCAGGTTCGCCCGGCGAGACCGCCCCGTCCGGCGCTTCGGGCTGCACCCAAGCAGCCGGCCCGACGAGCAGACCGTCCGCCGCGTCCCGCGGCCCGTCCCCCGGTCGCGGCGCCGGGCGCGCCTCCCGGGCGGCGTCCAGTTCGGCGATCAGGCTGATCCGGCGCCATAGGATCTCGTCCGGTTCGTCGGCGGGCATCAGCCGTGCCATCGCCTCGCGGCCGGCGATCGATCCTCGTCGGCCGAAGACCGCCTCCGGCCTGACCCTGGTGAAGTGGGCCCGCTCGTAGGGGTCGTCCACGACCTCCGCCAGCTGGACCGGATCCAGGCTCTGGGCGACGATCGCCGCGCGCACCCATGGGTCGTCGGTGAGGGCGAGCAGGCGCTCGATCCGTCGGGAGCGCCAGTTGCGCGGCCGCCAGTCGGCCCCGGTGTCCAGCCTGCCGCGCATCCAGGACGGGCTGTTGCCCACCAGGAGCTCCGGCGACCGGGCAGCCAACGCTTCGAGTTCCTGGGCGAGATAGACCCACACCACCGCCCGGTACCGGTTGAGGTAGAAGGCGACAGGTGTGAGGCATCCGGCCCGGGCGAGCCGGGCGAACCGGACCGGGCTGATCCCGAGCAGCCGGGCCCCCTCGGCGGTCCCCACCGTGCGCACCCGTGCCCGCAGCGCGCCGGGGAATCCGTCCTGGGCCCGCAGGCGCTCGATCTCCGCGCGGTCGATCCTGGGCCGGCCGTCCGGTCCGCTCCTCGCCCGGACCGCTCCCAGGTACACGGCGAGGTCGAACTCGTTCCGTTTGAGGCTGAGTTCCGCAGCGGCGCGGGCCGCGCCGAGCGTGGATCCGGATTCGTCACGCACGGTTCCGGGCGCCGAGGCCACTCCAGGATCCGAATCGGCCCCGAACACCCCGTTTTTCAGCTGCTTCGTCGTCATGACGTCACTCCCCCGCGAGTTTCGATTACTCTCTGTGATCAGAGTAGCGCGGGGAAGTCAACCGCCGCCGAGCCTGTGGATAACTCCACGGCCCCGGCGGCGGCCGGAGTGCGTCGGGCGGGTCAGAGCCGGTTGACTCCCCCGGTCCCGTCCTGCCGGGAGTCCACGCCGAGGTGTTGTCCCACCCGGTTGACGAGCAGCGTCATCTCGTACGCCACCTGACCGACGTCCGACTCCGCCTCACTCAGCACGCACAGGCAGCTGCCTTCCCCCGCCGCCGTGACGAACAGCAGTGCCTCGTCGAACTCCACCATGGTCTGCCGGGCCTTTCCGGCTCGGAAGTGCCGGCCCGAACCGCGGGCCAGGCTGTGCAGCCCCGACGAGACGGCCGCCAGGTGTTCGGCGTCCTCACGGGCGAGCCCGGTGCTCGCACCGGTCACCAGACCGTCATTCGACAACACCAGGGCGTGCCGTATGTGCGCCACCCGCTTGGTGAGATCGTCCAGGAGCCAGTCGAGTCCCCTGTCCATCGCCATTCCGTTTCCTCCCCGTTCACGCGTTCCCCGTGCCTCGCTCGTGGGCAAGCCTTGCGCACGGGTCACGTAGGGGCAAGCACCCCGTCCCCGGCACCGGTCGGGAAGCGGCCACCTCCGCTCAGCCGTAGGAGAGGTTCTCGCACGGGTCGTCGTCCGCCGACCGGGCCTCGTCGGCGATCGCGGCCGGCACCTCCGGGGTGGCGGACGCGCCGTCGGGTGCGGCCGAGGGGTTGTTCGCGTAGTCCTGTCCGACGGTGACCTGGAGGCCGCTTCCCGCATCGGCGGACTCGGTGATCCGTGCGCCGGGGAAGAGCCCGGCCATGGTGCGGGCCTGGTCCCGCAGGCCGGGGCCGTACGCGATGACGGTGGTGGCGCGGGTCTGGTCCCGCGCGTTGGCCGTGTTGGTGACGGTGAAGTCGTGCGCGCGCAGGAGCCCGGCCGCCTCGGCCGCGAGCCCGGGCACCGTAGTGCCGTTGTAGACGGCGGCCTGGATGCCCTTGCCCGAGACGGGGGACGGTGAAGCCTTGGGGGACTCGGTGGTGTCCGCCTTGGCGTCGAGGGGGCGGTCGGCCTTCAGCGCGGCCCACAGCGCGTCGGCGTCCGGCTCCACGACGGCGACGCGCTCACCCTCGTACCGCCATGGAACGGTGACGAACTTGGTGTTGTGCAGGTCGATGTTCTTCATCGAGAGGGCGAAGGAGAGCAGCTTGTCGGCCGAGCCGAGCCCGGGGTCGACGGTCATCGCGTCGGTGGCGGCGTCGGCCAGCGGCAGGAGGGCCGTGGGATTCATACCGCGCGACTTGATCTTCTTGACCAGGGAGGCGACGAATGCCTGCTGCCTCTTGATCCGCCCTATGTCGGAGCCGTCACCGATGCCGTGGCGCAGCCGTACGTAGTCGAGGGCGCGTTGGCCCGAGACCGTCTGCGGGCCCTTCTCGAAGATCAGGGTGCCCCGGGTCGTGCGCTTGGGGTTCAGGTCGCGCTGATAGATGTCGTTCGGCAGGCACACCGGCACTCCGCCGACGGCGGAGGTCAGCGCGGAGAATCCCGCGAAGTCGATGACGACGGTGTGGTCGACGCGCAGTCCGGTCAGCTGCTCGACGGTGTTCTGGGTGCAGGCCGGGTTGCCCTCGACGGTCTCCCCCACCGAGAACGCCCCGTTGAACTGGCTGTGGTGGCGTGGGGCGGTCCAACTGCCGTCGGGCTTCCGGCAGGCCGGGATGTCGACCATGGCGTCACGGGGAACGGATACGGCCACGGCATGCCTGCGATCGGCGTACACATGCAGCAGGAGCACGGTGTCCGAGCGGCCGACGTCACCGGTGGCTCCGCCCAGCCCCTTGTTCTTGCCCGAGCGGGTGTCCGATCCGATGACAAGGACGTTCTGGCCCCCGGAGGAACCGGGCGGCCGGTCGCCGGAGACTCCGTCGCTGCTGAACGTGTCGATGCTGCCGGTGAGTTTCAGATATCCCCAGCCGATCCCGGCGACCAGCAGGACGAGGAAGGACAGCGCGGACACCGCCGTCCGCCGCAGCCGGCTCCCCCTCCTCCCCGCCCCTGTCGCTCTGTTCCTGCTTGCCATGGGCCACCCCGTTCGTACGGCTGCCGTGCGGGGCCGCCTCCCGGCGACACCCGTACGGTCGTGCAGTTGTGCGGTTTTCTGGTCGTGACGTGCGATGACTTCGTGCGCCCCGGACCTGACCATCGTCAGTCCGATCCCCTCTCCCCACAGGGTCACCGGAAACATTGACCGGAAGACGCCGGAAGCCAGTGGGGCAAAGGGCGTCTTCCCCGCCCGCCCTGCGATGAATCGGGCGGGACGCCACCCGCGCCCCTGGGCAAATCCTCGCGTTTCCTGAAGAGTGAGGGGACAGCCGTCGTCCGTTCCGGGCGACGGCCGGACCGCGGCCGGCTGGAACGTGCGGGGCGTGGTCGGTGAACCACTGGATCATTGGAGGAAGTTCATGGGTGTGACCCTGGCCAAGGGCGGCAACGTCTCCTTGTCGAAGGAGGCGCCCGGCCTGACCGCGGTGACGGTCGGCCTGGGCTGGGACGTACGCACGACGACCGGGGCCGACTACGACCTCGACGCCAGTGCGCTGCTGTGCGCGGAGCACGGAAAGGTGGTCTCCGACCTGCACTTCGTCTTCTACAACAACCTCAACAGCCCGGACGGCTCCGTCCAGCACACCGGGGACAACCTGACGGGTGAGGGCGAGGGCGACGACGAGTCCATCAACGTGAACCTGTCGGCGGTCCCCGCCGACATCGCGAAGATAGTCTTCCCGGTCTCCATCCATGACGCGCAGAGCCGGGGGCAGAGTTTCGGCCAGGTGCGCAACGCGTTCATCCGCGTCGTGAACCAGGCCAACGGTGTGGAGCTCGCCCGCTACGACCTCAGCGAGGACGCCTCGACGGAGACCGCGATGGTGTTCGGCGAGCTGTACCGGCACGGCGGCGAGTGGAAGTTCCGTGCGGTCGGCCAGGGTTACGCCTCCGGCCTGGCGGGTATCGCGAAGGACTTCGGCGTGAACGTCTGAGGGTGACCGCCCCACCGGCCCGGCTCCGCGTCCGCGGCGGCCGGGCCGGCTGCGTCCGGGCGGCCGTCAGCCGGAGTACGACGGCTCCCCTTCGCGCGGGGTACGGCTGATGGCGCTCGGCCACCACGCCCCGGGGCCGATGTCCACGACCAGCGCGGGTGCCAGCAGCGACCGCACCACCAGTGTGTCCAACAGGACGCCGAAGGCCACGATGAACGCGATCTGCGCGAGGAAGGCGAGCGGGATCACGATCAGCGCGGCGAAGGTGGCCGCCAGCACCACGCCCGCCGAAGTGATGACGCCGCCGGTGCTCACCAGGCCCCTCAGCATGCCCTGCCGTGCCCCGTGTTCCAGCGCCTCCTCGCGGACCCGTGACATCAGGAAGATGTTGTAGTCGACGCCGAGGGCCACCAGGAACACGAATCCGTACAGCGGCACCGAGGCGTCCGTACCGCTGAAGCCGAAGGCGTGCTTGAAGACCAGGGCCGAGACACCGAGGGTCGCCAGGAAGTTGAGGCCGACGGTGGCCACCAGCAGCACCGGCACCAGGACCGACCGCAGCAGGCCCATCAGGATCAGCAGGATGATGACGAGCACCACCGGAACGATGATGTCCCGGTCGCGCTCGGCCGTGCGCTGGGTGTCGTACTGCTGTGCGGTGTAACCGCCGACGAGCGCGTCCGCGCCTGGTACGGCATGGACGGCGTTACGCAGACGCTTGACGGTCTCCGTCGCCGCGTCGCTGTCCGCCGCGTCCTTCAGGGTGACGTCGACGCGCACCCGGCCGTCGACCACGAGCGGCTTGCCGCCGCCGGGCCGGCCCGAGGCCGTGACGGGTGCGGCGGAGGCCACCCCGGGTGTCGCCTCGGCGGCCTCGGTCACCTCGTCGGCGCTGTCGGCGTCGGCGATGACGACGGCCGGGTTTCCGGAGCCGCCCGGGAAGTGCTTGCTCAGCGTGGCCTGGGCGGAGACGGAGGGGGCGTCGTTCACGAAGATCTCGTCCAGCGGGACGCCGTGGGACTTCAGGGTGGGGGCGAACGCGGCGCAGGCGACCAGGACGACCGCGCAGGAGAGCCACACCTTGCGCGGGGACCCGTCGACGCGCGCGGCGACCCGGCGCCAGATCCCGTGCCCGCCGGCCGCCTCGTCCACGGGGCGCGGCTTGGCCGGCCAGTAGGCCGCGCGCCCGCACAGCACCAGCACGGCGGGCAGGAAGGTCATGGTGCTGAGCACCGCGCAGACGATGCCGATCGCGCCGACGGGCCCCAGCGCCCGGGTGTTCGTCAGGTCGCTGAGCAGCAGCGCGAGCAGCCCGAGCGCCACGGTGGCGGCGCTCGCGACGATGGCACCGAAGGAGCGGTGGAGGGCCGCGCGGGCGGCTGTCGTCCGGTCGCCGTGGACCGCCAGCTCCTCCCGGAAACGTGCGGTCAGCAGAAGCGCGTAGTCGGTGGCCGCGCCGATCACCAGGATCGACAGGATGCCCTGGACCTGGCCGTCCACGAGGACGACGTCGTGGTCCGCGAGGACGTAGACGATGGCGCAGGCCAGTGCGAGGGCGAAGACGGCGCTGATGATGATCAGGAAGGGCAGCAGCACACTGCGGTAGACCAGCAGCAGGATCACGAGGACGGCGGCGAGGGCCACTCCCAGCAGCAGCCCGTCGATCCCGGCGAACGCGTCCTTGAGGTCGGCCTGGGTGGCCGCGGGTCCGGCGATCTCGGCGCTCGTGCCCGCCACCGAACCCGCGGCGTCGCGCACCCGGTCCAGGGTGTCCGGGAGCTCGTCGCCGAGATCGGAACGCAGCTGTACGACGCCCGACAGGGCCTCGCCGTCCTCGGACGGCAGCGCGGGTGACGGCGTGCCGACCACGCCGGGCTGCCCGGCCAGGGAGGCCAGCGCGCGGGTCGCGGACGCGCGGGCGCCGTCCGGGAGGCCCCCGTCGCCGCCGGTCCAGACGACGATCGCGGGCACGGTCCCGGACCGCTGGAACGCCTTCTGCTCGTCCGCGACCCTGGTCGACTCGGCGCTGCGCGGCAGGAACGCCGCCCGGTCGTTGGTCGCCACCTCGCCGAGCTTGCCGGCGTACGGGCCGAGTGCCCCGCCGATTCCGAGCCAGACGACGAGCAGCGCTACAGGCACGAGCCAGCGGACGACGCGGTGCCTCGGTGGGGGCTTCATTGCTTCCTCAGGGATCGACACATGACACGGATGACGAAGTATCTCAGCCATTCATTATCTCAATGATCAAGAGATATTACTGTAGGGGCATGCGCACCACAGACGAGAGCCCGGACAGAGGCACGGACGACGGGCCCACGAGCCTCCAGTCGTTCGCTGTGCTGCTGCGCCGCATGAACGGCGAGTTCAATCGCATCGCACATGAATTCGCCCAGGCCCAGGGGCTGCACCCGACGGACATGCAGGCCCTGGTCGCCATCCTCGACGCGGACCGGGGCGAGGGCGGTCGCGCCATGACACCGGGGCGGCTGCGGGAACAGCTGAATCTCACCTCGGGGGCGGTGACCGCGTGTCTGGACCGGCTGGAACGCGCGGGGCACATCCGGCGGGTACGGGACAGCGGCGACCGGCGTGTGGTGCATCTTCACTACGCGGCCGCCGCCAAACATGTGGCCCGTGACTTCTTCAAGCCGCTGGCGACGGGCACGGAAGCGGCGCGCAGACAGTTCGCCGACGACGAGCTGCGTATCGTGATCCGCTTTCTCCAGGCGATGAACGAGGAGCTGGCGCAGCTGCGCCGCGCCGGTCCAGGAGCCTAGGGCGTGAGGTCACGGACCGGGCAGCCGCGCACCCCGGGGGTGGGGAACGTTCCCAGGTCCGCCACCTCGTAACCGTCCGGGTAGCCCTTGATCTCGGGGTTCTGCCGTGCGTAGTGCGGTGTGGTGCGCGGCGGCAGCAGGCGTACGGCGCGGGCGCGCAGCCGCAGCGCGCCCCGGGTGAGGCTTCGGGCCAGGGGCGCCGGGCGCTCGTAGCGGAAGGTGCGCAGCAGCGAGTCGTCCAGGAGGGTGAGGCTCGCGCCGCGTACCAGCGGTGCGAGGGGGCGCGGGTACCAGGACGCCATCAGGTCCAGCGTGGCGTCGGAGACCGAGCGGGCGCTCTCGTCCCAGCCGAAGTGCGCGGCCTCGTAGGCGTCGAGGATGCGCTCGAAGTCCTCGTACGTCTGCGGCAGGTCCTTGATCCCCATGCGGGCGCCGAGCGTCCTGTAGTACGTGGCGAACGCGCGCAGTTCGTGGTCGCAGAGCCGGCGCCAGCCGTAGGCGTCGAGCCACCGCTTCGGGGTGACGACGAAGGTGCACAGGACGTAGCGCATGTCGTCGTTGCCGATGTCGTAGGCGGCGTGCATCCGGTTGATGCGGCGCAGGGCGGTGCGCCCCGGATCGCTGTCGAAGCCGTGCTCGACCACGGTGTCCAGGAGGAGTGCGGTGTCGTCGTACCTCTTCTGCGTACGGTCCGTCAGTTCCGCTGTGTCGGCGAGGAGGCGGCCGATGCTGGGGACCGCGTAGGTGCGGTAGAGGGCGAGTTCGAGGGCGCGGGTGATGTCCCAGGGGAACTCCTGGGTGACGGTGATCCGGTAGATCTCCAGGAAGTCCCGCTCGGGATCGAGGCGTTGGATCTCCTTCAGCCGGTCGTAACGCTTCACCGCGCCGTCCCCCTTGTCCAGGTCGAGTGTCCCAGCCTACGTCCGGGAGCGGGACGGTGAGTACGCGCGACGCACGCGCGTTGACGTGTTGACGTGTGCTGACGGGAGGCGGGGTCCCACGACCGCGATATTCGGTGTCCTGCGCATCCGATGCCTGATCCGGGCGGACCGGGGAACGCGCTCATGGGGCATCCTTCCTTGTCAGGGCCTCGACGGCGGGGTTACCCACTGGTTAGGGTGCGCCGACGGAATCCATGACGGACGAGGAGAACGCAGTGACCGGGACGGACGACGCGGTCTCCGACGACGCGCTGTATGTGCTGACCGCGATCCTGCTGACACCCGCGCAGTTCCCCAGCGTGCTCGGCGACGACTACCCGGCGGCTTGTGCGGCGCTGGGGCTTGAGCCGTACGCGGAGGGGTACGGGCTGGTCCTGGGTCAGGACTCCGACGGCGCCCGGTGGACCGTCGTCGTGGACGACGTGTCCCTGGTCGCGGTGGCGATCGCCTCGTGGGACTGCGGTATGGAGTACGACCTGTCGCCGGACGACGGCTCGGTGGTCTGCGCGCTGCCCGGCTGGCCGCTCGCCGTGGCCGTCGCCGCGCCCGGGGTTCCCGCCCCGCACGACCCGGAACCCGACCCGGAGGCGGACGGGGAGAACCCGGCCCCTCTGTCGCCTCCCGATACCGAGGTGTGGGGGCCCGCCCAGCGCCGCCTGGGCGCGGACGCCATCGCCTCGCAGTGGGCCGCCTGGCGCGAGCAGATGGACGACGCGGCGGCCGTAAGCGAAGGCTCGGAAACCACCGCTCCCGCAACCGAAGCGGCCGGCCCCGACCCCACCCCCGACGACGGCACACCGCAGCAACCGGCCCCCGGCCCGCACCCCGGCGTCCGGCGGGCCCTCGCCGAGGCGCGCGGCTATCTGGACGATCCGCCGCCCCCTGGCCGTATCCGGTCCTCGTTCGCGCCCGGGGACGCCCGGATGATCCGGGCGGACGGCCCCGGATGGTCGATGGTGGCCAGGACCGACGACATCGCCTTCCTGCTCCTGGACGAGGTCCCGGGCGAGATCCTGCCCGTCCGGCGCGGGCCCGAGCTGCCCGGTCTCCTCACGGCCCTGGACGCGATAGCCGTACGCCCGTCCTGACCGCCGACGGGGTCAGACGCGTTCGAGCGGCCGGTGCGGCTCGGCGGGGAGCTCGATCCTGACCGGGTCTCCGGGCCGCACCACGCCACCGGCTGTGACGACGCTCATGATGCCGGCCTTGCGGACGATGTTGCCCGCCTCGTCGCGGCCGACGACCTGCTTGAGGAGGCCGTCCTGGAAGTTCTCGATCTGCATGCACGGATTGCGCAGCCCGGTCACCTCGACAACCGCCTCATCGCCGAGATGCAGCAGGGTGCCGACAGGCAGGGCCAGCAGATCGATGCCCCGGGTCGTGACGTTCTCCCCGATGGCGCCGGGTGCCACCTCGAAGCCCAGCGCACGGAGCTCCTCGAACAGCTCCTCATGGATGAGGTGGACCTGGCGCAGGTTGGGCTGGGTGGGGTCCTGGGCGACGCGGGAGCGGTGCTTGACCGTGATGCCCGCGTGCACATCGCCGTCCACCCCGAGGCCGGCGAGCAGGGTGACGCTGTCGCGGTTCGGCTTGGTGAAGCTGTAGGTCTCGTTCCTGCTGACGGCGGTCACGGTGCCACTCACGGCGGATGTCCCTTCCGGCGGCCGGCCCTCAGCGGCCGATCTCCTTGCGTGTGATCCTACGGAGCCGTCGGCGCTGGGCGGGGTCCAGGGCGAGATAGGCCAGCGTGGGGACTCCGACAAGCACGAGCAGGGACAGCCAGAACCCGATGAAGGGCATCAGGACGACCGCGACGACGACTCCCCCGATGGCGACCTTGGCGCTGTTCGACATCGTCCGTACCTCCTCCGCGGCCCGTGGCCGCCTCTGATGATGAGAACGTCCGCGCGCTCTCATCGGTTCCTCGTTCCCGCTCCCTCGTACGCGGAGCGCCCGGTCACCGCAGCGGCGCACCGACCTCGTGCATATGGGTGAGCGCCTGCCGGTAGGACTCGACGAGTCCGGTCTCCGTGTACGGCAGGCCGACGGCCTCGCAGTGGGCCTTGACCATGGGCTGGGCCAGGCGCAGGTGTGGCCGGGGCATGCTCGGGAAGAGGTGGTGCTCGATCTGGTAGTTGAGGCCGCCGAGGAACCAGTCGGTGAGGGCCGCTCCGCGTACGTTGCGCGAGGTGAGGACCTGGCGCCGCAGATGGTCCCAGCGGTCCCCGTCGGGGTCGGGCATCTCCATGCCCTTGTGGTTCGGGGCGAAGGCCATGCCGAGGTGGAGTCCGAAGAGGGCATGGTGCACGAGCGCGAAGACGACCGCTTTCCCCGGGGACATCACGGTGAGGAGCAGGGTGGCGTAGAGGCCCAGGTGCGCGGTGAGCAGGAGGGCGGACAGGGCGCGCTCGCGCAGCGGCTGCCGCTTCAGGTACTGGAATCCGGAGACCTTGAGGGCGATGCCTTCGAGGAGCAGCATCGGGAAGAAGAGCCGGGCCTGGTTGCGGGTGAGCCAGCGGGCGAAGCCCTCGCGCTGGGCGGCCTGCTTCTGGGTCCATACGAGGGCGCCCACACCGACGTCGGGGTCCTTGTCGATGTGGTTCGGGTTGGCGTGGTGGCGTACGTGTTTGTCGTTCCACCACGCCTCGTTCATACCGAGCAGCAGATTGCCGTGAAACAGGCCGATCACCCGGCTCACTCCGCGGTTGCCGGTTATCTGGGCGTGCCCCGCGTCGTGCCCCACGAAGGAGGTGCGGGCCCAGAGGAGCGCCAGGGGCAGGGCGAGCGGCAGCACCCACCAGGTGTCGCCCAGGAGGACGATGCCGGTGACCACGGCGGCCAGGGCGAGGAGGTTGACGGTGATGCCGGCGGCGTACCAGCCTGTGCGCCGTTCGAGGAGTCCTTGCGCCTTGACGTCACGCAGCAGGGGCGTGAAGTCGCTTCCTGGGCTTCGGGCGCCGTCACGCGTGTGTTCCGCTGCGGCAAGGGTGGCCTGGGGCATGGTGTCTCCGGTCTCGAATCCGCTCCGACCTCAGGAAACGTACGGTTCGCGGGGTGCGCGGAGCCATGGCGCCACCACCCGGGGCATGGTGGTGCCAGCACCCTCCCGGAGCGGGGGGCCGACTGCACCGGGGAGCCGCGCCCGTACCGCCGCGTGGCGCACCTCACACATATGGGCGGTCCCGAAGCGTAAAAGTTGGAGTACCCTCGGCGACCTCGGTCGGCTAGTCAAATTTGAGGACTCTGACATCGCTGTGCACCGCCCCTCCTCCGTCTCCCCCTCCGCAACCCCCGCAATCTCCGTAATCTCTGCAATCTCCGCACTCGCCGGCTGTTCCGTGGTCTTCCTGCCCTCGGATCCCTCCCGCACCGGTCGCCTCGCCTTCTGGCACCCCGACGGCAGCAGCCCGCCCGAAGGCCCCGGCGAGCCCGGCGCGCTGACGGTCGCGGGCCCCGACGCCCTGCCGTACGAGGTGCCGGCGCGTCTCCTGTCCGTCGCCGACGGGCTGCCCCTGCTCACGCGCGCACGGTTGGCGGCGCACGCTTCCGCGGCCGTGGCGTTCTGGGGCGCGGCGGGGCTGCTCGCCCTTCAGTTCGCCGCCCGGGGCCTGCTCCTTCCGGGGCTGAGCGCGACGGACCACGACAGCTGGCGGTCCGGGCCGCTGACCGCCGACGACCTGATGCGGATCCGCACCCTGGCGGCCTCCATGCCGCCCACCGCCCACGCCGCGCCCGTCGACGCGGCGGCCCGGCCCCTGTTGCTGCCCGAACCGGAGCGCCTGGTACGGGCGTTCCTCGACGCGGTCGCCGACTCCCTGCCCCGGACCCCCGCCGCACCGCTCGCCGCGGGCGGACCGGCGTTCACCGCGTGGGAACCGCAGCGCCTGCCCGCTCACCGGGCCTGGGCCGCCGATGTCGCGGCCGGGCACGACGCGGGTGTCCGGCTGTCGCTACGCGTGGAGGTGGCGGGGCTCGACCGGGGCGACGGACCGGGGGCCGGGCCTTCGTTCCGCGTGGTGCCGCAGATCCACAGCGTCAGCGATCCGGCCGTGGTCGCCGATGCCGCCGAGGTGTGGGCGGGCGGTGGCCCGGCCGCGGAGGCGTTCGGGCCGCGCGCCCGGATGGACACCCTGCTGATGCTGCGCCGGGCCGCCCGCGCCTGGCCGACGCTCACTCCGCTGCTCTCGGCGGCCGTGCCGGACGCGGTGGAGCCGGCCGACGAGGAGATCACCGAGCTCCTCGGACCCGCCGCACGGGCGCTCGCCGCGACGGGCGTCCAGGTGCACTGGCCCAGGGAGCTGACTGCCCGCAGGCTCACGGCGCGCGCGGTGATCGGACCGGACGGCGAGGAGGCGGAGGACGGCGCGCCCCGGGGTCTCGCGCGTACCGCGTCGGACGCCGGGCCGCTGTTGTCGTCCGACGCCCTGCTGACCTTCAACTGGTGGTTCGCCCTCGGCGACCAGCAGCTGAGCCGTGCGGAGCTGGACCGGCTCGCCGAGGCGGGCCGGCCGCTGGTGCGGCTGCGCGACCAGTGGGTGCTCATCGATCCCGACGAGGCGCGGCGGGCCCGGGAGACCCGGGACCGCAAGGTCACCCCGATCGACGCGCTGGGCGCGGCGCTGACCGGGTCCGCCGAGGTGGACGGCCGGCGGGTCGAGGTCCGGGCCACCGGCTGGCTGGAGCGGCTGCGCGAGCGCGTCGCCGACCCGGCCCGGCAGGACGGCGGCGGGGGGCCGGCGGTCGGTCAGCCGGCCGCGCTCGCCGCGACCCTGCGGGACTACCAGCTCCGGGGTCTGGACTGGCTGCACACCATGACCTCGCTCGGGCTCGGCGGCTGCCTCGCCGACGACATGGGGCTCGGCAAGACGATCACCCTGATCGCGCTGCATCTGCACCGCCAGACCCTAGAAGGGGGCGCCGGGCCCACGCTCGTGGTCTGCCCGACCTCGCTGATGGGCAACTGGCAGCGCGAGATCGAGAAGTTCGCCCCCGGCACCCCGGTCCGCCGCTTCCACGGCGCGTCCCGCACCCTGGACGACCTGGCGGCCGACGGGTTCGTGCTCACCACATACGGGACGATGCGGCTGGACGCGCCGAGGCTCGCCTCCGCTCGGTGGGGCATGGTGGTCGCGGACGAGGCGCAGCATGTGAAGAACCCGTACTCGGCGACGGCCCGCGCGCTGCGCACCATCGGTGCCGGGGCGCGGGTGGCGCTGACCGGCACCCCGGTGGAGAACAACCTCTCGGAGCTGTGGGCGATCCTCGACTGGACGACGCCGGGGCTGCTGGGGCGGCTCGGCACGTTCCGTACCCGGTACGCGCGTGCGGTGGAGGGCGGGGACCCGGCGGCGGCCGAGCGGCTGGGCGCGCTGGTGCGGCCGTTCCTGCTGCGCCGCCGCAAGTCGGACCCCGGCATCGCGCCGGAGCTGCCGCCGAAGACGGAGACGGACCGTGCGGTGTCGCTGACGCCCGAGCAGGCGGGGCTGTACGGGGCGGTGGTGCGGGAGACGCTGGCGGCGATCGCGGAGGCCGACGGCATGTCCAGGCGCGGTCTCGTGGTGAAGCTGCTGACCTCGCTCAAGCAGATCTGCAACCATCCGGCGCAGTACCTCAAGGAGGACGAACCGCGCATCGCCGGCCGCTCGGGAAAGCTGGAACTGCTCGACGAACTCCTGGACACCATGGTGGCGGAGGGCGCCGGGGTGCTGGTGTTCACACAGTACGTCGGAATGGCCCGGCTCCTCGAACGGCATCTGGCGGCGCGCGGCATCGGCACGCAGTTCCTGCACGGCGGCACTCCGGTCGCCGCGCGCGAGGAAATGGTGAACCGGTTCCAGGCGGGCGAGGCACCGGTGTTCCTGTTGTCGCTGAAGGCCGCCGGCACTGGCCTCAATCTGACGAGGGCCGGTCATGTGGTGCACTTCGACCGCTGGTGGAATCCGGCGGTCGAGGCGCAGGCCACCGATCGCGCGTACCGGATCGGGCAGACGCAGCCGGTGCAGGTCCACCGGCTGATCGCCGAGGGGACGATCGAGGACCGGATCGCGGACATGCTCGCCCGCAAGCAGGGGCTGGCCGACGCGGTGCTGGGGTCCGGTGAGAGCGCCCTCACGGAGCTCAGCGACGCGGAACTGGCCGATCTGGTGGAGCTTCGAGGGGGGACGCGATGAGCGACGGATACGACGCCGAGGAGTTCACCGACGGTGGCGACGAGCGGGAGGAGGGGGTGGCCGCGCAGGAGCGCACCTTCGCCGCCCTGCCTCCGGCGCCCGGCCGCGGTTTCGCCGCTTCCTGGTGGGGAAAGGCGTGGCTCAAGGCGCTGGAGGACACCGCTCTGGACCTGCGGCAGCTGAAAGCGGGGCGCCGCCTGGCCCGGGAGGGCGGGGTCGGTGCCGTGTCCGTACGGCCCGGCCGGATCACGGCGGTGGTGCGTGAGCGGGACGGAAACACGTATCGCAGTGATGTGCTGCTCCAGGAGCTGGACGAGCGGGAGTGGGACCGTTTCCTGGGCATGGCGACCGAGCGGACGGGGCATATCGCGGCGCTGCTCGACCGGGAGATGCCGCCGCACCTGGTCGAGGACGCCGCGGCGGCGGGCATGGATCTGCTTCCGGGGATCGGTGATCTGGAACCGCGGTGCACGTGCGAGGCGTGGGACCACTGCCCGCACACGGCCGCCCTCTGCTACCAGGTGGCGCGGCTCCTGGACCAGGACCCGTTCGTGCTGCTGCTGATGCGGGGGCGCGGCGAACGGATGCTGCTGGACGGGCTCCAGGAGCGGATCGCGGCGACGGCGGGTGCCCCGGACGTCACGGCCGAGGCCGAGGAGCCGGCGTCGGACCCGGACGTGTCCGGCGTACCGGCGGAGCAGGTGTATGCCGCCGGTGCCATCCTGCCCGCGCTGCCGGCGCCTCCGGGGCTTCCCGGGGAGCCCGGCGACGCCCCCTCGCTGGACACGGAGACGGACCCCGAGGCGGGGGTGGACCCGACGGCGCTGGAGATGCTGGCGCGGGACGCGGCGGCCCGGGCGCACCGGATGCTCGCCGAGGCCCTGGCGCCCGGTCATGAAGGGCGCCCGGTGCCCGAGGCGCTGACGGTGCGCCAGGACGCGGTCAGGCTGGCGGCGGACGCGCGCCCCGAGCCGTGGATCGCCCACCGGCTGGCGGCCGGTGCGGGAAGGACGCGCGCCGGGCTCCCCGCCGCGGCCGCGGCCTGGCGGTACGGTGGGGCGACCGCGCTCGCCGTGCTCGACGAGGACCGGCCCCTGGACGGCGAGGCGCTGGCCCGGGCCAGGACCCGGCTGGCCGAGGCGTGGGAGGAGGACGAGGCGCCCCGGCTGCGGGCCGAGCGCAGCCGCTGGACATCGGCGGACGGCGGCCTCCAGCTCCGCTACGGACCGGATGGTCGCTGGTATCCGTACCGGAAGGAGGACGGCCAGTGGTTCCCGGCGGGTCCGTCCGACGACGACCCGGCGGCCGCCTGGGCGGAGGCTCAGGGCGTCTGACGGCGCGTCGGCCTGGCCTGAACACCCCTTGAATGGACAGGATTTGGGGTTCCTGCCGTCTTCCGCGACGTGCGCGGCGCCCGTACGGTGGGGCCCGCACTCGACTCGGCCGCACATCGGACAGCCCGCTCCGGTCAGCGGACGGTCCTGCCGGTTCCCACGCCCGGCGGCACACCTTCCGTATCCCTGCCCGTCTCACCCCCACAGGAGTTCGCATGGAACGCAGAAGAATCCTTCAGGGCGCCATGGTGGCGGCGGCGGGAGCGCTGCTCCCCGCCTCCGTCCGCGCCACCGCCGCGACGACGGGTGCCACGGACTACCCGGCGGCACACTGGGTTCCCGCTTCGGCGTCCAACTACACGGCTTCTTCGCGCCCTTCCGCGTACCCCGTCCAGTACGTCATCATCCATGTCACGCAGGAGACGTTCTCCGAGGCGGTGTCCATTTTCCAGAACCCGGCGAAGCAGGTCTCCGCGCACTATGTGGTGCGCTCGGGCGACGGGTACGTCAATCAGATGGTGCGGGAGAAGGACGTCGCCTGGCACGCGGGGAACTGGGACTACAACACCCGCAGTATCGGCATCGAGCACGAGGGGTGGGTGGACCAGCCGTCGTACTTCACGGACTCCATGTACGAGCAGTCGGCGCTGCTCACGGCCAATGTCTGCGACCGTCATGGAATTCCCAAGGACCGGGCGCATATCCTCGGACACGTCGAGGTGCCGGGCACCGACCACACCGACCCGGGTCCGCACTGGGACTGGGTCCGCTACATCCGGCTGGTCAATCTCCTCGGCGCGGGCTGACCGGGCAGCGCACGAAGAGGATTCCCTGCGCATCGCCGTCGGGCGCGCTGTAGACATGGGGCTCGTCGGCCCGCCACCGGGCGGAGGCCCCGGGCCCGACGGTACTGAGGTCGTCCGGCCGCCCGACGACGGCCGTGCCGGCGAGCACCATCAGGCTCTCGGCCGTACCCGGCACATGGGCCTCCGACTGCTGGACCGCCCCGGCGTGAATGGTCACCCGGAACACGTCGGTGACCGCTTCCCCGTCCTCGTACCGCTCAATCAGCACGGCGGTGACGGCGCTGCCGGAGACGCCCGCCGGCTGCCCCGAAGGGGCGCCGTCCGGCAGCGGGTCGCTCAGCACCGCGCTGAGGGGGCGGCCGAGGGCGGTGGTGAGGGCGTACAGGGTCTCCAGCGTGGGGTTGCGCCGGCCGCTCTCCAGCTCCGACAGCGTGCCCTTGCCGACCCCGGAGCGCCGCGCGAGCTCCGAGAGCGACACGTCCATGCCGGTCCGCAGGGCCCGCAGTCTGCGCCCCACGTCTTCGTTCAGCCCCATCGCCGCCCGCCCGCTCGTCCATCCGGTTGACGGGCACCGGCCCGCGTCCCTAGTGTTCCACAAACAGAACGTTCCGTATATGGAACGACCGGCAGCTTCCCGGAAGTGGCACACTCATGTCCGCGTTGACCCGCATACGTTCGGCCGCACCTCCCTCCGCCGTGGCGGCCGGGCTGATCGCCGTCATGGTCGGGGTCACCAGCTCCGCCGCGCTGGTCTTCACCGCCGCGAAGGCGGCGGGGGCGGACGCGCGCGAGGTCTCCTCCTGGATGCTGGCGCTCGGCGTCGGACTGGCCTGCACCTGCGCCGGTCTGTCGCTGCGTCACCGGGCACCTGTCGTGACCGCCTGGTCGACTCCCGGCGCGGCCCTGCTCACGACGGGTCTGAGCGGGGTGTCCATGGCGCAGGCCGTCGGCGCGTTCATCTTCTCGGCACTGCTCATCGTGGTGAGCGGGGTCACGGGCTGGTTCGCCCGGGTCATGAACCGCATCCCCGTGCCGCTGGCGGCCGCGCTGCTCGCCGGGGTGCTGCTGAGGTTCGGCATGGGCCTGTTCAGCACCATGCACCACAGCTTCGCGGTCGCGTTCCCGATGTTCGTGATCTACCTGCTGGCCCGCCGTCTGCTGCCGCGTTACGCGGTGCTGCCGGCGCTGGCCGCAGGCGTGGCGGCCACCCTGTTCACCGGGGGCTGGCGGACCGGGGAGGTCCGGCTCTCCCTGGCCACACCGGTCTTCACCGCACCCGAGTTCGACTGGAAGATCCTCGTCAGCGTCGGCGCGCCGCTGTTCGTCGTGACCATGGCCTCGCAGAACCTGCCCGGTGTCGCCGTACTGCGCGGTTCCGGTTACGACGTGCCGGTGTCCCCGCTGATGACGTGGACCGGCGCGGCCAACGCCGTGCTGGCGCCCTTCGGGGCCTTCGGGCTCAACCTCGCCGCCATCACGGCCGCGATCTGCACGGGCGACGAGGCGCACCCGGACCGTGACAAGCGCTATCTGGCGGCGGTGTGGGCGGGGTTCTTCTATCTGTGCGTGGGGCTCCTCGGCGCGACCGTCGCCTCGCTGCTGACGGCCATGCCGCACGAACTCGTCATGGCCATCGCGGGGATCGGGCTCCTCGCGACCATCGAGTCCTCGCTGACCACCGCGCTCGCCGACAAGGCGTCGCGCGAGGCGGCCGTCGTCACCTTCCTGACCACCGCTTCGGGCGTGACGCTGCTGGGTATCGGCTCGGCGTTCTGGGGCCTGCTGGCCGGCCTCGTCACCGGCGCGATCGCCACGGTGGGACGCCCCCGGCGCGCGGAACCGGCACCGGAACCGCGGCCTGCCGAACTCCCCGTACGCTGACCGCTTCCGTACCGTCGCGGGCACCTGTCCCGTACGTGGAACACAGTTGCCCCGGGCATCGGTCGCGGGTTGGGATGGTGTCATGCAGAAAGCGGTATCCCCACCCTCCGCCGAATCTCTGGCGCCCTTCGACCACCTGGACCACCGTTACCGCGGCGAACACCCGGTCCGCACTCTCGCCCTCCTCTTCCGCCCGGACCGGGGGCGGCTGGCCCTCGCCGTCGTCCTCTTCACCGTGAAGCACAGCCCCATATGGCTGCTGCCCCTGATCACCGCCACCGTGCTGGACGTGGTGGTGCAGCACGGCCCGGAGTCCGAGCTCTGGCAGGCTACCGGCCTCCTGCTGTTCATCCTCGTCCTCAACTACCCGCTCCATCAGTGGTACGTACGCTGCCTCGGCGGCAGCATCCGCCGCATGGGCATCACGCTGCGCTCCGCGCTCTGCCGCCGGATGCAGCAGCTGTCCGTCGGCTACCACGCCCGGGTCAGCTCAAGCGTGCTCCAGGCCAAGGTGGTCCGCGACGTCGAAGCCGTGGAGCAGATGGTGCAGCAGAGCGCCGACATGGGGCTCGGGGCCGTCGTGACGCTGGTCGGCGGGCTCGTCGTCATCGGCATCCGGGTCCCCTCGTTCCTGCCCGTCTTCCTGGTCGTCGTCCCCGCCGCCGGGTTCCTCGTGATGAAGCTGCGGGGCCGGCTGCGCAGCCACAACGAGTCCTTCCGGCGCGAGGTGGAGCAGCTGTCGTCCCGGGTCGGCGAGATGACCACCCTCATCCCCATCACCCGCGCCCACGGCCTGGAGCGGACCGCGCTCGGGCGGGTGGACGGCTCCTTGCGGCAGGTGTTCGCCGCCGGTCTGCGCCTGGACATGCTCAACGGCCGCTTCGGCTCGCTGGCCTGGGTCCTGCTCAACACGCTGGGCGTGCTCTGTCTGACCGGGTCCGCGCTGGTGGCGTACCACGGCTGGCTGGCCGTCACCGCCGGTGACGTCGTCATGCTGAGCGCCTTCTTCACCGTCCTGACCGGTTCGGTGACCACGTTGCTCGGGCTCGCCCCGATCCTCACCAAGGGCCTTGAGTCGGTGCGTTCGGCGGGTGAGGTGCTCCAGGCACCCGACCTGGAGCACAACGCGGGCAAGGCGCAGGTGGAGCAGGTCGCCGGGCGCATCGAATTCGAGGACGTCTCCTTCGCGTACGAGGACGAGCGGCCGGCCGTCGACGGATTCACGCTCTCCGCGCGGCCCGGTGAGACGATCGCCCTGGTCGGCGCGTCGGGGGCGGGCAAGTCGACGGTCCTCAATCTGCTCATCGGGTTCATCCGGCCCACCGCGGGGCGCATCCTGCTGGACGGCACCGACATGGCCGGGCTCGATCTGCGCAGCTACCGGCGGTTCCTCTCGGTGGTGCCGCAGGAGTCGATCCTGTTCGAGGGCAGCATCCGCGACAACGTCACGTACGGCCTCGGGCACACCGACGAGGCGACGCTGCTGAGCGCCCTGGAGGACGCCAACGCGATGGAGTTCGTCCGCCGGCTGCCCCAGGGCCTGGACACGGTGGTCGGTGAGCGCGGCGCCCGGCTCTCGGGGGGCCAGAAGCAGCGGCTCGCGATCGCCCGGGCACTGATCCGCGATCCGAGGGTGCTGGTCCTGGACGAGGCCACCTCGGCGCTGGACAACCGCTCCGAGGCGCTGGTGCAGGAGGCGCTGTCCCGGCTGGTGCACGGCAGGACCGTCTTCGTCGTCGCGCACCGCCTCTCCACGATCCAGGGCGCCGACCGCATCGTGGTGATGGAGGGCGGCCGGATCGTGGAGGTGGGCACGCACCAGGAGCTGCTGGGCCGCCATGGGGTGTACGCGGGCCTTCAGCCGGCGTTCCCGTAGGAGCGGAAGGGGCCCGGGCGCTCCCGGGCCCCTCGTTCACCAGTCGTGGACGGTGCCGTCCAGGAGGCGGTTCACGGGCAGATAGGTCTGCTCGTACGGATGGGCGGCCGCGAGCTTCTCGTCCAGCTCCACACCGATGCCGGGCGCCTCGCCGGGGTGCAGATGGCCGTCGGTGAAGGCGTACGCATGCCGGAACACCTCCTCGGTGAGGGCGTTGTGGCCGGAGTACTCCTGGATGCCGAAGTTGTGCACGGCGAAGCCGAGGTGGACGGCGGCGGCCATCCCGACCGGGGAGATGTCCTCGGGACCGTGGATCGCGCTCTTGATCTGGTACTGGGCGGCGAAGTCGAAGAGCTTGCGCAGCGGGGTGACCCCGCCGAAGTGGGTGACCGCGCTGCGCACATAGTCGATCAGCTGCTCGGTGATCAGCGTCTGGTAGTCGTACACCGTGTTGAAGACCTCGCCGGTCGCGAGGGGCGTCGTCGTGTGCCGGCGTACGAGCCGCAGCGCCTCCTGGTTCTCGGTGGGGGTGCAGTCCTCCAGCCAGAACGGACGGTACGGCTCCAGGTCCTTGCCGAGCCGGGCCGCCTGGATGGGCGTGAGGCGGTGGTGGGCGTCGTGGAGGAGTGGTATCCCGGCGCCGAACTCGGCACGTACCGCCTCGAACACGGCGGGGGTGTGGCGGAGGTAGGCGTCCGTGTCCCAGTCCTCGACCAGGGGCCGGGTCTGCTGGTGGAGGACGCGCTCGCCCTGTGCGCCGGTGGTGTGCACGCCGTAGACGGCCTTGAGGCCGGGGATGCCCGTCTGGACGCGAACGGCGGGGTAGCCCTCGTCCAGCCGTTGCCGCACGGAGTCGAGGAGTTCGGGGATGTCGCGGCCGTTGGCGTGGCCGTAGGTGGCGAGGCGGTCGCGGGAGGCGCCGCCGAGCAGCTGGTAGAGCGGCAGTCCGGCGGCCTTGGCCTTGATGTCCCACAGGGCGACGTCGACGGCGGCGATGGCGGCGATGGCGGCCATGGTGACCGGGCCGCGCCGCCAGTACGCGCCCCGGTAGAGGTACTGCCAGGTGTCCTCGATCCGGTGCGGGTCCAGGCCGGTGAGCAGGGGCACCACATGGTCGGTGAGGTAGCTGACCACGGCGAGCTCGCGGCCGTTGAGCGTGGCGTCGCCGAGACCGGTGACCCCCTCGTCCGTCGTCAGTTTCAGTGTCACGAAGTTGCGGCCGGGGCTGGTGACGACGACCTGCGCGTCGGCGATCCTCATGGTGGTGGCTCTCTTTCGGGCTGCGGCGGGCCGCCGCCCGTCGCTCCGGCCGGGGGCCGCCCGCTGCATAGAGTGGCATGCGTGATGGCGCGTGAGGATACGGGACGGACGGGCGGGCATCGCGCGGGTTATCTCGCGGCTGCGGTGGTCTTCGCCATCGGCATGGCCGGCACCACGCTGCCGACCCCGCTGTACGGGCTCTACCAGAAGGAGATCGGGTTCTCCGAGCTGATGGTGACCGTGGTCTTCGCCGTGTACGCGGTCGCGGTCATCTCCGTACTCCTGGTGGCGGGCAACTACTCGGACAAGGTGGGCCGCAAGCCGGTGCTGCTGGCCGCCATGGCCCTGTCCGCCGCGAGTGCGGGGTGCTTCCTGCTGGAGAGCGGGCTGCCCCTGCTCTTCGCCGGGCGGGTGCTGTCCGGCGGCGCGGCGGGGCTGCTGAGCGGCGCGGCGACGGCGGCGGTCATCGAGCTCGCGGGCCCGGGTCAGCAGGCGCGTGCCGGGTTCGCCGCGACGGCCGCGAACATGGGCGGGCTGGGCTGCGGCCCACTGCTCTCCGGGGTGCTGGCCGAGTACACGCCCTGGCCGCTGTCGCTGCCGTTCTGGGTGCACCTGGGTCTGATCGCCGTGGCGTGCCTCATCACCTGGCGGCTGGCGGAGACGGTGGCCGAACCCCGGCGGTGGCCCCGGCTGGAACCGCAGGGTGTCAGGGTGCCCGCCGAGGTGAAGGGCGTGTTCGTACCGGCCTCGCTGGCCGCCTTCGCCGGTTTCGCGCTGCTCGGCCTGTTCACGGCGGTCGCGCCCAGCTTCGCGGCCGAGACGCTGGATGTGCGCAACCTGGCGGTGACGGGCGCGGTGGTGTTCTCGGTGTTCTGCGCCTCGACGGTGGGGCAGTCCCTGGCCCCGCGCATCGGGGCGCGCCGCGCGCTGCCGCTGGGCTGTGGCGTGCTGATCGTGGGGCTTCTGCTGGTCGCCTCCTCGTTGCCGGCGAAGTCGCTGGTGCTGCTCGTCCTGGGTGCCGTCTGCGGGGGCATCGGGCAGGGGCTCGCCTTCCGGGCGGCGCTGACGCTCGTGAGCGAGGCGGCCCCCGCCGAGCACCGGGGCGGCACCATCTCGGCGTTCTTCGTCGTCGCCTACACGGGGATCTCCCTGCCGGTGGTGGGGGTGGGCGCGCTGGCGACCGCGGTGGGGCTGCGCGATGCCGGGCTGGTCTTCGCGGGCTGCGTGATGCTGCTGGCGGCGGTGTCGGGGACGTACGCGGCGCTGCGGACGCCGTCCGGGGCGTGACGGACGGCGCACCGCGACGCGTCGGCGCCGAGCGGTCAGTCGCACTCCTTCCCGTTGAGTGTGAAGGAGTCCGGGTCGGCGCCCGGCGCGCCGTTCGCCTGGAAGCCGAACGAGGCGCTGCCGCCCGCCGGGACGGAGCCGTTGTGGCCGGCGTTCTCGACGGTGACCCGGGTGCCGCTCTGTGCGGCGGTCGCGTTCCAGGCGTTGCCGACGCTCTCGGCGCCCTGGAAGTCAAAGGCCAGCCGCCAGCCGTCGAGCGGAGTCGATCCGGTGTTCTTCACCGTCACATCGGCGGTGAAACCTGTGCCCCACGCCTGGCTGACCCGGTAGGTGACGTGACAGGCCCCCGGTGCGGGATCGGGTGTGTCCGTCGGGCCGGGTGTGTCCGTCGGATCGGGCGTCGGGGACGGGTCGGGAGTCGTCGTCGGGTCGGGGGTGGTGGTCGGGCCGGGGCCGGGGTCCGTGCCGTCCGGTGCGCTGCCCCACTGGGGCGCCGAGCCCTCCAGGAGCACCATGTGCGGGGCGTCGACCGGCGTGCCGCCCGGGGTCGTGGCCGTCGACGGGTAGGACCAGTCGTTCGTCGGGTCCCAGGCACCGGCCGAGCTGATCCGGAACTGCACCTCCTTGCGGTACGCGGACTGGCCGGCCGGTGCGATGTCCGTACCCGAGCAGTCCACCGTCGCGTAGTAGACGTCGCCCGCCAGATGCGTCGGGCCCGTCACCTCGCCGCACTGGTTGTAATTGGTGGTGAAGCTGATGTCGCCGGGTGCGACGCCCGGTTCGAGCGTGAAGTAGTAACGCACCGAGGCGTCGGTGAGCGCGCGGGCGGGCCACGCGGAACGGTTGATCAGGTACGCCTTGATCTCGGTGAAGTCCGCGCCGGCCGCGTTCACCGACGCCTGGACCGACATCTCGGGACCATCCGGCCGCTCCGGCTGCGGGAAGCCGGTGAGCGGGGCCCCGCCGTACTCCGCGTAGAGCCGGGCCAGCGCCCCGGTGAAGGCGGCGTTGTAGTCGGTGGCGACCTCGTTGTTGACGTAGTTGCCGCGGTCGTCGGTGTACGTGTCGTCGGGTGCGCTCGGGCCGCCCACCAGTGCCCCGTACAGCGTGTGCCGGGTCTCCACCGGGTTGGTCATCTGGTCGGTCCACGAGCCGTGGGCCGTGCGGTGGTGCGGCTTGGTCGGCGGGTTCTCGCCGAAGCCGACGACATAGCTCGACCCGCGCGGGTTGTCGCCGAGCGCGTAGTCGATCTGGCGGACCGCGAAGTCGTGGTAGCGGGCCTTGCGGACGGCGTCACCGGTCAGCCAGTCGGAATAGCTGAGCGCGGCGAAGGCGGTGTTCGCGGCGTATCTGAGGGAACCCCAGCTGTCCAGCACGGCCTGGCCGCCGGGTGAGTAGGGCACCCGCTGCCCGTTGACGCCGACCGTCCACCAGTCCAGCCAGCGGTTCGCGTCGTCGATGTACTTCTGCTTGCCCGTCAGCTGGGCGAGCAGCACATAGGCCCCGTAGGAGGTGTCGTCCCAGGAGAGCGTCCAGCGGTAGGACCGGGTGGTGGTCTGCGGCTCGGTGGAGAGGTTGTCGTAGTACGCCTCGGCCTTGGCGAGGTACGCGGTGTCGCCGGTCGCCTTGTACAGCCAGACGGCACCCCAGACAAGCTCGTCGTCGTACCCGCTCCAGGAGTTGTAGTAACTCTGCGCGTCGGTGATGCAGTCGCTGTATTTGCCCCGGTAGGTGTCGGCGAAGGTGTACAGCTGCTTCGCGTGGGTGATCAGCTTCGCCGCGTACGCCGGGTCGCTGTCGGAGAACACCATCGAGGAGGAGGCCAGGGCAGCGGCCGTCTGCCCGGCCAGGTCGCTTCCGGGGCAGGAGGCGTCGATCTTGTACGCGGGGCGCTCCATCGGCATCACCTCGGCGGGGCCCCACCACTTGTGGTCGTCGCCGCCGTTGCCGACCTGCCCGTACAGCACATTGGGCGAGGGGTGGGCCTTCAGGAGGTAGTCGTCCACGAAGCGCAGGTTGTTGCGCAGGTAGGGCAGCTGGCCCGACGCCTCGTACGCCGCACGCTGCTCCGTGCCGCCCCAGGCGAGCATGGTGGCCGAGTAGGCCATGGGGAGGCCGAACTTCACATGGTCCCCGGCGTCGTACCAGCCGCCGGTCAGGTCCAGGCCGGCGTCCTTGCCGTCGTCCAGGGCGGAGTCGCCGCGCCAGGAGACGCGGTTGGTGTCGGGCAGCTTTCCGGACTGCTGGGCCTCGTAGAACAGGACGGACTTCTGCAACGCCTCGCCGTAGTCGAAGGCGGGGGCCGCAGCCGCGCCGGCCGGCCGGGAGAGCGGGAGCAGCAGGCCCGCGCCGACGGCGAGCGCCAGGGCGACGGCTCCGACGGGGCCCCGGCCGTGCCGGACACGGTCTGGTCTTCGGGACCGCCTTCGCAGGGCGGGGAGGGTGAGCGAGCGCAACGGACTTTCCCTTCGTCACGTCGGTGGGGGTGCCGGGTGTGTGCGGGGGTACGTGCGTGCCCCACGGGGGCATGGGAGCGCTCCCAATGGCGTTGCTCATGAAGCCAGTTCCCGGGAGAGCTGTCAACGGTTGCGGCACGCCCTCTTCAGCGCGGCGACCACCCGTAAACACCGCACCGGCCACCCTTTCGGGTGACCCCGCGCGCGGACGGGCGTGAGGCGGCCAAGGCTGGCGTTCTGAACGCACTGTGGCGTCGCGACCGGAGGTACGGATGAGCGCGATGGACATGCCGGCGGATCTGCCGAAGGATTCGGCACGCACCGCCGTCAGGGACCGGCCGGCGGCGCCGAGGATCAGCTGGCTGACGCTCGCCCTGATGACGACGGCGTCGGTGGCGAGTCTGCGGGCCGCGCCGACGATGGCGGTCTACGGGCTGGCCTGTGTCTTCCTCTATCTCCTGCCGGCCGTCGTGTTCCTGCTGCCGACCGCACTGGTCTCGGCCGAACTGGCCTCGGGCTGGCCCGGCGGTGTCTACCGCTGGGTGAGCGAAGGGCTGTCCAAGCCGCTCGGATTCCTCGCCGTGTGGTGCCAGTTCGCGATGACGATCTTCTACTACCCGAGCCTGCTGGCGTTCGTGGCGTCCACCATCGCGTACGTCATCGACCCCTCGCTCGCGTCCAACGGCGTGTACACCGCGATCGTGATCATGGTGCTCTACTGGACCGGCGTCTGGGTCTCGTCCCGGGGCACCAAGGCGCTGGCGGGCCTGTCCTCCTGGGGGCTCGTCATCGGCACACTGATCCCCGGCACGGTGCTGGTCGTGCTCGGCATCGTCTTCCTCGGACAGGGGAACGGCTCCGCCGCGCCGATGACCTCGGCGCATCTGTTCCCCCAGTGGACGGGGCTCGCCAGCCTGGTGCTCATCGTCAACAACTTCCTCTCGTACTCCGGCATGGAGATGAACGCCGTGCACGTCTCCTCACTGCGCGATCCGGCGAAGGAGTACCCGAAGTCGATGTTCCTGGCGATGGGTCTGGTGCTGCTGATCTTCATCCTGCCGGCGCTCGCGATCAGCTGGGTGGTGCCCGCCAGCCAGCTGAGCCTGACGGCCGGTGTGATGCAGGCGTTCGACGCGTTCTTCTCGCACTTCCATGTCGGCTGGATGACGCCGATCGCCGCGGTGATGCTGATCTCGGCGGCGCTCGGCGGGATGCTGACGTGGCTGGCCGGGCCGTCCAAGGGCCTGCTGGAGATCTCCCGCAGCGAGGGCTATCTGCCGCCCTATCTCCAGCGGCTCAACAAGAACGGCATCCAGCAGAACATCCTGGTCACGCAGGGCATCGTCACCACCGTCATCGCGCTGCTGTACGCGCTGATCCCGAACGTGTCCAGCGTCTACTGGATCTTCTCCACCATCACGACTCAGGTGTATCTCATCGTCTACCTGCTGATGTTCGTGGCGGCCGTCCGGCTGCGGAAGACCCAGCCGGACCATCCGCGCGGCTACCGGGTCCCGGCGCTCGGGCTGCTGTGCGGGGTCGGTCTGCTGGCGTCGCTCGCGGCCCTGGCCATCGGCTTCGTCCCGCCCTCCCAGTTCGGCGGCGGCAGCGTCGGTGTGTACGTGGCCATCGTCGGCGGCGGGCTCGTCATCCTCGGGCTGCTGATCCCCTGGCTGTTCCTGAAACTGCGCAAACCCGGCTGGCGCACGGCGGCGGCCGGTGAGGAGGCCGCGTCATGAGCCCGACCCGCTTCGCCTCCGAGCACCGCTGGCTCTACATCGGCGCGATCGTCCTCCTGGTGGCGCTCGCGGTCGTCGGCATCATCCGGTACGAGAAGGTCAAGACGAACAACAAGGCGACGGAGAAGGCCGAGCAGCTGGCCGACGCCGCCGAGGAGGCCGGCTACCCCCGGCCCGATGTGGGCACCATCAAGCGGACCCTGGGCGACGACGGCGGCCAGGTCTGCGAGAAGCCCGGCTCCTCGCTCAAGTCGGCGCTGTGGAAGATCAGCATTTCCAACGGCGCCACCGGCCCCGGCATGCGCCCCGTGATCGGGGACACCGAGGCGATCCGGGCGGAGGCGAAGATCCTGGAGATCTACTGTCCGGACAAGCTGGACAAGATCGAGGACAAGATCGCCGACCTCAAGACCGAGAACACTGTGAGGCGCTGATGGCCACCGACGAACTCGCCGGACGTATCTCCGGCCTGATGTCCCGCGCACGGACGGACCTGACCGAACTGGTCTCCATCCCCTCGGTGGCCGACCCCCGGCAGTATCCGCCCGAGGAGTGCGTACGGGCCGCCCGGTGGGTGGCCGACGCCTTCACCGGGGCCGGTCTGCACGACGTACGCCTCGTGGAGACCCCGGACGGCAGCAACGCGGTGATCGGGCACCGCCCGCCCCCGCCCGGCGCCCCGACCGTACTGCTCTACTGCCACTACGACGTACAGCCCCCGCTGGACGACGACGCGTGGACCACGCCGCCCTTCACGCTGACCGAGCGCGACGGCCGCTGGTACGGGCGGGGCACGGCCGACTGCAAGGGCAACATCGTCATGCACCTCACCGCCCTGCGCGCGCTCGGCGACGACATTCCCGTCGGGCTGAGGTTTGTGGCCGAGGGTTCGGAGGAACAGGGCACCGGCGGCCTCGAAGCCTATGCGGCCGCGCACCCCGAACAGTTCGCCGCCGACGCCCTGCTGATCTGCGACACCGGGAACGCGGCCGTCGGCGTCGGCACCGCCACCACCTCCCTGCGCGGCCTGGTGAACGTCGTGGTCACCGTCGATACGCTGGCCGGCGAGGTGCACTCCGGGATGTTCGGCGGCCCGGCCCCCGACGCGCTGGCCGCGCTGATCCAGCTGCTTTCCACGCTGCGCGACCCCGAAACCGGGGCCACCCGCGTACGCGGCCTGGACGCCTCGGGCACCTGGCAGGGCGCACGTTACGAGGAGGAGCAGTTCCGCAAAGACGCGGGCGTCCTCGACGGCGTGCCGCTCACCGGCACGGGCTCGGTGTCCGACCTGCTGTGGGCCCGCCCGGCCGTCACCGTCCTCGGCATCGACTGCCCGCCCGTGGTGGGCTCCTCCGCTTCGGTCCCGGCCACCGCCCGGGCCCGGGTGAGCCTGCGCATCCCGCCGGGCACCGGTGCGGAGGCCGCCCAACGCGCCCTGACGGACCATCTGACCGGCGCGGCCCCCTGGGGCGTACGGATCGAGGTGGAGCCGGAGCAGTCCGGCGCGCCGTTCCGCGCGGCCACGGACGGCCCGGCGTACCGGGCGCTCGGCGAGTCGATGCAGGCGGTGTACGGCAAGCCGATGACGTACCTCGGCCAGGGCGGGTCCATCCCGCTCTGCAACGTCCTCGCGGACCTCTGCCCGTCGGCCGAGATCATCCTGATGGGCGTCGAAGAGCCGAAGTGCCTCATCCACGCGCCCAACGAGAGCGTCGACCCGACGGAGATCGAGCACATGGCCCAGGTGGAGGCCCGCTTCCTCCACGCCTTCGCCCGCGCGGCGCGCTGAACGCGGTGCCGGGAACGGAGCCCGTAGCGGAAGCCGACGAGCACGACGCCCTCGTCGGCTTCCTCGACGGGCTGGCCCGGCTCCTGCTCGGGACCAGCGGCGAGGGGGCGGAGCAGGTCGAACGCTCCGTCACCTCGGCCGCCCGCGGCCTCGGCGGCAGTGCGGCGGTGGCGGTGCTGCCGGACGCCGCCACGGTCGTCGTGACCTCGCACGGCCGCCGCTCGGCCCTCGTGGTGCGCGCCTTCCCCGAGGTCTTCCGGATGGACCAGGTGGTGGCGCTCAAGCCGCTCCTGGACGAGGTGGCGGCGGGCCGGCTGGACACCAGGAGGGCGAGCGACCGGCTCACCGCGATCACCCGCGCCGCTCCCCCGTACCCCTGGTGGGCGAAGCTGCTGGGGGTGGTGCTGTTCTCGGTGGGCTTCGCGCCGCTGATGCAGCCGACCTGGTACGAGGTCGGGAGCACGGCGGTCCTCGGCACGGTCGCGGCGTGCCTGGCGGTCGCCGCCGACCGGCTGCCCCGGCTGGCGAAGGTGCTGCCGCTGGTCGCGGCGGTGACCGTCTCGCTGCTCGCCCTGGAGGTGTTCGCCCGCTCCCCCGCGCACGGCGGCCCGGTGCTGCTGATGCTTCCGGCGCTGTTCTTCTTCGTGCCCGGTGACTACCTCAGCGCGGCGGCGGCCGAGCTGGCCGCCGGGTACCTCACGACCGGCGCCGTGCGCCTGGTGTACGCGGTCGCGCTCCTGGTCCAGCTCTATGTGGGCGTGATCCTGGGCCTGGTCATCACGGGCCGCCCGCGTCAGGACCTGTTCGACGTGGCGGCCGCGGCGGACCTGCCGCGCTGGATGCTGTTCGCGAGCTGGATCGTGTTCACCGCGGGCGCCCTGCTCGCCTTCGCCGTACCCGCCCGGCTGCTGGGCATGCTCCTGGTGCTCGTGTATCTGACGGTGGGCGTGCAGACGGGCTTCACCAAGCTGCTCGGCGATGTGGGCGGCACGTTCACGGCGGCGGTCGTGCTCGGCGCGGCCACCACCTGGCTGGCGCGCCGGCCGGGCCGCCCGCCCCGTCTGGTCCTGGTGCTGCCGGGCTTCTTCACGCTGACGGTGGGCTCGCTCGGGATGCGGGGACTGACGGCCCTGGCGGGCGGGTACGCGATCGAGGGCTTCCGCGACCTGACGGAGCTGGTCACCCTCGTGACCGCGATCGGCTCCGGGCTGTTCCTGGGCGCGGTGCTGGTGCAGCGGCCGGGCGAGAGCGTCTGACCCGGGCGGGTCGCCGGTCGTCCCGCTCTCAGATGGCCGGCGCGTCCACGCCGTCGGCGGGGGCGGCCTCGTTCAGCGCGAACCAGGCGGTCTTCCCCTCCGGCTCGGGCCGTACACCCCACTGGTCGGCGAGGATGTCCAGCAGGAGCAGACCGCGGCCCGAGGAGGCGAGCTCGCCCGGGGTGCGCTGGTGGGGCAGTTCGTCGCCGCGGTCCATGACCTCGACCAGCAGCCGGCGGGTGCCGGTCTCGCCGGAGACGGTGGCGTTGAGGGCGCCGTCCTGGTCGGTGTGCACGAGGACGTTGCCGAGGAGTTCGGTCGCCAGGAGCACGGCGGTGTCCACCTGGTCCGGGCGCGCCCAGTCGTGCAGCAGCGCCTTGAGCTCCGCGCGGGCCTCGGCCAGCCCCTCCCCCTGGTCCTGGCCGACGGTGAGCATCAGACGGCGCTGGCTGACCTCGGCGCGGGCGTGGATGGCGTCGCGGCGCAGCAGCAGGAGGGCGATGTCGTCACCGTCGCGGGCGACGGCTTCCTCCCGGGCGCCGGGTCCGGGGTTGAGGACGGCCGCCATGAGCCGGTCGGCCATGCCCTCCAGGTCGTCGGTGGGGCCGGGCGAGAACGCGTCGCGCACCCGCACCCAGCCGGTGTACATGTCGTGGCCGCCGTTCTCGATGAACCCGTCGGTGCACAGCATGAGGATCTCGCCCTCGTGCAGGCGCACGGTGTCGATGGGGTAGTCCTCCTCGCCGGGCATCAGCCCGAGTGGAAGGCCGCCGCTGACGTGTTTGAGAACACATGTGCCGTCCGGCATACGCAGGACGGGGTGCGGGTGGCCCGCGCGGGCGATGTGCAGATCGCCGGTGGACGGGTCGGCCTCGATGTAGAGGCAGGTCGCGAAGCGGTCCTCGTCCAGGGTGGTCAGGAAGCGGGAGGCGCGGGCCAGGACGGCGTCGGGGCCGTGCCCCTCGGCGGCGTACGCGTGCACGGCGGTACGCAGCTGCGCCATGAGCCCCGCGGCGTGCACGTCGTGCCCCTGTACGTCGCCGATGACGACGGCCATCCGCCCGTTCGGCAGGTCGATGCTGTCGTACCAGTCGCCGCCGACCATGAGGCCGCCGCCGGTCGGCACATAGCGGGTGGCGACGCTGAGCCCGGTCAGGGCCGCGCCGGCCGTGTGCATGCTGCGGCGCAGGCCCCGGGAGAGTTCCAGTTCGGCGCGGCTGGCCCGGGCCCGTTCGAGGACCTGGGCGATCATGCGTCCGGTGACGGTGAGCAGGGCGCGCTCGCTGGCGGTGAAGTCCAGAGGGGTGCGGAAGGCTGCCAGCCAGACCCCGACGACCCGACCGGCGGTCACCAGGGGCAGGAAGGCCCATGCCTCGCGGCCCTTGCGCGCGGACAGGTGCCAGGTCGCCGGGAAGCGGCGGCGGTATTCCTCCGGGGAGTCCAGGTAGACGGCGCGCCCGGTCCTGGCCACCTCGGCGGCCGGGTAGCCGGTGTTCATGGGCATGCGGAAGCCGCGGCCCGCGCCGCCGGGCCGGAATCCGTACTGCCCGAGCGCGGTGAGGTTGCCGTCGGCGACGCCGAAGACGCACTGGCCGTCCAGCGGGAAATCGGGGGCGTACAGGCCGGCGGCGAGTCTCAGGGCCTCGTCGAGGGTGTCGGCGGCGGCGACCGCGTGTCCGGCCGAGAGCAGCAGGGAGTCACGGCGTCTGGCCTCTTCCGGCGTGCCGGCGGCCCGGGTCCCCTGGTCGGGCCCCGGGGGAAGCACCGGGTCGGGGCCCGGCGCCTGCATCCGGTTCAGCGCCTCGATCTGGTCCAGCTCGGCCTCGAACGCGTCGGTCGGTGGCTCATGCCGTTCACCACCCATCCGGCTTCCCTTCGTCCCGATGTCGTCGGCGGCTGTTCGTTCCATGCTCCGACGGGAGAGCCGGGTCCGCAGTGCGAGACATCCCCGTACCGCCTCCGGAATGTGCCGGACGGGTAGTACGGTCGGGCCGTCCGCGCGGGTCTGCCGGGGTCACCGGCGGATCGGGAAGCGCTCGGACGTAAGCCCCGGGAGGGACGGGCTGTGGGCTAGCGGTACGCCGGTGACCTGCGGATATCGCTGAAGTCGATGGCCCGGTCGGCCTCCCGCATGGTCTCTTCAGCCACCCGGCGCACCTCGGCCATCACATCTCCGTGCTCCTCCACGAGACCGGCGTAGATGGGTGCGTCGGAACTGTCTGTGAAACTCACGTCGAACTGCCTCAATCGGTCGTGTCTGCCGTGGTCCGGCCGGAAACAGGGGCCGATTCTACGCAGGTCCGGTGCCGGGTCCGCACCGGGCACCGCATGTTTGACCTCAAGTTCGCTTGAGCTTCTAGCGTTCTTCGCACACCCCCGGTCCGCACCGGCCGCCGGGGCCGTACCGATCCGTTCTGCCCCGGAGGCACCCGTATGAGCATGGAAGTGACCGCGTGGACGTCGCTGCACAGCACGATCAACGCGCAAGCGGACCGCCGCCCCTTCTCCCGGGCCACCGTGCGCCGGATCGCCTCGTTCGCCCGGCCACGCCGCAACCAGCTCTACCGGTTCCTGCTGCTCAGCGTGGTCACCGCGCTGCTGGCCGTGGCGACGCCGATGCTGGCGGGCCGGGTGGTCGACGCGATCGTGCAGGGAAAGGAGAGCGGCACGGTCGTGCGTCTCGCCCTGCTGATCGCGGTGATCGCCGTGGCGGAGGCCGGGCTCGGGCTGCTCACCCGGCTGCTGTCGGCGACGCTCGGTGAGGGGCTGATCCTGGACCTGCGGTCGGCGGTCTTCGACCATGTGCAGCGGATGCCGGTCGCGTTCTTCACCCGGACCCGGACCGGGGCGCTGGTGAGCAGGCTCAACAACGACGTCATCGGTGCGCAGCGGGCGTTCAGCAACACCCTGTCCGGGGTGGTGTCCAATGTGGTGACGCTGGTGCTGACGCTCGCGGTGATGCTGACGATCTCCTGGCAGATCACGCTGCTCGCGCTCGCGCTGCTGCCGGTGTTCGTCGTACCGGCCCGGCGGATGGGCTCGCGGATGGCGCGGATGCAGCGTGAGGCGGCCGCGCACAACGCGGCGATGAGCACGCAGATGACCGAGCGGTTCTCGGCGCCGGGTGCGACCCTGGTGAAGCTCTTCGGCCGGCCCGCCGACGAGTCCGCCGAATTCGCCGCGCGGGCCGGGCGCGTACGGGACATCGGCATCCGTACGGCGATGGCGCAGTCCACGTTCATCACGGCGCTGACCCTGGTGTCCGCGCTGGCCCTGGCCCTCGTCTACGGGCTGGGCGGCTACTACGCGCTGCGCGGCAGCCTGGAGCCGGGCGCGGTCGTGACGCTGGCGCTGCTCCTGACCAGGCTCTACGCTCCGCTGACGGCGTTGGCGGGCGCCCGGGTCGAGGTGATGAGCGCGCTGGTGAGCTTCGAGCGGGTCTTCGAGATCCTGGATCTGAAGCCGCTGATCACCGAGAAGCCGGATGCCCGTACGGTGCCCGAGGGGCCGGTGTCCGTGGAGTTCGACGGGGTCTCCTTCGGCTACCCGTCGGCCGACAAGGTGTCGCTGGCCTCGCTGGAGGAGGTCGCGACGCTGGACTCGCGGGGCGGCACGCGGGTGCTGCACGACGTCTCGTTCCGGGCCGAGCCCGGCCGGATGGTCGCCCTGGTCGGCTCGTCGGGCGCCGGCAAGTCGACCATCGCCCAGCTGCTGCCCCGGCTGTACGACACCGATGAGGGTGCGGTACGGCTGAACGGCGTCGACGTACGCGATCTTTCCGCCGATTCGATCCGGGAAACGCTCGGCATGGTCACCCAGGACGGGCACCTGTTCCACGATTCGGTACGCGCGAACCTCCTGCTGGCCAGGCCCGGTGCCGCCGAGGACGAGATCTGGGACGCGCTGCGGCGCTCCCGGCTCGACGGGCTGGTGGCGTCGCTGCCCGACGGGCTCGACACGGTCGTGGGCGAGCGCGGCTACCGGCTCTCCGGCGGGGAGCGCCAGCGGCTGACGATCGCCCGGCTGCTGCTGGCCCGGCAGCGGGTGGTCATCCTGGACGAGGCGACCGCACACCTCGACTCCACGTCCGAGGCGGTCGTGCAGGAGGCCCTGACGGAGGCGCTGGAGGGGCGCACCGCCGTGGTGATCGCGCACCGGCTCTCGACGGTGCGGGCCGCCGATCTGATCCTGGTCGTGGAGGAGGGCCGGGTGGTGGAGCGGGGTACGCACACCGCGCTGCTGGCGGCGGGTGGCCGGTACGAGGAGCTGTACCGGACTCAGTTCGCCTCGCCGGACGCGGCGGGCGACGAGCAGGAGCCCGTGGGGTCCGCCTGACGCGAGTGGCCCCCGGTCCGTGCGGACCGGGGGCCACTCGGAGAGCGTGGGATCAGTCGTTGTCGGTCTCCTGGTGGGTGACCGAGCCGTTGGACGCGTCGATGTCGAAGGTCGTCTTCTTCCAGTCCTTCGTCACGACGTCGGTCTTCCAGACGAGCGCGCCCTGGTCGTCGTCGTCCAGGTCGAGGGCGGTCACCGTGCCCTGCTGCTTCGCGGTGGCGGCCTTGGCCGCCTGCTGCGGGGTCTGCTTGGCCTGGGTGATCCGCTTGGCCGTCTTGGCCTTGTCCGAGGTGCTCTGGTCGCTGTCCTCGGACGAGCTGAGGACCTTGCCGGAGACGGCGTCGATGTGGACCTTGTGCTTGGTCCCGGTCTTGGCGGCGACGGTCGCGACCCACTGCGGGGCACCGGCCGCTGCGCTGCCCGTCGGGGAGGGGCTGCCGGTGGGCGAGGGGCTGCCCGTCGGGGAGGGGCTGGGGCTCTCGTCCTCGTCGGCCGCGTCCTTGGCGGTCATGAGTTCGAGGTCGACGAGCTTGCCGCCCTTGACCTCGCCCTCGGCCGTGGTGACGGCCTTGTCGTAGGTGACCTTGGTGGCGGAGATCAGGTCCTTGCGTTCCTGCTGGTCCTCCGTCATCCGGCCCGGCGAGGCGCTGTCGCTCCCGGTGGGGGACGGACTCGTGGTGGCCTCGGGCACGGCGCGGGCGGCCTCCGAGGTCTGCGTGCTCGCGGAGGTGCTGCCGCTGTCCTGGCCGCAGCCGGTCAGCAGGGCGGCGGTGACCACGACGCAGGCGACGCCGGCGGCGCGCACCCGGTGGGCACGGAGGAATCCGGTGTTCTTGGAGGGGGAGTCACATGTCATGCCCGGATGCTTAACCGCCGTACGGCTCCGGCATGTGGGGTGACCGGGCAGTGTCACCCGATCGACCGCGATCCCGTCCCGGTCCCGCGTGGCGACGCGGTTCGGGGGGATTTCGTGCACGGCGGGCGAAGATGCGACGACAGTCCGAATTCCCTGGTCACGCGGGTCGCGATCCGGGCACTTTGGTGCGAGCCTGAAAGCATGACCTGGGCGTCCTGGACAACACGCGGAGTGTATTCGGGGCACGGCGGCGTGCTCACCGATGAGGTCGGGCCGCTGTCCGGTGACCTGACCATCCACACCACTTGGGCCGAGGGCACGGCGCAGATCACCGTGCAGTACACCGACGCGGCCGACTGGTTCACCATGGCGGGCAGTCCCGTGCCCTGTCCGTCGGAGGAAGCGAGCCGCGCGCTGCACGCGGCCGCCGTGGAGGCGGTCCGGCAGGGCTCGGCGGCGAGGGTTCCACTCCCGCAGCCCGGCCCCGAGCGGGCGGCGGGCTCGGAATGACCGGCCCCGTACGGATACGGGACCGGCCGCCGGAGTGTGCCCGTGCGAACGGTCAGGGCCTGATGCCGCTGACCACGTCGGCGGTGGCCGTGATGCCGTCCTGAATCGTGGGGGCCATGCTGGTGCCCGCGAGGAGGAATCCGAGCATGCCGCACACCAGGGCGTGCGAGAGCTTCATTCCGCCGTTGCGGAGGAACACCACCGCGAGAATCAGCAGAAGCAGCACCACTGAGATCGAAATTGCCATGGCCAGCCTCCTCCGCCGCGCCTGATTTGCGGCATTCGGCGTCAGTGTGGCGCAGCCCGCGAGCCGTCCGGCGCATCGGCGTGTCCGCCAAACGGGTAGCGCTTGGGTCACGGCCGCCGAACCGGGGAAGAGGCGTGGATCGCGCGGGCGCCGCGGGGGTGTTCCCGCGCCCCCCGCGGCGAAACCTCAGGGCGCCGGCAGCTCCATGAGCGCGGCGACGGTGTCCCGGTGGCGTCCCGCCGTGCCGTACGCGGTCGCGTCGGCCTTGGCCCGCTTCAGGTAGAGGTGCGCGGGGTGCTCCCAGGTCATCCCGATCCCGCCGTGCAACTGCACGCACTCCTCGGCGGCGTGGACCGCGACCTTCGAGCAGTACGCCTGCGCGACGGCCACGGCCAACGGCGTGTCGGGGCTGCCCGTGGCGAGGGCGTCGGCGGCGTTTCGCGCGGCGGCCCGGGCCGAGACGACCTCCAGCCAGAGCTGCGCCATGCGGTGTTTGAGCGCCTGGAAGGAGCCGATGGGCCGGTTGAACTGGTGGCGTTCCCGGGTGTGTCGCGCCGTCTCGGTGAGACACCACTCGGCGAGTCCCAGCTGTTCGGAGGCGAGCAGTCCGGCACCGGCCAGCAGCCCCCGGTCCACCGCACCCCTTCCCGCTTCGGCGTCCGCGAGGCGGGTTCCGGTGGCGCTGTCGAGCGTGACGGTGGCAAGCGGGCGGGTGAGGTCGAGCGCGACGAGCGGTTCGACGCGTACGCCGGGCGCGTCCGTGGCCACGGCGTACAGGCCGTCCGCGGTGGGCACCAGGAGCACATCGGCGGCGGCCGCGTCGGCGACCGGGCCGAGCGTCCCGTCCAGGGCGCCGCTCGCCACCGAGGCGTACACGTCCGCCGAAGCGGCTGCGAACGGCACGGCCACCACCGCGACCTGGCGTCCCTCGGCGAGCCCTGCGAGGAGTTCCGCGGCCGGCCCGTCCTGCGCGCCGAGCGCCAGCAGCGTCTCGGTGGCGACGACGGAGCTGGTCAGGAACGGCGCGGGCGCGACGCTGCGGCCCAGCTCCTCCAGCACGACGGCGGCCTCGCGGTGGGTGGCGCCCTGGCCGCCCAGTTCCTCGGGCACCAGGAGCCCGGCGGCGCCGATGCCAGTGGCGAGGGCCTTCCACAGCTGCGGGTCGTACGGCGTGTCGGACTCGGTGCGCGCGATCACCGACGGCGCGTCGGCCCGGTCCGCCAGCAGGGAGCGGACGGCGGCGCGCAGGTCCTCCTCGGCCTCGGAGTAGAGGAGGTCGGGTGCCTGGCCTGCTTCGGTCCGTGCGGTCATCGGGAGAGGTCCTTCCAGGCGACGTCCTTGTCGTTGCGGGGCTCGGAGGGCAGCCCGAGTACGCGCTCGGCGACGATGTTGAGCAGTACCTCGCTCGTACCGCCCTCGATGGAGTTGCCCTTGGAGCGGAGGTAGCGGTAGCCGGCGTCGCGGCCGGTGAAGTCGACCAGTTCGGGCCGCCGCATGGTCCAGTCGCTGTACAGCAGGCCCTCGCCGCCGAGGAGTTCCACTTCGAGGCCGCTGATCTCCTGGTTGAGCCGGGCGAAGGCGAGCTTCATCCCCGAGCCCTCGGGGCCCGGCTGTCCCGCGACGAGCTGCTGGCGCAGGCGCTCACCGGTGAGCCGGGCGACCTCCGCCTCGACCCACAGGGTGAGCAGGCGCTGATGCAGGTCGTGGGTGCGCAGTTCGGGCCGTTCGCGCCAGGTCCTGGCGACCGGGCCGATCATGCCGCCCTCGCGGGGGATGCGGGAGCCGCCGATGGAGACGCGCTCGTTCATGAGGGTGGTCTGGGCGACCTTCCAGCCTTCCCCGACGGGCCCGAGCCGGTGGCTGTCGGGGATGCGCACCCCGGTGAGGAAGACCTCGTTGAACTCGGCCTCGCCGGTGATCTGACGGAGCGGCCGGACCTCGACGCCGGGGTCGGTCATGTCGCAGATGAAGTAGCTGATGCCGCGGTGCTTGGGCAGGCCGGGGTCGGTACGGGCGATGAGGATCGCCCAGCGCGCCAGGTGGGCGCTGGAGGTCCACACCTTCTGCCCGTCGACCACCCAGTCCTCGCCGTCGCGCACCGCGCGCGTACCGAGGGCGGCCAGGTCCGAGCCCGCGCCCGGTTCACTGAAGAGCTGGCACCAGACCTCCTCCCCCACCCACAGGGGGCGCAGGAACCGCTGCTTCTGCTCGTCGGTGCCGAAGCCGAGGATGGTCGGGGCGGCCATGCCGAGGCCGATGCCGATGCGGCGCGGGTCGTTGTCGGGGGCGTTCGCGGCGGCGAGTTCGGCGTCGACCACGGGCTGGAGGGAGCGCGGGGCGTCCAGGCCACCGAGCCCGGCCGGGTAGTGCACCCAGGCGAGTCCGGCGTCGAAGCGCGCCTTGAGGAAGTCGGTGCGTCCGGTGGCGGCCGGAGGGTGTGCGGCGAGCAGTTCGCGGGTGCGGCGGCGCAGTCCGGCGGCGTCGGGTGCGGTCATCGGGCGGCTCCTGACGGGAGGACGACGATGCGGCCGGTGCTGGTGCCGTCGGCGACGCGCTGGACGGCGGCCGCCGCCTCGCCCATCGCGACCCGCTCGCTGATCAGCGGCTTGATGACACCTTCGGCGGCGAGCCGGGTCAGCTCCCGGTGGCAGTCGCGTACGGCCTGCGGGTCCTTGGTGTTGTAGAGGCCCCAGTGGAGGCCGAGGACGGAGTAGTTCTTGACGAGGGCGTGGTTGAGCCCGGGGGTGGGAATCGTGCCGGACGCGAAGCCGACGACGACGATCCGGCCCTCGAAGGCGATGCACTTCACGGACTTGGCGTACGCGTCCCCGCCGACCGGGTCGTAGACGACGTCGGCGCCCCGGCCGCCGGTGAACTCCTTGACCGCCGCGACGATGTCCTCGGTACGCCGGTCGATGACCAGGTCGCAGCCGAGCGCGGCGGCGGCCTTCGCCTTCTCCGGTCCGCCGACGACGCCGATGACGGTGGCGCCGGCGGCCTTGCCGAGCTGGACGGCGGCGCTCCCGACCCCGCCGGCGGCAGCATGCACGAGCAGGGTCTCACCCGCCTTCAGGTGAGCGCGCCGGTGCAGCCCGAACCAGCCGGTCTGGTAGCCGATGTGCAGGGCCGCGGCCTCCGCGTCGTCCAGGGATTCCGGGGCGTCCAGCAGGGCCGCCTCGTCGGCGACGACGTACTGGGCGAGACCGCCGTGCGGCAGGGCGGGGGTGGCGAGCACCCGGCGCCCGTCCTCGGTGCGGCCGCAGATCTCGACGCCCGGGGTGAACGGCAGCGGGGGCCGTACCTGGTACTGGCCGCGGCAGAGCAGCGCGTCGGGGAAGTTGATGTTCGCCGCGAGCACCTCGACCAGCGCCTGCCCGTCGCCGGGCACCGGCCGGTCCGTCTCCTCCAGCCGCATCACCTCACTCGGCTCGCCGTTCCGGTGCACTCGCCATGCCTGCATGAGGGGCCTCCACGACACTGTCGGCATTACCACTGCTCCGGCACATACTAAGCGGTCGCTTGCCTTCGTGGGAACAGCCTGCGGAACAACGGTCCCGAACATGCCCGTGCGCCCGGCCCCTCCGCGCGGAGCGAGGAGCCGGTGGCGGCGGGCGGGTTGCCGGTGACCACGCCGTCCGTGGTCGTGACCTGGAATTCGCGGAGAGTCCGCGAGCTTCTGCCAGGTCTTGCCTTCCTCCGAGTATTCGAGGACGCCCTCGTGGAGGTAGTCGTCGGTGCTGCCCGGCTTGGCCATGGCGAGCGTGACGGAGCCGATGGCCCGGGACGCGCCGAGGTCGACGGTCAGCCGGTCCCCAGCGGCGGGCGCCCCGTCGCTCCAGAAGTACGTGGAGTCGTCGCCGTCGAGCATCCGGGCGACGGTGTTGTCCTGGTACGCGCCCAGGCTCGTCGAGGCCATCGGCCTGCCGCTGACGCCGAGCAGCCGGTCGCACTCGGCGGTGGCGGCGTCGGTGAACCCGTCCAGCTGCCCGTCGCCGACCAGCACCGGCACCTTGCGCCCGTCGAGCCCGGTGTACGTGTACGAGGCGGCGCGCTCCACCTGTGCGGGCAGCTGCTGCCGGAGCCCCCACGCCTGGGCACCCTTCCCGGCGCGGGCGGCCTCGACCATGCGCAGGGCGGCGCCGGGCCAGTCGCGCACGGCGAGTCCGGCGGCCTTGCCACCCGGATGACCCCGGTGCGGCAGGACCTTACCTGGCGAAGAGCTCGAAGGGGACCGCGGGACGCCCGCCGAAGCGGTCGGCGGCGGCCTCGGCGTTGCCGGTGAGGAAGGTGCGGCAGTAGGTCTCGGGGTCCTCGTCCGTGAGGACTTCGATGTACGTGCGGTGGGCCAGGAGGGACTGGACGGACCGTTCAAGACCGGCGGTCGCGTCCACCGCGTGGGTGGGCGTGGACGAGCCCGCCACGGCCACCCAGCGCACGCCGTCCCAGGGTTCGAGGCCCTGCTTCCCCAGCTCCGGGAAGATCCAGCGGTTGCCCGCGTCGGCCGCCGCGTCGAGCGTGGCGCGGCCGACGGCACGGTGGTCCGGCGTGTTCCACGCGACCCCGCCCCAGGTGTCACGGTGGTTGAGCGTGATCACCAGCTCGGGGCGGTACCGGCGGATGGCGGCCGCGATGTCCCGGCGGAGCGGGACGCCGTACTCGATCACCCCGTCGCGGTGGTCCAGGAACTCGACGCGGGAGACGCCGACGGCCGCCGCGCTCGCCCGCTGCTCGCGCTCGCGCAGCGGCCCGCACCGCTCCGGTTCGAGGGTGTCGATCCCGGCCTCGCCCCTGGTCGCGAGCAGATAGGTGACCTCGCGCCCGGCGTCGGTCCAGCCGGCCACCGCCGCCGCGCAGCCGTACTCCAGGTCGTCGGGGTGTGCGACGACGGCGAGGGCGCGCCGCCAGTCCTCGGGCATGGGCTTCAGCTGCTCGGCCGCATCAGTCACATCGGTCATATCGGCAGGCTAACCGGCAAGGCGGAGATGAGACCCGCGACACGATGGACTGAATACCCAGGGGGGTATCCTGGGCCATCCGGGGCAGGCGAGAGCGAGACCTGTCCCGTACCCCGGTGAACGAAAGGAACACAGCTCGTGACCAGCCCCGTATCCCTCTCCCCCGCCCAGGCGGCCGCCCGCCTCACGGAGTTCACCGTGATCGACGTACGCGCACCCGGCGAGTACGCGGCCGGGCATGTGCCGGGGGCGGTGAACATACCGCTCGACCGGCTCGACGAGGCGCTGCCCGCGCTCAAGTCCGTGTCCGCCCGCGGCGCGCTGCTCATGGTCTGCGCCTCCGGCAACCGCTCGACGCGGGCCTGCGACGTCCTGTCGGCGGCCGACATCGAGGCGGCGACGCTCACCGGCGGCACCTCCGCCTGGGAGAGCGAGGGCCGCGGCCTGGAGCGCCCGGAGGGGGCGCGGGCCACCTGGCCGATGGAGCGCCAGGTCCGGCTGGCGGCCGGCTCGCTCGTGGTGGCCGGGCTGCTGGCGGGCGTCCGATATCCGGCCGCGCGCTGGCTGTCCGCCGGTGTCGGCTCCGGTCTCGTCTTCTCCGCCGTCACCAACACCTGCGGGATGGCGGCGGTCCTGTCGAAGCTGCCGCACAACCGCGCGCCGCGCTCGGCGCCGGGCCTGAACGCCACGCTGGACGCCCTCCAGGGCTGAGACCTCGCGGGGCCGGTCCCGTACGACCGGCCCCGCGCTGTACGTCAGACCTCGTCGCGGACCAGCGCGAGCAGCCGGTCCAGCACCCGGGGCCCGCCCGCGCGCAGCCCGTCGTGCTCGAACTCGTCGGTCACCCAGGTGCGCAGCCCCCGGATCGCGGCGGCGGTGCGCAGCGCGTGGGCGGTGTCCACGTACATGTCGTCGTGGTAGACGGCGGCGGCCACCGGGACCTCGTTGGCGGCCAGCCGCTCAGGGTCGTACAGCGGCTCCCAGTCGGTGCGGGCGGCGAGGAGCGCGGCCGTCTCGCGCAGCGGGCGCAGCGCGGGGTCCGCCTCGAAGTGCCAGGGGTGGATGGACTCGCCCGTGAACAGGACCGGTCCGTCGCCCGCGAGGGCTGTCGCGGCGTCGAACTGCGGGAACTCGGCGCGGACCCGCTCGGCGGCCCAGTCCGTGGGGCGCCCGCCCTGTCCGTAGATGGCCTCGTGCATGAGGGCGTACAGGGGGTGTCCGGCGAAGGAGGTCGCCGCGCGCATGGCCTCCCGGAAGGTGTCGGAGAGCTCGGTGCCGTGCGGGGTGCGGACGAAGGCGTTCTCCAGGAGGTAGTGCAGCTGGTGGCTGCCGCTGCCGCCGCCGAGCATGATGCCGAGGGACTGGAAGCTCTCGGGCGTCAGCCGGTGTCCGGCGCTCTCGGGGCGGTGCTCCGCGAGGTGAGCGGTGATCTCGCGGGCGCGTTCGACGTCCTGCGGGTAGCGGGCGTAGTGTGCGGCGACCTTGCGCTCGATACGGGGGTACGCGGCCCGGTAGACGTCGTCCGCGTGGGCGTCGAGGGAGGGCAGGCCGCCGGTGATCAGGACGGTGTTCAGCCCCTCGGGGGCGGCCGAGAGGTACCGGACGGCGCAGAAACCGCCGAAGGACTGGCCGAGTACGGTCCAGGGCGCGCCGCCGGTCAGCTGCGGGCGGATGAACTCGCAGTCGCGGACGATGCTGTCGGCGCGGAAGTGTGCGAGGTAGTCGGCCTGCTCGCGCGGCCCGCCCCGCAGCGGGAGGGTCTGCCGGCTGGCCGGGGTGGACAGGCCGGTGCCGCGCTGGTCGAGCAGGAGCACCCGGAATTCCCGCACCGCGCGCCCGAGCCATGCCTCCGCGCCGGTGAAGCGCCGGGCGCCGAAGCCGGGACCGCCCTCCAGATACAGCAGCCAGGGCAGCTCCTGGCCGGCCCTGGACGCGGCCACGATCTCCCGGCCGAAGACCTCGATCTGCTCACCGCCGGGGTCGGCGTGGTCGAGCGGGACGGTGAAGCGGTGGTCGGTGAGGACGAGGCCGGGCTGCCGGTAGCTGTTCAAGGGTGCTCCTGGATCGGACGGTTCCCGGACAGTTCAGCACACCGGTGTGCCCCGGACGGTCGCGGCCCGTGTGCGGCCGGGGCGGCGGGCTCCTACCGTGCTCTCATGATCCGGTTCGAACAGGTCGGCAAGGTCTATCCGGACGGCACGACCGCGGTCGACGGACTGTCCTTCGAGGTCGCCGAGGGAGAACTGGTCACCCTGGTGGGCCCTTCGGGCTGCGGCAAGACGACCACGATGATGATGGTGAACCGGCTGATCGAGCCGACCTCGGGCCGCATTCTGGTGGACGGCCGGGACATCGCACGGACCGACCCGGTGAAGCTGCGCCGCGGCATCGGCTATGTCATCCAGCAGGTGGGGCTGTTCCCGCACCGGACGGTCCTCGACAACACGGCGACCGTGCCGGCCCTGGTGGGCTGGAAGCGGGCGCGGGCGCGGGAGCGGGCGGCCGAGCTGCTGGATCTGGTGGGCCTGGACCCGTCGGTGTACGGCTCCCGCTATCCCGCGCAGCTCTCCGGCGGCCAGCGCCAGCGCGTCGGCGTGGCGCGGGCCCTCGCGGCCGACCCGCCGGTGCTCCTGATGGACGAGCCGTTCGGCGCGGTGGACCCGGTGGTGCGTGAGCGGTTGCAGAACGAATTCCTCAAGCTCCAGTCGAGGGTGAGGAAGACGGTTCTGATGGTCACCCATGACATCGAGGAGGCGGTGCGGATGGGTGACCGGATCGCGGTGTACGGCGAGGGGCGCATCGAGCAGTTCGACACACCGGGCGCGGTGCTCGGCTCGCCCGCGACCCCGTATGTGGCGGAGTTCGTCGGCGCGGACCGGGGGCTGAAGCGGCTGTCGGTCACCGCGATCGAGCCGGACGACCTGGAGCAGCCGCCACTGGCCCGGCTGGACGAGCCGGCGGGGGTGGCGGCCGCCCGGCTGGGCACGGCCGGTGCGCGCTGGGCGGTCGTGCTGAGCGAGTCGGGCGAGCTGCACGGCTGGGTGTCGGCGGACGCGCTGCGGATCGCCGGGGACCAGGGCACGGTGGGTGAGCTGGCCCGCCGGATGGACGCGTGGGTGCCGGTGGGCGCGCCGCTGAAACGGGCGTTCAGCGAGATGCTTCAGCGGGACGCGGGGTGGATCGCGGTGCTGGACGGGGCCCGGTTCCTCGGCGTGCTGACCCCGGCGAAGCTCCACGAGGCCCTGCGGCGTTCGGTGGACGCGGACGCGCAGGGCGTGGGGCGCGACGAGGTGCGGTTCGACTCGGTGGCGGACGCCTGAGGTACGCGCCCCCGGTCAGGCTTCCGCCGCGTACTGCCAGAAGTCGCGCATCAGCCGTGGCGGGGTGGGGCCGGTCATCTCCACCTGGCTGAGCATGATCGCGGTCGTGCCGGTGGCGGGGACGATCCGGGACCGCGAAGCCGGTGTCGCTCATGCCGAGCGGGGCGAAGATCCGCTCGGTGAGGAGGTCCGGCAGCGGCTGCCCGGCGACCCGGGCGATGAGCACGCCCAGGATCGGAGCAGGTGTTGTACAGCCACTCGCGGCCCGTCTGGGCCAGCAGTGGGATGCGCGAGAGCGTGTCCATCCAGGCGTCCGGGGGTGCGACGTCGCGCGGCATCGGGGAGCCCTGCTTCAGCTCGCTGAACAGGAGGCGGGCGGCGGGCAGCGAGAAGTCGGACGGGAATCCGTAGCCCGCCCGCGAGGTCATGAGGTCGAGCAGGATGATCGGGCGGGACGCCGGGACCACGTCGCCCACCGGGCCGTCCGGGGTGCGGACGACGACGGGCGCCGCCAGCTCGGGCAGCCAGGGCGCGACCGGGTCGTCCAGCGCGATCCGCCCGTCCTCGACCGGGATCATGGCCGCGGCGGCGGCGACCGGTTTGGTGAGCGAGGCGATCCGGAAGACCGAGTCCCGGACCATCGGGGCGCCGTCGGGATGAGGTGTTCGGAGCGCAGGTAGGCGCGGGCCACGTCCTCGGGGAGCCGTCGCCAGCTGTCGACCTGTTCGTTGAGCCGGGCCAGATCGGCCGTGGTGAGTACGGTGTTCAGCTTGCCCAGGGCCTTGCGCACCCCGGCGCCGCCCGCGCGGGCCCGGTTGACGACGGGGACGAGGTAGTCGGCGTTCTGGAGGTGCTTGTCGTCGGCGAGCAGGACGAGCCCGAAGTCGTCCAGGGTGGCGTCGGTGGTGGTGGTCAGCACCATCTGGTCGCGGCCGCTCTGCACGGCCTGCTTGGCCTGCGTGGTGCCGACGCCCTTGGGGTCGACGGAGGTGATGTCGATGCCGTACGTCTTCTTCAGCCCGGGTGCGCAGTACGGGCGCTGGACGCACTCGTCGCCGGCCGCGAGGCGTACCGGGAGCCCGGAGCGGCCGAGGTCGCCGAGCGTCCTGAGGCGGTGCTTCCGGGCGTAGGCGGCGGTGACGGCGAACGCGTTCTGGTCGACGGCCTTACCGGGGTTGAGGACGGTGAGCCCGCGCGGTGCGGCCAGGGCGCGCAGGGCCTTCATCGTGGCGGCGAGGTCGGGCGAGCCGACGGGGGCGGCGTCGGCGCCGTGCTCCTTGGCGTTCAGCCAGTCGGCGAAGGTGGCCGCGTATTCGGGGACGACGTCGATCTGGCCGTTCTCCAGGGCGGGTTCGTAGATCTCCCGGTTGGTGACGGAGATGATCTCGGTGGAGTATCCGGAGCGGTCCAGCAGCAGGGCGTACATCCGGGCGAGGAGGTCGCTCTCGGTGAAGCCGGCGGAGCCGATGGTCAGGTGCTTGCTGTCGCCGGGCGGGGCGGTGACCGCGCCCTGGTTCTCCAGCGTGGGCCCGGTGGTGCAGGCGGTGGCCGCCAGCAGCAGGAGCGCGGCGAGCGGGCGGCCGGCCCGGACGCGGGGTCCGGCCCTCACGCGGTCGCCTCCGCCACGCGCAGCCCGAACCGGCGCGGCGCGAACCGCTGGGCCGCCTCGAAGACCCCCTCCACGACCAGGGCGAACGCGGCGACCAGGACGGCTCCGGCGACCACCTGCGGGGTGGAGGCGAGGTTGAACCCGGCGGTGATGATGCGGCCGAGCCCGCCGCCGCCCGCGAGGGCCGCGATGGTGGCCGTGGCGACGAGCTGGACGGCGGCGATGCGCACCCCGGTGAGGATGAGGGGCAGAGCAAGCGGCGCCTCGACCTGGAGGAGCAGCTGGCGGCCCGTCATGCCCATGCCCCGGGCGGCCCGGACGACGTCCCGGTCGACCTCGCGCATGCCGACGTACGCGTTGGTGAGCAGCGGGGGTACGGCGAACAGGACGAGCGCGACGACGGTCGGGCCCTCGCCCCAGCGGCCGACCGGGGTGAGCAGGAGCAGCACCAGGACGGCGAAGGTGGGTACGGCGCGCCCGATGTTGGAGAGGTTGACGGCGAGCGCGCCGCCCCGGCCGAGGTGGCCGAGGAGCAGGGCGACGGGCAGTGCGATGAGGCAGCTGATCAGCAGGCAGACGGCGGTGAGGTAGAGGTGCTGGCCGAGCCGGGCCCAGATGCCGTCCTGGCCCTGCCAGTGCGCGGAGGTGGTGAGCCAGGACCAGGCTTCCGTCAGGGTGTTCACGACCGGCTCCTCGTCCATGGGGTGAGCAGGCGTTGCAGCAGCAGGAGGAGCAGGTCGGCGGCGACGGCGATGACGACGCACAGGACGGACGCGGTGAGCACCTGGGCCTTGAAGTAGGTGTTCATCCCGGCGTAGATGAGGTTGCCGAGCCCGCCGTAGCCGACGATCGCGCCGATGGTGACCAGGGAGACCGCGGAGACGGTGGCGATGCGCAGGCCGGCCATCGCGGCGGGCAGGGCGAGCGGCAGTTCCACGGCGACGAGCAGTCGTACGGGGCCGTAGCCCATGCCTCGGGCGGCCTGTCTGGTGTCCTCGGGTACGGCGCGCAGTCCGGCGAGGATGTTGCGTACGAGGAGCGTCAGGGAGTAGAGGACGAGGCCCGCGACGACGAGCGAGGCGGAGAGTCCGTACACCGGCAGCAGCAGGGAGAACATGGCGAGCGACGGGATGGTGTAGAGGATCGTCGTCACGCCGAGGACGGGTCCGGCGGCCCAGCGCCGGCGCCGTGCGGCGAGGGCGAGCGGCAGGGCGAGGGCGAGGCCGATGAGTACGGAGACCGCGGTCAGCTGGATGTGTTGCAGCGCCGCTTCCCAGAGGATGTGGCGGCGGCTGCTGAGGTAGGCGCCGCAGATCCACTCGTTGCGCGCGAGGCAGTCGTCGGGGGGCGCGGTCACCCGTCCATTGCAGCCCGCACGCCCCGGGCGCGCCCGTCCGGGTCGTCCGATCGGGCCACCGCGCGCCGCTGGGCGGTCCGGAGCTCCAGGATCTCCAGGACGCGTGCGCCCCAGCGCAGGTTCTCCTCCTCGAAGGACCGGCCGCGCATCAGGGTCAGATAGGGGCCGACGCGGTCGGTCCCGGCGAGGAACGCCGCCTCGTCGCGGCCGTCGAGCAGGTGCAGGCGCAGCCGTTCGTAGCGGGCGAGCTTGGCGCGCGCCCATTCCATGCGCTCCTCGACCGAGGCGCGTACGGCCTCGGCGTCGCCGATGTCCACGGCCTGGATCATCACGAGCAGTTCGTCCCGGATGGCGGTGGGCCGGGGCGCCTCGGCGGTGAACGCGCCGAGCGCTTCGCGGCCGGCCGGTGTCAGTGTGAAGAGCCGTTTGTTCGGCCGGCGCACCTGCTCGACCACGCGTGCCTCGATCAGACCGCCGTCGGCGAGCCGGTCCAGTTCCCGGTAGAGCTGCTGCGGGGTGGCCGACCAGAAGTTCGCCACCGAGACGTCGAAGACCTTCGCCAGGTCGTACCCGGACGCCTCGCCTTCGAGCAGGGCTGCCAGGACCGCGTACTTGAGGGACATCTGGACACGCTAGCACCCATGTGATTAATGTCGTTCGCACCTATTCAACAAATTGACTATGGAGGCCGGGATGCTCGCTTTCCGCAAGGCGGTCGAGGCGCACGATCTGGCGGCGGTGGAGGCCACGCTGGCCGACGACGTCGTCTTCACCAGCCCGGTGGCGTTCAAGCCCTATCCGGGGAAGCCGGTCACGGCCGCGATCCTGCGGGCCGTCTCGGAGGTGTTCGGGGACTTCCGTTACGTACGGGAGATGGCGAGCCCGGACGGGCGGGACCACGCGCTCGTCTTCACCGCGAAGGTCGGCGACCGGGAGATCACCGGCTGCGACTTCCTGCATCTGAACGAGGAGGGCCTGATCGACGACCTCATGGTGATGGTCCGCCCGCTGTCGGCCGCGCAGGCGCTGGCCGCGGAGATGGGGGCGCGGTTCGAGCAGATCGGCCGGGAGGCCGCGGCGGGCTGATCGGACGCGGACCCGCGGAGCCGGGCGGCGGGAAGCGCGTCGCGGTGGACACCATGGCGGTGTCCACCACGAGACGCGGGCGTATTGTCCGGTTATGGGCAATGTCGGACCTGCCGTGGACTCGGCGGAGGAGCGTCTGGACGCGGCGGTGGCGTGTGCCGTGCGGGAGACGGGCGCCGCGCTGGCGATGCTCTATCTGCTGCCGCCCGGCGGGACGACGCTCCGGCTCGCGGTGCTCGCCGGGATTCCGCCGGAGATCGCCGACCCCTGGGTCCGGGTGCCGCTCTCCGCGCCGATGCCGGTGTCGGACGCGGTGAAGGACCAGCGGCTGGTGTGGCTGGGCAGTCAGGAGGAGCTGGCCCGGCGGTATCCGCGCCCCGCGCTCGTGCTGCCGTACCGGTTCGCGCTGGCCGCCGCGCCCCTCGCCGACGCGACCGGGGTGCACGGCGGACTCGTCCTGCTGTGGCCCGGCTCCCATCCGGCGCAGCTGACGCCGCAGGAGCGGGCGGCCGTCGACCACTGCTGCCGCGACGCCGCGCGGGTGCTCCACGAGGCGCGGGAGCGGGGCCGTCCGGTGAGCGCGGGCCGGGGGCCGCGGGTGCTGCCCCCGGTCACCGCCCCGCCGCCCGCGCACACCGAGGCGGTCGCCGCGGCGGACTTCGTGGGCCGGCTGCCGGGCGGCTGCTGCACCCTCGACATGCACGGGCGGATCACCTATCTCACGGAGAACGGTGCCGCGCTGGTCGGGGGGCGCGTCGAGGACCTGGTGGGGACGCTGCCGTGGGAGTCGCTGCGCTGGATGGCCGACCCGCTGTTCGAGGACCAGTACCGGGGCGCGATCATCAGCCGGGAGCCGATGTCCTTCGTGGCCCTGCGGCCGCCGGACCAGTGGCTGTCGTTCCGCCTCTACCCGGACGCGTCCGGGATCAGTGTGTACATCGCACCGGTCTCCGATCCGCACGCCCCTGCGCTCCCCACCGCCACGGGCGCGGCCGCCTCGCCGAGCGCCCCGGGGCGGGCCGTCGCGCTCTACCACCTGATGCACCTGGCGGCGACGCTCACGGAGGCCGTGGGCATCCAGGACGTGGTCGAGCTGATCGCCGAACAGCTGGTGCCCGCCTTCCGCATCCAGGCGCTCGCCGTGCTGACCGTGGCGGAGGGGCGGCTGCACATCGAGCGGCACCGGGGCTTCAGCGACGCGCTGATGGAGTGCTTCGAGGGCGCTCCGCTGACGTCCGGCGCGCCCGTCGCGCAGGTGCTGAGCACCGGTGTGCCCGCCTTCTACCGGACCTTTGACGAATTCCGGCGCGCCTTCCGGCCCGCTTCGCTCCAGGAGGGGCTGGCCGCGTGGGCCTTCCTGCCGTTGTCCGCCTCCGGGCGCCCTGTCGGCACGCTGGTGTTCGGTTACGACCGCACGCGCTCCTTCGAGCCGGAGGAGCGGGCGCTCCTCACCTCGATCGCCGGGCTCATCGCGCAGGCCCTGGACCGGGCCCGCCTGTACGACACGAAGGAGCGGCTGGCCCACAGCCTCCAGGCGCATCTGCTCCCCCACACGCTGCCCCGGATCGACGGGCTCGACGTGGCCGCCCGCTATCTGCCCGCCACCCGGGGCATGGGCATCGGCGGCGACTTCTACGACGTCATCCCGCTGGACGCCACCACCGCGGCCGCGGCCATCGGCGACGTGCAGGGCCACAACGTGACGGCCGCCGCCCTGATGGGGCAGGTACGCACGGCGGTGCACGCCTCGGCCGGCGCACCGCCCGCCGAGGTCCTGGCGCGCACCAACCGGCTGCTCTCCGACCTCGACGCCGACCTGTTCACCAGCTGCCTCTACGTCCATCTGGACCTGGCGGGCCACCGCGCCCTGCTGGCCACGGCGGGCCACCCGCCGCCGCTGCTGCGCCATCCCGGCGGGGACACGGAGGTGCTGCGGCTGCCGCCCGGGCTGCTGCTCGGGATCGACCGGGACGCCCGCTACCCGACGACCGAGATCCCGCTGCCGCCGGGGGCCGCGCTCGCGCTGTACACGGACGGGCTGGTGGAGGTGCCGGGCACCGATCCCGACCGGTCGACGGCGGCGCTCGCCGACCGGTTCCGCCTGCACACCGGCCGGCCGATGGAGGCCGTCGCCGACAGCCTCGTGCGGTACGCGAAGGACGTCACACCGGGCAGCGACGACATCGCGCTGCTGCTCATCGAGGCGCTGCGGGACAAGGACGGCTGAGGCGTGGTCGCGCGCCCTTCAGCCCCGTCCCTCAGCCCCGTCCCTCAGTCCGCCGCCGCGAACGACCGGTCCGCCGCCACGAGTCCCCTGGTGCACGGGTGCTCCGGCGCGCCCAGCACCCGCCCCGCCGCCCCCGCCTCCACGACCCGGCCGCCGTCCATCACCGCGACGCGGTCCGCCCGGGCGGCGGTCGCCAGGTCATGGGTGATCAGGACCAGCGCGTCGGTGCGGCCCGAGCGCAGCAGCCCGCCGAGCAGGCCCAGCACCGCGTCCCGGGTCAGCGGATCGAGGCCGGAGGTGATCTCGTCGCACACCAGGACCCGGGGGCGGGCGAGGACGGCGCGGGCCAGTGCCGCGCGCTGGAGTTCGCCGCCGGAGAGGTGGGCGGGCAGGCGCGCCGCCTTCGCCTCCGGGAGCCCGAGGGCGTCCAGCAGCGCAAGCGCCTCGTGCCTCGCCCCGGCCGGGGCCGCACCGCGCAGGCGTACCGCCGTCCGCGCGACCTGGTCGAGCACGGGGCGGTACGCGTCGAAGGCCGCCTTCGCGTCCTGGAACACGTACTGCACACCGGCCACCTGACTCCGCGACCGCTCGCGCAGCCCGGCCGGCAGGGGCGCCCCGTCGAGCAGCACGTCCCCGGCGTGGCGGGGGTGCAGACCGCTCACGCAGCGGGCCAGGGTGGTCTTGCCGCTGCCGGACCGGCCCACGACCGCGAGGCATTCACCGGCACGGACGGTGAGCGACACGCGGTCGAGCACGGGCGTCCGGCCGTGACGCGCGGCGAGGGAGCGCACATCGAGCACCACTCCTTCCCGCCCCGCACCGCCCAGAGGGGCCCGAGCCGGCGCGTCCGCCGGGGGTGCGTCCCGTATCCGGCCGTCGTGCAGGACCACCACCTCGTCGGCCAGCGCCCGGACGACGTCCGCGTCATGACTGAGCAGGAGTACGGCGATCCCCTGCCGGGCGACATCGGCGAGCAGGCCCACGATCCCGCGCTTCGTCAGCGGGTCCTGACCGGTCGTCGGCTCGTCCGCTACGACGGCGCGTGCACCGAGCAGCAGCACCTGGGCGAGCACCACGCGCTGCTGCTGGCCGCCGGAGAGCTGGTGCGGGAAGCGGCGCAGGAGCCGTCCGTCGGCGGGCAGCCGGACGCGGGCGAGGGCGTCGAGCACGCGTTCCCGCGCCGCCGCCCGGCGTTCCGGCCGGGGCAGATGGCGGACCCGGTCGCGGGCGATGTCCATGAGCAACGCGCCGATGCGGCGGGCCGGGTTGAGCACGGCGGCCGGGTGCTGCGGCACGTAGCCGATCAGGCCCTGCGGGGCCCGCACCCGGCCGGTCACGCGTGCGCCGGGCGGGTACTCGCCGAGCAGGGCGAGCCCGGTGGTCGTCTTGCCGCTGCCCGATCCGCCGGTGAGCGCGGTGATCCGGCCGGGCCGCAGGCTGAGGTCGACACCGTCGAGCACGGCGCGCCCGCCGACCTCCACCCGCAGCCCCTCGATGACGGCGACGGGCTCGCGCGCGGCGGTGCGTACAGGTGTCATCGGGGCTTCTCCGTGCGGTGCGGGTGGGTGAGCGCGGCGTCGGCGAGCAGGTTGCCGCCCATGGTGAGGGCGACGATCAGCAGGGCGGGCACCACCGTGGCCCACGGCTGCACGGACAGGCCGGTGCGGTTGCGGTCCACCATGACGGCCCAGTCGGCCGCGTCCGGGGCCACGCCCACGCCGAGGAACGCGGCGGTGGCCACGAGGTACACCGCACCGGTGAGGCGGACGCCGATGTCGGCGGCGAGGGTGCGGCCGATGGCCCGCCCGACGTAGCCGAGGGCGAGGCGCGCCCAGCTCTCCCCCTGCATGCGCAGCGCCTCGACTGCGGGGCGCGAGGCGGCCTCCGCTCCGGCGGCCCGGACGATCCGCGCCGCGTCCGGGATGCCGACGCACGCGACGACGACCGCGAGCCCGGCCGGGCCCGGCCGCACGACGGCGGCCACCAGCAGGACGGCGAGGAGGGACGGCACGGAGAGCAGGACGTCCAGGGGGCGCATCAGCATCTCCTCCAGCCAGACCCGCCGGGTGAGGGCGCAGGCGAAGCCGACGGGCAGCGCCACCGCGTAGGTCAGGGCCGTCGCGGCGACGGCGACGAGGACGACGGACCGGCCGCCGAGCAGGACCTCCCGCAGCACGTCGCGGCCGGTGAAGTCGGTGCCGAGCGGGTGGCCGGCCCCGGTGGTCAGTGAGGTGCCGCGCGGTCCGGCGTCACCGGCGAACAGCGGCCCGGCCAGGGCGATGAGGAGCGGCACGCCGAGGACGAGGAGGCCGGGGACGAACCGTCCGGCGCCCCGCCCCCGGGCGGGCTCGCCCGGACGGCCGACGACGATGCGCTTCAGCCCGCGCCGGGAGCGGGCCACGGCGACGGCCATCATGCGGCGGCCTCCGTCCGGGGTGCGAGGCGGTGGGTGACCAGGTCGGCGCCCAGGTTGAGCAGGACGGTGACGAGGCCGAAGACCACCGCGAGCCCCTGCACCGTGGGCAGATCGCGCTCCGCGACCGCGTTCATCAGGACGGTGCCGAGTCCGGGGACCACGAACAGGGCCTCCACGACGACCACCCCGCACAGCAGCCAGTCGACCGTGCGGGCGAGTTGCTGGGCGGCCGGGGCGAGGGCGTTGGGGAGGGCGTGGGTGTAGCGGACGCGGGTGTGGGAGAGACCGCAGCGACGGGCCTGGGCCACGTACGGGGAGGCCAGTGCGTCGAGCATGCCCGCGCGGACGAGCCGGGCGAGCGAGCAGACCGGGCGCGCCAGCAGGACGAGGACGGGCAGCACGAGCGCGGCGGGATGGGAGGCCAGCTCGGTGCCGTACCCCACCGCGGTCGGCGGAAACCAGCCGAGCCGCAGGGCGAAGACGGTGACCAGCAGGGCTCCCAGGGCGAATTCGGGAACGGCGTACAGGGTGAGCAGCACCGCGCTGATGGTCCGGTCCACCGCGCCTCCCTCGCGCCGGGCCGCCAGCACGCCGAGGCCGATTCCGGCCGGGACCAGCAGCAGGACGGTCGGTACGGCGAGCAGCAGGGTGGGGCCGATGCCGTCGGCGAGCGCGGCGGCGACCGGCCGCCCGGAGGTCAGCGAGGTGCCGAGGTCGCCGTGGAGCAGCCCGGCCGTCCAGTCGAGGAGGCGTTCGTGGGCGGGCCGGTCCAGCCGCATTGCCGTACGGACGGCTTCGATGCGTTCGGGGTCGGGCTGGTCGCCGGCGAGGGCGACGGCGGCGTCGCCGGGCAGGGCCTCGGTGGCGGCGAAGACGAGCAGGACCACGGCGGCGGTCTGCGCGCCGCCGAGCAGCAGCCGGCGCGTCGCCCAGCGTGCGGTCGCGGTCACGCCAGCCACACCTTGTCGAAGCGGGCCCAGTCGAGGGTGTTGGCGGGGGCCCGGTGCTCGATGCCGCGGACGTTGCGGGCGGTGCCGAGTATCCAGTCGGCGAATCCCCAGATGAGGAACGGCCCCTCGGTGTACAGGCGGCGCTGCATGCGGGCGTAGACGGCGGCGCGCTGCTCCGGGTCCTTCGTGGACTGGGCCTGCCGGTACAGGGCGTCGAAGTCCTGGTGGCGCCAGTGGGTCGCGTTGGTGGTGGAGTCGGTGAGCAGGCGCTGCGAGAGGTGCGATTCGATGGGCATCGCCCCGGAGCGGTAGCAGCACAGGGTGCCCGCGTCGAGGATGTCCTTCCAGTACGTGTCCTTGCTGCCGGTCCGCACGCGGACGGTGATGCCGGCCTTGGCGGCCTGGTCGCGGAAGACGGCGGCGGCCTCGGTGAAGCCGGTGGCGACCGGTGAGGTGTCCAGGGTGATCCGCAGGTCGTCGGTGCCCGCCTCCTTCAGCAGCCGCCGGGCGCGGCCCAGGTCCTGTTCGCGCTGCGGAAGGCCGTCCGCGTAGTTCTCGTACCCCTTGCCGAAGAGGTCGTTGCCGATCTCGCCGGCGCCGGAGAGGGCGCTGCGTACGAGCTCCGCGCGGTCGGCGACGAGGAACAGCGCCTGGCGGACGCGGGGGTCGTGGAAGGGCGGCCGGTCGGACTTCATGGCGAAGGACTGCATGGCGCTGTTGCGGAGCCGCACGATGGTCACGCGCCCGCCGTGCTCGTGGGCGCGGGCGGTGGCGGGGTTCAGTTCGTGGGCGTATTCCACCTGGCCGCCGAGCAGGGCGTTGACGCGGGCGGACTCCTCGTCGGCGACGACGAATTCCAGCTCGTCCAGATGCGGTGCGCCCTCCCAGTAGTCGTCGTTGCGGCGCAGGAGGGTGGAGCGGCCCGGTGCGAAGGAGACGAGGCGGAAGGGGCCGCTGCCGACGGGTGCGTGGTCGAAGTCGCCCTCGCGGGCCGACGCCGGGATGATGTACGCGCCGAACGCGGCCATGATGTTGGGGAATTCGGCGGTCGGGCGCTTGAGGACGAACTCCACGGTCCGCTCGTCCGGGGCCCGGCTGGCGGCCAGGTCGATCGGTTCGAGCGAGGCCCTGGCACGGAAGGCGCGCTTCGGGTCGGCTATGCGCCGGTAGCTGTGGAGGACGTCGGCGGCGGTCACGGGCTTCCCGTTGTGGAAGACGGCGGCGCGCAGGGAGATCTTCCACCGCTTCAGGGTGGCGTCCGGTTCCCAGGAGGCGGCGAGGCGGGGCTCGGCGGCGAGGTCGGCGCCGTAGTCGGCGAGCTTGTCGTAGAGGGCCTTGGCACGGGCGGCGTCGGCGAACAGGTTGCTGAGGTGCGGGTCCAGGGTTTCGCTCGCGCCTCCCCCGGCGAAGGCGGCCCTCAGCCGGCCGCCGCGCTTCGGGGTGCCGGCTTCCTGCTTGGCGTCGGAGGTGCCGGGGGCGGGGGTGCCCGCGCATCCGGCGAGGGCGAGGGCTCCGGCGGCGCCGGCGGCTCCCGAGGCGATCAGGAAGCCTCGGCGGCGCAGGCCGGGGAAATGGTCGTCGTGCATCACGGTTGTCCTTGCTGTGCGGTGGGTATCGGGGCCGGGCTCAGGCGCGCGGGGCGGTGCGCCGGGCGATGAGGTGGAGCCGGTCGGCGGTCGTCGTGCCCGCCGGGACCGCGCCTTCGCGCCAGGCGGGTTCGGTGCGCGGTCCCGGCCCGTCGTGCAGGGCCAGCACCTCGAATCCGGCCCCGGTGACGGTGCGGTGCAGTTCGTCGGGCAGCAGCAGGCGCCAGGCCGAGCGCTGTTCGACCGGGGGCGAGCCGTCGTCCGTGGTCCAGGTGCGGGAGCGGTGCAGCAGGCGGCAGGCGGGGTCCACGCGGAGCCGGGTGACGGAGCGGTAGCCGACGCCCTCGTGGGTGAACGCGTGGGCGGCGGGGGCGCCGTCGCGGTGGGCGCTGCCGAGGAAGTAGGCGCCGTTGCGCATCTCCGCGACGAGCAGGCCGCCGGGGGCGAGCGCCCGGTGGCAGGAGGCGAGGCAGCCGGCGAGTTCCGCGTCGGTCCGGCAGTACAGCAGCGCGCTGTCCAGGCAGACCACTGCGTCGAAGCGCCCCGCCCCGAGGTCGAAGCGGCGCAGGTCCGCGTGGCGGTAGCGCGGTCCCGGGTGGTGCCGGGCGGCGTACCGGAGCATCGCGTCGGAGAGGTCCGCGCCCGTCACCGTACGGCCGGCTCCGTGCAGGTGGGCGGCGTCGCGGCCGGTGCCGCAGCCGAGGTCCAGGACGCGGGCGCCGGACCCGTGGGTGCGCAGGCACTCCTCGGTCCAGCGGCCCGCGAGCCGTTCGGCGTCCGGGAAGCGCGCCTCGTACAGGGCCGGGTTGTCGGTGAGCAGGTTCCTGTCGCTCATCTCGGCCTCCTCACGCCCGGGCCGGCAGGGGCGCCGGCGCGCCGGGCAGGGCCCCGGTGCGGTGCAGCCGGGCGACGGCGGCCGCCGAGGCGAGCCCGAGTGCGGCGCAGCACACCCATGGCAGCCAGCCGGCGCCCGTGCGCGCCCCGGTGTCCATCGCCCAGCCGACGGCGGCGTTGCCCAGGGCGGCCGCGATGCCGGAGACCACGTAGAAGACGCCGAAGTAGGTGCCGGTGAGCCTGGACCGGCCGAAGCCGGGGACCAGCTCCATCACGAAGGGCTGGGCGACCATCAGGCCGGTCTGGAGGAGCAGTGCACCGGCCAGTACGGGGAGCATGCGCAGTGCGGCGCCGGGCATGTCTCCCGGGTCGGCGCCCGGGCCGGAGGTCACGAGCAGGGGCGGTACGAAGGCCGCGGCCATCAGCGCGAGGCCGCAGCTGATCCAGCCCGCCCGGCTGCCCCGGCGTTGCAGCGTCCGGGTGATGCGCAGCTGGAACCCGAGCCCGGCGAGCGTCGCCACGACGAGGACCGGTCCTGCCGCGCCGTCCCACCCGGTGGCCCGGCGGGCGCCCTCGGGGAGCAGCAGATAGAGCTGGCTCTCCAGGGCGATCATCGCCACCATGGCCAGGGCGAACGCCATGAACGCCCGGTTCCCCACCACTTCGCGCCAGTCGGAGAGCACGCTCTCCTTCGCCGGGGCGGCGGCCTGTCCGGCGGGCAGCATCAGGGCCTGGGCGACGGTCAGGACCGCGAAGAGTCCGGCTGCCGTGAGGGCCGCGGCCCGGAAGTCGACGAGGAGGAGCGCGCTGCCGAGGAGGGGGCCGACGAGGGCGCCGGTCGTCGCGAACACGTTGAACAGGGCGAACGCCTCGGCCTTGCGCTCCCCCGCCTCCTGCGCGAGATAGGCGCGGACGGCCGGGTTGAACAGGGCGCCGGCCAGCCCGCTGAGCACGGAGGCCGCGAGCAGCACCGCCGTTCCGTCGCCGAGGGCGAACAGGCCGAAGCCCACGGTCCGCAGCGCGCAGCCGGTGATGATCACGCCCCGGGCGCCCAGCCGGTCCGCCGCCGAGCCGCCCAGGATGAAAAGCCCCTGCTGGCTGAGGTTGCGCACGCCGAGCACGGTGCCGACGGCGGCGGCGGACATACCGAGGTCGCGGCTCAGGTGGACGGCGAGGTAGGGGATGAGGAGGTAGAAGCCGGTGTTGACGCCGAGTTGGTTGACCAGCAGGAGGCGTACGGCCGGGCTGAAACTGCGGATCTCGCGCCAGGTCGTCACGGGCGCACCTCCGCCGTGGCGGGCGCCGGGCCCGGATGTACGCCGAGTCCCGGCCGCGCACTCGCGCGTACGGTGCCGTCGTCGCCGCCGATTCCGGTCCAGGGGTCGTGGGCGAGCAGGAGGTGGCCGTCCAGGTCGGTCCACCGGGCGCGGTCGGCGAGGTGGACGGCGGGGGCGATGCCGAGTGAGCTGGCGGTGAGACAGCCGAGCATGAGATCCGTTCCGCTTCCGGCGATGAGGGCGGCGATGCGCAGGGCCGCGCCGGGGCCGCCGCACTTGGCGAGCTTGACGTTGATGCCGTGGACCCGGCCGGCGAGGCGGCGGGCGTCCTCGAAGGAGACCGCGTCCTCGTCCGCGATCACCGGCAGCGGTGACCGTGCGGCGAGCCGGGCCAGCCCTTCGGGGTCCCCGGGCACGACGGGCTGTTCGACGGCCTCGACGCCCAGTTCGGCGAACCGCCCGAGCAGCCGGGGCGCGGCGGACCCGCTCCAGCCGCCGTTCGGATCGAGCAGCAGGCGTACGCCGGGGGCGGCGGCACGGACCGCGCGCACTCGTGCGATGTCGTCCTCCGGTTCCGCCGATCCGGCCTTGACCTTGAGGACCGTGAACCCCTGCTCCGCGAGGCGGGTGGCGAGGGCGGCGGCCCGGGCGGGCGTGGTGATGCCGATGGTCCGGGCGGTGGCGGCGGTGGGCGGGGCGGCGGCGCCGAGCAGCCGGTGCACGGGCTTCCCGGCGCGCCGGCCGGCGAGGTCGAGCAGCGCGGACTCCACGGCGGCGGTGACCGCCGGGGGCGTGGGGGTGGCGTCCTCGGGAAGTGCGGCGAGGGCGGTCTCGGGGTCGGGGAAGCGGGCGAGTGCGCGGGCGGACCGGTGCAGCCACTGGTGCAGGGCGCCGGTGTCCAGCCCGTAGTACACGCTGGTGACGGCTTCGCCGTGGCCGTGGAGTCCCTGGTGCTCGACGGACAGTTGGACGGCGTGCCGGGCGGTGGTGGTGGACCGGGAGATCCGCAGTGGCTCGGCGAGCCGGAGTTCCACGGTGCTGAGGGTGCACTTCATCGGCGCTCCCTGGGAGCGGTGACCGTGGTGCAGCGGGTCCAGCCGGTGGCCTCCGCAGCGCCGGGGTGGGAGATCTCGACGGGGCGGGTCGCGGGGGCACCCGTACGGAGGCCGTGCAGGGCGTTGAAGCCGTCGTCGAAGACGCTGCCGAGGTAGCGGTGCGGTCCGTCGGGGAAGACGGTGGCCACGACCGCGCCCGGGTGCACGCGGGCGGCCCAGGCCGCGACGAGGGCGACGGCCCCGGTGCTCCAGCCGCCGCTGACGAAGTTGCCCCTGGCGAGCCTGCGGCAGCTGTCGGCGGCCTCGGCCGGGCCGACCCAGTGCACCTCGTCGAAGCGGTCGTGGGCGACGTTGCGGGGATGGATGCTGCTGCCGAGGCCGCGCATGAGCCGGGGGCGGGCGGGCTGGCCGAAGATGGCCGAGCCGGTGGCGTCGACGCCGATCAGCCGCAGCGCGGGCCAGTGTCCGCGCAGCGAGGCGGCGGTGCCGGCGCTGTGTCCGCCGGTGCCGACGCTGCACACCAGCACGTCCACCCGGTCGAGCCGGCCGGCGATCTCGGCGGCGAGCGAGGCGTAACCGGCGGTGTTGTCGGGGTTGTTGTACTGGTCGGGCCAGTAGGCGTCCGGGAGTGCGGCCAGGATTTCACGGAGCCGGGCGAGCCGCGCGGCCTGCCAGCCGCCCTCCTCGGCCGGGCGGTCGACCATTTCGAGCCGGGCGCCGTGGGCGCGCAGCAACTGCCGCATGGACGGTTCGAGTTCGGTGTCGCCCACCAGGATCACCGGGTGGCCGAGTGCCTGGCCGGCGAAGGCGAGGCCGATGCCGAGTGTGCCGGACGTCGACTCCACGACCGGGGCGCCGGGGCGGAGTTCGCCGCGTTCCTCGGCCCCCTGGAGCATCGAGACGGCGGCGCGTGCCTTCATGCCGCCCACCCCGAAGCCTTCGAGCTTGGCCCAGAAGCCGGGGTGCGGGCAGGGCAGCGGCACGGTGATCCGGGCGAGCGGGGTGCGCCCGACCAGGCCGAGCAGTTCGCGGTTGCCGGCGGGGCGCAGGAGTGCCGTGGTCACCGGGTGCCTCCGTACTGGTGGATGGTGCCGGGGCCGCCGTCGAGCCAGAAGAAGGGGTACGGCTCCGCGGAGACGGCGGTGACCCCTGAGCCGATGAGCCGGGGCAGGACCGCGCTGCCCGTCTGGGCGAACATCACGAGGGGCTTGCCGTGGCGCAGGGCGTGGGTCCTGAGCTGTTCGAAGGTGCCGTTGCCGAGGGTCATTCCCGAGGCGAGGACGGCATCGCAGCGGGTGAGGTGGTCCGAGGCGTCGCCGCGTACCGGCTCGCCCCACTCCGTGGTGCCGTCCTTCAGATCGCAGGGCACGTACCGCAGTCCGCGCTCGCGCAGCGCCTCCAGGAGCGAGTTGACGACGCCGACGACGAGCACCGTGCGGCCGGGCGGCAGGCCGAGCAGGCCGACGACGGCGCGCGCCCTGGCCCGCGACTTCTCCAGCGAGCTGCCCGCGGGCAGCGGCAGGGGCAGGGCGCCCGAGGCGGGGCCGTGCGGCAGGGTGTGCATGAGGAAGGCGTCGAGCGCGGCGATCCGCACCGGCCTCAACGGGTGGGCGAGCAGCGTGGCGGTGTCGGTTCCGGCGCAGTCGTCGGCCGTGCCGTCCGGCAGTTCGCCCGGTTCGACGGCGCAGGAGCCGACGGCGGCGCCGATGCGCAGGCTCAGCACCTCGTTGCGGTAGCCGCCGGCCCGCCCCGTATGCCTGACGGACTGGCGGGTGGTGAACGCGGTGCTGACGCGGAGGGCCTTCGGGTCGTGCCCGTACGCGCCGGACAGGACACGGGAGACGAGCTCGTCGCACGAACCGGGGGCCGGGGCGGTGGTGGCGGTGGCGGTGTGCGCGGTCATCGGGACACCACCCGGGGGCGGAGGCCCGCCAGCAGTGCTTCCACGCGGGCGCGGGCGCCCGGCCCGTCGGTGTCGCCCGCCATCACATGTCCGAGGTAGCCGTTGTTGCTGCCCTCGGCGGTGACCCTGGTGCCGGGGGCGGCGAGGCTGAGCTCCAGCACGTCGTCGGCCTCGCCCATCATGTCGCCGCCGTCGATGCCGTCCAGCACTCCCCCGGTGGCGGGCACCAGGAAGCCGATGGCGGCGCTGCGCAGGCCGGTGTCGTGCGGCCGGAGATCCGGCTCCTCGCCGAGGGCCACGCTCACACAGGCGGCGGCGAGGTCGATGCCGGTCACATGCCGGACGAGTTCGGTGATGCGGTTGCCGGCCGGGCGGGGGTTGACCTCCACCACGCGGGGGCCGGTGGGCGTCAGTTTGATCTCGGTGTGCGCGACGACGCCGTCCAGGCCCAGCGCCTCGATCGCCCGGACCGCGGTGTCCCGGGCCGCTCGGGCGTCCTGTCCGGTGAGGGCCGCCGGGAACATGTGCCCGGTCTCCACGAAGGCCGGGGCGCCGCCGACGCTCTTGTCGGTCACCCCGATCACCCGGGTCCTGCCCCGGTGGGTGACGGTCTCGACGCTGACCTCGGGACCGTGCAACAGCTCCTCCAGCAGGACGACGGGGGCACGCCGCTGTCCCCGCGCGTTGACCGGGAAGCCGTCGAGGGCGCGGTGGGCGTCGGCGAGCTGGGCCTCGTCGTCCACGCGGCGCACCAGCATCCCCGCGCACAGGTCCACCGGCTTCACGACCAGCGGCAGCCCGATCCGTGCCGCCGCCTTGGCGGTGCCGGCCCAGTCGGCGCAGACCGCGTAGCGCGGTCCGGGCACTCCGGCACGGGCGAGGACGTCCCGGGTGGCGTCCTTGCGGCAGGCGTTCTCCATCGCCTCGGGGGCGGGGCCGGGCAGGCCGAGCCGGGCCGCGATACGGGCGGCGGCCGGCAGGTAGTAGTCGCAGGAGGAGACCACGGCGTCGAAACCCAGGGCCCGGTGGGCGCGTTCGGCGAACGGCAGCAGGCGGTCGGGGTCGTTGGTGGGGGCCGTCAGCACGTTCCGGGCCGAGAGCAGCGGGTGCCGGGTGCCCTCCGGCGCCGAGCGCAGGTAGTGGTGCAGATCGCGGGTGAGGAAGGTGAACTCGTGCCCGCCCTCCCGGATCGCTCTCGGCAACAGTCTGCTCATCGACCCGACCCAGCTCTCGACCATCAGCAGATGAGCCACGACTCCCCCTCTTTTACGCATGGTTGCGGGATTCCGGGCGCACGCCGGCAGATGGCCGGCAGGCTGCGCGCCCGACCCGGCATACGTTAACGACAATCGTTTTCATTGTCATCTAGCTGTCGGCATCCCCCGCGTTTCCGCCGATTTGCGCAGGCCCGGCGAGCGAGGTTGATTGGAATGAGGTACGTGCGCCGCCCGGCGCGAGACGGGTCGGCGCCGTGCGTGGTCCTCGATGTGGGGTGAGTCCCGTGCTGTTCGCCGACCGTCCGGACGCGGGCCGGCGGCTCGCCGAAGCCCTCCGGCCCCTCGCGCAGAGCGATCCCGTCGTGCTGGGCCTCCCGCGCGGCGGTGTGCCGGTCGCCTTCCGCGTCGCGCAGGAGCTCGGCGCCCCGCTCGACGTCATCGTGGTCCGCAAACTGGGCGTCCCGCGCCACCCGGAACTGGGCTTCGGGGCCATCGGGGAGGGCGGGGTCCGGATCATCAGCGACGACATCGTGCGCCGGGCCGGTGTGACGGACTCCGACATCGCGGCCGTCCAGGAGGCGGAGGAGGCCGAACTGAGCCGCCGGGCCCGCGAGTTCCGGGGCGACCGGCCGCGCGTCCCGCTCGCCGGGCGCACCGCGGTCGTGGTGGACGACGGGATCGCCACCGGCGCGACCGCGCTCGCCGCCTGCGCGGTGGCCCGGGCGCAGGGCGCCGCGCATGTGGTGCTGGCCGTGCCGGTCGCACCGCCGTCCGCCGCGGCCCGGCTGCGGAAGGAGGCGGACGAGCTGGTGTGCCTGTCCTCGCCGGCCGCGTTCTCGGCGGTGGGCGAGTGGTACCGGGACTTCGGCCAGACCCCGGACGAGGAGGTCGTCGCGCTGCTGGCCCGGGCCGCGCGGCAGACCGGGCCCCGGCTGACCAGCGACGTCCTGGTGGAGGCCGGCGGGGTCGACCTGCCGGGCACCCTCACCCCGGCCGGTGCCTCCGGGGCGCTCGTGGTGTTCGCCCACGGCTCCGGGAGCAGCCGGTACAGCCCGCGCAACCGGTCGGTCGCGGCGGCGCTGAACCGGGCCGGGCTCGGCACGCTGCTGTTCGACCTGCTCACCGCGGACGAGGAGGCGGAGGGCGGCCATGTCTTCGACATCTCGGCCCTCGCCGGCCGCCTGGTGGACGCCGCGGCCTGGGTGCGGGCCCATGCGCCCGGGCCCCTCGGCGTGTTCGGTGCCAGCACGGGCGCGGCCGCCGCGCTCCAGGCGGCGGCCGTGCTGGGTGCGGACCGGGACACGGGCATCGGGGCCGTCGTCTCGCGGGGCGGCCGGCCGGATCTGGCGGGCGCCCGCCTGGCCGAGGTCCGCTCGCCCACGCTGCTGCTCGTGGGGAGCCGGGACACCGAGGTGCTGGACCTGAACCGCCGGGCGCGGGCGGCGCTGCGCTGCGAGAGCCGGCTCGACGTGGTCCCGGGCGCGACGCACCTCTTCGAGGAGCCGGGCACGCTGGACGAGGTCGCCGAGCGGGCCCGCGCGTGGTTCCTGAGCCATCTGTCCGGCGCGGGGACCGGATCGTAAGGCCGGCCCCCTGTGCCGCTCAGCGGTGCATCGACGCGCCCTTGAGGATCTTGTCCACCGCGTTGCGGGGCCCGTGCACCGCGATCCCGACGAGGTCCAGCGAGTCCCGGTGCACGGCGCGCACCGCGGCGCGGTTGTCCCGGTCGTTGCCCGTCGCGAAGAGGTCCGAGGTGAACACGGAGAGCGCGACGCCCCGGCCGACGGCACGGGTGTGGGCGGTGGTCAGCATCTCCTTGGCACCCTCGAAGACCATGACCGGCTGGCGGAACATCGGCAGATACGGGGTGTCGTCCGCGTCGGTGTACGGCTCGCCGATCACCTCGGGGGCGACCGTGCCGAGACCGCTGACCAGGAAGGCGGTGACGTTCAGCCGCTGCCAGGTCTCCAGGTCGTCACGGAGCAGCACGGCGATCTTGGTGTCGAAGCGGACGGGGGCGGGGGCGGCGGTCTCGGCTGTCATGCCCCGAGCCTGCCGGGGCGCCCGGGGCCCGGTCTTGTACGAACTTTGCACGTCGGGGCGCGGCGACGGCCCGGCGTACGATCGGCGTATGGCCGCAGCACGTCCCGAGATCACCGCGTGGTCGCCGCCCGTGGAGGGGATCGCCGAGGTCTTCCACGCGCGTTTCACCGACCACGCCTACCCGATGCACACCCACGACGCCTGGACGCTGCTGGTCGTGGACGAGGGCATGGTGCGCTACGACCTGGACCACCACGAGCACGGTGTACTCACCCACACGGTGACGCTGCTGCCGCCGCACGTCCCGCACAACGGTGCGGCGGCCACCCCCGAGGGCTTCCGCAAACGCGTGCTGTATCTGGACACCGGCCAGGTGGACGAGCGGCTGATCGGCCGGGCGGTGGACCGGCCGGTGCTGCACGACCCGGCGCTGCGCAGCCGTATCGACCGCCTCCACCGCACACTCGCGGACCCGGGTGACGAGCTGGAGGCGGCGAGCCGGCTCGCCCTCGTCGCGGAACGGCTCGGACAGCATCTGGGCGACCGGGTCGGCTCGGCCCCGTACGTCCACGACGGCAGGATCGCGCACCGGCTTCGGGAACTGCTCGACGCGACGTATGTCGAGGGCATCACGCTCCAGGAGGCCGGTGCGCGGCTGCACGCCCATCACGCCCATCTGGTACGGGCGTTCAGCCGCGAGTTCGGGATGGCGCCGCACCAGTACGTCACCGGCAGGCGGGTCGATCTGGCGCGCCGGCTGCTGCTGCGCGGGGTCCCGGCGTCGGCGGTCGCCGCGTCGGCGGGTTTCTACGACCAGTCGCACCTGACCCGCCACTTCAAACGGATCGTGGGCACGGGCCCGGGCCACTACGCCCGTACGCGCGGCGTGTGAGCAGTCGCTAACGGCGCTCCAGCACGCCCCGGACGAACGCCGCCTGGCCCGCGTGCTGGAGGTCGTCCGACAGGACGCTGACCAGCCGCACCCCCAGGGTGACGGGCGGGTCCCACGCCTCGTCCACGACGCGGCCCAGCGCGTGGCCGTCCAGGCCGCGGAGGTAGCCGAGCGTGTTCTCGTGGACGGCGTCGTAGTAGCCGAGGAGCAGATCGGCCGAGCCCACGCGGACTGCGGCGACCTCCTTGCTGCTCTGCCCGTAGCCGGTGGCGCCGGCGGGGAGGGGAAGGCCGAAGCGGCCGGCCCAGTCCTGGGCGGTCCAGAGCTGTTCCGTGCCGGCCGCGTCCGCGATGTGGTCGTCCTGGACGCGGGTCAGATGCCAGACGAGCCAGGCGATCGAGTTGGCGTCGTCGTCGAGCCGGGCGTGGAGGGTGTCGGGGTCCAGGCCCTCGACGGCCGCGTGCACGGTCTCCCGGATGCGGGTGTACCCATCGGTCAGGATGTCGGTGACGTTCATGCGTTCAACCATGGCCGTTCCCCTTCCCCCTCACGGCCATCGACACGCATGGGGGCGGGCACCGGCGGGGTGGCCCCGCCGGTGCCCGCCCGGTCGTCAGCTGTAGACGCCGAACTCCCAGAGGGAGTAGCCCCACGCCGTGCCGCGCTGGGTGAGGTTGAGTTTCACATAGCGGGCGGTCTGCGCGATGTCGAGGTCGTCGGCGTCTCCGTCACCGGTGGTCGTGGTGTACACCGACCGCCAGGAGTCGCCGTCGTCTGAGACCAGCACCTCGTAGGACCTGGCGTACGCCGGGTCCCACACCAGCTGGAGGTGGCTGAAGGACTTCCGCTCGCCCAGGTCGACCTGGATGGACTGCGGGTCGCTCCAGTCGCTGGCCCACCGGGTGTCCAGCCGTCCGTCGGTCGCCATCGCCGCGGTGCAGGGGCAGCCGCTGCTGCCGGCCTGGGCGGAGCTGGCGGTGGCGGGGCGGCCGAGCGCGATGTTGGTGCCGCCGACCGGGGGCACCACGACCTTCACCGACTTGGTCTCGATGCCGGCGTTGCCGTGCCCGTCCTCGGCCTGGATGTACACCTTCCACACCCCGAGCCGCGCGGGCGCGGTCACCGCGAAGGTGCCGTTGCCGGTGGACCGCCAGGTGGCCTCCACCAGACCCTTGTCACCGGTGGCGTAGTTGCCGCTGAGGTAGATCTTGTACGTGACCGGGTCGTTGTCCGGGTCGCGGACGTCGGCCCGCACGGTGAACTCCTTGCCGGCGGGGGCGCCGCCGGCGTTCTGCACCGTCATGTTGCTGATGACTGGCGGGGTGTTGTCACCGGCGGTGGAGCCGCTGTACGCCTTCTTCAGCGCGTAGTACGAGAGCCGCTTCTTGCCGTCCGGCACCACGTTGAACCAGACGCCGCCGAAGTCGTGCTCGGTGCCGTAGTGGAAGAAGGTGGCGCCCAGCGCGACACCCTGGTGGGCGGTGACGCAGCTCCACGCCTTGGTGTAACCCTCGGCCTTCTGTACGTCGGTGGGCTCGTCCGGGACGCCGTTGGCGTCGTCCGGGACCTCCCACTCACCGGCCGGGCCGCCCTCGGTGATGATGTACGGCTTGGTGTAGCCGCCGTTCTCCCAGGTGTCGCGTACGGCGCAGATGTCGCCGTACGAGTTGACCGAGTAGAGGTCCAGGTCGGGGGCGTTGCGCTGGTAGTAGGGCCAGGCACCGGTCCAGGCGTCGGTGGAGGTCACCGGGTGGTCCGGGTCGATGGTGTGGATCTTCTTCGCGACGTCGTTGACGAAGGTGGTGTAGGCGTTGCGCTGCTTCTCCAGCTCGTCACCGCCGTAGCAGTTCTGAAGGCCGAGCACCGACTCGTTGCCGACGTTCCACATGAGCACACCGGGGTGGCTCTTGTACGTGTCCACCCACTTGGCGAACTCGGTGAGCGACGAGGACTTGTACGCGTCGTCGGTCAGGTAGTCGACGCAGCCGCCGCTTCCGGGGCCGCCGCCGGGCTGGAGCCAGAAGCCGCTGACCACGCGGATGCCGTTGGCCGCCGCCGCGTCGAGCAGCGGCTTGGAGGTGCCGTCGGTGCCCCAGGTCCGGATGGTGTTGACGCCCATGGACTTCAGGTCGGGCATGTAGCGCGCCGCGTCGTTGACGGACGGGCCCCAGGTCAGTCCCTTGACCTGGTACGGCTTGCCGTCGACGGTGAGCTGCCAGTTGCCCTGCGAACCGGTGACGCGGACGGCCCCGCCGGTACCGGGGTCCGGGTTCGTGGCGCCGGTGGTGCCGTACACCTGGAACTCCCACAGGGAGTAGCCGTAGCCGCCGGCGCGGGCGGTGCCGTTCATCCTGACGTAGCGCCCGGAACCGCTGACCGCGAGGTCGTCGGTGCCGCCGTCGCCGTCGGTGACGGTCTTCAGGGTGCGCCAGTCGGAACCGTTGTCGGACGCCTGGATCTCGTACGCCTTGCCGAAGGCGGACTCCCAGGTCAGGACGACCCTGCTGAGGTCGGCGGTGGCGCCCAGGTCGACCTGGAGCCACTGGGGGTCGCTCCACTCGCTGGCCCAGCGCGTTCCGGTGAGGTTGCCGTCCACGGCGGCCGAGGCCGCGTAGCCGGCGCCCTCGGACGAGGACGCGGTGGCGGTCTTGCCCTGCGAAAGCAGGGACTCCGCGGCCCGGGCGCCGGGTGCGGTCAGCATGACCAGCGACGAGGCGACGAGGGCGAGAAGGGTGATCAGCAGCGTGCCCGCGCGGGGTCTCGCGGGCAGGGCTGAACCGGCTCTGTGCACATTCTCTCCTGGCGGAAGAGTGCGGGACGGGGCCCCGCGGCGGGTTGGGAGAGCGCTCTCCCAGGAGAGTGACGTGTACTCGTCCAGCTGTCAACGATCAGGACGTGCCCGGTTTACCGGAAGGTGCGCGAAGGGCTACGGAACGAGGTTCCGCCCGGTCTCCGCCGGGTGCTCCGGGCGGCCGCCGATCCCCGCGGTCCGCGCCGCCGTGTGCAGCGAGCGCAGAGCCAGCAGGAGGAACCCGATGTCATCGAGATAGACCGGGTCGGGCAGCAGGTCGACCGGCGACACGGTGTACAGCACCGCCGCCCAGACCAGCGCCTTGCTGTGCAGCGGGACACCCGCGTCCACCAGCAGTTTCCTGGCCTTCAGGACCCGGACCAGGAGGACGCCGACGGCGGCCGGCATGAGCAGCACGAGGGCCGCGCCGACGATGATCCAAGCTTTGGTGTCCATGCTTCATCCTGCCTCATCCAAAGCGGTCGCGTTCGCCTCGGTACGCTGCGGGTGACCGGCATTTCGTCCCCGAATCCCCGGTGGCCCCTCCTTCGCGGCCTCTTCACCTACCGCGAAGCTGCGGGGGCGGCGGCTCAGGGGCGATCATGGGAGACGGCGGGCCTGCGTCGGGCACGGTGACGGCTGGGAAGGATCGTCCGTGGGCGGCACTGATGACATGCGGATCGGCTGGGGCGAGGCCCGCCGGGCGGGCGCGCGCCGGTCGGCCGAGAGCGGTCTGCTCGACGTCCTCGGGGTCGCCGCGCTCGTCCTGGACACCGAGGGCCGGATCGTCCTGTGGAGCCCGCAGGCGGAACGGCTGCTGGGGTATTCCGCCGAGGAGGCGCTGGGCGAGTTCGCCGCCCGGGTGCTGGTCGACGAGGAGCACTTCGAGCTGGTGCTGCGTCTGTTCGGCGAGGTGATGAGCAGCGGCGAGGCATGGGCCGGGGTCTTCCCCGTACGGCACAAGGACGGCACCACCCGGCTGCTGGAGTTCCGCAACATGCGGTTGCAGGACGACCGGGGCGACTTCTACGCGCTGGGGCTGGCGGCCGACGGAGACGTGCTGCGCCGGCTGGAGCGGGATCTGGCGCTGTCGGTGGGCCTGGTCGACCAGTCGCCGATCGGCCTCGCGGTGCTGGGCCCCGATCTGCGGTTCATGTCCGCGAACGCCGCGCTGGAGCGGATGGACGGCCTGAGCGCCGCCGAGCACCTGGGGCGGCCGGTGGGCGAGGCCCTGTCGTTCCTGGGCCAGGACGGCCTGGAGGCGGCCGCGCGGGAGGTCCTGGACAGCGGTGTCCCGCAGGTGTCACGCCAGGTGGTGGGCCGCTCCCCCGCCGCGCCGGACGACGACCGCGCCTGGTCGGTGTCGCTGTACCGGCTCGACGACTCCGCGGGGCGGGTGCTCGGCATCGCCGTGTCGCTGATCGATGTCACCGACCGGTACCGCGCGGCGGCCGAGGCGGAGCGGGCCCGGCAGCATCTCGCGCTGATCGCCGACGCGTCGGTGCGCATCGGCACCACGCTCGACCTGGAGCAGACGGCCCTGGAGCTGGCCGAGGTCACCGTGCCGCAGCTCGCCGACGTCGCCGCGGTGGACGTGCTGGACAGCGTCCTCAAGGGGCGCCCCGGGCCGACGGACGGCCCGCTGCTCATCCGGGCCCTCGCCGTCGTCGCGGCCCGGCCGACGCCCGTGGTGGAGGCGGCCGACCCGACGGGCCGGGCCGCCCGGTACGACGCCGACCGCCTCGTCACCCGCTGTGTGCGGACGGCCCGGCCGGTGCGGGTGCCGCGTCTGGACGCGGAGCAGCTGGCGCGGGTGGCCCGGGACGAGCGGTCGGCCGCCCTGCTCGCCGAGGCCGGTGCGCATTCGTATCTGGCGGTGCCGCTGATCGCGCGGGGCGAGGTGCTGGGAGCGATCGACCTGATCAGGACGGACAACCCGCTGCCGTTCACGGCGGAGGACGAGGCGCTGGCCGCGGAGCTGGCGGCCCGGGCCGCGGTCGGCATCGACAATGCCCGGCTCTACCGCCAGCAGCAGGAGACCGCGCTCACCCTTCAGCGCAGCATGCTGCCGCGCAACCATCACGACCCGGTGGGCCTGGACGTGGTGTCCCGCTACCGGCCGGCCGCCTCACGGTACGAGGTCGGCGGCGACTGGTTCGACGTGATCGGGCTGCGTGACGGCGGCACCGCGCTGGTGGTGGGCGATGTGATGGGCAGCGGGATCAACGCGGCGACCACGATGGGCCGGCTGCGCACCGCCACCCAGACCCTGTCCCGGCTCTCCCTGGAGCCCGCCGAGGTGCTGGGTCACCTGGACGAGATCACCGCCGGCCTGGACCCGTGGTTCGCCACCTGTGTCTACGCCGCTTACGACCCGGGGGCCGGGCGGTGCCGGGTGTCCACGGCCGGGCATCTGCCGCCGGTGCTGATCCCGGAGGGCGGTGAGCCGGTGCTGCTCGATCTGCCGGCCGGGGCGCCGCTGGGGGTGGGCGGGGTGCCGTTCAGCGATGTCACGGTCCCGCTCGGCCCGGGCGACCGGCTGGTCCTCTACACGGACGGCCTGGTGGAGACGCGGGACGACGACATCGACAGCCGGCTGGCGAGGCTGCTGGGGCTGTTGCGTACGCCGGACGTGTCGCTCGACGCGACGTGCGACCGGCTGCTGCGCGAGCTGCGGGACCCGGACGGACACGACGACGTGGCGCTGCTGATGGCCCGGGTCCACGCGTGACGGTGGCCCGGGGTCAGCGCGAGCACCCGCGCCGGGTGCGGCACTTCGGGGTGGTGCGCCCGGCGCAGGAGCCGCCGGCGCCGAGGAAGCCGAGGCCGATGCCCAGCATCCAGGAGTCCTTGGCGAGCGCGGTCCCGTCCTGCGTCGGCCGCAGGCTGCCCGGTTCCCGCATGCCGGGGGTGCGCAGATAGAGGCCGACGAGGCCGCCGGAGAACCCGGTGAGGGCGAGTCCGGCGAGCCGGGTCGGCACGACCGGGGTCAGCAGCGCTGCGCCGACGGCGATCTCGGACCAGGCGAGCAACCGGGTGAACCGACCGGGTTCCAGCTTGCCGAGGAACGGATAGGCGTTGCTGGCCATCCCGTGCAGCCCCTGGGCGGTCCCCTCGTCGGCCTTGAGCTTGCCGAGGCCGGAGTTGAGGATGAAAGCGCCGGTGGCGAGGCGCGGCGGGATGTCGCGCGGTTCGGGCAACAGCTTCATGGCGTGAGCCTCCATGGCACAGGTCGTCGGCCCCCGGTCGAGCCTAGCCAGCGGGTGTCCCGGGCGCGCGTCGAGCGGCCGGCGGGTGGGCGATACTGGGCGCGGCGGGAACACGAGAGGGGGCTCAGTGGTCCAACGGCAAACGGAGTACGACGTCGTGGTGGTCGGCGGCAGCGGGGTGGACACGATCGTCCGCGTCGACGCCCTGCCGGTCCCGCAGGCCGACGCGGTGATGGTCGGCCCGATCCGGGAGTGGCCCGGCCAGACCGGCGGCAACGTGGCGCTCGGCGCCCGCGCGCTGGGGCTCGACGTGGCGTTCCTGGACTGCATCGGTGACGACTGGACCGGTGGTCAGGTGCGCGAGCGTCTGGCGAAGGGCGATGTGGAGTTCCACGCGGTGATCTCGCCGGCCGGGACCCGGCGCGCGGTGAATCTGGTGGACGCCACGGGCCGTCGGATGTCGTTCTACGACGCCCGGGACCCGGAGGATCTGCGGATGCCCCGGGAGTTCTATCTGCCCCATCTGCGCCGGGCCCGCCATGTCCATCTGTCGATCACGCACTTCGCCCGGTTCCTGTACGACGACATCGAGGAGCTGGGGGTGCCGGTCTCCACGGATCTGCACGACTGGGACGGGCTGAGCGAGCATCAGCGGGAGTTCGCGCTCCGGTCCGATCTGGTGTTCTTCAGCGCGGCGACGACCGGGGAGCGGGCGCCCGCGCTGATGCGGGAGATCCTGCGCGAGGGCCGGGCCGGGGCGGTGGTGGCGACGGCCGGCGCGGAGGGTGCGTACCTCCTGACGCGCGACGGCGGCGACGAGCCGGTGCGTGTTCCCCCGGTGGTACCGCCGGCGCCGGTGGTCGATTCCAACGGGGCGGGCGACGCGTTCGTCACCGGCTTCCTGTACGGCAGGTTCGACGGGCGTGCGCCCGCCGAGTGTGCCCGGCTGGGGTCGGTGGCGGGTGCCTTCGCGTGTACGGCTCCGGGCTCGACGGCCATGATCGGCCGGGCGGAGCTGCTGGGCATGTGACGGTGTGGGGGTGCCCCGGCAGCCGGGGCACCCCCACATCCGGGCTACTTCAGGTAGGGGCCCGCGGTGCCGATCTTTCCTGGGCCGTTGAGCACGTACACGCGCATGTTGCCCTTGCCGGGGGCGTCGACGGTCAGCTTTCCGTCGCTGACGACCTGGGTGTCACCGGTGACGGCGTCCTTGTAGGTGCCGTTGGGGATGCCGGTGTACGAGGCGCCGCCCGTGACGGTGACCAGGGCGAAGCTGTCGGTCGTACCGCTGGTGTAGCGGCGCTTGTACGCCATCTGGCCCGTGATGCCCTCCGTGGAGTACTGGCCCATTTGCAGGGCGGGGACGGCGCGGCGGATCTGGTTGAGCCGCTGGAGGTGCTTCACCAGGGGCTGGGCGAGGGTGTTCGCGACCTCACCGGAGGCGGAGTCGACCTGCGAGAACTCGGAGGCGGTGACGCTGCCCGCGAGGTGGTCGCCGTAGTAGGCGCGGCCGGTGGTGGCGAGCGGGCAGGTGGGGCCGCAGTCGATCTGCTTGCCGGCCTGGAATTCGATCTCCGATCCGTAGTAGAGGGTCGGGATGCCGCGGAAGGTCCACATCAGGGCCATGTTCTCGGCCCAGGCGTCGGTGCCTCCGGCGTAGCGTTCGCTGCTCTTGTTGGGCCCGTAGTCGTGGCTGTCGACGTAGACGACGTTGTAGGTGGCGTCGTTGGTGGAGTCGTCGGAGTCCTTGCCGTTGTTGAACGCGTTGGTGGCGTCACCGAAGTTCATGTGCATGCGCATGTCGATGATGTTCATGCCGGAGAACTCGCTGTGGTCCGGGGTGTGGTAGCTGTTGCCGTCCAGGAACGCGTTGGTCGAGGTCGGCTGGTTGCCGGTGCCGAGCTGCTCCTCGTAGTCGTACATCTCCAGCGCGGCCTTGGCGTCGTCGGCGTCGTACTCCTTGCGTTCCTTCCAGGTGAAGAACTGCGCCGAGTGGTTGACCGAGCCGCGGTTCCACTTGTCGTTGACGAAGGCGCCGACCTCGCCGAAGACGAGGAAGTTCTTCGCGGCCTCGGCGCCGAACTGCTGGGTGACCCGCTCCTGGATCGCGGGCAGGAAGCGGCGGTTCCAGGTGGTGCGCGGGATGTGCACCGCGGTGTCGATGCGGAAGCCGTCCACGCCCATGTCGATGTACTTGTCGTAGGCGCCGATCAGGTAGTTCTGCACCGGTGCGGATTCGGTGTTGAAGTCGGCCAGGTCCTCGTGCAGCCAGCAGGAGCGGGAGTCCTCGCCCTCCCAGTTGCCGAGCCAGCAGGTGTGGTAGTACTCCTTCGGGAACATGCCCGATGTGGGGTTGGGCCACTGGCAGTTGTAGATGGTGTAGCCCTCGGCGGACTTGCCGCCGGTGGGCTTGCCCCAGTTGAGGCAGGTGTTTCCGGCGGGTTCGGCGGTGGACCACAGGTCGCCGTTGTAGTAGGACTTGCCGCTCTTGGATTCGACGGTGAGCCCGTCGTATTCGAAGCCCTCGTTCTTCTCGTCGTAGTACCAGCTCCACTGCGTGTCGCGGACGCCGTAGACGGTGGGCGTGAAGAGGCCCTTGGCGCCCCAGCGCGAGGAGTGGTTGTAGACGACGTCCTGGTAGATCTTGATGCCCTTGGCGTGGGCGGCGTTGATGAGGTCCTGGTAGGAGGCTCCGGCGGACTCCAGGCGGGGGTCGACCTTGTAGAAGTCGTATCCGTGGTAGCCGTGGTAGTCGTAGTCGGACCGGTTCAGGACGACCGGGGTGATCCAGATGGCCGAGAAGCCGAGCCCCTTGATGTAGTCCAGCTTGTTGACCAGGCCCTTGAAGTCCCCCCGGAACATGGGGTCGTTGTTGGCCGCGTTGCCGGACTTGACGTCCTGGCTGCCGCCCCGGTTGTTGCTCGCGTCGCCGTCGTTGAAGCGGGCGGTGAGGACGAAGTAGATCGGGTCCTTGCGGGGGTCGGTGCCGAGCGGTGTGCCCTGGGCGGCCGCCGGGGGTTTGTCACCGGTGGTCGCCTTGGCGGGCGCGGAAGCGGCGGAGGTGTTGCCCGCCGCGTCGATCGCCTTGACGGTGTAGGTGTAGGCGGTGTGCTCCTCCAGGCCCGATTCGGAGAGCACGGTGGAGGTCACATCGGTGACGACGCTGCCCTTGGTACCGCCCGTGCGAGTGACCTGATACCTGGTCACCTCGGTGTTGTCCGTGGAGGGTTCCCAGCTCAGGACGACCGCGACGCCGTCGGCCTTCGCGGTCACTCCGCTCGGCACGGTGGGCGCCTCGGTGTCGGCCGGTTCGTCGGCGCACGGGTCGTCGGCGTCCTCGGCGACCACACGGTCCTTCACGGTGCTGAGGCCGGCCGGGATGGTGTAGTCGCCGCCGTTGTTGTTGTCCCAGACGCCGTTGCCGTTGTTGAACGCGGCCTGCATCGAGGTGGCGGTTCCGAGGTCGACCGTCTTCTTCACCCAGCCGGTGCAGGCCGGTTCCATGCCGACACCGGGCACGGTGGTCCAGGAGCCGCCCGCGGGCTGGTAGTGGAGGTTGGTGGTCGTCCAGCCGACGGTGGCGGTGGAGTAGTACACCGAGGCGGTGTGCGCCTCGTCCGTCGGGGTGGGGCTCGGGTCGGGGTCACCGGCGTCCGCGCACGGGTCGCTGTGGGCGACGACCCCGTCCTTGACGGTGATGTTCCCGCTGCCCAGGTCGTAGTTGGCGCCCCCGTTGTTGTCCCAGACGCCCGAGCCGTTGTTGAAGGTCGCCTGGATGCCCTCGGCGCCGGAGAGCGGGACGGTCTTCTTGACCCAGTCGGTGCAGGCGGCCTCCATGGCCACCCCGGGCACCGTGGTCCAGGAGCCGCCGTCGGGGGCGTAATGCAGGTTGTAGGCGGCCCAGTTCTTCGTTTTGGTGTAGTAGAAGACCGTGGTCGTCGTGTCGGAGGCCGCGACGGGCCGTGCGTCGAGGCCGGTGTCCGGCAGCGCGGTGAGCAGCCCGCACACCGCGGCGGCGGCAGCGGCGGACGCCAGGGTGCGTCTCAGCAACCGGTGGGCGTTGCGTTTCATGGTGTCTCCAGGGAAGGGCCACGGCGGCGGCGAAGCCGTGGCGTCCGAAGCGCGGGAGGTGGGGCCCGCGCCGTCCCGCCGGAGACCCTGACGCGCCTCAAGGTCCGAGCGAGCTTGTAAATCAAGCCGGAATTTTGCTGCAATCTCTTGCAGCAAGGGAAGTTACCGGCACATGACAAGCCCGTAAAGAGGTGCGGGGCACCCGTCTCGCGATGCCCGTCGCCTCCGCTCTCCGCTCAGAGCGGCACCGTCAACTGCGCCTGCACATGCGCGTACAGCACCCCGGCCATATCGGTCTCACCGTCGCCGAGCAGCCACTGGACCTGGAGTCCGTCCATCAGCGCGATGAGCTGCTGCGCCGCCTCCCGCGGGTCGATGCCCTCGCGCAGCACGCCCTTCTCGCGCGCCTCGGCGTACGAGACGGCCGTGGACCGGACCGAGCAGCGGTACCGCTCCACGAAGTAGGCGTGGGCCGGGTGGTCGGCGGAGGTGGCCTCGGCGGAGAGCACGCAGAACAGCTCGACTATGCCGCGCCGCTCGGCGTTGAGCGCCGCGAGCCCGACCAGCCGGCGCAGCCGGTCGACGCCGGTCGGGCGGCCCGCCTCCAGCCACTGGCCGTCCACCGCGTCGCGGTGTTCCAGGACGGCGAGCAGCAGGGATTCCTTGGTCGGGAAGTGGTGCAGCAGTCCGGGATGTGAGATGCCGCAGCGGGTGGCGATCACCCGCAGCGAGGCGCCCCGGTAGCCGGCCTCACCGAACATGGCCATGGCCTGGTCGAGGATCTCCCCGCGTTTGGCCCGGCCCTTCGCGTATCCACGCCGCTCTTCGCCGGTCATCGCGCACACTCCCCGGTCGTCTCGGCAGGCCCCGCCGCGTATGTTCGCATCCTACTTACTTACCACTAGGTTGGTATTCGGCGTACGGTGGTGCCCGGAGCGCACAGCCTCCGCATACAGAACGTCGCCGACGTCGTGAAAGGACCTCCCGTGGGCTCCTCCCTGCCCTATCTCGACCCCCGCCTGTCCATCGCGGAGCGCGTCTCCGACCTGCTGGGCCGGATGACGCTGCCCGAGAAGGTCGGCCAGATGCTCCAGCTGAACGGCAAGGACGGGGTACGGCAGCACATCGAGGACATGCACGCGGGCTCGATCCTGCACGCCTCGCCCGAGCGCGTCCTGGAGGCTGCCGAGCTGACCCGGCGCACCCGGCTCGGCATCCCGCTCCTGGTCGCCGAGGACTGCATCCACGGGCACTCCTTCTGGGAGGGCGCCACCATCTTCCCGACGCAGCTGGGCATGGCCGCGAGCTGGGACGCGGAGCTGCTGGAGCGGGTGGCGCGGGCGACCGCCGTCGAGGTGGCCGCGACCGGTGTGCACTGGACGTTCTCGCCGGTGCTGTGCATCACCCGGGACCTGCGCTGGGGCCGGGTCAGCGAGACGTTCGGCGAGGACCCGCACCTCATCGGCGAGCTGGCGTCGGCGATGGTGCGCGGCTACCAGGGCGACGGGCTGGACGACCCGACGGCGATCCTGGCCTGCGCCAAGCACTTCGCGGGCTACTCCGAGACCCAGGGCGGCCGGGACGCGAGCGAGGCCGACATCTCGCGCCGCAAGCTGCGTTCCTGGTTCCTGCCGCCGTTCGAGCGGGTCGCCAAGGAGGGCTGCCGTACGTTCATGCTGGGCTACCAGTCGATGGACGGCGTCCCCGTCACCGTCAACAACTGGCTGCTCAACGAGGTGCTGCGCGGCGAGTGGGGCTACACCGGCACACTGGTGACCGACTGGGACAACGTCGGGCGCATGGTGTGGGAGCAGAAGGTGTACGCCGACCACACCCAGGCCGCGGCCGCGGCGGTCCGGGCGGGCAACGACATGGTGATGACCACGCCCGACTTCTTCGAGGGCGCGCAGCAGGCCGTGGCGACCGGGCGGCTCGCCGAGGAGGACGTCGACGCGGCGGTCGCACGCATCCTCACGCTCAAGTTCGAGCTGGGCCTCTTCGAGAACCCACGCCACCCCGACCGGGACCGGCAGCAGGCGGTCATCGGCAGCGCCGGGCACGCCGAGCTGAACCTGGAGGTGGCCCGCCGCTCGCTGGTCCTGCTGGCCAACGACGGCGCCCTGCCGCTGGACGGCGGCTTCGCGGCCGGGGCGGACGGCCGGGCGGTCGCGGACGCCGGGGCGGCCCCGCGTACGGTCGCCGTGATCGGCCCCAACGCCGATGACGCGCAGACCCAGCTCGGCGACTGGGCGGGCTCCTCCGGTCAGGCGGACTGGCTGCCGGACGGTCAGCCGCGTGCCATGATCCGTACCGTCCTCGACGGCTTCCGGGAGCAGGTGCCCGCCGGCTGGACCGTCACCCACGCGCGCGGCGCCGACATCCTGACGGTGGGCCCGGACCCGGAGGGCGAGTTCTTCCCGGACGGGCAGCCGCGCCCCGAGATCGTCGTCCCGTGCGAGCCGTCCGAGGAGCTGATCGCGGAGGCGGTCGCCGCCGCCGAGGCCGCCGACCATGTCGTCGCCGTCGTGGGCGACCGCATCGAGCTGATCGGTGAGGGGCGCTCGACCGCGACCCTGGAGCTGATCGGCGGGCAGATCGCGCTGCTGGACGCGCTCGCCGCGACGGGCAAGCCGTTCACCTTGGTCGTCATCGCCTCCAAGCCGTTGGTGCTGCCGCCGTCCGCGTACCGCGCGTCGGCGATCGTGTACGCGTTCAACCCGGGCATGCAGGGCGGCCGCGCGGTGGCCGAGCTGGCCCTCGGCCTCATCGAGCCGTCCGGCCGGCTGCCCGTGTCCTTCGCACGCCACGCCGGGCAGCAGCCCACGTACTACAACCAGCTGCGCGGCCAGCACGGTTCGCGGTACGCGGACCTGACGCAGCGGCCCGCGTTCGCGTTCGGCGAGGGGCTGAGCTACACGACCGTCGCCTACACGGACCTGGAGGTGCTGACCGACGTCCTGGGCGCGGGCGACACCCTGCGGGCGCGCGTCACCGTGAGCAACACCGGCGGACGCCCCGCGCTGGAGACCGTACAGGCGTACGTGAGTGACCTGGTGACGTCCGTGACGTGGGCGGAGAAGGAGCTGAAGACCTACCGGCAGATCCGGCTGGCCCCGGGCGAGTCGCGCGAGGTGACGATCGAGCTGCCGGTGGCCGCGTGCGGACTGGTGGACGCCGAGGGGCGGCGGGTCGTGGAGCCGGGGGCCTTCGAGCTGCTGGTCGGGTCGTCGTCGCGCGACGACGACCTGCTGCGGGCGGGCTTCACCGTCAAGGGCTGAGGGGTCGCGGAGGCGGTCGGGCGGGAGCGGTGCGGCGGATGTTCAGGCGCCCGGCCGGCCGCTCCCGCTTCCGCTTCCGCGCAGCCGTTCCAGGTCCGAGGGGCGGACCTGGATGACGAGCAGCGCGATCAGCGCGGCGGCGACGGCGAAGGCCGCTGCGGCCAGGAACGCGGTGGAGACGCCCGATGCCAGGACCTGGTCGCCCCAGGGGCTGGGCAGCTGCCCCGTCCTGCGGAACTGCGCGAGCTGCGCCGGTGTCGCCTCGGCCATGAACTTGGGCACCTGGTCGGTCGCCTCGTTGCGGCTGGCCGTACCGAAGACGGTGACCAGGATGGACAGGCCGAGCGATCCGCCCACCTGCTGCGTGGTGTTGAGGATTCCGGAGGCCGCGCCCGATTCGTGTGGCGCGACGCCGGAGAGCGCCATCAGCGTCAGCGAGACGAATTGCAGGCCCATGCCGAGCCCGAACACCAGCACCGGGCCCAGCAGACTGCCCAGATACGAGCTGTGGACGTCGGTCTGTGTGAGCCAGCCGAGCCCGATCGCCGCGAGGACCGCGCCGGTCACCATGAAGGGCTTGGGTCCGAACTTCGGCAGCAGCTTCGAGGTGAATCCGGCGCCGATCGCGATGATGACGCTGACCGGCAGGAAGGCGAGGCCCGTGCGCAGCGGGCTGAAGCCGAGGATGTTCTGTACGAACAGGGTCAGGAAGAAGAACATCCCGAACATCGCCGCCGCGAGGCTCAGCATGATCCCGTAGGTACCGGCGCGGTTGCGGTCGCGGAACATCCACAGCGGGGTGATGGGCTGCCGGGACCGGCTCTCGTTGACGATGAACAGTCCGAGCAGCACGACCGCCGCGGCGAACGCGACCAGGGTCAGGGTGTCGCTCCAGCCCTCCTCCGAGGCGCGGATGAACCCGTAGACGAGGCTCACCATGCCCAGCGTCGCCGTGAGGGCGCCCAGGATGTCGAAGTGGCCCGGGTGGCGCTCGGACTCCTGGATGTAGCGGCGGGTCGCCAGCACGATCAGCGCACCGATGGGCACGTTGACGAAGAAGATCCACCGCCAGTCCAGCCACTCGACCAGCACGCCTCCCGCGAGCAGTCCGATGGCGCTGCCGCCCGCCGAGACGGCCGCGAACACGCCGAACGCCCTGTTGCGGGCGGGGCCTTCGTGGAACGTCGTGGTGATGAGGGCGAGCGCGGTCGGTGATGCGATGGCGCCGCCGACGCCCTGGAGGGAGCGGGCGGCGAGCAGCTGCCAGGATTCCTGGGCGAGTCCGCCGAGCAGGGAGGCGATGACGAAGAGGGCGACACCGGTCATGAAGACCCGGCGCCGCCCGAGGATGTCACCGATCCGCCCGCCGAGCAGCAGCAGGCCGCCGAAGGTGAGGGTGTAGGCGTTGACCACCCAGGACAGGTTTTCGGTGGAGAAGCCGAGGGATGTCTGGATGTGCGGCAGGGCGATGTTCACGATGGTGATGTCGAGGACCACCATCAGCTGGCACGAGCAGATGACCAGCAGGGCTATCGTGCCGCCGCGGTCCCTCCGGGGGGTTGCGGTGGCCTGCGCGGGTGTCGCGTGGGAGCCGGTCATGGGTTCGTCGCCGCTTGTGCGGGGAGTGAACGCGGTCGTTCACTCCCCCGACGTTAGACCCGGGTGAGGGCCGTCGCCAATCGATCTCCGGTCCCGGCCGACCGGAATCGGGAGGCCGTGCGAGCGAGCCGGCTGTTAGCATCGATGACGCTGTCCAGCGTGTGACGAGGCATGCGACGGCGTGCGACGAGGAGACCGGACATGGCAGGCGACGACGACATCTCCGGGTGATCCCGGAGCCCCATAGCCGCAGCGGGCGCCCAGGGCGCCACCGCAGTGGCCATGTCGTTGTTCCCTCAGACCATCTCACCGGGGCCGTGGTGTCTGCCGTCCCCGGATTCACACGCGAGGTCCCGTATGTCCGACGCATCCGTCATCTGCTCGAACCTCTCCTTCTCCTGGCCGGACGACACCCCGGTCTTCTCCGGCCTGTCCTTCAGCGTGGGCAGCGGCCGCACCGGTCTCGTCGCCCCCAACGGGTCCGGGAAGAGCACGCTGCTCAAGCTGCTCGCCGGTGAGCTGCGGCCGGCCGCCGGTTCCGTCACCGTCGACGGCACCCTCGGCTGTCTCCCGCAGAGCCTCCCTCTGACCGGTGACCTGTCGGTCTCCGAGGTCCTGGGCGTCGACGCGGTGATCCGCGCGCTGGACGCCGTGGAGTCCGGGGACGTGGACGAGAAGCACTTCGCGGTCATCGGCGACGACTGGGACATCGAGGAACGCACCCGCGCCCAGCTCGACCGGCTCGGTCTCGAAGGCATCGCCCTGGACCGCGGCATCGGTACGCTCAGCGGCGGGCAGGCCGTCTCGCTCGGCCTCGCGGCCCAGCTGCTGAAACGGCCGGACGTCCTGCTCCTCGACGAGCCGACGAACAACCTCGATCTCGACGCACGGCTCCGCCTCTACGACACCCTGGAGTCGTGGAACGGCACGCTGCTGCTCGTCAGCCACGACCGCGCGCTCCTGGACCGCATGGACCGCATCGCGGAACTCGGCACCTCGGAACTGCGGCTGTACGGCGGAAACTTCACGGCGTACGAGGAGGCCGTGCGGGCCGAGCGGGAGGTGGCCGAGAAGAACGTCCGCAACGCGGAGCAGGAGCTGAGGCGGGAGAAGCGCGAGATGCAGCAGGCCCGTGAGCGGGCCGAGCGGCGGGCGAGCAACGCGGCCCGCAACCTCAAGAACGCGGGCCTGCCCCGCATCTTCGCCGGGAACATGAAGCGCGGCGCCCAGGAGGCCGCCGGCAGGTCCGGCCAGACGCACGCCGCCCGGGTCGGCGAGGCACAGGCCCGCCTGGACGAGGCGGGGCGTGCGGTACGTGACGAGCAGCGCATCACGCTCGATCTGCCGGACACCGATGTGCCGGCCGGCCGCACCGTGCTCCTCGCCGAGGGGCTGCGGGTGCGCCTCGGCGGCCGGGAGCAGTTCGCCGGCGAGGGCGTCTCTCTGACGATCCGGGGTCCCGAGCGCATCGCGCTGACCGGGCCCAACGGCGCGGGCAAGAGCACCCTGCTGCGGCTGGTCAACGGGGACCTGGAGCCGGACGGCGGCTCGGTCCGGCGGGCCGACGGGCGCATCGCGTATCTCTCGCAACGCCTCGATCTGCTCGACCTCGGGCGCACGGTGGCCGAGAACTTCGCCGCGTACGCCCCGCACCGGGAGGAGGCCGAGCGGATGAACCTGCTCGCGCGCTTCCTCTTCCGCGGAGACCGGGCCCAGCTGCCGGTCGGCGTGCTGTCGGGCGGCGAGCGGCTGCGGGCCACCCTGGCCTGCGTGCTGTGCGCGGAACCGGCCCCGCAGCTGCTGCTCCTGGACGAGCCGACGAACAACCTGGACCTGGTGAGCGCCGGCCAGCTGGAGAGCGCGCTCGCTTCGTACCGGGGCGCGTTCGTGGTGGTCAGCCATGACGAACGGTTCCTGGAGCGGATCGGCGTCGGCCGGTGGCTGCGGCTGGCGGACGGGGAGCTGCGGGAGACGGGGGGACCGGAAGCATGAGCCGCGCTCTCCTCGCCCACGACCTGGTCCGCGTCCTCGGCACGAAGCGTGTCCTGGACGGGGTTTCGCTCACCGCGTCGCCCGGCGACCGCATCGGCCTCATCGGTGAGAACGGTGTCGGCAAATCGACACTCCTGCGGCTGCTCGCCGGGGTGGACGAACCGGACGCCGGGCAGGTGACCCGCCCTGCCGATGTGGGGTTCCTGCACCAGGAGCTGCCGTTCGACGCGGACTCCACCCTCGCGGGCGTCCTGGACGACGCCCTGCGCGAGGCCCGGGCCGATCTCACCGAGCTGGACCGGCTCTCCGGTCTGCTCTCCCGTACGCCGGAGGACTCTCCGGAGCACGCGCGGCTCCTGGAGACGTACGGCGGACGCCTCGAACGGGCGGAGGAGCGGGAGGTCTGGGACGCCGACCGGCGGGCGGCCGTCGTGCTCGGCGGGCTCGGGCTCGGCTCCCTGCCGCTCGGGCGGACGATCCGCTCGCTCTCGGGCGGGCAGCGCGGCCGGCTGGCGCTCGCCGCGCTGCTGGTGCGCCGGCCGGCCTGCCTGCTTCTGGACGAACCGACCAACCATCTGGACGACGAGGCCGCCGCGTTCGTGGAGGAGCAGCTGCGGTCGATGCCGGGGCCCGTGGTGCTCGCCGGCCACGACCGGGCGTTCCTGGACGCCGTCTGCACGGACCTGATCGATCTCGATCCGGCGGTCGACGGGCCCGTACGGTACGGCGGCGGGTACAGCGCGTACCTGGCGGAGAAGCGGGCGGAGCGGGCCCGGTGGGAGCGCCGGTACGCGGAGGAGCAGGAGGAGATCGGGGAGCTGCGCCGGTCGGCGGCGGTGACCGCGCGCCAGGTCGCACCCGACCGGGGGCCCCGCGACAGCGAGAAGATGGGGTACGGGCTGCGGGCGGGCCGGGTGCAGAGCCAGATCGCGCGCCGGGTCTGCAACGCCACCCGCCGGCTGGACGAGGCGGAGCGCCGCCAGGTCGCCGAGCCACCAGGTCCGCTGAGGTTCCGTCACCCGGAGCGGGCCGAGCCGTCCGAGCCGGGCACGCTGGTGTCGCTGCGCGGGGTGCGCTTCCCCGGCCGGCTGGCCGTCGACCGGCTCGACGTCGGGGCGTCCGACCGCCTGCTGGTGACGGGCGGCAACGGTACGGGGAAGTCGACGCTGATCGCGGTGCTCGCGGGCCGCCCGGTGGCGGCCGGTGAGGTGGTCCGGCGGCCGGGTCTTTCCGTCGGGGTGCTCGCGCAGGACAGCGTGTTCGCCCGGCCGGACCGTACCGTCGGCGACACCTATGTACGGGTGCTGGGCGCCGACCGGGCGGAGCTGGTGCCGTTGCTCTCGCTCGGGCTGCTGCGCGAGGCGGACCTGGGCAAGGAGGTGCGGCAGCTGTCGGCGGGTCAGCGGCGCAGGCTCGCGCTCGCACTGCTGATGGCCCGCCCGCCGGCACTGCTGCTCCTTGACGAGCCGACCAACCACCTCTCCCCCGCGCTGTGCGACGAGTTGGAGGAGGCGCTGGGCCCGGGGCCGGGCGCGATCGTGGTCGCCAGCCACGACCGCTGGCTGCGGCGGCGCTGGCGGGGGCGTGAGGTGCGGCTGGGGGTTTAGGGCGTGTTCCCCGCTCGCGGGACGCGGTCCGGGCTGATCGGCAGTTCGCGGTGGCGGACGGGCTGCGGGCGGGGGTGTCCGGTGTCGAACGCATGCCCCGTCACCCGGATCAACGACCCGTCGGCTAGCCGATGTTGACGACCCTCGCCCACTCGGGCGGCGAGTCCGGTACGTAGTCGGGGTCGTCCTCGTCCCAGGAGTCCCGGTCCGCCCGGTCGAAGAGGCCCACCACCGTCCGGCACGCGGGCTGCGCCGAGGGCCACGGGGTCTGGCCGTCGGTCAGGGCCACGACGACGTCGGGCCGGGGGTGCGTCCGCAGCGCCTTGGCGAAGCCCGTACGCAGATCGGTTCCGCCGCCGCCCACGAGCGGGATGCCCTCCGCGCGGCACAGCGGGTGCACGACCCGGGCGGCCGCGTCGCAGGACAGGACCGTGACCAGGTCCCGGCGGCCGCCCACGGCACGGGTGATCGCGGACACCTCAAGGAGCGCGCTGCCCAGTTCGGCGTCGCTGACCGATGCCGAGGTGTCGATGACCACGGACACCCGCGGTGGTCTGCGCCGCAGGCTCGGCAGGACCACCCCGGGCAGCCCGGCCGAGCGCCGCGAGGGACGCCCGTACGAGTAGTCGTCGCCCGCGCCGGGGCCGGAGACGGCCGACCGGACGGCGGCCCCGAGCAGTTCGCGCCATGCCTGCGGCGGGTGGAACGCCTCCTCCGCCCACCGCTTCCACGTCTTCGGCGCCTGGCCCGGGCGGCCGTTGATGCCCTGGGCGACCCGGAAGCGCACCGCGTCGCGTTCCTGCTCGCCGAGCCCGTGCGCGCCGTCGGGTCCGAGGTCCCACTCGCGGTCGAGCCCGTCGGAGCCGCTGCCGCAGTCCAGCCAGGCGAAGTCCTGTGTACGGGGCCCGAGCCGGAACAGGCGCAGATACTCCTCCATCAGCTTTCCCTCGGGCAGCCCCAGCGTCGCGGGCCGCACGGCTTCCTCGGGCGCGGCGAGCCCGTCCCCGTACACGTCGTCGTTGATCTCGCAGTCGGCCGCGATGTTCATCCGCAACCGTTCCCCGGGGCCGGTCAGTTCGTGCTGTCTCGCGAACCGGTCGCCGCGCCCGTGGTGGTCGCGCAGCAGGTGCGACACCTCGTGCACCCACACCCCGGCAAGCTCCTCCACCGGTGTGCGGTCCACGAACCACGGCGACACGTAGCACCGCCAGTGGCGGTCGACGGCCATCGTCGGAACGCGCCGCGACTCGACCACATGGAGCGCGAACAGCGCCGTCGCCAGGAACGGGCGGGCCCTGACGGCCTGCAACCGGGCCGCGAAGAGCTTGTCCCGGTCCAGCGCGCCCCCGGTCACCGGCCGCCCTTCGTCGCCACGGCGGCCCGGGCCGCCGCGTCCTCGGCGCGGCGGGACACCGACACGACGCCCGCCAGCGCCTCGATCGACGCGGGCACGTCCCACTCCTCGCGTCTGAGCGTGGCGAGGGTGGTCGCGGGGACGACGACCAGGTCCGGCGCCCCGGTCTCGGCCGCGCGCACCAGCAGCGTCCAGGCGGCGTCCCAGCGCGACCGGTCGAGGCGGTTGCGCACCGCGGCGACCACCCCGTCGAGCACCGCCTGTCGCAGGTCTCCCCGCTCCGGCAGTACGGCGGACTCCGGGTCGGCCAGGAGGGTTTCCGGGTCCGGGAGGTCCATCCGGTCGATGGATGCCAGGAGTTCGAGCCCCGGCCCGTCCCCGACCGTGCCCCGGACGAGCAGCGAGAGCACATCGCGGGAGACTCCGGCGGCGGTGGCGAAGGCGGTCAGGGTGAGGGTCATGTCCCAGCTCCGGGGCGACGGCCAGGGTCCGCCCCTGCGGGTCTCGCCGCTGGGCAGCCGGTGGACGAGCGCGGGGCGGGCCGCGAGGAGTCCGCACACCGCGCGTCGGGCGAACTCGACGGCCTCGCCGAGGCGTTCGGGCCGGAGCCGGGGCAGGGTCGCCCGGGGCCAGGTCCCGCCGAGACCGCGTACGACGACGTCCTGGTCGTGGGTCCACCGGAGGTGGACGAACCGGTTGGCCAGCGGCGGGCTCAGCTCCCAGCCGTCGGCCGCCGACGAACGCGGGTTGGCGGCGGCCACGATCCGTACGCCGGGCGGCAGTCGCAGCGCGCCGACCCGCCGTTCGAGTACGAGGCGGAGGAGGGCGGCCTGCACGGCGGGCGGGGCCGTGGACAGTTCGTCCAGGAAGAGCAGTCCGTGCCCGGCCCGGACCAGCCGCACGGCCCAGTCCGGCGGCGCCATGGGGACGCCCTGTTCCGCCGGGTCGTCCCCGACGACGGGCAGCCCGGAGAAGTCGGACGGCTCGTGCACGCTGACGATGACCGTGGTGAGGGGCAGCCCGAGGTCGTCGGCGAGCTGGGTGAGGGCGGCGGTCTTGCCGATGCCCGGCTCGCCCCACAGAAGAACGGGCAGGTCGGCGGCGACGGCCAGCGTCAGCGCCTCCAGCTGGGTGTCGGGGCGCGCCTCGGTCGTCGTGTCACGCAGCAGGGCGGTCAGCGCCCCGGCGATGTCGAGCTGCGAGGCGGTGGGCGGGGCGGTGGGCGGGGCGGAAAGAGTGCTTACGGGCATGTGTCATCACCTTGTGAGTCGTGGTGGGCGGGTACGGGGTGCGGGCGGCGCACCCGTCAGCGCGATCCCGCCCGGCGCGGGCGTGTGCGGTGTGCGGGGGCGGGCGGGGGCACGGGGTGGCAGACCCCGGGGCCGGGTTCGACGAGGTCGGCCCGGTACAGCCCGTAGGTGATCCGGCGGAGTGCCGCCGTCTCCAGTTCGTCGCGCAGCGGGCCGTCCCGGAGCTGCGCGCCGGGGCCGAGGAGACCTTCGACGACGGCGAGGGCCCCGGCGATGTCGCCGTGGTCGAGCCGTTCCCGTACCCCGGTGAGGCAGTCCGGGCGGCGGTGGGCCTCATCGATGGCCCTGAGACAGGGCAGCGGGGTCCCGGTCAGGGCGACCAGCAGTTCCTCGCGCCGGACCTCGGCCGGGTCGTGGTCCAGGGCGGACAGCACCCCGTCGGCCAGGCCGATCCGGTGCGGGGTGCCCCGGCAGTCCACGATGCGCGGATGGCCCGCGTCCGCCGGGGCCGGGGTCGGACCGGCCGGTGCGTGCCCGGGGGCGAGCGCGGCCGCGACGAGGGGGTGCAGCCGGTCGGCCCCGATCGCGCCGGAGCGCAGGAGTTCGAGGTCGGGCAGCGCCCAGGTGGCCGCGTCGGGCAGCACCAGCGGGGTACGGGCCGGGGCGTCCGCGAGCCGCAGGGCGGGCGGCCCGTTCCCGTCCACGTCCAGGAGGAGCCGGTGCCGGCCGCCCAGTCGCACGGTGACGGGGCCCGAGGCGCGGCCCTCGGCGTCGAGCAGCAGCGCGGCCTCCGCCGCCCAGCGGCCGACGGCACAGCGGCGCCCCGGCGGCAGCCGGCCGAGGAGGTCCGCGTCCGCCCCATCCGTGCCTCCGGAACGTATCCGCAGGTCAGCGGCGCTGCGCGCATCCCATAGATGGCGGTGCAGGTCGAGCCGGAACCGCCGGCTGGGATGCGGGTGCGGATGCAGGCGTACGGTCCCGGGGCCGGTGCCGTCCCACAGGCCGAGGCTGATCCGCTGCCCGGCGTCCGCCCACGCCGGGGGCGTCCTGGCCACCAGGTGCACGGGGGCCGGGGCGCGCGCGGTTCCGGGACGCGGCTCGGAGTCGTACCGCGCGAGCGCGATCGTCAGCCCGGGGCGCAGCAGGCCGCGCGGGGCGATCCTCGGCATGTGCCAGCGCAGCAGGTCGGGTGCCAGGTGGCGCAGGTCGGCGCGTACGCGGGCGGCGAGTTCCCGCCCGTACGTGCGGGCCGGCGACCGGGGCGTGAAGTCGACGTCGACACCGGCGGCGGCACACGCGCCGGCCCAGTCGCCGTTACGACGCCGGGCGGTGGCTGTTTCGATCATGGAGGGCGGCACGGCGAACTCGCGCACGCGCAGCCAGAAGGACAGGAAGGGATCCTCGTCGGGCCGGTGAGTGGTCATCAGCACTCACCTTGCGCGGACGGGGCCCCCATTCTTTGGAGAGAAGGAGTCTTCATCGCGGCACAGCGTAGCGTCGGGTCGCCGGCCGCGCACCCCTTATTCGGTCAGGCCGGCCGCCAGCGTGGCCCCCAGCGCCCAGCACGCCTCGGTGTCCGCCCGGGCGGGCTCGCCCGTCACCTTCACGGCCTCTGCCGCCCGGCGCCAGCCGAGGCCGGTGGTGATCGTCTCGATGCCGCGCACGGCGCCCGTGACGTCGTTGCCGCCGTGCACGTAGTAGCCGAAGGGGCGGCCCCGCGTCGTGTCGAGGCACGGGTAGTAGATCTGGTCGAAGAAGTGCTTGAGCGCCCCGGACATGTAGCCGAGGTTCGCCGGGGTGCCGAGGAGCAGCCCGTCCGCTTCGAGTACGTCGGACGCCGTCGCGGCGAGCGCGGCGCGCCGTACGACGCGTACGCCCTCGATCTCGTCCGTCGTCGCGCCGGAGACGACGGCCTCGAAGAGGGCCTGGCAGTTCGGCGAGGGCGTGTGATGCACGATCAGGAGAGTGGGCACAGCACCGAACCCTGCCGTCCCCGTCCCCCCGTCGCAAGCCGGGCCGCGCGTGGTGCGCGGCCCGGTCAGGACCGGTGGCCGAAGAACTCGACCTCGGCGACCGCCACCCGGCGGCCCTTGCCGGTGCCGTACGCGGAGTCGACCGTCAGCCGGATGCGGAGGGTCCGCGACCCCCGTACGTCGAACGTCTGCTGGCCGGCCTGGTCGGCGAGCCGGATCGTCTTCGTGCTCCTGGTGCCGTCCTCCGCGGTCAGTTCGGCGATGAGCCTGGCCGGCCGGGCCTGCGTCAGATACTCGTCCGTCCGCGTCGACGTGCCGGAGAACACCACCATCTTCCGCAGCCGGACCGGCGCGTCGAACGTGCACTCCAGGAACTCCCCCGCCCCGGCGCCGGTGGCCTTCGGCGCCCAGTACCGGTTGTTGAACCCGTCCACGGCGGCAGCCGCGCCATGCCCGGGAGCCGCGCTGGACGCGTGACACGCGGCGGGCGGCATCGACTCCGGCGCGCCCGTCTCCTCCTTGGCCAGCCCCAGCAGCCCGGACAGGTGCGGCAGCGCGAACCACCCCCCTGCCAGGACGACCAGCAACGCGATCGGGACCCCGAGCCGCGGCCCCCGCTTGCGGCGTCGCGGACGTGCCCCGGCCTCATGCCCCCTCGCCGGCCCCCGCCGGAAGAGACGACGCCACCAGGGCGGACGCACGGCGGGCGGCGCCCCGGGGTCGAGCAGCAGCGCGCACCGGACGCACAGGGTGCGATCGGGGGCGTTCTCCGTGCCGCAGCCGGGGCACCGGACCGGCGCGGCGGCCCGGACGGGCGCGTCGGGCGGCGGCCCGGACGCCGACGCGTCCGGCGTCCATGCGGCGGGACCGGGCGGCGCCTCCGGCCGATCGCCGGGGCGGCGGGGGGCGGCGGCGGGTGTACGGGGTGACGGGTCCGGGGCCTGGGGCGCGGGGGTTGAGGGTGTCGGGGTCGGTGGTGCAGAAGCCGGGGTTACGGGGGACGAAGGCCCCGGAACCGAAGGTACGGGTGCCGGAGGTGCGGGAACCGGAGGTGCGGGAGGTGCAACGCCTCGGACCGGCTCGTCCGGCGCCGGCGGACCGGGATACGCAGGCGCGCCCGGCGCGGGCTCGTCCCCCTCCCCCCACGCCAGAAACGCCTCGCACGACACGCAGAATTCGCGCCCCGGTTCGTTCCTCGTCCCGCACGACTCGCAGATCACCGCGTCGCACCCCCCGCGCCCCCGTCCGGGGGCAGGATCTCCAGTGTGAAGCCCACGTGGGCCGGCACCTCCGTGCCGATGAGGTCTTCCAGCCGGGCCCGGTCGACGGGCCGGCCGTGCCCCTCCCGGACCCGGATCGTCACCCAGGGGCGCGGCGCGCCCGGGAGCGTGGTGCCGGGGCCGGTGGACCAGGCGGTGCCGCCGCTCTCCGTGATCTCGGGGTCCGCGCCGGTCGCCAGGCGCACCGCCTCGGCGAGGCCGCCGGCCGTACCGCGCCGGGCGTGCCGGGCCACCGCGCCGCGTACCGTCTCACGGCGCCGCTCGACGGGTCCGCTCTCGGGGGACTCCGCCGCCACCCACTGCGCCAGCCAGGCGAGGAAGTCGTCGGGGGCGCTGCGCGGGTCCAGGTGGGCGGGGAGGTTGTCGATGGTGAGCAGGACGGGGGCGAGGACGTCGTCCAGGGCGGTGAGGAAGCGGCGGAGGAAGTCCTGTTCCAGGTAGACGGCGGGGAGTTGGTCGATGAGGGGGTGCGGGGTGGGGAGCCCGGGGACGCCGGTGCGCATGGGTCAGGCTCCCCTCACGCGGAGCTGGTGCTCGTAGCTGAAGACCAGCGCGTGCCGGTCGAGCGGGATCCTGGTGGTGGCGTCGGTGCGCTCACCGGTCACCGGGTCGGCGCGGTAGAGGCGTACGTCCTCCACCAGGTCCACGCCCGGCACTCGCTGGAGCACGGCGAACGCCTCGCCGGACTGGACCGGGCGCCCGAACGGCCAGCCCTGGCCGGCCGGCCCGCCGGTCAGGGCGTTGAAGTACCCGTACAGCGCGGCCAGTGCCGCGTCCCGGACCCGGTCTCGGTCCGCGCCGGGCTCGGCCTGGACCGAGGCGACGACGGTGACGCCCTGGTAGAACGGCGGTTCCACGACCAGGCGGGCGCCGATCGGGCGGCGCTCGTCCAGGTGCCCGGCGATGAGGCGCAGGGTCTGGGCGGGCGGGATCAGCTCGTCGAACTCGATGCGGCCCTGTTCGTCACTGCGCCCGGCCGGTACGACGAGGAGCCGGACGCCCTGCGCGGTGGCGTCGCTCGTATCGTCGTCGGCCCCGGCCCTGATGCAGTGGACGCGGGCGGCGTCGGGGGCGACCTCGCGGGCGAGGAGTTCGTAGTCGTGCGGGACGACGGCGCGGTGCAGGGTGCGCAGGGTCATCGGGCCGCGCACCCGGGCGCTGTCGACGCTCTCCCCGTCGACCCCGCCGAGCGCGGGCCTGCGGTTCTCCACGCGGGCCACGTACGGGATCGCGCTGCGGAGGATCTTCAGGGTGGACCGGGCGACGTTGCCGCGCAGCCCGCCGCCGGTGCGGTACGAGCGCACGCGGACGGTGGCGCCCTTGGCGGGGACGGCCCCGTAGTAGCGGATGGAGCCGTCCCGTTCGCGTACGGCGGGGCCGAACTCGACGCGGCCGGAGTTGGGGTCGAGGGTGATGTGCCGGTCCTCGGGGCCGGAGTGCGCGAAGTCGTCCACCCTGGTCCAGTGGGTGTACTCCGGCTCGGGGCCGCTCGCCGGGTCCGCGACCTCGACCACGAAGTCCCCCGGCACGACGGGCGACCGGGCCAGCGTGAACGCCTGGCCCGGCACGCCCTCGGCCGCGCCGAGCACCTCGTCGGTGAGGGTCTCGGCGTGTTCGGCGGCGACGGTGGCGCCGATGGTGAAGGCGGTGACCGACCGGACCACGGGCGGCGCCAGGTAGGTCGGGCGGCCGGGCTCGGCCTCGATGAGCCGGCAGCGCAGCCAGCCGCCGGTGCGCCGGGCGACGGCGGCCGGGGTATGGGTCCTCGGCAGGTGGAGGATGAGTTCGCCGGAGCGGTTGAAGCCGCCGGTGTCGTCCTTCTCGACCTCGCAGGCCGCCCAGCTGGTGCCGTCCCATGCCTCCCAGACCAGGGGTGGGCGCAGCGGGTCCACACCGACACCCTCCACACGGCAGTCGAGCCGCAGGACGACGACCCCGGCGGGCACGGCGGCCGACAGGCCCACGTAGAGGCAGTCGCCGGGGGCGGGCGTCGCGCCGAAGCAGGCCACGTCGCGACCGATGGCGAGCTGTTCGGTGCGGTCGGCCACCTCACCGGCGGCCGGCCAGGTCGCGAGGTGGGCGAACGAGCAGGGGACGACGGTCAGTTCGGACGAGGTCGTGAAGACGACCGCCTCCTCCGTCTCCGTACGGACGGTCGCCACCTCGGTCCCGGCGCGCACCACGACGGGGTCGGGGCGGGGCGCGGACAGCCGGAACGTCACCTCGGTGCGTGCGGCCGTCGGCGGGTGGAGCCGTACGCCGATCAGGTCGAGGAAGGTGAGGTAGCTCTTCTCCGGCACCCGGTTCACCCGGTAGACGAGCTGGTCGACCATCGTCGCGAACGCCTCGATGAGCGTGACGCCCGGGTCCGACACATTGTGGTCGGTCCATTCCGGGCAGCGCTGCTGGACCAGGCGTTTGGCCTCGTCCACCAGGCCCTGGAAGCGGCGGTCGTCCAGATGGGGACTGGGCAGCGTCACGCGCCGGCCTCCTCGTCGTCGGGGTTCGTCTCCGGTCCGTGCTGGGGGATCACGTAGAACGGGAAGACGAGGTTGCGCGGGTCGTTGGAGCCGCGCACGGTGTAGCCGATGTCGATGTAGAGCACCCCGCTGTCCGCCGCGTCGAACCGGACGGTGACGTCGGCGACCTCGATGCGCGGCTCCCAGCGTTCCAGGGCGAGGCGCACCTCGTACGCGAGCTGCCCGGCCGTTCCGGCGTCGGCGGGGGCGAACACGTAGTCGTTGACGGCGCAGCCGAATTCGGGCCGCATCGGGCGCTCGCCGGGCGAGGTCGCGAGGATCAGCCGGATGGACTCCTCCAGTTCGCGTTCGCCCCGCACCAGTGCGATGGACCCGGTGGCGTCCGTACGCGGCGGGAAGGCCCAGCCGGCCCCGATGAACTGTTCTCCCATGTCCGTTCAGCCTCCGATCAGCACCGTGGCGCAGCCCGTGAGGATCGGCGCCCCGCAGCCGCTCAGGTCTCCGACGCGGGCGGCCGGTCTGCCGCCGATGAACACGCTCCGGCTGCCCGGGGGCGCGATCGGGGACGGCGGGTGGCCGAGCGGCGAGGCGCACTGGTGGAGGGTGCCGACCGTGGCCGCCGGCCTGCCGCCGATCAGCACCGAGACCACCCCGGGCGGCCCGACCGTGCCGGGGTGACCCGTGAGGTCGCCGACCCGGGCGGCTGCTGCTGACGGCATACGGTGCGCTCCTGTTCGCCGCGAATCTGGTGATACGTCAGTTGAGCTGGATCATCGGTGCGTTGACGGAGACCGAGCCGCCGCTCTTCAGGTCCGTGCGGCGGCTGCCGTCGACCGTGACCTGGCCGCCGTGCACCTCCACCGCGCCGTCCGTGGAGAGGGCGAGCTTGCCGTTGCCGCCGTTCAGGGCGACTCCGTTGCGGGAGGTGAGGGTGACGCTCTCGCCGGTGAGGGTGAGTTCCCCGCGTCCGGCGTCCAGGGACACTCCCTTGGCGGCCGTGACGGAGACCTGTTCCCTGGCCTCGATGGTGACGCTGCCGTCGCTGTTGATGACGACGGCGGTGCCCCGGCGGTCCAGGTCGATGGTGAGTTTCCCGTCGCCGGTGCGCAGCCGTACACCTTGCGGACCGTTGGCGGCGTCCAGCAGTTCGAGCTGGTTGCCGCTCTTGGAGGCGAAGGCTCGGCGGTTGACGGCGCCGGTGGTGGGGTCGACCAGGTCGCCACCGCCCGCGTCGGAGGCGCCGGGGGTGCCTGGGGTGCCGGACGCACCTGAGGTCCCCCCGCCGGGCCGGTCCTTGCCGTTGTACAGCCCGGCCAGTACGTACGGCCGGTCCAGGTGCCCCTGCTCGAAGCCGACCAGCACCTCGTCGCCGACCTCCGGGATGAACGCCTCGCCGCCGCCCGTCCCGCCGGACTGCGCGGTGCGCGCCCAGTCGCTCGCGTACTTCTCCGACAGCCACGGGAAGCGCACCTTCACCCGGCCCGAGCCCTCCGGGTCCTGGGTGTCCGTGACCGTCCCGCTGACCAGGCCGGCCCAGCGCGGACCGCCCCCGGATGCGCCGGACGCCCCGGTGAGTCCGAACAGCGAGCGCTCCTGCTGTCCGGACACGGTGATCCAGGTCTCGTACCCGCGTACGGCGTCGAAGACGTGGCGCGAGGAGGTGACGGTGTAGCGGCCCTCGAAGGGCGCGCCGACCGCGTTGAGGGCGACCGCGCTGCCCGCCGTGACCTCGGGGTTGCCCCTGATGACCGCTTCCAGCTCCGCGAAGGAGCCCGCGATGCGCTCGGCCAGCGCCTTCGCCGCCTGGTCCACCTGTGCCTGGGTGCCGTAGGCGGCGTCGGTGACGACGAACCGGGCCTCGCCGAAGGGGGCGGTGACGTCGGCCGCCGTGACGCCGAGGTCCAGCGTGGCCGACTTTCCGGCGGGCGACCGGCCGACCAGTGGTTCCTTGGCGCCGATGTCCCAGCCGCGCACCTCGACCTCGGAGACCTGTTCGGCGGCCGAGACTCCGGCGCGGCAGCGCAGCAGGTTGCTGCCGAGTTCGAGGACGAGCGGGTCCCGGTCGGCGCGTGCGGAGCTGTCCGGTGCCCCGCTCGCCTCGGCGGGCCGGGTGATGTGCAGCTGCCCGTCGCGTACGTATGCCTGGGCGCCCGCCTCCTCGGCGAGGCCGCGTACGAACTCCCAGTCGGTGACGTTGGGCTGGGCGATGTGCTCGATGACCGGTCCGGCGATGTCCACGGTGCCTGATTTGAGTCCGGCGCGCTGGGCGACCTGGCCGCAGATGTCGGAGAGGGTCATGTTCTGGTAGCTGGCGACGCGGCGGCCCCGCAGCAGCCGGTGCGAGGCGTCGAGGCCCCGGACCACGGTGAAGGTGCCGGTTTCGTCCAGCTCGATCTCCAGGGCGGTGACCGCGCCTTCGAGGAGCGGTTCCGGGGTGGTTCCGCCGCCGGACCGGGCGAGGAGCCGGGCCTCGCTGCCGATCTTCAGGCCGGTCTGTTCGAGCAGGACGCGGTCCGGGTCGCGGAACCGGAGCAGGAAGAGGTCGGGGAGCGTACGGCTGTCGTCCACATAGCCCTCGACCAGGGTGTTGAGGAACCTCGCGGGCAGCGGGCGGCCGTCGAACTCCACCACCAGCGCGCTGGCCACCCCGGGCCGGGTCATCGGCCCACCCCCCGGCGGCCTTTGTCGTCCAGCCGGCTCAGCTCGTCCGGCGCGGGCAGCAGCAGCTGGGTGCCCGGGGCGAGCCTGATCGGGTCGTCGATGCCGTTGGCCTCGGCGATGATCCGCCAGGCGCCCGCGTCGCCGTACTCCCGATGGGCCAGCGACGGCAGCGAGTCCCCCGACGCGACCCGGTGCACCCGCCGGGCCGCCAGCGCCCCGGAGGTCGGGTTCTGGCCGGGCGTCTCCCCGCTGATCTCCTCCATCGTCACCTGGCACACGGCCCGGATCGGCACGCCCGACGTGGTGAACAGCGTGTATTTGGCGGCGACCTGGCTGACGTAACCGGGGAATCCGGTCAGTCCGCCCCAGTGGAACACCACCCAGGGCGGCGAGGAACGCTGCTGCTGTCTGGTCTCGTTCGTCGGTACGCAGCACGCGAACAGCTGCTCCACCGCCGTCACGACCCGGGTGTCCTGGGTGTCGCCCGCGTCGAAGAACATCTCGACGGTCAGCTTGCTGGGCTGTGAACCCTGGTATTCCGGCGGCCCGGAGCTCTTCGCGCCCTTGGCCGGGGTGCGCTTCCAGGAGGCCGCCTTCGTCAGGCTCAGCTCCTTGGGGTTGAACTGGAAGTCGATCCGCCCGCACGGTCCGCCGGGGGTCAGCCCGCCCCCGGTGGGCGGGGTGCGCAGCTCCAGGTAGGCGTGTTCCAGCTTGGGCCTGGCGGAGCCGCCCTTCGCGGCGGACGCCACCCCGGACGTGCCGGCCGCGCTGAAGGCGATGGGTCCCGCGCTCACGCCGCTCAGCCCTCCATCACATAGCCGTGGTGGGCGATCTCGATCGTCTCCATCGCCACCTTGGGCGACTCCGGGGTGAACGACGGCCCGGTCCAGCGCACCGGCACGACTTCGAGCAGTCCCCACTGGGCGACCTTGCGGCCGTCGCCGGTCCGCGCCTCGATGTGCGCGGTCTTGCGGCTGAACCCGGTCGTCATGGTGGCGAACCAGCGCGCCACCTTCTCCGTCTCCCGGGTGAGCGGCCGCGACAGCTTCACGTTGGAATACTTCAGCCGGGTCGGCAGCTGCCACACATGCCCGTTGTTGCCGCCCTCCTCGCGGGTCTCCAGGACGACTTCACAGCCCAGCCCGTCACAGGTGTTGAACGACCCGAGCTCGATGTCATCGATCGTCACGACGAAGCAGACGCTGACTGCGGGGTCGTCGTCCGGGGCGTTGGCCATGCGCGTGCCTCTCGATCAGTGACGGGTGTTGATGAGGGAGCCGGAACGCTCGCGTTCGAGTCGCAGGTCGGCCTTCAGCAGCCTGCTGAGGGGCGTGTAGAGCGCCCGGACCAGCTCGTCGGTGACGGGTGGCGTCTGCGGGGTCCCGTCGGGGCTCGTGGAGGTGGCCGTCGCCGCCGGCTGTTCCGGAGCCGGCGGCTCGGGTTCGGGTTCGGGTCCGGGCTCCGGATCGGGTTCCGGCAGGGGCGGCGGCGGGGGTTCCTCGGCGGTCTCCGAGTCCCGCTGCACGACCGGCCGCGAGGTGCCGTCGCGGGGTGCGGACGGGAAGACGACGCTCCCGTCCGCCATGCGCTGTGCCACCCCGGCCGCGACGGCGGCCGCCCCGGCGGTCCGTACGGAGGCGGGGACGCGGGGCCCCCGGCCGGGCGCCGCCTCCGGCCGGGCGGGTGGCGGTGGCGGTGGCGTCTGCCGCTGTACGGGGGTGACGGCACGCTGCGACGGTGCCGCCGGGGCGCCCATCGCGGGCCCCTCGTCGGGGCCGGTCCAGCGGACGGCCACGGCGGGCGGCGGGTCCGAGGGCGGGGGGACGAACGGTGAGGGGCCGGATGCGCTGCCGCCGGCCCCCGCGCTCTCCGCCGCACGCTGAACGGCCGGGATGTCGCCAGGGGCATCGGCCGTACGGAGGGACAGGGGCCGGTCCCCGAGCAGGGGCGCGGTGGGGCGGTCAGGGGGTGCGGGGGTGGTGCGCTGCACCGGGGCGGCGGGCGCTTGACGGTCCGCCGTCACGTCGGGCGCGCTGCCCTCCGGCCGGCGTGGGATGTCGCCCAGGAGCGGGGCGTCGCCCAGGAGCGGTGCCACGGCCTCCGCCCCTGCGGGCACGTCCGGGGCGGCGGTCTCGCCGGGGCGGCCGGGCACCGGGCCGGCGGCGGCGACTCGGTCCGGGACGCTGTCGCGCTGCACCTGGGGCGGCGGGGGCTCCGAGGGCCGGACCGCCTTGCGCTGGGCCGTGGGCGGCAGGCCGGGAAGCGGTGCTCCGAGACCGCCCGCACGCCGGGACGGAGGCGGAGGCGGGGGCGGCTGCACCGGCGCGCCAGTGGGCGTGCGCTGTACGGGCGGGGTGTCCGGCGCCGGCGCGTCGGCCTCGACGGCATCCGCGTGAGGCTGCGGGCCAACCGGCTCGGTGTGCCGGTCCGGGGGTACGAGGGGCTGCTCGCCGACGAGTTGGCGCACCGGCGCACCGGCGAGCGCCGGGGCCGGTCCGGCGGAGGTGAGGTTCGGCAGGCCATGCCCGTACATCCGCTGAACGGCGACGGGGCCGCGTCGCGTACCGGGACGCATCGGCATCCCGACGGTCCGCTGGACCGGCGGGGGCGGGTTTCCCGGCGCGGCGTCGACCACACCGCGTACCAGCCCGGCGGGCGCCTCGGGACTCACCAGGTGACCCAACGGCGCACCCAGTAACGTGTCCTGACGTGTAGTCAATCCAGCCTCAAAGCCCGCCGGGTTGATCAGCAGATCCTGGTCCGTGACGGACCGCTGGACGGGCTCCAGCCGGCTCACGTCGACCCGGTCGCCCCGGTCCTCCCGCGCATCGCCCGGCCCCCGCACGGGCACGGCATCGGCGGAACGGCCGCCGCGCAGCCAGGACATCAGCCCCATGGTTCCTCGTCCTCCTCCGTGCTCCTGGCTACTGCCCGTTGAGGCGGGCGACCTGTGCGACGAACTTCAGGCGTTCCGGGTGTTCCAGGTCCAGCAGGTCGTCCAGCGGCCAGTGGAAGTGGTAGGCGAGGTACGCGACCTCCTCGTAGAGCAGGTCGGCCGCGTACGTCACGATTCCCCCAGGCGACCGCCGGCGAGATCCACCGCGAACTCCTCGTCGCAGGACGGACAGGTGACGGCCGCGCGGGTGTGCCCCTCGGCGTTGATCCGGCGGTAGAAGTCCTGGAGGAACGCGAGATCGGACGCGAACAGGTCCTCGATGACGCCCGGGTGGATGTCCTCGACCGTCCCGATCCGGGTCACCACCCGGGAGATCAGCACGACCGAGAGGTACGCGGAGTTCTCCCGGACCCGGTCGTCGCGCAGGGGGACCAGCTCGTCGCGTGCGGTCGCCAGCCGCATCACCCCGCTGCGGTGCACGGTGCCCGACTCGTCCACGTAACCGCGCGGCAGCTCGAAGCCGAACTCGGTCCGCAACGGTTCGGACCGGCCCTTGCCCGAGTCCCGTTCCGGAGGCGCCTGGAACTGGACCGTACGCCGCATCAGTCGAGCTCCATGCTCTCGTACGTGATCGCCAGCTTCTCCGTGAGCACCGAGGTGTCCCCCGCCTTGAGGGTGCCGATCTCCAGCGACTTGGGCCAGGCGTTGATGAGCTTGTACCGCTTGATCGGCAGCCCCTCGTAGTCGTACACGATGACCGCGCCGTTGCGGCGGGCGTTCGTCATGCGGCCGAAGCGGGAGTCCTTGATCCAGCGCTCGAAGCTGTTGTCCTCGGTCAGGCCGCGTGTGACGGTGACCTCGCCGGCCTTGGGGCGGCCGGGCAGCTTCTTGATGGCGTATTTGCCGTCGGCGGTGTTCTGCTTCAGCTCGATGACGTCCTGCTCCATCTTCAGACCACTCACCTCGGTGATCTGTTTGATGACGACGCTGTCGAATTCGAGACCGAAGGAGTGCCCGACGGAACTGTCGAGATCGGGAAGAGGCACCACAGGCTCCTTACGCCAGATTCGGGAACGGGCCGGTCACTGAAGGGCGGTGCGCACCGGTCATTCGTCCACGCCCCCGGTCCCGCCGGTCAGCTGGGAGAGCCGGAACACGACGAACTCGGCCGGTTTGACGGGCGCGACACCGATCTCGCACACGACCTGTCCCGCGTCGACGCTTTCCGGCGGGTTCGTCTCCCGGTCGCATTTGACGTAGAACGCCTCGTCCGGGGTGAGGCCGAAGAGCGAGCCCTTGCGCCATTCGTTCACCAGGAACGCGGAGACCGTGCGCCGGATACGGGCCCACAGCGCGTCGTCGTTCGGCTCGAAGACGACCCACTGAGTACCGGCGAGGATCGACTCCTCCAGATAGTTGAAGAGCCGCCGCACGTTCAGATAGCGCCAGGCCGGGTCGGAGGCCAGGGTGCGGGCGCCCCAGACCCGGATGCCGCGTCCGGGGAAGGAGCGGATGCAGTTCAGCCCGATCGGGTTCAGCAGGTCGTGCTCGCCCTTGGTCAGCTGCGTCTGCAACGCCACCGCCCCGCGTACGACTTCGTTGGCCGGGGCCTTGTGCACCCCGCGCGAATCGTCGTTACGGGCCCAGATCCCGGCGATGTGACCGCTCGGCGGTACGAGGGTCGCGCGGCCGGACGCCGGGTCGGCGACGCTGATCCACGGGTAGTAGAGCGTGGCGTACTTCGAGTCGAAGTTCGCCCGGTCGGTGCGCCAGGCCCGGATCTGCTGCGGCGTCAGACCGGGTGGTGGGTCCAGGATGGCGATCCGGTCGCCCATCAACTCGCAGTGTCCGATGAGCGCTTGCTGTACGGCGACGACCGATTCCAGGTCGAGCAGCCCGCGTTCGTACGCTCCCATGAGGTCGGGTACGGCGATCATCGTGACGTCGTCCACGGCTTCGAGGCCGCCCAGGCCGGTGCGGCGGTCGGCGTCGCCGACGTACACCTCGGGGGCGAGCGCGCCGGCGCTTCCGGCGGGCGGGGCGGCAGGGGCGAGGGTCACCGACTGGGGTGCGGGCCGGGCGGGGGCGGCGCCGCGCCCCGACTCCCGTATCTCGATCAGCTCCGACTTGGCGTTGACCCGGGTGGCGACGTTCTCCTTGCTCCGCTTGGTCGTCACGGACGGATACGTCTCCGCGACCTGGCCGTCGCGCTTCACGATCAGCTGGAACACGTCGGACGGCGGGTCGTCGCCCTCGGCCTCCGCGACCTCCACGCTGATCTCACCGGCCACGCCCGGCCTCGGCTTGACGGCGTACGGCCCGACCTGGACCTCGGAGCCGGCCGCGAGTTCGCCCTCCGCTCCCCCGGCCACGGTGTCCGAGCCGTCGCCGATGCGGACGACGTAGCAGATGCCGCCGCCGTTGGCGAAGAAGCCGTACACGCTGGAGGCGAGGTACGTACCGTCCACGAAGTCGCCGAAGGTGCTGACGAACTGGCTCCAGTTCGTGATCAGCGTCGGCTCGTCGAAGGGGCCGCGCTGGGCGAACCCGACGAAGGCGGCGACCGACGTGCCCACCCCTTCGATCGGCCGGGAACCGGACTCGACCTCTTCGACGTAGACGCCCGGGGACAGGTACGACGGCATATGGGCCTCTCCTTGACGTGCTCCTCGACGTGCTTCCCACCCCGTCGCATGACCGCTGCCCGACCGGGGAACACCGGCGATTCTCGCCACTTCGGCGATCACCGGGAACGGATGGTCGGCCGCCCCGGCGTGCACCGGGGGCTGCCCGATGAGGCAAACGGGCCGCGCCGCGCGCACCGCACGGGCCTGCCCCTGCCCCGTCCCACCGGGGCTCCCCCCGCCCCCGGGGCGCCCGGCAGCCTGGCTAGCCACCGTGTGCGGGCGGAACTGTGGTGGCGGGAGGGGACGGATGAAGGCGGTTCCCGGAAAGGCGCCCGCCGCCCCGGCCGCCGGGTCCCGCGACGGCTCCGCTCGTACGGAAGCGGCCTCCGCTCGTGCGGAGGAGGCTCCGGCCCCCACGCCTGCCCCCGCCCCCGACCGCCGCGGTCTCCAGCGGCTGCAACGGGCGGCCGGCAACGCGGCCGTCTCGCGTCTGGTCGCCCAGCGCTACACGGCCCCCGTCAAGCCGTCCCCCGCCCAGGCGCCGGGCTTCCGGGGCGTCAGGGCGGACATCGCGGCGAAGAAGCGGCGGCTGGCCCAGCACCGGCCGGCCGCGACGGAGTCGAAGGCGTCGCAGGACGCGGCCGTCGCGCCTCCGGACGACAAGGAGGCGCAGGGCAAGGCGGCCAACGCGGAGAAGATGAACGCCGCGAAGCCGGGCGAGTTCGACAAGAAGGCGTTCATCGACGCGGTGAACAAGGCGATCGACGCGCAGGCGCCGAAGAACCTCGACGACGCCGACAAGTTCTCCAAGTCCGGCAAGGCGGAGCGGGTCAAGGCGGCGGTCGACGGCAAGGTCTCGGACGGCAAGGAGGCGTCGGCCAAGGACATCGACACCGCGACGAAGGCCCCGCCGGACGCCTCGGCCGCGAAGGACAAGCCCGTCACCCCGCTCACCCCGGACCAGCCGCCCGGCAACCCCGGGGCGCCGTCCGCGGCGGCCGCGATCCCCGGGAAGCAGCCGGCGTCGGTCACGGACTTCTCCGAGGGGCCCGCGCAGAACGACAAGGCGATGGCGGACGCGGAGGTCACCGAGGACCAGCTCGCCAAGGGCAACGAGCCGGAGTTCAACGAGGCGCTGAGCGCGAAGAAGACCGCCGAGGCGGACTCCGCGAAGGCCCCGGCGAAGGGCAGGTCGGCCGAGAACCGGCAGCTGTCCGCCGCGAAGGCGGGCGCCGCGGCCTCGGGCGCCGCCGCGATGAACACGCTGACCGCGACGCGTACGCGGGCCGGACAGAAGGTGGACGGCGGCAAGGGCGAGACCAAGTCGAAGGACGAGAAGAAGCGCGCCGAGGTCACGGCGAAGCTCCAGAAGGTCTACGACGGCACGAAGAAGGACGTCGAGGCGACGCTGTCCGGCCTGGACAAGAAGGTCGACGCGGCGTTCACCTCCGGGGAGAAGGCGGCCCGGGACGCGTTCACGGCGGACCACAAGCGCCGGATGAAGAAGTACAAGGACAAGCGGTACTCCGGCTGGACCGGCAAGGCCCGCTGGGTGAAGGACAAGTTCGCGGGCCTGCCCGAGGAGGCGAACAGCCTCTACCAGGAGGCCCGCAAGCTGTACGTGTCCCGGATGCGGACGGTGATCTCGTCGGTCGCCGACATCATCGGCACCGAGCTGGGCAAGGCGAAGGCCCGGATCGCGAAGGGGCGGGGCGAGCTGAAGGCGGCGGTCGACAAGCTCCCCGCCGACCTGCGGCAGTTCGGCGAGGAGGCGGCGAAGGACTTCGCGGGCAAGTTCGACGATCTGGAAGCGTCGGTCAACGAGAAGTCGGAGCAGCTGGTCCAGGACCTGGCCCAGAAGTACACGGCGGCGCTCAACAAGGTCGATGAGGAGATCAAGAAGCTCCAGGAGGCCAACAAGGGGCTGATCGACAAGGCGAAGGACGCCATCGTCGGCGCGATCAAGACCATCAACGAACTGAAGAACCTCCTCCTCGGCATCCTCGCCAAGGCCGCCGGCGCGATGATGAAGATCATCAAGGACCCGATCGGTTTCCTGGGCAACCTGGTGTCGGCCGTCGGCGCGGGCCTGAACCTCTTCCTGACGAACATCGCCGACCACCTGAAGACCGGGGTCGTGTCGTGGCTGCTGGGCACGGCGGTGAAGGCGGGCCTCGAACTCCCCCAGAAGTTCGACATGAAGGGCATCATCCAGCTCATCGGCTCGCTCCTGGGCCTGACCTGGGCCAACATCCGCGCCCGCGTCACCCGCAAGGGCGTCCCCGACCAGGCCATGACCGCCGTCGAGTCCTCGGTCCCGGTCGCCCAGAACATCGCCCGCGAGGGCCCGGCCGGCGCGGTCAAGGAGATCCAGGAAGAGGCCGGCGACCTCAAATCCACAATCCTGGAAAAGCTGACGACCTACCTGATCCCCACAGTCATCATCGCCGGCATCACCTGGATACTCTCCCTCCTGAACCCCGCCTCCGCATTCGTCCGCGCAGTCAAAGGCATCATCGACATCGTCACCTTCGTGGTGAACCAGGGCGCCCAGATAGTGGAGTTCGTCAACTCGGTCCTGGACGCGGTAGTGGCAATAGCCAACGGCGGCAAGGCCGGCGTCCCGAAGATGGTCGAAACCGCCCTGGCCGCAAGCGTGCCCCTGCTCATCGGTTTCCTGGCTTCCCTCCTGGGAATCGGCAGCCTGGCCGCGAAGGTGAAGTCCGTCTTCCACGCGGTGTCGCGCCCGGTGAACCGAGCGATCGACAAGATCGTGAACTTCATCGCCAAGAAGGGCAAGGCCCTGTGGAACAAGATCAAGGGAAAGAAGGGAAGGGGTAAGGATAACAAGAAGGGTGGAGAGGATGGAAAGAACCTTCCTTCTTCGTACCCGATCCCGAAGAAGAATTTCGAATCTCTCGACAAGGAGAGTCACAAGGTTCTTTTCAACGGAAGGAACGCGGACGCCGGACTGGTCGTCCACAGCTCACCTCAGGATATTACGAAGTACATGGACGATTGGCAGACCGAACTGAACACCGCAGGGGCCGGCGCCGACAGTACGTCACAAACCGCTCTCGACCGCGTCAAGCAGAAGGAAAAAGAAGTAAGGGATCTCAATAAGGCGTTTGTCGCGCTACCCGGGCAATCACGAGCCAAGCAGTCCGCATACGAAGACCTACTGAAAGCTCTTTCCGCACTGGCCGCCCTCTTGGCCCACAGGCCGGGCGCCACACCCCCGCTTCCCCCTCCCGTGCTGCCGCCGTTCGAAAATGGAGTTCTCGCCCGACCGTTCAAGGCCAGATACATCGACAAGGACATCAAGCACGGCAGCGAAGCAGGAACATACAATGGAGCGACCTTGACGGGATGGAGCGTAGCCGAAACCTACAACACGTCCGCCGACAATAACGCATGGGTGAAGATGCACCTGCTTCCCGCATTTCTGGGAGGTGACGCAACCGACTCCAACCTGGTTCCCGCGCGAGGCTTTGTCAATAATCCACTCTTCCTGTGGGCCATAGAGAACCCGGCCATGAAGTCGCTCAACAAGGGAGCAACAAGCCCTTCACTTGAGCGCATGGTGTGGTACGACGTGAACGTCGACTACTATCCGAACCACCCCGGCTTCCCCAGATCACTGGCAGTCAGATGGGGAGGTTACGAGTACACCGGCGGGACTTGGACCGAACGCGCACCCCGCCCGGGCAACGGTGTCAGTTCGTTCTCGGACACTCAGGATCCCCCCGCACCCCTGAACCAGGACGTGCTGCGCATCAACATGTCAGGGGTCAAGTTCACCGTGTACAGGTCCCTCGGCATCGCCGATGCGGACGCCGAGGCGATCAAGAAGTACGTGAAAAGCCGGCCGTTGATCGACCTCAGCGACGCCATCGCAAAGTTCCCTCACCTCACGGCACAACTGACCAACGCTCAAACGGTTCAGCGACTGAGGTTCGAACCGGCACCACACCACGTGCTCCGGATCAACGTGCCGACAGCGAAGTACGCCGTCTTCACTTCCTTGGGGATCACGAGGCCGGACGCAAAAGCCATACGAAATCTAGTGAAAACAACTCCACTAGCCGACCTGGCTGACGCGATCAAGAAGTTTCCGCACCTCACAACGCAACTCAATGATGCCGACGCCACGCAGCGGCTCAGGTTCGATTGACATTCTCTTCCCTCGTAGGCCACAGATCGAAGGACGTCATGGAAACAGAGTTCGAATCAAGGCTACGCAAGACGGTTGAGCAGGTTCAAGCATGCACATCCATTCAGACGGAAAAATACGATCGCGGCCCCATAGCCATTTACATGAAACGCCCCGAGGACGCGTTCAACATCATGCGCGTGGTCCAGGAAACGTCACCTTCCGATGACTTGAAAAGGAATTTTCACCGCTACTCCAACCTCTTCTTCTCCTGGCGGGCGCGTGAACCGTTCGATAAAATCGCAGGAGAGTTCCACATCATCCACATGGCCGAGGCTGTCGTCCGCGGTCCGCAACCGTCACCCTTCGATCCCGCCTCGGAAGCGGGAAAACTCATCGAGGATCTGAGGGTCTTCGAAACACATCCCGTAGGGGGAACGGGAACGTACTCGGCACTCCGGTTCACAGAAAATAAGAACTCCCCGGAGGTCTGGTACTGCGATCTTCGGCAGGGGGCCACTCTGCTCGACATCAGTTACAGCAGCTACTTGGACAACATGCTGCTCACGAGAGGTCTCTACGATTGGCAATATCTCTTCGCCACCCCGGATCCGGAAAACTATGGAATGCGTGCGTCAATGCCGTACCTGCGTGAAGGACTAAATTTTCTCGACCAGGAATTCACCGACGACTTTTCCAGTCTGCGTGACAGGCTTGCCGAACGTGGATGAGCGTGGCCATCGTCACCGCGCCCCCCGTGTCCGCCGCCGTCACCGCTATCGAGCGGATGTTGCAATGGCTTCTCCGCGCGTCTCGGGTCCTTCAGACGTCCGTCACCCGCACCGGCAGCGACTTCAGTCCGTTGATGAAGTTCGACAGCAGGCGGCCCGGTGGGGCTGCGGGTGTGAGGGTGGTCGGTGGCAGGAATTGGGTCAGTTCCTCGTACAGTACGCGCAGTTGCAGGCGGGCGAAGTGGGCGCCCAGGCATACGTGGGGGCCGTCGCCGAAGGAGACGTGGGGGTTCGGGGAGCGGGTCAGGTCCAGGGTGAAGGGGTCGGGGAAGGCTCGTTCGTCGTGGTTGGCGGAGGCGTGGAAGACGACCACCTTGTCGCCGGCGCGGATGCGCGTGCCCGACAGGGTCGTGTCCTGGGTGGCCGTGCGCCGGAAGGTGAGCACCGGCGGGTGGCGGCGGAGGAGTTCGTCCACGGCGGTCGCCATGCCCACCTCGTTGTCGTACAGCCTGCGGTACTCCTCCTGGTGCGTGGCCAGGAGATGGATTCCGCCCGGAGCCGCGCTGCGTACCGTGTCGTTTCCCGCGACGACCAGCAGGAAGAAGAACATCTCCAGTTCCGGCGCCGTCAGTTCGGAGTCCGTGGCCAGCGCCGTCATCACGTCGTCGGCGGGGTGCCGGCGCTTGTGGGCCGCCAGGGTGTGCGCGTAGTCGAACATGTCGCGCAGGGCCGCCGGAGAGCGCGGGTTGACCGGTGCGCTGTCGCGGCCCGGTCGCGGTGGGCCCGCTTCGTCCGGGTCCTGGTAGCCGATGACGCGGCGCGTCCAGTGGAGGAGCAGCCCGCGGTCCGATTCCGGGATGCCCAGCAGGTCCGTCAGATTGAGCAGCGCGTAGTCGTCGGTGACCTCGCTGACGAGGTCGCAGGTGCCGTCACCGTCCCGTGCCCCGGCCACCGCACGGCTCAGCAGCGCATGGGCGCGTTCACGGGCGACGGTCTCGAACCGGCTGATGCGCCTCGGAGTGAAGGCGCGGCTCACCAGGACGCGCAGCCGCCGGTGGTGCGGGGGGTCCTGATTCAGCATCATGCGACGGATGAACGGCAGGTCTTCCGGGTCGGGGTCGCGGATCTGGGTGGCCCCGAGGTACGAGGAGTACGCCGAGGAGTCCCGCAGGACCCGGACCACGTCCGCGTGCCGGGTGACCGCCCAGAAGCCGGGGCCCGCCGGCCAGCCCAGCACCTCGTACTCCTCCTGCCACGCGACCGGCCGGTGGTCGCGGAGCAGCCGGTAGCGGTCGTGGGGCACTCCGCGCGCGTACTGCCGGGGGTCGAACACATCGGGAACGGCCCCCGGCCGGACGGGCTCGCTCACACCGTTCCCCCGCCGTCACGCGTGTCCGCCCGCAGGAAGTCCTCCACCACCCGGATCAGGTCGAGCGGCGCCTCGTCCATCGCGTAATGGCCGCAGGAAGCCAGCTCGACGAGTTCGCCGCGCGGGAACCAGCGCATCCAGGTCGCCCGCTGCACCTCGGCGGAGAGCGCCGGATCGAGCGCCCCCACGACCGCCAGGGCCTCGACCGGCGACCCGTCGATCCGGTCGTGGAACGTTTCGCCCGCCCAGGAGTCCAGCCAGGCCCGGAACGCCCGCTCGTCGCTGCACCGGAGGGAGCGCCGGACCATGCGGTCCAGCCAGGCCGCCGGGCGCCGGCCTCCGGTGGTGAGGTCCAGGATCATCCGCCGGTTCTCCGGGCTCGCCGCCGCGCCGGAGAACAGCTCCCACTGCTCGGGCGACAACGGCAGCCCGGACGCGGGTACCGGCGAGATGCCGACCAGCCTGCGCACCCGGTGCGGCGCGGCGGCCAGCGTCCGCTGGATGACGGAGCCGCCCATCGAGTGGCCGATCAGCGAGAAGCGCTCCCAGCCCAGCCGGTCGGCCAGCGCGAGCACGTCCGCGGCGCCCTCGGCCGTCGTGTACGCACCGGCCACGTCCTTGGCCGCGCCGTATCCCCGCAGGTCCGCCACCGCATACTGGAACGAGCCGGAGTCCAGGTCCCGCACCACCGGGTCGTACGCCGAACGGTCGGCGAACCAGCCGTGCACCGCGATCACCTTGTGCGGGCCCTCGCCGTACAGCGTGTGAGGCAGAACTCCGTCGGGCAGAACAGACAATGCGGTCACACCGGCTCCCGTCGCCACAGGCATCGTTCCAGCCGGTCATCGGCAGCCCGGCTCCGACCACGGTGGCTCCCCGGCCCGTTCCGCGCAAGGGTGACACCGGTGTCCGCCCCCTCTCCTCGGGTCGGGAGATCAGGTGGTCAGCAGGTCCAGATACGGCCCGAACTCCGAGGCCAGCGTCAGCCTGCCCAGTTTCTGGTACTCCCGCTGGACCGCGTGGATCAGCGTCGCCATCGTCACCGTGCCGCCCGTGTCCGCCGCCAGGTACGCCGCCGTCACCGCGATCGAGCGGATGTTGCCGCCCGCCAGCTCGAAGTTCTCGGCGCAGAAGGGGAGGTCCAGGTCGGCGGCTCGGGGGAGCATCGGGCCCAGGCAGCGGTTCCAGAGCACCAGGCGTTGGGGGGCGTCCGGGACCGGGAAGTCGATGACCAGGTCCAGCCGGCGGGTGAAGGCGTCGTCCAGGTTGGCACGGAGGTTGGTGGCGAGGATGGCCAGGCCGTCGAAGGACTCCATACGCTGGAGGAGGTAGGCGCTCTCCACGTTCGCGTAGCGGTCGTGCGCGTCCTTCACATCCGAGCGCTTCCCGAAAATCGCGTCCGCCTCGTCGAAGAGCAGGACCCCGTTGACCCCCGCCGCCTCCGTGAAGATGCGTTCCAGGTTCTTCTCGGTCTCGCCCACGTACTTGTCGATCACCGTCGCCAGGTCGACCGTGTAGAGGTCGAGACCGAGGTCGGCCGCGATCACCTCGGCCGACATGGTCTTGCCCGTGCCGGAGTCCCCCGCGAAGAGCGCCGAGACTCCGCGCCCCCGGCCGCCGCCCGGCCGCATCGCCCACTCCCCCAGCACCCGGTCGCGGTGCCGGGCGCGGGCGGTCAGTTCGCGGAGCTGGGCGTGGGCGTCGGGTGGGAGGACCAGGTCGTCCCAGGTCACCGCGGGTTCGATACGGCGGGCCAGGCGGTCGAGACCGGCCGCGTTCTGGGCGCGGGCCCCCTGGCGCACGTGGTCCGGGGTGAGGGTGCCGCCGTCGAGCCGGGCCGTCTGGGCGGCGCTCAGGGCCGCGCCCCCGACCTGCTCCGGCGTCAGGAGGAAGGGGGCGAGGAGGCGGTCCGGGTCGACGCCGGCCGGTACCGCGCCCGACCCCGTACGCCGGTACGCCTCGCTCCACAGCGCCCCGCGCGCCGACGGCTCCACCCTCGGGGCGTGTACCAGCAGCGGCGGCACCGTGGACCAGGAGGCGTCCCACGGCACCCGGCCCACCATCACCGCCGGTACCGGGGTGGCCGTCAGGAGGCGTAACAGATGAGGGTGCTCGCGGGACACCGCGTCCAGTGGCGCGCAGACCAGGCCCGCCCCGGTCAGCCGTGCCTCGCGGACCAGGGCGCGTACGGCGTCGGCGGGGGCCGGGTCCGCCGCCAGGCGGGCAAGGTCCACGCCGAGGACGTTCCGGCCCGCCCGCTCCAGCGCCGACGCGGCCAGGGCCGTGCCCGCGCCGCCCTGGTCCTCACTGAGGTAGACCAGCGGGACGCCGCCGGCCAGGACCCGGGCCAGGGCCGCCGGGTCGCCGACGCCCTCGACCGCCGCCGAGGGCGCCGTAAGGTCCGCGAGGCGCGCATCCCTCGTGTCGTCGCCGAGCAGATGCGCCGTGACCCGGTCCGGCACGCGCAGCGCCCGGCTGAGGAAGGGGCGGTCCAGGTCCTCGGCCAGCAGCAGCCCGGCGTCCCGGAGCGGGGCTGCCGCCGCCAGCCGGCCGCGTGCGACGGCGTCGGCCGGGGACACCCCGCACAGGCCGAGGGCCAGGCCGATGGACGGGCGCCGGCGGGTCACATCGTCGTTGAGGTACCCGTAGAACGCCTCGAAGCGGTCGTCCAGGTCGGGTACGAGGGCGATGAGCAGGATCTCGGTGTCGAGCGGGGTCAGCCCGAAGTGCGTTTCGAGAGCGGTGAGCCGGGAAGGGCCGGCGGCGTCCTCCTCTTCCACCCCCACCGGGTCCGGAAACCCCCGCGCCCCCTCCTCGTTCAGCAGCCGCGCGATGTTCTCGTCCGTCAGATACAGGCCCCGGAAGGCGTCCTCGGGGTCCGGGTCCGTGTGCTGCCTGGCCTCCACCGCGCGGCGGACGCGTTGCTCGACGGCGGCCGCCCGGGCGAGGAGGTGACGCAGGTTCAGGTCGTCGTCGGGGTGGCCCGGGGACGTCATGCGGTGGGGTCCTCCGTCGTCGGATCGGTGGCCGCGCGTTTCTCCGTGATCCGCACCCCCGGACCGCGCCGCGCGGCGGAGGCCGCGGGTTCCTCCCGTACCGGACGGCCGGGACGGCTTCCGTACACCGGCAGACCGCCCCGTACCGGTCCGGGCGCGGCCGGCAGGTCGCCGAACCGTGCGTGCAGGCCCTCGTCGCCGACCGGCGGTCCCGCCGGGTAGGTCGGCGAGGCCGTCACGGGCACGCTCACCACCAGGTCGAGGGACGGCTTCAGTTCGCCGCCGAGCGCGCTCCACACATCGGCGAAGGAGCGGTCCTCCGGCGGGGGCAGGGCGATCGACATCGGGACGGCGGCCCCGATCCCGGCGAGGGTTCCGGCGAGCCGTTCGGGGGGCAGCGCCTCGTACGCGAGGAGGCAGGCGAGAAGCGAGGAGAGCAGCCGGTGTTCGTCCTCCGGGCGCTTGGTCCAGGCAGTGATCAGGTACGAGAGCTTGAAGTAGCGCGGCGGGCGGCGGCGCGCCACGATGGTGCCGCGTTCGTCGTACTCGTTGTGCAGGCCGCGCTCGCGCCGCCGCATGTCCTCGCGGATGTCGTACAGGTAGAGGTTGACCATGGGGGCGTTGACCTTGGCGGCCCACTCCCGGGTGGGGGCGTCGAAGACGACCGTGATCTGGCCGCCGCCGAGCACCTCCGCCCGGATCAGGGACCGGAGTACGTCGTCCACCTCGTGGATCACCTGGTGCCCGCCCCTCTCACGTACGGCCCTTGAAGTCCGGTGGCTGGAGGTTGCGCTGGACCACCAGGACGGGTTTCCGGAGCCGGGGAAGCCCGGTGATGTCCGCGCGCAGGACGCGGGGGCCGAGGGTGTCCTTGCGCAGTACCAGCACCTGGACCTCGAAGGTGCCGTCGCGGTCCACGCGGATGCCGGTGCGGTCCGCCGTGATGCCGGTGTTCCAGGTCAGGCGCACGGTCTCGCCCGGCGGGTAGTCCTTGCCGCGCGCCACGACGGGCTGGCCGGGTTTGGCGACCTGCGGGGTGACGGTGAGGGAGGGTTCGAGGACGCGCAGCCGTTCCGTGTCCTGGTTGTCGGCGGGGTGCAGCTCGCCCAGGTTGCCGCTCACGGTGGCGCGTACGTCCCCGGTGACCGGAGCCCGGTATGTGCCGGTCTGGGTGACCTCGATGCGGCCGCCGGGCGGGATGGTGCAGGGGGCGGCGGCGGTGCAGCGGCTGAGGGAGGTCAGCGTGCGGTCCTTCGTCCCGCCGGGCTTCGGCCAGCTCGTGGCGATGACGACGTCCCTGGCGGTGTCCGGGCCCGCGTTGGTCACGGTGAAGCGGGCGTGGGCCGGGCGGCCGATGTACGTACGGCCGGGGCTGAGGTCGGTCCGGACGGCGACGTCCGTCGCGGGTGGCGGGGGCAGCGGCGGCGGTGGCGGGGGCAGCACCTCGAACACGGCGGTGGCGGTGCCGGTGTTGCCCGCCGAGTCGGTGGCGGTGCAGGTGACCGTGGTCGAGCCGATCGGGAAGAGGGAGCCGGAGGCGGGGGTGCAGGTGACGGGAAGGCGGCCGTCCTGGGCGTCCCTGGCGGTCGCCCAGTAGCTGATCCTCGTACCGGCGTCGTCGTCCGCCTTGGCGATGCGGTCGCCCACGGTGACGACGGGGGCGTTCACGTCGTTCACGTCGATGGTGATCGTCTGCTGGAAGTCGGGGTCGGGCGCGGCCGTGGGGGCGAGTCTGTCCGTGCCGGGGATCTGCGGGCCCAGCAGGAACTGGACGGTACAGGTGAGCCGGGCGCCCTGCGGGGCGTCGGCCGCGACGTCGATGGTCTCGGCGAAGTGGGCGGTGTCGCCGCTGGTCAGCTGCCGGGTGGGCGGGTCCAGGGCGACGGTCAGGTAGGGGCTGCACGACTGGAGCTGGTGGCCGACGGAGGTGGGGAGGTTGTCCATGCCGTCGACGATGGCCTGGGCCACCTGGTCACCTTGGATGCCTTCGAGCAGCCGGCCCTGGGTGGCGTTGATGATGCGGGTGGCCTGGCCCGGGTCGGTCGGCGGGTCCTCGACCTGGTCGGGGTAGTCCGGGTTGTGTGCGTTGCCGGTGCCGTTGAGCCCGTCGCCGAGCGCGCTGTCCACATCGACGCCGACCACCCGGACGCCCTTGTCCTGGAGGGCGAAGATCGTGTCGTCAATACTGTGGCCGGCGCTCGGTGCGTGGCTGGACGCGTCGCTGACCAGCACGATCACCGGGTTGGAGCCCTCCCGGAAGACCGTCTGGCCGCCGGCTCCGTTGGCGATCTGCCAGAGTCCGTTGATCCAGTCCTCGGACGGGCCCATGCTGTAGGCGCCCCGGTCCGTCGTCAGCGCGTCGACGCCCTGCTGCACCTTGTCGAGGTCGTTCGTCAGCCCTTGAAGGACCTCGAACTCACCTCCCGTGGGGTCGAATTGCTGGTCTCCGAAGGTGGCGACGGCGAAGCGCGACCCGGGCTGCGCTGCGAGGACCTTCTCGGTGATGGCCGGCAGGTTCTGCTGTACGTCGGTGATGGGTTTTTCCATGCTGTTCGTGCCGTCCACCAACAGGACGACCTCGGGTTTCGGCGGGATCGCCGGCGTACGCACCGACTTGTCGACACTCGTGGAACCGCCCGGGTCGAGCGCTTCGTGCACGGTCGCCGGGGTGACCCACGGGTCCGGGGGGACGGGCACGGCGGGGGCGGCGCCGGCCGGGCCCGGTCCCGGGACGAACGCGGTGGCCAGCAGGAGCAGGGCGAGCGCCGCCGAGCGGCGCGCGCCGGCCGGTCCGGGCGGGCGTCCAGCCGGCCGAATCCACCGCACAGCTTCTCTCCCCCGCACCCGGACCTCCCACCGAAGAACAGCGCCCACACGGTCCCCCGTGCGCGCCGCGCGCACAGCGGGAGGTCAGCCCTTTCGGCGGGTAGCCCCCGCTGCCCTTTGGGGCAGCCGCCGGGGTCGGGCGGTGCGGGGCCGCGTCAGATCAGGCCCTGGCGCATCGCGTACGCCACGGCGTGGGACCGGTTGCGCAGTTGCAGCCGGGTCATCACGGAGTGCAGGACGTTCTTGATGGTGCGTTCGGAGTACGCCAGCTTCGTGGCGATGTCCGCGGTGTCGTAGCCCTCGGCGACGAGGCGGAGGACGTCCACCTCGCGGGCGGCGAGCCCGGTGAAGTGCAGACCGCGCGGTGCGAGGACCTGGCCCTGGAGCCGGCCGACCTCCGCGAGGAGCCGGCCGAGCAGGTCGGACGGGAGGTGGCCCTCGCCCCGGGCGACCGTCTCGATGACGTGCACCAGGTGCTCGGGGGTGGACTCGGCCCGCCTGATGACCCCGACGACCCCGCATTCCGCGGCGCTCACCAGCTTCTGTTCGTCGATGTCCGTGGTGACGAGCACGGCACGGGAGTCGGTGGTCCGCTGGATGTGCCGCAGGGTCGTCAGCACATCCTCCTCCACGGCGTCCACGACCATGACGACGACATCGGGCCAGGGCCCCTCTTCGCTCCAGTCCACGACGTTCACTTCGGGCCGCGCCCTCAACTGGCTGGCCACTCCGGCTTGCGAGATCGGGTCCTGAGCCCGTAACGCGACAGTGGTGCGCTCCATATGTGCTCCCCCTGTATGACGGCCGGAAGCACTTCTGGCACACGCCTCGCAGCCGTGTTCGTGCGCCTCAACGGTGAGGAGGCGCACGGAAGATGCCCGGGTTCATTGAGGAGGAAACCAAATTGCTTGGGCGGGGCACCGGATGTGCCCGAAAGTGTTCCTTCACGGCCGATGTACGACCTGGGCGGCGACCTTACGGTCCGCCGTATGAGTCTCACGGCAAGCCTCGACGCGTCCACCGTCAGCGCCGCACCGGGCGCGGAGACGGCTGTCCCCCTTCAGGTCCGCAACTCCGGTCAGACCGTCGAGGAGTACCGCTTCGAGGTGGTCGGCGCGTGTGCCGCCTGGGCGGCGGTGGAGCCGGCCGTGCTGTCCCTGTACCCGGGCGACTCGGGCACCGTATCGCTCATGCTGCGGCCGCCCCGCGACGCGACGGTGCCGGCGGGCGAGACGCCGTTCGGGGTCCGGGTGGTGCCGACCGGTGAGCAGGGCGAGACGGTGGTGCCCGAGGGCCGGGTGACCGTGCTGCCGTTCACCGGGACGACGGCCGAGCTGGTCCCGCGCGGTTCGCACGGCGCGCTCGCCGGGCGCCATCAGCTGGCGGTCGACAACCGGGGCAACACCCCGGTCACGGTGCGCCTCGGCGCCCAGCCCGGGACCGAGCGGGCCCGCGTGGTGTTCGCCGCACCGGAGCTCCAAGTGGCGCCAGGCAAGGCGGAGTTCGCGAAGCTCCGGGTGCGTCCCGTCAAGCGGATGTGGCGCGGCACACCGGTCACGCACCCGTTCCAGGTGTTCGCCGCGACCCAGGTGGCCGAGGGGCAGGATCCGGTGGAGCCGGTCCTCGTGGACGGCAGTTACGAGCAGGAGCCCCTGCTCCCCCGCTGGCTGCCCCGCGCCCTGATCACCGCGGCCGTCCTGGTGCTCGCGCTGGTCGGCCTCTGGTACGCGCTGCTGCGCCCGGCCGTGAAGTCGGCGGCGCGCGAGGCGGTCACCCCGGAAGCGGTGCGGTCCGCCGCCGCGGCCGACAAGAGCAAGGCGCCGGAGCAGGGCGGCCCGGGCGGTTCCGGGGCGGGCGGGGGCGACTCCGCCGGGAGCGGGTCGGGCGGGGGCGGCGAGTCGAAGCCCACGCCGAGCCCGAGCCCGTCGGCGGCGGCCGACGCGGGAGCGGCCACGCCGACGAGTGCGCAGGTCAGGGTGCAGGATGCGCTGGGCGGCGGGACGAACACGGGGACGGCGCTCACCGTGCCGGCCGGGAAGGTGTTCCAGCTGACCGACATCGTGGTCCAGAATCCGCAGGGCGACGCCGGGACGCTGGTGGTCTCGGCGGGCCGGGAGACCCGGGTGCTGAGCCTGGGTCTGGAGAACTTCCGGGACTCCGACTACCACTTCGTGACGCCGATCGTGGTCCCGGCGGGCGGCAAGGTCACCATGACGATCGACTGCCGCAAGGTGGGCAAGCCGGTGGGCGCGCAGGCGCCGGCGCGGTGCGCGGAGTCGATGTTCCTGGGTGGCACGATGCGGAACACCGAAGGCGATTGACGGTGCGTCAGGTCCGTTCGGCAGCGGTTCAGGCCGGCGCTTCCTCTTCCTCCTCCGGGTTCTTCTCCTCCGCACGCTGTACGAACGACCCCTGGACGTCCGCCGGTTGCTCGTCCTCGTCCTCCGTGGCCGCCCGCTGGACGGCGGGTGCGGCGGAGGGTGCGGTGGCGGGGGCCGCCTGGGGTGCCGGGGCCGGGTCGGAGAGTACCCGGTCGGCGTTGGCGACGGCCTCCCGCTCGAAGCGGTCGGAGGGGTCGCTGACCCGGATGCCGCCGGGCGCCTCGGTGCCGTCGACGGGACCACTGCGCTGCTGGATGACATGGGTCAGCTCGTGCGCCAGCGTCGTACGGCCCTGGGGCGAGGACGGGTCGTAGGCGTCGCGCTGGAAGACGACGTCGTTGCCGACGGTGTACGCGTGTGCGCCGACGCCCTTCGCCGATTCGTGCGCGGCCGAGTCGTTGTGGATGCGTACGTCGGAGAAGTCGGCGCCCATCCGGTGCTCCAGGTCGGCCCGGGTGTCGGTGTCGAGCGGGGTGCCGCCGCCGGAGGAGATGACGTCGTGCACGGGTGAGCGCTGCTCCGCCTCCTCGGCCTGTTCCGGGGCCGCCGCCCGGGCGCGCTGGATCACGGGGCCGAGCGCGGCGTTGCCGACGGTGCGCTGGAGGACGCCCATGCCGGCGGTGCCGACCACGTCGGTCCGGCCGGTGGCGGCGGCCCGGAAGAGGTGGTGGGCGTCCGAGGTGGCGGGGGCCTCGGCGGGCGCGTCGTGCGGGGCGTCGGCCGACAGCCGCTCGTGGTCCTCCCCGGTCTCCGGGGGCTTCACGTGGTGTTCGTGCTCGTGGTCGTGGTCCTGTGCGTTCACCGTCATCTCCCCTGACCGCACCGGGGCGGCCGCGGCGGACCGCCCGCTTCTGCCGGTCTTCCACCCTGGGGGACCCGCCACTGCACCGTCCAGCCCGGCCCCGTCCGGTGCGGGGCACGGCGGGGTGCCTCTTCGGGCAACGGGGCGGTCCGGAGGGCCGCGGGGCCTGGGCCGGGGAACCGGTCAGGATTCGAGAAGCGCGGCTGTGTCCCGCTGCCTAGCATGATCCTCATGGACATCACCATTCACACCAGCTTCCTCCCGCACGACGACCCGGAGGAGTCCGTCGCGTTCTACCGCGACACGCTCGGCTTCGAGGTCCGCAACGACGTCGGCCAGGGCAAGATGCGCTGGATCACCGTCGGCCCGAAGGACCAGCCGAGCACATCGATTCTGCTGGCGCCGCCGGCCGCGGACCCGGGCATCACGGACGACGAGCGCCGCACCATCACGGAGATGATGGCCAAGGGGACGTACGGCTGGATCCTGCTCGCCACCCACGACCTGGACGCCACCTTCGAGAAGGTGCAGGCCGGTGACGCGGAGGTGGTCCAGGAGCCGACCGAGCAGCCGTACGGCATCCGCGACTGCGCGTTCCGCGACCCGGCGGGCAACCTGGTCCGTATCCAGGAACTGCGGTAGGGAAACCGCTGGGCGAACGCCGAAGGCTTACGGTCCCGTGACGTGCCGTCTCCAAAGCGCGTGACGGGGCCGTGCGCGTCCTAGCGTGGCCCGTATGCGCGTACTTGTCACCGGCGGTGCCGGGTTCATCGGTTCGGAGATCGTCCGCGGTCTCACCTCGGCCGGGCACGAGGCGGTGGTGCTCGACGCACTGCTGCCCTCGGCGCACGGCCCCTCCGTACACCGGCCGGCCGGGGGTGACGACGGGCGGCTGATCGTCGGGGACGTACGGGACCGCGCGGTCGTGGACCGTGCGCTGCACGGCGTCGACGCGGTGTGCCACCAGGCGGCGATGGTCGGCCTGGGCAAGGACTTCGCGGACGCCCCGGAGTACGTGGGCTGCAACGACCTGGGCACCGCCGTCCTGCTCGCCGCGATGGCGGAGGCCGGGGTGCGGAGCCTGGTGCTCGCCGGGTCGATGGTCGTGTACGGGGAGGGCCGTTACGCGTGTCCGTGTCACGGCACCGTCCGCCCCGGCCCCCGGGACCCGGCCGACCTGGCGGCGGGCCTCTTCGAGCCGCGCTGCCCGGACTGCGGGGAGGCGCTGGTGCCCGGGCTCGTCGGGGAGGACGCGCCGGCGGACCCGCGCAACGTGTACGCGGCCACCAAGCTCGCGCAGGAGCACCTGGCCGCGTCCTGGGCGCGGGCGACGGGCGGGCGCGCGGTCGCGCTGCGGTACCACAACGTGTACGGGCCCGGGATGCCCCGGGACACGCCGTACGCGGGTGTCGCCTCGTTCTTCCGGTCGGCGCTGGCCCGGGGCGAGGCGCCGCGCGTCTTCGAGGACGGCGGGCAGCGGCGCGACTTCGTTCATGTACGGGATGTGGCCGCCGCGAACACGGTGGCGCTGGAGGCCGTCGGCGCGCGCGGTCCCGGGAGCTTCGCGGCGTACAACACCGGCAGCGGCGAGCCGCACACGATCGGCGAGATGGCCGGGGCGCTGGCGGCGGCCCACGGGGGTCCGGCCCCGGTGGTGACCGGCGAGTTCCGGCTCGGGGACGTACGCCATGTGACGGCGGACTCGCGGCGGCTGCGCGAGGAGCTGGGCTGGCTGCCTCAGGTGGGGTTCGCGGAGGGCATGGCCGACTTCGCGGCGGCGCCGCTGCGGGAGGCCCCAGGGGGTGTCTTGCCGATCATGGCCGGGTCCGCGCCTGATCGGCAAGACACCCCCTAGTGCTCACGCCGGGGGCAGGGTCACCTCGAAGCAGCAGCCACCGGTGACGTTGCGCACCTCCGCCCGGCCGGCGTGGGCCTCGACGATGCCCCGCACGATGGCGAGGCCGAGGCCCGCGCCGGCCGGTGGGGTACGGGCATGGCTGCCGCGCCAGCCGGTGTCGAAGACCCTCGGCAGGTCCTCCTCAGGGATGCCGCCGCAGCCGTCGGTCACCGAGAGGACCACCCCGTCCGGCGCGCGGTGGGCCGCGACGGCGACCGTGCCGTCGGCGGGCGTCCGGCGGATCGCGTTGATCAGGAGGTTGCCGAGGACCCGGCTCATCTCCTTGCCGTCCACCTCCACGGGCACCTCCTCGATCCGTCCGCCGACCAGCCGCACCCCGTGCTCGCGGGCGAGCGGGTCCGCGCCGGCGAGGGCGTCGCCCACCAGGTCGTAGACGGAGACGCGGGTGGGGGTCAGCGCGAGCGAGCCGGCGTGGATGCGGGACAGCTCGAAGAGGTCGCCGACCATGTCGTTCATCCGCTCGACCTCGGTCCGGATCTGGCGCAGATAGCGCGGCGAGTCGACGGCCACGCCGTCCTCCAGCGCCTCGGACATGGCGCGCAGTCCGGCGAGGGGGGTGCGCAGGTCGTGGGAGATCCAGGCGACGAGTTCGCGCCGCGAGGTCTCCAGGGCGCGTTCCCGCATCCGCGAGCTGTCCAGCTTGGCGCTGGTGGCGGCGAGTTCGCGGGTGAGGGCGGCGAGCTCGGCGGTGGCCGGGGCCTCGGGCGCCGCGAAGGTGCCGCCGTCGCCGAAGGACCGGGCGGCGAGGGTCAGTTCGCGGCTGCGGGCGGCGACCCAGCGGCCGAGCAGCATCGCCGTGACGAGGGAGACGACGGCGGCCATGGCGACGACGGTCGTGACCACGGTCAGGTCGTGCGGTGACAGGAACATCGCCCAGGCGACGGCCAGGGTCCCGGCGAGCATCGCGGTGACGGCCACGGCGGCCACGATGCTCAGCGAGACGACGAGCGGGCGGTGCCGGGTGAGCCGCAGCGCGAACGCCCCGAGCAGCCCCGCGGCGGCGGCGCCGAGGAAGGCGAAGAGGGCGATGAGGAGCGTGTCGGTCATGACGCGGCTCCGGCGTCCGGGGCCGCGGTGCCGTCTCCGGGCAGGTCGAGTCGGTAGCCGACGCCCCAGACCGTACGGATCAGCTCCGGGTGGGCCGGGTCGGCCTCGACCTTCCCGCGCAGCCGGCGCACATGCACGGTGACGGTGGACAGATCCCCGAAGTCCCAGCCCCAGACCTCGCGCATCAGCTCCTCCCGGGTGAAGACCCGGCCCGGGTGGCGCAGGAGGAAGGCGAGCAGGTCGAACTCGCGGAGCGTGAGGGCAAGCCGCCCGCCCCGGCAGGTCGCGCTCCGGGCGGCCGGGTCGAGCACCAGCCCCGCGCCCTCCAGCAGCCTGGGCCGGCCGGCCGGGACCGCCGCCGCCCTGGCGCGCCGCAGCACGGAGTCGACCCGCAGGACGAGCTCGCGCGGGCTGAAGGGCTTGGTGACGTAGTCGTCCGCGCCGGTTTCGAGGCCGAGGATGCGGTCGTCCTCGTCGCCGCGCGCGGTGAGCATGATGACCGGGACCGGCCCGTGCGCCCGCATGCGGCGGCAGACCTCGAAGCCGTCCATGCCGGGAAGCATGAGGTCGAGGACGGCCAGGTCCGGCCGGCGGGCCTCGTACAGCGCGAGAGCGGCCGGTCCGTCCGCCGCCCTGGCGACGTCGTAGCCGGCCCCGGTCAGATATCCCGCGACGACCTCGGCGACGGTCGGGTCGTCGTCCACGACGAGGACGTGACCGCGTGCCGGGGTGGCGGACGGCGCCTCGCCTGCGGGATCGGGTGGCGGGGTGTCCGGGGTCGTCTGCATGGAACCACCCTGACACCCGGGGCGGCGCAGCCGGAAACGCGGGCGGGCCGGTGACGGGCGACGTCCATGTTTCGTAAGAATCCAAAGCCCGAAATGCCGGTTTTCGCTCCGTAGGGTGAGCCGGGTGATCCTTCCTTCCGATGACTCAGGCCCCCGCGCCGACATCGTCCTCCCCTGTCTTGACGAGGCCGCGGCGCTGCCCGGTGTGCTGGCCCGGGTGCCCCGGGGCTGGCGGGCGATCGTGGTGGACAACGGCTCGACCGACGGCTCCGCCGATGTGGCCCGTGCGCTGGGCGCGACCGTGGTGCACGAGCCCCGGCGCGGCTTCGGCTCGGCCTGCCATGCCGGGCTGCTCGCCAGTGCGGCGGAGTTCGTCTGCTTCTGCGACTGCGACGGCTCGCTGGACCCCGCCCTCCTCGCGGGCTTCGTACGCCGGGTGGCCGACGGCGAATGCGATCTGCTGCTCGGGCGGCGGCGCCCCCGGGAGCGCGGCGCCTGGCCGCTGCACGCGCGGGCGGGCAACGCCGCGCTGTCCCGGATGCTGCACCGCAGGACCGGGCTGCGGCTGCGCGATCTGGGCCCCCTGCGCGCCGGCCGTCGCGCGGATCTGCTGGCGCTCGGGCTCACGGACCGGCGCAGCGGCTACCCGTTGCAGATGGTGGTGCGGGCGGCCGACGCGGGGCTGCGGGTGGCCGAGACGGATGTGCCGTACCTCGCGCGTACCGGGAAGTCGAAGGTCACCGGCACCTGGCTGGGCACCTGGCACGCGGTCCGCGACATGCGCGCCGTGCTGGCCGAGCCGCCGGTCCCGGCGGGGGTGCCGCAGTGAGCGCGGGCATGCCCGGACCCGGGCCGGCCGGTGCGACGACCTTGCTGGTCATCGCCAAGGAGCCGCTGCCCGGGCGGGTCAAGACCCGGCTCACCCCGCCCTTCTCCCCCGCCGAGGCCGCGCGCCTCGCGGAGGCCGCACTCGCCGACACCCTGCACACCGTCCTGGCCCTGCCGGCCGCCCGGCGCGCCGTCGTCCTGGCGGGAGCGCCCGGGCCGTGGCTGCCGCCGGGCATCGAGGTCGTGAGGCAGGGGGCGGGCGGGCTGGACGAGCGGCTGGCCGCCGCGTTCGGGGCGTGCGCCGGACCGGCCCTGCTGATCGGGATGGACACCCCCCAGATCACCGCGGCCGACCTGGCCCCCGCGCTGGCCCCCGGGGCCTGGGAGGGGTGCGACGCCTGGTTCGGCCCGGCGGAGGACGGCGGATTCTGGGCGCTGGGCCTGGCGGAGCCGGACCCCGGGCTGCTGCGCGGAGTGCCGATGTCCGTGCCGGAGACGGGTGCGGTGCAGCGGCGCCGGCTGGTCGACGCCGGGCTGACCGTGCGGGACCTGCCCCGGCTGCGGGACGTGGACACGGCTGCCGACGCGGCGGAGGTCGCCGCGCTCGCACCGGACGGGCGGTTCGCGGCCGAGCTGGCCCGGACGCGCCGGGCGGCCGTCCGATGAGCCGCGCCGACGCGACTCGGGCCGCCCCTCAGGCCGCCCCGCCCCGGGGCCCCGGCCGTCCGGACGCCGACGCGTGGGGCACCGACCCGTACACCAACGCCCTGCGCAACGGGCACGGGCCGCTGTTCCTTCGCCGTACGGACGGCTGGCTGCTGCCGCTGGACGTCGAGCGCTGGTGCGCCGGGGCCGACGCGGCGGACCTGTCGGCGCTGCGCCGCTGCGAGGGACCGGTCCTGGACATCGGGTGCGGGCCCGGCCGGCTGGTCGCCGCACTGGCGTCGCGCGGCCACCGCGCCCTCGGCATCGACGTCAGCGAGGCGGCGGTCGCCCGGACGGTCCGGCTCGGCGGGTATGCCCTGCGCCGGTCCGTCTTCGACCCGCTGCCCGGCGAGGGCCGCTGGGGCACCGTGCTGCTCGCCGACGGCAACATCGGGATCGGTGGCGACCCGGAACGGCTGCTGCGCCGGGCGGCGGAACTCCTCTCCCCCGGCGGCCTCCTCATCGCCGAGACCGTGCCGCACGACCTGGACGAGCGGGTCCGGGTGCGGCTGGACGACGGGCGTGCCCCGGACGGACGCGCGGCGGACGGGCTCTTCCCGTGGGCGCGGCTCGGCTCCGCCGCCCTGCTGGGGTACGCCCGCCCGCACGGGCTGCGGGCCGAGGGTCAGTGGGAGGCGGACGGCCGCGCCTTCGTCGCCCTGCGGCGGAGCCGGACGGTGCGGACCGCGTACCGGAGCGCCGACAGCAGGAACAGCGCGGCCGTGGTCAGCAGCCAGTTCCCCAGGAACACATCGGGCGACAGCCCGCTCGCGGGCTCGTAGCGCCTCGGCCGCGTGATCAGCGGGAACCACACGAGCAGCAGCAGCCCGGACAGGAAGGCCGGCACCCGTACGTAATTGACGGAGGCCGGCCTTCGCCGTCCGGGGCCCCGGCGCAGCGCCAGGTCCACCGCCGCGTACAGCGGCACGAGTACCAGGTCGTGGACGAGGGCCGCGCCCACGAACCACAGGGTGACGCCGAGCCAGTCGCCGGCGAGCAGGCGCACACCCGCGTATCCGGCGAGCGCGAAGGAGGCCGCCAGCAGGACGAGGTGCAGCGGGCCCGCACCGTAACGGCGGCGCAGGAGGGCGCGGGGGCCGGTGGTGTTCACAGTTCTCCGAAGGTCAGCCGGGCCACCCATTTGGTGTTGAGCACCCCGGGGGCGGCGGGGACGATGATCCGGGCCGGGTATCCGTGGTCGGGCGACAGGTCCTCGCCGTTGACCTGCAACGCCAGCAGCGAGCGCGGGTCGCGCACCTGGTTGTCCCGGAGCGCCGCCCGGCGGAAGGGGCCGCTGCGCTGAAGGGACTCCACCAGCACCCCGGGCGGCCGGTCCGGGTATCCGGCGAGGGCCGCGAGGTCGCTCAGCCGTACGCCGCGCCACCACTGGTCCGAGGTGGACCAGCCCTCCACGCAGGCGATGGGCAGAGCCGCGCTGTGCTGTTCCATGGCGAGCAGCTGTTCCCGGCTCAGCCGCAGGTCGCCGGCCGGGCCGCTGACGGTGAGCCACCAGCCCTCGCCGGTGTCGGCGGTGGTGATCCCGACGGCGGCGGCGGTCTTGTTGATCTGGAAGCCGCCCGGGCCGGAGCCCGGTTCGGCCGCGCCGCGCGGGGTGAGCACGGCGAGGCGGCGCAGGGGCCCGTCGAAGCTCCGGCCCGCCGAGGTGACCAGCAGGAGCAGGGAGCCGGCGCCCACCATGGCGAGGGCGCCGCGCCTGGACAGGGTCGGCGGGGCCGGGGCGGGCGATTCCAGCGCGTCGCCGGCGACCGGCCCGTTGAGCCCGCCCGCCCGCAGCACCCGTACGGCCTGCGGGGTGCGCAGTGCGGCATGGGCGAGGAAGGCGGCGAAGAACACCCATGCCCCGTAGAAGTGCAGCGGGTAGAAGGAGCCGGGGAACAGGTATTCCAGCTGGATGTTGAGCAGCCCGGTCACGAATTCGAAGAGCGCCCCGCCCACCAGCAGGAGCAGCGAGATCCGTTCCAGGGCGTGGGCGAGGGAGCGGGCCGGGGGCAGGGCGAAGAGCCGGGGCACCACGGACCAGAGCTTGGCCAGCAGTACGGGGACGAGGACGATCCCGAGGGTGACGTGCAGTCCCTGCGTCAGCCGGTAGAGCCAGTGCGGCGAGGTGGGCCAGGGGAAGAGGTAGAAGCCGAGCAGCCCCTTGTCCGGCGTCTTGTCGTTGACCGGGGCGAGATCCGGGTTGTACGCGGCGTACGACAGCAGGCCGGTCACGAAGAGCAGTGTGATCCCGACGAGCAGGACGAGCCCGAGCACGGCGGTGAACGGCACGCCGCGCACGGGGCTGCGCCAGAAGCCGGGCGCCGACGGCAGCCGTGCGAGGAGCGCGGCGGCGCGGGGCCGGGAGGAGGATGCGGAGGGTGTCGGAGCGTTCCGACGGCTGTCGCCCATGAGCCCGACGCTATGCCCGTGGCCTGCGCGACCGGCCCGTGCGACTCCTGACGAAACGGTGACGTCACCCCGGCGAACGTACGGCGGCGGCCGTGAATCTGACGGTTGTGTGACGCGCCCGGGCGGTACCCGCCGTCGCGGCCTCCCGGTGCGTACGGTGCCTGCGTGAAGACCGAGGACCGCATCGAGCCCCGTACCGAACGCGCCACCGCCCGGAGCTCGGGACAGCGCTGGGATCTGGTGGCCGCCGGGGCGGGTGTCGTGCTCGTGGCCGTCGCCGCACTGGGCGGGCGGGCCATCGAGGACTACGCGCGGACGCTGTACGTGCACTGGCCGCCGCTCCTTGCGTCCTGGTACCCGCACACGGGCCCGGGGACGGTGGCCGCTCCGGTCGTGGCCGTCGCCGTGATCGCGTACGGGCCGCTCCTCGCCCGCCGGCTGCGCTGGCGTTCCCTGCTCCTGACGGTCTACGCCTCCTCGCTGGCCTGGATCTCCTCGCTCGCGCTGATCGACGGCTGGGGCCGGGGCATCGCCGAGCGGCTGACCACCAAGCACGAGTATCTGCGGGTCATCGACCGCTTCCAGGACATCGGTGCCGCGCTGCGCACGTTCGACACGCACATCCTGATCGGCCCGCCGGGGAACTGGCCCGCCCATGTCGCCGGTCATCCGCCGGGCGCCACGCTCACCTTCGTGTTCCTGGACCGGGCCGGTCTCGGCGGCGGCGCCTGGGCCGGTGTCTGGTGCGTCCTGACCGGCGCGTCCGCGCTGCTCGCCGTGCTGGTCACGGTGCGGGCCCTGGCCGGTGAGGACATCGCCCGGCGCGCGGCCCCGTTCCTCGTCCTGGCCCCGGTCGCGGTCTGGGCCGGGACCTCGGCGGACGCGTACTTCGCGGCGGTGGCCGCCTGGTCGGTGGCCCTGCTGACCCTGGCGGCGACGCGCACGGCGCGGAGTCCGGTGGCTGCCGCGCTGGGTGCGGGCCTCCTCTACGGCTGGGTCTGCTACCTGAGTTACGGGCTGCCGCTGATCGCGCTCCTGCTCCTGGCCGTTCTCGTGCTCGCCCGCACCGCGCGGCCGCTGCCGCTCGCGCTGCTCGGGGCCCTGGTGGCGCCGGCCGGGTTCACGGCGGCGGGCTTCAACTGGTGGGAGGCGTACCACGTGCTCGTGGAGCGCTACCACCAGGGTGCGGGCGGGTTCCGGCCGTACGGGTACTGGGTGTGGGCGAATCTCGCGTGCACCGTGATCGCGGTGGGCCCGGCGACGGTCGCGGGGCTGCGGCGCGTCTTCGCGGGTGGGCCGGGTGCCGTACGGGCACTGCGCGGCGGGGAGGCGAGTGCGCCGGACCGGTTGGTGCCGCTGGTCCTTGTGGCGTTGGTCCTGTTGCTGGCGGCCGATCTGTCGGGCATGAGCAAGGCGGAGACCGAGCGGATCTGGCAGCCGTTCATGGTCTGGCTACTTCCCGCTGCGGCGCTGCTGCCGGACCGGGGCCGCCGGGGCTGGCTCGCCGCGCAGGCGGTGGTGGCCCTCGCCGTCAACCATCTGCTCTGGACGGGCTGGTGACGGCGGGGCCGGTCACTCCAGCCCGACCCGGACCAGCGCGGCGGCCAGCCGGGGCAGGTCCTCGTCGGCGACGAGGCCGGCCAGCTTCTCCGGTTCGCGCGGCAGCCCGAGTCCTTCGGCCGCGTCCTGGGCGCGCCGGTCGAAGGCGGGGCGCAGCTCGGGCCACAGCCCCTGCGCCTCGCGGCTGAAGATGTCGGCGCCCACGGGCCCGATCCGGGGGAGCTCCTTCAGCAGTTCGCGCAGTTTCCCCGGGTCCCCGCCGGCTTCCTCGCGGAGCCCGCGCAGGTCGCCGTGGTACCGGTCGAGGGCGAGCCGGGCGCCCTCGCCGAGCGCGGTGGCGGTGCTCTCGTCGTAGCGGCGGTAGTGGGCGCGGACCAGGGCGTCGACCCGGTCCTGCCAGGACGCGTCCGCCATGGCGCGCGGGGTGCGCAGCCCGGCGGCGAAGAGTTCGCGGGCGGCGGCCACCGCCATGCCGGCCTTGATGGGGACCGAGAACAGGACGCACAGGGTGAGCAGCTGGTACAGCGGCATGGGCGTGTCGCGGAGCCGGATGCCGGCTTCCTCGGCATAGGTCCGCCCGTGCTCGTCCAGCAGGTTCCGCACGGTCGTGGCTCTGGACATGGTGGTTCTCCGTTCGGTGCTACGTGTTCGGCGCGTCGTCCGGGTGTGCGCCGGGTGGCCCGGCCTCGCAGGACCCCGGTACCCGGAGTCGGCCGCTCCGCCTGTGGGCGGGGCGTGGTGTCACCCGAGCGCGCGACCCGATGGGCGTACCCGGCGGGGCGGTGCCATGTTTCGGACGTGGCCCCCCGGCAACCCGGGCCCGGGGGCCGAGGCGAGAACGAGGAGGACCGCGTCATGCCGGCAGGATCCAGCCCCAAGCGTGAGCGTCAGTACGAGCACGTGAAGGAGAGCGCGGAGAAGCGGGGCACGTCCGAGAAGCGTGCCAAGGAGATCGCCGCCCGCACCGTGAACAAGGAGCGCGCCCGCTCCGGCGAGTCGCGGACGGCGAGCAGGACGTCCACCCGTGACCCCAAGTCGGCCTCCGAACGCGGCGGTGAGCGCTCGCACAAGGGGGCGCAGGGCCGTACGAAGGACCAGCTGTACGAAGAGGCGAAGAGGAAGAACATCGAGGGCCGCTCCACGATGAACAAGGAGCAGCTGCTGAAGGCCGTCAGCCGCTAGGGCGTGTCCGCAAAGTCCCGTCTGGCCCGCGACGAGTGGCCTCGTACGGGGTGATCCCCGGCGGTCGGGTCAGGGCCGCAGCAGCGTCTTGACCATGCCGTCGGCCTTCGCCTGGAAGGTCTCGTACGCCTTCGGGCCGTCCTCCAGCGGCAGATGGTGCGTGGCGAAGCCGTCCACGCCCAGCGGGTCCTCGTCCACGAGCAGCGGCAGGATGTCGGGCACCCAGTGCTTGACGTTGGCCTGGCCCATCCGGACCCGGATCTGCTTGTCGAACATGGTGAGCAGGGGCAGCGGGTCGGCGGCACCCCCGTAGACGCCGGAGATGGAGACGGTGCCGCCCCGGCGTACCGCGTCGATGGCGGTGAGCAGGGCGGTGAGGCGGTCGATGCCGGCGTGTTCCATGAGCTTGCGGGCGGCCGCGCCCGGCAGCAGCCCGGTCGCCCACTGGCCGGCCTTGCCGATCGGTGCCCCGGTGGCATGGGCCTCCATGCCGACGGCGTCGATGACCGCGTCGGTGCCCCGGCCACCGGTGAGGTCCCGGACCGCGTCCGGCAGGTCCTTGCCGTAGCGGCTCAGGTCGAGGGTCTGGACGCCGCGCGCGGCGGCGCGGGCGAGGCGTTCGGGGACCAGGTCGACGCCGATGACCAGGCCGGCACCCCGGTGCAGGGCGATCCGGGCGGCCATGTCGCCGATCGGGCCGAGGCCGAGGACGGTGACGCTGCCGCCGGGCGGGATCGCGGCGTACTCGACGGCCTGCCAGGCGGTGGGCAGCACGTCGGACAGGTAGACGAACCGGTCGTCCGGCGGGCCCTCGGGGACCTTGATGGGCAGCGTGTTGCCGAAGGGGACCCGCATCAGCTCGGCCTGGCCGCCGGGCACCTGGCCGTAGAGCTTGGTGTACCCGAAGAGCGCGGCGCCGGTGCCGTACTCCCTGACCTGCGTGGTCTCGCACTGCGAGTGCAGACCCTCGCCGCACATGAAGCAGGTGCCGCAGGACACGTTGAACGGGACGACGACCCGGTCGCCGCGCGCCACGGCGGTCACCCCGGGCCCCGTGACCTCCACGACGCCCATCGGCTCGTGGCCCAGGATGTCGCCGGGGTCGAGGTACGGGCCGAGCACCTCGTACAGATGGAGGTCCGATCCGCAGATGCCCGTCGAGGTGACCCGGATGATGATGTCGGCCGGGTCCTGGATGACCGGATCGGGAACGGTCTCGACGCGGACGTCACGCTTTCCTTGCCAGGTCAGTGCACGCATGGGTGGTCTCCTCCCGGGTCATCCTGCGGGCGGACCCGCACGGCGGTTCCGTGCGACGGGTTCCCACGGAATCCGGGTTAAACCAGAATGCCCGATTCAGGCCGAGTGTGTCGGGGCAGCCGGTCGTCGTCATGTTTCACGCTGCCGGCTTCGGCGGGCCGGCTGCCCGGTGCCGGAAGGTTTCCGCCAGGGCGGTGTTGACCACGACGACGGCGCCCAGCACCGCCGCGGCGGCCGGGTGCCCGACCCCGTACAGCGCGAGGGCTCCCCCGCCGAGCACCAGGGCCTTCACCGCCAGGACTCCCGCGAGCGGCGGGCGGAACCGGGCGCGCGGTGCGGCGAACAGGCCCCAGAGCACGATGGCCGCGGCGAGGACGGCGGTGCCGGTGAGCAGTTGGACGGCCAGGTGGCCCGCCAGGGAGTACCCCCACCGGAAGAGGCAGGCCAGTGCCGCGATTTCCAGGAGGAACGCGAGGAGTTCGTTGGCCGCCCACCAGGGCCGCCCGGCCACCGGTGAAATCGCCGGACCGCCGGCAGGTCTTCCGCTCACCACGTCCCCCTCGCCGTCCGCGTGTACGAAGCCAGCCTACCGACCGGCCAGTTCAGGGCCGTACGGCGATTGGCACGACCGAGGTGTCCGGCCGGAGGGCGAGGGGGTACGCGTGGCCAGGCCGGGTCGCCCCCCGGGCGTCGTGGCGGCCGGGGGGCGCGTCCACGGTGCTGGACGGCATCACGGAAATCCTCGCAGGTCACCGTAGCTGGGACCGCTTCACGCCCGCGTCTGACAGCGCACCCGGGAGGACGCGGACCGGCTGTGCCCATAGGGTGACGAAAGGTGTGTTTTCCCTGTGCCCGGCAGGGCACCCGCAGGATGCGCAGGGCGGCTGCCCGCGGCCGCCCCGGCATCCATGACGCCTCCGACGGAAGGACGAATCATGCCGACAGGGGCACGTGGCGACGACGTCTACCAGCCGCAGGAGGAGGGCCAGGACCCGCCCAACGACGATCTCGACCTGGAGAACGCGCTCGGCGAGCGGGGCCTGGACGACCAGATGGAAGAGGGCTACTCGCCGCCCGAGCGCCCCCTCGGCGTCGACAAGTACGGCACGACGGGCGAGGAGGAGCGCCGCGGCGAATCCCTCGACCAGCGCCTGGCCCAGGAGGTCGAGGACGTCGAGCCCCCGGACGGCGACGGAATCGGGGACCTGGACGGCGGCGACGGCGAACCGCTGGAGCCTGAGGAGGGCGAGACCCGCTCGGGCCGGCTGAGCCCGGCGGACGAGGTGCCGGGCCGGCGCACCGACGTCTACGCCGACGACGTGGGCATCGACGGCGGCGCGGCCTCGGCCGAGGAGGCCGCCGTGTACACCACGGACGAGGAGGAGGAACAGGGGCGGGAGGGCTGACCCACGGTCCCGCCCGGTGCGGAATCGGGGGCGTGTGGCCGGGTGAGCGCGTGCGTGGGCCGGGGCGCGGGCGCATCGTTCTAGAGGGTCCCCGGCGAAGGAGCGCCGTATGCCGAGTCTGGACTGGAAGACACCCGTCGCGGGCGCGCCCTGCTGGGTGAGTCTCGCGACCCACGATCTGCGGGCCGCGCGGGACTTCTACGCCCGGGTGATGGGCTGGGAGTTCCACGACAGCAGCCTCGGCGACGACTTCGCCCTGGCCCGGGCTCACGGCAGAGCGGTCGCCGGTATCGGGGGCTGCCCGGCCGGCGGCCCGCCGCCGGCCTGGATTCCGTACTTCGCCGTGCCGGGCGCCGACGTCGCGGCCGACCGCATCCGGGAGCGCGGGGCCACGCTCGCCGTGGGTCCGCTGCCGCTGGGCGAGGGGCGGGCAGCGATAGCCGCCGACCGGGAGGGTGCCGTCTTCGGCTTCTGGGAGGGCCCGGCGCCCGTCTGGGCCGACGGGCCGCGCGCCCCGGCCAGGGTGGATCTCCAGTCGCGCCACGCCTTCGAGGCGGCCATCTTCTACGCGGAGGTCTTCGGCTGGGCGAAGACGCACAGCCGGTGCGCCGTCGATTACGCGGAGGACCGGGTCCTCGTACGGGCGGGCGGGCACACCGTGGTGACGCTGCGTGGCGGCGGGGTGGCGAACGCCACGGATCCCCTGGTGCGGGCGCGCTGGATCGTGGACTTCCTGGTGCCCGACAGCCGGCGGACGGCGGAGGCCGTGGTGGCCGCCGGGGGCGAGGCGACACCGGTGGAGGGGGTGCCGGGGACCGCGTTCGTGCTCCGTGATCCGGAGGGCGCGCTCTTCACGGTCTCGGACCGCTGACGGGACCGACGGCTACCGCACACTGTCGCTCGACGCCGGGATGCCCGGGGCCGAGGACGGGTCCTGCCTCGCCGGGACGCAGGGCCGGATCGCCGGGACGCCGGTCAGGAGGCCGACCGGGCGGCGTAGGGCCCTTTCGGGGCCCGCCTCCCGGTACCCGTCCTCCGGTGCCCGCCTTCCGCTGCCCCGCTCAGGCCGGGCTGAGCGGGCTCGTCTCCCGGACCCGGGGCCCGCGGGCGAGGTCCGCGTAGACGCGGCAGACGCCGTCCGTCACCTCGTCCCAGGCGAACCGCGCGAGCGCGTGGGTGCGGGCGGCAGCCCCGTAACGCGCCAGTCGGGCGGGATCGCCGAGCAGGCCCCGGATCGTCGCGGCGAGGTCGTGCGTCTCGTCATCGGCCGGCGGCACGAGCGTCCCGGTGACCCCGTCGACGACCGCGTCCAGCTGCCCGCCGACGGCGGTGGCCACGACCGGGGTGCCGCAGGCCATCGCCTCGATGGGGACGAGGGCGGACGGCGCGTGGCGGGGCAGGGACACGAGCAGGTCGGCGCTGGACATGAGGTGCGGCATCAGGGCCCGCGGCACACGGCCCAGCAGCCGTACCCGCTCGGCCACCCCGCACCGGACGGCGGTCCTGCGCAGCCGCTCGGCCTCCGGGTCCGCGAAGAGGAGCTGTGCGTCCGGTCCGCCGGCGATGAGCAGTTCCGCGCCGGGGACGCCGGCCAGCGCCCCGACGGCCCGGTCGAACCCCTGCCGGGGGTCGAGGCGGCCGACGGACAGCAGTCGGAAGCCGGCATCGGGCGGCCGGTCGGCGAGCGGCACGGGGGCGTAGTGCGCGATGTCGACGCCGCAGGGCACGACGCTGATCCGGGCCCGGGGGACGCCGAGTGCCACCAGTTCGTCCGCCTCGTCCGCGCAGGTCGCGAGGGTGCGGTGGACCTCACGGCCGATCCGGGTCTCGATGCCGACGCGCTCGGGCGGCCCGGCGTCCGCTCCGCCCCGGTGACGCCGTTCCGTCGTGCCGAGCGTGTGGAAGGTCTGCACGACGGGGATGCCCGCGCCCCGGGCCCCGGTCAGGGCGGCCACGCCGGACGTCCAGAAGTGCGCGTGGACGACGTCGGGCCGGTTGAGCCGCCAGATCCTGGCCAGATACGCGCCGAACTCCGGCATCCACGTGAGCAGTTCGTCCCTCGGCACCGGGACGGGCGGGCCCGCCGGTACGTGGACGACCTTCACGCCCGACGCGGTGCGCACCAGGGTCGGGCGGTCGGGCCGGTCACGGCGGGTGTAGAGGGTGACGTCGTGTCCCCGCCCCGCCAGGCACGCGGCGAGCTGGGCCACGTACACGTGCTGTCCGCCGAGGCCGGGACCGTCCGGCTGGGCGAGCGGGCCCGTGTGCGCGGACACCAGGGCTATCCGGGCGAATCGCGAAATGGGCTCCGGCATCGCGTGACCTCCTTCGTGAGTCGGTCTCCGGTCGATCCTGCCGCAGCGGGCCGGGGGCGCACCTCCGCGGCTGCCGTTGGAATGAATCCGCGTCAGTTGGACTGGCCGATCGGCCGCACCACCAGCGTGTTCACGTCCACACCGCGCGGCTGCGAGATCGCCCAGACGAGCGTGTCCACCAGCTGCCCGGCGGTGATCATCGGACCGGCCGCCGCCGCTCCGCCGGGGCGCTCGTCCCAGAACGGGGTGAGCACCCGGCCCGGTGCGATCAGCGTCGTGCCGACGCCGTATCCGGTGGTGAGCATGCGTACGTTCTCGGCGAGGCCGGTCACCGCCCACTTGGTCATCGAGTACAGGTTGCCGGCGGTGTTCTTGTACCCGGCGACGCTGCCGATGAGCACGATCCGGCCCTGCGACTCCTTGAGCGCCGGGAGCGCCGCCCGGACCAGCAGGGCCGGACCCAGCACGTTCGTCAGGACCATGCCGCGCCACTTCTCGGGGTCGCCGGTCTCGACGTGGGCGTCGGCCGAGTATCCGGCGTTGGCGATGGCGTGGTCGAGCCGGCCGAAGGTACGTACGGTCTCCTCGACCGCCGCCGACACATGCTCCCAGTCCCCCGCGTCCCCCTCGAACGTCAGCAGCCGGTCGCCCGCGGCCATCTCCTCGGCCAGCACGGCCAGCTTCTTCGCGCTGCGCCCGGTCGCGGCGACCCGGTGTCCGAGGCCGAGGAGCCGGCGTACGGTCTCGGCGCCGATCCCGCTGGACCCGCCGGTGATGAAGGTGACGGGTGGTTCGGTTCGGTCGCTGGACGTGTTGTTGCCGTGGGTCATGGTTTCCCCGTGTTCCGTTGCCGCGCCGTCGTGGTCGCCCCCGACGCTAGTGCCTGCCCGCAAAGTCCCGTCCGGCCCCTCCGCCGGGGGCCCGGTCGCGCCTGTCAGGGGTAGTACGGGGTGTGGGTGACGGAGGAGAGCTTGAGGTAGCGGGCGCCGTCGGCGGTGGCCCAGGTGGAGGCGTCCGGGTTGCCCGGCCAGTCGCCGCCGACCGCGATGTCGGCGATGAAGCGCATCCCGGTCCCGGGGGTGCTGCGCGTTGTTGATGTCGTGGTTGGTCTGGTGGACGACGTTCGGGTTCTGCCCCACGATCTCGGCCGCGTCGAACTCCGGCAGCCAAGGGTTGAGGTACGCGGCCCACACGGCGGGCAGCAGCCCCTGGCCGTTGGGCATGCTCGCGGTGAAGCTGTACGTGCCGTACCCGTACAGCGCCGTCGACTCCACCCGGCCCGAGTAGTACACAAGACGCAGTCCGGCGTGTACGTCTCCAGCTCGTTGCTGGCGGTCCACCTTCCGTTGATCTTGTTCCAGGTGTTGACGATGACGGGTGCGCCCCAGGACGCGGCCCGTGCGGTCTGTGCGCCCAGCATCGGCTGTCACCGCCCACGGCGCGGTCGCGGCGGGCCGAGTTTCGCGGTGAGTGCCGCGAGAAAGACCGGGAGTTTGTCGACCATCGCCTTGGGGACCGGGGTGGACTGGACGGTGCCCTGGCCCACGTCCTCCACGACGAGGGTGTAGGTGCCGTTCTCCTCGATGAGTTCGGCGGCGAACAGCAGGGTCTGCGTGGAGGTTTCCATCAGCGCTCCCGGGCGGGCTCGTTGAGCCAGGCCGACCACATCCCGGTGGCCCGCTGTTCGTCGGCGTCCTCGGCGAACAGGTGGTGGCCGAGCCGGATCGGTACGTTCCAGGTGCTGCCGTTGAAGAACCGGTACAGGGCGTCCGGGCCACGCAGTCCGACGAAGTCGGCGCTGAGCCAGTCGACCGTCACCGCCACCGGCTCGGGGGCCAGGAGGGTGAACCGGTCGCCGACCGCCGCGTCGTCGGCGAGCCCCAGGCGGCGGCGCAGGGCGGCGAAGTCGGCCGGGTCGGCGGTCGGTTCGGGGCGGTGGGCCGGTACGTAGACGGCGGGGCGCCCGGCGAAGTGGCGGAGGTATTCCGTCAGGGCGTGCTGGTGGAAGTCGACGTACTTCTCGGCCGCGTCCGTCTTGCCGTCCCAGTTCCAGGCGTCGTCCACGACGCCGGTGTGCACCCAGTGGATGCCCATGCGCAGGTGGCTGGTGCCGTCGTCGGCCGGGTCGACGCGGTAGCTGAGGGTGTTGGAGAACCCGCCGTCCTGGGTGGCCCGCAGCGCGAGGTGGTGCGGGGGCTCCCAGGTCAGGACGGTGGCGTCGCCCCGGGTGGCCTTGCCGCCGACACGTGGTTCGATCTCCATCGGGTAGAGCCAGCCGAGGTTTCCGGCGGCGGTGGCGACCGCGTCCCAGACCTGCTGGGGTGCGACGGGCAGGTCCTGCTGCCTGCGGACTCGGAATTCCCGGGCCATGGTCGGTGCTGCTCCTTCGTCGTCGTTCATGGTCAGTAAGTGAGCGGGAGGGCGGTCAGCCGTCGTTGCAGCGGGTTGGGCCGCCAGTCCGGCTCCGCCCCCTCGGCCAGGCGCAGCCCGGGCAGCCGGCGCACCAGGGTGCCGACGGCCACTTCCGTCTGGAGCCGGGCGAGCGGGCCGCCGAGGCAGAAGTGGGGCCCGTGGCCGAAGCTGAGGTGCCGGTTGCCGGGGCGGGTCAGGTCGAGCCGGTCGGGGTCCTCGAAGCGTTCCGGGTCGCGGTTGGTGGCTCCGAGGAAGAGGTACACCAACTCGCCCTCGCGCAGGGTCCGTCCGCCGATCTCCAGGTCCTGCGCGACGACCCTGACGATCGCCTGGGTCACCGTGTCGTAGCGGGTCAGCTCCTCGACGGCGCCGCGCATGAGGCCGGGGTCCGCACGCAGCCGGGCCAGCTGGTCCGGGTGGCGCAGCAGGGCGTGCACGGCGTTGCTGATGAGGTGGGTGGTGGTCTCGTCGCCCGCGGTGATGAGGACGAAGCAGGTGGAGAGCAGTTCGGAGTCGGTGAGCCGGTCGTCGTGTGTCTGGGTGGCGACCAGGGCGCTGATCAGATCGTCGCCGGGTGCGCGCCGGCGCTGTCGGATGAGCCCGGACAGGTAGTCCTCGTACTGGTCGATCGCCGTCTCGGACTTGGCCAGGTCCTCGCTGAGCCGGCCGAAGCGGCGGAACCAGTCCTTGACCCGCGGCCGGTCCGTTTCGGGGATGCCGAAGAGCTCGCAGACGACGGACAGGGGCAGCGGGGAGGCAACCGCCTCGATCAGCTCCAGCTCGGGCCCGGCGGCGACCGCCGCGTCGATGAGCCGGTCCACGAGGTGCTGGACGCGGTCGCGCAGCGCCTCGACGCGGCGGGCGGTGAACGCCCGGTTGGCGAGTTTGCGGAGCCGGGCGTGGTCCGGCGGGTCGGTGTTGCTCATCACCCGGCCGAGCCGGTCGGTGAGCCGGCTGAACTCCTTGAGGTCGCCGCCGAGAGCGGTGTAGGCCCGGGTCATCCTGTCCCGGTCGTTGGACAGCCGCAGGTCGCCGAGCGCCGCCTCGACGTCGGCGTACCGGGTGAGGTACCAGACGCCCTGGGGGCTGCGGTGGACCGGGTCCTCGCGCCGCATGCGGGCGTAGAGCGGGTAGGGGTCGCGCCGGGCCTCGGGGGTGAGCAGGGCGGCGCCGAGGTCGCGGACCGGGGCGGGGCCCGCGGTGTCGCGGGCCCCGGTCTGGGTGTGGGTGGAGGTCATGTCGGCCGCGTTACCGCCGGGCGTCCATGGCGTCGGCGAGGCTCCTGGGCCGCATGTCGGTCCAGTTCCGCTCGATGTGGTCCAGGCAGGCGGCGTGCGTGTCGGGGCCGTGGGCGATGGTCCAGCCCGCGGGGACGTCGGCGAACTGGGGCCAGAGCGAGTGCTGGTTCTCATCGTTGACGAGGACGAGGAAGGTGCCTTCCTGGTCGTCGAAGGGGTTGGTCATGGGTCAGTCCTCCTGAGGGGTGAGGGTGAGGTCACCGGCGTCTCCGGTGACCTCGGCGATCCTGGCGGCCAGGACCGGTCCGATCTGGGCCAGCGAACCGGCCCGGGTCATCTGGTCGTGCCGGGTGGTGATCTCGTGGGATTCGATCCGGCCCGTGATGTACGGGCGCCAGACGTCCGGTCCGGCGTCGTCGTCCTGGGCCCGGTCGATCGTGGAGTTGAACAGCAGCAGGTCGCCGTCGTGGCTGCCGGGGACGAACTCGACCGCCAGCTTCGCGTTGTTGATCATGATGTCGACGATGACCTCGACCTGCCGCTCGTCGAGCCCGGCGAGGGCGCTGCCGCGCCGGTTCAGCACCTCGGCGACCTCCGCGTAGGTGATGTCGCGGTCGCCCAGCTCGGCCGGGTCGACGTCGAGCACACCGACGAGCACGTCCCGCACGGTGGGCACGGGTTCGTCCTCGAACCGGACGTCCTTCACCGGGTAGGCGTCGAGGACGGCCAGGAGGGCGGTCCGTTCGCCGCGCGCCCGGAGTTCGCAGGCGAGTGCGTGGGCGATCAGTCCGCCCGCGGACCAGCCGAGCAGCAGGTACGGCCCCTGCGGCTGGATCTTCTGGATGTGGTCGGCGTAGTCGGCCGCCATTTCCTCGTACGACTCCGGCAGCGGTTCGGGGCGTCCGAGGCCGCGCGCCTGGATGGCGTAGACCGGATGCTGCGGGCCGATGTGGTTGAGCAGTCCGCTGTACGACCAGCTGATACCGCCGCCGGGGTGGACGCAGAACAGCGGGGTCTCCGTGCCGGTCGAACGCAGCGGGAGGAGTACGTCCAGGGCGTCGTCCGGGTTGTTCATGGCGAGGCGTTCGGTGAGCCCGGCGACGGTCGGCGCCTCGAACAGCATGCGCAGCCCCAGGTCCAGGCCCAGGGTCTCGCGGACGCGTGCGGCAAGCCGGGCGGCCAGCAGCGAGTGTCCGCCGAGGTCGAAGAAGCCGTCGTCGATGCCGACCTGTTCGCGGCCCAGCACTTCGGCGAAGAGCCCGCACAGCAGCTGCTCCTGCGGGGTCCGGGGCCCGCGCCCCACACCGGAAACCCCGTAGTCCGGGGCGGGCAGGGCGGCCCGGTCCAGCTTGCCGTTGGCGGTCAGCGGCAGCGCGTCCACGGTGACGAAGGCGGCCGGGACCATGAAGTCGGGCAGTTCGCGGCGCAGCCGGCCGGACAGCTCGGCGGTCTCCGGCAGGGCGTCGGGCGCGGGCACCAGGTAGGCGACGAGGCTCTTGTCCCCGGGCCGGTCCTCGCGGGCGACGACGGCCGCCTGGGCGACGCCGGGGCAGCCCGCGAGGACGGCTTCGACCTCGCCGGGCTCGATACGCTGGCCGCGCAGCTTGACCTGGTGGTCGGCGCGCCCGGCGAAGTCCAGCGTGCCGTCGGGGCGCCATGCGGCGAGGTCGCCGGTGCGGTACATGCGGCTGCCGGCGGGCCCGTACGGGTCGGCGGTGAAGCGTTCCGCGGTGAGGCCGGGCCGGCCGAGGTAGCCGCGCGCCACCCCCGTACCGGCGAGGTACAGCTCGCCGACGAGGCCGGCGGGCAGCGGGCGCAGCCGGTCGTCCAGCACATAGGCGCGCATATTGGCCATGGGTCCGCCGATGGGCACGGTCGCGGCGTTCTCGGGGAGGTCGCACACCTGGTGGCGGGTGGCCAGGGTGGTGGCCTCGGTGGGTCCGTAGCCGTTGACGACCTCGATGCCGGGGCAGGCGTCGAGCACCCGGGCGACGGCGGCCGGGGAGACCACGTCGCCGCCGGTCCACACCTCACGCACTCCGGCGAGCAGCCGGGGGCGTTCCTCGGCGACGAGCCGGAACAGCCCGGCGGTCAGCCAGAGTCCGGTGACGCCGTGTGTGGCGACGGTGTGCTGGAGCAGGTCGAGGTCGAGCTGTCCGGGCGGTGCGACGACGATCCGGCCGCCGCTGAGCAGCGGCACCCACAGTTCGTAGGTGGAGAGGTCGAAGGCGGTCGGCGAGTGCATGAGTACGCGTTCGTGTCCGCCGCCGCGCCACTCCGGGCTGAGCGCGAGGCCCGCCACGTCCCGGTGGGTGACGGCCACGCCCTTCGGCCGCCCGGTCGAGCCGGAGGTGTACATGATGTACGCCAACTGCCCTGGCTCACACGGCACTTCTGCGGCCTCCGGCTCGTGGTGTCCGGACGCCTCCAGCGCGGCCAGGACCTCCTGGGTGAGGACGAGCGCGGCGCCGCTCTCCCGCAGGATCAGTTCGATGCGGGAGGACGGGAAGCGCGGGTCCAGGGGGACGTAGGCGCCGCCGGCCTTGATGACGGCCAGGAGCGCCACGACCAGCTCAGCCGAGCGGTCCAGCATGACCGCGACCGGTGTCTCGGGCCGGACGCCCTGGCGGATCAGGGCCCGGGCCAGGGAGTCGGCGCGCCGGTCGAGTTCCGTGTACGTCAGCTCGGTGCCGTCCGCCACGACGGCGACGGCGTCCGGGGTGGCGCGCACCTGGCGGGCGAACAGCGCGGGCAGGGCGTCCGGGGGCAGTTCCGCGGCGGTGTCGTTGAACGCGTGGAGCAGCCGGTGACGTTCGTCGGCGGACATGAGGTCGATCCCGCTGACCGGCCGGTCCGGTGCGGCGACGGCCGCCCGCAGCAGCCGGGCCCAGCGTTCGAACAGCAGCTCCACGGTGGCCGCGTCGAACAAATCGGTGGCGAACTCCACCGCGCCGACGAGTCCGTCGGCGCCGCCGTCCGGGCGGAACCGCTCGGCCAGGCTGAAGGTGAGGTCGACGCGGGAGGTCCCGGTCGGTGCTTCCAGGTGGCCCGTTTCCAGGCCGGGCAGTGCGAAGTCGCCGAGCGGGGCGTTCTGGAGGGCCAGCATGACCTGGAAGAGCGGGTGGTGGGCCAGGGACCGCACCGGGTTGGCCACCTCCACCAGGTATTCGAACGGCACGTCCTGGTGGTCGTAGGCGGTGAGCGCCTTCTGCCGGACCCGGCCGAGGAGTTCGGCGAAGCAGGGGTCGCCGCCGGTGTCGGTGCGCAGGACGAGCGTGTTGACGAAGAAGCCGACGAGCTCGTCCAGCGCCTGGTCGGTGCGGCCGGCGATCGGGCTGCCGATGGGGATGTCCGTACCGGCGCCGAGCCGGGTGAGCAGGGCGGCGAGTCCGGCCTGGAGCACCATGAACATGCTGGCGCCGCGTTCGGTGGCGAGGTCGCGCAGGGCCTGGTGCAGCTCGGGTTCGAGCCGGACGACGACCCGGTCCCCGCGCTGCGAGGCGACGGGCGGCCGGGGCCGGTCGGCGGGGAGCTGGAGCTGCTGCGGGATGCCCGCGAGCTCGTCCCGCCAGTAGGCGAGCTGCCGGGCGAAGAGGCTGTCCGGGTCGCCCGCGTCGCCGAGCAGGTCGCGCTGCCAGCGGGTGTAGTCGGCGTACTGCACGGGCAGCGGGGACCAGCCCGGTTCCTCGTCACGGCGGCGGGCGGCGTACGCGGTCGCGAGGTCGGCGGAGAGCGGGCCCATGGACCAGCCGTCGGCGGCGATGTGGTGCACCACGACGAGCAGCACGTGCCGGTCGGGGGCGAGCGCGAACAGCTCGGCCCTGACCGGGGGCTCCGCCGCCAGGTCGAAGCCGCGCTGTGCCGCTTCGGCCAGGCGTCCGGCCAGCGCGCTCTCGTCCAGGTCCACGACGGGCAGCGCGGGGTGGGCCTGGGCCGGGGGCAGCACGACCTGGTGCGGGGTGCCGTCGCTCTCGCGGAACACCGTGCGCAGGCTCTCGTGCCGGGCGATGACGTCCGCGAGCGCGGCGTGCAGCGCGGCCCGGTCGAGGCTGCCGGTGAGGTCCAGCGCGAGCGGCATGTTGTACGTGGCGCTCGGCCCGTCCATCCGGTGCAGGAACCACAGGCGGCGCTGCGCGAAGGACAGCTCCACGCGCTCCGGGCGCGGCTGGGCGGTCAGCGCGGGGCGCGCCGCTCCGGACCCGTCGAGGCGGGCCGCCAGACCGGCCGCGGTGGGGGTCTCGAAGAGGGTGCGGACCTCCAGCTCCGCGCCGAGGGTCGCCCGGACCCGGGAGGCGAGGCGGGTCGCTAGCAGCGAGTGCCCGCCGAGGTCGAAGAAGCTGTCGTCCACCCCGACCTGGGCGAGTCCCAGCACCTCCGCGTACAGCTCCGTGAGCAGCTGCTCCTGCGGGGTGCGGGGTGCCCGTCCGCCCATGGCGGGGCCGAGGTCGGGTGCGGGCAGGGCGCGCCGGTCCAGCTTCCCGGCGGCGGTCAGCGGCAGGGCGTCCAGCGCGACGAACGCCGAGGGGACGAGGTGGTCGGGGAGCCGTTCGCGCAGCCAGTCGCGGAGTTCGCCGAGGAGGGCGCCGGTGCTCCGGCTGCCGGTCGGGCGGTTGGTCAGCGAGGACAGCGCCCGGCCGGCGGGCCCCGTGGGGCGGTGGGCGACCGGGGAGCCGTCCGGGTCGGCGAAGACCACGTCCATGGCGTCGTCCGAGGCGGCCGACCAGGTGACGGACACCGTGCGGCCGTGCTCCCGGCCGAGGGTGTGGAAGTCCTCGGGGTCGGGAAGCCCGTGTTCCCGCTCCGGGGTGTGCAGCCGTTCCAGCAGCTCCGCGAGGGTGGTGTCCTCTTCGTGCAGCGCCCGGGCCAGGGCGGTTTCCCGCAGGACGCGGCGGTTGGGCACTCCGGTGATCCGCAGTGCGCCGGCGGGCGGCTCGGTGAGCAGGTCGCGCAGTGTGTCGGGGTCTGCGATGTCCCGTCCCCAGGCGAGGTCGGCGGTCGGGGGCGCGGGGGCCGGGGGCGTCGCCTTGTGCAGGGTGACGTCGTAGCGGTAGCGGCTCAGTTCGTTGTGGTGGTGGCCGCGTTTGAGCTCGACGGCCACCGCGCCGATGTCCGTGCCGTGGTCCCGCAAGGCGGTGAAGAAGTCCGGGTCGACCAGGAGTTCCTTCTCCACCCGGACCGCCTGTTCCACCGCGCGGCGTACGGCCGCGGGGTCGGTGTCCTCGGTCGTACGGTGCAGCTGGACGGCGGTCGCGAGCGGGCGCAGCAGGCGCAGATTGCGTACGTCTCCGATGAACAGCGCGCCACCGGGGGCGAGCAGCGCCATGAGCTTGGCGATGGCGTCGGCGAGGTAGTCGGCGGACGGGAAGTACTGCACCACCGAGTTGATGACGATGGTGTCGAATGTGCCGGCCGGCAGCCCGTCGGTGTCGTGTGCCGGACGGGTCTGGAGCACCACCCGCCCGGTGAGCCCTTCTTCCCGGGCGACCTGGGCGGCCAGTGCGTCGATGGCGGTGGCGGAGAAGTCGGTCGCCCAGTAGGTCTCACAGTGGGGTGCGATCTGCGAGAGCAGCAGACCGGTGCCGACGCCGACTTCGAGCACCCGGCGGGGTGCGAGGCCGAGGATGCGGGCCACGGTGGCGTCCCGCCATTCCCGCATCTGCTCCTCGGGGATGGGCCGTGTGTCGTAACTGCTGTTCCAGCCGACGAAGTTGTCGCCGAAGGGGGCGGAGCCGGGGGCGATGGGCAGGGCGTCGTAGATGTCCTGCCACTCCCCCACCTGGTCCGCTTCGAGGCCGCTGTCCCGGGCCGTGTCCTGGTGCGGGACGACGTAGCCGACGAGCCGGTCGTCCTGGGCGAGGACGGCGGTCTGCGCGACGGCGGGGTGTGCGGCGAGCGCGGCTTCGATCTCGCCGGGCTCGATGCGGAAGCCGCGCACCTTCACCTGGTCGTCGGCGCGGCCGGCGTACTCCAGCTGTCCGTCGCCCAGCCGGCGGACGAGGTCGCCGGTGCGGTACATGCGCTCGCCGGTCGCGTACGGGCAGGCGACGAACCTGCCGGCCGTCAGTCCGGGCCGGTCGAGGTAGCCCCGGGCGAGGCCGGCGCCGGCCACGTACAGCTCGCCGGTGACGCCGGGCGGCACCGGCCGCAGCCTGCCGTCCAGGACGTACACCCGGGCGTTGGCGATGGGCCGGCCGATCGGGGGCGCACCGGTGCCGGGGGTCAGCGGGTCGCTCATGGTCGCGCAGACGGTGGTCTCGGTCGGGCCGTAGGCGTTGATCATCCGGCGCCCGGGCGCCCACCGTGCCACCAGCTCGGGCGGGCATGCCTCGCCGGCCACGACCAGCGTCGACGCGGTCACCGCCCCGTCCGGAACGGCGGCGAGGACGGACGGCGGCACGGTGACATGGGTGATGCCGAGTTCCGGGTCGGTGAGTGCGGCGAGGGGCCCGGCGGCTGTGGGCAGCACGAGGGCGGCGCCGCTGAGCAGGGCGGTGCAGATCTCCGACACCGAGGCGTCGAAGCTGGGCGAGGCGAATTGCAGGACCCGGCTGTCGGCTTCGACCGCGAAGCGCTCGATCTGCCCGGCGACCAGGCTCGCCACACCCCCGTGTCCGACGATGACGCCTTTGGGGCGGCCGGTGGAGCCGGAGGTGTAGATGACGTATGCCGGGTGCCGCACATCGACCGCGACCTGCGGGTCCGTCTCCGGCCAGTCGCCCTCCGACACCATCGCGGGGTCGTCCACCACCAACGCCGGACGGGCGTCATCGAGCATGTACGCGATCCGGGCCTCGGGGTACTCGGGATCGACCGGCAAATACGCCGCACCGGCCTTCAGCACACCCAGCACGGCGACCACCGACTCCACCGACCTCGGCAGAGCCACCGCAACCACCGACTCCGGACCCACCCCACGCGCGACCAACGCATGCGCGAACCGGTTCGCACGGCAGTCGAGCTGCCGATACGTCAGCGTGTCGCCGCCACAGACGAGCGCGACCGCGTCCGGCGTCGCCGCCACCCGTGCCGCGAAGGCCCGGGGCAGCGGGAGCGCGCCGACGTCGCGGGCGGTCGCGTTGTCCCGTTCCAGCATCTGGTGGCGTTCGTCGGCGTCGAGGAGGTCGATTCCGCCGATCGGCTGTTCCGGGTCGGCGGTGACGGCCTTCAGGAGGAGCGTCCAGCGTCGGACCAGTGCCTCCACCGTCGTACGGTCGAACAGGTCGGTGGCGTATTCGACGGCGCCGACGATCCCTGCCGGGGTGCCGTCCGGGCCGAACTGCTCGACCATGCTCACGCCGAGGTCGAACTTCGCGGTGCCGGTCGCGACCGCGTAGGTCGTCACATCCAGACCGGGCAGCGAGAAGCGGCCGGTCGGGGCGTTCTGCACGGCCAGGATGGTCTGGAAAAGGGGGTGGTGGGACAGCGACCTGGACGGGTTCAACGCCTCCACCAAGTGCTCGAACGGCACATCCTGATGGGCATACGCCGACAACGCCGTCTCCCGCACCCGGCCCAGCAACTCACCGAAACCCGGATCACCACTCGTATCCGTCCGCAACACCAACGTATTGACGAAGAACCCGACCAGATCGTCCAACGCCTCATCCGTACGCCCCGCGATCGGACTCCCGATCGCGACATCCGTCCCCGCACCCAACCGCGTGTACAACGCCGCCAGACCCGCCTGCAACACCATGAACAGGCTGGTTCCGGTCCGCCGGGCCAACTCCACGAGCGCGTGGTGCAGTTCGGTGTCGAGCTCCAGTCCGATGTGGCTGCCCTGCCAGCCGGCGACGGCCGGGCGGGGGCGGTCGGTGGGCAGCGGCAACAGTTCCGGCAGGTCGGCCAGTTGCCGCTTCCAGTAGTCGAGTTGTTCGGCGAACCGGCTCTCCGGGTCGGTCGCGTCGCCGAGCAGATCACGCTGCCAGAGCGTGTAGTCGGCGTACTGGACCGGCAGTTCCGGCCGGTCCGCCGTGCGGCCTTCGCAGCGTGCCGCGTACGCCTCGGCGAGGTCGCGGGCCAGCGGCCCGGTGGACCAGCCGTCGGCGGCGATGTGGTGCATGACGAGGAGCAGCACGTGTTCGTCGGGCGCGACCGTGAACAGCTCGGCCCGCAGCGGTGGTTCGGCCGACAGGTCGAAGGGCTGCCGGGCGGATTCGGCGAGCAGGTGCGGCAGTTCGTCCGCCGGTACGTCGGCCGGGCGTGCCCGGAGCCGGACGGTGGCCGGTTCCAGCAGGCGCTGGCAGGGTACGCCGTCGACCTCCTGGAACACCGTGCGCAGGCTCTCGTGCCGGGCCACCACATCGGCCAGCGCCTGGTCGAGCGCGTCCCGGTCGAGCGTTCCGGTGAGCTGGAGCGCCAGCGGGATGTGGTAGGTGGCGGCGGTGGCGTCCATGCGGTGCAGGAACCACAGGCGGCGCTGGGCGAAGGACAGCGGCACCGCGTCGGGCCGCTGGTACGCGGTGAGCGCCGGGCGCACTCCGTCGGCCGCGGCGAGGGCTCCGGCCAGGCCGGCCACGGTGGGTGTCTGGAAGAGGGCGCGCAGCCCGAGTTCCGCCCCGAGCACCGTGCGCACCCGGGCGACGAGCCTGGTCGCGAGCAGGGAGTGCCCGCCCAGGTCGAAGAAGTCGTCGTCCACGGAGACCTGTGGCACGTCGAGGACCTCGGCGAACAGCTCGGCGAGGATCTGTTCCCGCGGGGTACGCGGCGCCCGGCCGCCTCCCGTGGACGCTGCCTCGGGCGCGGGCAGCGCGCCCCGGTCCAGCTTCCCGTTCGGCGTCAACGGGAGCACGTCGAGCAGCACGAACGCGGACGGCACCAAGTAGTCCGGCAGCCGCTCGCGCAGGTGGGCGGCCAGCTCCGCGGGGCGTACGGCCGCTGCGGGGCGCGGCACCACATAGCCGACGAGCCGGTCGTCCCGGGCCACGACGGCGGCCTGGGCGACGGCGGGGTGTGCGGCGAGCGCGGCTTCGACCTCGCCGGGCTCGACGCGGAAGCCGCGCACCTTCACCTGGTCGTCGGCGCGGCCGGCGTACTCCAGCTCGCCGCCGGCGCGGCGCCGGACCAGGTCGCCGGTGCGGTACATCCGCGCGCCCGCCGGCCCGAACGGGCAGGCCGTGAACCGTCCCGCCGTCAGGCCCGGGCGGCCCAGATAGCCGCGTGCCAGGCCGGGCCCGGCGACGTACAACTCGCCGGTCACACCCGGCGGTACGGGGCGCAGCCGCTCGTCCAGCACGTAGGTCCGGAAGTCTGCGACCGGCCGGCCGATCGGGGGCACACCGGTGCCGGGGGTCAGCGGGTCGCTCATGGTCGCGCAGACGGTGGTCTCGGTCGGGCCGTAGGCGTTGATCATCCGCCGTCCGGGCGCCCACCGCGCCACCAGTTCCGGTGAGCACGCCTCGCCCGCCACCACCAGGGTGGAGGCCGTGAGTTCGGCGTCGCCCAGGGCGGCGAGGGCGGAGGGCGGCAGTGTCACATGGGTGACGGCGAGCCCGGGGTCCGTCAGGGCGTCCAGGGGGGTGTCGGCGGGGGCGAGGACGAGCGCGGCGCCGGTCAGCAGCGCACTGCACAGGTCCCAGAAGGACGCGTCGAAGCTGGGCGAGGCGAACTGGAGCACCCGGCTCCCCGCCGCCACGCCGAGCCGGTCGGCCTGCACCGCCGCCAGGCGCGACACACCCGCATGGCTCACGACGACGCCCTTGGGGCGGCCGGTGGAGCCGGAGGTGTAGATGACGTACGCCGGGTGCCGCACATCGACCGCGACCCGCGGATCCGTCTCCGGCCAGTCACCCTCCGACACCATCGCGGGGTCATCCACCACCAACGCCGGACGGGCATCGTCCAGCATGTACGCGATCCGGGCCTCGGGGTACTCGGGATCGACCGGCAAATACGCCGCACCGGCCTTCAGCACACCCAGCACGGCGACCACCGACTCCACCGACCTCGGCAGAGCCACCGCAACCACCGACTCCGGACCCACCCCACGCGCGACCAACGCATGCGCGAACCGGTTCGCACGGCAGTCGAGCTGCCGATACGTCAGCGTGTCGCCGCCACAGACGAGCGCGACCGCGTCCGGCGTCGCCGCCACCCGTGGCGCGAACAGTTCCGGCAGGCTCGTCCCGGCCGCCTCGGCCCCCACTGCGGGCAACAGCTCGCCGCGCTCCTCGGCGGACAGCAGGTCGATGGCGCCGATCGGGCGCTCCGGAGCGGTGACGGCCTCGGCCAGGAGCCTGGTCCACCTGGTGGCCAGCGCCTCGACCGTCGCGCGGTCGAACAGGTCGGTGCTGTACTCGACGGCACCGCTGAGGCCCGCCGGCGTGCCGTCGGGGCCGTACTCCTCCGCGAACCCGAAGGTCAGGTCGAGCCGTGCGGTGCCGGTGAGCACGGGCATCGCGGAGACCTGAAGGCCGGGCAGATCGAAGGCGCTGCCCGGCGCGTTCTGCACGACCAGGCCGGTCTGGAAAAGGGGGTGGTGGGACAGCGACCTGGACGGGTTCAACGCCTCCACCAAGTGCTCGAACGGCACATCCTGATGGGCATACGCCGACAACGCCGTCTCCCGCACCCGGCCCAGCAACTCACCGAAACCCGGATCACCACTCGTATCCGTCCGCAACACCAACGTGTTCACGAAGAACCCGACCAGATCGTCCAACGCCTCATCCGTACGCCCCGCGATCGGACTCCCGATCGCGACATCCGTCCCCGCACCCAACCGCGTGTACAACGCCGCCAGACCCGCCTGCAACACCATGAAGAGGGTTGCTCCGGACCGGCGCGCCAACTCCACCAGTCCGGCGTGCAGTTCGGCGTCGATGCGGAGTTCCAGCACATCACCGGCGTACGACATGACAGCGGGGCGCGGCCGGTCGGCCGGCAGTTGCAGCTGTTCCGGCAGGCCCGCCAGTGTCCGCTGCCAGTAGGCGACTTGGCGGGAGAAGAGACTGTCGGCGTCGCTCTCGTCGCCGAGGATCTCGTGCTGCCACAGGGTGTAGTCGGCGTACGTCACCGGCAGCGGCGGCCACTCCGGTGCGCCGCCGCTCCGCCTGGTGGTGTAGGCGGTGGCCAGGTCGCGGGCGAGCGGGCCCATGGACCAGCCGTCCCCGACGATGTGGTGCATGACGAGGAGCAGCACGTGTTCGTCCGGTGCAACCTCGAACAGCTCGGCGCGCAGGGGGATTTCGGTGGTCAGGTCGAAGCCGCGCACGGCCGCGTCCCGCAGCAGCGCGGGCATCTCGGACTCGCCGGCCGGGCGCACGGTGAGCGGGACGCCGGCCTCGGAGGTGTCCAGCACGCGCTGGTGCGGGATGCCGCCGGTGTGCGGGAACACCGTGCGCAGGGTCTCGTGCCGGGTCATCACATCGGCCAGGGCGGCACCGAGCGCGTCCCGGTCCAGGTCTCCGGAGAGCCGCAGGGCCAGCGGCATGTGGTAGGTGGCGCTCGGCGCCCCGAACTGCTGGAGGAACCAGAGGCGGCGCTGGGCGAACGACAGCGGCAGCATCTCGCGCCGGGGCCGGGGCACGAGCGCGCGGCGCGCGGTGCCGGCGTCATGCAGCCCGGCCGCCAGACCGGCCGGTGTCGGGGTCCGGAACAGGGCGCGCAGCTCCAGTTCGACCCCGAGGGCCGCCCGGACCCGCGAGACGAGCCGGGTGGCGAGCAGGGAGTGCCCGCCGAGCGCGAAGAAGTCGTCCTCGGCCCCGACCCGGGCGAGGCCCAGAACGTCGGCGAACAGCTCGCACAGGATCTGCTCCTGCGGGGTACGCGGCGCCCGGCCTCCCCCCGTGGACACGGCGTCGGGCGCGGGCAGCGCCGCCCGGTCCAGCTTCCCGTTCGGCGTCAGCGGGAGCACGTCGAGCAGCACGAACGCGGACGGCACCAGGTAGTCCGGCACCCGGTCGCGCAGGTGGGCGGCGAGCGCGGCCGGGGTCGTCGCGCCCGGGTCCGACAGGACGACGTAGGCGACGAGCCGGTCCTCCCGGGCGAGCACCGCGGCCTGGGAGACGCCGGGGTGTGCGGTCAGCTCGGCCTCGATCTCGCCGGGCTCGACGCGGAAGCCGCGCACCTTGACCTGGTGGTCGGCCCGGCCGACGAATTCCAGCTCGCCGTGGGCGCCCCAGCGGACCAGGTCTCCGGTGCGGTACATCCGCGCGCCGGCCGGCCCGTAGGGGTCCGCGACGAAACGTCCGGCGGTCAGCTCCGGCCGGCCGAGGTAGCCCCGGGCGAGCCCGGTGCCGGCGAGGTACAGCTCGCCGAGGACTCCGGGGGCGACCGGGCGCAGGGCCTCGTCCAGGACGTACACCCGGCAGTTGTCGACGGGGCGGCCGATCGGCACGGGCTGCGGGCAGTCGGCGGGGTCGGCCGGGAGCGCGTAGGCGGTGATGACGTGGGTCTCGGCGGGCCCGTAGTGGTTGTGCAGCACCCGGCCGGACCGGGCGGCGAAGCGGCGTACCGCACCGCTCAGGCGCATCGCCTCCCCGGCCTGGGCGACGAGCCGCAGGTGCGGCAGGCCGAGACCGGCCTCCTCGGCGGCCTCGGCCAGCGCCTCGATCACCAGGTTGGGCGCGAACAGCTCCTCGACCCGGTGGCGGTCCAGCCAGTGGGCGAACAGTTCGGCGCTGTGGCGCTGCTCCTCGGTGGGGACCACCAGGGTCTTGCCGTACAGCAGCGCGGACAGCGTCTCCTGCACGGAGACGTCGAAGCTGATCGCGGTGAACTGCGCGGTGCGCGTGCCGGGTTCGCCGCCGACGGCCCGGTGGTGCCAGGCCAGCAGGTTGAGCAGTGCGGCGGTGGGCATGACGACGGCCTTGGGCCGGCCGGTGGACCCGGAGGTGTAGATGACGTAGGCCGGTTGGCGCGGGTCAGTGCGCACATCCGGGTCGTGCTCCGGCAGCGTGCCGGACGGCGTTACGGAGGCGAGGTCGTCGAGCACCACGGCCGGGCGCGCGTCCTCCACCATGTACGCGATGCGGGCGGCCGGGTAGTCCGGGTCCACCGGCAGGTATGCCGCGCCCGTCTTGAGCACCGCGAGGATCGCGACCACCAGTTCGGCGGAGCGCGGCAGCCGGAGGGCGACGACCTGTTCGGGGCCCACCCCACGTGCGATCAGCGCGTGGGCGAGGCGGTTGGCCCGGCGGTTCAGCTCCCCGTACGACAGCACGGTGTCCTCGTAGACCACGGCCGGGGCGTCCGGGGTGGCCCGGACCCGCTCCTCGAAGAGGGCGGGCAGGGTGGTGTCGGCGGCCGGGCGGGCCGTGTCGTTGCAGGCGGCCAGCAGCTCGTGGCGTTCACCGGCGGTGAGGACGTCGATGCGGCTCAGCGGCAGCCCCGGCGCGGCGACGACCGCCGCGAGGAGCCGCAGCCAGCGGGCGACCAGGGTCTCCACCGTGGCGGCGTCGAACAGGTCGGTGCTGTACTCGACGCGCCCGACGATGCCCTCGGAGGCACCGGGGCCGCCGCGCTCCAACAGGTGGAAGCCGAGGTCGAACATCGTCGTCGGTGTGCCCACCAGGACGGGTTCGGTGGCGAGACCGCTCAGGGCGAAATCGGTGCGCGGCACGTTCTGGAGGGCCAGCAGCACCTGGAACAGCGGCTGGCGGGTGAGCGACCGGGCCGGGTTCAGCGCCTCCACGACCTGCTCGAACGGCAGGTCCTGGTGGGCGTACGCGCCGAGCGCGTTCTCCCGTACGCGGCCCAGCAGTTCGGCGAACGTGGGGTCGCCCGAGGTGTCGGTGCGCAGGACCAGCGTGTTGACGAAGAACCCGACGAGGTCGTCCAGGGCCTGGTCGGTGCGGCCGGCGATGAGGCTGCCGACCGGGATGTCCTGGCCCGCCCCCAGTTTGTCGAGCAGGGAGGCCAGGGCGGCCTGGAGCACCATGTACACGCTGGCGCCGTGCTCACGGCCGAGCCGGACCAGTCCGGCATGGAGTTCCGCGTCCAGCTCGATCGCGAGCCGGCCGCCGGCGCTGGAGGGCGCGGCGGGGCGGGGGCGGTCGGCGGGCAGCCGGATCTGCTCGGGCAGGCCCGCGAGCGTCCGCGTCCAGTAGTCGGTCTGCCGGGCGAGCAGGCTGTCCGCGTCGGACGGGTCGGACGGGTCGCCCAGCAGTTCGTGCTGCCAGAGGGTGTAGTCGGCGTACTGGACGGGAAGCGGCACCCACTGCGGGGCCTCGCCACGGACGCGTGCCGCGTACGCGGTGGCCAGGTCGGCGGCCAGCGGTCCGAGCGACCAGCCGTCGCCGGCGATGTGGTGCATCACCAGGAGCAGCACGTGTTCGTCCGCCGCGACCTCGAACACCTGGGCGCGCAGCGGTGGTTCGGCGGCGAGGTCGAAGCCGCGCGCGGCGGCGGCCGTCAGCAGTTCGGTCAGGTTCCGCTCGCCGGCCGGGGTCACCGTCAGGTCCGGGTGTGCCGCCCCGGTGTCCAGCACGTGCTGGTACGGGATGCCGTCCTGGGCCGGGAAGACCGTACGCAGGGTTTCGTGCCGGTCCACGAGGTCGCCGAGCGCCGCTTCGAGGGCGGCGGCGTCCAGCGGACCGGTGAGCCGCCAGGCGAGGGGCATGTTGTAGACGGATTCGGCGCCCTCCAGCTGGCGCAGGAACCAGAGGCGGCGCTGAGCGGAGGACAGCGGCACCCGCGCGGGCCGCTCCGCCGGTACGAGCGCGGGCCTGGCCCGGCCGGCGGTGCTCAGCCCGGCGGCCAGTCCGGCCACGGTCGGCGTACGGAAGAGGGTGGGCAGGGCCAGCTCCACGCCCAGCGTCGTACGGACCCGGGCGACGAGCCGGGTGGCGAGCAGGGAGTGCCCGCCGAGGTCGAAGAAGTCGTCGTCGGCACCGACCCGTGGCACGCCCAGCACCTCGGCGAACAGCCCGGCCAGCACGTGTTCCTCGGGGGTACGCGGCGCCCGGCCGGCCGTCGTGGCGGCGTCGGGCTCGGGCAGGGCGCGCCGGTCCAGCTTGCCGTTCGGGGTCAGCGGCAGGGAGTCCAGCACCACGACCGCCGACGGCACCATGTACTCCGGCAGCCGCTCGCGCAGGTGCGTCCGCAACTCCTCGGTCCGCGGTGCGGCTCCGGCGGCGGGTTGCACGTATGCGACGAGCCTGGGCCCCTGTGTGCCGCCCCGCCGGACGACTACGGCGGTACGCGCGATGTCCTCGTGCTCCGCGAGGGCGGCCTCGATCTCGCCGGGCTCGATGCGGAAACCGCGCACCTTCACCTGGTCGTCCGTACGGCCCAGGAACTCAAGGTTCGCGTCCGTGTTCCAGCGCACCAGGTCGCCCGTGCGGTACATGCGCGTACCTTCGGGGCCGTACGGGTCGGCCACGAACCGCCCAGCCGTGAGCCCCGGCCGGTTGAGGTAGCCACGCGCCAACCCCGTACCCGCGATGTACAGCTCACCCGGCACACCACTCGGCACCGGTCGCAGGGCCCCGTCCAGCACATACAGCCGGGCGTTGGCGACGGGTCGGCCGATGACCGGCCCCGGGCTCGAAGCGACCACTGCGGTAACAGAGTTGACCGTGCACTCGGAGGGCCCGTACAGATTGACGCACCGCGTGTGGCCGGCCGCCCGCAACCGTTCCCACAGCTGATGCGGGACCGCCTCACCCCCGGCCGCGACCAACGACGGACGATGCCCGGAACCGTCCAGCAACCCCTGCTCGACCAGAACCGCGAGGTAGGACGGGGTGGCTTCCACGTAGTCCAGGCCGCAGCGCGCCGCGTAGTCGAGGAAGGCCCGGGGGTCGGTCCAGGTCGTCTCGTCCAGGACGTGCAGCTCATGGCCGGCGAATACGGCGAACAGCTGGTCCAAGGAGGCGTCGAACGACACGGACGTGGTGAGGGCGACGCGCAGCCGCTCCCCCGCCGGAGCGATCAGCGGGCCCTGGTGGGCGTACAGGTTGACCAGGCCGGTGTGCGTCGCGACGACGCCCTTGGGGCGGCCGGTGGACCCCGAGGTGTAGATGACGTAGACCGGCTGGGCCGGATCGACCGGCACCATCGGATCGGTGGCGGGGCACCTTTCGATCAGTGCGGAAGTTCCGGGGTCATCGAGCACCAACCGGTCGCCGGTGTCCGCCGGAAGCCCTTGCCCGGTACGCACATCGGTCACCGTCAACACAGGCCGGGCATCATCCAGAAGATACGCGATCCGGGCGGCCGGGTACTCCGGGTCCACCGGCACGTACGCCGCACCGGACTTCAACACCGCCAGAATCGCCACCACCAGATCCACAGACCTCGGCAACGCCACCGCGACCAACCGCTCCGGACCCACACCCCGCGCCATCAACACACGCGCCAACCGATTCGCCCGCGCATCCAACTCCGCATACGACAACGACACATCACCACACACAACGGCGGTCAGGTCCGGAACCATCCGCACCCGCGCCCGAAACACCCCCGGCAACGTCTCCACACCGGCCGGGACCACCGGCCCGCTGCCCTGCATCGCAAGCGCGTCCCGCTCCGCAGCCGTCAGCAGGTCGAGCCCGCTGAGCCGCTGTCCGGGGTCGGCGACCGCGGTGCGGAGCAGGCGCTCCCAGCGGGCGAGCATCGTTTCGACGGTGGCCTGGTCGTAGAGGTCGACGGCGTACTCGACGGACCCGTCGAGCCCGTCCGGGGTGCCGTCCTCCGCGTACCGCTCGGCCATCGTGAAGATCAGGTCCAGCTTGGCCGTGGCCGATGCGGAGGGCATGTCCTCGACGCGCAGGCCGGGTGGGGCGAAGTCGGCCCGGGGTGCGTTCTGGAGCGCCAGCATGACCTGGAACAGCGGGTGGTGTGCGAGGGACCGGGCCGGGTTCAGCACCTCGACCAGGTATTCGAACGGCACGTCCTGGTGGGCGTACCCGGCGAGCGCGGTGTCCCGGACCCGGTCCAGCAGCTCGGCGAACGTCGGGTCGCCGGAGGTGTCGGTGCGGAAGACCAGGGTGTTGACGAAGTAGCCGACCAGCTCGTCCTGCGCCTGGTCGGTCCGGCCGGCGACCGGGCTGCCGAGCGGGATGTCGTCGCCTGCCCCCAGCTTGCTCAACAACGCGGCCAGACCGGCCTGGAGCACCATGAAGAGGCTCGTCCCGTGGGCGCGCGCGAGGTCGCTGAGCCCCCGGTGCAGCGCGGCGTCCAGGCCGGCGCGCACGGAGCCGCCCCGGTGCGAGGCGACCGCCGGGCGGGGCCGGTCGGCGGGCAGCTCGATCAGCTCGGGGAGCCCGGCGAGCTGCCGGGTCCAGTAGTCGGCCTGGGCTGCGAGCAGGCTGTCCCGGTCGGCGGAGTCGCCGAGCAGTTCGTGCTGCCAGAGGGTGTAGTCGGCGTACTGGACGGGGAGGGGCGCCCACTGCGGGGCCTCGCCGCGGACGCGTGCCGTGTAGGCGTCGGTCAGGCCCTGCGCGAGGGGACTCAGCGACCAGCCGTCGCCCGCGATGTGGTGGAGCACCAGGTGGAGGACGTGGTCGTCCGGGGCGAGGGCGAACAGCTCGGCGCGCAGCGGCAGGTCGGCGGCCAGGTCGAAGCGCCGGTTCCGCGCCGCCGCCAGCAGGGCCGGCAGCCCGGCCCCGGTGGCCTGGTGCACGGGCAGGCCGGGGCGGGCCTCGGCCATGTCCAGCACACGCTGGTGGGGGACGCCGTCCACCGCGGGGAACACGGTGCGCAGGCTCTCGTGGCGGGCGACGACGTCCGCGACGGCGGCCTCCAGGGCCCGCCGGTCCAGGTCTCCGGAGAGCCGCCAGGTGAGGGAGATGTGGTAGTTCGCGCCCGCGCCCTCCAGCTGGTGCAGGAACCACAGCCGGCGCTGCGCGAACGACAGCGGGACCGTCTCGGGGCGCTCGCGGCGCGCCAGGGCGGTCTGCGTCGGTCCTGCGGCGCCCAGGGCGGTGGCGAGGGCGGCCGGGGTCGGTGCCTCGAAGAGCGTGCGCAGCGGCATCTCCACGCCGAGCGTCGCGCGGATGCGGGCGGCGAGGCGGGTGGCGAGCAGGGAGTGCCCGCCGAGGTCGAAGAACCCGTCGTCCACTCCGGCCGCCGGGGTGCCCAGCACCTCCGCGAACAGCTCGCACAGGATCCGCTCCCGGGCGGTGCGCGGTGCGCGGGATGAGGTCGCGGGGGCGAGGCCGGGGGCGGGCAGGGCGCGGTGGTCCAGCTTGCCGTTGACGGTCAGCGGCAGGGTGTCCAGCGTGACGAACGCGGAGGGCACCATGTGTTCCGGCAGCCGCTCGCGCAGGTGCGCGCGCAGGGCGGCGGGCTGCGGGGCGGTGTCGGCGGCCGGTACGAGGTAGGCGGCGAGCCGGGTGTCGTCGGCACGGTCCTGCCGGGCGAGGACGGCGACCTGCGCGATGTCCGGGTGTCCGGCCAGGGCGGCTTCGATCTCGCCGAGTTCGATACGGAAGCCGCGCACCTTCACCTGCTGGTCGGCCCGGCCGACGTAGCGCAGGGTGCCGTCGGCGGCGCGGCGCACCACGTCACCGCTGCGGTACATGCGTGCGCCGGCGGGTCCGTACGGGTCGGCCACGAAGCGCCCTGCGGTGAGGCCGGGCCGGTTCAGGTAGCCGCGTGCCAGGCCGGGGCCCGTGACGTACAGCTCGCCGGGGACGCCGGGGGCGACCGGGCGCAGGCCGGCGTCGAGGACGTACGCGCACAGGCCGGGGAGGGCGGTGCCGATGTCGCCGGGGGTGGTGGCGGTCCGGCCGAGTTCCGTGTGGGTGACGTGCACCGTGGTCTCGGTGATGCCGTACATGTTGACCAGGCGCGGCGCGTCCTCCGAGTGGCGCTCGTACCAGCCGGCCAGCCGGGCGTGTTCCAGTGCCTCGCCGCCGAAGACCACCGTGCGCAGGGCGAGCCGGTCGCCGGTGTCCGGGTTCTCGGCGTCAGCCTGCATCAGCTGGTAGAAGGCGGACGGCGTCTGGTTGAGCACCGTCACCCGTTCGCGGGCGAGCAGGTCCAGGAAGCGGCCGGGGGAACGGCTGGTCTCGTGGTCCACGACCACCAGGCGGCCGCCGTGCAGCAGGGGTCCCCACAGCTCCCAGACCGAGAAGTCGAAGGCATAGGAGTGGAAGAGCGTCCACACGTCGTCGGCGCCGAAGGCGAACCGTTCGCGCGTGGTGTCGAAGAGGCGCACCACGTTGCGGTGCGGGATCACGACGCCCTTGGGGTGGCCGGTGGAGCCGGAGGTGTGGATGACATAGGCGGCGTGAGCCGGGTCGACGGCGATGCCCGGGTCGGTGCCGGGCAGCCCGTCCAGGTCGGCGGTGTCCAGCAGCAGCCGGTCCATGCCTTCCGTGCCTTCCATGCTTACCTGACTGGTGGTCAGGAGCAGTGATGGCCGGGTGTCCTGGAGGAGGTACGCGATCCGGGCGGCCGGGTATTCCGGGTCCACCGGCACATATGCCGCGCCCGCCTTGAGCACCGCGAGCACCGCGACGACCAGGTCCGCCGAGCGCGGGAGCGCCAGCGCCACCAACTGCTCGGGGCCGGCGCCCCGTTCGATCAGGGCGTGTGCCAGCCGGTTGGCGCGGGCGTTCAGACCGCCGTACGTGAGGGTGGTCGCGCCGTCCGTGAGGGCGGTGGCGTCGGGGGTGGCCCGCGCCTGCCGCTCGAACAGCGCGGGCAGGCTGTGCTGTGGCGGTGCCACGGCCCGGCCGGCCGGCCGCAGGGCCCGGAGTTCGTCGTCGGACAGCACGTCCACCTGGCCGATGCGCCGGCCGGGGTCGGCGGCGACGGCGTGCAGCAGCCGCAGCCAGCGTTCCACGATGCCGGTGACGGTGGCCGCGTCGAACAGGTCCGTGCTGTACTCCACCACGCCCGACATCCCTCCCCCGCCGGGCTGTTCGGCGAGGACGAAGGTCAGGTCGCACTTGGCGGTGCCGGTGGGGACCAGGCCGGAGGCCACGCGCAGCCGGGGCAGGTCGAAGGTGCCGGACGGCGCGTTCTGAAGGGTGAGCATCGTCTGGAACAGGGGGTGGTGGGCGAGGGTACGCGCCGGGTTCAGCGCCTCGACCAGGTGCTCGAACGGCACGTCCTGGTGGGCGTAGGCGGCCAGCGCCTCGGAGCGCACCCGGGTGACGAGTTCGGTGAACGTCGGATCGCCGGACAGGTCGGTGCGCAGCACCAGTGTGTTGACGAAGAAGCCCACCAGCTCGTCCAGGGCCTCGTCGGTGCGCCCCGCGACGGGTGTGCCGATCGGGACGTCGGTGCCCGCGCCCAACTTGCCGAGCAGTGCGGCCAGTCCGGCCTGGAGGACCATGAAGAGGCTGGCCCCGCCGTCGCGAGCGAGGCCGCGCAGGCCCTCGTACAGCTCTGTGTCGACGCTGATGGGCAGCTGGGCGCCCCGGTAGGACATCGCCTCGGGCCTGGGCCGGTCGAAGGGCAGCTCGACCTGGTCGGGCAGGCCCGCAAGGCGTTCGCGCCAGTAGCCGAGCTGGCCGCCCAGCAGGCTGTCCGGGTCGCCGCCGTCGCCGAGCAGTTCGCGCTGCCACAGGGTGTAGTCGGCGTACTGGACCGGCAGCGGCGACCAGTGCGGCTTCGCGCCCTCGCCGCGGGCCGCGTAGGCGGTCGCCAGGTCCTGCGAGAGCGGGCCCGTCGACCAGCCGTCACCGGCGATGTGGTGGACGACGAGCAGGAGTACGTGCTCCTCCTCGCCGAGCCGGAACAGCTCGGCGCGCAGCGGCGGTTCGCCGGCGAGGTCGAAGCCCTGACGCGCCGCCTCGGCCAGCCGGTCGGGCAGCTCGCGCTCGGCGGTCTCGGTCACCCGCAGCCGGGGCCGTGCCGTGTCGGGGTCCAGCACCCGCTGGCACGGCACACCGGCGACGGCCGGGAAGACGGTGCGCAGGCTCTCGTGGCGTTCGACCATGTCCGCCAGGGCGGCTTCGAGGGCGTGGCCGTCCAGGCTCCCGGTCAGCCGCAGCGCCAGCGGGATGTTGTACGTGGCGCTGGGGCCCTCCATCCGGTGCAGGAACCACAGCCGGCGCTGCGCGAAGGACAGCGGCACGGTCTCGGGCCGCTCGCGCCGGTCCAGCGCCGGGCGCGCCTGTCCGGCCGCGTCCACCCTGGCCGCCAGCCGGGCCACCGTCGGCGCGTCGAACAGGTCGCTGAGCCGCAGTTCCACACCGAGCACGGACCGGGCCCGGGCGATGAGCCGGGTGCCGAGCAGGGAGTGCCCGCCGAGGTCGAAGAAGCCCTCGTCCACGCCGACCTCGGGGACGCCCAGCACTTCGGCGAACAGCCCGGACAACAGGTGCTCGACCGCGCTGCGCGGGGCGCGGCCCGGCGCGGCGGGCCGGTGCCCGGGGGCCGGGAGGGCGCGCCGGTCCAGCTTGCCGTTCGGGGTCAGCGGCAGGGAGTCCAGCACCACGACCGCCGACGGCACCATGTACGCGGGCAGCCGGTCGCGGAGCCGGGCCCGCAGTGCGTCCGGATCGATGTCCCGTCCGGCGGCGGGCACGACGTAGGCGACGAGGCGGGGTTCCTCTTCGGTGCGCACGGTGACGGCGGTACGTGCGATGTCCTCGTGCTCCGCGAGGGCGGCCTCGATCTCGCCGGGCTCGATACGGAAACCACGTACCTTCACCTGATCGTCCGTACGGCCCAGGAACTCAAGGTTCGCGTCCGTGTTCCAGCGCACCAGGTCGCCTGTGCGGTACATGCGCGTACCTTCGGGGCCGTACGGGTCGGCCACGAACCGCCCAGCGGTGAGCCCCGGCCGGTTGAGGTAGCCACGCGCCAACCCCGTACCCGCGATGTACAGCTCACCCGCCACACCGCTCGGCACCGGTCGCAGGGCCCCGTCCAGCACATACAGCCGGGCGTTGGTGACGGGCCGGCCGATGACCGGCCCCGGGCTCGAAGTGACCATTGCGGTAACGGAGTTGACCGTGCACTCGGAGGGCCCGTACAGATTGACGCACCGCGTGTGGCCGACCGCCCGCAACCGTTCCCACAGCCGCTGCGGAACGGCCTCGCCACCGGCGGCGACCAGCGCCGGACTGCGCTGCGGGTCGCTCAACAGGCCGTGCGATACGAGGTCGTGGAGATAGGAAGGGGTGGCTTCGACGAAGTCCAGCCCACGGTCTGCCGCGTACGCGACGAATGCCTCCGGGTCGGTCCAGGTCGCATGGTCCAGGACGTGCAGCTCATGGCCTGCGAAGGGGGCCATCAGCTGGTTCCAGGAGGCGTCGAAGGACACCGAGGTGGTGAGCGCCACGCGCAGCCGCCGCTTTGTTTTCAACAGCGGTGCGAACAGGTCCTGTTGGTGGTCGGTGAGCAGGTCGGCCAGGCCGCCGTGTGTGGCGACGACGCCCTTGGGGCGGCCGGTGGACCCCGAGGTGTAGATGACGTAGGCGGGGTGGCCGGCATCGACCGCCACCATCGGGTCGGTGGCGGGGCGGCATGCGACCTCCGCCGCCGTCGCCGGGTCGTCCAGCACCAACCGGTCGCCGGTGTCCGCCGGAAGCCTCTGCCCGGTACGCACATCGGTCACCGTCAACACAGGCCGGGCATCATCCAGAAGATACGCGATCCGAGCGGCCGGGTACTCCGGGTCCACCGGCACATACGCCGCACCCGACTTCAACACCGCCAACACCGCCACCACCAGATCCGCAGACCTCGGCAACGCCACCGCGACCAACCGCTCCGGACCCACACCCCGCACCATCAACACACGCGCCAACCGATTCGCCCGCGCATCCAACTCCGCATACGACAACGACACATCACCACACACAACGGCGGTCAGGTCCGGAACCATCCGCACCCGCGCCCGAAACACCCCCGGCAACGTCTCCACACCGGCCGGAACCACCGGCCCGGTCCCCAGAGCCGCCAGCTCGCGGTGCTCATCCGTCGTGAGCAGGCCGACCCTGCCCACCGTCTCGTCCGGGTCGAGGCCCGCGACGGCGTCGAGCAGGGCAAGCAGCCTCTGCTGGTGTGCGGCGAGGTCGTCGTCGCCGTACGCGTCCGGCGCGCCGTGCAGCCTGAGCAGCGGGGGGTTGCCGTCCCGGTAGTCGAACAGCCAGACGGCCAGGTCGGTGGTGGAGCCGGACACGAAGTGGTGCACGGACGCGGGGTGTCCGGCGAAGGTGGGCCTGGCGTTGAAGGCCATGATGTTGACGATCAGCGGGAACGCCGTGCCGATGCCGCCGGGTGCGCCGAGGTCGCGCAGCAGGTCCTCGCCCCGGTACCGCTCGTGTGCGACGGCCGCCTCGACCTCGCGCGCCACCTGGGCCACGAGCGTGCCCCAGGGCATGTCCGGCCGCACGGTCAGCCGCAGCGGGACCACGTTGGACAGCGTGCCGGGTACGGACATCAGGTCGCGGCCGGCGCCCCGGCGGGCGGTGACGGGCAGGGCGAGGACCACGTCGCGGGCGCCGCTCAGCCGGTGGGCGTAGAGCGCGGTCGCCGCGATCACCACCCGGGACCACCTGACTCCGGCCCTGGCCGCCGCCGCCCGCAGTGCCTCCGGGTCCCGAAGCTCGCGTTCCCCGGCCACACGCAGGACCTGGTGCGGGTCGGTCGTGGAGGTGTCGGTGAGCCGGGTCGGGGCGGGCAGGTCGGTGAAGCGCTCGTTCCAGTAGGCGCGGTCCGCCGTGAAGGCGTCGGATGCGCGGTAGTCGGCGTCGCTGTCGACCAGGTCCCGCAGTGTGCCGAACGGGGTGGGCGGGACGGTGGCGTCCTCGGCCAGCGCCGAATACACCTCGCCGACCCGCTGCCGGACCATCGAGGCGCTGATCGCGTCCAGGACCATGTGGTGGTAGTTCAGGTACCAGAGGTATTCCGTGGGTGACAGCCGGATCAGCGCGTGGCCGAACAGCGGATCGCGGGAGAGGTCGAGCGGGCGGGCGAGGTCGTGTTCCATCCATGCCCGGGCCGCCGCCCCGGGGTCCGGCTCCGACGCGAGGTCGAGGTGTACGGGTGCCCAGTCCCAGGTCGCGCGGAGGGTCTGGCGCGGTCCTTCGCCTTCGTCGGTGAAGGTGACGTGGAGGGCGTCGACCTCGTCCACCACCCGGCGCAGTGCGGTTTCGAACAGCTCCGGGTCGACCGGCCCATGGATCTCCAGGCACTCACCGACGCGGTAGCCGGGGATCGGCGTCGGCGAGCTCTGCTCGGCGAGCCAGATCTCCCGCTGGGCCGCGGTCAGGGGAAGGACGTCTCCGTCGCGTCGGGACATGGGGTACCTCCAGAGGTGTGAAAAGGGCATGCGCGCAGGGCGCACCGGCCGCGGTGGCGTCACGCGGCCGGGCAGTGGGGCGGATTCCTGCGGTCAGGCGGCGAGTTCGCCGGCCTGGAGCTGCCAGAGGGATGCGTAGAGCCCGTGCTGGGCGAGGAGTTCGTCGTGGGTGCCCTGCTCGGCGACGATGCCGCCCTGGTCCAGGACGAAGATGCGGTCGGCGTGGCGGACCGTGGAGAGGCGGTGGGCGATGACGACCATGGTCCGGTCGGCCGCGAAGCTGTGCAGCGTGCGCTGGATGGCGGCCTCCGTCTCGTTGTCCACGGCGGAGGTGGCCTCGTCCAGGATGACGACGGGCGAGTCCTTGAGGATCGCGCGGGCCAGGGCGATGCGCTGCCGCTGACCGCCGGAGAGCGCGGCGCCGCGCTCTCCGATGAGGGTGTCGTAGCCGTTCGGCAGGGTCGTGATGAAGGTGTGCGCCTCGGCCATGGCGGCGGCCCGGACGACGGCCTCGTCGGAGGCGCCGAAGCTGCCGTAGCGGATGTTGTCGGCGATGCTGCCGTCGAAGAGGAACGGGTCCTGGGCGACGAAGCCGATGGCGTGGCGCAGGTCGTGGCGCCGCAGGTGCTGGACGTCCTGTCCGTCGAGCAGGACGCGGCCGGATTCCGCGTCCTGGAAGCGCATGAGCAGTTTGGCGATCGTCGTCTTGCCGGAGCCGGTGGCGCCGACCAGGGCGGTGACCCGTCCGGCCGGGATGGTCAGTGACAGATGGTCCAGGGTCGCCGGGCGGCCGGGGTAGCCGAAGGTGACGTCGTCCAGGACGATCTCGCCGCGCACGGCGGGGAGTTCGAGCGCTTCTTCCCCGCTGTCGGTCTCGACGGGCAGTGCGCGCAGGCGCTGGACCCGGTCGTAGGAGGCGAGGGTGCGCTGATACTGGTCGGCGATGCCACCGAGCCGGCTCATCCGCATGAGCAGCATCTGAGGGAGGCCGATCAGGGGGCTGAACACCTCGAAGCGGAGGGTGCCGTCGAGGACCGCGCGGCCGCCGACGAGCAGCGTTCCGGCCATCGACGCGGTGGTGCAGGCCCGGACGGTCTCGCCGTGGCGCAGGGTGCCGCGGTCGGTGTGGTGGCTGCTCTCCTGGACCGCGTCGCTCAACCGGTCGACGCGCTCGGCCTCGTACGCCTCGGTGCAGAAGCTCTTGACGGTCGCGCCGGCTTCCAGCGAGTTGATCACCTGGCTGCCGAGCCTGGCGCGGTGTTCGCCGGTGGCGGCGTAGTCCGTGGCGGCCTTCTCCTGGTGGCGCAGCGACAGCCAGGCGATGACCGGGATCGGGAGGAAGGCGATCCAGGCGATCTGGGGGGCCAGCAGGAGGAACGCCGGTACGAGAAGGGCGAGGCTGGTGCCGAGCTGGAGGACGTCGTTGGCCGGTCCGGCGAAGAAGGCGCCGAGCTGGCCGACGTCGTTGGTGAGGGTGCCGGCGACCCGGCTGGTCCGCTCGCCCTCCAGCTGAGCCAGTTCGAGGTGCTGGACATGCCGGTAGGTGCGGCTCCGCCAGTCGTGCTCGATGTCCTGGCCGAGCCGGCGCCACTGGACGTTGGAGGCGTACGAGAGTCCGGCGACGGCGGCGCAGGCGGCGGCGACCAGCCCTGCCAGGCCCAGGAGTTGGGCGGAGGCGGTGGTCAGGCCGAGGCCGGCGAGCGGTGCGGCCTCGCCCTTGATGAGGACCAGGCCGGTCCAGCCGAGGAAGGTGCCGAGCGCCATTTCCGCGGCCTGGCAGGCGACGGACAGGGCGGCGGCGCGGTAGAGGCGGGGGCGGTGCGGTCCGACGATCTCCAGCAGCGGGTGGCCCGCGGCACCCTCCTCGGCTGGACCGGCCGCCTCGGCCGTTCCTCGCCATGCCTTGCGCAGGACGACCGCGGTCGCGGCGGCCACTCCGCCGACGGCCACCAGCTGCCGGGTCAGCGCCGACCCCTTGACCAGTGCCGTGCCGGCCGCGACTCCGCCGCCGACGGCGAGCACCGGTCGTACGACGAGGCCGCGGTCCGCCCCGGGGGCCCGCGTGGGCGGGTCCGCCACCGCGTGCCCCGTGCCGGTCGCTTCCCGGGCGAGCCGGGCGACGGTGCGGCCGATGATCCGGCCGACGTCCGCGGCGCGCAGCCGTCCGTCGTGCCGGACGAGCACCCCGCCGGTGACCGGGCTGGCCTGGGCCTCGGTGATTCCGGGGATGTGGCGCAGCGCGGCGGCGAGGATCTCGGCCGTCCGGGGGCGTCCGACGACGAGTCCGACGTCCCAGCGCTGGCGGCCCGGTGTGACCGAGCGAGGGCTCGCGGCCGGTTCCACGGTGCGGAATCCGGATGCGGCTCCCAGTAGCGATGGCATGTGTACGTTCACCTGTTTGCGGAGGTCGCGGAAGGCCGTCACGGAGTCGACGGATCAGGGCGACGGAGCGGGAATGGAGAGAGGGAGCGGGGCCGGAGGGGCGCGGGCAGGGGTGCGGGCGGGGCGGCCCGCGAACGGCCGCCACCCTGGCGCGTTCCGCCGCAATCGGTCGGCGGGCGCGCCGGGTGGCGGCCGCGGGTCACACGGGCCGTCAGTGCGCCTTGCCGGCGGCGCTCTCGGCGGTAGCGCGGATCTTGGGGGCCCTCCGGTCCCCCTTGGCACCGGCCCCGGTCGGGTGCTGACCGGGCACGGAGTGGCCCTCGGTCTCGCCGGCGGCGATCTGGGCGGCGACCACGTCGGCGGCGACCTCGGCCGCGAGGTCGTGGATGTTCTCCCCGGCCTCGTGGGCCGCCTTCTTCACCTCCATCGCGATTCCGACGGACGCTTTGACGACTCCTCCCACCAGTGGCTTCAGCAGGCGCTTGGCCAGCGGCGCGACGATGAGTCCGACGAGAAACGGCGGTACTACAGGCGGCATGACGCTCCATCCTCTCCACGCATACGTATGACAGGGAACCCGGGCACGACGAGAACGGGAGCGGCGCACGGTCGGGCGGAATTTGAGAATTCCTTTAGAAATCCGGAACGGACCCGGAAAATCCGGTACCGAGCCGGAAAATCGAATTCCCGGTCGCGGGAACACGCCGTCCGATCCCTTGATCAAGGTAGTCGAACGACACCCGCCTGGGCCAAACGGATTCCTCCGGGTTCACTCGTGTGAGTGTCCGTGGCCATTTCTCGTGTCCGGAATTAAGCACACCCCCGGAACATTCCGGAATGATTATCTGACTATCTTTTCCGAAACATGCCGCCGGCCCTTGCCGTGACGCCGCCGACCCGCCTCGTACGGGTGAATCAAGATCGGCCGCCCCGGCCGCTCCCGCCCGCGCCCGGCCCGGCGCCCAGGGGGCTGCGGGCGCTCGAACAGGCTTTTCGCGTAAGGAAGTTGGATCATCGCGGTCGCTCCCCGGTGGCACCATGACGCCATGCTCCGACGCACCCCGCCGGCCGTCCTGACGGCCGCGCTCACCGCCTCGGTCCTCGCGCTGAGCGGCTGCGGCGGCGTCGCCCGCTCCTCGACGACCACCCCCCTGGTGGACCACGGCACCGTCCGGATCGCCGAGGCCGGCGAGACGCCGAGTTTCGACCCGTACTCCACCTTCGGCGCCTCCCAGGCCCGTTACGCCTACGACTCCCTGGTGAACCCGGCCCCCGACGGCGGCCTGGTCACCGGACTCGCCACGGACTGGCGGGCCACGGCGACCGAGGCCGTGTTCACGCTCCGCGCGGGCGTCACCTGCTCCGACGGCACGCCCCTCACCGCCTCCGCGGTCGCCCGGTCGCTGAGCTACGCGGCCGACCCGGACAACCAGCTCGCCGGAGCCCGTACCGTCCTGCCGAACGTCCCGCTCACGGCCCGCGCCGACGACCGGACGCACACGGTCTCGGTGTCCGCCGCCGCCCCGTACCCCTTCCTGATCCGCACCGTCGGGCTGCTGCCGGTCGTCTGCCCGGCCGGCCTGGACCGGCCCGGCTCGCTCGCCCGCACCACGCGGGGCACCGGCCCCTATGTGCTGACCCGCTACACCCCCGGCGGACCGTACGAGTTCACCGTCCGCGACGGCTACACCTGGGGACCGGACGGTGCGACGACCGCCGCGCGCGGCCTGCCCGAGCACATCGAGCTGTCCGTGGTGCCCCAGACGTCCACGGCGGCGAACCTCCTGCTGACCGGGGACATCGACATCGCGTCGGTGAGCGGACCCGACCGCGCCCGGCTCACCGGCCACGGCCTGGCCACCACCGAGGTCGCCACCGTCATCGGGATGACCTTCTTCAACCAGCGCCCCGGCCGGGTCCTCGCCGACCGGGCGGTGCGCCGGGCCCTGGTCGCCGCCCTCGACCGCCAGGGCCTCGCCAACGTCGCCGTGGGCGGCACCGGCACCCCCGCCCGGGACTTCGGCGCCGAGGGAGCCGTCTGCCACGGAGACCTCGCCGACGCCAACCTGCCCGATCCGAACGCCACCGCGGCGCTGCGGAAAGCGGGCTGGACCCGCCCGGCCGGCGGGCCGCTCACCAAGAACGGCCGCGCGCTCCGGCTCCGTCTGATCACCAGCGACGATCTCGGCCCGACCCTGGCATCGGTCGCCGAGCTGATGGCCCGCCAGTGGACGGCGCTCGGCGCGCAGGTCGAGCTGGTCACCGAGAGCCTGCCCGCCCTGGTCAACGCGATGTACACGACGGCCGACTTCGACGTGGTGATCGGCAGTACGCCGGGCTTCGCCCTGCCGGCGGGCTTCATCCCCTTCTTCTCCGGACCCGCCCCCGCCGGCGGCCTGAACTTCGCCGGGGTGGCCAACCCGGAGTACGACGCCCTGGTCGCCCGGGCCCTCCGGGAGCCGGACACGACGGGATGCGCCACCTGGAACAAGGCCGCCGCCGCGCTCTTCCGATCGGCCGACGCGCTGCCGATCGCCGAGGGCCGGAGCGGCGTGTACGGCCACCGCACCACGTTCACCACCACGTTCGGCGGTCAGCTCGTCCCCACGAGCATCCGCCTCCACCAGTGATTCCGGGGCCCACCATGACCGTTCCCGCACTGCTGCGGCACCCCTGGACGGTGTTCCTGGGCCGCCGCGGCCTCCGGCTCCTCGTCTCCCTCGCCCTCGTCCTCACCGCGTCGTTCGCGATGATCCGCCTCATCCCCGGCGACCCGGTACGGGCCGCGCTCGGTGTGGACGCCGCGCCCGACCTGGTCGCCGCCCGGCGGCACGCGCTCGGGCTCGACATGCCGTTCCCGGCTCAGTACCGGCAGTACCTCGGCGGCCTCCTGCACGGCGACCTCGGGACCTCGCTGGTCACCGGGGCGCCGGTCGCGGAGCTGGTCCGCACCCGGCTGCCGGCCACCCTGGAGATCGCCGGCCTCGCCTTCCTCACCGCACTCGCCGTCGCCCTGCCCGGCGGGCTGCTCGCCGCCGTCCGCACCCGCGACGGCCGCCGCCCGCGCACCGAGCTGGCGTTCACCACGGTCACCGCCGGTCTGACCGGGGTGCCCGACTTCGTGCTGGCCGCCGGGCTCACCGCCCTGCTCGCCGTCGGCCTCCAGCTGTTCCCGGTGGCCGGTGCGGCGGGCCTCGCCTCCCTCGTCCTTCCCGTCCTCGCGCTCTCCCTCACGCCCACCGCCGTACTCCTGCGCATCGTCAGGGTGGAGGCGCTGAAAGTGCTGGACGAGGACTATCTGCGTACCGCCCGGAGCAAGCGGCTGTCCGCCGCGCGCCGCTATCTGCGGCACGCCGCACCAAACATGGCGTCCGCCACGCTCACCGTCGCGGGAAGCCTGCTGCCCGCCCTGATCGCGGGCACGGTCCTGGTCGAGAAGGTGTTCGCCTGGCCCGGCATCGGGTCCGCGATGGCCCAGTCCGTGGTCGCGCAGGACTATCCGGTCGTACAGGCCATGGTGCTGGTGCTCGGCACCACCGTGCTGCTCGCCGGACTCCTGGTCGATGTGCTGCTCGCCCTGCTCGACCCCCGCTCGGCGATCCGGGAGATGTGATCATGAGCCTTCCCGCCGGTCTCCGGCGCTCCCCCATGGCCTGGGTCACCGGGCTGATGCTGGCGTCGCTCGTCGTGCTCGCCGTGGCCGGACCGCTGTTCTGGGGTGCGGCGGCCGACCGCCCGGACCCCTCGGCCGTGCTCCAGGGACCTTCGGCGGCACACCCGGTCGGCACGGACGGGCTCGGCCGGGACCTGCTGGCCCGCATCCTGACGGCCGCCCGGCCCTCGCTGCTGCTCGCGCTGGCGTCGGTCCTGCTCGGTGCGACGGCGGGTGTGCTCCTCGGGGCCTGCACCGCCGTCGTCGGCCGGCGCGCCCGGCGGCTGGCCGCCGGGCTGATCAGCCTGCTGCTCGCGTTCCCGGCGCTGCTGGTCGCGATGTTCCTCGCGGTGGTGTTCGGCGCGGGCGCGACCGGGGCGGTTCTGGCCCTCGCCGCCGCGAGTGTGCCCGGGTTCGCGCGGCTGGCCCAGACCCTCGCGGCGGGCGTGGCGGGCACCGATCACCTGGCCGCCGCCCGGGTCCTCGGTCTCGGGCGCCTCCGGCTGCTGTGGCGCCATGTCCTGCCGAACATCGCCGAGCCGCTGCTCCTGAGCGTCACCACGGCGGCGGGCACCGCCCTGGTCGCGCTCTCCGGGCTGAGCTTCCTCGGGCTCGGCGTCCAGCCGCCGGGCTACGACTGGGGGCAGCTGCTCAGCCAGGGGCTCGACCGGATCTACGCCGAGCCGCTACCCGCGCTCGCCCCGGGCCTGGCGCTGCTGTACGCGGCGCTGACGTTCCAGCTGCTGGGCGAGGTCCTGGCCGGGGGCGCCGCCCGGCGCGGCCCGGTGGTGCGCATCCCGGCGCAGCGGTCCGCGCCGGGCGGCCCCGCCGAGGACGGACAGGTCCTCCAGGTGGACGGCCTCACCGTCGAACTGCCGACCCCGGCCGGTCCGGTGCGCCCGGTGCGCGGGGTGAGCCTGTCGCTCGGGCGGGGCGAGATCGTGGGGCTCGTCGGCGAGTCGGGATCGGGCAAGTCGCTGACCGCGCTCGCCATCGCCGACCTGCTCCCGTACGGTGCCCGGGTCTCCCGGCGTACGCTGCGGCTGCTCGGGGCCGACCTCGGCGCGCTGACGCGCAAGGAGCGGGACCGGCAGCTCGCGACGGGCCTGTCGGTGATCTTCCAGAATCCGGCGTCTGCGCTCAACCCGTCCCTGCGGATCGGCACCCAGCTCACCGAAGCGGTCCGGGCCCATCGCGGGGCGGGGCGGGCCGAGGCCACCGCGCAGGCCGCCGAGGCGCTGCGCCGTGTCGGCCTGTCCCCGTCGCTGCTGCGCTCGCGCCCGTACGAGCTCTCCGGCGGCCAGCGCCAGCGGGTGATGATCGCCGCCGGGCTGATGGTGCGGCCTGGGCTGATCATCGCGGACGAGCCGACGACCGCGCTCGATGTGACCGTGCAGCGGCAGATCACCCGGCTGCTCGTGGACATCCGGCGGGACACCTCCGCCGCGATCCTGTTCATCAGTCACGATGTCGCGCTGGTCGCCGAGTTCTGCGAACGGGTGCTGGTCATGTACGCGGGCACGCTGGTCGAGACCCTGCCCGTCGGCCGGCTCGCGGCGGGCGCCCGGCACCCCTACACCCGGGCGCTCGTCGCGTCGGTCCCGGACCTCACCGCCGACCGCGACCGCCCGCTGCCGACGGTCGAGGGCGCGCCACCCGATCCGCTCGCGCCCTCCCCCGGCTGTGCGTTCGAGGCGCGGTGCCCGAGCCGCCGGGACCGCTGTGCCGAGCAGGCTCCGCCACTGGACGACCTGGGCTCCGGCCACCGGGTCGCCTGCTGGTACCCGCTGCCGGTGACGGCGGCCCCGGAGACGGTGACCGCGTCATGACGGCCCTCCGGGTGGACGGCCTCACCGTCCGGCGCACCGGTCCCCGTGGCCCCTTCGCCGCCGTGGACGGGGTTTCGCTGGAGATCGCGCCGGGTACGACGCTGGGCCTCGTCGGAGAGTCGGGCTCCGGGAAGTCCACGCTGGCGGGCGCGATCGTGGGCCTGGTGCCGGTGCGGGCCGGCCGGATCATGGTCGACGGCGCGGAGGTCCGCACCCGTACCGTCCGGGACCGGCGCCGGCTGGGCCGCCGGGTGCAGGTGGTCCTCCAGGACCCGGACACCGCGCTCGATCCCCGGATGACCGTACGTCAGGCGCTGGCCGAGGCGGCCACGGTGTTCCGGCGGCTGGACCGGGCCGCCCGCGCGGAGCGCGTCGCCGAGCTGCTGGAGCTGGTCGGGCTGGACGTCCGGCTCGCCGACCGGCTGCCCCGGCAGCTGTCCGGAGGGCAGCGTCAGCGGGTCGCGCTGGCCCGGGCGCTGGCCGTCGGGCCGGGGCTGCTGATCGCCGACGAGATCACCTCGGCGCTGGACGTCTCGGTGCAGGCGTCCGTCCTGAACACGGTCCGCCGGCTTCAGCGGGAGCTCGGTCTGTCCATGCTGTTCATCGGCCACAATCTGCCGGCGGTCTGCCATGTGTCCGACGCGGTGGCGGTCATGCGGAACGGCCGGATCGTGGAGACCGCACCGACCGGGACGCTGCTGCGGGCGCCGGCGCATCCGTACACCCGGGCGCTGCTCGGCTCCGTACCGTCCCTGCGTACTTCCCCGGCCGGGGAAAAGAAGTCGTGACCACCGGGGTTCAATTCCCGCCGTTTTGAAGTCAAGCCGCCGCACAATCCCTCACGCTCACGGATTGCCGCGCCATCTCGAACCGCTTTCGAAAGGTACCGAATATGGGAATTCTCACGCCCGCCCACACGCTGCCCGGCCACCAGCCCCTGTCCCACCAGACCGGTGCCGGGCTGTCCGTGCCGTTCGCCGTCGCCGGAACCGGGATGCATCTGCCGCCGGCGGTTGTCACCAACGAGGAGTTGACACGCACCCTGGACACGACCGACGCGTGGATCACCAGCCGCACCGGCATCCGCGAACGCCGCTGCCTGGCCCCTCACTTGGCGACCTCCGACATGTGTGTCGCCGCCGCACATCCGGCGCTGGAGGCGGCCGGGGTGGATCCCGCCGGGCTGGACGCGGTCGTCGTCGCGAGCTACACCGGTGACCAGCCGCTCGTATCGACCGCGTTGATCGTCAAGGACTCCCTCGGCGCCCACCGCGCCCTGTCGCTGGACGTCACCCAGGCCGCCTGTGCCTCGGGCATCCAGGCGATGCTGATCGCCGCGCACCTCCTCCAGAACCCCTCCATCGACACGATCCTGGTCCTCGCGGCCGACTGCGCGTCCAGGATCACCGACCCCGCCGACCGCACGACGCGGGTCTTCTTCGGGGACGCGGCGGCGGCCGTCGTCCTCACCCGCAGCGAGACGTCCGGGGCCGGGCTGCTCTCGTACGATCTGGGCTCCCGGCTCTCGTACGACGTCCAGATCCCCGCCGGGGGTTCCCGGCTGCCCGCGAGCGGCGCCACCGTCGCCGCCGGGGGGCACTACCTGCACATGAACGGGCGTGCTGTGTGGAACACCGCGACGACACGGCTCCCCGAGAGCATCCGCGGCGCCGCGCACCGGGCCGGTGTGCCGGTCGACCAGGTGCGGCACTTCTTTCTGCACCAGGCCAATCTGAACATCCTCAACGAGACGCTGAGCGCCCTCGGCGTCCCCCGTGAGCGTGCCGCAGTCACCATCGACCGGCTGGGCAACACCGGTTCGGCGGGTGTGTTCACCGCGCTGCACACCACGGTGACCGAAGGCGCCCTGCGTCCGGGGGACGTCTATGTGCTGTCCGCCATCGGCGCGGGCTTCCAGTGGGGCAGCCTCTGTCTGCGCCACGCCTGACCGGGAATCAGGGCTGGTAGGCCGCCGCTTGCAAGCCGTACAGGCTCGCGTAGGTGCCGCCGAGTCCGAGGAGTTCGGTGTGGCTTCCGGCCTCCGCGATGTGCCCGTCGGCCACTACCACGATCAGGTCGGCCATTTTGACGGTGGAGAAGCGGTGCGACACCAGAACGGTGATGGTGCCACCGGCCTGTCCGATGCGGCGGCCGTGCTCGGCGTAGCGCTCGAAGAGCTGGTGCTCGGCCTCGGCGTCCAGTGCGGAACTGGGCTCGTCGAGGATCAGCAGCAACGGCGCCTCGCGCATCATGGCCCGGCCGAGGGCGAGTTTCTGCCACTGGCCGCCCGACAGTTCCCTGCCGTCGGCGTAGGTCTTCCCCAGCTGGGTCGTCAGCCCCTGGTCGAGCTGGTCGATCACACCGGCGGCATCGGCGCGGTCCAGCGCGGCGAGGACGGCTTCATCCTCGTTCAGGAAGGGGAGATCACCCACGCCCACGGTCTCCCGCGCGGTGGTCTCGAAGCGGACGAAGTCCTGGAAACCGGTCGCGATCCTGGCCCGCCATGCGTCCAGCGGGAAGCGTCGGATGTCGGTGCCGTCGAGTTCGACAGTGCCCGAGTCGGCGTCGTAGAACCGGCACAGCAGCTTGACCAGTGTGGTCTTCCCGGCGCCGTTCTCGCCGACGATCGCCACGGTCGAGCCCGCGGGCAGCGTCAGGCCGACCTGCTCAAGTGAGCTGCGCCCGGTGCCCGGGTAGGCGAAGGCCACGTCGGTGAGCCGGATGCCGGTGCGGAGGGAGGCGGGGACCTCGGCATCGGCGGGCGGCGGCTCGGCGGCGGCCAGCAGGCCGCGCAGCCAGCGCAGCCGGGTCATGCCCCGCGTCATCCGCTGGAGCCGCCGGAACATCTCCAGTGCGGCGTTGACCTGCCGGTTGACCTGGGTGGCGAGGGTGATGACGAGGACGACGGAGCCCACACTGCCGTGCCCGGAGATGGCCTGCCGCAGCGACAGCAGGACCGCCGCGATGTACGCGGCCGAGAAGGCCAGTTTCCCGGCCGCCTCGATGAGCGTCGAACTCAGTTCGGCACGGGCCAGCACCCTGCCCTCGTCCGCCCAGAGCGCGCGGTGGCGGCGCCGGAACTCCTCCTGGAGCCGGAAGACGCGGATCTCCATCGCGGGTGCCGCGCCGGTCCCGAGTTCGAAGAGGTTCCGGGCCTGGCGGGAGACGGTGGCGGAGCGTTCCCGGGCCTGGTTCTGGACCTCCTGGGCGCGGTGGGTCGCGTACATGGGCAGCAGGGCGGCGACCGGGAGCAGCATCAGCCACGGGCTGACCGAGGCGAGCAGCCAGGCCGTGAACGCCACGGACACGCCCAGCGACAGCAGGGCCATCAGCCCGACGAGTGCGTCCGAGTACTGTCCGATCTCCTTGCGCAGCAGGGCGATCTCGTCGGCGTAGTCGGGGCGTTCGTGGTACTCGATGCCCGCGGATCCGTTGGCGAGCGCGATCAGTTCGCAGTCCATCGTGACGGTGACGAGGTCGGCGGCCTCTCCGTACGGGACGAAGGCGAAGTGCTCCAGCATGAGCGCGCAGACGGCCAGTATCCCGACGAGTGCGCCGGTCGTGGCCGCGCCCGCCGTGTCGCCGGCCACCGCCTGGTTGGTGCCGTGCTTGAGCGCGAGGGCGAGGAGCGGTGCCGCCGCTCCGCCGAGAATCATCAGCACGACCGACAGGGCCATCCGGCCGGGGCTGTCGCGCCAGGCGGCCGCCATGATCTCGCCGGTGGCGCGCAGGGCGGCGGTCATCGGTGCGTCCTTTCGGTGGCCGGTGCGGGCTCGTCGTCGATGTCTTCGCCGGCCTGGAACCGCCGTGCCTGGAGGTGGTACAGGCCGGCGTACCGCCCGCCTTGGTCCAGCAGGCTCTGGTGGGTGCCGTCCTCGACGACCCGGCCGTGCTCCAGGACAACGATGCGGTCCGCGTGCCGGATGCTGGAGAATCTGTGGGAGATCAGCAGTGTGGTCCGTCCCCTGGCGTTGGCGATGAACTCCTCGTAGAAGGCCGCCTCGGCCCGGACGTCCAGCGCCGAGGTCGGCTCGTCCAGGACCAGCAGCTGTGCCCCGTGGTCCACCGCGTACAGGGCGCGGGCGATGGCGATCCGCTGCCACTGGCCGCCGGAGAGCTCGGTGCCTTCCTCGTAGCGGCGCGAGAGCAGCGTCCCCATGCCGTGCGGCAGCTTGTCGATCGCTCCGCCGATCCCGGCTGTGCGCGCGGCCGCGGCCAGGCGTTCGGGGTCGGCCGGCTGTTCGACGGCGCCGAAGGCGATGTTGTCCGCCGCCGACAGTTCGTAGCGGTTGAAGCCCTGGAAGATGACGGCGATACGGCGCCGCCAGGCGTCGGCTCCCAGCGAGGCGATGGCCCGGCCGTCGGCCAGGATCGCGCCGCCCGTCGGCTCGTACAGCCGGGACAGCAGTTTGACGAGGGTCGTCTTCCCCGAGCCGTTCAGGCCGACCAGAGCCGTGCACTGGCCGACGTGCAGGGTGAGGTCGAGTCCGTTAAGCACCGGGCGGTCGCCGCCCGGGTAGGCGAACGACACGTTCTCGAAGCGGATTCCGTCCCGGAGCGGTTCGACCGGCTGGGCCGGCTCGGCGGCTCGTGGGGGTTCCAGCGCCGCCGCGGCCTGTTCGAACCGGCGCAGCGCGCTCACCGACTGCATGCCGAACTGCGTTCCGTTGTCCGACTCGTGGTAGAACTCGCCCAGCGAGACTGCCCCCAGCGTGGCCTGGATTCCGAGGACCAGGTGGGTCAGGGAGAGCCGGCCGACGGCGGCCGACCGCAGCATCAGGGTGAGCACCAGGACGGCCACGGCCATGCCGAACACCGTCCGCCATGCGAATGCGACCCCGTTGGCCCTTCGGCGCTCGCGCCACACCGGGCGCAGCGCGGCCATGGCGCCGACGCGGTAGCGCTGCGTGAGCCAGCCGGTCAGCCCGAAGACCCGGGCCTCCTTGGCGGCGGCCGGTCCGGTGCCGAGTTCGCGGAAGTACATGGACTCGCGGCGCAGCGGGCCCAGCACCGGGCGCAGCCGGGTGTAGACGCGGACGACGGCCCGGTGTCCCACCCGGAACGTCATCGTGACCAGGCAGATCGCGGTGGCCGCCCACCATGAGACGGCGGCCCCGAGCAGGGCGGTGTACGTGGCCAGTTGCGCGTACTTGACCACGAGCGCCACGGTGCCCGCCGCCGCGTCGCCCGGGGTGCGGCCGCGCTCCAGCTGCTCGGCCGCCAGCCACAGGTCGCCGGCGGCCTTGTGGTCCTCAAGCCCGGCGATTCCGGTGCTCCGCAGGGACGCCGCCAGGATCTGGTCGTGGAACTCGCCGTCGACCTGGTGCTTGACGATCCGTCCCAGCGCGGCCGACAGCGGGACCAGCAGCTGCTGAACGAACAGCAGGCCGGCGGAGACCGCGAACGCCGTCACCAGCAGGCCCCACGCCGTCGATCCGATTCCGTCCGCGACCGCGGCCGGGGTACGGCCGACCACGCTGCTCGACGCGATCACGAAGCCGCCGGGAACCACACCGACCAGCACGTTCAGTGCCGCGAGCCAGTACACGGCCGGGCGGGTGAGACCGCGCAGCTCCCGCAGCAGATACAGCCGCGGTTCGATGCGTTCTTCCTTGTACGTGCGCCACCGGCGTTGCACGCACACCTCCTGGGGAATCGGTACAGCGAGCTCAGTCCGTCGAGCGGACCGGGTACGGAGTGCGGCCGGCGGCGAGCCGGCGCTCGGCCTCGGCCAGAATCCGGACGTTCTCCCGGGCGGAGCGCGCGTCGCAGGGGTGGGTGCGCAGGCCGGTGGCCGCGGCGGCGGCGAGTTCCGTGGCCGCGACCCGCAGGGACTGTCTGGGGTCGACCGAGGCGACAGGCATGGCCGAGCGGCCGGACTGGCCCCAGAGGAAGAGGTCGGGCCCGGCTGCCGCCTTGGTCGCGTTCAGCGTCATCGTGACGGTCGAGGACGCGCCCGTCGTGTGCTGGAGTACGAGGTGGCTCACCCCGTCACCGCCGGGTACGGCGGTCACCGAGGTCACCGGGCCGAGGCGTGCCGTGAGCATGTCGACCAGGTGCGGGCCGACGTCCCACAGCGCGCCCTTCTCCTTTCGCCACGGGGTGTTGAACGGGGAGCCGGACCGCAGCGAGGTGGCCGGCCAGAACGCGGCACCGCCGTCCCAGGGGCCTTCCTCGTCGAGCCACGCGCGGATGTCGGCGTTGAAGCGCCAGGTGAAGAACACCACCGAGGCGACGCCCGCGTCGTCGATGGCCGTGACGAGGGCGTCGGCGTCCGCCGGGGTCAGCGCGACCGGCTTCTCCAGCAGCACGTGTTTGCCGGCCCGCGCGGCGCGGATCGCCAGGGACGGCTGGATGTGCGGCGGGACCGCGAACGCGACGGCGTCCACCGCGGCGAGGAACGCGTCGAGGTCGGTGAGCGCGGCGGCTCCGTACTCCGCCGCGAGCGCGGCGGCGGCGTCGGGGTCGCGCCCCCAGACGGCGTCCAGGGTCGAGCCGGGGGTGGTGGCGAGAGCGGGTGCGTGCGTGAATCCGGCCCAGAATCCGGTGCCGATCAAGCCGAAGCGCATGTCGTTCCTTCCTGCCTAGTTCAGCCGTTCGAGCAGGTGCTCGCCGACCCTGATCGCGTTGGCCATGATGGTGAGCGCCGGATTCACCGCGCCCATGCTCGGCAGGAAGCCGGCGTCGGCGACGTACAGGTTGTCCAGTTCGTGCGCCTTGCAGTTCGGGTCGAGGACCGAGGTCGCGGGGTCGGTGCCGAACCGGCAGGTGCCCGCCTGGTGTGCCACTCCGGCGAGCGGGTGGCCCTTGCGCGGGAAGAAGTCGTGGCCGAGCACGCGGTCGGCGGTGATGCCGATGCGGCTCAGGGCCGTCACCAGCTCCCGGCGGAGTCCGTCCGCCTCGGCCTCGTTGGTCGCCCGGTAGGCCAGGTGGATGTTTCCGTCACGGTCGACGGTGACCCGGTTCCCGGGTTTCGGCAGGTCCTCGGTGGTGAGCCAGAAGTCGACGGCGTGGTCGGCGATCTCGGCCGGGGTGAGCGGCAGACCGAGCGCGGACAGCCGCGGGTCCGTGTGCCTGGCCGCCATGCTGGACTTGCCGACCAGCTGGATGTTCCCCAGCGGCCACGGCCTGCCCTCGCCCGCGAAGTAGAAGTCGTTGAGCCCCAGGGTCTTCTGGAACGCGGTGTCGTTGGGCTCCTTGGCTATCACCAGCACGGGGTGGCTGATGTGGGCCATGTAGTTGCGGCCGACCTGGTCGGAGCCGTTGGCCAGTCCGGCGGGGTGGGTTTCGGACGCCGAACGCAGCAGGATGCGGGCGGTGTTGGCCGCGCCTGCCGCGAGCACCACCAGGTCCCCGGTGTACGTCACGCTCTCCCCGTCGCAGGAGGCGACGACGCCGGTCACGGTCCGGCCCGAAGCGTCGGTCGTCAGCCGCCGCACCTCGGTGCCGACGAGGAGGGTGACGTTGTCCCGGTCGAGCACCGGCCGGACGCCGATGACCTCCGCGTCCGCCTTGGCGTGCAGCAGGCAGGGGAAGCCGTCGCAGGTGGGGCAGCGGATGCAGGCGCTTCTCGGCCGGTCGGCCTCGTCGAGCAGAATGCCGCACGGGGCGGGAAACGGGTGGTAGCCCGCTTCCCTCAGGTCGTCGCCGAGCCGCCTCATACCGGGTTCGTGGGAGACGGCGGGCCAGGGGTAGTCCTTCGACCAGTGTCCCCCGGTGGGGTCCTCGCCGTGCGTGCCGTGGACCTGGTACAGCCATTCCGCGGCGGTGTACCAGGGTTCGAACGCGTCGTAGCCGAGGGGCCAGGCCGGGGACGGCCCGTCGATGTGGCGGACTTCGCCGAAGTCGCCGGGGCGCATCCGGTACAGCGCCGCGCCGTACATCTTGGTGGCGCCGCCGACGTAGTAGTAGGCGTTCGGCTGGAACGGGCGCCCTTCGTCGTCGTACCACGTGTCCTGTGAGACGTACCGGCGCTTGCCGCGCACCTCACCCAGGTCCCAGTTCTCCTGCTCCCGTGGCAGGAAGTCGCCGCGTTCCAGCAGGAGTACGTGTTTCCCCGCGTCGCCGAGCACCCGGGCGAGGGTTCCGCCGCCGGCGCCGGTGCCGATGATGATGACGTCGTAGTGTGCGCTCACGTGCGGACCGTGTCCCCCGTGATCGGCTGGAAGCCGCGGTACAGGTCGCGCAGCCGGGATTCCGGATAGATGTCCTGCCAGGGCTTCTTGTGGCCGGCGAAGTGGATGACGGCGGCGCTCTTCTCGTCCTCGATGAGCGCGGCGAGGGGGTTGATCTCCTCGGCCGGGTGGACGTATTCGGGCCCGCGGGGGGACATCGCGAAGGTGTTCCAGCGGGACTCGATCCGGTGCCAGTCGCCGTCGGCGGCGTAGTTGAGGGCGTCCTGGTCGAAGAAGTGCACCTTGTCGGGGTGTTCGGCCAGGAACTCGCGGGCCCGCTCGAAGAGGCGGGAGCCGCGGATCCTGGGGAGGTCCAGCAGCATGACGCCGCTGTTGAAGTACGTCCGGCCCCGGGTGAGGCCGAGTGCCCGCCATCCCGGCATGCCGGGGCCGATCCCGATCTGCGGGCAGATGGGGTCGCGGGCCGCGCCGATCGGGTGGCCGTCCAGGTCCCGGGTGAGCAGCGGTCGCAGGTCCCCGAGCACCAGGATGTCGACGTCCATGTACAGGACGCGCGGCTCGTCCTCGATCACGTCGGGGATGGTCAGGCGTGCGTAGATGGCTCCGCTGTACCAGGCGCCGATGGGCAGGCTCGGATCGGTTTCGGGGATGGGGCGGATCTCGACCGGCAGGCCCAGGCGCTCGGCGTCGCGCAGAATCGTCGCCTCGCTGTCGGGCGCGAGGCCCTGGCCCAGGACGATGAGCCGCAGTTCGGCTGTGGCCGGGCCGTGTGCCGCCGCTATGGACCGCATCAGGGTGCGCAGGGGTGCGGTGTATCCGTTGTCGACCGCGCAGACGATCGGGGCCAGGTCTGATGTCACGTTCATGCCGCCTCACTCGCGCCGGGTGATGCCTTGCTCTTCCGGGCTGCCCGGCGCTCGCGCGCTTCGGCGTCCCGGCTTCGGTGGGCCGACCAGACGCGCTCGGCGACGTCCAGCCAGTCCGGGTAGGTCGCGTAGTCCGCGTCGCAGGGGAGGAAGGCGAAGCGGCTGTCATCGACGTCGATCTTTCCTCCGTGGTCCCGGAGGTACTGAAGGAATGCCTCGGATTCGCCGACGATGGAATCGTGGAGCAGTTTCCATTTCCCGGAGGAGTAGGCTTCCGCGCGCTCCGCCAGGCGGTTTCGCACCGATTCCGTCCACTTGAAGTGGTGGACCTGGGCGCAGATGTCCCGGGCCGGTGCCGCGTTCCCGGTCCACGCCCTGTGCTGGCCGTAGTCGAGTTCCACGGTGCCGCGGGCGAGCGTCACCTTGGTCGTCCGTCCCTGGAGCAGGGCAAGGGTGAGCAGTCCCGCCCTGGGGTACTGGTCCCAGATCGGACGGTGTTCGGGCGGTTCTACGGGTGTGAGCCGGCCGTCCTCGCCGAGCCGGTCGAGAAAGGCACCGGTCACGTAGTCGTGGCCGTTCTCCTCGCACCGCGCGATGACCTCCGTCAACGGGCGGTCGTAGACGTGGAATTCGTCCAGGTCCGCGATGACCCACCAGTCATCGGGATGTCGCAGCATGAGTTCCCGGATGAGCCGTGCGTTCAGGTCTTCATGCCACGGCCCGGTGTGGACGCTCTCGAAGGCGAGCCCGAATTCCGCCATGGTCGCCACGGACCCGTCGAGCGTCGGGTCCTGTGCGTCCGCGACATGGCGGACGATGTGGAAGGCTTCGACGCCCAGCGCGGTGTAGTGCGCCAGGGAGTGCGGCAGCAGGGAGACGTCTCCGCCCACGACGGAGACAAGCCGAATGGTCATGACCGCCCCCGCGTGGGCTCGTCAGCGGTGGGGCCGCCCGCCAGGGCATCCTCCAGCAGGGCACCGAGCCGGCCCTTGTCGTACCGGTCCCAGGCCGCCGCGTAGGAGCGCGCGGGGTCGCCCAGGAAATACTTCTCGAACAGCAGCTGGCGCGAGCCGAAGGCTTCACCGACGAGATCCCACGCCAGCCGGTACACGCGGGTCCGTTCCTTGCCGTCGGCCGTCGCCCCCCGGTAGTACTGGCTGATCACCTCCGCGAGCGGGCCCTCCAGGTCCGCCGAGGTGGGGGTCATGAAGAGTCCGGAGGCCGACAGGTCCCGCAGCGTGCCGATGGCGGCGGCGTACACGTCCTTGCTGACACGGAGCCCGGCCAGCATCGGCTGGGTGGCCGGCGTCCACATCCCCGAGTCCGCGGGGAAGGCGTCGGCCTCGGCGGCTCTCAGGCAGGCTCGTGTGAGGTCGAGACCGGTGACTATCTCACCGAGCCTGCGGCGCGGTTCGTCGGCCTTCGACAGCCCCGTGCTCTCGACCACGGCGGACACGGTGGCCAGGACCAGTTCGGTCTTCACCACACGCCGGGCGAGCACCTGCTGGCCCACGTGCTCGTTGAAATGGGTGGCCACCTTGAAGTTCCGGTCGAGTTCGATGTCGCGGTAGACGAAGACCCGCTCCCACGGAACGACCAGGTCCTCGAAGACCGCCACGCAGTCCATCTCGTCGAAGCGGGAGGCCAGCGGATGGTCGACCCGGCCCTGGCGGGTGAACGGTTCCCGGCAGATCAGTTGCAGCCCCGGGGTGTGCACCGGGATCGCGAAGGAGATGGAATGGTCCTCCTCACCCGCTTGCAGCGGGCGGCCGGCTCCGAAGACGAGCAGCTCGTCGGAGAGCGGCGCGAGTGTGGCCAGGCTCCGCATGCCCCGGACGACCGGGCCCGAGTCCGTTTCGCCGACGATCCGCAGGGCGGTGGCCAGACCGGCGCCCTGCCCGGACACGGTCTTGCTCTTGTCGGTGCGCGGGCCGGCGAACGTATGGGAGAGGCACAGGTCCCTTCGTCGCGCGTCCTCGTGGTAGCGGGCCAGGTTCTCCGCGAAGCCCTTGTTCTCCCGGGCCGAGAAGAACGTCTGGTTCGCGGCGAAGGCGGTCAGGCAGGTCGCCATGTAATCGGGACTGCGGCCCAGCATGCCCAGCGACGCGCGGGCCCAGACCTCGAACCCTTCGCGCCGGGCCACCAGTTGCCCGGCCGAACCGGGTTTCATGTACGCGCGGCCGTGACGCTCTCCGTGCTGCTCCACGGTGAGCGCGTCGCGGTGCAGCGGATCGTGCTGGAGGTCGTAGAGTGCGGCGATCTCCCGGGCGGACGCCCTCAGGCCCTCGTGCGCGGTCACGTCGGCGACCGTCTCGCCCTCCAGCCAGACCCTGCGTCCGTCCTGGAGGCGTTGCAGGTATTCCGCACCCGTGGTGAGGCTCACGCGTCGAAATCCGGAAGAACGGCCTCGTGGTCCTCCGCCGGCGGGACGGACGGGACGTGCACGACGAGGAGCGTGGCGGGCTCCCCGTACGCCTTGAATCCGTGGGACGTGCCCGGCGGGAGGTAGAGGGTCGCCCCCGCCCCGACCGTCTCGACCGTGCCGTCGATGTAGGCGGCCGCCGACCCGGACACGACGTAGACCAGCTCTCCCGACAGCGCGTGGCGCGTCACCGGAGCGGGCCTGCCCGGCTGCACTCCGACGTACGAGACGCGCATCCGCTCCTGGCTGGCCGGGAAGTGCCCGATGGTACCGAACGGCCTTTCCTGGACAGGGAGTCGACCGGCCTCCGTGGCCCATATCCGCTCGGTGGTCACGGTCTCGGCGGTCACGTTCTCGGTGGTCACAGCCTCTGTGGTCACGTTCTCGGTGGTCATTCGTCTCTCCCTTGATCAGCGCATTACATGGGTGCCCGCGACCACCACGTCCTGGCCCGCGAGCACTTCGTTCTCCGGGTCGAGGAGGAACGCGATGGCACGCGCGACATCGGCGGCCTCGACGGCGCGGTCACGGGGCAGGTCGTCCCGCCTCGGCGGGGGCAGCGGCCGGCCCTGCCGCTCGAACAGTCCTGCCAGTTGCTCCCTGCCGGCGCGGCCCAGATCGGTGTCCACGCCGCCCGGGCTGACGCTGTTGACCAGCACCGAGTCACCGATGACCTCGGCGGCCAGGCACTGGACCGTGGTGCGCAGGGCCGCCTTGGTCGCCGCGTAGGGCACCATGAACGACCGGGGCCGCAGCGGTGCCAGCGAGCCGACGCCCACGATCCGGCCGAACCGGCTGCCGCGCATGGCCGGCAGGAGGTCCTGGGCGAGTTCGAGGAACGCGACCACATGCAGTTCGAAGAGGTCGCGCAAGACCTGACCGTCGATGTCCGCCACGGCTGCCGGCATGCCCCCGCCGGCGCAGTGGACGAATCCGGTGATCGGGGGGCCTTCGCGGGCGGCCAGCCACTTCCGGAACCGCAGCCGCTCGTCCGGGTCCCGCAGATCCACCTGATAGGTCTCCGCGCTCGCTCCCCCGCCGGTGGCGGGTGTCTCCGGCGCCTTGGTGTGCCCTACGAGGATGAGCTGTTCGCAGGAGTCCCGGATCCGCTCGGCCGTGGCCAGGCCGATACCCCGGCTGGCTCCGGTCACCAGGACCGCTCCATGGCTGCCCATGTCTCATCCGCCCAGCGGAGGATCGGCGCGGCGGACGCGCAGGTCCAGCAGCGCGGGCCGGCCGGACGCGAGGGCGTCATGGACCGCCGCCGGGATCTCGTCCAGCTTCTCGACCCGCCGGGACCACAGTCCCAGCCCCGCGGCCACCTCGGCGAAGTCCATCTCGTGGAACTCGGTCGAGATGATCCGCCCGTCGAAGTCCTGGATCTGGGCGGAGCGGATACGGCCGAGCGCGGCGTCGTTCACGACGACCCAGAGCACCGGGATGTGGTGGTTCACCGCGGTGGCCACCTCGCCGCCGTGCATCAGGAAGCTGCCGTCGCCGGTCACCGAGACCACGGGCCGGTCCGGGTCCGCGGCCTTCGCGCCGATCGCCGCGGCGATGCCCTGCCCCATCCCGCCGAGAGACCGTCCGGGAAGGATCGCGTTGCTGTACGCGGCGCGGAATATCCGCATCGACCAGATCCAGTGGCTCCCGCTGTCCGGGAGCACCCGCGCTTCGGCCGGCAGAGCGTCCCGTACCGCGGCAAGGGCCTCCCCGGGGTGCATGTGCTCGTCGTACGAGGCATCGGAACCGGCCGCGTCCGGCTGCGGCGTCCTGGGCAGCAGCTCCGTGCGAAGGGGCGGAGCGGTCGTCTTCTCCGCGGACTCCGCCAGGGTGCCGAACACCGCTGCGGCATCCCCCGGCAGGACCTTGTCGGCGGGCCACAGAATGCCGGTTTCCTCGGTGTCGACGTTGACCGAGATGACACGGCCGGGCGCGGGGAGACCCGCCAGGCCACCGAGCGACATCCCGCTCAGGGACGTTCCCACCGCGAGGACGAGGTCGGGTTGCGTGCGCGCCCACCATGCGGGCAGTGCCGGGTCCTCGCCCGCTCCCACGTGTCCCAGGACCAGCGGTACGGTGGCGGGCAGGGCGCCCTTGCCTCGTACCGTGGTGACGATCGGGATGTTACGCGCCTGAGCGAACCGCACGACTTCGTCGCCGGCCCGCGCACTGGCCACGCCACGGCCGGCCAGGATGACGGGCGCGTTCGCGTCGGCCAACTCCTGCTCCAACGCGTGCAGTTCACCGGCGGAGGGGGACGGCAGCCGGCGGTCTTCCACGACGCGGGCGCGCAGACGGTCGAGATGCGGCAGCGTCAACGGCTGGTCCCACAGGTCCCTCGGCACGCTGATGTGCACGGGGCCCGCGCGCCCGTCCCGGGCCAGCGCCAGACCGCTCACCAGCAGCCTGACGAGGTGATCGCCGCTCACCGCGAGGCTGCTGCTCTTGGTGACCGGCGCGAAGGCGGCGACGGTGTCCACTCCGCGCGCGAAGCTCGTGGACTCCTGGTAGGCCCTCGTCCCGAAAGCGCCCAGCGGCGACTGGCCGGTCAGGACCAGCAGCGGAATGCCCTCCGAGTACGCGGTCGCGACGCCGGTCATCAGGTTCAGCGCTCCGGGCCCGGTCGTCGCGCAGCACACCCCGACCGTGCCTCGGACCTGCGCCCATCCGGTGGCGGCGAAGGCCGCGCCCGTCTCGTGCGCGCAGAGCACCGCTTCCGGGTGGCCCCGGTCGTGCAGCTCGTTGTAGATCGACATGATCGCCTGGCCGGGCACCCCGAACACATGGCCGACGTCGAGGTCTTCCAAAACATCAAAAAGGAAACTGACTGCGGTGGTCACTTTTTTGCCGTCTTCCGGTCATGGGGCACTGGCCCCTGGCTCAGCTCTCGTCCGGCCCGGCTCCCGGCCCACTGGGTCCGGTCGGCATAAGAGAAGAAGAGGTCTACGGAATCGGAGTTGCGGTAACCCGTTTTCCAGGGCTTCCGCTTTCCTGTGAAATGACGTACACGCGGATGGCGCAGGGCGGCTTCACTGACCGGCGGAGGCGTCGCCCCGCCGGCCGCCGGGTGCGAATCCGCATACCGTACGTCCATCATGTTCCAGGACTCGTCCACCGCGAGGAATTCGCCGTTGACGATGGCGTTCAAAGCCTCCTGGTCGAGGAGCCCTATGCAGTCCGCATGACTCTCGACATATGCGAGCGCTCTCGCGGCGACCCGCTCTCTTCGCCACACATCCAGGTTGATGACGAGCATGCCGGCATTGAAGTAGGGGGCGTCGGGATCGAGACCGACCTCCTCCCAGCACTGCACACCCCGCGGACTGCCGATCAGCGGGTTGAACGGATCGATCACCGCCCCGACCGCCAGCCCGCCAAGATCCAGCTCCCAGAGTGCGTCGAAGGACGACAGGGTGATCGTGTCCGCGTCCAGGTAGATGACCTTGCTCCAGCTCTCTGGAAGCAATTGCGGCAGCAGGAGGCGGGCATAGGTCGCCGACGTCGGATGGCTCAGAAGCGAGGACGAGGTCGGCCAGGCCGACAGGCTGTTCACGTCGACATCCAGAAATCGGATGAGACAGTTCGGCCCGGTGTCCCAGGACGCGGACAGCCTGCGCTTGGACTCGGCGGATATCCCGCACGACAGGATGACGACCTCAAGCGGTCTGTCTTGGTGCGCGTTGTCCACAATGGACCTCACCGAGGCCGCCAGCGGGAATGCGTATCCGTCATCTGCGGCTACGACTATCCGGATCGGCTCTCCGACCACGAAACCACCCTTCGGTGTGGAGGCTTGACGAATCGGCCCGATGAGGGAACTTTCCCTTTGCCCCGCGCCCCGATTAAAGGTTGAAGCCAATAGAGCGGCCGGGCATTTCTCGCTCCGGCACGAGAACAAACGTAAATCACGAAAGCGCGAAGAGGCAGAAGCTTTTACGCCTCACGGCATGGGGTCGGAATGTGCCGTTTCAGCCGCTGATCGGCGGTCGCGATGCCCGGGACACACGCCGTGCGGACGCGTGCCCCCGTCCCAGTGGCCGCAGGTCAGGGCCGCACGAGGGCCCGACCACTTCATTCACACCTTGAACAAAGGTGTACGTTTACACACCTGGCTGATTTACGACTACCGCGACGACGAAGCACGCACACACCCAAGACGGCAAACCAGCAGGTCAACTCCTTCCCAACGACGAGTAAATGACCAGCCCGGCTTGTCCGGAGGTGCTATCGGGCCCCCGCGGCACGCCACCGTGTCGACCACCCAGCACGCGCCCGCCTCGGTGAGCACCGTCCGCAGCTGATCGGTGGCGCCGGCCGAGGTGGAGCCGGAGTCGCGGCCGCACGCCGCGGCCAGGCCGAGCAAGGTCATGGCGTGTGCATCGGGCACACCGGCGGCGAGAGCAGCGCGGAGCCAGGCGATGAACAGGCCGACCGGCTCGGCCGGGGCAACGGCCGGGTCGAAGTCCGGAAGCGGACCGGCGAACACCTCGATACTCCGCAGCCACTCCCGGACCGTATCCGTCTCGGCGCTCGCCCGGTCCAGGTACACCCATGCGCGGGTTCCCGAGCGCAAGGTCACCTCGACACGGGCGTAGCCGCCCACCTCATAGGCGTCCGCCGCCGCGAGTCCGATCACGGAGGAAGCGGTACCCGTCGAACGCGGAGGCCGGGGCTCAGCGCACCCGCCCCCGCGGCTTCAACGCCGCGTCCGGCAGCACCGGCGCCGGGATCGGCGGCCCGTCATAGCCGTGTACGGTGCCGAATCGGTCGCCGGACATCCAGTCCTCCCGGGCTCGCGTGATCTCCTCCTGGGTCCTGCCCACGAAGTTCCACCACATGATCAGTTCCTCCTCGAACGGCTCGCCGCCCAGGAGCATCAGGCTTGCGTCGGACTCCGCGCGGAGGGGGAGTTCCGTGCGGGCGCAGCCGAGGTAGAGCATGGAGCCGGGGAGGACCGGGACGCCGTCGACCTCGGCCTCGCCGGACATCGCGAGCACGGCGTACTCGAAGTCGGGGTTCAGGGGGAGCCGGGTCCGCGTGCCCCGGGTGAGGGTGAGGTCGGCGCCCACGAGAGGGGTGTACGTGGTGCCGGGTGAGGTGGCGCCGTCCAGGTCGCCCAGGATCACGGTGGCCGTGAGGCCGGGGGCGGTGACCTCGGGGAGGTCGCCGTGGTGCTGGAAGTGGGGTTCGGTGAAGCGGTGCGCGTCCGGGAGTGCCACCCAGAGCTGGGCGCCGTGCAGCAGGGCGGCGTGCCGCTTGGGGCTCTCCTCGGAGTGGCTGATCGCGCGGCCGGAGGTCATCAGGCCCAGTTCGCGCGGGCGGATCGTCTGGAGGCTGCCGAGGCTGTCGCGGTGCAGGACCTCGCCCTCATGCAGCCAGCTGACGGTCTGGAGGCCCATGTGCGGGTGCGGCGGCACCTGCATTCCGGGTTCGTCGGCGATGTCGTCGGGGCCGTAGTGGTCCACGAAGGCCCAGGCGCCGACCATCCGGCGGCCCAGGTTGGGCAGCAGCCTGCGGACCTCGGTGGACTCGCCGAGCCGCACCTTGCGCGGGGCGAGCAGCTCACGTACGGGCTCCGCGACGACGAAACCACGGCCCCCGCAGACGGTGGGGACGGCCTGGCGATCGAGATTGCTCATGGCGCTCAACCTATTCCGCCGCGGGTGGGGACGGATGGCACCCACGCCGGACAATTAGTGGAATGTTAAACCACCTGCCGGTGTTGTGAGGATCGGACGCTCGACCGACCGAGGAGACGACATGAGCGACGGCTACTACGAGTTCGGCACCGCCGCCGAGCGCTGGGAGCGCGCGGGGTTCTTCTTCGACGCGAAGGAGTACACGACCGCGGCCCGCATCCTGGACGGACTCGTCGCGGAGGTTCCGGAGCAGGTCGCGCCCCGGCTGCTGCTGGCCCGCGCCTACTACCACTCGGCGAGCCTCGGGCGGGCCGAGACGGAGCTTCGTGCGGTTCTGGAGCGCGATCCGGTGGAGCACTACGCCCGGCTGATGCTCGGCCGGACCCTGGAGCGCCAGGGGCGGCAGGCCGAGGCGGACACGCAGTTGCGGCTGGCCGCCGCGCTGTCCGGTGACCTCGGGTCCGCGTAACCGCGTACGGGCACCTGTCGTATTTCGGGTGCCGGAAGCGGCGGGCGCGTGATAGTCCAGAGGACCATGACCGACCTTGAAACGCCGCGCCTGGTCCTGCGCCCGATGACCCCCGCCTACGCCGAGTTCGTCGCCACCGCTTCGCCGCCGGCCGGGACGCGCTGGGCGCCCGGCTACCCCTCCCCCGGCGAGCGGGGGGCCGCCGCGCGCTTCCTCGTCACGTGTCTGAGGAGCGGCGATCCGACCCCCTTCGGTTCGTACGAGATACGGCTCCGCGAAGACGGTGTGGTCATCGGCGGCATCGGCTTCCACGCCGCGCCGGACGAGCGGCGGAGTGTCACGATCGGCTACGGGCTGGTGGAGTCGGCACGCGGGCGGGGTTACGCCTCCGAGGCGCTTCGGGCGCTGTTGCGGTTCGCCCGGGAACAGGGCGTCGTCCGGGTGCGCGGGGACGCCGACACCGGCAACATCGCCTCGCAGCGCGTCATGACGGCGGCCGGGATGCGCCTCGTGGACGAGGACGAGTCGCTGAAGTACTACCTGGCCGAGTGGACGGCGTAGAAACGGGCGGAGCCCACCGGTGATCACCCGGCGGGCTCCGCCCGTTGCGGCACGTACGCGGCCGGCCGTCAGCCCACCGCGGCGGCGGTCCGGTTCGCCCGGCCGTCCGCGGCCGTGTCGGCCCTCGGCACCAGCAGGCGTTCGGTGAGGTGGCCGAAGAGCAGGCCGAAGGTGGTCCACAGCGTGGCCTGCACCGCGAGCGTGGCCAGCCGGAACTGCCACAGCAGCGTGGCCGGGAAGTCCTTGCCGACCTCGTTGAACGAGGGCAGGAACACATAGGCGAGGGCGATCAGCAGTACGTAACCGGCGGCCGCGGCGACCGTCGCGTTCCAGTTGCCCAGGCGGGGTGCGAGGCGCTTGCCGACGATGACGGCGGCGACCGCGAGCAGCACACTGAGGGCGACCATCAGGAAGAACAGCGCGGTGCGTTTGCCGATGGTGTCGGGGTTGCCGACGGCCGGCGGGTTGGCCGGGTACTTCAGGAACGGCACGATGTACACGCTCACCAGGGCGGCGCCCGCGATCAGCGCGGCCGTGGCACGCGGGCCGAACCGGCCCATCCGGCCCAGCGCGTAACAGAACACGAGCGCGGCGATGCCGCCGACCGCGACGCCGAAGACGAGCACACCGGTGGCCAGGCCCGCGGTGGACTGCATGCCGCGGCTGACGAGTTCCTCGGCGGCGCCGTGGTCGTGGCCGTGGGCGCTGTGCGCGGCCTCTTCGAGCGCGATGGCCGAGTCGACCCGGGACTCGCCGAGGAAGTAGGCGACGAGCAGCGCGAGCGCGCCCGCGACCAGTCCGGCCAGCATGCCGCGGACCAGCAGGGCTCTGACGGATATGGAGTTCATGAGGGATTCCCCTGGATCAGCCGGTCGGTCGGTCAGTGGCAGGGGAAGCCGAGGAGGTGGCGGCCGTCGTGGACCCACTCGTGGACGCCCTCGCCCGAGATGACGGCCGTGGCGCCCTGCTCGGCGCCCACGAAGTAGAGCAGGACCAGCATGAGGATGCCGAAGAAGACCGCCCAAGGGGCAATGGCCTTCAGGGAGATGGGGGTGATGGCGGATGCGCCGGTGGCGGGGGCAGCAGTCTGCGCCATGGCAGAACCTCCTGTGGGAACACGCGTCCCGATCGTGGTGCCTGAGACGAAGGTGCTGGGTCTGACTTCCCGCGTGCGCGGGTACACAGTGGCGCGACCGTGCCGGATTCTCACCGGACTTCCTTCACACCCTCGTCATGTCGCCGCGACCATACCCCCTGGACACCGGGCACCGCCATGCCCCTTACAAGCGGTCCGTGGGGCCCGGATGCCATGGTGTGCTTGGCCGTGGGGCCGGTGTTCGGGAAGTTGAGGGTGGTAATGACGGTACGGGTGATGTTGATCTCACCGGCGATGAACGCGGCGCTGCGCGAGGCCCGGTTCGCCGGCGACGCGGCGCTCGACGCGTCCGGCGTGCGGGCGGCCCGGCTGGCCGCGCCCCACGTCCCGGAAACGGACCGGGCAGTGCACGGGCCGTCCGAGCGGTGCGCCCGGACGGCGGAGGCGCTGGGGCTGCGCTCGACGGGCGAACCGGGGTTGCGGGACTGGGAGTTGGGGCGCTGGTCGGGGGCCCGGCTGGACGAGGTGAGTGCGCGGGAGCCGGACGGGGTCGCGGCCTGGCTGGGCGACCCGTCGGCCGCCCCGCACGGCGGCGAGTCGCTGCTCGGCCTGTGCGCCAGGGCGGGCGCCTGGCTCGACTCGCTGACCGGTGCCGGCCGGGTGCTGGCCGTCGCCGAACCGCCCCTGGTGCGCGCGGCCGTGGTCCACGCGCTGGCGTTGCCGCCGCAGGCGTTCTGGCGCCTCGACGTCGCCCCGCTCACGCTGACGGAACTGACCGGGCGCTCGGGGCGCTGGAACCTCCGCGCCGGACGCCCACTCGCCGGCGGGTCCGGCGACCCCGACGGCAACACCGTTTTCCCCGGCGAACTCGTCGTGGACCACGTCCGCGTCACCACCAGCGACAGCGCGCCCCCGGCCTGATCGCATCGCGGAGGTCCCGCACGCGGCGCCTACCCCCGGTACGTCTCCAGCAGCCTCAGCCACACCTCGCTGATCGTCGGGTACGACGGAACCACGTGCCACAACCGGTCGATGGGGATCTCGCCCGCGACCGCCATCGTCGCCGAGTGGAGCAGTTCGCCGATGCCCGGGCCGACGAAGGTGACGCCCAGCAGGACTTCGCGGTCGAGGTCCACGACCATGCGGGCGCGGCCCCGGTAGCCGTCCGCGTACAGACCGGACCCGGCCACCGAGGCGAGGTCGTAGTCGACGGCGCGGACCCGGCGGCCGACCCGTTCCGCCTCGGCGAGGGAGAGGCCCACCGACGCGGCCTCCGGGTCGGTGAAGACGACCTGCGGGACGGCCGCGTGGTCGGCGGTCGCCGCGTGGGCGCCCCAGCGGGCGGTGTCCAGCCGCTTGCCCTGCGCGCGGGCGCCGATCGCGTCGCCCGTGATGCGTGCCTGGTACTTGCCCTGGTGGGTCAGGAGCGCCCGGTGGTTGACGTCGCCGGCCGCGTAGAGCCAGTCCGTGCCCTCGACCCGGCAGGTGTCGTCCACGACGAGCCAGGTGCCGGGTTCCTGGCCGACCGTCTCCAGGCCCAGGTCCTCGGTGCGCGGGGCGCGGCCGGTGGCGAAGAGGACCTCGTCGGCCTCCACGCTCCCGCCGTCGTCGAGTTCCACGGTGACCGGGCCGTCGCCACCCGGGCGGCGTACGGCGGTGGCCGAGACGCCCGTACGGATGTCCGCTCCGGCCTCGGTCAGCGCCCCGGCGACCAGCTCACCGGCGAACGGCTCCATCCGGGGCAGCAGCCCCTTGCCGCGTACCAGCAGGGTGACCTTCGCGCCGAGCGCGTTCCACACGGTGGCCATCTCCACACCGACGACTCCCCCGCCGACCACGACGAGCCGGCCGGGGACCTCCTTGGCGCTCGTCGCCTCACGGCTCGTCCAGGGGCGGGCCTCCTCGATGCCGGGGAGGCGGGGAACCACGGCCCTGCTGCCCGTGCAGACGGCGACGGCGTGCCGGGCGGTGAGCCGGTGTCCGGTGCCGTCGGGCGCGGTGACGGTGACCTGTTTGGGGCCGGTCAGCCGGCCGTGGCCGCGGAAGACGTCGGCGCCGATGCCGTCGAGCCAGGCGGCCTGGCCGTCGTCCTTCCAGTGCGAGGCGTACGCGTCGCGGTGGGCGAGGACGGCGGCGGTGTCCAGCGGTCCCTGGACGGCGCCGCTCAGGCCGGGGACGCGGCGGGCGTCGGCGCGGGCGACGACGGGGCGCAGGAGCGCCTTGCTCGGCATGCAGGCCCAGTAGGAGCACTCGCCGCCGATCAGTTCCGACTCGACCACGGCGGTGGTCAGCCCGGCGGCCCGGGCCCGGTCCGCCACGTTCTCACCCACCGGACCCGCTCCGATGACCACGACGTCGTACGCGACAGGCTCCGCTCCATGTGTCATGCGGCCCATTCTGGCGGGGGGTGTGGGCGTCGGCCACATGGGCAGGCACGGAATAGCACGAGATCGGGCACCGTTGACCCGGACACGTCTCATACGGGCACACGAAGAGGGAGCAACGCATGAGCACCGTAGAGCTCACCAAGGAAAACTTCGACCAGGTCGTCAGCGACAACGAGTTCGTCCTGATCGACTTCTGGGCTTCCTGGTGCGGCCCGTGCCGGCAGTTCGCCCCGGTGTACGACGCGGCGTCCGAGCGCCACGCGGACCTGGTGTTCGCCAAGGTCGACACGGAGGCGCAGCAGGAGCTGGCGGCGGCGTTCGACATCCGGTCGATCCCCACGCTGATGATCGTCCGGGACAACGTGGCGGTCTTTGCGCAGCCGGGCGCGCTGCCGGAGACGGCTCTGGAGGATGTCATCGGCCAGGCCAGGAAGCTGGACATGGACGAGGTCCGCAAGGCCGTCGAGGCCGAGCAGAAGGCCAAGTCGGAGGGGCAGCAGTAGCAAAGCCGCCGCCCCTCCGTTCCCCGGCGGGGCGGCCTCAGGTGCCGGTGCCGCGCTCCGCGACCCGGGCCGAGAGCCCGTACGCGAGTTCCGAGCCGTCCACGAGCAGGCCCTCGACGGCCTTGGTCCTGGGGTCGATGTCGGCCACCATGCCGTCGCCCGCGTACCGGGGGTAGCCGGTCTCGCCCGTCTCCCCCGTGGCGGTGACCACGGCCGACCGGATGGCGGCGCCCGGTCCCCCCGCGCCGGAGCCCTTGGCCGCCGCGCCCCTGACGCTGGCCCCCGTCGCGCCTGCTCCGGTGGCGGGGGCCTTGTCGTCGGTGAACTCGGGGACGATGAGGATTTCGTAGCTCTGCGGATCGTTCATGGTCCGACGCTAGGCACGGGTGGTGCGCGGCGCACGTCGCCGGGCCGGTTCAGCTGGATTCCCGTCGTACGGTGCGGGCGCGCAGCAGGTCGTGCCGCTCGGGCGGGGTCCTGGGGTGCCGGACGAGCCGGTCGACCAGGTCGGCCAGCGGCTGGGCGGTCGCCAGCTCCATCCGTACGCTGCTGAGCCTCGGCCGCAGCAGCCGCCCGATCATCGAGTCGTCGGCGCCGACCACGGCGGCTTCGGCGGGTATCGCGATGCCGGCGTCCTGGAGGGCCCGCATCAGGAGCATGGCGTAGGTGTCGTCGTACGCGAAGACGGCGTCCAGGCCGAGCGCGGGCCAGCGGGCGGCCAGGGACGCGGCCGACTCCTCCTCGTAGCGCAGCGGCAGCGCTTCGACGTGGGCGCCGCCGTTGAGCGCGGCGTCCCGGGCGCCGGCCAGGCGTGGGGCGGCGAAGTTCGTGGTGGTGGGGTCCTCGGGCATCACCACGCCGATGCGGCGCCTGCCGCGTTCCAGCAGGTGGCGCACCGCGCTGCCGCCGACCTCGCGCTGATCCATGATCAGGGCGTGGGCGCCCTCCACGGGGTGGGGGCCCAGGGTGATGACGGCCTTGGCGCCGGAGCGCCGGAGCACGGCCGTGCCGCGCGGGGCGAGGGGGACGGAGCCGGGCACGATGACGGCGGCGGGGCGGAGTTCGGCCCAGGCGCGGGCGGCGTCGTCGGCGCCGAGGCCGAGCGAGCCGTACTGGACGACCGTGTAGTCGAGGCGCCGGAGCCCCGCCTCCAGGTCGCGCAGGAAGCGCAGGTGCAGGGGGCCGGTCGGCAGGTTGCCGGTGGGCAGCAGCACCATGCGCGAGTGGCCGGCGCGCAGGGTGCGGGCGGCGGCGTGGGGCACGTAGCCGAGTTCGTCGGCGGCCTCCCGTACCCGGCGGCGGGTCTGGTCGCTGATCCGCACCTGCGCGTTGTTGTTGAGGACGTAGGACACGGTGGCCCGGGAGACGCCGGCGAGTCGCGCCACGTCGGCGCTGGTCGGGACGGGGCCTTCGGCGGGCTGATCGGGTAACTGGCTCATGGCTCCGCGCAGTCTTCCAGACCGCCGCGACGCACCGACGCGCAGGCTGGACAGGGCGGCCCCCTTGCTCGGCAAGACACGCCCTAGGGTGTTCCGATGACGATCCAGCACCGCAGTGACAGTTACGACGAGCCGGCCGCCTTCCCGGGCCGGACCGGTTCCGCGGCCACCGCCGAGGCCGATCCGCGTGAGGTGGGCCCGGTGCGCACCTCGTACGCGCCCGACCGGGACGGTTCGCCCGACCCCGGGGAGATCGTCTGGACGTGGGTGCCGTTCGAGGAGAACGACGGGCGCGGCAAGGACCGGCCGGTCCTGGTCGTGGCGCGGGAGGCGAGGGGCACGCTGCTGGCCGTGCAGCTGTCCAGCAAGCAGCACGACGTGGACCGGGAGTGGGTGTCGCTGGGCGCGGGTCCCTGGGACAGCTCGGGGCGTCCGTCCTGGGTGGATCTGGACCGGGTCCTGCGGGTGCACGAGGACGGGATGCGGCGCGAGGCGTGCGCCCTGGACCGGGCCAGGTTCGACCTGGTCGTCGGGCGGCTGAGGGAGCGTTACGGCTGGGCGTGAGGCGCCCCGGCCCTCACCCTCGACTTCAGGGTGAGGGTCACCCCCGGTCGGCGAACACCCGCTCGAACGCCACCCGGGTGGGCGCATCGTCGTCGCGGCCGAGGATGCCGAAGACGACCTCATCGAAGTGGCCGGCGAACCGGCCGTCCCCGGTGAGCAGCGCGCGGAAGGCGCCCGCCACCTCCGCCGGGTCGTTCCGGAAGACTCCGCAGCCCCAGGCGCCCAGGACCAGCCGGCGGTAGCCGCTCACCGCGGCGACCTCCAGCACCCGTTCGGCCCGGGCGGCCAGCGCGGCCGGGATGCGGTGCGCCTCGTGCGGGGTCCGGGTGCGGATGACGCCCGCGTTGGGGGCCGGTGAGGTGAGAAATCCGGCCGGGTACGGGGTGTCGAGCAGCCGGCCGCGGTCGTCGCGGAAGACCGGGACGCCGGGTGAGTGGATGACCCGGTCGGTGTAGAACACGCCGCGTTCGGCGCGGTGGTGGGCGTAGAAGCCGGGCGCCCGCAGCAGCGTGGCGTACAGCGCGGAGCCCCGGCACAGGGCCTCCTCCTGCGCCTGGGCGCCGTTGAGGTAGCCGCCGCCGGGGTTGCGGGCGGAGGCGTAGTTCAGGACGGCGACCTCGCCGGGGCGTTCGCGCGTCATCCGGGCGGCGGCCTGGAGGCTGCTCTCGCCGGTGACCTCGATGGCCGGGGTCCGGTCCCGGTCTGCGGTCACCGGCACCGGCTCGGGGCCGTACAGCCGCGTGCCCGCGAGGGCGGCCGCCACACCCTTCTCGATGCTGATCTCGCGGCCGTTTCCGGCGCGGTAGGAACCCGCCCGGACGATGGCCTCCGTCTCGCGCGCGATTCCGCGCAGCCGGGCGCTCACGGGCCCTCCCCCTTATGGTGCATACGGGGCATGCTCGCCGTTCTTCTCCCGGCCACGCAATCGAATTTCCGGCGAAGAACGCACTCTTGTGCGATGCCTCGGCAGCGGTTTGGGTAGGACGGACGCACCGGAACAAGGAGGCCCGGCATGTCATCCGAGACACCCGGCGGCCACGGTCCGCCACCCGGTCAGGCCCCGCCCCTCGGTGAGGGCGAGGCGGAGGAGTTACTGCGCGGCATCTGCTTCAAGACGGGGCCGCCGCGCACCGTGGGCGTCGAGCTGGAATGGCTCCTGCACGACCGTGACCACCCGCACCGCACCGTCCCGCCCCACCTGCTTGAGGCGGCCGCAACGGCCGTCCGGGCGCTGCCCCTGAGCGCGGCGCTCACCTTCGAGCCCGGCGGCCAGCTGGAACTCAGCTCGCGCCCCGCCGCTTCCCTGATGGCGTGTGTCGAGGACACCGCCGCCGATCTCATCGCCGTACGCGCCGCCCTCGGCACACTGGGCCTGGCTCCGGCCGGCCTGGGCGTCGATCCCTGGCAGACACCGCGCCGGCTCCTGCGCGAGCCCCGGTACGAGGCCATGGAGCGGGCTCTCGACCGGTGGGGCCCGGCCGGCCGGGCGATGATGTGCACCACCGCCTCCGTCCAGGTCTGCCTGGACGCCGGGGAGGAGGAGCCGGGCCCGCTCGGCTACGCGCGACGCTGGCAGCTCGCCCATCTGCTGGGCGCCGTCCTGGTGGCGGCCTTCGCCAACTCGCCGTTCCGGACGGGCGCGCCGACGCCCTGGCGGTCCACCCGCCAGGCGCTGTGGGCCGACCTGGACCCGAAGCGGTCGCTGGCCCCCGACGGGCAGCTGCCGCCCCGGGACGCCTGGGCCGCGCACGTCCTGGACACGCCCGTGCTGTGCGTACGGGGCGAGGGGCCGTGGCAGGTGCCGGACGGGCTCACGTTCCGCGACTGGATCCGGTCCGGGGTGCCCCGGCGGCCGGACCGGAGCGACCTCGACTACCACGTCACCACGCTGTTCCCGCCGGCCCGGCCGCGCGGGCACCTGGAGCTGCGCATGATCGACGCGCAGCCCGGTGACGACGGCTGGATCGTGCCGCTCGCCGTCACGACCGCCCTGTTCGACGACCCGGAGGCCGCCGAGACGGTGTACCGGACCGTGAAGCCGCTCGCCGAGACGGCCGGTACGGGCTCGGCGCCGCGCAATCCGCTGTGGACCGCGGCCGCCCGCGACGGACTGGCCGATCCGGAGCTGCGCCAGGCGGCGGACCTCTGCTTCCGGCTCGCCGCGGAGGCGCTGCCCCGGCTGGGCGCGGGCGTCGCGGTACGGGACGCGGTCGCCGGCTTCCACGACCGCTATGTCGCCCGGGGCAGATGCCCGGCCGACGACCTGCGGGACCTGCTCACCACGGGCGGGGCGCGCCGCCCGGCCCATTCGAAGGGGACCCTGTCATGACCGAATCCCCCGCGCCCCCGCACGCCGGGGACGCCGAGGCGCTGCGCGCGCACGCGCTCGCCGCGCTGCTCACCGCGCGCAGGCGCACCTCGCTCCTCACCGAGAGCGTGGACGACCGGGAGCTGACCGCCCAGCACTCGCCGCTGATGTCGCCGCTGGTCTGGGACCTGGCGCACATCGGCAACCAGGAGGAGCTGTGGTTGCTGCGCGGTGTGGCGGGGCGGGAGGCGATGCGCCCGGAGATCGACGGCCTGTACGACGCCTTCGAGCATCCGCGCGCCACCCGGCCGTCGTTGCCGCTGCTGGCGCCCGATGAGGCCCGCTCGTACGCCTCCGAGGTGCGCGGCAGGGCGCTGGACGTGCTGGAGTCCGCGCCGCTCGGTGACGGGCCGGCGCTGGTCAGGTCCGGGTTCGCCTTCGGGATGATCGCGCAGCACGAGCAGCAGCACGACGAGACGATGCTGATCACGCATCAGCTGCGGTCGGGTCCGGCCGCGCTGACGGCCCCGGAGCCGCCGCGCCCGGCGGACGACGCCCCGGCGCTGCCCGCCGAGGTGCTGGTGCCCGGCGGCCCGTTCACCATGGGCACGTCGGCCGAGCCGTGGGCCCTGGACAACGAACGCCCCGCGCACCGGCGGGACGTGCCCGGGTTCGTCATCGACACGGCTCCGGTGACCTGTGGCGCGTACCGGGCGTTCATCGAGGACGGCGGTTACGACGAGCGGCGCTGGTGGGCGCCCGAGGGCTGGGCGATGGTGCGGGAGCACGAGCTGCGCGCCCCGCTGTTCTGGCACCGGGACGCCGGGCAGTGGCTGCGGCGGCGCTTCGGGGTGACCGAGCCGGTGCCGGACGACGAGCCGGTGCTGCACGTCAGTTGGTACGAGGCCGACGCCTACGCGCGCTGGGCGGGCCGCAGACTGCCGACCGAGGCGGAGTGGGAGAAGGCGGCCCGGCACGATCCCGGCTCCGGGCGCTCGCGCCGCTATCCGTGGGGCGACGAGGACCCGACGCCGGAGCGGGCCAATCTGGGGCAGCGCCATCTGCGGCCCGCGCCCGCCGGGGCGTATCCGGCCGGGCGGGCGCCGTGCGGGGCGGGTCAGCTGATCGGTGACGTGTGGGAGTGGACGGCGAGCGACTTCCTGCCGTACCCGGGGTTCGCGCCGTTCCCGTACCGCGAATACTCGGAGGTGTTCTTCGGCCCGGAGCACAAGGTGCTGAGGGGCGGCTCGTTCGCGGTGGACCAGGTGGCCTGCCGGGGCACGTTCCGCAACTGGGACCTGCCGGTCCGGCGGCAGATCTTCGCGGGGTTCCGCACCGCGAGGGACCTCTGATGTGCCGGCACCTCGCCTACCTGGGGCCGCCGGTCGCCCTGGGCGAGCTGCTGTCGCGCCCGGCGCACTCCCTGGTGCGGCAGTCCTGGGAGCCCCGCCGCCAGCGCCACGGCACGGTCAACGCCGACGGTTTCGGGGTCGGCTGGTACGCGGAGGGCGACCCGGTCCCGGGGCGTTACCGACGCCAGGGCCCCGTCTGGGGCGACCAGACCTTCGCCGATCTGGCCCGGGTGGTCCGCAGCCACGCCCTGCTCGCCGCGGTCCGGGACGCGACCGCCGCCGATCCGGACGGCGAGGCGGCGGCGGCGCCGTTCGCCGCGGACCGGGTGCTGTTCAGCCACAACGGGGTGGTGAAGGGCTGGCCCGGTTCGATGGCGTCCGTGGCGGCCACCCTGCCCCCGGCCGAGCTGCTGCGGCTCACCGCCCGCAACGACTCCGCCCTGGTGTGGGCGCTGGTGCGGCACCGGCTCGCGACGGGCGACGCGCTCGCGCAGGCCGTGGCGGACACCGTGCCCGAGGTGGCGGAGGCGGCGCCGGGCTCCCGGCTCAATCTGCTGCTGACCGACGGCCGCGCCATCGTGGCCACCGCCTGGGGCGACACCCTGTGGCATCTCACCGAGCCCGGCCGGCTCACGGTCGTCGCCTCGGAGCCGTACGACGACGATCCCCGCTGGTCCGAGGTGCCCGACCGCACCCTGCTGACCGCGACCGCCGGCGACGTCCTGCTGACCCCGCTGAAGGAGCCCCGCACGTGAGTCCCTTCCTGCTGACCCGCACCCTGCCCGAGGACGCGACGGACGCGGCGCTGCGCGCCGATGTGCTGCACGGCCTGTCCCGGCACCCGAAGACCCTGCCGCCCAAGTGGTTCTACGACGCCCGGGGCAGCGAACTGTTCGAGGAGATCACCCGGCTCCCCGAGTACTACCCGACGCGCGCCGAGCGGGAGATCCTGATCGGCCGGGCGGGCGAGATCGCCGCCGCGTCGGGCGCGCGCACCCTGGTGGAGCTGGGTTCCGGCTCGTCCGAGAAGACTCGGTACCTGCTGGACGCGCTGACGGACCTGCACACTTATGTGCCGGTCGACGTCAGCGAGAGCGCGTTGCGCGGCGCGGCGGAGGCGCTGCTGAAGGAGCGGCCGCGGCTCTCCGTACACGCGCTGATCGCCGACTTCACGGCCGGGCTCACGCTGCCGGAGACGCCCGGGCCCCGGCTGGTGGCGTTCCTGGGCGGCACCCTCGGCAATCTGCTGCCGGGTGAGCGGGCCGTGTTCCTGAAGTCGGTACGCGATCTGCTGACGCCCGGGGACACGCTGCTGCTCGGCACGGACCTCGTGAAGGACGAGGGGGTGCTGGTCGCTGCGTACGACGACGCGGCGGGGGTGACGGCGGCGTTCAACCGTAATGTGCTGTCGGTCGTCGACCGGGAGCTGGGCGCGGACTTCGTACCGGAGGATTTCGCGCACGTGGCGCGGTGGAATCCGCGCGAGGAGTGGATCGAGATGCGGCTGCGGGCCCGCCGGTCGCTGACGGTGAAGATTCCGGAGCTGGATCTGGTGGTGCCGTTCGAGGCGGGTGAGGAGCTGCGCACCGAGGTGTCCGCGAAGTTCCGCGAGGACGGGGTGCGCGGCGAACTGGCCGCTGCGGGGCTCCGGCTGGCCCGCTGGTGGACGGACTCCGAGGACCGGTTCGCGCTGTCCCTGTCGACGGTGGACTGACCGGGTGCGTCACGGGTACGGGGCCGGCGGTGTCCGGTCCCGTACCCGCGCCGGGGGTCAGCTGCCGGCGAGCACCGCGGTGATCTTCTCGGAGGCGGTCTTCGCCTCGGTCGCCGGGTCGCCGCCCTGGAGGACCGCCGTCATATAGGTCTTGATCGGGTTGTCGGCCTCGACCGCGGCCCACTGCGGGGAGTTGGGCGTCGCGTGGCCCTGCGCCGCGCCCGCAGCCATCGCGGCGGTGCTCTCCTCGCCCTCGATGACATGGGCCAGGGCGGGCTTGTTGGGCACGTAGCTCATCGTCTTGGCCAGGTCCTCCTGCCACTTGGCCCCGGCCAGCGCCTTGATGACCTCGTAGGCGGCGGCGCGCTGGTCGGACTTCTGCGGCACGATCAGGTCGGAGCCGCCGGTGAACACCGAGCCGGGGGCCTTGGCGGTCTTGCCGGGAATCGGGAAGTAGCCGAGCTTGCCCTTGAGTTCGGGGTTCTTCTTCTCGATCAGGGTCGCGGTGCTGGGGGTGGAGATGATCTGGGCGACATTCCCCTCGGCGAACACATTGGCCTGCGGGGGCTTTTCCTCGTCGGCGTCCTTGGGCCCGTCGCCCAGTGCCTGGAGCTGGGAATAGAAGTCCATGCCCTTGAGCGCGGCGGGCGTGTCGAGAGTGCCCTCCCAGTCGCCTTCCTCGTCGCTGGCGAGTTGGCCGCCCTCGTCCCAGATGAACCCGGCGAGTACGTACCAGTTCTGCCCCGGCAGATACATGCCCTGGATTCCGTCGCGGTTCAGTTTCTCGGTGTCGGTGATCCACTGTGCGCGCGTCTTCGGCGGGTTCTCGATGCCCGCGTCCTCGAAGATGTCCTTGTTGTAGATCACCACGCGGTTGGCCGCGTACCACGGGATTCCGTACTGGACGCCGCCGATGCTCCCCGGCTCGGCGAGACCGGGCAGCCAGTCCTCTCTGCCCAGGTCACGCATGGATTCGAGGGTGAGGTCGCGCAGGTTGCCGCTGTCGGCGTACTGGGCGACCTGGGTGTTGCCGACCTCGATGACGTCGGGCGTGTCCTTGCCGGCGAGCGCTTCCAGGACCTTGGGGCCGATGCCGCCCCATTCCTGGATCTTGAAATCCAGTTCGACCGAGGAGTGCTCGTCCTCGTACGACTTCTTGAAACGGTCCAGGAAGTCGGTGGTAACGCTGTTCTTCATCAGCCAGATCGTCACCTTCTTGTCCCCGGATCCGCCGGTTCCGGGGATCACGCCGCAGCCACCCAGCGCAACAGTGGAAATAAGGGCGACAGCTCCGACGAGCATGCGGTTTTTCACGATTCACCTTCTGCGGAACGGCAGGACGAAATATGCGGACCCGGTGTGGGGGACTGCGGGCTGCGCTCGCACGGGCGTGGCTGGATTTTGGTATGGACCAATACTTTGGTCAAGCGGTGTCACGGACGTGCGCGATGTCCACGATCCCTCGCGAACCGGGCCGAGGTAGGGCACCTTGGTAAGAACGAGAGGAGCCAAATCGTGTCAAACCACACGTATCGCGTCACTGAAATCGTAGGAACCTCCCAGGAAGGCGTGGACGAGGCGATCCGCAACGGTGTCGCAAGAGCCTCGGAAACGTTGCACAATCTCGACTGGTTCGAGATCACCCAGGTGCGCGGGCAGATCGAGAATGGCCGAATCGCGCACTACCAGGTCGGACTGAAAGTCGGCTTCCGGCTCGACGACCCGAAGTGACGCGACCGCCCGTCGCCGCGCCCGTGCGGCGGGTCCGGTTCAGGTGCGTCCCTCGCGCTCCTGCGCGTCCTTGAGCGCGGGCGACGCCGGGGTCCAGCGGGCCCGCACCACGGTGAATCCGGCCAGCTCGGCGGCGTCGCAGACCAGCTCGTCGTCGTCCACCAGCATGCGCACCGTACGGTCCCGGCCGAGCCGCTCCAGGATCTCCAGCTTGGTCCGGCGCGCCGGCCGGCGGTCGTCGTTGCGCCGCATGTGCAGCCGCCCCTCGGGCAGCCCCTGGCGGTCCAGCCAGGCCACGGTGTCCTTGCGGCACCGCTCCGGCCGCCCGGTGAGGTAGACGATCTCGCACTCCCCGGCACTGCCCAGCGCCAGCCGTACGCCCTCCTCCAGCGGCGGGTCGTCCACGGCGGCGGCGAAGAAGGCGGCCCAGTTCCGGCGGCCCTCCAGGTGGTGCCGGCGGTGCGTGGTGTCGGCGAGCGTACCGTCAAGATCGAACACGGCCACCGGCCGGACGTCGTTTCTCATGCGGCCAGCAAACCAAGCGGCCGCCCCGTCCGGCCAACCGGCACGGCCAACGGCCGGGCCCCGGCCCACCGCACCGAGCACGGAGACCTCTCCCCCATGACCTCGCCCCACGATCCGTACGTCCGGGTCCGAGGCGCCCGCGAGCACAATCTGCGGAACGCCGACGTCGACATCCCCCGCGACACCCTCACCGTCTTCACCGGTGTCTCCGGCTCGGGGAAGTCCTCGCTGGCCTTCGGCACGATCTACGCGGAGGCGCAGCGCCGCTACTTCGAGTCCGTCGCCCCGTACGCCCGGCGGCTGATCCACCAGGTCGGCGCGCCGGCCGTCGGCGAGGTCACCGGGCTGCCGCCGGCCGTCTCGCTGGAGCAGCGCAGATCGGCGCCGGGCGCCCGGTCGTCCGTGGGCACGGTGACGACGCTGTCCAACTCGCTGCGGATGCTGTTCTCGCGGGCCGGGGACTATCCGGAGGGGGCCGGGCGGCTGGACTCGGACGCCTTCTCGCCGAACACCGCCGTCGGGGCCTGTCCGCGCTGCCACGGCCTCGGCCGGGTCCACCGCACCAGCGAGGAACTGCTGGTCCCGGACCCGGGGCTGTCGATCCGGGAGGGCGCGATCGCCGCCTGGCCCGGTGCCTGGCAGGGCAAGAACCTGCGCGATGTGCTGGACGCGCTCGGCCACGACGTGGACCGGCCGTGGCGGGAGCTGGACCCGGCCGACCGGGAGTGGATTCTGTTCACCGACGAGCAGCCGGTGGTGACGGTCCATCCGGTGCGCGAGGCGGGGCGCATCCAACGGCCCTACCAGGGCACGTACATGAGCGCGCGGCGCTATGTGATGCACATCTTCGCCGACTCGAAGAGCGCCGCCCTGCGGGCGAAGGCCGAGCGCTTTCTGAGCAGCGAGCCCTGCCCGGTGTGCGGGGGCGGCAGGCTGAGGCCGGAGGCCATGGCGGTGACGTTCGCGGGGCACACCATCGCGGAGCTGGCGGGCCTGGCGCTCACCGAGCTGGCCGGTGTGCTCGCGGCGGCGGGCGGTGACGGGACCGCCCGGGTGCTGACGGCGGACCTCCTCGCCCGCATCGGGACCGTCACCGAACTGGGCCTCGGCTATCTGAGCCTGGACCGTACGGCGCCCACGCTCTCCTCCGGTGAGCTCCAGCGACTGCGGCTGGCGACCCAGCTGCGGGCGGGGCTCTTCGGCGTGGTGTACGTGCTGGACGAGCCGTCCGCCGGGCTGCATCCGGCGGACACCGAGGCGCTGCTCGCGGTGCTGGGGCGGCTGAAGGAAGCAGGGAACACGGTCTTCGTGGTGGAGCACCAGATGGACGTGGTGCGGCGGGCGGACTGGCTCGTGGACGTCGGGCCGCTGGCCGGTGAGCACGGGGGCCGGGTGCTGCACAGCGGGCCGCCCGCCGGGCTCGCCGGGGTCGCGGAGTCGGCCACCCGGCGCTTCCTGTTCCCGGACGCGCCGCCCCCGTCGCGCGAGGTGCGCGCGCCCTCGGGGTGGCTGCGGCTGTACGGGGTGGAGCGGCACAACGTGCGCGGGGTGGACGCGGCGTTCCCGCTGGGCGTGTTCACGGCGGTGACCGGGGTCTCCGGTTCCGGCAAGTCGACGCTGGTGGGGCAGGTCCTCGCGGGGGCGCTGGCGGACCGGGGCGGGGCTGCGGAGGACCGGGGCGACGAGCGGCCGGCCGCCGGGTACGCGTGCGCCGAGGGGCTGGACGCGGTGGACCGGCTGGTGCAGGTGGACCAGCGGCCCATCGGGCGTACACCCCGCTCCAACCTGGCCACGTACACCGGTCTTTTCGACGTGGTGCGCAAACTCTTCGCGGCCACTCCCCCGGCCCGGGAGCGGGGGTACCGGGCGGGCCGGTTCTCGTTCAACGTGACCGGCGGGCGGTGCGAGACGTGCCAGGGCGAGGGGTTCGTCTCGGTGGAGCTGCTGTTCCTGCCGAGCACCTACGCGCCCTGCCCGGACTGTCACGGCGCGCGGTACAACCCGGAGACGCTGGAGGTCACTTGGCGCGGGCTGAACATCGCCCAGGTGCTCGACCTGACGGTGGAGTCGGCGGCCGGGTTCTTCGCACAGACGCCGGCCGCCGCGCGCAGCCTGGGGACGCTGCTGGACGTGGGGCTCGGCTATCTGCGGCTCGGGCAGCCCGCGACGGAGCTGTCGGGCGGCGAGGCGCAGCGGATCAAGCTGGCGGCGGAGCTCCAGCGGACGCGCCGGGGTCGCACGCTGTACCTCCTGGACGAGCCGACGACGGGGCTGCATCCGGCCGATGTCGAGGTGCTGATGCGGCAGTTGCACGGGCTGGTGGCGGCCGGGTCCACGGTGGTGGTCGTGGAGCACGACATGGCCGTGGTCGCGGGCGCGGACTGGGTGATCGACCTCGGTCCCGGCGGCGGCGACCGGGGCGGCCGGATCGTGGCCGAGGGGCCGCCGGTGGCGGTCGCGGAGGCGTCGGAGAGCCGTACGGCGGGGTATCTGCGGGCGGCTCTCGGGCTTGCCTGAGCGGGTGGCCCGGCTCAACTCCGGCGGGCGTCCCGCATGTTGGCGGCCGATGCGGGGAAGAGAAATGAAACAGTAAAGAATGTTGACAGTTATCTGGTCCATACCAATCATGGGCATGCCGCACGGTCGTACGCCGCCGTGCGGCATGTGACCCCCGGCCGGGAATCACAGGAACGGGCCGCGCCCCTCCCCGGGCGCGGCCGAGCCGTGCATCCGCCCGTTGTCCCACCCCGCTGGGAGCTGCCCCATGAGACGTCCAAGAACAGTCGGCGCCGTCCTGAGCGCCTTGGCCACCGCCGTCGCGTCCGCAGGTCTGGTCCTCGGATCAGGCGCCGGCGCACAGGCCGCCACCACCGCCGCCACCCCCATGCCCGCGCACGTCTTCGCCCCGTACTTCGAGGCGTGGAACGGCGACAGCCCGGCCGCGCTCGCCCAGGCGTCCGGTGCCAAGTACCTGACGATGGCCTTCATCCAGACCGCGACCAAGGGTTCCTGTACCCCGTACTGGAACGGCGATTCGAGCATGCCGATCGCCCAGTCCGAGTTCGGCGCCGACTTCACCACGATGCGGTCGCGCGGCGGTGACGTCATCCCGTCGTTCGGCGGCTTCACCGCGGACAACACCGGCACCGAGATCGCCGACAGCTGCACCGACGTCGACTCGATCGCCGCCGCGTACGAGAAGGTCATCACGACCTACGACGTGTCCCGCCTCGACATGGACATCGAGGACAACTCGCTGACGAACAGCGCCGGCATCGACCGCCGCAACAAGGCGCTCAAGAAGGTCCAGGACTGGGCCGCCGCCAGTGGGCGACCGCTCCAGATCTCGTACACCCTGCCCACCACGACCAGCGGTCTGGCGAGCAGCGGTCTCGCGGTGCTCAAGAACGCGGTGTCCAACGGCACGCAGGTCGACGTCGTCAACCTCATGACGTTCGACTACTACGACGGCGCCACGCACAACATGGCCACGGACACCCAGACCTCGATCACCGGTCTGAAGGGCCAGCTGGCGAAGCTCTACCCGTCGAAGACCGAAGCCCAGCTGTGGGGCATGACCGGCATCATCGAGATGCCCGGCATCGACGACTACGGACCGGCCGAGACCTTCACCACGGCCAACGCGCCCGTGGTGTACGACTGGGCCGTCTCCAAGGGCGTCAACACCCTGTCGTTCTGGGCGCTCCAGCGCGACAACGGCGGCTGCCCGGGCACCGGCGGCAGTGACACCTGCTCCGGTATCGCGCAGGACACCTGGTACTTCACGCACACCTTCGCCCCGTTCACGAGCGGCGGCAGCGGCCCGGTGACCGACGACTACTCGGTGGCCGTGACCCCCTCGTCGGCGACCGTCGAGCCGGGCGGGTCCACGACCGCCACGGTGAAGACCGCGGTGACCTCGGGCGCCGCCCAGACCGTCGCGCTGACCACGAGCGGCGCCCCGGCCGGGGTGACCGCCGCGCTCAGCCCGACCTCGGTGACCGCGGGCGGCTCGGCCACGCTGACGCTCAGCGCCTCGGCGTCGGCGGCCCCCGGCACGTACACCGTCACCGTGACCGGCGCCTCCGGCACCCTCAGCCACTCGGCCTCGTTCACCCTGACGGTGCCGGGTCCCGGCGGCGACACGGGGTCCCTGGTGAACGGTGACTTCGAGACCGGCGCGCTGGGTCCGTGGACCTGCGAGTCCGGCGGCGCGGTCGTCTCCTCGCCGGTGCACGGCGGCAGCCACGCGCTGGCCGTCGCGGCCACCTCCTCGCAGACCGGCGAGTGCGCGCAGACGCTGACCCTGTCCCCCAACACCAAGTACACCCTTCAGGGTTACGTGCAGGGGAACTACGCCTACCTCGGCGTCCGGGGCGGCGCGACGGCGAGCACCTGGGGCCTGTCGAGCGGCTACACCAAGCAGTCGGTGACCTTCACCACCGGTTCCAGCGGCTCGGTCACGGTCTACCTGCACGGCTGGTACGGCCAGGGCACGGTGTACGGGGACGACCTGTCGGTCACCCAGTCCTGACCCGGTACGTGTGAGGCATCGAGGGTCCCGGAGGCGGGCGGCCTCCGGGGCCCTCGGGCCTTTCGCCGTGCGGCAGCCCGATGCGGCGGCTCAGCGGCGGGCCTTACGGGTCGCCCGCAGCCACTCCTTGTTCATGGCCGAGATCGACGGCAGCGGAATCCCCTTGGGGCAGGCGGTGGCGCACTCACCGGTGAGGGTGCAGCCGCCGAAGCCCTCGCTGTCCATCTGCTCCACCATGTCGAGCACCCGGGTCTCCCGCTCGGGGGCGCCCTGCGGGAGCACGTTGAGGTGGTTGACCTTCGCCGAGGTGAAGAGCATCGCCGAACCGTTGGGGCAGGCCGCGACACAGGCGCCGCAGCCGATGCACTCGGCGTGCTCGAAGGCGAAGTCGGCGTCCGGCTTCGGCACCGGTGTGGCATGCGCGTCGGGGGCCGTACCGGTCGGGGCGGAGATGTAGCCGCCGGCCTGGATGATCCGGTCGAAGGCCGAGCGGTCCACGACCAGGTCCTTGACGACCGGGAAGGCCGAGGCGCGCCAGGGTTCGATGTCGATGGTGTCGCCGTCGTCGAAGGCGCGCATATGGAGCTGGCAGGTGGTCGTTCGCTCCGGGCCGTGCGCGTCACCGTTGATGACGAGGCTGCACGCGCCGCAGATGCCCTCGCGGCAGTCGTGGTCGAAGGCGACGGGGTCGTCACCGGCGAGGATCAGTTCCTCGTTGAGGGTGTCGAGCATCTCCAGGAACGACATGTCCTGCGAGATGCCGTCCACCTCGTACGTGGACATGGCACCGGGGGCGTCGGTGTTCTTCTGGCGCCAGACGCGCAGGGTGAGCTTCATGCGTAGCTCCGCTGAGTGGGGTGGACGTACTCGAAGACGAGGTCTTCCTTGTGCAGGACCGGGGCCTCGCCGGTGTCGGTGAACTCCCAGGCGGCGCCGTAGGAGAACTCCTCGTCGCGGCGGGCGGCCTCGCCGTCCGGGGTCTGGGACTCCTCGCGGAAGTGGCCGCCGCAGGACTCGGCGCGGTGCAGGGCGTCGAGGCACATGAGCTCGGCGAGCTCCAGGTAGTCCACGATGCGATTGGCCTTCTCCAGCGACTGGTTGAACTCCTCGCCGGTGCCGGGGACCTTGATGCGGCGCCAGAACTCCTCACGGATCAGGGGGATGCGGGCGAGCGCGGTGCGCAGCCCCTCCTCGTTGCGGGCCATCCCGCAGTACTCCCACATGAGTTCACCGATCTCGCGGTGGAAGGAGTCGGGGGTGCGGTCGCCGTCGACGGCCAGCAGCAGATGGAGCCGGTCCTCGGTATCGGCGACGGCCTCCGCGACCTCGGGGTGCGAGGCGTCGACATCGTCGCGGTGCGGATGGCGGGCGAGGTAGTCGTTGATGGTGGACGGCAGCACGAAGTAGCCGTCGGCGAGCCCCTGCATCAGCGCGGAGGCGCCGAGCCGGTTGGCGCCGTGGTCGGAGAAGTTGGCCTCGCCGATCGCGAAGAGGCCCGGGATGGTGGTCTGGAGGTCGTAGTCGACCCAGAGGCCGCCCATCGTGTAGTGCACGGCCGGGTAGATCCGCATCGGGGTCGCGTACGGGTCCTCGGCGGTGATCCGGGCGTACATGTCGAAGAGGTTGCCGTACTTCTCCTCGACCTCGGCCCGGCCCATCCGCCCGATGGCCTCCGCGAAGTCCAGATAGACACCCTGGCCGCCGGGTCCGACGCCGCGCCCCTCGTCGCAGACGTTCTTCGCGGCGCGCGAGGCGATGTCGCGGGGCACCAGGTTGCCGAAGGCGGGGTACTGGCGCTCCAGGTAGTAGTCGCGCTCGTCCTCGGGGATCTCGTTGGCCGGGCGGGTGTCGCCCTTGGCCTTGGGCACCCAGATACGGCCGTCGTTGCGCAGCGACTCGCTCATCAGCGTCAGCTTGGACTGGTGGTCGCCGGTGCGCGGGATGCAGGTGGGGTGGATCTGGGTGAAGCAGGGGTTCGCGAAGTAGGCGCCGCGCCGGTGGGCCCGCCAGACGGCGGTCGCGTTGGAGTTCATCGCGTTGGTCGACAGGTAGAAGACGTTCCCGTAACCACCGCTGGCGAGCACGACGGCATCGGCGAAGTAGGTGTCGATCCTGCCGGTGACGAGGTCGCGTGCGACGATGCCGCGCGCCCGTCCGCCGACGACGATCAGGTCGAGCATCTCGGTACGGGGGTGCAGCTCGACGTTGCCCGCGGCGATCTGCCGGGACAGCGCCTGGTAGGCGCCGAGGAGCAGTTGCTGTCCGGTCTGGCCGCGGGCGTAGAAGGTGCGGGAGACCTGGACGCCGCCGAAGGAGCGGTTGTCGAGGAGGCCGCCGTACTCACGGGCGAAGGGGACGCCCTGCGCGACGCACTGGTCGATGATCTCGACGGAGATCTGGGCGAGCCGGTGCACATTGGACTCGCGGGCGCGGAAGTCGCCGCCCTTGACGGTGTCGTAGAAGAGGCGGTGCACCGAGTCGCCGTCGTTGCGGTAGTTCTTGGCGGCGTTGATGCCGCCCTGCGCAGCCACCGAGTGGGCCCGGCGGGGCGAGTCCTGGAAGCAGAACTGGACGACGTGGTAGCCCTGTTCGGCGAGGGTCGCCCCGGCCGAGCCGCCGGCCAGGCCGGTGCCGACGACGATGACGGTGTGCTTGCGCCGGTTGGCCGGGTTGACGAGTTTGGCCTCGAAGCGGCGGGTGTCCCAGCGCCCGGCGACGGGGCCGGTGGGGGCCTTGGCGTCGGCGACGGGTTCGCCGGTCGTGTAGTGCGTGTAGTCGTTCATGTCAGCTCACGATTCCGGTCATGACGGCGACGGGTACGGAGATGAAGCCCAGCGTCAGCACCAGCGCGAGGACATTGGCGAGGGTCTTCAGGGCGCGGTCGCGGCTCGCGCGGCCGGCGCCGAGGGTCTGCGCGGCGCTCCAGAACCCGTGCTGGACGTGGAGCCCCAGGGCGAGCATCGCGACGATGTAGATGACATTGCCGTACCAGGTGGAGAAGGTGTCGATGACGTTCTGGTACGGGTGGCCGTGCTGGAATCCGCCGGAGTGCACGGTGCCGGTCGTCAGGTCCAGGATGTGCCAGACGATGAACAGCCCGAGGATGACCCCGCCGTAGCGCATGGTGCGGGTGGCATAGCTCGCGCGCGGGCGCTTGTGCACATACGCGCTGGGTCTCGCCCGCAGATCGCGGCGGCTGAGCTGGTACGCGGAGACCGCGTGCAGCACCACGGCGGCGACGAGCACCACACGTACGATCCACAGCGCCCACTCGTAGTGCAGGAACGGCTCACCCACCACCCGCAGCCAGTGCGCGTAGCCGTTGAACTCACCGGACCCGAAGAAGATCTTCAGGTTTCCGATCATGTGGACGACCAAGTAGAGGAGCATGACCAGTCCGCTGACGGCCATGATCGCCTTCTTGCCGACGGTCGAGCCCCAGAGCGTACGCGTCATGGACGGCCGTCGGTCCGTCCGGGTTGCCAATGCCATGGACACGACGCTAGGGCCGGATCTCCGATCAGTCCAAGTCATCGATCAGCTGATGTCCATAGCTGCTGCCTATGAAGCAGGGTAGCGTGGGGTGATGCAGTTCCAGCAGCTCACCTATTTCGTGGCCGTCGCCGAGGCCCGGCACTTCACCCGCGCCGCCGAGGAGGTGCATGTCTCTCAGCCCTCGCTCTCCCAGCAGATCCGGGCCCTGGAGAACGAGCTGGGTGCCGAGCTGTTCAGCCGGGCGCGCGGCAACATCACGCTGACGGACGCGGGCGAGGCGCTGCTGCCGCTGGCCCGGCGCATCCTGGCCGACGCCGACACGGCGCGCCACGAGGTGCAGGAGCTGGCGCAGCTGCGCCGGGGCCGGGTGCGGCTGGGGGCGACGCCCAGTGTGTGCACGGGCCTGCTGCCGGAGGTGCTGCGCGCCTTCCACGACCTGCACCCGGGCATCCAGCTGCTGCTGGAGGAGGGCGGTTCGCACGATCTCGTACGGGAGCTGGCGCGCGGGGCGCTCGATCTGGCCCTGGTGGTGCTGCCGCTGCCGGCCGCCTCACCGGCGCTGACCACGGTGGAGCTGCTTCAGGAGGACCTGGTGGTCGTCTCGTCGGAGCGGCGTCCCCGGCCGGGCCGGGGCGGGCGGGTCCGGATCGCGGATCTGGCGGGCGAGCCGCTGGTGATGTTCCGGCACGGCTACGACCTGCGGGAGCTGACGGTGGCCGCCTGCCGGGCGGAGGGCTTCGAGCCGTCGTTCACGGTGGAGGGCGGCGAGATGGACGCGGTGCTCGGCTTCGTCCGGGCGGGCCTGGGCATCGCGGTCGTCCCGCACATGGTCGCCGCCCGCTCCGGGGCCGACCTGCGGGCGACCCCGCTGGCCCGGCCCGGGCTGCGCCGCACCATCGCGCTGGCGCACCGCAGCGACGTGGCCCCGCCGCGCGCGGCCCGCGAGTTCCAGCGGGTGCTGCTGGCGGGGCGGGCGGGCGCGGCAGGCTCCTGAAGCCCGCCGCGCCCGCCCGGCTCACACCGCGTCGGCCAGCAGCAGCGAGTGGATGCGGTCCGGGGCGCCGGGGCGGGCGTAGTACCAGCCCTGGGCCGTGTCGCAGCCCAGCTGCCGCAGCTGCTCGGCCTGGGCGCCCGTCTCCACGCCCTCCACGGTGACCGCCAGGTCGAGGCTGTGCGCGAGCGAGACGATGCCCTCCACGATCTTCAGGTCGACCGGGTCCGCAGGATGGTGCTGCATCCCCTGGGTGAAGGACCGGTCCAGCTTCAGGACGCTCACCGGCAGCCTGCGCAGGTTCGCGAGGTTGGAGTAGCCGGTGCCGAAGTCGTCCAGGGCGATGTCGACGCCCATCTCGGCGAGCTGGCGCAGCGGCTTCAGCACGTCCTCGTCGGCCCCGATGAGCGCCGATTCGGTGACCTCCAGGCAGAGCGCGCCCGCTTCGAGCCCGGAGCGCTCCAGGACCTCGACGGTCTCCGCGACCAGCTGCGGGTGGTGCAGCTGGGCCGGTGAGAGGTTGACGTTGATCCGCAGCGGACCGCCGTCGGTGTGCCGCTCCTGCCAGAAGTTGGCCTGCCGAACCGATTCCTCAAGGACCCAGCGGCCGAGCGGCACGATGAGCCCGGTGTGCTCGGCCAGCGCGATGAACCGGTCGGGCCCGAGCACCCCGTGCTGCGGATGGCACCAGCGCACCAGGGCCTCGGCGCCGTGCACCGTACCGTCGTCCAGGTGCACCAGTGGCTGGTACTCGATGAAGAACTCGCCGCGTTCCAGGGCGGCCGGCAGGGCGGTGGTGAGGCCGTGCCGGGTGATGGCCCGGGCGTCCGCCTCCGCGTCGGCCAGCTCGAAGCGGTTGCCGCCCGCGGACTTGGCCCGGTACATGGTGATGTCGGCGCTGCGCAGCACCTCGGCGGCGCTGCGTTCCCCGGCGGGGCCCTCCACGACCCCGATCGAGCCGCGCACCGTCAGCTCGCGCCCGTCCAGCCGGATGGGCGTGCCGAGGACGCCGAGGATGCGGCAGGCGAGTTCGTCCACCTCGGCGGGGCTGTCGAAGCTCGTGGTGAGCGCCACGAACTCGTCGCCGCCGAGCCTGGCGACCATCTCGCCGGAGGCGGTCGCGCAGGTCTGGAGGCGGTCCGCGACCTCCACGAGCAGCCGGTCGCCCGCGGCGTGGCCGAGGCTGTCGTTGATCGCCTTGAAGCCGTCCAGGTCCAGATAGCAGAGCCCGAAGCGGCTGCCGTCGCCGGCTGAGAGCGCTTTCTCCAAGCGCTCGAAGAAGAGCGTGCGGTTGGGCAGGCCGGTGAGCGCGTCGTGGGTCGCCTCGTAGCGGAGGCGGAGGTTGAGCAGGCGGCGCTCGGTGGTGTCCTCCAGCAGCGCGAGCTGGTATTCGGGCCGGCCTTCGGCGTCGCGGAGCAGCGACACCGTCAGGTTGGTCCACAGGACGGTTCCGTCGTTGCGGTAGTACGGCTTCTCGACCCGGTAGTGCTCGCGTTCGCCGCGTACCAGCTCGTTGTAGTACTTCCAGACCTGCGGGGAGTCCTCGGGGTGGACCCACTCGTTGACGCGGTGGCTCAGGACGTGGTTCTCCAGGCCGCCGAACATCCGGGTGAGGGTGTCGTTGACCTCCAGCACATTGCCGTCGAGGTCGGCGATGCCGATACCGATGGCCGCGTCCTTGAAGACGGCGCGGAAGCGTGCCTCGGTGGCGTGCAGGGCCTGTTCGGCGTGCGAGCGGGCGGCGAGCGCGGAGCGGGCGATGGCCTCCTGCTCGGCCAGGGTGCGCTCGCGCAGGGCCTGGGTGAAGCCGGCCGCCACCGCATGCTGGATGCGGGCGCAGCGGGACCGGCTGTCCTCGGTGGTGAGGGCCACCGGTCCGTTGCTGCCGCAGTAGAGCACCAGGTACGAGTCGACGACGCCGAGCGTGGAGCTGAGCGCGTCGGGGTCGGTGCAGTGGGCGGCGACGAGTGCGCCGCCCACCCCGGTGGCCGCGGCCGCGTCGAACGGGCGGGCGTGCAGGGTCTCGCTGAGCGTACGGGCCAGCGGCAGCAGGTGCCGCTCGAATTCGGGCCGGGTCAGGGAAGTGGCCGTCGACGGGAAGATGGCACGGCTCCAGATGGTGGCGAACCTCCGGAGCCGGTCCTCGGGGCCGTCGGGTGCCGCCTCCGGGGAGCCGGACGGCTGGGCGGGAATGCTCACGCCTTGCGTCCCACTCCCGCGATGCCCGAGAAGGCGTATGGGTCCTCGTTCTCGGGGGCGGCTGTGTTCTCGGGGCGCCATTCCGGCATCGCGACGAGGCCGGGTTCGACCAGCTCGAAGCCGTCGAAGAAGTGGGCGACCTCCTCGCGGGTGCGCATGACGAGGGGGCTGCGGATGTTCCGGTAGACGCCGACCGTGCCGCCCGCCTCCTCGCGGGGCAGCGGAATGCCCTCGTACGCGGCGTGGGTGACGACCAGGAGGCTGCCGGGGGCCAGCATGTCGCGGAGTGCGGCGACGGCGGCCCGCGGGTCGTCGGTGTCCTCGATGAAATGGAGGACGGCGACGAGAAGCAGCGCCACCGGGCGGTCGAAGTCCAGGAGCTTGGCGACCTCGGGGCTGTCCCGGATCTCCTGGGGGCGGCGCAGGTCGGCCGAGGAGATCGTGGCGCCGGCGTTGCCTTCGAGGACGGCCTGGCTGTGCGCGACGGCGACCGGGTCGTGGTCGACGTAGGCGACCCTGGCGGTCGGATCGATCGCCTGGGCGACCTCGTGGACATTACCGAAGGTGGGTATCCCGGAACCGATGTCGAGGAACTGGGTGACGCCCTCGCTCAGCGCGTGGCGCACCGCCCGCCGCATAAACGCCCGGTTCGCCTGCATCGCCTTCGGAAGTCCCGGCATGAACTCCATGGCCTTCCGGGCCGCTTCCCGGTCCACCTCGAAATTGTGCGAGCCGCCCAGATAGAAGTCATACATTCGGGACACGCTCGGCACCGAAATGTCTATGCCTTGCGGTGCCCAGGCGGGACGCTCCATCGATGTCTCCAACAAGTCGCCACGGCGATCCGGCCATGTCCATGGTCAGTGTGGACCAGAGGCTACTGATCGACCGCCAAGAGAGCGAGCGGAAACGGAAATTAGCCGTCCGTTATTGGTCACACTCCCATGGCATGTGCAACCGACTCGTCGCTGCCCGTCACATTCGCCGAACGAGAGGTATCAAATAGTTCACTCCCGGACTACTTTGGTACGTCGGCGAAGTCGGCGTCGGTGAGGTTCGGGCACCATGTCCCGGGAGGGCCTTGGACGTTGGCGTTCGCGGGCCGGAAGCGCCCGGCGCGGGACGAGGGCGTTCGGGGACCGTCTGACCGTCGCGCGCCTCCCCGTCGCGGCGCCAAGCCCGGGAATGCGCCGGGCCCCTGACACGGCCTTTGGCGCCATTCTTGCGGAGAGGGTCGACAATCGGCCATTTCCGGAGACCGGGGCCCGGCAGGCCCCTGTTCCATTTCACCGGCGCCAAACCCCGTACGCCCCAGGTCCCCTCCATCAGGCGAATCCGGAGGGGGTCCGGCGTGCCGCCGCACGGCCCGGAACATGCTCCCGGTCGTGTACGGATCACTCTTCTGGCGGCTGGCCGCGGCGCTCGCGCTCACCTGGCTGCTGACCGCCCCCACCCCCGCGGCCGCCGACAGCTGCGCGTACGCGTCCATCGGGGAGGGCGACGGCGGCATGGCCGTGGCCGTCAGCGGCGACGGCAGCTGTTTCGCGGGCCCGGAGCCCACACCGACGCCACCGCCGAAACCGAAGCCACCCCCGCCGCCACCGCCGCCCCCGAAACCGGCACCACCACCGCCACCTCCCCCGCCTCCCGCGCCACCGCCCCCGGCGCCCGAGCCCGTACCGGCACCGCCACCACCGCCCCCTCCCCCACCGCCGGCCCCGAAGCCCGAGCCGAAGCCGACGCCGAGTCCTTCACCGTCCGTACGGCCCACTCCCCCCGTCCACGTCACCCTCCCCGCCTATCGCAGACCGGTGCGGAAGCCGCCGCGGCAGCACACCTCCCTGGTCACGCGCACCTTGATGATCACGGCCCCCGCGGTGTTCGCCGTCGCCGTGCTGCGCCCCCGTTCCCGATGAATCCCGGAGACGCCCATGTCGGAATGGCTCGTCCTCACGCTCGCCATGGTCGCGGCCACCGCCGTCGTCCTGACCATCGCCGTACTCAGCAACCGCAGACTCCCGGAGGACGACGACCCGTCCGAAACCCCCGACGTCATCGAGTACATGACGATGATGATCGGGGTGATCTACGCGATCGTGCTGGGCCTCGCCATCGCGGGCGTCTGGGAGGGCCGGGGCGCCGCGCAGGAGTACGTACGCCAGGAGGCACAGGCCCTGCACGAGGTGAGCGAGCGCTCCGCCGTCTATCCGCAGGAGGTACGCACCCGCATCCGGGCCGATGTGGACGCGTATGTGAGCTATGTGGTGCACGACGAGTGGCGGACCATGACCGAGCACGGGGCGCTCGGCGACCACGGGGCCGAGCTGCTGGACCGGGTGCGCGACGACGTCACGGACTACGAGCCGAAGACGGATCACGAAGGGCAGGCGTATCAGCCGCTGGTCGACCAGGTGGCCGCCGCCGACGACGCCCGGAGCGCACGCGGGCAGAGCGCCGGCGCGACCATGCCCGGGGTGGTGTGGTTCGGGCTGGTCATCGGAGCCCTGGTGACCGTGGGGCTGATCTTCACGCTCCAGATCCGCCGCACCTTCCGGGAACTCCTGCTCGCGGGGCTCTTCAGTGTGCTGATCGCCTTCCTCCTCTTCCTGATCTGGGACTTCGACGCACCGTTCGGACGGGGCTTCTCGGCCACCGCCGCGCCCTTCCTCGACCTCTTCCCGAAGGCGACGGGCGGTTAGCCGGTGCCGGTGCGCCGCCCGGGGGACAGCGGTGCCCCATTCGCCGGACCCCGATCGCGGCCGAAATGCACCACTTCTAGCGTGGGCGGCGTTCGAGGTGCATTTCTGACACTTTGTGGAAATCCGTTCCGCAGCTGCTCCTCGGGGACCCGGAGGATTCACCATGCGCGCAATACGTGTCGCCCCCGTCGCTCTGCTCGGCGCCGCCGCACTCGCCCTGACCGGCCCGGCCGTGACCGCGTACGCGGCGACCGCGGGCGGTCCGTCCGGCGGCGGGAACGGGTACACCGTGACGCCGTCGGTGGTCGCGCCCGGGGGCAAGGTCACCCTGGCGGCCCGGGGTTGCTCCACCACGGCCACGGCGTCCTCGGGGGTGTTCGACACCGTCACCATCCCGGTGAACGGCAGCGCCCAGGCCACCGTGGACTGGGACGCCAAGCCGGGCGCCGCCTACGAGGTGACGTTCATCTGCAACACCTCGCCCAGCTCCACGGCCAAGGTGAGTCTCACCGTCAGCGCGGCCACGGGCACGCCCACCACTAGCTCGACCAGCACGGCGGCCGCCACAGCCTCGCCGGCCGGTGTGCAGGGCGGTCTGGGCGGCAGCATCGACAGCGTGAACTCCGGTGAGATCGTGGCGGGCACCGCGCTCGCCGTGGCCGCCGGGGCCGGTGTCGTGTTCTTCGTACGCCGCCGCAGGGAGAGCCGCTCGCACTGACCGGTGCGAGCGGATGGGAGACGAGAGTCGCCCCGGGTCCTGATTCAGGACCCGGGGCGACTTCGTTATCGGTCCGGCGGGGGCGTCCTGACGGTCAGGCCGTCCCATCGGCCGTCCTCCGGCGGCGCATGATGTACACGCCTCCGCCGAGGGCCGCCGAGGCGACGAGACCGGCGCCGACACCCATCTCGGCCGGGGTCGCCGCCATCGAGCCGCCGAGCCCGCCCTGGGCGCCCCGGCTGTCGAGCACGGTGAAGCGGTGGCCCGCCGTCCGGTCGGTGCCGTCGCAGCGGACCGTCAGGTTGTACGTGCCGGGCGTCGCGTCGTCGAAGATGCGGACCCGGGCGTGGCCGACCCGGCCGGCCGAGAGCCGGGTGGTGCGGAAGGCGTTGGACGAGACGCTGCCGCCCCGGCCGCAGCCCTCGGCGCTGACCTGCATGGCCGCGCCCTGGTGCACGCGCTCGGGGTCGACGGTCACGTTGTTCGGGCCGTTGTTGCGCCCGTTGTTGTTCCCGTTGTTGTTCCCGTTGTTGTTCCCGTTGCCGTTGTTGTTGCCGTTGTTCCAGCCGCCCGGGTCGTTCCAGTCGTTCTGGTTGTTGCCGTTGTTCTGGTTGTTGTTCTGGTTGTTCCCGACGTCTCCGCCGGCGGTCGCCATCGGGGCGCCGGCCCCGAGAGCGGCCACGGCGGCCGCCGCGACCACCAGAGCGCGTGTAGCACGCATCGTTCCAACCTCCACCGGGAAGCGCCCCGGGGCTCTGTGCACCGGGATGGATCGACGAGAACGCCTCCCATGACGAACCCTCACCAGAACCTTGATCGACCGCATTTCGGCGCTGCTCCGGACCGGTGATCCGACACGCCGTGCGGACACCCCGGAAGCTGACGGATGCCCAGGTCACGGGCCGTCAGAAGTTTTATCCGCGCGCTACTCCGATAAGCATCCGGGTGGCGGGCCGCCACCCGTTCGCCCTTCTCTGATCGCCGCCCGGTGGCACCGCGCCTAGCGTTCTGCTCGTCGCGACGAAGGGAGAACCATGGGCCGGGACAACTGGCGACCGGAACGGATCCGACACTCGCCGTGGGGCGCGCTCGCCCTGGCGATGCTCTCGGGTCTGGCACTCATGCGCAACGGTGCCGACCTCTCCCCCGGCCCCCCGCAGCCGGTGGCCGCCGCCTCCGTGGGCCACCAGAACAACGCCCCCGCCGCGCCGGCCGCGGGCCCGGTCGTCAAGCCGCTCCCGTACGCCCCCGTCGCCCGCGTGGTGATCCCCGACATCCAGGTCGACGCACCGGTCATCGACGTGAATCTCGACCCGGACGGCTGGATCGGGACCCCGCCGCCGGAGGACCCCAATCTGGCCGGCTGGTACCAGAACGGCATCGCCCCCGGTCAGACCGGCACCTCCGTCATCGTCGGCCACGTCGACAACAAGGCGGGGCCCGCCGTCTTCTACGGGCTCGGCTCGCTGAAGAAGGGGGACCACATCGAGGTCGACCGCAGCGACGACCGGGTGGCGGTCTTCGAGGTGTACGGCGTCGAGGTCTTCGCCAAGAACGACTTCCCCGGCGCCCGGGTGTACGGCGACACCGGGCAGCCGGAGCTGCGGGTCATCACCTGCGGCGGCGGCTACACCAAGGCCAACGGCTACGACGGCAACGTCGTGGTCTTCGCCCGCCTGGTGGCCACCCGCTGAACCTGTGGCGCGGGGCGCCGCCGGGAGGGCGCGCCGGACGCCCCGGGGTGAGCCGATAGCCTCACTGCCGTGACAGATCAGCACTCCCACCAGTTCGAACGTGGCACAGACGGACCGAAGGTGATCGTCGCGGGCCTCGACGGTTCCGAGTCGTCCATGCGCGCGGCGGCCTACGCGGCCGGGCTCGCGCGCCGGCAGCGGGCCATGCTGGCGCTGGTGTACGTCCAGCCGGTGCTGGCGGCCGGCGCGGCGCTCGGGGCCCCGGTCGGCGACGCGACCGCCGAGGTGGCCGAGGGCCTGGTGGAGGAGATCCGGCAGTCGACGGCCCGGATGAAGGACATATGGGATGTCCGCTGGGAGTTCCACACCTTCCGGGGCGACCCGTACAACGGCCTGGTGACCGCCGCCGACGAACTCAAGGCGGACGCCGTGGTGGTGGGTGCGTCGGAGTCGGCGGGGCACCGTTTCATCGGTTCGGTGGCCGTCCGCCTGGTCAAGGCGGGACGCTGGCCGGTCACCGTGGTCCCGTAGCCCCGCCCGTCCGTGGTGCCGTGGCCCCGCCCGGGGTGCCGCCCGACCGTTCACCGCACCATTCGCCGCTCTGAGCGACCGCTCGTCGCACGGGGCGGTGTTTGCGCTGTTCCTCGTGGCCTGAATGCGCTCGTATACGCCAGGTCGGCAGCGAGGCGGACCTTGGCGGGAAGGGCGTTCACCATGACCACGACGAAGACCGATGAGCGGGCGCTCGCGGAGCTCCAGCGTGAGCACGGCCCCGCCCTGTTCCACTTCCTGCTCGGCCTGACCTTCGGCGACCGGCAGCGGGCCGAGGACCTGCTCCAGGAGACGCTGGTACGGGCCTGGCAGCACCCGGAGGCGTTCGACGGCCCGTACGAGTCGATGCGGCCCTGGCTGTTCACGGTGGCGCGCCGGCTGGCGATCGACGCCCGGCGCTCCCGGCTGGCCCGGCCGGCCGAGGTCAGCGACGCCGGTCTGGAATGCGCTCCGGCGGGCGCCGACACGGCGGAGTCCGCGGTCGCGGCGCTCGATGTACGCGAGGCGGTCCGCGCCCTGAGCCCGGAGCACCGGTCGGTGCTGGTGCAGATCTACTTCCGCGGGCTGAGCGTCGGCGAGACGGCCGAGGTGCTGGGGATACCGGCGGGCACGGTGAAGTCGCGTTCGCATTACGCGCTGCGGCTGCTTTCCCGTAATCTCCCCGGCTACACCCGCCGGCCCTCCCGGGCACGGACGGTCGTCGGCACCTCGTGCCTGTGACGCATCCGGTGCGGCGGATCCTGCTTTTCCGGCCACACGGGGTGCGTTCCCCCGGTTCAATGCTGCGTGGGCGACCGGCCGGACCGGCCCGCCGGCCGTACGGGCCAGAGACCGAGGGAATGGGGCGATACGGGATGCCTCCGGAACGTCATGAGGGGTCCGGCGCGGCCGCGCTGCCGGTCCCGATGGCCTGGATGTACGCGGAGTACCTGGCCGACGAACTGCTGCGCACCGGCGACCTGATGGAGCCGGCGACGCTGGAGTTCCGGGCGGGGCGGGACGCGCTGGCGCTGACCATCTTCCTGCTGGACGGTGCGGTGGCCGGGGCGCTGCCGGCCGCGCGGGTGGACGAGCTGCGGCTGCTCACCGCGTCCGGGACGCCGTGGCGCCACTGGGTGCGCACCCGGCTGGCCGCCCCGGTGGCGGGCGGCACCGAAGCGGATCTGGCGCTGGCCCGGTCGGCCTGGCGGTGGCTGGAGGAGACCGAGCTGCTGGCCGCCGATCTGGAGGCCGTCGGCGCGCTGCCGCCCTGGGAGCCGGCGGAGGGCGCGGCGGAGGGCCCGGAGGAGGAGGCGCAGGTGTGGACCCCGGCCTGGCAGCTGGGCCTGCCGCTGGGCCATCTCGCGGTGCACCTGTACTAGGGCGTGTCGCGGGGCGCCTGCGCTACGGCGCGCGGCTCAGGACCCGTGCACCCCGGCCCGGTACTTCGGCAGCCGGACGGTGATCCGCATCCCGGCGCCGATGCCCGTCTCGATGACGAGCCCGTACTCGTCCCCGTACACCTGACGGAGCCGTTCGTCCACGTTGAGCAGGCCGATGCCGGTGGATCTGCCGCCCTCGCCGCGCAGGATGTGGCGCAGCCGCTGGGGGTCCATGCCGGTGCCGTCGTCCTCGATGACGACCTCGGCCTCGGAGCCGGCGTCCAGGGCGCTGATGGTGATGCGGCTGGAGGTGACGGCGCCTTCGAGGCCGTGTTTGACGGCGTTCTCCACGAGCGGCTGGAGGCAGAGGAAGGGCAGGGCGACGGGCAGGACCTCGGGGGCGACCTGGAGGGTGACGGAGAGCCGTTCGCCGAAGCGGGCCCGGACCAGGGCGAGGTACTGGTCGATGGAGTGCAGCTCGTCCGCGAGGGTGGTGAAGTCGCCGTGGCTGCGGAACGAGTAACGGGTGAAGTCCGCGAATTCCAGGAGAAGTTCGCGGGCCTGTTCCGGGTCGGTGCGAACGAAGGACGCGATGGCGGCCAGTGAGTTGAAGATGAAGTGCGGGGAGATCTGGGCGCGCAGGGCCCTGATCTCGGCCTCGATGAGCTGGGTGCGGGAGCGGTCGAGCTCGGCGAGTTCCAGCTGGACGCAGACCCAGCGGGCGACCTCGCCCGCGGCCCGGGCCAGGACGGCCGACTCTCGCGGGGCGTAGGCGACGAGGGTGCCGAGGACGCGGTGGTCGACGGTCAGCGGCACGGCGACGGCCCACTTCAGCGGGCAGTCCAGGTCGTCGCAGCCGCTGCGGAAGGCGGTGTCGCGGCCGGTCTCCAGGACGCCCGCGACCTGTTCCATGACGTCCCGGCCGTGGTGGTCGCCCTCGCCGTCCCAGACGAGGACCCCGTCGCGGTCGGTGAGGCACAGCGCGTCGGTGCCGAGCAGCGAGCGCAGCCGGCGCGCCGACCGGCGGGCGCTGTCCCCGGTGAGCCCGGCGCGCAGCGGGGGCGCGGCCAGGGAAGCGGTGTGCAGGGTCTCGAAGGTGGCGTGTTCGACGGGCGTGCCGACGTCGCTGGTGCGCAGCGGCCGGGCGGTGCGGCGGCCGAGCAGGAGCCCCCCGCCGAACAGCAGCAGGGCGAGCACGACGATGGCGGCGTATCCGGCCCCGGTCACCGGTGCCTCCCGGTGGTGAGCGCTTCGGGCAGGTGGAAGCGGGTCATGGCGGCGTTGGTGCCGGGCGGTATCCGGCTCGGGGTGGCGAGCGAGACCAGGATCATGGCGAGGAAGCCGACGGGCACGGACCAGACGGCGGGCCAGGCGAGCAGGGCGTGCGGCCAGCCGGGCGGGCGCACCGCGCCGCTGACCGTGATGGCGACGGAGATCAGCGCGGAGCCGCCGCCGAGCAGGAGCCCGGCCACCGCGCCGGGCGGAGTGAGCCGGCGCCACCAGATACCGAGGACGAGCAGCGGGCAGAAGGAGGACGCGGAGACGGCGAAGGCCATGCCCACGGAGTCGGCGACGGGGACCCGGCTGACCAGCAGCGAGCCGGCCAGCGGCACGGAGATGGCGAGGACGGTGGCCAGCCGGAAGTGCCGCACCCCGCGCGAGGGCAGCACGTCCTGGGTGATGACCCCGGCGACGGCCATGGTGAGCCCGGACGCGGTGGACAGGAACGCGGCGAACGCGCCGCCGGCGACGAGCGCCCCGAGCAGGTCGCCGCCGAGCCCGCCGATGACCCGGCCGGGCAGCAGGAGCACGGCGGCGTCCGCGTCTCCGCCGTGGATCAGCTCGGGGGCGTACAGGCGGCCCAGCGCGCCGTAGACGGGCGGCAGGAGGTAGAAGACGCCGATGAGGGCGAGGACGGCGACGGTGGTGCGGCGGGCGTCGCGGCCGTTGGGGCTGGTATAGAAGCGGACGACGACGTGCGGCAGGCCCATGGTGCCGAGGAAGGTGGCGACGATGAGGCCGTAGGTCGCGTACAGCGGGTGGTCGGCGCGGAACGCGGAGAGGTGTGCGTCGAAGGTGATGCGGGGCTGTCCGTCGCCCTGCCAGGCCAGCACCAGGAAGATCGCGGGGACCAGGAGCGCGGTCAGCTTCAGCCAGTACTGGAAGACCTGGACGAAGGTGATCGAGCGCATTCCGCCGGCCGCGACGGCGAGCACGACGACGGAGGCGACGAGCACGTCGCCGAGCCAGCCGGGCGCCCCGGTGAGGATCTTGAGGGTGAGTCCGGCGCCCTGGAGCTGGGGCACCAGGTAGAGCCAGCCGGCGCCGACGACGAGGACGCTGACGAGTCTGCGTACCTGCCGGGACTCCAGCCGTCCTTCGGCGAAGTCGGGCAGGGTGTACGCCCCCGAGCGGCGCAGCGGTGCGGCGACGAAGACCAGCAGGACCAGATAGCCGGCGGTGTAGCCGACCGGGTACCAGAGCATGTCGGGCCCGTGGACGAGGACCAGGCCGGCGATGCCGAGGAAGGAGGCGGCGGAGAGGTATTCGCCGCTGATGGCGGCGGCGTTGAGCCGGGGGCGCACGGTGCGCGAGGCCACGTAGAAGTCGGAGGTGGTGCGGGAGATCCGCAGCCCGAAGCCGCCGACGAGGACGGTGGCCAGGACGACGACGGCGACGGCCGCCACCGCGTACGTGCGGCTCACGGGGCGGAGCGGCCTTCCACGAGCCGGGCGAAGTCGCTCTCGTTGCGCTCGGCGCGGCGCACGTACCACCAGGCGAGCACGGTGAGCGGCGGGTAGGCGGCGAAGCCGAGGACGGCCCAGACGACGGCGGAGCTGTGCAGGGCCTCGAAGACGAGGGGCAGGGTGCCCACGACGGTGGCGAGGACGGCGAAGGCGGTGAGTCCGGCCCGCAGCTGTCCCCGCATCAGCGAGCGGACGTAGGCGCCGCCGAGCGCGGTCTGCTCTTCGATCTCCGACTGGGTGCGGTAGCGGGGCAGCGGGCGCACCCGCCGGGGCTCCCCCGTCACCACTTCGCGCCGGGGTGTGGGCTCTGCGGACATGGGGCCGGAGTGTAGGCGGCACCCGGCCCCGCTGGGAAGGGGTTCGGAGGACGGTAGCCGCTGGTCAGCGGCCGGTCCGCCGCATCAGCAGATCGCGCAGCGCTCGGGTGTGCCGGCGGCTGACGGCGAGTTCCGCGGTGCCGATGCGGACGCTCATGGTGCCGGCGTCCAGGCGCAGTTCGTCGATCCGGCCGAGGGCCACGAGGTGGCGGCGGTGGATGCGGACGAAGCCGCGGGTGCGCCAGCGCTCCTCCAGGGTGGTGAGGGGGACACGGACCAGGTGGCTGCCGTTGGCGGTGTGCAGCCGGGCGTAGTCGCCCTGGGCCTCGGCGTAGGTGATGTCGCCGATCGGGATGAAGCGGATGACGCCGCCCAGTTCGACGGCGATCTGGTCCTGTGCGGTGTCGTGGACGGCGGGGGCGGAACGGTCCTGGACCTGCTCGGCGACGCGCCGTACGGCTTCGGCGAGGCGTTCGCGGCGGACGGGCTTGAGGACGTAGTCGACGGCCTTGAGGTCGAAGGCGTGCACGGCGAAGCCCTCGTGGGCGGTGACGAAGACGATGAGCGGCGGCGCGGCGAACCCGGCGAGGAGCTGGGCGACGTCGAGGCCGGTGAGACCGGCCATGTGGATGTCGAGGAAGACCACGTCGATGGCGGTCGGGTCGTCGGGCCCCGCGTCGACGGCGCTCCCGATGCGGCGCAGCGCCTCGGTCGCCCCGGTGGCCCCTTCCGCGCTGCGGATGCGGGGGTCGGCGCGCAGGAGGTAGAGCAGTTCCTCCAGGGCGGGTTCTTCGTCGTCGACGGCGAGTACGCGGAGCATGAGGCCGGAGTGTAGGGCGTGCCCCGCGCATCGCGCCCCTACTTGAGCAGCCGGGACAGGCGGCGGTCCGCGAGCGGTTTGCCGCCGGTCTGGCAGGTCGGGCAGTACTGGAGCGAGGAGTCGCTGAAGGAGACCTCGCGGATGGTGTCCCCGCAGACCGGGCACGCCTGGCCGGTGCGTCCGTGGACGCGCATGGCGCTCTTCTTCTCGGCCTTGAGGCGTCCCGCCTCGACGCCGCCGGACCGGGCGACGGCGTCCTCCAGGGTGGTGCGCATGGCCTCGTAGAGGCGGGTGATCTCGTCGTCGGTGAGGTTCGCGGTGAGCTTGAACGGGGACATCTTCGCGACGTGCAGGATCTCGTCGCTGTACGCGTTGCCGATGCCGGCGATGAGCGACTGGTCGCGCAGGGCGCCCTTGATCTGGCGGCGTTCCCCGTCGAGCAGCGCGGCGAACGCGTCCCGGTCGAATTCCGGGCCGAGCGGATCGGGGCCGAGGCGGGCGATCCCGGGGACCTCGGCCGGGTCGCGCACGAGGTGGACGGCGAGCCGTTTGGTGGTGCCGGCCTCGGTGAGGTCGAAGCCGTCGCCGCCGGTGAGGACGGTACGCAGCGCCAGCGGGCCCTTGCCGGGGCGCGGCGGGGCCGCGGGAAAGGCGTCGTTCCAGCGGAGCCAGCCGGCCCGGGCGAGGTGGGTGACCAGGTGGAGCGGGCCGACGCCGATGTCGAGGAACTTGCCGTGCCGCCGCACGTCGGTGACCGTGCCCCCGTGCAGGGCGGTGAGCGGGGGGTCGTACGTCTTGAGGACGCTGATCGCGAGCGGCAGGACGCGGTCGATCTCCTTGCCGACGAGATGGTCGTCCAGGAAGAGCCGCAGGGCTTCGACTTCCGGCAGTTCGGGCATGGTCCCAGCCTGCCGCAGCCGGGCCCGGGACGCCTATCGGAGGCCGTACACGCGTTCGGCGGTGGTGGCGAGCACGGCGGCCCGCTCGTCGTCGCTCAGGTCGTGGATCAGGGTGCGGGCGGTGTCCAGGACCTCGGTGTACGTGGCGGCGAGGCGGCACACCGGCCAGTCGGAGCCGAACATGAGCCGCCCGGCCCCGAAGGCGTCGATGACGGTCTCCGCGTACGGGCGCAGGTCCTCGGTGCGCCAGGTGCGCCGGTCCGCTTCGGTGACGAGTCCGGAGAGCTTGCAGACGGTGTTGGGGAGGGCGGCGAGGGCCCGCAGGCCGTCGGCCCAGGGCCGGGTGCGCCCGGTGGCGACGGGCGGCTTCCCCGCGTGGTCGAGTACGAGGACGAGGTCCGGGAGCGCGGCGGCGGCCCGGGCCGCGGCGGGCAGCTGGTGCGGGAGGATCACCAGGTCGTAGACGAGCCCGGCACCGGCCACGGCGGCCAGACCGCGCAGCACGTCGGGCCGCAACAGCCACCCGGGGTCCGGTTCGCCCTGGACCTGGTGGCGCAGCCCGGCGAGCCGGTCGCCGCCGGGGAGTTCGCGCAGGGCGGCCAGGGTGTCGGCGATGTCCGGTGCGGTGAGGTCGGTCCAGCCGACGACCCCGGCGACCAGGTCGCTGCGGTCGGCGAGCGCCAGGAGTTCGGGCGTCTCGCCGGCCACGGTGACGGTCTGGACGAGGACGGTGGCGCTCACCCCGGCCGCGCGGGCCTCGGGCTCCAGGTCGGCCAGGGTGAAGTCGCGGCGCAGGGGGGCCAGCGCCTCGCCGGTGATCCAGCCCTGGTCGCGGACCGCGAGGTCCCACACATGGTGGTGGGCGTCCACGACGCGGGGCCGGGCGGTCATCTCACGGCTCCCGGACGACGGGGAGCCCGGCTTCGGCGCCCCGCGGCAAAGTGGTCGGGGAGGCTGCGTTCCCGGGCAGCAGGCCCTGGTCGCGCAGGTCGTCCCAGAGGGCGTCGGGGATCTCCCGGCCGAGCTGTACGGCGGCGTCGCGCACCTCGTCCGGGGAGCGGGTGCCGACGAGGACCCCGGCGACGGCGGGGTGGGTGAGCGGGTAGTGCAGGGCGGCGGCGCGCAGCGGCACGCCGTGCGCCTCGGTGACGTCCCTCAGCCGGAGGGCGCGGTCGAGCAGGCCGGCCGGGGCGGTGGCGTAGTCGTAGGTGGCGCCGGGGCGGGGGTCGGCGAGGAGGCCGGAGTTGAAGACCCCGCCGGCGACGACGCTCCGGCCGCGCGCGGCGGCGGCCGGCAGCAGATCGGTGAGGGCCGACTGGTCGAGGAGGGTGAAGCGGCCGGCGCACAGGACGACGTCGACGTCGGTGTCGCGGACGAAGCGGGTGAGCATCGCGGTCTGGTTCATGCCGGCGCCGATCGCCCCGACGACCCCTTCGGCGCGCAGCCTCTCCAGTTCCGGATACGCCTCGCGGAAGGCGGGTTCGGCGTGGTCGTCGGGGTCGTGGAGGTAGACGATGTCGATGCGGTCGAGGCCGAGGCGGCCGAGGCTGTCCTCGATGCCGCGGCGGACGCCGGCCGCGCTGAAGTCCCAGCGGCGGCGGTGCGTGGCGCGGACGGCGAAGCCCTCGGAGAGCCCGTCGGACGCGGCGCTCTCCCCTGGGGGCAGCGGGTCGAGGACGCGGCCGACCTTGGTGGAGAGCGTGTACGCGTCGCGGGGGCGGTGGCGCAGGGCTTCCCCGAGGCGGCGTTCGGAGAGGCCGAGTCCGTAGTGCGGGGCGGTGTCGAAGTAGCGGATGCCCGCGTCCCAGGCGGCGTCGACGGTGGCCGCCGCCTCTTCCGGTTCCACTGCGCTGAAGAGATTGCCGATGGCGGCCGCGCCGAAGGAGAGTTCGGTGATCTCGACCGCGCCGCCGCCCAGCCTGCCGCGCCGCATCCTGTCGCCGCCCGCCCCGATGATCGCTGCCATCCAGCGAATATTCATCGGATCACTTGGGCGCGTCAACCCTCCCGCATCCACCGATTACGGCGATGCCGCACCGATCTATCGGATCTATCCGGCCTGTCCGGTCCATGGCTCGACCACCTCCGCGAGGAGCGCCGACAGCTCCTCGTCGGCGCACCGCGCCAGACCGTCCAGGCCGGGCAGCGCCTTGCCGTCGCCCACGATCCCGATGTGCACGCGCGAGCCGTACGTCGTCAGCGCGACGGCCATCGACTGCCCCCGCGCCAGCGGCGCCATCGGGTACAGGGCGCTCAGCGGGCAGCCGGCCAGCGAGAGCCGCGAGCGCGGCAGGGGCACGCTGGTGACCAGGACGTCGAAGAGCATCCGGGCCGCGTTCCCGGCGAGCGGGGCGCCGAAACGGTGGGCCAGCGACGGCAGCTGATCGGCCAGCACCGCGACCGCCCCGGCGCCCCGCAGCGGGCCCGCGGCCTTGTTCCGGTCCATCGCCTCGCGTACCGCGCGCAGCCGCTCCCGGGGGTCCGGCTCGGAGACGGGGAGGTCCAGGAGGTAGGCGGAGAGCCGGTTGCCGGTGGCCACGGCCGCGCCGCCCGGCCGGCGCCGGGAGACCGGGACCAGGGCACGCGGGTCGTCGCGCGGCGGGGCCTCGCCGCGCTCCAGCATCCAGCGCCGCAGCGCACCCGCCACGACGGCGAGCAGCACATCGTTTCCGGTGCCCCCGGTCACACGGCGGACGCGCCGCACGGCGTCGAGGTCGAGGTCGGCCGTGGCGAGCCGCCGGGTCCCGCTGGAGCCGGCCCGGAGCACCGGTGCGCCGCGCGGGTCGAGCCGGCCGGCCCGGACCAGCGAGGCGCCGACCCCGAAGGCACGGCCCAGGTCCTCGATCCGGCCGAGGGCGAGCCCGGCGACCTGGCGCGGGCCCGGCATCCAGGACCGGGGCGGGACGGGGCGCGGCCGGGCGGACGGGCGGGGGCGGGTGGTCGCGGTGGCGATCTGGTCGAAGATCCCGGCCCCGATGGCGACCGCGCGCATCCCGTCGGCGAGCGCGTGATGGAGCTTGACGAGCACGGCGAACGGGCCGCCGTCCGGTCCGTCGATGAGGTACATCTCCCAGGGCGGCAGGCCCCGGCGCAGCGGCCGCTCCAGCAGCTCTCCGGCGAGCCGGGTCGCGGCCGGCATGAAGCCCGCGCCGCCGGGCGCCGTCGCCTCGGCGGGCAGCTGTACGCGCCGGACGTGGCGGTACACGTCGAACTCCGGGTCGGCGGACCAGGCCGCGCCGCCGACGGGCAGCAGCACGTCGCGTACCCGCATGCGCAGCCGGGGAATCGCGGCGGCGCGGTCGCCGAGGAGTGCGAGGAGCGCGTCGGGGCCGGGGGCGGCGCCGGGGGGTGGCGCGAAGACGGCGAGCGCGCCGAGGTGCATGGGGTGGGCAGCGGACTCAAGGTGCCAGAAGGCGAGATCGAGGGGTGCCAGTAGCTCAGTGCCCAACGGGTCCTCATGTCATCGAAGACGGGAGACCGACCAGGTCGCAGTCAATCTCCGGCGGTCCATCACGGTCAAGTACAGACACGTTACGTTCAGTTACATTCCCATTGCGTGCAACTTCTCGGCCGTCCGGGCGAAGGGGGCGTGGCGGGTCATTCGCGTGGCGGAACCACGAATTCGCTCCAGACGCACTTGCCGGTGCCCCGGGACTCGACGCCCCAGGCGTCCGCGAGCTGGTCGACCAGCAGCAGACCGCGCCCGGAGACCCCGGCCTCGCCGGCTTCCCGGCGGCGGGGCAGGGCGCTCGACCGGTCCTCGACGTCGACCCGGAGCCGCCGTTCGGGACCGGTGAGGACGCGGATCGTGACGATGGCGCCGCCGTCGGTGTGCATCAGGGCGTTGGTGACCAGCTCGTCGGCGGCCAGCTCGACCTCGTCGGCCCGGTCCTTGGCACCCCAGGCCCGGACGGCCGCGCGGATCATGTGGCGGGCCGAGCTGAGCGCCTCGGGGTCGTTCTGGCCGACGTGCTGCTGGAGCCGGCCGCCCGGCTGCGGGGCCTGGGCGGCCTTGCGGCGCAGGAGCAGCAGGGCCACGTCGTCCTCGCCGCCGCGCTCGTCCACGGAGGCGCAGAGGCGGTCGGCGAGCTGGTTCAGGTCCTGCGGGCCGTTGGTGACGAGGGCGGTGAGCAGCTGGGTGCCCTCGTCCAGATCGGCGCCCGGGAGTTCCACCAGCCCGTCGGTGAACAGCACCATGGTCTGGCCGGGGTCCAGCTCGACCGTGCCGACCGGGTATTCGAGCCGGCCGAATTCGGCGGAGAGCCCGAGCGGCAGCCCGCCTTCGGACGGCACCTTGCGGCAGCCGCCGTCGGCGTCCCGGACGAGCGGGTCGACGTGTCCGGCGCGGACCAGCTGGACCACGCCGGTGGTCAGGTCGGCCTCGGCGTAGGTGCAGGTCGCGAAGCGGTCGGTGTCGAGTTCGTGCAGGAAGACGGAGGCCCGCGCCATGACCGTGGCGGGGCTGTGCCCCTCGGCTGCGTACGCGCGCAGCACGATGCGGAGCTGGCCCATCACGGCGGCCGCGTGGGTGTCGTGGCCCTGGACGTCGCCGATGACTGCGCCGACCCGGCCGCCGGGCAGCGGGATGACGTCGTACCAGTCGCCGCCGATGTCCCGGCCGAGCCGGGCCGAGCGGTAGCGCACGGCGATCTGGGCGCCGGGCACATCGGGAATCCGGCGCGGCAGCATGGCCTGCTGAAGCCCTTCGGCGAGGTCGTGCTCCTGTTCGTAGAGCATGGCGCGCTGAAGGCTCTGGGCGATGGAGCTGCCGAGGGCGAGGAGCAGGTTCCGCTCGTCGGCGGTGAAGCCGTCCTTGCCGCTGTAGAGGAGGCCGAGCGCGCCGATGGGGCGGGCCTGGGCGATCAGCGGGAGGTAGGCGGCGGAGGTGATGCCGAGGTGGCTGATGTGCGGCCACAGGACGGGGTAGGAGGTGGCGAAGTCCTCGGCCGACTCGATGAAGCGGGGGCCAAGCGTGCGGACGACCTCGCTCATCGGGTACTGCTCGTCCGTCCGGGTGTACCGGGTGCCGGGCACGAACGACCCCTCGGGCCCGTCGGCCACCAGATGGATGCGCCCGGCCTCGATGAGCCCCATGACCAGGCTGGTCGCGCCGAGCAGGGCCATGCCCTCGGAATTCTTCAGGACCTCGATGACGTCCTTGACGGTACGGGCGTGGGCCAGGGCGGCCGTGGTGGCGTCGACCAGGCTGGTGCGGCGGCGCAGCTCCTCGTCCAGCTCGCGGCGGGCGGCGGACTCGGCGAGCTCCGGGCCGGCTTCTCTGACGATGCCGATGATCCGGCGGGGGCGGCCGGTGTCGTCGCGGCGCACGAAGCCCTGGGTGTGCGCCCAGCGCAGGGTGCCGTCGCGCGACTGGAGGCGGAAGTACGCCCCGTAGTTGCTGCGGCCGCTCTTCAGCGCCTCCGACACCATGGCGTCCAGCCGGACACCCTCGTCCGGCGGCACGCGCAGCCCGAGCGTCTCGGGCCGGTTGTCGTATTCGTCGGCCCTCAGATCGAACACGTCGAGGGCGGGCCGGTCCAAGTGCATGAGGCCGCTGTCGAGATCCCAGTCGAAGCTGCCCATTCGGTTCAGGGCGAGGCTGAGATCCGGGTGGGCGGGCCAGTCGTCCGGGAGTGACAGGGCACCCGCTACCCGATCGTCCATGTCCGTCACTCTGCCACCATTTGTCCGATTCTTCGACTGAACCGTCCATTTGGTGAACGTGCGATAGGACACATTCACAGAGCGCGCCGGAGGCCCGCGTCACAAGGAATCCCGGCACGCAGGCGCGGGAGGAGGGACCGAATACCGGCCGGTAGCGCCGCCCCGCCCCGAAATCGGGTCCGGGCAGCGGCTAACGTGTGCGACGGGGTCGACTAAGCCTTGCCTTACCAACCGGCCCCGCTTCTGCTCGCCCGTTCGAAGGAACAGCTCGCCATGACACGCCCCGTCCGCGTCGCCATCGTCGGAGCCGGTCCCGCCGGCATTTACGCGGCGGACGCGCTGCTCAAATCCGACGCGGCCGCCGATCCGGGCGTCTCCATCGACCTCTTCGAGCGGATGCCCGCCCCCTTCGGTCTGATCCGCTACGGCGTGGCGCCCGACCACCCGCGCATCAAGGGCATCGTGCAGGCGCTCCACCAGGTGCTGGACAAGCCGCAGCTGCGCCTGTTCGGCAACGTCGACTACCCGAACGACCTGGACCTGGACGAGCTGCGCACGTTCTACGACGCGGTGATCTTCTCGACCGGCGCCGACGCGGACCGCGCGCTCGACATCCCCGGCCACGACCTGGACGGCTCGTACGGGGCCGCCGACTTCGTGTCCTGGTACGACGGCCACCCGGACGTCCCGCGCACCTGGCCGCTGGAGGCCGGGAAGGTCGCGGTGCTGGGCGTCGGGAACGTGGCCCTGGACGTGGCCCGCATCCTCGCGAAGACCGCCGACGAGCTGCTGCCGACGGAGATCCCCGCCAACGTCTACGAGGGCCTGAAGGCGAACAAGGCGCTGGAGGTGCACGTCTTCGGGCGGCGCGGCCCGGCCCAGGCGAAGTTCAGCCCGATGGAGCTGCGCGAGCTGGACCACTCGCCCAACATCGAGGTCATCGTCAACCCCGAGGACATCGACTACGACGCGGGTTCGATCGAGACCCGGCGCGGGAACAAGCAGGCCAACATGGTCGCCTCCACGCTGGAGAACTGGGCGATCCGCGACGTCGGCGACCGGCCGCACAAGCTCTTCCTTCACTTCTTCGAGTCCCCCGTCGAGATCACCGGCGAGGACGGCCGGGTCACCGGTCTGCGCACCGAGCGCACGGAGCTGGACGGCACCGGCAACGTGCGCGGCACCGGCACCTTCCACGACTGGGACGTCCAGGGCGTCTACCGAGCGGTCGGCTACTACTCGCGCGAGCTGCCGAAGCTGCCGTTCGACGTCGCGTCCGGCACGGTCCCGCACGCCGCGGGCCGGGTCCTCGAAGGCGGCGAGCCGATGGAGTCGGTGTACGTCACCGGCTGGATCAAGCGGGGCCCGGTCGGCCTGATCGGCCACACCAAGGGCGACGCCAACGAGACGGTCGCCTGCCTGCTTGAGGACCACGCCGCTGGGCGGCTGCCCGCCCCGGCGCGCCCGGAGCCGGAGGCCGTCCCCGCCTTCCTGGAGGAGCGCGGCATCCGCTACACCACCCGTGAGGGCTGGTACCGGCTCGACGCGCACGAGCGCGCCCTCGGGGCCGAGCAGGACCGCGAGCGCGTCAAGGTCGTGGAGCGCGAGGCGATGCTGGACGCCTCGGAGGCCGGCCGCTGACGGCCACCGACACCACGGCGACGGCCCCGCACACCCTCTCCGCGAGGGGTGTGCGGGGCCGTCGCCGTATCACCCGAAGCGGCCGGTGTGTCTCATGGGGAGGCGTGCGCACGACGTGACCGTTCGCGCACCCGGTCCGGATAGCGCTCGGTGAAGCGGACCGCGAAGACCAGCAGCACGATCGGGATGATCCAGTTGAACCAGTCGCGCCCCGACGAGGTGTGCAGCGCGAGGAGGCCCAGCAGGGCGGTGGCCGCGAAGACCGCGCCCCACAGCAGCGTCAGCACCCGGTTGACATGGCGGAACACCGGCGTGCCCCACACCTCCCGGGGCGTCGACTCACGCGCGTACTGCTCGGTGAACGGCACGAACGCCAGCGAACCGAGCGCCACCACCGCGATCACGCCGCTGGACAGCACCTGGGCGTACCGCTCGACCCAGTCCAGGTCCTGACGGTCCAGGAACAGGGTCAGGACGCTCATCAACGCGAAGAAGACGATGCCGGTGACCTCCAGGACCTTGAAGGAACCCCGGCGCATGTCCGGCAGATTGAGCACCACGGCCGCCACCAGGGCGGCCAGCGAGGCGTACTCCCAGGTGCTGGGAGAGGCGACGACGATGAAGATGATCCAGGGCGCGAACGCGAAGAACAGATTCCCCGTCCGCCGCCCGGAGCGAATTTCGGACACCGGACACCTCCGAAGGTGTGGCCCGGCACGGCGATCTGCCGCGTCTTCCATGGTGGGCCCCGGGACGGCCCTTCGCACTCCGCGACCCGCGTTGCGGGGGTCCTGGGCCGGGGATTGAATGAGGAGTCAGCCCGGCCCGTATCCGGGTGTGCCCCCACGTACCGGCAAGGGAGGCCGCCATGGCCGCACATGCCGCACACGCCTTCGACCCGAGCCGGGTCGTCCATCTGTCGGGGCGCTTCGCCCCCGTGACCGAAGAGGTCGACGCGGCGGATCTGGACGTGACGGGCGCACTGCCCGGGGAGCTGGACGGGGTGTTCCTGCGCAACGGCCCCAACCCGCGCTTCACGCCGATCGGTTCGTACCTCTACCCGATCGACGGCGACGGCATGCTGCACGGTGTGTGGATCTCCGGCGGCCGGGCCCGCTATCGCAACCGGTTCGTCCGGACACCCGCCGTGGTCGCCGAGGAGCGGGCCGGGCGGGCGCTGTGGGGCGGCATCGAGTCGATGATCCTGCCGCGGGAGCCGGACGTCGGTCCTGAGCTGGCCGGCACCTTCCGCGACATGCCCGACATCAACGTGGTGCGGCACGCGGGCCGGCTGCTGGCGCTCGCGGAGTCCGCCTGCCCGTTCCTCATGACGCCCGAGCTGGCGACCGTGGGCAAGGAGACGTTCGGCGGGGCGCTGCCGGCGGGCATCACCGCGCATCCGAAGACCGACCCGGTCACGGGCGAGATGCTGGTCTTCTGCTACGGCCTGGAGCCGCCCTACCTCACCTGGTCCGCGATCGGCCCGCGGGGCGATGTGCTCCGGGGGCCCACGCCCGTGGACGGGGCCGACGAGCCGATGATGATCCACGACATGGCGATCACCCCGCGCTTCCTGGTGATCGTGCTGGCCCCGGTGTTCTTCGACATCGCGGCGGCCATGCACGGCGGCTCCGTGCTCGACTGGCGCCCCGGACGCGGCACCCGCCTCGCCCTGATCCCACGCGACGGCGGCCCGGTGCGCTGGGCCTCGGACGACGCCTTCTGGCTGTGGCACACGGTGAACGCGTTCGACACCGAGCCCGGCGGCGGCGATGTGGTGCTGGATTACGTGCAGTGGACCCGGCTGTCGCTCGGCGCGCCCGCCGAGGGGGCCGGGCCCAACCGGGCGGGCCTGGTGCGCGCGGTCATCGATCCCGTGGCGGGCACGATGCGCCGGACCGTGCTGGACGACGTCCGGATGGAGCTCCCCCGCACCGACGACCGGCTGATCGGCAGGCGCCACCACCAGCTGGCCGTGGCCTCGGACTCCGGCGGCCCGGATCTGCTGCCGGGCGAGTACGACACCCTGCGCTGGTACGACGGCAACGACCCCGGTGGCCCGCATGTGGCGTGGCATGCCGGGGACCTGTCGGTGGGGGAGCCGGTCTTCGCGCCCGTCCCCGGCACCGGGCCGGGCGAGGGCGGCTACTGGATGACGTACGCCACCGACCGCACCGATGCGACCAGCTGGCTGCTCGTCATCCCGTCCGATGACCCGGCATCGGGCCCGGTGGCCCGGATCCGCATCCCGGTCCGCGTCCCCCTCGGCCTCCACGGCAACTGGCTGCCGACCGAGGAGTGAGGGCCGCCGAGGCCCACCGAGAAGTGCGGCCCGCCGCCCCTCACCACCGCACGGCCGGCCCGTCGCCAGCGCCCCGGGGCAGCCGGATGGACGTCGGCTCTTCGGACCGGGGCGTCTCATCCGGCACCGGCGGCACCCCGGAGGGCTCGTCCGTGGGCTCTCCGGTCGGCATCGGGCAGGACGTTTCCCCCGGCGCCCGGGCGGGTACGCCGCGGGCCGCCGCCGGCTCACCGGGCGGTGTGGGCGTCTCCGGTGCGGGTACGTCGGGCGTCGGGCAGTCCTCCGTGGACCGGGACGGGGTGGGCTCCGACGACTTCTCCGGCGGCGCGGACTCCGTGGGGGACTCCGGCCGCTTCGTGCCGGGTGGCGTTACGCCGGGGAGCGGGCCGGTGATGTCGGTGTCGGGCGCGTAGGGCGGCGGCTTTTCGGGAACACGGTCGCCGGTGCCCGCGTCACCGGCCGGCCGGGCGATCCAGCGGTGGTGGGCCAGGTCGGCGATCAGCAGCTCCGTCACGGGCCGCGCGGCGGGCTCGACCACGACGGTCCGCGCCGGGTCGAACCCCTCCCACCGCTTCCCCGTCCCGGCCGCCGCGTCCCCCGGGCCGGCCGGCGGGTCCAGCGGGTTGCCGCAGACGCAGCGGACCCGGGGCAGCCCCCGAGCGTCGACCATGACCGCGGTGCCCGCCTGCAACACGGCCTGATAGGTGGTGACGGCCCCGTCCCGGAAGCCGTGCCCGGTGACCAGGGTGTCGGCGCGCAGCACGACGGGCGTCAGGCCGCGCAGGAAACCGGCGACCTCCTCGGGTGCGACGGACACGGTGCGCGCGAACGCCTCTTCCCGCGCCGGGTCCACGGCAAGCATCCGGATCTCGGCCTCCACGTCGCAGGAGGGGACGGCACGGGTGCCCGCGTACAGCCCGGGCGTCGATCCGGTGCGCCTGAGCGCCGGCCCGGGCGCCGAAGCGGAGCGGGGCGCCCCGGTCCGTGCGGCGCCCGGGGGCAGCGCCGGACCAGCTGCCGTGGAGGCGGTGAAGGGGGCGGTCCCGGGGTCGGACGCGGGCTGGAGGACGAGGTCGGCGTTGCCGGCCGTTCGCGTGGCGGGGCCGCGGGCGGGGGTGCCCCCCGCGCAGCCCGCGCTGAGGAGGAGACCGGCGCAGAGCAGGGCGGGGACGGTGCGGCGCGATCGTATGCGTGAGGGCACGGGCGGTTCTCCTGCCTGGTCACCGGTCTCCCGGTCGCTCCCCTATGTCTGCCGCACTTCCCGGTCCGCCGCAAACGGACAGGGGCCGGGAAGATCCGGCGGGCGGCGGGCGCACGGCCGATACTGGTGGTGATGGAGTGGTTCACCGCTGACGGGTACTGGCTCGGCCGGCTGGTCTTCCAGAAGGCCCTCGCCGTCGTCTATCTGACCGCCTTCCTCACCGCGGCGCTTCAGTTCCGGGCGCTGATCGGGGAGCACGGCATGCTGCCCGCGGCCGGGGAGCTGCGGCGTACGTCCTGGCGCACCGCCCCGGGGCTCTTCCGGCTGCATTACTCCGACCGCTTCTTCGCCGTGGTCGCCTGGACCGGGTGCGCCGTCTCCGTCGCGCTGCTCGCCGGGGCGGACAACCGGGTGCCGTTGGGAGCCGCGATGGCGCTGTGGGCGGTGCCGTGGCTGCTGTATCTGTCGATCGTGCAGGTCGGCGGGGTCTGGTACGGCTTCGGCTGGGAATCGCTGCTCCTTGAGACGGGTTTCCTCGCCGTCTTCCTGGGGAACGCGGGCACGGCGCCACCGGTGCTGGTGCTCTGGCTGCTGCGCTGGCTGCTGTTCCGGGTGGAGTTCGGCGCCGGGCTCATCAAGTGGCGCGGGGACGCCTGCTGGCGGAAGCTGACGTGTCTGGACTTCCACCACGAGACGCAGCCGATGCCGGGCCCGCTGAGCTGGTTCTTCCACCGGCTCCCCCGGCCCGTGCACCGGGTCGAGGTGGCGGCCAACCATGTGACGCAGCTGCTCGTTCCGGTGCTGCTGTTCACCCCGCGGCCGGTGGCGGGCGCGGCGGCCGGGCTGATGATCGTCACACAGTTGTGGCTGGTGCTCTCGGGGAACTTCGCCTGGCTCAACTGGCTGACCATCACGCTCGCGCTGCCGGCCGTCGACTGGTCGCCGGTGGCCGAGCCGCCCGCCCAGCGGGGCGCCCCCGGCTGGTACGAGGTGGTGGTCGTCGCGGTCACCGCGCTGGTCCTGGTCCTCAGCTACCGGCCGGCCCGCAATCTGGTCTCCCGCCGCCAGGTGATGAACCGGTCCTTCGACCCGCTGCACCTGGTCAACACGTACGGCGCGTTCGGCAGCATCAGCCGGGTCCGCCTGGAGGTGGTGGTGGAGGGCACGGACGACGCGGTGGTGCGTCCGGGCACGGTGTGGAAGGAGTACGGCTTCAAGGGCAAGCCGGGCGATCCGCGCCGGCTGCCGCGCCAGTTCGCCCCGTACCATCTGCGGCTCGACTGGATGATGTGGTTCGCGGCGCTCTCCCCCGCGTACGCCAGGTCCTGGTTCGGGCCGTTCGTGGAGCGGCTGTTGGAGAACGACCGGGACACGCTGCGGCTGCTGCGGCACAACCCGTTCCCGGACGCCCCGCCGGCCCAGGTGCGGGCCCGGGTCTTCCGCTACCGGTTCACCACCTGGCGCGAGCTGCGGGCCACCGGCTGCTGGTGGCACCGCACCCCCGTCCGCGACTTCCTGCGCCCGACCAGGGCGTGAGCGGCTACTTCTCGCTCTCGCGGGCCCTCAGCAACCGGCTGATCTGCTGGACCAGCTCGTCGTCGCTCGCCACCCGGCGCCCGGATACCAGCGCGCCGAGCCGCTCGGCGGTCTGGAAGTCGTACGCGCGCTCGACCTCCTCGCCGGGCACCTTCGCGTACTTCTCCCCGGCCCGGAAACCGACGGTCAGGTCGACGGCCTTGGCGATGAGCCAGGTGAGGATGAACGAGAACGCGATCACGGACACGATCGCCACCAGCTGCTTGCCGAGCAGGCCCCAGCCGCCCCCGTAGAACAGGCCCTCCTTGCCGCTGATGCGGGCCGTGGCGAAGAGGCCGACCATGACCAGGCCGATGAACCCGCCGACCCCGTGCACCCCGACCACGTCGAGCGTGTCGTCCACGTTGAAGCGGAATTTGAGGGTGATCGCGTACGCGCTCACCGCGCCGACGACCAGCCCCGTGATCACCGCGCCCAGGGTGTTGATCTCACCGCACGCCGGGGTGATGGCGACCATGCCCGCGACGGCGGAGGAGACCACGCCCATGGTGGTCACCCGGCCCGTACGCCACTTCTCGACCAGCGGCCAGGTCACCATGGCGCCCGCCGCACCGAGCTGAGTGTTGATGAAGGCGGCCGCGGCCGTGCCCTGGTCGGTGAGCGCGGAGCCGGAGTTGAAGCCGAACCAGCCGAACCACAGCAGCCCGACACCGACGACCACGAGCGGGATGTTGTTCGGGCGCTCCTCGCGGCGCGCGAAGTCGCGGGACGCGCGCAGCACGAGCGCGACGGCGAGCCCGGCGACCCCGGAGTTGAGCTCCACCGGCAGCCCGCCCGCGAAGTCGAGGGCGCCGAGGTGCTTCACGATCCAGCCGTCCTTGTCGAACACCCAGTGCGCGAGGGGGATGTAGACGATCAGCAGCCACAGCACGACGAAGACGAGCCAGCCCCGCATCGTGGCGCGGTCGGCGATGGAGCCGCTGATCAGCGCCACGGTGATGACGGCGAAGCCCATCTGGAAGGTGCTGTAGATGTACGTGGGGATGGCCCCGGTCAGCGTGTTGAGCTGGATGCCCTTCATGAAGACGTGGTCGAGGTTCCCGATGAGCCCGGCACCGCCGACGTCCGGCCCGAACGCCAGGGTGTAGCCGATGATCCACCAGACGAGGGTGCCGAAGGCCAGCGCGGCGAAGCTCATCTTGATCATCATCAGCACGTGCCGGGTGCGCACCATGCCGCCGTAGAAGAACGCGAGACCGGGCGTCATCAGCAGGACCATGGCGGTGGCGGCGAGCAGCCAGGCGGTGTCCCCGGAGTCGTACGCGGCCGGCATGGGCGCGGGAGCGGTAATCATCGGCGGTACCTCGTGTAGGGAGCGGGCGGTACGGGAAGCGCTACGGCTTGCGCAGGTCGGGTGGCGGGTGGCCGGTCAGCAGCCGGCGTACGGCGTGCCAGGCGGCCCGTTGCGCCTCGGCGACCCGGACCGGGCTGTCGTCCAGGAGCCGCACCCACGCCCCGCAGTCCCGGGGCAGCACGCTCACCCCGTACAGGACGCCGAGCCCGGCCAGCGCCTTGTGCAGGGTGTCGGCGAGCCCGGCGGCGGGAACGCGGTCGGTCACCACGAACAGCGAGGCGACATGGTCGTGCCCGGCGAACACCCCGGGCCCGAGGACTCCGGCCCCCGGCCGCCCGTTCCCCTGCCGCCCCGGCGCCAGGCGCAGGGTGTCGATGGCGAGAAGGGTGCCGTCGGGCCGGCTGACGCGGAGGTCGGTGGCGAGCGTCCGGTACGCGTGGCGCTCGCCCCGGGCGAGCCGGCCCGCGGTGAGGGTGTCACCGACGAGCACGGTGGCGCCGGGCGCGACGGTGACCTCGGTCCGCTGGTAGAACCGCGCGTCGCGGAACGGAATGAGCGGGTCTGGGAGGTATTCGACGTAGCTGCCGGCCTCGGCGGTGAGGTGGACGCGCTGGCTCGCGTAGTCGTGCTCCATCCGGAAGACCTTGGTCGCGGCCTGGGTCGTCAGATGGACCTGCGTACCGGGGCCGCAGTGGAAGTCCATCCGGTAGCGGTCGGCCTGGGCGATGCCGCCGCCGGTCGCCATCAGATACACGTAACTCATGCCGGGCTGCGCGGGGTCGATCCACAGCGGGCGCATGATCTGAAGCGGGGTCTTCTGGTAGCGCCCGACGAGTTCGGTGCGCCCGCCCCGCACGGCGAAGGCGAGGTCGAGGATGCCGACCTTGGCCGGGGAGCCGGGCGCCAGGGTGTCCGGGACGGAGGCCAGGGCCGCCACGTCCGGGGGGACGCGGACGGGCGTGTAGTAGTCCTCGGTGAGCCGGTCCTTCGGCCGTCGCGGGGCGAGCGGCATATCAGATCAGCACCTTGCGGCGTGATTCGAGGTAGCCGGCGATCTCGTCCACGCCGACCCCGGTCAGGCAGTCGGTGAGGACGACGGGGCGGTCGCCGCGCACCCGGTGGGCGTCGGACTCCATGACGTTGATGTCCGTACGCACGTACTGCGCGATGTCGATCTTGTTGATGACCAGGAGGTCGGAGTCGGTGATGCCGGGGCCGCGCTTACGGGGCATCTTCTCGCCCTCCGCCGTGTCGAGCACGAAGAGGAAGAGGTCGACCAGGGCCGGGCTGAACGTCAGGGTGAGGTTGTCGCCGCCGGACTCGTACAGAAGCGTGTCGGTGTCCGGGAAGCGCTCCAGCATCTCGGCGCCGGCCGCGAGGTTCATCGTCGGGTCGTCGCGCACGGCGGTGTGCGGGCAGGCGCCCGTCTCGACGCCGACGACGCGCTCGGGTTCGAGGACACCGGCCAGGGTGCGGCGGACGTGCTGGGCGTCCTCCTGGGTGTAGATGTCGTTGGTGATGACGGCGGGGCGGTGACCGCGTGCGATCAGGACCGGGACCAGCGCCTCGATGAGCGCGGTCTTGCCGGAGCCGACGGGTCCGCCGATGCCGACCCGCAGTACGTTGTCGTCCATGGTGCTCCTAGGGGTGTCGTGGTGGGGGGGCTCAGCTGGCGAAGAGGCGGGCCTCGGCGCGTTCATGACGGCCCGACATGACGTCCGAGGCGAAGACGGTGGCGCCGACGTCGTCCAGCTCCCTGCGCAGCGCCGCGTCGACGGTGGTCTCGATGACGGGCGCGGCGCCTCGGAGCAGGGTCTGCGCCGTACGGTGATCGGTCAGCCTCAGCCGCAGGGCGGCGCCCGCGAAGCTGACGCAGAACGCGAACAGGTCGGCGGCGACCGCCTGGCGGACCGGGACTCCGGTCGCCGCGTAGACGACCCCGGCCGCCACCGCCTGGGTACCGGGGGCCTCGCGGCGCACGACCCGGTCGTGGTAGTCGCCGATCTCCGGGCGGCCGAACACCTCGTGGCCCAGGTCCAGGAGCTGGCGCCCGGTCCGGGTGGCGGCCAGGCGCATCTCCCGGCCCAGCTTCGTGGCGAACAGGTGCTCGTCGATCCGGACCACGGCCTCCGGGTCGCCCGCCGCGGTCGCCCGGTGGGCGAGGGCGAGCGCGGTGGCGTCGGCGGGACCGACGCCGTGCAGCAGCAGGTCCGCCAGCAGCGCCGGCAGGCTCTCCGCGTCCACGGCGCCCGCCTGGGCGAAGCCCTCCAGGCTGTGCGACAGGGTGTAGAAGCCACTGGGGAACGCCGAGTCGGTCAGCTGGAGGCTGACCAGCAGCGGTCCGAGGCCGGTGGCCGCCGTGGTCCCCGCCGGCCCAGGGTCGCCCGCGATGTCGCCCTCCTTGCGGTACATCGGCCCTAGACCAGGAAGTAGAGGTGGTTCAGGGGCAGCGTCTCGGCCGGGTCGATGGTGGCGACCTTGCCGTTGAGCGTGACCCTGAACGTCTCCGGGTCGACCCGCACGTCCGGCAGCACGTCGTTGCGGACCATGTTGTGCTTGCCGATGGTGCGGGTACGGCGCACGGGCAGGACCTTGCGGTCCAGGCCGAGCCGTTCCGGCACACCGGCGGCGATGCCCGCCTGCGACATGAAGGTGGCGTGGGTGGCCTGGAGCGCCTTGCCGTACTGGCCGAACATCGGCCGGTAGGTGACCGGCTGCGGGGTGGGCAGCGAGGCGTTGGGGTCGCCCATCTGGGCCCAGGAGACCAGACCGCCCTTGATGACCATCTTCGGCTTGGCGGCGAAGGAGTGGATGGGCCAGAGCACGATGTCGGCGAGCTTGCCCTTCTCGATCGAGCCCACGTAGTCGGAGATGCCCGTGGCGATGGCCGGGTTGATAGTGATCTTGGCCAGGTAGCGCAGCACCCGCTGGTTGTCGTTGCGCTCGGAGTCGCCCTCCAGCACGCCCAGCTTGTCCTTGCAGTGGTGCGCGGTCTGGAAGGCCCGGGTGACGGATTCGCCGATGCGGCCCATCGCCTGCGAGTCGGAGGAGAACATGCTGATCACACCGAGGTCGTGCAGCACCGTTTCGGCGGCGATCGTCTCGGCCCGGACCCGGCTGTCCGCGAAGGACACGTCCTCGGGGATCTCACGGCTGAGGTGGTGGCAGACCATCACCATGTCGAGGAGTTCGTCCACCGAGTTCTTGGTGTACGGCAACGTCGGGTTGGTGGAGGACGGCAGGACGTTGGGCTCGCCGGTGACGCGCAGGATGTCGGGGGCGTGGCCGCCGCCCGCGCCCTCGCTGTGGAAGGTGTGGATGGCGCGGCCGTCGATGGCGGAGCGGGTGTCCTCGAAGAACCCGCCCTCGTTCAGGCTGTCGGTGTGGATGGCGACTTGGACGTCGTGCTCGTCCGCGACGTTCAGCGCGTTGTCGATCACGGCCGGGGTGGAGCCCCAGTCCTCGTGCACCTTGAGCGCGCAGGCACCGGCGGTGACCTGCTCCTCCAGGGCGCCCGGCAGGCTGCCGTTGCCCTTGCCCATGATGCCGAGGTTGACCGGCAGCGTCTCGGCCGCCTGGAGGAGCAGGCCGATGTTGTACGGGCCCGGGGTGCAGGTGGTGCCGTTGGAGCCGTCCGTGGGTCCGGTGCCGCCGCCGATGAGGGTGGTGATGCCGTTGGTCAGCGCCTGTTCGGCCTGCTGCGGGGCGATCAGGTGGACATGGCTGTCGATGGCGCCCGCGGTGGCGATCAGGTGCTCGCCCGCGATGGCCTCGGTGCCGGGGCCGATGACCAGGTCCGGGTCGACGTTGTTCTGGGTCTGCGGGTTGCCGGACTTGCCGATGCCGACGATGAAGCCGTCCTTGATGCCGATGTCGCACTTGACGACGCCCACCATCGGGTCGATGACGACCACGTTGGTGATGACGGTGTCGAGCGCGCCCTGGGCGGCGGTGGCCTGCGGGTCGGAGGCCATGCCGTCGCGCATGGTCTTGCCGCCGCCGTAGACGACCTCGTCGCCGTACAGGCCCTCGCTGTAGTCCTTCTCGACCTCGACGACGAGGTTGGTGTCGGCGAGGTGGAAGCGGTCACCGACCGTCGGGCCGAACATGTCGGTGTACTGCTTGCGGGGCAGGATGGGCATCAGCGCGAACCCTTCTTCTTGTCCTTGGCGGCCTTGGAGCCCTTGGAGCCGTCCTTGCCCGCGCTCTTGGTGGCGCTCTTGGCCGCGGGGGCGTTCTGCGCACCCTGGAAGCCGCGTTCGATGGCCTTGCGGACGGCTTCGACGCGTGCGGGGTGGGAGGCGAGGCTGCCGTTGAGCAGCCCGCTGAAGCCGGTGAGCCGGCCGGTTCCGGCGTACGCGCAGAGCTCGACCTCGCGCGTGCCGCCGGGCTCGAACCGTACGGAGGTGCCGGCGGCGATGTTGAGGTGCGTGCCCAGGGTCGCCTCGCGGTCGAAGGAGAGCGCCGAGTTCACCTCGAAGAAGTGGTAGTGCGAGCCGACCTGCACGGCCCGGTCGCCGGTGTTGCTCACGGTGACCTTGACCGTGCGGCGGCCCGCGTTGAGTTCGATGGGGTCGTCCCCGTACAGGTACTGCTGACGGAACGTCATGCGATGCTCCTGATGCCAAGGTCCGCCCCAGCGGCGGACGGGTGGTGGTGATGCCGGTGCCCGGTCCCGGGGCCGTGCTCGTGCGGGTGTCCGTGCGCAGGGCCGTGATCGTGGCCGTGGCCCTCGCCCGGCGGGTGGGTGTGCGCGTGGCCGTGGTGGTCGGCGGCCGTCAGGCCGGTCGTGATGCCGTCGTCGCCGTGCTCGTCCCAGCGCCGGTGCGCGTCGGCCACCCGCTCGTCCAGCACCCGGCGCAGCGCCGGGTCCGGCACCAGGGGTCCCGCGTCCGTCACCGGTACGGGCCCCTCGCCTCCCGGGTCCACGGCCGCGAACGAGGCGGGCAGCAGCGCCACGCGCTCCGCGCCGAGCAGCGCGCAGCGCCGGACGCCTTCGGCCGGGCCGGGGTCGCCGCCGTCGAGGGCGACCTCGACCAGGTCGTGGCGCCCGTAGCGGCGTACGAGCGCGGCGACGCGGTGGAGTTCGGCGTCCTCGAAGGGGTCGCCGGCGGGTGCGGCGACCAGGAGCGCGGCGTCGGCGGGCACCCGGCCGGCGGCGGCGCGCAGCCAGCCGACGAGGTGCTGGGCGGTGCCGAACGGCTCGGCGAGCAGCACTGCTCCCCGGCCGGCTTCGGGAACGGCGCGCAGGGTGCGGGCGGTGTCCGCGACGAGCCCGGGTTCACGGCCGAGGGTCATCGGGACGACGACGACGCGCTCGCCCCGCCGCAGACGGGCGGCGACGGCGCGGAAGAGGGCGCGCCCGTTGGGGACGGTGTCCACGTCCGGGCCGGGGCGTCCTTCGAGCGCCCGGCCGTACGCGGCTTCGTGGCCGCAGACCGCGATGACGGCCGTGTTCCCGGCCATGGTCAGCCGCCGATGGGGTCGTGTACGGAGACCAGCTTGGTGCCGTCCACGAAGGACGCCTCGACCTGGAGGAGGCCGAGCATCTCCCGTACGCCGTCCATGGCGGCGTCCTCGCCGACGATGTGGCGGCCCAGCTCCATGCAGTCCGCGACGCTCTTGCCGTCGCGGGCCGCTTCGAGGATCGCCTCGGTGATCAGCGCGACCGACTCGCTGTAGTTGAGCTTGAGGCCGCGGTCCCGGCGCTTGCGGGCCAGGTCGGCCACGACGTACACGAGCAGTTTGTCGATCTCGCGGGGGGCGAGGTTCATCGGGGATACCTTCCTCGGGATGTGCGGTGGGTCAGCTGCGGCGCAGGCGCGGCAGCAGGGGGACGGCCGCCAGCAGCGTCCAGGTGGTGAGGATGAACGGCCAGGTGAAGGTGTGGCCGCCGAACGGTTTGAAGAAGGAGGTCAGGGTGGCGGTGAGGCCGGTGCTGACCATCGCGCCGAAGATCGCGTAGGCCGCGGTCCAGGCCGTGTCGGCCATGAAGACGGCTCCGAGGCCGATGGCGACGAGCACCGCGTTGTAGCCGTAGATGCCGTTGGCGATCAGGTCGGTCGGCGCGCCGAGCAGCCAGCCGGCGACGATTCCGGCGATGCTGCCGGCGGCGGCGTAGAGCACGACGCGCAGGCCGGCGAAGGCCAGTCCGACGAGCATGATCAGGCCGACGTACCAGCTCTCGACCAGGAAGATCTGCGAGACGTTGTTGAAGAAGGCGTGCCAGAGGTCGTTCCAGGTGATCCCGGTGTCGCCGCTGGTCGTGCTGGCGACGGCCGCCGGGGCGCCGTGCCAGACCCGGTCGAAGGAGGGGGCGCCGACCACCATCACGCCGGAGACCAGGCAGAAGGGCGCGGTCATGGGTGCGAGGTCGTACGGCGCGAGGAAGGTGGCCAGGGTCGCCATGAGGATGACGCAGAGGACGGCGCCCACGACGGTCAGCACATAGGTGGCCGGGTGGTGGCCCAGCGAGGAGACGAGGGCGATGCCGGTCAGGCAGCCCGCGAACCCCTGCATGCCGAGCGCAATGCTCCCCCGGTCGACGGCCAGCGCGTAGGCGGCGGCCGTGGCGACCAGCGTCCCGATCGTCGCGAACAGTCCGGTCTGCCAGCCCGCCACCCAGAGCCCGGCGAGGATCGCGGCACCGGTGTACAGACTGGCCTGGAAGTCGACCTGCCCGACACCGCGCAGTGACGCCAGGAGGTACGCGGACGGCTGGCGGCTCTCCAGCCGCCGGACGAGATCCGGCTCGGCGAGGGACAAGGCGGGCTCCAACATCGTCGGCACATGGGGGCGGGGCGCGACGGATGCACGAGGACGCCCGTCATATGCCATGAAGTCACACAGAGGTGGCTTCTTCGCGCTGGGAGTGATCCCGGTAGCCCACTCGGGTACACCCCGGGAGGCACGCCGCCGCCCCGGCCCTCGGTGCCCGGCCGTCGTCCGTAGCGTCCGCGGAATGGCCCAGAAGATGCGGTTGCACCAGCACAGCCACCCCGATCACCATCCGGGGGTGCAGCTCCCGGTCGTGGTGGCCGTCGCGGTCGGCGGGGGCGCGGGGGCCTGCGCCCGGTACGCGGCCGAACGCCTGTGGCCGACCGGGACCTTCGCCTTCCCCTGGACGATCCTGCTGGTCAACACGGTGGGCTGTTTCCTGATGGGGGTCCTGATGGTCACCCTGAAGCTGCGCTTCCCCGGGGCTCCCCGGCTGATCAGTCCGCTGCTCGGCACCGGGGTGCTGGGCGGCTTCACGTCGTTCTCGCACTACACGGACAATGTGCGGCAGCTGTTCGAGAACCATCAGCCCGGTTACGCGACCGGCTGTCTGGTGCTGACCGTGGCGGCGGCGCTGGCCGCCGTGACGGCGGGGGCGTTCGCGGCACACTTCGCCTTCGGCCGGTCCTACGGGGCCCGGGGCGGGGCGTCATGACCGACTGGCTGCTTGTGCTGGCCGGGGGTCTGGTGGGGGCGCCGGTACGCTATCTGCTCGGCGTGGACGCGAAGTTCCGCCTGCACAGCGTCTTCCCCTGGGGCACCCTCGCGGCCAACGCGGGTGCGGCGCTGCTCCTCGGCTTCTTCGCGGAGGCGGCGACCGACGGCGATCTGGGCACCCGGCTGAATCTGCTGCTGGCCACCGGTTTCTGCGGGGCACTGTCGACTTGGTCGACGTTCTCGTACGAACTGCTCACTCTCAACTCGGCCCGCCGGCTCGGCCTGGCGGCGGCCTATCTGCTGCTCACCGTCGGCACCGGGCTGGGGCTCTCCTTCGCCGGGGCCGCCGTGGCGCGCGCGGTGTTCTGAGCGGCGGCGGAACGCGCTGTGGCCCGCCCCGGTGGGGGCGGGCCACAGGCGTGTCCGAGGGGTCAGTCGATGCCGGGCAGGATGTGCGGCTCGGCGAGGTCGTCCTCGTAGCCGGCCAGGCGGATCGGTGCGGACCTGGCCCAGACCTCGATGTTCCGGAGCTTGTCGCCGCCGCGGCCCGGCTTTGCGTGCCGTTCGGCCGGGCGCTCCTCTTGCTTCGTCAATTCCGGTGTCGTCACCGCGCACTCCTTCGTGTCGCGTAGCCCCGGGCGTCGCCGACGCTCCGGGTCTCATTGCCGGGAATCAGCCGCCCGTGCGGGGCAGGGGCAGGAACAGTTCGGTCGCGGTGGCGCCGGTACGGGGCGGGACGGCGACTTGGTTGAGAAGCCTGTCCCAGGACGGTCGAGGAAGGTTTGTGGACTCCTCGATGACGCCCGTTCACATCAGAGTAACCAAATGAGCGCGTCCGCGCTCGATGGAACGTGTGCCATAGGTCACTTTCAGCCACCGCGTACGGAAAAGACCCGGCCAGGAAATCATTCCCGCCGGGTCCTCGCATTCCGGGGCGACCGCCCCGCTCCCCTACCAGTTGGCGGGGGCGTAATCCTTCAGGAAGCAGCCGTACAGCGCCTCGCCGGCCTCGCCGCGCACGATGGGGTCGTAGACCCTGGCCGCGCCGTCGACCAGGTCGAGCGGGGCGTGGAAGCCCTCCTCGGCCAGCCGCATCTTGTCCGGGTGCGGGCGCTCGTCGGTGATCCAGCCGGTGTCGACGGCGGTCATCAGGATGCCGTCCCTCTCGAACATCTCCTGGGCGCTGGTGCGGGTCAGCATGTTCAGCGCGGCCTTGGCCATGTTGGTGTGCGGGTGGCCCGCGCCCTTGTAGCCGCGCCCGAAGACGCCCTCCATCGCGGAGACGTTGACCACGTACGCGTGCTTGGCGGCGGTGGCCGCCATGGCCGGGCGGAGCCGGCTGATCAGGATGAACGGCGCGGTCGAGTTGCAGAGCTGGACTTCCAGCAGCTCGATCGGCTCGACCTCGTCGACTGTCTGGATCCAGCTGTTGGTGTCGTGCAGGTCCGGGACGAGACCGCCCGCGTCGATCGCGGTGCCGGCGGCGATCCGGGCCGGCGACGCCGAACCGCTGACCAGGGCCAGGTCCGTGACCTCCTGGGCGCTCAGCGCCTCGCTGCGCGCGGCGGGCAGCGAGGCGACCCGGTCGACGCTGCCGCTGCCGAAGGTGCCGATGACCTCGGCGGCGGGCAGCTCACCGGCGGGCAGCGGGGCGGACTCGGCGGACAGCAGCTCGCCGTACGCCTGCGGGGAGCGGCGGACCGTCTGCGCCGCGTTGTTGATCAGGATGTCGAGCGGGCCCTCGGCCGCCACCGAGTCGGCGAGCGCGACGACCTGGGCCGGGTCGCGCAGGTCGATGCCGACGATCTTCAGGCGGTGGATCCACTCGTCGCTGTCCTCCATCGCCTTGAAGCGGCGGATCGCGTCGTTGGGGAAGCGCGTGGTGATCGTGGTGTGCGCCCCGTCGCGGAGCAGCCGCAGCGCGATGTACATGCCGATCTTGGCGCGGCCGCCGGTGAGCAGCGCCCGGCGACCCGTCAGGTCGGTGCGCGCGTCGCGGCGGGCGCGGTTCTCCCGGGCGCAGTCCTGGCAGAGCTGGTGGTAGAACGCGTCGACCTCGACGTACCGCGTCTTGCACACATAGCAGGACCGGGGCCGCTGGAGGATGCCGGCGATCTCGGTCATGGCGGACGAGGACGGCAGGACGCCCTGGGTCTCGTCGTCGATGCGCTCGGCCGAGCCGGTGGCGGTGGCCTCGGTCACCGCCTTGTCGTGCGCGGTCTTGGCTGCCCGGCGCTCCTGGCGCCGGCGCTGCTTCACAGTCCGGTAGATCCCGGCGGTGGCCCGGCGCACCGCGATGGCGTCCGGGTGGTCGACCTCGATGGTGTCGAGCTCGTCCAGCACGCTCAGGCAGACGGCCAGCCGCTCGGGGTCGATACCGGGGCCGAATGTCTCGGTCCCGGCCACGATCTCGGGGCCGTCCTCTGTCACCGTCATCGCCGTTCCTCTGTGCTCGTGCCGCCGGCCTCACCGGGGGCGTGGGGCTCGGTCAAGTTTGCCATGGTCCGCGGGCTGCTCCGATCGGGTGAGCGCGGGGCCGGGCGGACGGAGCGCGGAAAAGTCCGTACCGGTCGTGCATGGCATCGCGGATCCGGGGCAGGCGGTGTGCGAAGCACTTGGCGAGCAGGAGGGGCCGCACACCATGGTGACCACGACGGAGCAGACCGACGGAATCCTCGGCGACACGTGCACGCTTCCGGTACAGGACGGCGCGTCTCTCGGCGCCGGGACCGCGGAGCTGCCGTGGATCGAGGACACCGGAAAGGTCGCTCCCAAGGACGCCCGGGCCCTCTCGAAGATGTTCCTGGACCAGCTCCGGACGCTGGAGGAGGGCACGCACGAGTACCAGTACGCGCGCAACACCCTCATCGAGATGAATCTCTCCCTGGTGCGGTACGCCGCCTCGCGGTTCCGCAACCGCGGCGGTGACGACACCGAGGACATCATCCAGGTCGGCACCATCGGTCTGATCAAGGCCATCGACCGCTTCGACCTCTCGCGCGAGGTGGAGTTCGCCACCTTCGCCGTCCCCTATATCGTCGGCGAGATCAAGCGCTTCTTCCGGGACACCACCTGGGCGGTGCACGTGCCGCGCCGGCTCCAGGAGCTGCGGGTCGATCTCGCGAAGGCGAAGGAGACGCTGTCGGCCCGGCTGGACCGCGATCCGACGGTCGCCGAGCTGGCCGCCCACCTCGGTCTGTCCGAGGAGGAGATCATCGAGGGCCTGGTCGCGGCCAACGGGTATTCGGCGGGCTCGATCGACACCCCCACCGCCGAGACGGAGTCCGGCAACGAGCAGCGGTCGCTGGCCGATGTGATCGGTGAGGCCGACCCCGGCATGGAGACCGTCGAGAACCTGCACACGCTGGCGCCCCTGCTGGAGCAGCTGAACGGGCGCGAGCGCCGGATCGTCCAGATGCGGTTCGGCGAGGAGATGACGCAGGCCCAGATCGGCGCGGAGCTCGGGGTCTCGCAAATGCACGTGTCCCGGCTGCTCGCCCGTATCGTCAAGCGGCTGCGGGCAGGGATGTCCGTGGAGGTCTGACCCTCTCGAACCGGTCACACACCGAACGGGTGTGGCCGAAGGCGAAGTGAACGACGCCCGGCGGCGGATCGCCGGGCGTCGTTCACATATGCTGCGCACCACCGGCGGGCGGCCCGCTCGGTACAAGGAGAGAGTGAAACGTGGCTGAGATGCGCCTGGGCGCCCCGGCCCGACCTCCCGTCCCGGGGGCCTTCCCGGTCCAGGCGGCATCCGAGGCGGACGACCGCGACTCCGTGTGGGACGTCGGCGGCACCATTCTGCTGGTCGAGGACGACGCGGGTGACGCCCTGCTCGTCGAGGAAATGCTCGCCGACGGCGAGCTGGACCCGACGCTCACCTGGTGCAAGACCCTGTCCGAGGCGCTGGCCTTCCTGCGGTCGCACCACGCCCCCGTCTGCGTACTGCTCGATCTGCATCTGCCCGACGTGCACGGTCTGCGGGCCGTCACCCAGATCGTGGAGACGTCCCCCGACGCCGCGATCGTGGTGCTCACCGGCCTGGCCGAGTCCGGCGCGGGGCTCGCCGCCGTGGCGACGGGCGCACAGGACTACCTGGTGAAGGGGCTGCTCGATCCGCAGGCCCTCGCGCGCGCCATCCGGTACGCCCTCCAGCGCAAGCAGGTCGAGCGGGCCGCCTCCGCGCTGCGCGCCAACCAGCTGATGGCGCAGGAGAACGCGCGCCTGGAACGCGGCCTGCTGCCCGTCCCGCTGCTGAACGACGACAGCTTCCGGGCCGTCGCCCGCTACGAGCCGGGCCGGGCCCACGGACTGCTCAGCGGTGACTTCTACGACGTGGTCCAGACCCCGGACGGCACGGTGTGGGCGGTCATCGGGGACGTGTCGGGGCACGGCGCGGCGGAGGCGGCGCTCGGGGTGTGCCTGCGGGTCGCCTGGCGCACCGCCGTCCTGTGCGGCACCGACCCGCTGGAACAGCTCGGGCTCCTGGAGTCGATCCTGGTGGCCGAGCGCTCCGACCCCCACGTCTTCGCGACCGTCACCTCACTGGCCTTCCCGCCGGGCCGCGACCATGTCCGCGTCATGCGGGCCGGCCACCCCGGGCTGCTGCTCCGGCACGGCACGGAGGTCGACTGGGTGGAGCCCGAGGGCGGGATGGCGCTCGGGCTGCTGCCGGGGCACGGCCAGTGGTCGGTCACCGATGTGGCGCTCGCGCCCGGTGCCGCCCTCGTCCTGTTCACCGACGGCCTCTTCGAGGGGCGCACCGGACCGGCCGGCCGGCTGGGCGAGGAGGGGCTGCTGGGCATGGCCCGGGACCTGGCACCGCTGGCCGCCCGTCCGTTCGTGGACGCGCTGGTCGCCGGCGCCTCGGAGGCGGCGGCCCCGCACGGCGGTCTCGCCGACGATGTGGCCGTCCTGCACCTCGGCTGGAGCGGCACTCCGCATGAGCGGTGAGATACCGGACCCCGTCGTACGGCCGGCCGGCCGGTGGGCGCGGCTGTCCGTGCAGAACTGGGTCCATCTGATCCTGGGCGCCTTCGCCCTCGTCGTCTGCGGCTGTGTGGTCGCGGGCGGCCTGGTCCTGGCCGGCATCTCGGACCGGAGCACCGAGCTGGTGGACCGCATCCAGCCGGCCCGCTCCGCCTCCTTCCAGCTCCAGAACGCGCTGCTGAACCAGGAAACCGGGGTACGGGGCTACGCGCTGACCGGTGACGCCTCGTTCCTGAAGCCGTTCGCCACGGGCAAGAAGGAGGAGCGGAAGCGGCTGGCCCGGGTGCGCTCCGCGATGGATGGCGAGCAGCCGTACGGCCGCGACCTGGACCGGATCTCCGCCGCCGCCGCGGAGTGGCGCCGGGTGCACGCCGACCCGCTGATCGCCGCGGTCCGGCGCGACGGCCCCGGGACGCGCTCGTCCGCCAAGACGGCCGAGAGCAAGGCCGCCTTCGACAAGCTGCGGCGGCTGTACCGCACCCAGCAGGCGCGTCTCGACGCCGCCCGGGACCGGGTGCGCGGCGAGCTGGACGACGCCCGCCGCACCCGCGACCGGGTCCTCACCGCCCTGCTGATCGTGTTCGCGCTCTGTGTGGTCGCCCTCAGCGTGCTGCTCCAGCGCACCGTGGGGCGGCCGCTGGACGCGCTCGCCGAGGCGTCCCGGCGGGTCCGCTCCAGCAGCTTCCGCCGGCAGCGGATCGCGGTGCGCGGGCCCGCCGACGTACGGGCGGTGGCCGCCGCGGTCGAGGACATGCGGGGCAGGCTGGTGGCCGAGCTCGACGCCGCGCGGGAGCGGGAGGAGGTGCTGGCGCAGCAGACCGTGGAGCTGCGCAGGTCCAATTCGGAGCTGGAGCAGTTCGCGTACGTCGCCTCGCACGACCTCCAGGAGCCGCTGCGGAAGGTCGCCTCGTTCTGCCGGCTGCTGGACAAGCGGTACGGGGACGAGCTGGACGGCCGCGGCAAGCAGTACATCGACTTCGCGGTCGACGGCGCCAAGCGCATGCAGGTGCTCATCAACGATCTGCTGACGTTCTCCCGGGTCGGCCGGGTCCACGACAGCTGGACGCCCGTGGAGCTCGACCGGTCCCTGGACCGGGCGCTGGCCAATCTGGCACTGGTGATCGAGGAGTCGGGGACCACGGTCGTCCGGGAGAGCCCGCTCCCCTCGGTCACCGGCGACCCGACGACGCTGGCGATGATCTGGCAGAACCTGATCGGGAACGCCGTGAAGTTCCGCCGCGCCGACGAGCCGTGCGTGATCACGGTCGGCTGCGAGCGGGAGGGCGACGACTGGCACTTCACGGTGGCCGACAACGGGATCGGCATCGCGCCGGAGTTCGCGGAGAAGGTCTTCGTCATCTTCCAGCGCCTGCACGCACGTGACGATTACGAGGGGACGGGCATCGGCCTCGCCCTGTGCCGCAAGATCATCGAGTTCCACGGGGGCCGGATCCGGCTCGATCCCGATTCCCGTCAGGGGGCGCGGGTCCACTTCTCGCTGCCCGCCGACCCCGAGCCCGAGACCCGGGCGACGAGCTGATGACCCGTGAGGCGTTCATCGCGGCCGTCCGGCAGATCGACGACTTCTTCGTCACCGTGGTGCGGCTTCCCGGCCGGGCGTAATATTCGCTGACGACGCATGGGAGTGGGATCTCCCGACGCGGGTACACGATCACAGGAAAGAGGTCTGCGACCTCCCCGCTGCGCCCTGGCTGGAGCACATGAACGAACAGGCGATCTCCCCGCCGGACGACTCCCCCCGGAGTTGTCCGCCCACGGAGGCATTGCTCAGCGCCGAGGTGTTCGACGGCGAGCCGGGGTGCATTTCCCAGGCGCGGGCACTGGCGGACCGCTTTCTCGGCCGGCTGGTGTCCGAGTGGATGGCCGTGCTCGGCACGCACACCCGTAACGACCTGATGCTCGCCGTGAGCGAGCTGGTCACCAACGCGGAGCGCTACAGCCACGGCCCGTATCTGCTGGAGCTTGAGGGCACGGCGGATCTGATCAGCATCACGGTGTACGACAGCAGCAGCGCGCTGCCCGTCTTCTACGCCCCCGACCCGAGCCGGCTGGGCGGCCACGGCATGGAGATCGTGGTGGCCCTCTGCGACCGCGTCACGGCCGAGCGGGTGCCGGTCGGCAAGCGCATCCGGGCCGAGTTCACGCTGAGCAGCTGAGCCGGCCCGGAGCGCCGGGCGGGCGGCGTCCCGGGCTCGGCGGGAACGGAGCCAGGCTGACAGGAGCACGCTACGGGTGACAGAGTGGAAGAATGCCCCACCGCACCGGACTCCCTCACCGCCCTGAACAGGTGTCCGAGGACGTCTGTGCCGCGTCCGAACTGCTGGAAGTGCTGTGGGGACGCGGCCAGGAGGCCGCCGCCCGGGGAGTCGTCTCCCCCTCCCAGCTTCGCGCGCTGCTCGTCATCGAGCAGCAGGAGGGGAGCAATCTGCGCTCGCTCGGGGAGGCGCTCGGTTCGCGGGCTCCGTCGGTGAGCCGGCTGTGCGACCGGATGGAGGCCATGGGCCTGGTCCAGCGCGATCCGAGCCCGACGAGCCGCCGGGAGGTCGAGCTCCGGCTGACGCTTCAGGGCCGGGAACTGCTGGAGGAGTACCGGGCGATCCGCACCCGGGAGCTGACCGCCGTGCTGGAGCGGATGCGGCCCTCCGACGTGGCGGCGCTGGCCGTGGGGCTGGGCGCCTTCCGCTCGGCGGCATCGCGGCGGCTCACCGGTGAGCGGAGCACCACCCCCCGGCTTCGCGACGATGTCGCGGACAGCGCCTAGGGCGTGTCCGCCCCTGCTTCCGCGTTCCGAAGGCGCCGCTCGGACGGGCGCTCACGCTGATCGTTCGGTACAGATTTATCGTTGAACATTCCCGCCGCGAGCAGGGACGGAGCAGAATGCGAACCGCCCGTCCGATCGCGGCGTTCCCCGCCGCCCAGTGCAACACGAGGTGAACGTGCTTCCACCGCCCAGCGCCGGCCGAGCCATGCAGATCGTCCCACGGCACGAACGTGGGGCGTTGGTGCTCGCGGTAACCGGTGACCTCGACATCGACAACGTGGCGCCGCTCGGCACCGCGCTGGAGAACGCGTCGCGCGAGGGTGCCGGGCCGGTCGTCGTGGATCTGTCGGACGTGAGTTTCGCCGATTCCACGACGGTGAACGTGCTGCTCCAGGGGCAGACGGCGCTCGGTCCCCGGCTGCGGCTCGCCGCGCCCTCGGTCTTCATGGAGCGGCTGATCTCCGTACTGGGCCTGGACAGCGCGGTCCCGGTCTTCCCCAGTGTCGCCGAGGCGATGGACCCGCCGCTTCCCGCGTAGCGAAGAGGCGAACACCGAGCGCCCTTCTTCCCGTCCGGCGGGGAGAAGGGCGCTCGCCGTGTCACCGCCCGGTCAGCCCAGGGCGGGCGGGGCGTCCTCGGGCGAGGTGCCCCACGCCGACGGCTCGTCGCCCACCGTGAAGGAGAGCGAGCGGGCCGAGCGGATGTCGTCCGTGGTCAGGTAGGTACGCGACTGCGCCGCACCGTCCAGCCGGGCGGACTGGATGTAGCGGTCGGTGTCCGAGGTGCCGGGGGCGCTGACGGTCAGCGCGCCACGCGGGTAGTAGCGCCGGTCGAGCTTGATGTCGACGCGTTCGAACGCGGGCGTGGACAGGCCCCAGGTGTCGGTGCCCGGCTGGACCGGGAAGACGCCGATGGACGAGAGCACCATCCAGGCGGACATCGTGCCGAGGTCGTCGTTGCCGGTCATGCCGGTCGGGCCGTTGGTGAAGAGTGTCAGGGCCGCGTGGACCACATCGGTCGTCTGCCACGGCCGGCCGGTGGAGAGATAGGTGTACGGGGCGATGAGGTCGGGTTCGTTCTGCGGGTTGTACTTGTCGGCGTTGTAGTACGCGTACGGGCCGTTCACCCACACCTCGCGGGCGGTCTTCGCCGGGTCGGCGAGGAGCTTGTCGTACGCGAAGAACGAGTCGAGCCGCTGGTTGGCGGCGTCCTTCCCGCCGATGAGGTCGACCATGCCCGGGATGTCCTGCGGGACCAGCCACTGGTACTGCCAGGACGTGCCCTCGTGGAAGCCCTCGCTCTCGGCCGGGTCGGCGGGGCCGGTGAAGGCGCCGGAGGCGTCCCGGGCGCGGAAGAAGCCGGTCGAGGGGTCGAAGATCTTGCGGTAGTTCTGGGCGCGGGCCGCGTAGCGTGCCGCGTCGGCCTTGTGGCCGAGGTCGCGGGCCATCTCGGCGAGCATGCCGTCGGCCAGGGCGTACTCCAGAGTGGCGGAGGCACCGTAGTCGAAGTCGGAGTCGCCGGGCTTCGCGTGCGGCCGGTCCTTGATGTACGGGGCGAAGCCGTCCTTCAGGTACGGGACGTTGGCCTCGCGGCCCACGGGTGCGGAGCCGGTGGGCGGCACCCCGTCGGCGTTCTTCTTCAGGGCGCGGTACGCCTCCTCCTCGTACCCCTTCAGCAGGCCCTGCTGGTAGGCGTTGGTGAGGAAGGGCGTGACCGGGTCGCCGGTCATGATGTTGGTCTCGACCGTACCGTAGCCCCACTTGGGCAGCCAGCCGCTCTCCGCGTCGATGCGCAGGACGGATATCGCCATGTCGCGGGATTCGCGCGGGGCGAGCAGGGAAAGCAGCTGGGCCTGGGTGCGGTAGGTGTCCCAGAGCGACCAGTTCTGGTAGTACGTGAAGCCTTTCGCGCGGTGCTTCTTCTGGTCCCACCCGGTGTAGCGGCCGTCCACGTCGCTGCCCACGTTGGGCGCGAGGAAGGAGCGGTAGAGGGAGGAGTAGAAGGTCCGGCGCAGTTCGTCGCCGCCGCCCTGGGCCTTCACGCCTTCGAGGCGGTCCTCCCAGGTGCGTTCGGCGGAGCGCAGGACGTGGTCGAAGCTGTGGCCGCCCTCGGCGCGGAGGTTGAGCGCGGCACCCTTGGCGTCGACGTAGCTGAGGGCCGTGGTGGCCTCGACCGTGCGGTCCTTCGTCGTGTCGAACCGCAGCCAGGCGCCGTTGCGGGCGTCGGTGGCCGTGGACTTCCTGGCGCCGGTGACAGTGTCGCCGTTCCAGGTGCCGGAGGTGGTGAAGGGACGGTCGAAGCGGGTGATCGTGTAGACCGTGTACGGCTTGGTGTCCTGGCAGAAGCCGCTGCCGGTGATGGCGGTCCGCACGGTGCGGTTGTCCAGGATCTCCACGTCGGAGGCGAGCGTCCGGTGCAGCGACTGGCCGGCGTTGAGCAGGACGTTGGCCTTGTCGGTGGCCGGGAAGGTGTAGCGCTGGACGCCGGTGCGCCGCGTGGCGGTCAGCTCGGCCCCGATGCCGGTCTTGAGTCCGACCCGGTAGTAGCCGGGGCTCGCCTTCTCGTCGTCGTGGCTGAACTCCGCCGCGTACTTCGCGTAGTCGGTCTCGGTGACGTCCCCGGTGGTGGGCAGCGTCGGCAGGTCGCCGCCGAGGCCGCAGCCGACGCCGGAGAGGTGGACGGCGGAGAAGCCGCGGATGTGGTTCTCGCCGTAGTCGTAACCGGTGTTGTGCCCGGTGTCCGGCGAGAGCTGCACCATGCCGAAGGGCACGGAGGCGCCGGGGTAGGTGTTGCCCTCGTTCTGGGTGCCGATGAACGGGTTGACCAGATCGGTCAGCCGGCCGTCGCTCCGGGGGGCGGCCTCGGCCGTGGCCCCGGGGAGGAGGACACCGCCCAGGAGCGCGGCGGCGGCGAGCACGGCCGCCGGGCCGCGCAGTCCCGGCCGTGGGGTCCGATGCATGGGGAGACTCCTTAGGACAACGTTGTCAGAGCGCGATCATTCTTGGGATTCCGCCGTGACCGCGTCAAGAGGTCGGACGGGCACCTCGCGTGTCGGTCCCGTGAAGGCCGCCCCCGGCAAGATCCTTCTGACGTCCGCCGCGCGGAGGACTACCGTCAAGAGGAGGACACCCGGACCACTGCCGTACTACCAGAGCAGTACGCCGGATCGCCGCCTCAGGGACGACGACGCGGCGGCTGGAAAAGGGGATCGTGGTGTACATGAGTTCCCTTGCGCTGTCCGTTCTCCTGTCACTGGTCTCCGCGGTCGCCTACGCGGCCGGGGCGATCGTCCAGGAGCGCGTGGCCACGGCCTCCGACGGCCGCTCGCTCGCCCCGCTGCGCAACCGGGTCTGGTGGGCGGCCGTCACGCTCAACGGGCTGGGTGCCGTCCTGCACGTCGTGGCGCTGGCGTACGGCCCGCTGAGCCTCGTACAGCCGCTGGGAGCGCTCACGATCGTCTTCGCTCTGCCGATGGCCGCGCTGTTCGTACGCCGCAGGGCCGGGGCGACGGCCTGGCGCGGCGCGGTCATGGCGACGGTGGGTCTGGCCGGGCTGCTCGCGCTGACGGGCAGCTCCGACGCGCACAGCCTGGGGGCCCCGCAGCAGCTGATGCTGGCGGTGGTGACCTTCGGCGCGGTGGCGGCGCTGATGCTGCTCTCGCGGGCGATGCGCCGGCCGGTGATGCGCAGTGTGGTGCTGGCCGGGGCGGCGGGCGTCGCGTTCGGCATCGCGTCGGTGTACACGAAGACCGTGGCCATGGAGTGGACGGCGGGCGCCGTGAAGTCGGGGCTCATGCCCCTGCTGGTGATCGCGGCGCTCGCGGGCTCCGGTCTGCTGCTGTCCCAGGCCGCCTACCGGGGCGCGGGTCTGACGGCCCCGCTGGCCACGGTGACCGTGGTGAATCCGGTGGTGGCCGCGGCGGTGGGGATCACGCTGTTCGGCGAGCAGTTCCGGCACGGGGTCACGGGCACGGTGCTGGCCCTGGTGTGCGGGGCGGTCGCGGCCGGCGGGCTGATCATGCTGACCACGGAACGGATGACCGCGGAACGCCTGGCGCCGGGGGCGCCGACGGATGCCGTGGACCCCGGACCGGCCACCGGGTCCGCCCCGGACGGGCCCTCGGCGGTGGGCGAGGAGGCCGGGGATTTCGCCGGGCCCGCCGGACCACCGGTCCCGGCGGGCGTCCCGCCCCGCACGGTGGAGCAGGCGCCGGCCGCCGCAACCGGTCCCGGGGCGGCGGGTCCTCGGACACCCCGCCCGGCGCTGCCCGCACGGATGCCGCCGGCGGGCCTGGCTGGCCGGGTGGGGTTCGGCCCTCCGCCGGGCGCCGCGCGCCGGGCCGCCGCCGGGGAGGCCGGTGACCGGGGCGTTCAGACCTTGACGCCGCCCGCCCTGAGGTAGGCCAGCGGGTCGATGTCGGAGCCGTAGCCGGGGCCGGTGCGGACCTCGAAGTGCAGGTGCGGTCCCGTGACGTTGCCGGTGGCGCCGGAACGGGCGATCCGCTGTCCACCGGTGACGTGCTGCCCGCCGCGCACGAGCAGCGAGGACAGATGCGCGTACTGGCTGTACTTGCCGTCACCGTGCCGGATGACGACCTGATAGCCGTACGGTCCCGCCCAGCCCGCCGATACGACGGTGCCGGCCGCCATCGCCTTGACGGAGGTGCCGGTGGGCACGGGGAAGTCGACGCCCGTGTGGTAGCCGCTGGACCAGGAACCCGCCTGGTGGTACGGAGTGCCGGTGCGGGCCGCGACGGGGGCGGTGAGCCCGCTGTGCTTCTGCGCGTGCCCGGTCTTCTGCGGCTGGGTCTTCTTCGGCTGCGGCTTGGGCGTCTGCTTCTGCTGTGGCTTGGGCGTCTGTACGGGTTTCGGGGCCGCCTTGGACGCCGTCTTCGGTTCGGCCCTGGTCGCCGTCCTCGGCGCGGCCTTCGTGGCCGTCCTGGGCGTTCCGGTCAGGGTCAGGCGCTGGCCGGGGAAGATGAGGTCCGGGTCGTCGCCGACGACCGCGCGGTTCGCCGCGTAGAGCCGCTGCCAGCCGCCCTGGAGGTGCTGGTCGTCCGCGATTCCGGAGAGCGAGTCGCCGGATGTCACGGTGTACGACTCGCGCTTGCCCGGGACCGTGGTCGGTGTGGCCGCGGCCGTGGCCTTCTTGGTCTGCGTGGGGCCGGACGACAACGACGCGCTGTCCGGCTTCTTCGGCGTCGCGACGCTCGCCCTGCGCTCACTCTGCGGGCTGACGTCGGGCGTGGCGCCGCCCCGGGTCAGGCCCGCCTTTCCGGAGCAGACCGGCCAGGCGCCGGGGCCCTGGCCCTCCAGGACCTTCTCCGCGATGGCGATCTGCTGGTCCCTGGTGGCGAGGTCGGCGCGCGCCGCGTAGACCGTGCCGCCGTACGCCGCCCAGGTGGAGCGGGTGAACTGGAGGCCGCCGAAGTACCCGTTGCCGCTGTTGATGTGCCAGTTGCCGGTGGACTCGCAGGCGGCGACCTTCTCCCAGACGTCCGTCGACGCGGCGCCCGCCGAAGCGGCGGTGAGGAGCGGGAGAGCGAGGCCGGCGCCCCCTGCGGTGACGGTGAGCGAAGCCCGGTTGATGCGGCTCGGCTGGTATCTGCGGTGCCGTCCGTTCGCGGCCATGACTTGGCTCCCCCACTGGCTGTAGGACATGTCGCAAGCGGTCAACTTATGTGCAGACAGCGGGTGATGACAAGACCACGGTACGTTTCGGCCATCGCCGCGCGGCGCGGGTGCGGGGCGGTCAGCGCAGGGCGAAGGTGAGCGGCTCGCCCATGCCCAGGGAGCGTTCCGACGCACCGGCGGCCTGGCCGTTGACCCGGGCCGTGATCGTGAGCAGACGGTCCTTTCCGTCTAGGGCCTTTCGTTTGGAGTCCGCGGGCAGTTCCCCCAGCGGCAGGGTGAACGTCTCGGCGAGCAGAGTGCCGTCGTCCGGCGCGGACACGTCCTGCCGGCGGCCGTCGTCGTACCACTGGGTGCGCAGCAACGTGGTCACGGCATGGCGCCGCGAGCCGGAGCAGCCGGCCCCTTCGAGCGGATTGTCCGGTCCCGCCTCGCAGGCGCCGAGCTCGCCCTGGACCTGGGCCTGCGGGTAGCCACTGTGCGAGTGGTTGACGGCGGTGTACGTCACCTCGGTCCAGCGCCCGTGGCCCAGTGCGGCGGGCTCGTCCACGGTGGCGCGGTCGAGCGACAGGGCGGCAGGGCGCACCGACCCGTGCCCGCGTGCGAGGGTCCGGGAACCGTCGGACAGGGTGACGTCCACCGGGAGTTCGTCGCCCTCGACCCGGGGCCTGTCGTCAGACTGGCGTCGTTGCCCGAAGGGCGGCCGCGCGGCGTCAGGTGCGTGCTCTCGGCGTGCCGCGAGAGTGCGTGCATGGCGTCGCGCGGCAGACGCCAGTCTGACGACAGGCCCCGGGGTCCGGCGTGCGGGGTGACGTTCAGGAAGCCGAGCAGGCCGCCCTTCGGCAGGTTCGTCCGGAGCAGCCCGGTCCAGCCGCGCTTGTCCCGGTCGGCGGTGAGCGCGATGACCTTCCAGCCCGCGTCGGACCTCTCCTCCAGCTCCGGAAGGGGGTCGCCGGTGCGGCCGGCTCCGATGTGGACCCGGACGACGACTCCGGGGCGGGTGGGCCCCTCGTTGTCGAGGTGCATCGCCAGCCCGAGGCGGGTGTCCCCCGGCCGGCCGGTGCTTTCCAGCCGGACGGCCACGGGCGGCGAGGCGGACGGCCGAACAGACCCGCCCCTGGCACCCATTGACACGGTCGGCGGCGAGCGGGGACCCTGGGCCCGACAGCTGGGAGAGCGCTCTCCGACATGCGTGGGAGCGCGGTGCACGAAGGAGCATGGCCGCCATGACGGACGAAGAGACCGAACCGCTGCTCGACAAGCTGGACGCGGCACAGAAGGTTCGTCTGCTCACCGGGGCCAGTACCTGGCGCACCTACGCCGAGGCGGCCGCCGGGCTGCGCGCGCTCACCCTCTCCGACGGTCCGGCCGGTGTCCGGGGCGACACCTGGGACGAACGCGAGACCTCACTCGTCCTCCCCTCCCCCACCGCGCTCGCCGCCTCCTGGGACGAACGGCTGCTGACGGACCTCGGCGCTCTACTCGCCTCCGAGGCGCGGCGCAAGGGCGTCGACGTGCTCCTGGCCCCCACGCTCAATCTGCACCGTTCCCCGCTGGGCGGCCGGCACTTCGAGTGCTTCTCGGAAGACCCGCTGCTCACCGGCCGCACCGGCGCGGCGCTGATCCGGGGCATCCAGTCGGGCGGGGTCGCCGCCACCGCGAAGCACTTCGTCGGCAACGACGCCGAGACGGACCGGCTGACCGTCGACATCCGTATGGATGAACGCACCCTGCGCGAGGTGTATCTCGCCCCGTTCGAGGAAGCCGTCGCGGCCGGGGTCTGGGCCGTCATGTCCGCGTACAACCAGGTCGACGGCGTCACCATGTCCGCCTCACCGCTCCTGGAACACCCGCTCAAGGACGACTGGGGCTTCGACGGCCTCGTGGTCTCCGACTGGGGCGGTGTGCGGACCCTCCTCGACGCCGCGCGCTCCGGCCAGGACCTGGCGATGCCGGGCCCGGACGGCCCCTGGGCGGCCGGTCTGCTCGCGGCGCTCGAAGCGGGCCTGGTCCCCGCCGAAGCCGTGGACGACAAGGTGCGCAGACTGCTGCGGCTGGCCCGCCGGGTGGGCGCGCTCGGCCCGGACCGCCCGGCGCGCAGGCCCGCGACGACCCCGGAGGCCGGGCGCGCCCTGCTGCGCCGGGCCGTGTCCGCCGGTGCGGTGCTGCTGCGCAACGAGGGCGGGGTGCTGCCGCTCGACGCGTCGGCGCTGAGGTCCGTGGCCGTGATCGGGCCGCACGCCACCGCCGTACGCATCCAGGGCGGGGGCAGCGCGGAGGTGTTCCCGGAGCATGTGGTCACCCCGCTGGCCGGGATCGAGCGGGAGCTTCACGGGGTCGCGGCGGTGACGTACCGGCCGGGTCTTCCCCCGTCCGGCCGGCCCGAACCGCTCGGGCGCGACCGGGCCCGCGATCCGCGTGACGGCGAGCCCGGGGTGCTGGTGCGGCTGCTCGACGCGGACGGGGCCGAACTCCACGCGGAGCACCGGCTGTCCGGGCGGATCGTGGAGCCCTCGGTGCCGGCCGGGGACGCGGCGTTCGTCGAGATCCGGACGCTCCACCGGCCCGCCGGGGGCGGCAGCTGGACCTGGGCGGTGGGCGGCTGGGGCGACATCTCGCTCTCCGTCGACGGGCAGGAGGTGCTGTCCGGCACCTTCCCGCTGGACAGCGACGACCCGACCCGGGTGCACGTCGCCCCGCCGCTCCACACGGCCCGCGCGGAGATGACGGCGGGCCGCGAGGTGGAGGTCGTCGCGCGCCGTTCGCTCGCCCCGGGATCGGGGGTCGCGACGGTCCTCGCCGCCGCCCCGCCCGCCGGTGACGGGGACGCCGCGCTCGCCGAAGCGGTCGCCGCCGCACGCGCGGCCGACGTGGCGGTGGTGGTCGTGGGCACAACGGAGCAGAGCGAGTCCGAGGGCCACGACCGGGAGAGCCTGGACCTGCCGGAGGGCCAGGACGCGCTGGTGCGGGCGGTGGCGCGGGCCAACCCGCGCACCGTCGTCGTGGTCAACGCGGGCGGCCCGGTCGCCCTGCCCTGGCACACCCGGGTGCCCGCGCTGCTGCTCACCTGGTTCCCGGGCCAGGAGGCCGGGGACGGGCTGGCCGACGTGCTGTTCGGGCACGCCGAGCCCGGCGGCCGGCTGCCGACCACCTGGGCCGCCGCCCAGGACGACGTACCGGTGCTCGGGACCGCGCCCGACGGCGACGGGCGGCTGCACTACACGGAGGGCCCGCACATCGGCTACCGGGCCTGGCTGCGGTCGGGGGCCGCTCCGGCGTACTGGTTCGGCCACGGGCTCGGGTACACCGGCTGGGCGTACGAGGAGCTGACGGCCCCGGCGGCGGTGCGGGCCGGGGAGCCCTTCGACGTACGGGTGCGGGTGCGGAACACCGGGCGGCGGCGCGGGCGGGAGGTGGTGCAGGTCTACCTGGCGCGGAGCGGGTCCGCCGTGGAGCGGCCGGTGCGCAAGCTCATCGGTTACGCGGCGGTCGTGGCGGAGCCCGGGGAGAGCGCGGTCGCGGCGGTCCGGGTGGACGGGCGGGCGCTGGCCCACTGGTCGCCCGGGGGGCGCCGCTGGGAGACGGAGGCGGGTGCGTTCACGCTGCTCGGGGGCCGTTCGGCGGGCGATCTGCCGCTCACCGCGCGGATCGTGGCGGGGCCGGGTGCGGACTCGGCCGGGAAAGGATCCGGTAACGGTTCGGAGCACGATGGAGAGCGCTCTCCGCTGATGCTATAAATGCGCTCATGACGGATGATCTGCGACCGGCCGGAACACCCACCCTTGAGGACGTGGCGAGGGCGGCCGGTGTGTCCCGCGCCACCGTCTCCCGGGTGATCAACGGCGTACGGAATGTCGACCCGGTGATTCAGGAGGCGGTGCGCCGCGCGGTCGCCTCCACCGGCTACGCGCCCAACCGCGCGGCGCGCTCGCTGGTGACCCGGCGCACCGACGCCATCGCGCTGGTGGTGTCGGGCGCGGGCGTCGAGCCGGAGACAGAGGCGGCGGAGGACGCGCCGGCGGACGAGGCGGAGGGCGGCGAGGGGGCGTCGTTCACCGGGCAGGTCTTCGCCGACCCGTTCTTCGGGCGGGTGGTGACCGGAGTCGTCAACTATCTGCGGCCGCGCGGAATGCACCCGGTCCTGATGTTCGCCGAGACGTCACGGGCGCGGGAGGACGTGGTGGCGTTCCTGCGCCAGGGCAGCGCGGACGGCGCGCTCGTCGTCTCGACGCACGCGGAGGACCCGCTGCCGGGCATGCTGACGGACGCGGGGCTGCCCGCCGTGCTGTACGCGCGCCCGGCACGGGCGGCCCGGATCAGCTATGTCGACGTCGCCCATCAGGACGGCGCACGACTGGCCGCCGAGCATCTGCTGGCCCGGGGCTGCCGCCGGATCGCGACCATCACCGGACCGCTCGACGTGCCCGCGGTGCAGGAGCGGCTGGCCGGCTTCCGGGACGCGATGACGCAGAACGGGCACCCCTACATCGCGATCGCCGAGGGGCGGTTCACGCAGGAGAGCGGCGAGACCGCGATGGAGCGGCTGCTGGCCGAACATCCGGATCTGGACGGGGTGTTCGCGGCCAACGACCTGATGGCCACGGGCGCCTGCCACATCCTGCGGGAGCGCGGCAAGCGGGTCCCGGAGGACGTCGCGGTGATCGGCTTCGACGACAGCAGCGCGGCCCTGGCCTGCCGTCCGCCACTGACCACGGTCCGCCAGCCGGTGGAGGCGATGGCCGCCGAGATGGCCCGGCTGCTGATCGAGCGGCTGGGCAAGCCGGAGGGCGCCGCGACGTCCGTGATCTTCGAGCCGTCGCTGGTGGTGCGGGACTCGGCGTAGGGCGCGTCCGTGAAGCCCCGCCCGGCCTGCGGGCGTACGACGGGACTTTCCGGACACGCCCTGGGAGCCGCGGTCCGCCGGAGAGCCCCGCTCACCCCGTCCGGGGCCGTTCCCTGCCGCGTACGGCGTCCGCCGGGGTGCGGAGCGCCGCCGGGGCCGTGGGGGCCGGGCGGGTCACCGGGGCGGGGCGGCTGCCGCCGCGTGCCAGGAAGTCGGCCAGGGGCAGGGTCGCCGCGCCGACCGTGACCGCGTCCGGGCCGAGGCGGCCCATCTCGATGGTGGTCCGGGCCGCGGCGTGCTTCAGCGCGTACTCCTGGGCGTACCGCCGGATGTCGGGCAGCAGATGCGGGCCGATCAGGAGGCCCGCCCAGCCGCCGAGCAGGATGCGCTCGGGCAGGAAGAGGTTGATCAGGTCGCCCAGCGCGGCGCCCAGGCACTCGGCGGTCTCGTCGAGGAGCGCGACCGCCACCGGGTCGGGCTCGGCCCCGGGGGGCGGGTAGGCGGCGCCGAGGAGCGCGGCGAGCGCGGTCTCGTCGTCGGCGTCGGCGGGCAGCGGGCCGCCCGCCTCGTGCCAGCGCTCGCGCATCGCCTCGGCACCCGCGTAAGCCTCCAGGCAGCCGATCGAGCCGCAGCGGCAGCGCCGGCCGCGCAGCTGCACGGTGCTGTGGCCCCACTCCAGGGCCTGGCTGCTGCGGTCCTCGTCCAGGAGTGCGCCGTGATTGACGCAGGCGCCGACGCCGGAGCCGATGAGCGCTATCGCGGAGGCTCCCGCGCCGCGCCCGCCGCCGAACCACATCTCGGCCTGGCCGAGCGTCTTGGCGCCGTTGTCGATGAAGAACGGGACCTCGGGCGGCACTCGCACGGCGTCCCTGAGCAGCCGCTCGAAGGGGACGGCGCTCCAGTCGATGGTCTGGCCGTGGACGACGGAGCCCACGTCGCCGACGGAGCCGTCCGGTGCGTGGCGCTCGATGATGCCGGGGACGCCGATCCCGATGCCGAGCAGCCGGTGCGGGTCGGCGCCGGCGTCCCGCAGCACGTCGGCGACGCCGCTGCGGACATGGCCGACGATGCGGTCCACGTCGTAGCCGTGCTGGGCGAGCAGCCGCTCGGTGCGGGCGAGTTCGGTCAGGGAGAGGTCGAAGAGCTCCACCCTGATCCGGGTCTCACCGATGTCGATGCCGATGAGGAGGCCGCCGCCGGGGGCGACGCGCAGCAGGGTGCGGGGGCGGCCGCCGTCGGAGTCCACGACCCCGGCCTCCTCCAGGAGATTCTCCGCGGAGAGCTCCGCGACGACGTTGCTGATGGAACCCGAACTCAGCCCGGTCGCCGGACCGAGCTCCTGGCGGCTCAGCGGGCCGTCGAAATACAACCGTTGCAATACCCGCGACCGGTTGCCGCGTCGCAGGTCACGCACGGTCCGTCTGTTGCGCTCAGCCATGTGGCTCCTTCCCTGGCGGAAACATACCGCGACCCCGGGACTTGACGCGACCTTCTCTCACCTCTTAAATCACGTCATAAATTAAGTCCTGAAGGTCGTTCGGTTCTCGAACACAGCCTTCCTCCCCGGAAAGGGGCCATCCCGTATGCGCACCATCAGAGCCGCGGCAGCCGTCACCCTCGCGATCTCCATAGCCGCCGGTGTCACCGGCTGCGGAGGCGGCACGTCCTCGGGCGGCAGCAACGATTCGCCGAAGACCCTCACGTACTGGGCCTCCAACCAGGGACCCAGCATCGAGGCCGACAAGAAGATCCTGACGCCCGAGCTGAAGAAGTTCGAGGAGCAGACCGGCATCAAGGTCAAGCTGGAGGTCGTGCCGTGGGCCGACCTGCTCAACCGGATCCTCGCCGCCACCACGTCCGGTCAGGGCCCGGACGTCCTGAACATCGGCAACACCTGGTCGGCGTCGCTCCAGGCGACCGGCGCGCTGCTCCCCTGGAGCGAGGAGAACTTCGACGCGATCGGCGGCCGTGACCGGTTCGTCGACTCGGCGGTCGCCTCGGCCGGCGCGGAGGGCCAGGACCCCGCCGCGGTCCCGCTGTACTCACTCGCGTACGCCCTCTACTACAACAAGAAGAGCTTCGCCGAGGCCGGCATCGAGAAGCCCCCGGCCACCTGGGACGAGCTGGTCGCGGACGGCAAGAAGCTCTCCAAGGACGGCAAGTGGGGGCTGGGCGCCGAGGGCTCGAACCTCTCCAACAACATCCACCAGACGTTCGTCCTGGGCCAGCAGCACGGCGCCGACTTCTTCGACGCCGACGGCAAGCCGACCTTCACCTCGGACGGCGCGGTCGCGGCCGTGAAGCAGTACATCGACTTCATGGCCAAGGACAAGATCATCGCCCCGGGCAACGCGGAGTACGCCCAGAACCAGTCCCTGACGGACTTCGCCAAGGGCAAGACCGCGATGGTGCTGTGGCAGGCCGCGGCCTCCACCTTCGCCTCGCAGGGCATGAAGCCCGAGGACTGGGGCGCGGCCCCCGTCCCGGTCGCGTCCGGCACCCCCGGCCAGGGCAAGAACACCAACTCCATGGTCGCCGGCATCAACATGGCGGTGTTCAAGAACACCAAGAACCTCGACGGCGCCAAGAAGTTCGTGAAGTTCATGACGAGCGACGACGAGCAGAAGCTCCTCAACAAGACCTACGGGTCGATCCCGCCGGTCAAGACCGCCCAGGCGGACGAGGCGTTCTCGGCGCCCGACCTCGCGGTCCTGCGCGACACGCTGGCCAAGAGCGCGGCCCCGCTGCCGCAGGTCCCCAACGAGTCGCAGTTCGAGACCGCCGTCGGCACCGCGGTCAAGGAGCTGTGGGCCGACGCAGCGGCCGGCCGCCCCGTGACCACCGAATCCGTCAAGGCGCGCCTGGAAAAGGCCCAGCAGACGATGCAGCAGTAAGGCTCCCTTCATGACCGCCACCGTGACCACCGACAGCCTGACGGACAAGTCGGACAGGGTGACGAGCCGGGGCAGCGGGGGTGCGCGCAGGAGACTGCCGCGCATCCCCGACCGGATCCGCCAGGGCGGACTGCCCTATCTCCTGCTCCTGCCGGCCGTCCTGCTCGAACTCCTCGTCCATGTGATTCCGATGATCATCGGAATCGTGATGAGCTTCCGCCAGTTCACGCAGTTCTACATCAACAACTGGGGCGGGGCGCCCTGGAGTGGCTTCGACAACTACAAGATCGCCGTCGACGTCAACGCCCCGATCGGCGAGGCACTGCTTCACTCGTTCTTCGTCACCTGCGTCTTCACGTTCTTCGCCGTCGGCCTGGCGTGGCTGTTCGGGGTCGCGGCGGCGATCATGCTCCAGGAGAACTTCCGCGGCAGGGGCTTCCTCCGGGCGATCTTCCTCGTCCCGTACGCCCTGCCGGTCTACGCGGCCGTGATCACCTGGGCCTTCATGTTCCAGCGCGACAACGGCCTGATCAACCACGTGCTCCACGACCAGCTCGGGCTCACCGACCAGCCGTCGTTCTGGCTGATCGGCGACAACAGCATCTACGCGCTGATCATCGTCTCGGTCTGGAAGGGCTGGCCCTTCGCCTTCCTGATCGTGATGGCCGGGCTCCAGAACATCCCGCGCGAGCTGTACGAGGCCGCCTCCATCGACGGCGCCGGCATCTGGCAGCAGATCCGCAAGATCACGCTGCCGTCGCTGCGCCCGGTCAACCAGGTCCTGGTGCTCGTCCTGTTCCTGTGGACGTTCAACGACTTCAACACCCCGTACGTGCTCTTCGGAAAGGCCGCCCCGGAGAACGCGGATCTCATCTCGATCCACATCTACCAGTCCTCGTTCGTCACCTGGAACTTCGGCACCGGCTCCGCGATGTCCGTGCTCCTGCTCCTGTTCCTGCTGGTCGTGACGGCCGTCTACCTGTTCATCACCTCACGCGGAAGGAAGGGTGCCGATGCCTAGCCATGCCCAGCCGTCCGTACTGCCGGCGAAGACGGGGACGCTGCCGGCGAAGACGGGAGCGCGGAAGCGGACCCGCTCGCCGATGGCCGCGCCGCAGTCCTTCCTGTGGGCCCGCCGCGCCATCCTGACCTTCCTGGCCGTCTTCGCGCTGCTGCCCGTCTATGTGATGATCAGCAGCTCGCTCAAGCCGCTCCAGGACGTGTCGGGGAAGTTCCACTGGATCCCGTCGGGGCTGACCGTGCAGCCCTACTTCGACATCTGGGACACCGTCCCGCTCGCCCGGTACTTCGTCAACTCGCTGATCGTGGCGGGCGCGGCGACGGTCCTCTCGGTGATCATCGCGGTGTTCTCGGCGTACGCGGTGAGCCGCTACAAGTTCCGCGGCAAGCGGGTCTTCACCGTCACCGTGCTCTCCACCCAGATGTTCCCGGGCATCCTCTTCCTGCTGCCGCTGTTCCTCATCTTCGTGAACATCGGCAACAGCACGGGCGTCGCCCTGTACGGCTCGCGCGGCGGTCTGATCCTCACGTATCTGACGTTCTCGCTGCCGTTCTCCATCTGGATGCTCATCGGCTACTTCGACTCGATCCCCCGGGATCTGGACGAGGCCGCGCTCGTCGACGGCTGCGGGCCGATCCGCGCCCTGTTCAAGGTCGTGGTGCCGGCCGCGGTGCCGGGCATCGTCGCCGTCGCCGTGTACGCGTTCATGACGGCGTGGGGCGAGGTCCTCTTCGCCTCCGTCATGACCAACGACACGACCCGCACCCTGGCCGTCGGCCTCCAGGGCTACGCCACCCAGAACGACGTGTACTGGAACCAGGTCATGGCCGCCTCGCTCGTCGTCAGCGTGCCGATCGTCGCCGGCTTCCTGCTCCTCCAGCGCTATCTGGTGGCCGGCCTGACCGCGGGAGCCGTCAAGTGACCACACCGGAAAGGAAGTCCGTGAACGACCTCAGCGCCCTGCCGGCCGGCTTCACCTGGGGCGTCGCGACCGCCGCGTACCAGATCGAGGGAGCGGTGGCCGAGGACGGCCGTGCCCCCTCCATCTGGGACACCTTCTCGCACACCCCGGGCAAGGTGGCCGGCGGCGACACCGGCGACGTGGCCTGCGACCACTACCACCGGGTCCCGGAGGACATCGGCCTGATCAAGGAGGTGGGCGCGAACGCGTACCGCTTCTCGCTCGCCTGGCCGCGCATCGTGCCCGGCGGCGACGGACCGGTCAACGCGGCCGGCCTCGACTTCTACGACCGGCTGGTGGACGGGCTCCTGGAGGCCGGGATCACCCCGTTCGCCACGCTCTACCACTGGGACCTGCCGCAGGCGCTCCAGGACCGGGGCGGCTGGACCGTACGGGAGACCGCGGAGCACTTCGCCACCTACACCTCGGCCGTCGTGGAACGCCTCGGGGACCGGGTCAAGGACTGGGCGACCCTCAACGAGCCCCTGTGCTCGGCGTGGATCGGCCACCTGGAGGGCACGATGGCACCGGGTCTCACCGACCTGACCGCCGCCGTCCGGGCCTCCTGCCACCTGCACCTGGGCCACGGCCTCGCGGTGCGGGCGATCCGGGGCATCTCCCCCGACGCCCGGGTCGGCATCGTCAACAACCTCAGCCCCGTGGAGGCGGCCACCGACCGCGAGGCGGACCGGGCGGCGGCGGTGCGCGGCGACGGGCACATCAACCGCTGGTGGCTCGACCCGATCCTCGGGCGCGGCTACCCGCAGGACATGGTGGACCTGTACGGAGTCGAACTCCCCCTCCAGGACGGCGACATGGAGCTCATCTCCGCGCCGCTGGACTGGCTGGGCGTCAACTACTACTTCCGCCAGGTCGTCACCGCCGACCCGTCCGGCCCGGTCCCGCACGCCAAGCAGGTGTACCTGCCCGGGTCCCGCCACACCCACATGGACTGGGAGGTGCACGCGCAGGGCCTGGAGCAGCTGCTGCTGCGCCTCACCGAGGAGTACGGCGCCGAGCGCATCTACGTCACGGAGAATGGCTCGGCCTACCAGGACGTCGTGCTCGCCGACGGGTCCGTGCACGACCCCGAGCGCACGCAGTACCTGGAGGAACACCTCGCGGCCTGCGCCCGCGCCGTCCGCAAGGGCGCCCCGCTGGCCGGCTACTTCGCCTGGTCGCTCCTGGACAACTTCGAGTGGGCGTACGGCTACGACAAGCGGTTCGGCCTGGTCCACGTCGACTACGCGACCCAGCGCCGCACGGTCAAAACCAGCGGCCGCCGTTACGCGGAACTGATCCGCGAAGCGACGACCCCCCGCCCCCGCAAGGCCGCCTGACACCCATCAGACACACCGGCAGCCCCCGGCCGCGACGGACCACCGCCGCCGCCGGGGGTTTCGGGGTGCGGGATGTCGGGGCCAGCGGACTTTTAATCCATCGGCCGTGGGTTCGATTCCCCCATGGCCCAGCCGGTCGGCCCTCGAAGTCCGTCGCACCCCTTGAGCTGGGGTTTTGTGACGACTACTAGAATCCAAGCGTGGGCGGCCGGGCACCGCTGTGTCCGGGTCCCGCTCGGGTAACCGGACACGGCGGCGCCCGGCCGCCCTCCCCTTCAACTATCGCAGGCGACGACCTGTTTCGAGACCCTGCTCGGGCTGATGCGCCTCGGGACATCCGAGCTTGGCGTGCACCTTCGCGAGATCAAGCGCACTTGTCAGCATCATGCGACAACATGAGGAACACAGCTTGAAAATACAACTGGCCAATCGGGGTGGGTCAGGAGCCGCCCACGCGGGTGCCACAACCGGCGGGCCGCTGCGGTGACCACCCCGTCGTCCTCCCAGAACAGCGATCATCTTCCGGAGGAAGATGCGATCTTGCCTTCCAACAGCTCCAGCGCTTCCTCCCACCGGAAGCGGTCCGCTCCACCGCCCGTCTTCGGTGGGTGCGGCTCGTACGACCCGATCAGTACGCCCATCTCGCGGAGCTGGTTCAGGCTTCGGCCGTATGCCGGGTGGGCGGCCATGGCCGTGTTCACGTACGGGAGGACGGCAGTCGGGATGCCGAACCCGTATGCCTCGCACAGGATGCCGAGGGCCAGGGTGTCGGCGATGCCGGCCGTCCATTTGTTGATCGTGTTGAAGGTGGCGGGCGCGACGGCGATGGCGTCGGCGGGCGGGAGTGGGCGCGGGTCGCCGGGACTGCGCCAGGCCGAGCGGATCGGGTAGCCGGTCTGGGCCTCGATCGCTTCCGTGTCGAGGAAGCCGAGCCCCTGGGGCGTGGCTACGACCCCGACGCCCCAGCCCCTGTCCTGTGCGGCGGTGATCAGCTTGTGGGCGTCGCCCGCGATACCGGCTGCGCAGACCACGACGTACAGGAAGGGTTGTGTCGTCACGCTGGGGCTCCCAGTCGTCGGCTCAGGAGGTGGAGTGCGGGCAGCGTACGTCGCCGGTCGCGGGCGGCCATGTCGACCACCAGGTCGCGGACCGCGGGGCGGCGTACGTCTTGGGCGGCGCAGGATTCGGCGATACGGAGGGCCTGGTAGCCCTCTGCGAGTCGGCCCTGCTGGTTGTACGCGCGGGCTGCTTCGACCCACAGGGCCGCTCGGCGTTCGGGGACGGGGATGTGCCGCCGCATGAGGGGCGCGGCGGTGTTCAGGGCGATGCCCGCATCACCGAGGGCGACCGCGGCGCTCACGGTGTGAAGGGAGAGGTTGGTGGGGCTGAAGTTCGCCCAGGCGTCGGGCTGGTCGAGTGCGACGTAGCGGGCGACGTTCCGGGCTTCGTCGAGGAATTCGCGTGTAGCTGCGCGATCTCCGGCCGTGCTGGCGGCTGTGACTCCCCGGAGGAGGAGTAGCCCCACAGCGGCCAGGTAGCGAGGGGACCGTTGGTCGTACGCGCCGGCGAGCTGGCCCGCCGTGTGCCGGACGAGAGTGACGGCCTGGGTGGTGTGTTTTTCTCTGGTCAGGACGTGGGCGTGTACGCGGACGCTGGAGGCGAGGACGACGGGGTCGCCGGAGCGCTCGGCTTCGGAGAGGGCGCGGCCTACCGCGAGCCAGGCGTTGCCGTGGTCGCCCTGCTTGAGCAGCAGGCTGGTCGAGGTCTGATACGCGGTGGCCAGGAGTCCACACGCTTCGGTCGCGTTGCGGTGGTCGGCTGCGGCCTCTCGCAGGTCGGTGAGCAAGGCGGGCAGGACGGTTTCCAGCTGTGCGTAGTCGCACATGGAGAACAGGCGCCGGGCGGCGGCGACGCGTGACTCCAGAGAGGCTGTGTCCGAGGCTCCTGCCTGAGCGGACGCAATCTGCGGTCCGGGAAGAAGGGCGCGGACGAGGTCGGCGTGGGCAGCCGTGGCAGGTGCGGTGTGGGCCGTGAAGGAGGCGATGCTCACGGCGAGGAAGGTGCGGCGGCGCATGTCTTCTGTCTCGGGATCGTCGGTCGGTTCTGTGGACGGGCCGGTAGCGCTCAGGCCGAGGAGGCTTAAGGGGATGCCGAGTTCGGCTGCGACTGCACGTAAGACCCGGGTGTCTTCCGTACCCCGCCCGTTCTCCAGGCGGCTGAGCTTCGACTGGTGGTAGCCCAGGGCAGTGGCAACGTCCGTCTGCGAGCGGCCGGCGCGCTGGCGGGCGTGCTTGATCGCCGCGCCGATCGTCTCGGCTTCGGTCTTCACGTCTGCCATCCATGCCCTTCCGTCCTCACCGAGCATGCCCTTGTGAACGAGCGTAGGCGAGCGGTGCAGGGGCTTCATGCAGCTTCTGCATAGACGATGCGGTACGGGCACAGGGCATCGCGAACTGCGTCGTGAGCGCGGTTTCTTGGGGTGGTCGCAACCGATCCCTGGAGGCCGCTCGTGGAAGCCCACCAGCTCACCTTTACTCTCCCGCCGACGCCGGTTGCCGTGCCCGTGGCGCGGCGCCGGGTGCGGGAGGCCATAGCCGCATGGCCGGCAGTGCTCGCGATGCCGCAAGCCGTCGACACGGTCGAGTTGGTCGTCAGCGAGCTCGTCACGAACGCGGTCCGTTACGCCGGTCACCAGCCGATCGGCGTCAAGGCTCAGCTCTCCGGCGAGGTTGTGCGGGTGGAGGTCAGCGACGCGAGCCACGCTGCACCGAAGCCGACGCTGCCGGACAAGGACAGCGAGGGCGGACGCGGCCTCTTCCTCGTCGGCGTCCTCGCGGACCGCTTCGGTACGACGCCGACAGACTCCGGCAAGTGCTGCTGGGCCGAGATCGAAGCGGCGGTTCCACCTTCCGCCGGGGTGGTATCCGCCTCGGCCCCTCCTACGCAGAGGAGTTGCACGTGAATGCCTGTGCCCCCGCAGTCACATCCGAGGTCATCGCGATCCGGCCCGGACAGCCGCTCACCGGTGCCGTGAGGGTCGACGGTTCAAAGAATGCCGCGCTCCCGCTCGTCGCGGCTGCGGCTGCCCTCCTTCGACCCGTGCGCCTCGACAACGTGCCCGCCAGCTCCGACGTACGGACACTGCTCGACCTGCTGCAGCAGGCGGGCTGGAACACCGCTCACCCGCTCAGTGACGGCCCAACCACCCTGGTGCTCCCTGGCGAGACTACTCTGACGCCCGACGATCTGGGTGAGGCCGCGTCCAGCATCCGTGCTTCCTACTACCTCGTCCCCGCCCTTATCGCCCGGTGCGGCCGGGCCCGGCTCCCCTGGCCCGGCGGGTGCCGGATCGGCGACCGTGGCATGGAACAGCACTTCAAGGTGTACGAAGCCTTCGGCGACCGGATCCGCGTGGATGATCGCGGGTACCTGGTCGAAGTCGGCAAGGCAGTTCGGGGCACGGTGTCGCTGGTCCTGCCGTTCCGCTCACGCGGGGCGACGATCGCCGCGATCCTGCGCGCCGCGGTCGCCGGTACGCCGCTCCGGCTCGGTCAGCCGAATCTCTCCCCGGAGGTCCTCGGCGTACTGAACGCGCTGAAGGCCATCGGCTACGAGTGCCGTGCCGGCGAGCGCGTCCTCACCCTCGTAGCGCCGTCCTCGGTTTTGCAGGACGTACCTGCCTGGAAAGTGCCCGGAGACAAGATCGAGGCCGGGACGCTGGCCTGTGCCGTGGCCGCAACTGGCGGTACCGCCCGGGTCGAGGGTGTCCACGGTCCCGACATAGCACCGCTGATCACTGCGCTGAACCGGGTGGGCATCCCCATCGCCTACGAAGCCGAGGCGCTCGTCGTACACGGCCTGGACATCCAGCCGACCGGTCGGCCGCTCCGGGCCATGGCCTCCCTCGCTCCCAACGGCCTCGACGCCGACTTCGAGCCACCGCTCCTCGGCCTCGCCCTGGGATTCCCCGGCACGCACTTCTTCTCTGACCCGATCAACCCCGGACGCCACAGCAACCTCATCCCTCAGCTCGTCCGCATGGGCGGAGTCATCACCGAACTGTCCACCACCGAATGCCGGTTCACCGGACCGCAGCGCCTGACGGGCGCCGGGGTGGAGGCGACCGACATCCGTACGGGTTCGGCGCTGATGATCGCCGGGCTCACCGCCCGAGGCGTCACCACGCTCGGCAGAGTCGACCAGATCCGCCGCGGCCACGCCGATCTGCCCGGCAAGCTCCTCGCACTCGGCGCCGACATCTGCGAGGTCGCCCCATGACCGCCCCGAGACGCCTCCAGCGCATCATCGCCACCACCGATTTCCACTCGGCGTTCGACGACGCCGCACCGATGCTCGCGCACCTGCACGCCATGAGACACGACAGCCTCATCGTCGACTGCGGGGACTTCTTCGAGGGCACGGGTTACTACCGGCTCGGCCGGGGACGGATCGAACGAGACGTCCTGCTCCGCCTCTACGATGCCATCGTTCCTGGCAATCACGGCTGGAGCCACCACCTCGAACCCGCCCTCCACGACATCAGCGTGTGCGCGAACGTCGTCGGCGACGACACCGGTGAGCCGCTCTTCCACCAGGTCCGCCTGGTGCGCATCGGCACCCGCCGTATCGCCCTCACGGGCGTCATCGGGCCGCAGGCATTCAACGCCATCCCGCCCGACCAACGCGCCGGCCACCGTGTCGTCGAGCCCGTGCGTGCACTGCGCGAGCTGATGCTGGCCCATCACCACAAGGCGGACTCCTGGGTAGTGCTGAGCCACTCCGGGTTCGACGAGGACCTCAAGCTGGCCGCCGCCTGCCCGTTCCTGGACATCGTCTTCGCCGGACACTGCCACAGCGACCGTCCGAAGCCGGTGCCCGTCGGAGACACGCTCGTCCTCAAGGGACGCGAGCTGGCAGCGGGATACGCACTCGCGCAGCCTTTGCACTCCGGCTGGGCGGGTCGACTGGCGGACTTCCCAGCAGCGGGCGGGCTCCCGGACGAGCTCACGCCGGTACGAGAAGCCATCGACACTGTCCGCGAGGAGCTGAGCACACCGCTCGGACCGATCCGGCATCCGTACGAGAACCGCCCTCTCGAACGTCGAGCCCTTCTCCAGGACCTCTGCAACCGCCTCCACAGCGGCCTGGGCGCCGAAGCCGTCGTACTCAACGAAACGGCCCTCCGCGCAGTCCAGCTCGGGACCACGCTCACCACAGGAACGCTCCTCGCCATCGAGCCCTTCAACAACCAGCTCGTCCACGCCCGCGTACCCGAGCCCTTCGCCACAGACCCGGCGGCCCTCCTCTCCCATCTCGCGGAGAGAACCGGCCCGATCGTGTTCGCCCCCGAGCCCCTGCCCGACCGCGTGCCGACCGTACTCACCACCGGCTATCTGGCCGAGACGTACCTCGGAGGCCGTACCCAACAGGCCGGCATCCCCCTCGGCCAAGCCCTGCAGCACACGCTCACCGATGGAGGCTTGCGATGATCCTCACCGGCCCCGAGATCACCCAGGCCGCGACCGACGGCCGCATCCGCATCTCCCCGTTCGAACCGACACAGGTCAACCCGAACAGCTACAACGTCCGCCTCGGCGGGACCCTGCTCACGTACGCCGCAGACACGCTCGACGCCCACCAGCCGAATCCCACCGTGCCGATCGAGATCGGCCCCGACGGCTACGAACTCCAACCCGGCCAGCTCTACCTCGGCCACACCATCGAAGAGGTCGGCTCCAACACGTTCGTGCCGCTGCTCTTCGGCCGGTCCTCGGTAGGCCGCCTCGGCCTGTTCGTCGAGATCACCGCACCCATCGGCGACATCGGCTTCCACGGCCAGTGGACACTCATGCTCTCCCCGATACGACCCCTGCGCGTGTACCCCGGCATGCGGATCGGCCAGATCATGTTCTTCGTGTCCGTCGGCCCGGTGGCGCTCTACTCGGGCAAATACCAGTCCGCTGCCGGCCCCCAGCCCTCCGCGTACTGGCGCGACCTCGCCGCCTTACGGGCGGTGGCATCGTGATCCTCACCGGCCCCGCCATCACTGCCGCCAGAGCCGCCGGCGAGATCACCATCGAGCCGTACGAGCCGCAGAGGGTGTCCCCCAACGCTTACGACTGGAGCCTCGGCGACACCCTGCGCTTCCACGACGGCTCCCTGGACGCAGCCAAGCCGACCGAGTTCCAGGAGGTGCCGATCCCCGCCACCGGCTACGTGCTGCGGCCGGAGGTTCTCTACCTGGGAACGACGTACGAGCGAACCGGCTCGGAGACGTACGCGCAGTTCCTCAACGGCAACCGGACCATCGGCGCACTCGGCATCTGGGTCCACGTCTCCGCTCCCCTCGGACACCAGGGCCACGCCATCCGCTGGACCCTGGAGATCCGCGCCAGCCGGCCGGTCCGGGTCTACCCACGCATGACCTTCGGAAAGCTGGTCTTCCTCCAGGCCCTCGGCGCTGCGGCCAGCTACCAGGACCACGGCCTCAAATACCGGGCAAGCCAGGGCATCGAAACGTCCCGCCTCCACGAGGAAAACCCGGGAGGCCCCGCGTGAACCCCACCATCCTCACGGCCCTCGACCTACCGTTCCCGAGCCCCGGCGGAAGCGTCGAACTCTTCCTGGACCTCTACACCGGCAGCGATCCACTCCTGCCCGCCAGAGCCTTCATGCTCGCGCCGGAGGGCAGGGGGCCGAGGCCGACAGCACCAGCAGGACTGGGTCTGGTGGAGGCGCCGGGCAAGTGCCTGACCGGCTATGCCTTCCAACGCTACGTCGCCACGCTCCAGCGGGCGCTGGTCAGGGCGGTAGATCCGGCAGACGTCGGAATACTGCATCTGCAACACCTCGCATTCGGGGCGACACCAGCGCTGATCCGGGCCTTTCCCGAGCACCCCCGAATCGCCTTGGTGCACGGCACCGACCTGATCTTCGCCGAAGCCCACCGCGACCAGCTCCGGGTCCTGAGAGCGACCGCCCGCGCCGCCGACGCCATCGTCGTGCCCACCAACGCGATGGCAGATCACCTTCTCAAGCTCGCTCCGGAGACCGACCGCCGCAAGATCACCCGTATCTCGTGGGGCATCCCCGCCCACCTCCTCACTCAGCCGCTGACCCAGCCCGTACGCACGACCAAGGGCCACTTCCGCATGCTGTACGCGGGCCGGCTTACCGCTGAGAAGGGCGTGGAGGCGCTGATCCGGAGCGTGGCCCCGCTCAAGGGCATCGAACTGTCGATCGCCGCTCCCAGCTCTCAGTTCCGGGCGCTGGCCCCGCAGCTACAGCAAGCGGGAGTGAGGGCCCGCTATCTCGGCTGGCTCCGCCGCCCCCAGCTGTGGAGTACGTTCGCCGAGCACGACCTACTCGTCATGCCCTCCACGACCCTGGAGGCCATGGGCCTGGTCGCCCTCGAAGCCCAAGCCTGCGGACTCCCCGTCCTCTACCAGCCAGTCCCCGGCCTCAGCGAAGCCCTCGGTGGCTCCGGCATGACTGCCGACTTCACGCGCCCTTCCGTGCTCAGCCGGGATCTGGATCGCTTGCGAAGCGAACCCGGACTCCTCTCGGCCCTCAGACAGGCCGGATACGCCAACGCCGCCCGCTACCCCCTGTCGAAGACCGCCCGAGAACTGGCCAGCCTCGGCCGTCAGCTCACTTGAGACCAGCGGGCCGGGCAACGCGCCCTGCATACCAGCGGCACGCCGCTGTCCGTCCCGCACCCTTCACTTCACTACGCTGGCCGCCGGGATGCCCACACGAAGAGGGAGACCATGCTGTTCCAGACCGACCGCATCGAGAACCTGTTGAGCGAAGGCGTCCGCGACAAGGTCTATCCGGGCGCGGTGTGGGCTGTCGGCGACTCCGGCGGAGTCCAGGCGGCTGGTGCCACCGGGGCTTTGAATCCCGATGAACCCGACGTGAGGATGCGGCTGGACACCGTCTTCGACGCGGCCAGCCTGACCAAGATCCTTGCAGCCTGGGCGTCCATCGGCGCGCTGTGGGAGGACAGCGTCCTCGACCTCGACGCCCCGCTCGGCACCTTCTGGGACGAGGCCGCAGGCCACCCCCTCGGCGCCGTAACAGCGCGCCAGCTCCTGACCCACGCTGCCGGTCTGCCCCTCCGAGCCCAGCTGAAGAGCCTCTACGGCAGTGATCCCGTCGCCATTCGCCGCGGGGTTCTGCGAGAAGCCCTCAATCGACCGCCCGGCGAAGCCGTCGAGTACACCGACCGGGCCGCCCTCATCCTCGGCTACCTCGCCGAACACCTCTCCGGTCAACCGATCGACCAGCTGGCCGAGAAAAGGACTTGGCGCCCACTCGGCATGAGCTCCACCCGGTACGGTCCCCTGCCCGCCGACCTCGCGGCCAACTGCGCTCCCACCGAACTCGACCAGGACACCGACACCCACCTCAAGGGCGTCGCCCACGACTTCTCCGCCCGGCTCCTGGGCGGCGTCTGCGGCATCGCCGGCGCCTTCACCGTCCTCGACGACCTGGCCGTCTTCCTGCGCTACATGCTCGACCACACCACAGCCCCCGCCGAGGCCGGCTTCGGCGCCGAGTGGAGCGCCCACTCCCTCACCGTGCAGACCGGCGGCCTCCAACCGGAGCGCGGCCTGTTCTGGCACCCGGCGCCCGGCACGACCGACGAGCAGGATGTCTGGGTCCACTACGGCTTCACCGGGACCGGCATGTGGATCTCCCCCGCTCAGGACCGCTGGGCGGTCCTGCTGACCAACAAGCTCTACTTCACCCGCGACCGCCAACCGCTGACCGACATCCGCAACGTGTTCCGCGAGCTGGCGTTCGTCTGACGAAAGACGTCCAGGGAATGCGACTTCCAGGAAGTTCTGAGGTCGGGTCCAGTCTCGGAACGCGGTCGATCGCGTCGCCAGAGGGGCATGGATGGCGTCGCTGATGTCCATCAACAGCCCTCGGAGTTGACGAACCAGCACCCGCGCGGCACACACAGCAGTAACGCCTTCGAAGACCACCGCAGGGTAGAGCCTGCATTCTGTGATCTTGGGTGCCCCGATGGGTATGGCCCGGCTGGGAAGTCAGGATGCGGCAAGAAACGGCTACGCCCCGCCGGTCGCCCGCGCCCAGTCCGTCAGCAGGAAGTGCAGCCCCTCCACCGCGCGTTCCCAGGACTTCTGCACGGGCCGCGGCGCCTCGAAGCCGCCCTCGGCCTCCAGGGCGGTGAAGCCGTGGAAGGTGCTGCGCAGCAGGCGTACCGCGTCCGTGAGGTCGGGTTCGGTCAGGCCGTACGCGCGGAGCATCGCGGAGGTGGTGCGGAGGGTGCGGTGGTACGCGGGTGCCTCGGCGACGATCGCGGGGTCGACGCGGTACTGCGTGGCCGCGTACCGGCCGGGGTGCTCCAGCGCGAAGGTGCGGTACGCGTCGGCGAACGCGACCAGCGCGTCCTTTCCGGCCCGGCCGGCCACCGCCGCCTCGATGCGGTCGATGAACTCCTCGGCGGCCAGCAGCGCGACGCGGGTGCGCAGGTCCCCCAGGTTCTTGACGTGGGAGTAGAGGCTCGCGTCCTTGACGCCGAAGCCCCGGGCCAGCGCGGAGATGGTGACCTTGTCGAAGCCGGCCGAGTCCGCCAGATCGGCCGCAGCCGCCACGACCCGCTCGGTCGTGAGCCCCGCGCGAACCATCCCCGCTCCCGCCCTTCCTAGGACCCTTAGCTTTGCGGCCGAATATACACAGAAGCCCGCGGTGGCCACGGAGAGCCGTGGTCACCGCGGGCTTCTGGACCGTGCCGACAGCGGGGAGTGGGTCGGCACGGGGGTCGAGATCGCTCGGGAGAGCGCTCTCCCATGACGGTCCCAGTGTCTCGCCGCTATCGACGGAGTGTCAAGGTTCGGCCGGTGGACACGCGGATGCGGGGGCCCGGCCGCCGCCGGAGCCCCCGCACCTCATCACGGATCAGCCGGTGGGGAAGTTGTCCGGGGTGCTGATCCGGGACTTGAGCAGCGCGCCCGACTCGGTCAGCACGCCACTGCTGCTGTAGTCGCCGCCGTCGCAGGTGCCGGGCTTGAAGGCGGCACTGCTCTCATCGGCGTCCGAGTAGGTCCAGTTCGCGTAGCTGATCTTCAGCTGGTCGAGCAGGTCCAGCCAGGCGGTGGTGCTCGACCGGTCCAGCGCGCCGCCACCGGTGGCGCTCACCGTGCCGAACTCCGTCACGAAGAGCGGGAGTCGCGAAGCGGCCCGGCTCACCGTCGCGCGGTAGTTGTCCTTGTGGCTGGCGGCGTAGAAGTGGAACGCGTACATGATGTTGGTGGCGTTGACGGGGCTGTTGACGACCTCGCCCTCGTCGGAGCCGTCCGAGACGCCGAGCGAGGACCAGCCGCGCGTGCCGACGATGACGACCGCGTCCGGGTCGGCGGCCCGGATGACCGGGATGACCTGCTCGGCGTAGTTCTTGATGCCCGCCCAGCTCACCCCGTTGGGCTCGTTGGCGATCTCGTAGATGACGTTCTTCTTCGAGGCGTTACGGGCGGCGACGGACGCGAAGAAGGTCTTGGCGCGCTCCGTGTTGTAGTTCGGGTCGCCCGGCGTGAGGGTGTGGAAGTCGATCAGGGCGTACATGCCACGGGCCTCAGCCATGTCGACCAGGCTGTTGACCTTGCCGGTGAAGCCCGCCGGGTCGGTCTCGTAGCCGTCCTCCTGCACATACATGGCGGTGCGCAGCAGGTCCGCCTTCCAGTCGTTCGCCAGCGCGTCCAGCGACGCGTTGTTGTAGCACTGGCTGAACCACTGGAGGCCGTGCGTGCTCATGCCGCGCAGCTGGATCGGGCGGTCGTACTGGTTGCACAGGTTCACACCGCACACATGGAGCTGACCGTTGACCTCCACCGGCGTGCCGTCTCCCGTGACCGGCGGCGGGTCGTCGTCATCGCCCCCGCCGCCACCGACGGTCCCCGTACAGGCGACGCCGTTGAGGCTGAAGCCCGTGGGTGCCGGGTTGGCACCCGAGAAGGAGCCGACGAAGCCCAGGTCGGCCGTGGCCCCGGTGGCCAGGGAGCCGTTCCAGTCGACGCCGGCCGCGGTGACCGTGGAGCCGGACTGGGACCAGGTGGCGTTCCAGCCCTGGACCACCTGCTGGCCCGGGCCCAGGGTGAACTTGAGCTGCCAGCCACTGACGGCGTCACCCAGGTTGGTGACCTTCACCCCGCCCTGGAAGCCGCCCTCCCACTGGCTGGCGACCGTGTACTCCACCTTGCATCCGGTGGCGGCCGCCGCGGGAGGGCCGGCCAGGACCGTCAGGCCCGTGGCCGTGGCACCGGCCGCCAGTAGAGCCAAGAAGCGTTTCACAGCGATTTCTCCTCGTTCGAAGGGGAACAACTGAGGAACAACTGGATGGGAGCGCTCCCAGAACCCATCGGCCCGAGACCGTACACGCCCCGGGTGCCCGCGCATAGCCATTCGACGCTGTCATGCACAAATAAAATTGGGAGCGCTCCCAGAAAGGTGCTCCGATCGCGCCGCCAATTGATCCGACTCCATCGGCCACTCACCCTCCGGGCCGTAGGATCGGTGGCTCTTGGGGGTGGTCCATGCTGAACAGGGGTTCCGGCACGCCGACGCTGGAAGAGGTGGCGGCGCTCGCCGGGGTGGGCCGGGGCACGGTCTCCCGAGTCATCAACAACGCGGCGGGCGTCCGGGAGTCCACCCGCCGCGCCGTGCAGCGCGCCATCGACGAACTGGGTTACGTGCCGAATCTGGCCGCCCGCTCCCTGGCCGGACAGCGCGCGGGCGCCGTCGCCCTGGTGATGACCAAGACGGACTGGCGGCTGTTCGGGGAGCCGTTCTTCTCGGAGATCGTGCGCGCGGTCGGGGACGCCCTGGACGAGCAGGGCGTGCAGCTGCTGCTCACCCTCGTCCGGACGGACAGCGAACGGCAGCGGCTCCTGGAGTACGTGCGCGGCGGCCGGGTCGACGGGGTGCTGCTCATGTCGGTGAGCGCCGAGGACCGGCTGCCGGACATGCTCGCGGACGCCGGGGTGCCCACGGTACTGCTCGGCCGGCGCTCCGGGGACGAGCGGGTCACCTATGTGGACGCCGACAACGTCGGCGGCGCGCGGGACGCGGTCGGCCATCTGGTGCGCGGCGGGCGCAGGACCATCGCCGCGATCGCCGGTCCGCCCGAGATGTACGTCGCCCAGTGCCGGCTGCGCGGCTACCGGGAGGCCCTGCGCGAGGCGGGCTGCGCCGAGCCGCCGTCCCTGGTCGCGCAGGGCGACTTCACCGAGGCCAGCGGGCGGCGCGCGATGGACCGGCTGATCGAGCGGCATCCGGAGGTCGACGCGGTGTTCGCCGCGTCCGACAGCATGGCGGCCGGGGCGCTGGCGGCGCTGCACGCGGCGGGGCTGCGAGTGCCGGAGGACGTGGCGGTGGTGGGCTTCGACGACTTCGAGCTGGCCGAGCAGACCGACCCGCCGCTGACCACGGTCCAGCAGCCGATGGAGGAGATCGGCCGGGCGATGGTGCGGCTGCTGCTGGAGGAGATGAGCCGGCCGAAGGTCGCGTGGCACCACGTGATCCTGCGTACACGGCTGATGGTGCGTCAATCGAGTTGATCCGCAAGGTGCCTGGCGGCCAGATGGGCGCGCGCACCGGCTGCGGCCCGTTTCGGCCGATGCCGTCCATGGGGTTGTCAGGGACACGACTACTGCCCTACAGTCCGCTACCAACGAAAACATGGGAGCGCTCCCACATCTACGCACCCTCACATTCCCTTCGCACCCGCAGAAGGAGACACCATGGCACGACGAAGAACACGACTCGCCTCCCTGGCGGCGGTGCTGGCGACACTGCTCGGCGGTATCGCCTTCACCCTGCTCGGCCAGGGCAGCGCGCAGGCCCACGGTGTCACCATGGCACCGGGCTCGCGCACCTACCTCTGCTGGCTGGACGCCAAGACGAGCACCGGCTCGCTGGACCCGACCAACCCCGCGTGCAAGGCCGCGCTCGCGGAGAGCGGCGCGAGCTCCCTGTACAACTGGTTCGCCGTGCTGGACTCCAACGCGGGCGGCCGGGGCCAGGGTTACGTCCCGGACGGCACGCTGTGCAGCGCCGGTGACCGTTCCCCGTACGACTTCACCGGCTACAACGCGCCGCGCGGCGACTGGCCCCGTACGCACCTCACCTCGGGCGCCACGATCGAGGTGGACCACAGCAACTGGGCCGCGCACCCGGGTGAGTTCCGGGTGTACATGTCCAAGCCGGGGTACTCCCCCACGACCGAACTGGGCTGGGACGACCTCGATCTGATCCAGACCGTGTCCAACCCGCCCCAGGTGGGATCGCCGGGCACCGACGGCGGTCACTACTACTGGGACCTGACCCTGCCCTCGGGCCGCTCGGGTGACGCGGTCATGTTCATCCAGTGGGTGCGCTCGGACAGCCAGGAGAACTTCTTCTCCTGCTCCGACATCGTCTTCGACGGTGGAAACGGCGAGGTCACCGGCATCCGCGGTTCGGGCAGCACCCCCGACCCGGACCCGACCGACCCGACCCCGGACCCGACCGACCCCACCGACCCGCACACCGGGTGCATGGCCGTCTACAACGTGACCAACTCCTGGAGCGGCGGTTTCCAGGGCTCCGTCGAGGTCATGAACCACAACACGACGGCGCTCGACGGCTGGGCCGTGCAGTGGACGCCCGGCACGGGCACCACGGTCAGCAGTGTGTGGAGCGGGGTGCTGAGCACCGGGTCGGACGGCACGCTGACGGTGACGAACGCCGACTACAACCGGTCGATCCCGCCGGACGGCAGCGTCACGTTCGGCTTCACGGCCACTTCGACGGGCAATGACTTCCCCGTCGGCTCGATCGGCTGCGTCAGCCCGTAACCCCTGACGCGGACGGCGGCGGTTCCGGGCGACACGGGAGCCGCCGCCCTCGTGTCGCGGCCTCGGCCCGCGTCCGCCCGCCGCTTGCCGCCGGGGCCCGATCGGCCGGGTACGGTGGACTCTGTCCGATCATGTTCCGCCGGACGGGCACGGAGGCTGCGTGGCACTCGACATCAACGAACCGTTCGGTCAGAACTGGACGCACGCGGCGCAGTTCGGCATCGCGTTCGTCCTGTCGTGCGCGATCGGGATCGAGCGCGAGATCCGCCAGAAGGCGGCCGGGCTGCGCACCTATACGATCGTCGGGCTCGGGGCCGCGCTGTTCACGCTGGTCAGCAAGTTCGGTTTCTCCGACGTCGTGGTGACCGGCCAGGTGGAGCTGGACCCGTCGCGGGTCGCGGCCCAGATCGTGTCCGGGCTCGGTTTCATCGGCGGCGGCGTCATCTTCGTCCACCGGGGCTCGGTGCGCGGCCTCACCACGGCGGCCTCCATCTGGCTCACCGCCGCCGTGGGCTGCGCGGCCGGCGCCGGGCTGCCCGTGCTGGCGGCGCTGGCCACCCTCGCGTACTTCCTGGTGTCCTACGGGGTACGCCCCCTCGCCCACCGGCTCCCCTCCCTGCGCAACGCGTCGATCGGCTACCGCATCACGTACACCGAGGGCGTCGGAGCGCTGCGCGAGCTGGTCAACCACTGTACGGAGACCGGGTTCGCCGTCTCCGAGCTGACCACGCTCTCCGGCTCCGGCCGCTACCGGCGCCGGCGCGCGCAGCCGGACGCCGAGGGGACCGTGGAGATCGCGCTGAGCGTGCAGGGGCGCGGCGACCCCGATGCGCTGACGGCACGGCTCGCGGGCACGGCCGGGGTCCTGGCGTGCAGCCGGAACGACCTCAACGACGAGTGAGCCCAGCGCCCCGGGGTGCTCGTATGCTCGGCTGCCATGACGAGCCGTGCCGCCCTCCCGCCGGAGCCCGCCGTCGCGCTGCGCGAAGTCCTCGCCTTCGACGACGGGGGAAGCCTGCGGCTGCTGCTCGCCCCGTCCGGCCGTGACGTCGGGGTGCGCGGCGTCGCCGTGGGCGACGAGGGCCCGGCCCGGTCGCTGGACGGCTGCCTGGTCCTGGTCACCGGGGCGCCCGCCTCGTCCCCCGAAGCCGCCGCCCCGGTCCGCGAGGCCGCGCGCCGGGGCGCCTCCGGTGTGGTACTGCGCGCCGTGGAGGGGGTGGCCGCCGCGCCGCAGGTGCTCGCCGCCGCCGAGGAGGCGGGGGTGGCCCTGCTCACCCGCGCGGAGTGGGCCGACTGGACGGACGCCGCCGCACTGCTGCGTTCCGCGCTGGCCTGCGCCCGGGCGGGCGCGGACGACGGGGCGGCCGGACAGCCGGCGCCCGGGGGCCCGGAGAGCCTGAGCGCGCTCGCGGCGGCCGTCGCCGCGTACACCGGCGGCTCGATCACCATCGAGGACACCCGCCTGCGGGTGCTGGCCCACTCCGCCACCGGCCCCGACGCCGATGTGCTGCGCCGGTCCACCATCCTGGGTGGCCGGGTCCCGGAGTGGCGGGTCGCGGAGCTGCGGCGCAGCGGGCTGCTGCGGACGCTGTGGACGTCCCGGGACGTGATCCATCGCGCGGCCGACGCCGAGGGACCGGAGCGCCTGATCATCGCGGTCCGCAGCGGCCCGGAGGTGCTGGGCTCGATCTGGGTGGCCGGTGACGGGCGGCCGCTGCGCCCGGACGCGCCGGACGCGCTGCGCCGGGCCGCCGAGGTCGCGGCTCCGCTGCTGGTGCGGCACCGGCTGCGCGAGAGCGGCGCCGCCCGCCGCAGCGAACTCGCCCTGCGCGGACTGCTGTACGGGGACGGGGACGCCCGCACGCATGCCTGGTCGCTCGGCCTCTCCCCCGACGCCGCCTGCGCGGTCGTGGTCGCCGAACCCCTGGCCGCCGCGCCCGCCCCGGGCGACCGCACGCTCGATGTGGCCGCGCTCCAGGCGGCGACGTACCGCCCGTCCGTGCGGGTGCTGCGCGACGGCGACCGGCTGCTGGTGCTGCTGTCCGTGGACGCCGGGCCGGACCGGGGCGCGGCGGCGCTGGCCCGGGAGCTGGCGGGCCAGGCGCAGGACGCCGGGGTGCTGGCGGGGGCCGGTCCGGTGGCGGCCGGGGCGGCCGGGGTGCGGGATTCGTGCGAGGAGGCCCTGCTCGTCGTACGGGTGCTGCGCGAGCGGGCGGCGGCGGGGAGCGGGCAGCGGTCGGCGGACGCGGCGGGCGTGGGCCCCTCGCTGGACGTCGCCCGGATTCTGGACGCCGCCCGGCCGGTCTGGGAGGCGGGGCGGGGGCCGGTGCACGAGCTCGTACGGACGGATCTGGCGGCGGGCGGTGAGCTGGTCCGGTCGCTGGCGGCCTATCTCGACGCGTCGGGCGACGTGGCGCGGGCCGCGGAGCGCCTGGTCGTCCACCCGAACACGCTGCGCTACCGGCTGCGGCGCGCCCGGGAGCGGTTCGGGGTGGACCTGGACGACCCCGACACCCGGCTGCTGGTCACGCTCGCCGTCCGGCTCAGCGGGTAGGTTGCGGTCTGTCCGCAGGGCTGGGGGTGCCCATTGACCGTTGGCCGGCCGGACAAGGAAGCGCACTGTTCTTGGCCGCCCGGACAGAGACCTGGGGGCACTCATCACCGACGCTGGGTCCATGACCTCTTCTTCGCCCTCCTCCGCCCCCTCGTCCTCGGCCCCGGCGGGCTCCGCGCGTGTCGCGGCGGTGGTACGCCACGCCGTGGCCTCCGGCCTGCTCGGCGAGGCGAGTCCGGTCGCCGGTTTCATCGACACGGACGGGGTGCGCGCGTCGGTCGCCGCCCTGCACGAGGCGTTCCCCGGGGTGCCTGCCGTGCTGCACACCTTCGCCGCGAAGGCGTCCTCGCTGGTCCCGGTGCTGCGGCTGCTCGCCCGGTGCGGGATGGGCTGCGAGGTCGCGAGCCCGGGTGAGCTGCGGCTGGCGCTGGACGCCGGGTTCGCGCCGTCCAGGATCGTGCTGGACTCCCCCGCCAAGACCCGGGACGAGATCCGGCGCGCCCTGGCCGTGGGCGTGGCGATCAACGCGGACAACCTGGACGAGGTGGACCGGATCGCCTCGCTGCGCCCGGCGGACGCGGTGTCCGACATCGGTCTCCGGGTCAACCCGCAGGTCGGCGGCGGTTCGATCGGCGCGATGAGCACGGCGACGGCCACCTCGAAGTTCGGCGTGGCGCTGCGCGACCCCGGCGCGCGCGAGCAGGTCGTGAAGGCGTTCGCCGCGCATCCGTGGCTGACCCGGCTGCACGCCCATGTCGGTTCGCAGGGCTGCTCGTTGGAGCTGATCGCGGCCGGGATCGCCGAGGCGTACCGGCTGGCCGAGGAGATCAACGGGACGCTGGGCCGCCGGCAGGTCACCGGGCTCGACATCGGCGGCGGCCTGCCGGTGAACTTCGCCGACGACGAGGTGCGGCCCACCTTCGCGGCGTACGCGGCGGCGTTGCGGGCGGCCGTGCCGGGGCTCTTCGACGGGCGGTACGAGCTGATCACCGAGTTCGGGCGGTCCCTGCTCGCGAAGAACGGCTTCATCGGCGCGCTGGTCGAGTACACGAAGGACGCGGGCGGCCGCCGGGTCGCGCTGACCCACGCGGGGGCGCAGACCGCCACCCGTACCGTCTTCATGCCGGATGCCTGGCCGCTGCGGGTCGGTGCCTTCGACTCCGAGGGGCGGCCCAAGGACGGGCCCCCGGTGGTCCAGGACATCGCGGGGCCGTGCTGCTTCGCCGGGGACGTCGTCGCGCATGCCCGGGAGCTGCCCGAGCTGCGGGCGGGCGACTTCGTGGTGCTGTACGACACGGGTGCGTACTACTTCTCCACCCCGTGGTCGTACAACAGCCTGCCGCGCCCGGCGGTGTACGGATTCGGCCTCGCCGGTACGAACGGGGGCGAGGACCCCGTGGTGCGGTTCGCGCCGGTACGCGACGCCCAGTCGCTGGACTCGGTCTCCGCCGAGAGCGGCCTCGCGCACGCCGACGCGCTGCTGGACCTGGGGGACTGAGCGGGCGGGTGTGCGCGCCGTGGCGGCCCGGCAGAATTTAGTAGCCATGGACATAGTAGCCATGTACAGTATTCGTCATGAGCAACGCGATCGAGGGCGCGACCCCGGGTTTTCTGGTCTGGCGCCTGTCCATGAAGTGGCGAGTGGCCATCGACCGGGCACTGACACCGCTCGGCCTGACGCACGCGCAGTATTCGCTGGTCGCCTCCCTCCAGGGCATGGAGCACGCGGGGCTGCGGCCGAGTCAGCGGGCGCTGGCGGACCACACCGGACTCGAAGCGCTCTACGTCTCGAAGCTGGCCCGCGCCCTGGCGGCGGCGGGCCTGGTCGAACGGACCACCGACCCCTCGGACAGCAGGGCCGTCCGGCTCTCGCTGACCGAGGAGGGCCGCGCGACGACGGAGCGCGCGGTCGCGGTGGTGCGGGAGCTCGTCAACGGGCTGCTCGCACCCCTCGGCGGTCTCGGCGGCCAGGGCACCGAGGCGTTCACCGAGGCACTGACGGCCCTGCTCGACGTGCCGGTTCCCCCAGTCACCGCTTCCCGTGAGGAGTCATCATGACCACGGCACCCACCACATCCACCACACCCGCTGTGAACGGCCAGGTCATCGGCATGGCCCACTACGCCACCCGCGCGCTCGCCGAACGGCTGCTGCCCCGGGGCACCACCTTCCCCCAGGCCCTGGCGCTCACCGCCGTCGAGACCGCGGGCGGCACCGTCGGGCGCCGCGCGCTGATCGAACGCCTGACCGGCGCCGTGAAGCTCGACGTTCCGGCGGCGGAGGCCACGGTCGCCGATTCGACGTCCGCCGGTCTGCTGGAGGAGCGGCCCGGCGACCTGCTCGCGCTCACCCCGGCGGGCGGCGCGCTGGTCCGGTCGTACAAGGCGGGCATCGCCGACATCGCGGCCACGCTCTACGGGGATCTGCCGGCCGAGGACCTGGCCGCGGCGGGCCGGGTGCTGACCGAGGTCACCGCCCGGGCCGACGCGATGCTGGCCGCCGGCTGACGGCCGGGCCGGGAAAGCGCCGGGTCAGACCGGTGACGGCTCGGGCTCGGGCGGCGGCACCGGGTCGGGGTTCGGCGACGGCGGCTGCGGGATCGGGTCGGGCGCGGGACCCGGCGGAGTGGGCGTCGGACCCGGAGGTGTGGGCACGGGCGGGGTCGGCGCGGGTGGCGTCGGCTCCGGCAGCGGACCCGGGGTCGGCGCCGGAGGGACGGGGTCGGGGAACGGATGAGTCATCTCGGGCCTCCGGACGATCGAGGGTGGACCTCTTCCACCGTCTCCCGGAGCGGCTGCCCGCGCCCGGCGAGCCCATACGTACGGACGCGGAACACTGCCGCGTACGGACGGCGCACGCACCCCCTCCGGGTCACCGCCCCGCTGCCGCAACCGCCGCCGCGAGGCCGGGGCGCGGGCTGGACAGGACCGGGATTCCGGTGGTCGTACGCCCGGCCGCGCCGGCCATGGAGCCCTGGGCGAGCACGATGACGTCCGCGTCGCGCACCGCGTCGGCGGAGGCCGCCACCAGGTCGAGGAAGCCGTCGTGGTCCCCCGCCGTGAAGCGGCCCCAGGCACCTTCCACCAGCACGGTACGCACATCCGCCCCCGTCAGCCCGGCGCAGGCCGCCTCCTCGGCGAGCAGCGCGCGGGTCGGCTCCAGGGTGGAGGCGAGAGCGGCGAGGACGGTGACCCGGCCGGCCCGGACGGCCGCCGCCGCCATGGGCCGGTCGACCCTCAGGACCGGGACGCCGGCCGCGACCCCCGCGGCCTCCGCGACGGCCCCGATGGTCGAACAGGTGCAGAGCACGGCGTCCGCGCCGTCGGCCCTCAGGTCCGCGACGACCGCCGCCACCTCGTCGGCCACCGCCTCGGGCCCCAGCGCCGCCGCCGTGGCCAGCAGCTCCTCCCGTACGACGTGACGCAGGGCGGTACCCGGGTGGTCGGTGTCACGCAGGGCGTCGAAAACCGGGACGTGGACGGGTGAGGTGTGCAGCAGCGCGAGCGTCATGGCCGGGCCGCCTCTTCCGGTTCAGTACAGCTCGGGGTGCGAGGCGAGCTGCGTCTTCGCGCGCTCCACCAGCCCCTCGGGCGCCTCGGGGGCCTCGCCGGGATGGCGCGAGGCCCACTTGACGGCGTACGGGCACAACGGCACGACCGGGACGCCCTCGCGCCCCGCCATGGCGTAGAACTCCCTGACCAGGGCGGAGCCGATGCCCTTGCCCTCGTGCCCGGAACCGACGACGGTGTGGACGGCGACGAGCCCGGCGGGCTCACCGTCCAGCACGAAGTACGCGATGACGCCGACGGCCTCGCCGTCCTCGTACGCGGACAGCTTGCCGCCCGCCCGGTCGTCACGGATCTCTGGCCCGGTCTGCTCTGCCATGGTGCTGTACCCCTCGCTGGACGAGCCGCCTCAGCGCGCCGCGGGCACCGCGTGCGGGCTGCGCTCGGTGTCACTGCCCGGCACGGGCGCGGAGGCGTCGGCACCGAGTGCGACGATGCGGTTGTCCGCGTCGACGTGCACGATACGCGGGACGAACGCCCGCGCCTCGGCATCCTCGACCTGCGCGTAGCTGATGAGGATGACCAGATCACCCGGGTGCACCAGATGGGCGGCGGCACCATTGATCCCGATCACCCCGGACCCGCGCTCGCCCTCGATGACGTACGTCTCCAGCCGCGCACCGTTGTCGATGTCCACGATGTGCACCAGCTCACCGGGCAGCAGATCCGCGGCCTCCATGAGCTCGGCGTCGACCGTGACGGAACCCACGTAGTGCAGGTCGGCCTGGGTCACGGTGGCTCGGTGGATCTTGGACTTGAACATCGTTCGTATCATCGAGGTACTCCTGGGCTTGGGCTCCCTGCCTGCGTTTTCGCAGGTCAAGTGCTGGTTGGCCACTCTACAACGAGTCGCATGTCCGGGCAGCATTCCTCAGGTTTCAGGACTCGTGCTGACCACTTGCCGACTTTCCCGACGCCTCATCAGGCCACGTCCGGGATGCCTCGCGCGGCCGCCACCCCCCACTCGACGCCCACGCAATCTTACGTAGCACCCCGCCGGAAGCCCCCGTGATCGCCGTCACACCATGAGCGCCCAAGCCCCCGACGCCGTACGACTCCCGCTCGGCCGCATCAGGCGTGGGTCCACCTGCCCAGTCTCCCCGGTGGGAGGGGCGTGCGGCATCTTCGAGGTTGCTGTCGTGCGGGCGGTTCCCGCGAGCCGCTGGCGGCCCGGCCGCCGGGCGGGGCGCTGCGCAATCGAGGAGATGCGCGGCGGTGCGCGGTGCCCCGACGCTGGCCGTATGACTGACTTAGCCAACAAAACGTACTTCATCACCGGTGGTGGCAGCGGCATCGGCTTCGCCACCGCCCGCCGCCTGCTCGACGAGGATGCGAACGTGGTGATCGCCGGCCGCGACGCCGCCCGCCTCGAAAAGGCCGTCAAGAAGCTGGACGGCGGCGACCGGGCCCTCTCCGTGACCGTCGACGTGTCCCGCCCGGCGGAGCTGGAGTCGGCCTACGACCAGGTCCGCGCCCGCTTCGGCGTCCTGCACGGCGTCTTCGCCAACGCCGGCATCGGCCTCAACGCCCGCACCGCGGACGTGACCGAGGAGGACTTCGACCAGATCGTCGGCACCAACTTCAAGGGCGCCTTCTTCACCGTGCAGAAGGCGCTGCCGCTGCTCGCCGAGGGCTCCTCGGTGGTGCTCAACTCCTCGTGGCTGGTGCACCGCGGCATGGGCGCGGGCTCGGTCTACGCGGCCAGCAAGGCGGCCGTGCTGAACCTGCCGCAGACCCTCGCCCCGGACCTGGCGGGCCTCGGCATCCGGGTCAACGCGGTCACCCCGGGCCACATCCACACCGAGATGTTCGACGCCATCGCCCCGGTCGAGGAGGTCCGCGAGTTCTTCCGCGGCCAGGTCGCCCTCGGCTCCCTCGGCACCCCGCAGGACATCGCCGAGACGGTGCTGTTCCTGCTGTCGCCGCGCGCGGCGTACATCACCGGTCAGGAGTTCGTCGTCGACGGCGGTCTCGTCGGCTCCGTCCCCGCCTGACCGGCGCCGCCCCCTTCCCGGCCCGCCCGGCCCGCCGCCACCCGAGGGAACTGAAGCGATCGGCTTCGGGCTCGACGAGGAGTACGAGGTCCTACGCAAGACCGTGGAGGACTTCGCGCGCACCGTCGGGGCCCCGGCGACCGGCGACCTGTACAAGCGGGACGCGTTCCCCTACGACCTGGTCGCCGAGAGGGGCCGCATGGGGTTCGGCACGCCCGAGCAGAAGGAGAGCTGGATGCCGCAGCTCTGCGCGGGTGAGGCGCTCAGCGCGTTCGGGCTGAGCGAGCCGGGCGGTGGTACCGACGTCGCCTCGCGCACCACGACTGCCGTGCGCGAGGCGACGAGTGGGTGATCAACGGGGCGAAGTCCTCAGGCCGACCGCGTAGGTCGTGGTCTGCGTGATATGAGCCTTCATCATCGGCTCGGTGACTGACGCCGGCCAGGCAGCCGGATTACGCTGTCGCCAGACTGACGCCCAACGCCGTCAGGGCGATGACTTTCGCGATTTCGAATCCCACGTAGTACACGTGCCCTCGTGAGCGCGGGAGTTGCTCACCGGCGAGCACTCGATCCGACCTCCGATTCAGCCGTCGGCGGACGACGGCCAGTTGTACGGCGAGAAGCGCGGCCACGACGCAGACGAGTACGACGATGCCGGTGCGCGGGTCGCCGACGGCCACCGTCACGACGATGACGGACGCCAGAGCGATCTCGATGCGGTTCAGCGTACGGAAGACGATCCGGCCGATGCCCAGCCCTACGGGGATGGTCACCCCGGGCGCGCGGAACTTGAGCGGCGCCTCCACGAAGGAGATCGCCAGCACCATTCCGATCCACAGGAAGGTCACGGCGCCCGCGACCGCGGCTGACGTGGTGTTCATTGAGGTGCTCCCTCTCCGCCGCCTGGAATGACGGCTGCAAAGACCGCCGGCCCGCGTGGATGCGGAGCGCCTGGTTTCCACGAATTTTACATGTAATAAATGGCACCGACCCGTGCGGGGTCGATGGGGATGGAGGCCGAGGCTTCGGGGCAGCGCAGAACGAGGGCGGGCACGGACTCTAATTTTCACGATCCAATGTGTAATAATTCGGTCAGCACCGTCAGTGCCCTGCTGAAGGAGAGAGGGAGCGACCCGTATGTCACCTGCTGCGGAAGTGTTCATCCAGGCAACCGACACGGACCCGGACACGAGGGCCCAGGCCGTGATCGAGCGGTCCCATGGGCAACTGCTGGAGCAGATCGAAGCGGTGGCGGCGGCCGGAGGGCAGCCCGCCACGCGGTTCGCCGAGCATCTGTACCGCTGCCTGGCGGCCACCGACCTGACGCTGTATGCGGCCGCGTCCGGCGCGGCCGAGACCCGGCTGGTGGTACGCGCACTGCGCGCCGGAGTCAGGACGATCGGCGAGCAGATCGATGCGCTGAACGCGGCGACGGACGAACCCGGGCGCAGGGAAGCTGCGCACGCGCTCAAAGGAGGGCTCACGCTGCTCCTGGGCGCGGAGCGCGACGTCCTGCTGCCCGCGTTGCGGGCGCTGCCGGGCGTCGATCTGTCCGCGCTCGCCGAGGACTTCACCACCGTCCTGAACGGCGGCCGGCTGGAGGACTCGACCGTTGTCGACGTCCGCGAGATCCCGCACGGTCGTCGTCACCCTCGCATCTTCACCCGCTTCGCCCGTCTCGCGGAGGGAGAGTCATTCGTACTCGTCAACAACCACGATCCCAAGCCGTTGCGCCGTGAGTTCGAGGCCACCCACCCCGGCAGGTTCACCTGGGAGTACGTCGAGTCGGGCCCCGAGCAGTGGCAGGTCCGCATCTCACGGGTGACCGGCAGTGCCTGACGCCCGGCGGCACGAACGGCCGGACGGGGCGGCGGCCGTTCGTCTCCTGTGCGACGTGCACGCCGCCCCGAGCGCTCCCGAGACGTCCGGCGTCCTGTGGAAACTGGTCGAATCCGGCAGGCAACTCGACGCCAACCTGGTCCGGCTGGCCGCGGGAGAGCGCATCGGCACCCATGCCGAGCCCGACCTGGACGTCCTGGTCCTCATCGTCACCGGCGAAGGCGTGATGCGTACGCCTGAAGGGGAGTTGTCCCTCACGGCAGGAGCACTCATGTGGCTGCCGCACGGTTCGACTCGGAGTATCACAGCGGGAATCGGCGGCCTGACCTATGTGACCGTGCACCGGCGACGCCCGGGCATGCAGATCCGCCCTCATCCCGATTCGGCCCCGGCCTCGTCGCCCAGGCATCGAGGATGTTGAGGACCGCGTACATGATCAACGCGATTCGACTCGTTTCTCCTACATATGCTGGGTAAAATGGAACGAATGAGTGAGTCGACGTTGCGCGATCCGACCGGGCCCGACACGGGCGCCGTGGGCGAGAGCCGGCGCCACGTTCTCGATGTCCTGCGCTCCGCGGCCGGCCCTGTCGGTGTGCGGGAAATCGCCGAGGAGACGGGACTGCACTCCAACACGGTGCGGTTCCACCTGGACACGCTGGTCGGCGAAGGTCTTGCCGAACGCGGCAACGAAGCACTCGGCCGGCCCGGCAGACCGCGCGCCGTGTACAGCGCCACCGCGACCCGGACCCCGGCGGACCGCCGAAGCTACCAACTGCTCGCCCACATGCTGACAGGGCTGGCGGCCGAAACGCTGGAGCACCCCGCACAGGCCGCGGCCGCCACGGGTGAGGCGTGGGGCCGCTACCTCGCCGACGCTCCGCCTCCCGCGCAGCGCCTCACCGCCGAAGAGTCGATCAGCCGGCTGTCCCGGGTACTCGATGACGCCGGCTTTGATCCCGGCCCCACGGAGTGCGACTCCGCTCCCGTCATTCCGCTGCGCCACTGCCCGTTCCTGGAACTGGCCGAGGAACATCGGGACATCGTGTGTTCCCTCCATCTCGGTCTGATACGAGGCGCCCTACAGGAAGTACGCGCACCGCTCCGAGTCGACCGACTGGAGCCATTTGTCGGCCCTTCCCTCTGCATGGCCCACCTGGCACCCACAGCAGACCATCCGGCGGAGGGCGCTTCCGGGCCCCGGCAGCGGAAGAAGACGGCCTACCGCGTTCAGGACCCGTGCCGGTCCGATGCCTCGCCGCCCTCCCGGACCGGGTAGGGCACGAAGGTGCTGCTGTTCTGGTCGATGCGCAGGGGCCGGCCGAGGGGTGGGGCGGCGCGCTGGGAGCAGTCGAGGCGTTCGCAGACGCGGCAGCCCATGCCGATGGGGGTGGCGATGGAGGCGTTGGTGAGGTCGAGGCCGTCGGAGTAGACGAGCCGGTGGGCGTGGCGGATTTCGCAGCCGAGACCGATGGCATACGTCTTGCCGGACTCCCCCCAGCCGCCGCGGTGCCGGGTGACGGCTCGCGCGGTCCACAGGTAGCGCTGCCCGTCGGGCATCTCGGCGACCTGGACGTGGATGCGGCCGGGGGCGGAGAAGGCTTCGTACACGTTCCACAGGGGGCAGGTGCCGCCGGCCCGTGAGAAGTGGAAGCCGGTGGCGGACTGGCGTTTGGACAGGTTGCCGGCCCGGTCGACGCGTACGAAGGAGAAGGGCACCCCGCGGAGTCTCGGCCGTTGCAGGGTGCTCAGCCGGTGGCAGATGGTCTCGTAGCCGAGGCCGAAGTGGTCGGTGAGGCGCTCGATGTCGTAGCGCGCGTCCTCGGCTGCCGCGTGGAAGGCGGCGTAGGGCAAGATCAGGGCGGCCGCGAAGTAGTTGGCGACGCCGATCCGGGCGAGCCCGTGGGTGGCCGACGCGGGCGGAAAGTCCTCGGTGGCCAGCCGGCCGAGCTCTTCGCCGTGTTCCAGCAGGGCGAGCTGGGTCGCCATGCGGAAGGCGCGCTGGCCGGGGCGCAGCCGCGGCGACAGGTGCAGCGTGCGGCTTCTGTCGTCGTAGTGGTGCAGCCGGTCCCCCGGCTTCGCGGCCAGGCGGACGCCGTGTGCCTCGGTGAGTCGTCTGCCGAGGGCGCCGGTCACCTCTCCGGGCCGGATGCCGATCTCAGCGGCCAGGTGCTCGGCCGCCAGATCGGTTTCGTGCAGGTAGTTCTGGCGGCGGTAGAAGAAGTCGCGGATCTCCTCGTGCGGCGTGGTGGTGGCCCGGCCGGGGCCCCGGCCGTCCGCCTCCCCGGCCAGCCGCTCGGACAACTCCTGATTGCGGCGGCCGAGTCCGACGAGGACCTTCGCGACCGCGGGCAGCCGGGTGGCCAGGTCGCCGAGATCGGCGACGGACACCTGGGACTCGGCGAGCTCTCCGGCGAGCGCCTCGCGCAGGTCCGCCAGCAGGCGGGCCGTGTCACGCTCCGAGAAGAACCCCGGGTCCACACCGAACGCCTCGGTCAGCCGGAGCAGGACCGGCACGGTGAGCGGCCGTGAGTCGTGCTCCATCTGATTGAGGTAGCTCGGCGAGATGCCGAGCACCCGCGCCAGGTCCGCCTGGCTCATCCGGCGCTCCGTGCGCAGCTGGCGGAGCCGCGCACCCGCGTATGTCTTGCTCACCAGTCCGCTCCTCGAAGCCGGGGTTCTCCGGCTCAGCGTACGGGATGGATCACACCCCACGGCCTTTGCAACCTTGGCAAAAACGGCCGGGAAGATTCGCAAAGGTTGGCACACATCCCTGCTTGATGGCACTCCGTGCCAATGCCAGAGTCGTGGTGCGGCCCTCCGGAACTTGCAGGGGAATCCCCTTGCACGGCAACATTGCTCAGCTCCATCGCCCGGCACCGGCGGGCCGCACCCTTCACTTGAAGACACTTAGTGCCACCTCCAGTCCCATCCGGGCCGCGATGTTGGCAGCCAGCACAAACCGAGGAGACGGAGAGAGTCATGGCGGAGACGACGCAGGCGATCGAGGACCTGGCGCGGCAGTGGGCGACCGATCCGCGCTGGAAGGGCATCGAGCGCACCTACGGCGCCGAGGACGTGGTGCGGCTCTCCGGCAGCGTCCGCGAGGAGCACACCCTGGCCCGGCGCGGCTCCGAGCGGCTGTGGCGGCAGCTCCACGACCTCGATTACGTCCACGCGCTCGGCGCGCTCACGGGCGGTCAGGCCGTCCAGCAGGTGAGGGCGGGACTTCAGGCGATCTACCTCTCCGGCTGGCAGGTGGCCGCCGACGCGAACCAGGCCGGGCACACCTACCCCGACCAGAGCCTCTACCCCGTCAACTCGGTCCCCCAGGTCGTCCGGCGCATCAACAACGCCCTGCTGCGCGCCGACCAGATCGCCACCGCCGAGGACGCCGGCGACACCACCGACTGGCTCGCGCCGATCGTCGCGGACGCGGAGGCCGGCTTCGGCGGTCCGCTCAACGCCTTCGAGCTGACCAAGGCGATGATCGCGGCGGGCGCCGCCGGCATCCACTACGAGGACCAGCTGGCGTCCGAGAAGAAGTGCGGCCACCTCGGCGGCAAGGTGCTGGTGCCGACCTCGCAGCACATCCGTACGCTGAACTCGGCCCGTCTCGCCGCGGACATCGCGGGCACCCCGACCGTGATCATCGCCCGTACGGACGCGCTGGCCGCCAATCTGCTGACCTCGGACGTGGATGAGCGGGACGCCGAGTTCGTCACCGGCGAGCGCACGGCGGAGGGCTTCTACCAGGTCCGCAACGGCATGGCCCCGGTGATCGCGCGCGGTCTCGCCTACGCCCCGTACGCCGATCTGATCTGGGTCGAGACCGGCACCCCGGACCTGGCGCAGGCCCGCGAGTTCGCCGAGGCGATCCACGCCAGGTACCCGGACCGGATGCTCGCGTACAACTGCTCGCCGTCCTTCAACTGGAAGGCGGCGCTGGACGACGACCAGATCGCCAAGTTCCAGCGCGAACTGGGCGCGATGGGCTACAAGTTCCAGTTCATCACGCTGGCCGGCTTCCACTCGCTCAACCACGGGATGTTCGACCTCGCGCGCGGCTACGCCGACCACGGCATGACCGCGTACGTCGATCTCCAGGAGAAGGAGTTCGCCGCGCAGGCGCAGGGCTTCACCGCCGTCAAGCACCAGCGCGAGGTCGGCACCGGCTACTTCGACCTGGTGTCCACCGCCGTCAACCCGGCCTCCTCCACGACCGCGCTGTCCGGTTCGACGGAGGAAGAGCAGTTCCACTAGGCCGCTGAGCCGGACCGCCGTGGTCCGGCCGGCTTCGGCCGCGGAGGGGGACGACCGTCCCCGTCCCCCTCCGCCCCACCCCTCAGGAGAGCCCGATGACCACCACCGCACTCACCCAGCAGGTCCGTGTCCTCGCCGCGCCCGGGCGACGGCACGACGAGATCCTCACCCCCGCCGCCCTGGACTTCCTCGGCCGGCTCGCCGAGGCATTCGAGCCGCGCCGCCAGTGGCTGCTGAAGGAACGCCGCCGCCAGGCACTGCGACTGGCCTCGGGCTCACCCCTCGGCTTCCCCCTGATCACCGCCGCGGTGCGCGACGACCCCACCTGGCGGGTGGCGCCTCCCGGGCCGGGACTGGCCGACCGCCGGGTGGAGATCACCGGGCCGCCCGACCGCCGGATGGCCGTCAACGCGCTCAACTCGGGCGCGCGAGTGTGGATGGCCGACTTCGAGGACGCGACCGCTCCCCTGTGGGACAACGTCATCGACGGCCAGCTCACCCTGCTGGACGCCGTCGAGCGCCGCATCAACTTCACCACGCCGGAGGGCAGGGAATACCGCATCGGCGACCGGCCGGCCACCATCATGGTCCGCCCGCGCGGCTGGCATCTGGACGAGGAGCACCTGGAGTACGACGGCCGCCCGGTGCCGGCCGCGCTGGTCGACTTCGGCCTGTACTTCTTCCACTGCGCCCAGCGGCAGATCGACGCCGGCTCCGGTCCGTACTTCTACCTGCCGAAGCTGGAGAACCGTTACGAGGCCCAGGTCTGGAACGACGTCTTCGTCCTGGCGCAGGAACTCCTCGGCATCCCCCGCGGCACGGTCCGGGCCACCGTCCTCATCGAGACGGTCACCGCGGCCTTCGAGATGGAGGAGATCCTTTACGAGCTGCGCGAGCACAGCGCCGGGCTCAACGCCGGCCGCTGGGACTACCTCTTCAGCATCATCAAGACCTTCGGCCACCGCTCCGACTTCCTGCTGCCGGACCGCGCCAAGGTGACGATGACCGCGCCGTTCATGCGGGCGTACACGGAACTCCTGGTGCGCACCTGCCACCGGCGCGGCGCGCACGCCATCGGCGGCATGGCCGCACAGGTCCCCACGAAGGACCCGGCCGCCGACGAGGCCGCGTTCGCCAAGGTCCGGCTCGACAAGGAGCGGGAGGCGGAGGACGGCTACGACGGTTCCTGGGTGGCCCACCCGGCGCTCGTCACCGTCTGCCGCGACGTGTTCGACGGTGTCCTCGGCGCCCGGCCGCACCAGCTGGACCGTACCCGCGACGACGTCGAGGTCACCCCGGCCGAGCTGCTGTCCGTCCGCCGGATCAGCGGCCCGCCCACCGCCGAGGGCGTCCGGACCAACATCTCCGTCGCGCTGCGGTATTACGCGGCATGGCTGCGCGGACAGGGCGCGGTCGCGATCGACGGGCTGATGGAGGACGCGGCCACCGCCGAGATCGCCCGGGTGCAGATCTGGCAGTGGCTGCGGCACCGGGTGACCGACCGGGAGACCATGACCGCGCTGGTCGACGACCAGATCACCGCTCTCGGCGCGGAATACCCGTGGGCGCCCGTCGAAGACATCCGTACGCTCTTCGAGGAGACGGCCATGCGGGGCGAGTTGCCGCAGTTCTTCACTCCGGCCGCCTACACCCGCCACCTGGTCCGCCGGCCGGAGGTGCGGGCATGAGCACGGACATCACACGCGTCGGTGTGGTCGGCGGCGGGCAGATGGGGGCGGGCATCGCGGAGGTCTGCGCGCGGGCCGGGCTGGACACCGTGGTCTGCGAGGTGGACGCGGTGGCGGCCCGTACGGCCCGCGAACGGGTGGCGGCCTCGCTGGACCGGGCGGTGCGGCGCGGCAAGCTGGACCGGGCGGCGGCGGGGGACGCGCTCGCCCGGACCGTGTTCACCGGCAGCCTGGACGATCTGGCCGACCGGCAGCTCGTCATCGAGGCCGTCATCGAGAACCCCGGGGCCAAGACCGAGGTCTTCGCCGCACTCGACAAGATCGTCGAGGACCCGGCGGCCGTCCTGGCCACCAACACCTCGTCGCTGCCCGTCATGCGGCTCGGCATGGCCACGAGCCGCGCCGACCGGGTCGTGGGGCTCCACTTCTTCAATCCGGTGCCCGTGCTGCCGCTGGTCGAGGTCGTGACCTCGCTGCACACCTCGGCCACGACCGTCACCGCCGTGGAGGACTTCGCGAGCCGGGTGCTCGGCAAGACCGTGATCCGCAGCCAGGACCGGGCGGGCTTCCTCGTCAACGCCCTGCTCGTGCCGTATCTGCTGTCCGCGATCCGGATGGCGGAGTCGGGCTTCGCCACGGCCGGCGACATCGACGCCGGGATGGAGCTGGGCTGCGCCCACCCCATGGGGCCGCTGAAGCTCGCGGATCTGATCGGCCTGGACACCGTCGCGTCGATCGCCGAATCGCTCTACGCCGAGTTCAAGGAACCGCTCTACGCACCACCGCCGCTGCTCCAGCGGATGGTGGAGGCGGGGCTCCTGGGCCGAAAGGCCGGCCGGGGGTTCCACACCTATGACCAGGGCTGAGGGGCCCTTCCTCCCGCATGACCGGGACGCGGGAGTCCCCGTTCTCGTGGCTGTGTGATCCGGAACGTGTGTGGCCCCGGAAGGGTTCCGGGGCCACACACCCGCGACGGGATCAGCGGTGCCGGAAGACGGGTGGCCGCTTGTCGGTGAAGGCGGCCATGCCCTCCTTCTGGTCGGCGGTCGCGAACACCGCGTGGAACAGGCGTCGTTCGAAGCGGACGCCTTCGGCGAGCGTGGTCTCGAAGGCCCGGCCGACGGCCTCCTTGGCCATCATCGCCACCGGCAGCGACATGCCCGCCACGGTCTCCGCGACCGCCAGGGCCTCCCCGCGCAGTTCGCCTGCGGGCACGATCCGCGAGACCAGTCCGGCCCGCTCGGCCTCCTGCGCGTCCATCGTGCGCCCGGTCAGGCACAGCTCCATGGCCTTGGCCTTGCCCACCGCCCGGGTCAGCCGCTGGGAGCCGCCGATGCCGGGGATCACCCCGAGCTTGATCTCCGGCTGGCCGAAGACCGCGGTGTCGGCGGCGAGCAGGATGTCGCACAGCATGGCCAGCTCGCAGCCGCCGCCCAGGGCGTATCCGGCGACGGCCGCGACGGTCGGGGTGCGCAGTTGCCCGAGCCGGTCCCAGGCCGCGAACCAGTCCGCGAGGTACATGTCCAGGTAGCCCTGGGGCCGCATCTCCTTGATGTCCGCGCCGGCCGCGAACGCCTTCGCCGAACCGGTGATCACGATGCAGCCGCAGTCCGGGTCCCGGTCCAGGGCCTCGGTCGCGGCCACGACGTCGTTCATGACCTGGAGATTCAGTGCGTTGAGGGCCCTGGGCCGGTTGAGGGTGAGGAGGGCGGTGCGGCCCTTGCGTTCGACCAGGACGGTCTCGTACGGGGTGGTCATGCGGCGCCTCCGGTCCGGTCCCTGATGGTACGTACGATGCCGGAGAAGTCCTCCGTGTCACCGACCTGTTCGGCGTAGGCCGCGTACAACTCGGCCGCGCGCAGTCCCAGTTCGGCGTGGATGCCGCCCTCGCGCAGTGCGTTCGCGGCCAGCCCGAGGTCCTTGGCCATCAGCGCCGCGGCGAACCCGGGCCGGTAGTCGCGGTTGGCCGGGCTGGCCGGCACCGGTCCGGGGACGGGGCAGTTGACGCTGAGCGCCCAGCACTGTCCGGACGCCGTGGAGGCGACGTCGTACAGCGCCTGGTGGGTCAGGCCGAGGCTCTCGCCGAGGACGAACGCCTCGCTGACGGCGATCATGGAGACGCCGAGGATCATGTTGTTGCAGACCTTCGCCGCCTGGCCGGCGCCCGCGCCGCCGCAGTGCACGGCCTTCTTGCCCATGACCTCCAGCAGGGGAAGCGCCTCGGCGAACTCCGCCTCTCCCCCGCCCGCCATGAAGGTGAGGGTGCCCGCCTCGGCACCGACCACCCCGCCGGAGACCGGCGCGTCCAGGGACCGCATCCCGGCGGCCGCCGCGCGTTCCTGGGCGGCCCGCGCGTCGGTGACGTCGATCGTGGAGCAGTCCACGAAGAGGGTGCCCGGCCGGGCCGCGGTGAGGATGTCGTCGTACAGGCCGAGCACATGGCGCCCGGCGGGGAGCATGCTGATGACCACGTCGGCGGTGGCGACCGCGGCCGCGACGGACGCGGCCGGTTCCACGCCGGTGCCGGCGGCGGCCGCCAGGAGCTCGGGGACCAGGTCGTGGCCGAGCACCCGGTGACCGGCCTTGGCCAGGTTGGCGGCCATCGGGCCGCCCATGTGTCCGAGCCCGATGAACGCGACAGTCCTGCTCACCAGACCACCTCCTCGGTCGTGTCGGTTGCGGCGGCGAGCCCGAGTTCGTACGCGCCCAGCGGGGCGAAGAACCGCTCGACGTCCGCCTCGGTGACGTCGGCGAGCGACTTCGGGGACCAGTGCGGTGTGCGGTCCTTGTCGATGACCTGGGCCCGGATGCCCTCCACCAGGTCCGGGGCGCGCAGGCAGGCGCGGGAGACGCGGTACTCCTGGTCGAGCACCCGCTCCAGGGCGCCGAGCCGACGGGCCCGGCGCAGCGAGGCCAGGGTGACCTTGAGCGCGGTCGGGGACTTGGCGAGCAGGGTGACGCCCGTCTCGTCGGCGGCCGGGACGTCCTGGGCGAGCAGCCGTTGGGCGATCTCCTCGACGGTGCCGGCGGAGAAGCAGTCGTCGATCCACGCCCGCCCGGCGGCCAGCCGCCCCGGTGGCGGGTCCTGCACATGGCGCGCGAGGGCGTCGCGTACCGGCATCCCGGCCAGATCGGCCACGAGGGACGGGACGGCGGCCGAGGGCAGGAAGTGGTCGGCGAGCCCGCACAGCAGGGCGTCCGCCGCGCCGACCGGTGCTCCGGTCAGGGCCAGGTAGGTGCCCAGTTCGCCGGGGGCGAGCGCGAGCAGATAGGTGCCGCCGACATCGGGGACGAAGCCGATGCCGGTCTCGGGCATGGCGACCCTGGACCGTTCGGTGACGATCCGCACGCTTCCGTGCGCGGAGACACCCACGCCTCCGCCCATGACGATGCCGTCCATGACGGCGACGTACGGCTTGGGGTAGCGGGCGATCCGGGCGTTGAGGCGGTATTCGTCGCGCCAGAAGGCGGCGGCGGCCGTGCCGTCCCCGTGGCGGGCGTCGTCGTGGATGGCCCGGATGTCACCGCCGGCGCACAGGCCGCGTTCTCCGGCACCGGTGAGGATGACGGTCTCGACGGCCGGGTCGTGCTCCCACTCGGTGAGCGCGCAGTCGATGCGGAGCACCATCTCGTGGGTGAGCGCGTTCAGGGCCTTGGGGCGGTTGAGGGTGATGTGGGCGGCGTGGCCGGTGGTACGGAACAGGACGTCGTTCACCCGAACGCCTCCGTCAGTCCCCGGGCGACGATGACCGCATGATCTCGTTGGTGCCTTCCAGGATCTGGTGGACGCGCAGGTCGCGGACGATCTTCTCGATGCCGTACTCGTTGAGGTAGCCGTAGCCGCCGTGCAGCTGGAGCGCGCGGTCCGCGACCGCGTAGCCGGTGTCGGTGGCGAAGCGCTTGGCCATCGCGCAGAGGTACGGGGCCTGCGGATCGCCCCGGTCCAGGGCCTGGGCTGCCTGCTGCACCAGGGCGCGGGCGGCGGCGAGTTCGGTGGCCATGTCGGCGAGGCGGAAGCGCAGCGCCTGGGCATCGAGGAGCCGCTGCCCGAACGCCTCCCGGTCGGCGAGGTGGGCCAGGCTGCGGTCGAGGGCGCTGCGGGCGCCGCCGAGCGAGCAGGCGGCGATGCCGAGGCGGCCGCCGTTCAGGCCGTTCATGGCGATGCGGAAGCCCTCGCCCTCGCGGCCGATGAGCCGGTCGGCGGGGAGGCGTACGCCGTCCAGGATCACCTGGCGGGTCGGCTGGGCGTTCCAGCCCATCTTCCGCTCGTTGGGCCCGAAGGAGAGACCGGGGTCGTCCTTGTCCACGAGGAAGGCGGAGATGCCGTCCGCCCCCTGGCCGCCGGTGCGGGCCATGACGAGGTACAGCTGGGTGGCGCCGGCCCCGGAGATGAACTGCTTGACGCCGGTGAGCAGCCAGCCGTCCCCGTCCCGCCGCGCGCGGGTGGTGAGGGCGGCGGCGTCCGAGCCCGCGCCGGGTTCGGTCAGGCAGTAGCTGGCGAGGTCCTCCATGGCGCACAGCCGGGGCAGATGGCGTTCGCGCTGAGCGTCGTCGCCGTACCGGTCGATCATCCAGGCGACCATGTTGTGGATGGAGAGGTAGCCGGCGATGGACGGGCAGCCGGAGGCAAGGGTCTCGAAGACGAGGACGCCGTCGGCGCGGCTGAGCCCCGAGCCGCCGGACTCCTCCCGGACGTAGACGCCGCCGAGCCCGAGCCCCGCGGCCTTGCGCAGGACGTCGACGGGGAAGTGCTTGTCGCGGTCCCAGTCGAGGGCGTGCGGGGCCAGGTGATCCTGGGCGAAGTCGAGAGTGGTCTCCGTGAGGGCCTGCTGGTCCTCGGTGAGCAGGGTGCTGGTCATGGCCGTTCAGCCCATCGTGGGGATCGTGAAGCTGGCACCCTCGCGCAACCCGGCGGGCCAGCGCGAAGTGACCGTCTTCGTACGGGTGTAGAAGCGGATGGCATCGGGGCCGTGCTGGTTGAGGTCGCCGAAGCCGGAGCGCTTCCAGCCTCCGAAGGTGTGGTACGCCACCGGCACCGGGATGGGCACGTTGACGCCGACCATCCCGGTGTCGACGCGGCGGGTGAAGTCACGGGCGGTGTCCCCGTCACGGGTGAAGATCGCGACCCCGTTCCCGTAGACGTGCTCGCTGGGCAGGCGCAGGGCCTCCTCGTAGCCGGCGGCGCGTACGACGCACAGCACCGGGCCGAAGATCTCCTCCTGATAGATACGCATGGCCGGCGTCACCCGGTCGAACAGGGAGGCCCCCGCGAAGAAGCCGCCCGCATGCCCGTCCAGGACGAAGTCCCGCCCGTCCACGACGAGTTCGGCGCCCTCCTCGACGCCGAGGTCGACGTAGGAGCGGACCCGTTCGACGGCCTCCGGGCCGACCAGCGGACCGAAGTCGGCGTCGGGGTCGTCACTGCGGCCGATCCGGAGCGTGCCGATGCGCTCCTTCAGCCGGGTCACCAGCGCGTCGGCGGTCTCCTCACCGACCGGGACGGCGACGGAGACCGCCATGCAGCGCTCCCCCGCCGAGCCGTAGCCGGCGCCGATCAGGGCGTCGACGGCCTGGTCGAGATCGGCGTCCGGCATCACGATCATGTGGTTCTTGGCGCCACCGAAGCACTGGGCGCGCTTGCCGTGCGCGGCGGCCGTGGCGTAGACGTGTGCGGCGACCGGCGTGGAACCGACGAAGCCGAGGGCGGCGACCCGGGGGTCGTCGAGGAGGGTGTCGACGGTCTCGCGGCCTCCGTTGACGACGTTCAGGACACCGGGCGGCAGCCCCGCTTCCAGGAACAGTTCGGCGAGCCGCAGCGGGACGGAGGGGTCGCGCTCCGAGGGCTTGAGGATGAAGGCGTTGCCGCAGGCGAGGGCGGGCGCGGCCTTCCACAGCGGGATCATCGCGGGGAAGTTGAACGGGGTGATGCCGGCGACGACGCCGAGCGGGGAGCGCAGGGAGTGGACGTCGATGCCGGTGCCGGCGTTGTCGGTGAACTCCCCCTTGAGCAGGTGCGGGATGCCGGCCGCGAACTCGACCACGTCCAGGCCCCGTTGGATGTCGCCGTGCGCGTCGGCGACCGTCTTGCCGTGCTCGGCGGACAGCAGCCGGGCCAGCGCGTCCTTCTCCCGCTCCACCAGCTGAAGGAACTTCATGAAGACCCGCGCACGCCGCTGCGGGTTCCACTCGCCCCAGCCGCGCTGCGCCTCGACGGCATCGGCGATGACCGCCTCGGTCTCGGTGCGGTTCGCGAGGGGCACCAGGGCCTGCACCTCGCCGGTGTTGGGGTCGTACACCTCGCCGTACGCCCCGGACGTTCCCGGGACGCTCTTACCGCCGACGAAGTGGGTCAACTCGCGCACGGAGGCGCGTTCGTGCTCGCGGACCATGACTGCCTGCTCTCGTCAGGAGGGATCCGGGGATGGCGCGCCGGGGCGCACACCCGCACCGAAGGCGTACGGGTATGGTGGGGCGCGAGATCGCGAATGGCCGGAGGCCCCGTCAGACGGCGGGCTCACCTGGGTCGTGGATACATACCGATGCCATGCGTGTCAGCTCCATCCTCGTGGACAACACAGAACATCCCGCGGCCGGTATCCTGACTCCCGGATCAGCGCGCGCCGTCCGCCTTCCCGACATCCAACTCGTCAGTGGCGTAACGCTCGACGGCGTACTCCCCGGTCACAGTGGCGGGACCGTGCCGGATTCACACCGGCTTCCCTGCACCGCGGGCCTTGTACTCGCGACTATATAGTTGGACGTCCTAGTAAATCCAGAGGCGCGTCCCGGCATGTCGTAGGCTGGGCACCGCAGCTGGTTCGCCCCGTCCGCCAGGCGGGATGCGTCGTAAGAGGGAACCCGGTGGGAATCCGGGACTGCCCCGCAGCGGTGAGCGGGAACGACCGCCGTCATACGCACTGGACCCGGGACGGGTCTGGGAAGCGACGGCCAGTAGGTGTCCTCCGGCACGGAGGATGGGCCCGCGAGTCCGAAGACCTGCCGACTGCCCGTGTACGGACCATTCCGTACACGGATATTCCGGTGACCTCGTGGGCGGGTCGGCGTACACACCAGGCGGAGCGTCCTTGCCCGTCGGGTCGTCGTCACCTTCGCGCTCTCGTCCCGTCTCCGGGATCTCAGGGATTCATCTCGCGAAGGAGATCTCCGTGACCACCAAGTCCGCAGCCGCGGCAGCACGCGCCACCGTGTACGGCTACCCCCGCCAGGACCGGGACCGGGAGCTCAAGAAGGCCGTCGAGGGTTACTGGAAGGGCCGCGTCACCGCGGACGCCCTCCGGCAGACCGCCGCACAGCTCCGGCACGACAACCGGCAGCAGCTCGCCGACGCCGGCATCCAGGAAGTCCCCACCGGTGACTTCTCGCTCTACGACCATGTGCTGGACACCACCGTCATGGTCGGCGCCATCCCCGAGCGCCACCGGGAAGCCGTCGCGGCCGACGCGGTGGACGGCTACTTCGCCATGGCGCGCGGCACCCAGGACGTGGCGCCGCTGGAGATGACCAAGTGGTTCGACACGAACTACCACTACCTGGTGCCCGAGCTGGGCCCCGGCACCGTCTTCACCGCGGACTCCGGCAAGCAGGTCGCTGAGCTCAAGGAGGCCCTGGCGCAGGGGCTTGCCGCCCGGCCCGTGCTGGTCGGCCCCGTCACCTATCTCCTGCTGGCCAAGCCGGCCCCCGGTGTGCCCGCCGACTTCGAGCCGCTGACCCTGCTGGACCGGCTGCTGCCGGTGTACGCGGAGGTGCTGGCGGATCTGCGTGCGGCCGGGGCCGAGTGGGTGCAGCTGGACGAGCCGGCCCTCGTCCAGGACCGCACCCCGGCCGAGCTCAACGCGGCCGAGCGCACCTACCGTGACCTCGGCGCGCTCACCGACCGCCCGAAGCTGCTCGTCGCCTCCTACTTCGACCGGCTGGGCGAGGCGCTTCCGGTGCTGGCGAAGGCTCCCGTGGAGGGCCTGGCGCTGGACTTCACCGAGGCCGCCGCCGCCAACCTGGACGCCCTGGCGGCCGTGGGCGGACTGCCCGGCAAGCGCCTGGTCGCCGGTGTCGTCAACGGCCGCAACATCTGGATCAACGACCTCCAGAAGTCGCTGTCCACACTGGGCACCCTCCTCGGGCTGGCCGACCGCGTCGACGTGGCCGCCTCCTGCTCGCTGCTCCATGTGCCGCTGGACGCCGCCGCCGAGCGGGACATCGACCCGCAGATCGTCCGCTGGCTGTCCTTCGCCCGGCAGAAGACCGCGGAGATCGTCACCCTGGCGACGGCGCTCGCGCAGGGCACCGACGCCATCGCCGGTGAGCTCTCCGCCAACAGGGCCGCGCTGGCCTCCCGGGCGGACTCCCCGATCACCCGGGACCCGGCCGTACGCGCCCGGGCCGAGGCCGTGACGGACACGGACGGCCGCCGCTCGCAGCCGTACACCGAGCGGGCCGCCGCCCAACGGGCACACCTGGGGCTGCCGTTGCTGCCGACGACGACCATCGGCTCGTTCCCGCAGACCGGCGAGCTGCGGACGGCCCGCGCCGATCTGCGGGCCGGGCGCATCGACACGGCAGGTTACGAGGAGCGCATCCGGACGGAGATCCGCGAGGTGATCTCCTTCCAGGAGAAGACGGGCATCGACGTGCTGGTGCACGGTGAGCCCGAACGCAACGACATGGTGCAGTACTTCGCCGAGCAGCTGACCGGATACCTCGCCACCCAGCACGGCTGGGTGCAGTCGTACGGCACGCGGTATGTGCGTCCGCCGGTCCTCGCCGGGGACATCTCGCGCCCCGAGCCGATGACGGTGCGCTGGACCTCGTACGCCCAGTCGCTGAGCGACCGCCCGGTCAAGGGCATGCTCACGGGTCCGGTCACCATGCTCGCCTGGTCGTTCGTCCGCGACGACCTGCCGCTCGGGGAGACCGCCCGGCAGGTGGCGCTCGCCCTGCGCGACGAGGTCAATGACCTTGAGGCAAGCGGAACTTCGGTGATCCAGGTGGACGAACCGGCGCTGCGCGAGACGCTGCCGCTACGGGCGGCCGACCGGGCGGACTACCTGGCCTGGGCCACGGAGGCGTTCCGGCTCACGACCGGCGGGGTGCGGCCGGCCACCCAGATCCACACCCACATGTGCTACGCGGAGTTCGGGGACATCGTCCAGGCCATCGACGATCTGGACGCCGACGTCATCAGCCTGGAAGCCGCCCGCTCCCACATGCAGGTCGCCCGCGAACTGGCCGCCCACGGCTACCCGCGTGAGGCGGGACCGGGGGTCTACGACATCCACTCGCCCCGCGTCCCGAGCGCCGAGGAGGCCGCCGAGCTGCTGCGTACGGGACTGAAGGCGATCCCCGCCGAACGGCTCTGGGTGAACCCCGACTGCGGCCTCAAGACCCGCGGCTGGACCGAGACCCGGGCCTCCCTGGAGAACCTGGTCGCCGCCGCCCGTACCGTCCGGGCGGAACTGCCCGCTTCCTGAACGGGGTTGCCGGGGGCCGGGACGTCACTCGCGTCCCGGCCCCCGGCCGGCCGCGCCCGGGTCGAACGCGTACAGGTCGAGAATCTCGGGCATCGGGGCCGTGCCGGGGCCTCCGGCGCTCACCCAGGCTATGACGTCCTCGGTCGCGTCCCGGTCGTTGACCAGCCCGAGCCACACCGGCCGGGCCCCGGCGCGACGGGCATCGGCCGAGGGCTGTACGACGATGACGTTGGCCTGTTCGCACACGTCCAGGCACGCGGAGACGCGCACCGGTACGGCCGAGCGCAGGCGCGCGGTCTGGGCCGCGTGGTCGCCCGGCACCTTGACCGTGCCGCAGCAGCAGTCCCGGCACACCGTCACCCTGCTGGGCGCGGAAGCCGTTGCGGTAAGGCCCGTTGTTTCCGGCATGACGCCGTCCGCCTCTCACCGGGGAGGTCCGCCCCGGACGTCGTGGAGGTGGCGACGGTGTGAGTGTCTGGCTCCCGGGCCGTGCCCGGTCACAGTGGCGGGACCGCGCCGGATTCACACCGGCTTCCTCAGCTCCCGTCGCCCGATTCGGCGGTCATCGTCTCATGCCCCTCGGTGCGGTCCACCGGCTGAGGTGCGGTGAAGCGGACCGGGGCGCGGAAGCGGGCCCGGCGGGCGGCGCGGCGGAACGTCGTGAGCACGGCCGGGCCGGCGAGCAGGACGCACACGAAGTTGGTCACGGCGCGCCCGGTGTCCCAGCCGAGGGAGGTGGCCAGGTCGAAGGCGACGTACCGGTGCCACTGCTCGGTGAAGGGCAGGCCGGGAAGGTAGGCGATGGAACTGTTCGGGTCGAGGGAGAACGGCCAGAAGGAGAGGTTGAGAAGGAATCCGAAGAGGTAGCCGGACAGGGAGCCGTAGACGGCGAGCAGAAGCACTTCGCGGCGGCCGGTGGCGCGCGGGAGGAACCCGGCGAGCATGCCGACGAAGGCGCAGCCGAACATCTGGTACGGCATCCAGGGGCCGACTCCGCCGGTGATGAGCGCGGAGGCGAAGAGCGAGGTGCAGCCGAGGGTGAAGCCGAAGCCCGGGCCGAAGACGCGGCCCGCGAGGACGAGGACGAAGAAGACGGTCTCGATGCCCGCCGTGCCCGCGCCGAGGGGGCGCAGCGCGGCGTTGACGGCGGACAGCACCCCCAGCATGGCCAGGGCCTTGGAGTCGATGCCGCCCTCGGCGATCTCGGAGAGCACGACGCACAGGATCAGGACGAGCAGCACGCCGAAGATCAGGGGCGGTGCGTAGTTCGACCCGAAGGTGCCCGGCGCCACGACGAACGGCCAGAAGAAGGCGACGATCCCCAGGAGCGCCGCCAGCACGATGACGACGGTGGCGCGCGGCACGAGCACGATCGCGGGCACGGTCGGTGTGTTCGGCGTCGTCACGGCTGATCGCCCTCCGGTCGGGGTGCGGCCAGCGCGGTGGTGACCTGGTCCACGGTGAGGAAGGACAGCGGTGCCAGGATCTTCGCCGTCTGGGGTGCGAAGACCGGGGAGGAGACGATGACGTCCGTGGTGGGCCCGTCGGCGACGATCTCGCCCTCGGCCATGACGACGACCCGGTCGGCGGCGCGGGCGGCGAACTCGACGTCGTGGGTGGAGACGACGATCGCGCGCCCTTCGGCGGCCAGTGCGTCGACCGTCTCCACGAGACTGTTCTTGGCCCGGTAGTCGAGGCCCCGGGTCGGTTCGTCCAGGAGCAGGACGTCCGGGGCCGCGGTGAGCTGGATGGCGAGGACGAGGGCCAGTTTCTGCCCTTCGGAGAGGTCTCTCGGGTGGGTGCCGCCGTGGATTCCGGGTGCGAGCCGGTCCAGGATCTCCCGCGCGTTCCGGCCGTTCGCGGATTCGGTGTCCGCCTGGGCGAGTTCCTGCTCGACGCTTTCCAGGTAGAGGAGGTCGGCGGGGGTCTGCGGGACGAGGCCGACCAGTTGCCGGGCCCGGGCGGCGGGCAGGGTGTGGGGGTCGGCGCCGCGTGGCGTGCCGTCGGCCACGGATACGGTGCCGGAGTGCCGGGCCCCGGTGCCCTGGAGGGCCCACAGCAGTGAGGACTTGCCGGATCCGTTGCGTCCCATCAGTGCGGTGACCTCGCCCGCGCGCAGGATGAGGTCGACCTCGCGGACGGCGGGGACGCCCTTGTAGGCGACGGTCACCTTGCGGGCGGTGAGCAGGTCGGGCCGGCCGGGTCCGGGGTCCTCGCGGACGGGTGCCGGGGTGTGGCCGGTCAGCCGGGTGCGCAGCTCGCGGGCGGTGCGTCTCGCGTCGCGGATGGACAGCGGGAGGGGGTCCCATCCGGCGGCGCGGCCGAGCTCCACGATGGGGGGTGCGATGGCGGAGGTGCGCAGAATGTCGGCGGGGGCGCCGATGCGGACGTGGCCGTCGCCGGGCAGGTGGAGTACGCGGTCGGCGTACTGGACGACGCGTTCGAGGCGGTGTTCCGCCATGAGGACGGTGACGCCGAGGTCATGGACGAGGCGGGTGACGGCGGCCAGGACCTCTTCGGCCGCGGTGGGGTCGAGGGCGGACGTCGGTTCGTCCAGGACGAGGACGCGGGGGTGGCTCGTCAGGACCGAGCCGATGGCGACGCGTTGCTGCTGGCCGCCGGAGAGCTCGTGCAGGGCACGGTGGCGGAGGTCGGCGAGCCCCAGCAGGTCCAGGGTCTCCTCGACGCGTTTGCGCATGGTGGCGGGCGGGACGGCCAGCTGCTCCATGGCGTACGCGAGTTCCTCCTCCACGGTGTCCGTGACGAATCCGTCGAGGGGGTCCTGGCCCACCACGCCGACGACGTCCGCGAGTTCGCGCGGCGGATGGTGGGCGGTGTCCCGGCCGTCGACCGTGACCCTGCCGTACAGGGTGCCGCCGGTGAAGTGCGGGACGAGGCCGTTGACCGCGCCGAGGAGGGTGGACTTGCCGACCCCGGTGTGGCCGACGACGAGACACAACTCGCCCTCCTCGACCGTCAGGTCGACGTCCCGGAGCGCCGGTCCCGCCGCGTCGTCGTACTCGATGGTGACCTGGTCGAAGGTGATCACGCGGTTCCGGCTTTCGGGTCGGTGCGGTGGGTCGCGGCCGGCGGCGGGGCGAGGAATCCGGCCGCGCCGGCCAGCAGGATCGCCGAGGTCGGCACCAGCGGGAGGTCCGGCCAAGTGAGCGGGTAGAACGTGGGGTTGAGCTGGGCGGGGTCGTAGCCGAGGTTCGCGAACAGCAGGACCGCCGAAAGCACACCGCTGCCCGCGACCAGCCACTCGGCGGCGCGCCAGGGATCGGGCCGGTAGGTCGTACGGGTGACACGACGGCCGCCGAGCCGGAGCCCGGCGACGCACAGCGCCGCGCCGACGCTCATCGCGGGCAGGCCCAGGAAGGCGGGGGCGGTGGCGTCGAGGAGCCCGTACGCCCCCGCGCACAGTCCGCACATGCCGAGGAGCATGAGGCCACCGGTGACGCGCCGGGAGGTGCGGGTCGCGGTGCCGGCACGGCCGTAACCCCGTGAGTCCATGGCGGCGGCCAGGCGCAGTGACCGTTCCAGGGCGTCTTCCAGGACGGGCACGACGATGCCGCGCAGTGCGCCCAGGCCCCGGGTCCGGCCTGCTCTCAGCTTCCGTGCCCGGGACACTCGTTGGACGCTCTGCACCAGCTGGGGGGCGACGCTGATCGCGACGGTCACGGCGACGCCGAGCTCGTACAGCGCGCCGGGCAGGACCCGCAGGGCCCGCTTCGGGTTGGCGAGGGTGTTGGCGGCGCCGATGCAGCACAGCATGCACGCCAGGCGGAGCCCGTCCGTGGCGGAGGAGAGGACCGCCTCCAGTGAGACGGGGCCGCCGAGCTGGATGCCGGCGTACCAGTCGGGGGTGGGGATGTGCGGCAGGGCGAAGAGAAAGTGGTCGTGCGGGGTGATGCCGGTGGCGAAGACCGCGCGGAAGGTGACGCGGATCGCCACGACGGTCAGCGCCAGGTAGAGGTAGTACTTGAAGCCCCGGGCCCAGGGCGCTGTCGTACGGCGTGCCGTGACGACGTAGCCGAGGACGGCGAGCACCAGGAAGAGCAGCAGCGGGTTGGCGGTGCGGCTGACCGCGGTGGCGAGGGCGAGTGCCCAGATCCACCAGGCGAGCGGGTGCAGGCCGCGGGGCAGCCGCCGGCCGCCCCGGTCCGGTCCGGGACCGGGCGGGGCGGCGGGCGGCTGCGCGGCGGTGCGGGCCACCGAGGTCACTCGTGCCGCCTGCGGCGGGCGGCGTAGAACGCGGCGCCCCCGATGAGCACCACGAGGGCCGCGCCCGCGACGACCGGCAGCACCGAGCCGGAGTCGTGGGGTGCGTCGGCGGTCGGTTCGGCGTTGAGCACGGGCGTCTTGCCCTTCGCGGCCGCCGCGTCCGCGCTCGCGGTGTCCGAGGGAGACGGCGACGGTGACTCGCTCGTCTCGGGCTCGGGCTTCGTGGACTCGGGCGTCCTGGACGCCTTCGGCTTCTTCGAGTGCGTCGGGGACGGGGTGTTCTCCTGGGTGGCGCCCTGCTCCGGGGCGGGGCCCGTGTCGACGTCCGGCGGCAGGTCGGGCGCCTTCTCGGTGGACGCGGGCGAACCGGCCCCGGTGGGCTTGGTGTTGTGGGCCCGCAACTGGTCGGGGGTGACCTTGGGGCGGCCCTTGGTCCCCCCGATGTCGGTCCCGCCGAAGATCCACAGGTCGACGCTGCCCGGCTTCGGCCGGTAGAGCATCGCGCCGAGCTGGCTGTACTCCCAGTCATTGGCACCGGGGTCGGCGTGCCAGTACGACCAGTAGGCGGACGCCGGCGGCGTGAGGACGCAGTCCTCCTCGGACGTGGGCGGGAACTGCTTGCCGCTCTTGTAGCCGCTGAAGCCGATCCGGCAGATGAACGCGGGTCCGTCGTGCCCGGTCCCCACCGTGCGCCAGCCGCCCTGGTTCAGCAGCTCGTAGCCGGTCGTCGGAGTCGTACCGCAGGCCCGGTAGATGGGCCCGCCCCAGTGGCTGAAGTCGACGGCGAGGACCGCGCCCGACGTGGTCGTGCACCGGCCCATGGGCTGCGGGTCGGCCGCTGCCGGGGACGCGGTCGCGCCGAGCCCCGCGAGGGTGAGGCCGAGCGCGGCCACCAGACGTGCGACGGTACGCAGGACCGGCCTCATCGCCCCGCTCCCGCCGCGACCCGGCGCCGGGCGGCGACGACGGCCCACCAGCCGAGGGCAGTGAGCAGCACGGCGAAGGCCGCCAGCGCGGTGATCTGGACACCGGTGGAGGCCAGCGCGCCGCCGTCACCGCCGTCCGCGTCCACGATGGCGCCGCCCGAACCGGAGTCGTCGTCGCCGGGGGTGACGATCAGCGGGGTGCCGCCGGCGTCGTCGGTGGGGGTGGGCTGGGCGGAGGTGCCGTCGAGGCCGCGGTCCAGCTTCCCGAAGGAGATGCCGGTGGCGCCGCCCACAGCCTGGGTGGACGCCCGCAGATCGGAGCCCGGCTGGCCCTCCTTGGCAACCTTGAAGCCGCCGTCGGAGTTCTGCTGCCCGGCGAGGAACTTCAGCGCCGCGTCGATCTCTTTCTGGTACGTCGCCTTGTCGAGGGACAGCCCTTGCACCGCGAGGGCCGCGGAGTTGACCGAGTTGCCCGCCGCGCCCGGGAATCCGCCGTCGGGAAGCTGCTGGGAGGCGATCCACTTCAGGGCCTTGCCGACCGCGGCGTCCGCCGTCTTCCCGCCGGCGAGGTCGAGGGCCATCGCGGCCATGGCGGTGGAGTCGACCTCGGAGTCGCCGGTCGGCGGGATCAGGCTCGGCCAGGCGCCGCTGTCGTCGTTCTGGAGGCTCTCCAGATAGGCGAGCGGTGCCTTCGCGTTGTCCTCGTCCCCCGCGCGCAGCTGGGCCATGACGGCGAGGGCCTGCGAGAAGACGGACGGCGCGTAGGTGTAGGCGCCCTCGGCCGCGCAGGAGCGGTCCGGGGCGGTGCTCGCGGCGGGGCACACCGCCTTGTCCAGGGCGGCGATCAGGTCGTGCCCGGCGAAGTCGCGCGGGTCGCGCCCGACGGCCTCGGCCAGCAGCGCGGTCTTGCCGAGCGATCCGCCGGCCTCGTACTCGGTGCCGACGCCCGTCCAGTCGTTGACCGTCCGCCCTTCGCCGTCCTCGCCCTCGTCGTCCAGGAAGTCCACGATGCCGCGCAGCTTCGCGTCGTTGAGGCCGGTGGCGGCGAGCGCGTAGGCGCCGTCGATGGTCAGGCCGAAGTCGGCGCGCCCGGACCCGGGGCCGACCGGGTAGTACCGGCCTTGCTTGAGCTGCGCCGCGCCCGTGAGATAGGCCACGCCCTTCTTCAGGTCGGGGCCGTTCCCGGGGTTCGGCGCGTCGGTGGTGGGCGGGTCGGTGGGGGTCGGCGTCGGGTCGGTGGTCGGCGGGTCGGTGGTCGGCGGGTCGGTCGGCTCCGCCTTCTCGGTGGTGAGCGTCGCGAGGTCCGTACGCGCTCCCGCGAGTACGGCGACGGGGGTCGCGTACAGGGTGGGGTCGACGGCGTCCTGGTCGAACCCGAAGCCGCCGTCCTTGAGCTGGACGCGGGAGAGCCAGCCCTCGGCGGCGTCGGCCCGCTTGGTGTCGCCGACCGCCCGCAGCGTCTGGGCGGCGTAGGCGGTGGCGATCACGTCACCGGTGGTGGACCCGGCGTAGCCCGGGAAGGCCCCGGTGTCGAGCTGTTGCTTCGCGAGGTAGTCGTGGGCCTTGGTGACGGCGTCGTCGTGTCCGCCCGCCGTGTGCAGGACGAGTGCGATCAGCCCGGTGGTGCCGGCGTCGCCCTCGCAGCGCTCGCCCGGCTGGATGAGGATGCTGGTGATGCCGCCGTCCTTGCACTGGACCTGGGTCAGCCGCTCGACCGAGGCCGGGTCGGGCTGCTCGCCGGCCCGCAGGAGGGCGAGGACGGCGCGGGCCTGCTCGTCGGCGTACGTGATGTTCCGGATGTCGCCCGGTGCGGTGCAGCCGTCGCCGGGGGCCCGTTCCGTGCACACGTTGCCGCTGAGGTCGGCGGCCAGGTCCCGGCCGCCGAAGGAGTGCGCGTCGCCCTCGGTGGACTCCGCGAGCAGGGCGAGCCGGGCGGCGGCCGCGGTCGCGGGCGGCTGGTTCTGGCCGTTGGGTGCGACGTAGTCGTCGACGTGGGCGGCGAGGAACGAGGTGACCTTGTCCAGGGTGTCGCTCCTGCCGTCGGCGGCGGCCAGCGCGTAGGCGGTCTCCGTCGTCAGCAGGTAGTTGGGGGCCTCGGCGCCCTCGTCCACGATGCGTTCGCCGTCGGTGAGGCCGTCCTTCAGCCAGGCCGCGGCCGCGGCGACGTCCACCCGGCCCGGTGCGCCGGTCGGCTCACCGCCCGGGTCGGGGGTCGAGCCGCCTCCGGCGCGTACGTCGTCGGGGCTGAAGGCGGGGCGGCCCGTGGTGCCGCCGATGTCGGTGCCGCCGTAGACCCAGGCGTCGACGTCGCCGTCCTTGAGCTTGCGGCCCATGGCCCCGTACTGGCTGTAGGACCAGTCGTCCTGTCCGGGGGAGGCGACCCAGTAGGACCAGTACGCGGTGGCCTGCGGGGTGAGGACGCAGGCTTCCTTGTCCGGAGTGGGGTACTGGGTACCGGAGTTGAAGGCGCCGTATCCGATGCGGCAGATGAAGGCCGGTCCGTCGTGCTGGGTGCCGGCGGTGCTGAAACCACCTTCGTGCAGCAGCTCGTAACCGGTGGTGGGGGTCGTGTCACAGCCACGCTCGACGGTGCCGCCGAAGGGCCCGAAGTCGACGGCGACGATGGCGCCCTTGGTGGCCGTGCAGTCGTCGGCCGGGGCCGCGGCGGCGCGCTGGGCGCCGGGCAGGAAGGCGAAGCAGACCGCGGCCAGGAGGCCGAGTGCGCAGAGCGCGGCCGTGAACATGCCGTGCCGTCTTCGTGCACCTGTGTCCGGGCGCTGCATGGTCCCCACCGGTCCCCCTCGGGTGTGGCCGATGCGGGGGTACGAAGACGTGGCAGCAGTACGCCGCCCGGATTCCGCAGGGAACCGCGCGTCGTTACGGGTCGCACCACGCCGTAGTCCGCGACGGCGTCTGTTGCTGTGGAACAAGCTCCAGGTACTCCGGCTCACCCGGCGAGGCCGGGTCTACGGTTGCGGGTCAGCGCCGGACTTCGACCGGCTTCCCCTGGAACAGCTTGCGTATCGGAGCGAGTGGAGCATGTGTTCGTACGGTCCGTCAAGGCCGTCCCGGACGTGAAGCCGAGGCACACCGAGGCGCTGTGGCGGACCCCGCCCGGCGTCGGGTACTGTCCCGCACTGCCGAGTGGGGGAACCCGGTGGGAATCCGGGGCTGACGCGCAGCGGTGTGGGGGCATCGACCGCCTCCGAGCCCGAATGCCCAAGCGGCGATGGCTATCTGGAAGTCGGTCCCCGCGTTCACGGACGACGGCCAAGTCCGTTGCGTGCGCTCGAACAGGGCCGGTCACCGGGCGGGGCGGCGTCCCTTCACCCTGGAGCACTCCATGCCCCGTTCCGCCCTCCTCCACCGCTCCGCCCTCACGGCGGTCGCCGCGCTGGGCGCCTTCGCGCTCACCACACTGCCGGCCGCCGCGACCGCCACGCCCGCGCAGATCGCCACGTCCACGACGAACGGTGTGACATACCTCAAGTCGCTCCAGCAGCCGGACGGTTCGTACGCGGGCACCGGTCTGTCCAACGAGTGGGCGTTCAGCGCGCTCGCGGCGGCGGGCACCGCCTCGGTGGACGTCACCCCCGGCGGCGACGCGACCAAGAACGCGCGGACGGTGTACAGAAACCTTCTGGCCACCAGCGCCTGGCCCTCCGCGTCCCCGGTCGTCACCGACTACGAGCGGGCCGCCCTCAACGCCTACGCGGCGGGCATCGACCCGGCACGCGTCTCGGCGGCGCGCAACCTCGTCGCGGACATGTACGGGTACTGGCAGACCGCCGAGCCCGGCTACTTCGGCCCCTCCGCGAACTTCAACGGCACGGTGTTCGCGGCGCTCGCCCTGAACGGCGCCAAGACCACGACCGGCCAGATACGCGTCCCGCAGGCGCTGCGCGACGCGGTGATCAGCCGCATCCGGGCCAACCAGCACGACGACGGCGGCTGGAACTACAGCAAGGCCGAGGGCGATCCGGGCGCGCTGGCCGCCGACAGCGACATCGACATGACCGGGGCCGCGATGGCCGCGCTCTGTGTGTCGGGCGTCGCGAACACCGACCCGGACATCGTCCAGGCGAAGACGTTCCTCAAGGGCAAGCTGATCGCCAACACCGGTGCGTTCGACGCCATGTTCGGCGTCAACACGGACTCCAACGGCTGGGCCGTCTCCGGTCTCAACGCCTGCGGGATCAACCCCCAGACCGGTGACTTCCTCACCAGCAAGGGCAAGACCCCGGTCGACTTCCTGATCAGCCAGCAGTTCAACCCCGGTGGCGGGTTCAAGTACCTCCCGTCCGATACCGGTCCGCAGGCGTACGCCTCGATCGACGGACTGCGCGCGGTCGCGGGCGGCGGCTTCACGGCGGCCCCGCCGGCGCCGGTCACCTCGGGCGCACCCCAGTGGGTGGGCCAGACCGCCCTGACCTCGGGCACCGCGACCTCCTTCGCGCTGACCGTGGACGACGGCACGGGCAGCCTGAAGGTGTGCTCCGTGGCACTCACGCCGACCGGGTCCACGACCACGCTCGGAGCGGTCCTGGACGCGGCCACGAGTGCGGCGACCCCGTCCGGCTGTGTCAGCGGTGTCACCCCGTCCTCCGGGACCGGACAGCTCACCTCGCTCAACGGCAAGGCCAACAGCGGCTCGGACACCTGGAAGGCGAGCGTCGACGGCTCGGCGTTCACCACGGCCGCACGCAACCGGTCCATCGGTGTCGGGGACACCATCGCCCTGCGGTGGGGCGCCTGACGGCACACCGCCGCCGGCCGGTCACACACCCGCGGGGTGGACCCCCTCGCGGGTGTGGCGGCCGAGCCAGATGCCGGTGACGGCGCTGACATAGCGTGCGCCGCACCGGTCGGACGGGACGACGAGCTGCGTACCGGCCTCGTCCAGGTCGTGGTCGTCCATGCGGGTGGCGAGCAGGACCGGCGCGTTGCCGAAGTCCGCGTCGATCTCCGCCCAGGACAGGACGGTGTGGTGGCCGTCGCCGCCGCTCACCGCGAGCAGGAAGCGCGAGCGCTCCTTGCGGCGGAGCGGGGCGAACCGGGGCAGTGTGGCGGCCACCACCTCGCGCAGCAGCGGACCGGCGAACGTGTGGCGCTGCGGGCCGGAGGTCGCGCAGTCGAAGACGACCTCGGCCCGGTGCTGCTCCCAGTCCCGCCGCAGCCGGGCGACGGACAGGGTGACCGGATCGGCCAGGTCGCCCCAGAGCGCGAAGGTGCCCGTGGGTGCGGGACGCGTGACGGTGCTCGGTCGGCTCATGGTCGGTCCCCTCGCGGCGGTCGGTGCGGCGGCTGCGCGCAGTGATACCCGACCGCCTGGGGGATGAACCGCGATTGCCATGCCGGTTCGCCTCTTCGGCTCGCATTTCTGAGCTTTGCACGAGTACCGGCCTGGCAGGTGTCCGGTCTATCGGCCGACGCCCTCCGCCCGCCGGTCCAGTGCGATCCAGACCCGGTCACGGGTCACCGGCAGTTCGGTGAAGCGGATGCCCGTGGCGTCGCGCAGGGCGTTGGCGAAGGCGGGCGCGACCGGGTTGAAGGGGCTCTCGCTCATGGACTTGGCGCCGAGCGGGCCGATCGAGTCGGAGGTCTCCGTGAAGTGCACCTCGGTCCTGGGCACATCGGCGTACTGGGGCAGCCGGTAGCGGCGGAACGCGGCGGTGGTGACCTCGCCCCGGCCGTCGACCCGGACGGTCTCGAAGAGGGTCGCGCCCAGCGCCTGGGCGACGCCGCCCTCGACCTGGCCACGGCACTGCATCGGGTTCATGACCTTGCCGGCGTCGGCGGCGTGGACGCTGCGCAGGATGCGGATCTCGCCGGTGCCGGGGTCGACGGCGATCCGGAACCACTGCGCGTTGAAGGCGACCGAGCGCGGCGACCCGCCCCAGTGCCCGTCGGCCGCGAGCTCGTCCGCCGCACCGAGGGCGTGCCCCGCCTCGTACAGCTCCTTGAGTGTGACGAGCCGGCCGGCGCAGTCGACGGACTCCGCGCCGAGCACGCACAGATGGCGGGCGACTCCGGTGTGGCGGGCGGCCAGGGTCCGCAGCCGCTGTTCCAGGGAGGTCGCGGCGAGGAGCACCGCCTTGCCGGCGACGACCGTGCCGGCGGAGCCGAAGGCGCCGGTGTCGTGGCGGACGACGTCCGTGTCGGACTGGCGGATCGCGATCCGGTCCTCGGTGGTGTTGAGGGCCCCGGCGGTGAGCTGTTTGTGCACGGTGGTGGTGCCGTTGCCGAACTCCGCGGTGCCGACGGCGATGTCGTACGTTCCGTCGGGCAGCAGCGAGACCCGGGCGTCGGCGTAGTGGCCGCCGGGCGGACCGGTGGCGATCATCGCCATGCCGGTGCCCTGGCCGGTCAGCCACCCCTCGGGGACGTCGTCGGCGCTGCGGTCCTCGGCGATGGCCTTGCGTACGACGGACAGGCACTGGTCCAGGCCGTAGGACGCGATGTGCAGGTCCTCCTCCTCCCCGATCGGGCTGATCATGGCCTCGCCGGGGCCGATGATGTTCTTCTCGCGGAACACCAGCGGGTCCATGCCGAGGCGCCGGGCGAGCTCGTCCATGACGGACTCGACGGCGAAGGTGACCTGGCCGAGGCCGTAGCCCCGGAAGGCACCGGCCGGGACGACGTTGGTGTACACGGAGTAGGCGTCGACCTTCTTGTGCGCGGCCCGGTACACCGCGAACGACTCGCCGACGCTGTGGAACATCACCGCCGGACCGTGGTTGCCGTACGCGCCGGTGTTCGACACCACCCGCATCCGCAAGGCGGTGAGTGTGCCGTCCCTGCGGGCCCCGGCCTTGACGCCGATGATGAAGGGGTGGCGGGTGGTGGCACCGTAGAACTGCTCGGCGCGGGTGTATTCCAGCTTCACCGGCCGCCGCAGCCTGAGCGCGGCGAGGGTGACGATGTCCTCGGTGAGCATCTCCTGTTTGCCGCCGAAGCCGCCGCCGACCCGGCCCGCGACCACCCGTACCTCGTCCTCGGGCAGTCCGTACAGCGCGCAGAGCGCCCGGCGGGTCAGGAACGGGGTCTGGGTGGAGGAGCGCACGGTCAGCCGCTCCCCCGTGCCGTCCTCCTTCGGCTCGAAGTACGCGACACAGCCGTGGGTCTCCAGGCTGGCGTGTTGCACCCGCTGGGTCCGGAAGGTCTCCTCGTGGACGATGTCCGCCTCGGCGAAGCCGTCCTCGACGGAGCCGATTTCGCCGTGCACCTCGCCCGCCACGTTGTCCGCGACCCGGGCGATGCGCACCTCGGGCCCCTTCCCCGCGTGGATGACGGGCGCGCCGGGACGCATCGCCTCCTCCGCGTCGGTGACATGCGGCAGCACCTCATATGTGACCTCGACGCGCCGGCACCCCTCCTCGGCGGCCTGTTCGCCGTCCGCGACGACGGCCGCGACGCGCTGGCCGACGTAGCGGACGACGTCGTCCAGGACCCGGGTGTCGTCGGGGTCCTCGGTGGGGTGCTCGTGGCGGGCGGACGAGTAGAGCGTGTCGGGTGCGTCCTCGTGGGTGAGTACGGCGACGACCCCGGGCACGCGCAGTGCGGCGGCCGTGTCGATCGCGAGGATGCGGGCGTGCGGGTGCGGTGAGCGGAGCAGCTTCATGTGGAGCAGGCCGGGGACCTCGGTGTCGAAGGTGTAGCGGGCGGTGCCGGTGACGACCTGGGGCCCGGCCGGTGCGCCGACGTTCCGCCCCACCGCCTGCCCCGCGCACGGGCGTTCGGTGTGCCGCACCCCTTGTACCGCGTCCTCGATCGCCCGGTAGCCGGTGCAGCGGCAGAGGTTGCCCTTGAACGCGCGCGGCAGGTCGTCCAGTTTGCCGTCGTCGTGCTCGGTGCCGCGCTCCGCCTCCAGGGCCGCCGTGGTCATCAGGAACCCGGCGGTGCAGAACCCGCACTGGTAGCCCTGTGCGTCAAGGAACTTGCGTTGTACGGGGTGGAGTTCGCCGTCCGTCGCGGCCAGGCCCTCGACGGTCGTCACCGTACGGCCTGCGGCGCGCGCCGCAGGGTAGAGGCAGCTGTGCACCGGCTCGCCGTCGACGTGGACGGTGCAGGCGCCGCAGTCGCCGGCGTCGCAGCCCTTCTTCACCCCGAACCAGCCGCGTTCGCGGAGATAGGTCCGCAGGCACTGGCCGGCGCGGGGCTCCTCATCGGACGTCCGTCCGTTGACGTGGAGTTCGTAGCTCATCGGTCGTCCCTTCCGGGTGTTTCGGTCAGCTCGCGGCGGACCTCTTCGGCGAGGCGCAGCCCCATGTGACGGCGCCACTCGGGCAGTCCGTGGATGTCGTCGAACCATTCGGTGCCGGACACCGCCGATTCGATCGCGGACCGCAGCCGCCCGGCGGTCGGCGGCAGCGGGAACCAGAACCGGAAGGGCCTGGTGGTGGCGGCGGTGACGGTCACGGCGAGGGAGCCGTCCACCGGGTCGAGCGTGCCGATGACGAGTGCGCCGGACCGGCCCAGGCCGTACAGGGACGCCTGCCGGAAGGCCGTACGGCACTCCAGTGCCCGGCCGGGCAGGGTCACAGATCGCAGCAGTTCGCCCTCCGCGAGGTCCTTGCGGCCCGCGCCCCGGATGAAGTCGGCCACCTTGACCTCGCGTACGGAGCCGTCCTGGGCCCGGAGCAGGCAGCTGCCGTCGAGCGCGGCCGTCAGCGAGATCATCGGCCCGGCCGGCAGGCCGTTGCACAGGTTCCCGCCGACGGTCGCCATGTTCCAGATCTTGAACGAGGCGAGGAAGGCGCGGCAGCACTTCTCGAAGAGCGGGGCGGCGGGCGCGTGCAGCGAGCGCCGGCCGTAGCGGGACAGCTGGGCGATCGTGCAGGTAGCGGCGATCTCCAGCGAGCCGTCGGGTTGGCGCGTCAGGGGTTCCCAGCCCATCCGGCTCAGGTCGACCAGGCGGCGCAGGTGCGGCTGCGGCTCCGAGAACAGATAGGTCCCTCCTCCCAGCCAGGCGTCTCCGGCCCGCCACGGCTCGCGCAGCCGCGCGTCCCGTACGTCGGTGATCGTGTTCAGATCCATCCCGCCCCAGCCCTCCAACCGATGTCTTCGAGCCAGTGAAGCCCCCGGAATGTCCGGACACGACTGGACGCGAACCCGGAAAACATCCACCTCGGGACCCTTGCGCCTGGAGGATCAAACAAGAGCCATTTTCCGCCTGAGGCTTTGCATCTACGATGCGATTACTCGTATTCGCCTCGTGAATGCGAGTGCGGGCCAGTCCCGTGACCGCGCTAGGAGTCCGTATGCACGTCGACCACCTCCTCCGGATGGACCGGCTGGATCTGTCCCTCGTCTGGGGCGACGAGACCCTGCTCGGTCAGGAGATCGCCGGAGTCACCGCGACGGATCTGGAGGACCCGGCCCGTTTCCTCCAGCCGGGAGAGGTGGTGCTCAGCGGTCTCGTGTGGTGGAGCCCGGAGGGCGGGCCGGGGCGGACGAACCGGTTCGTTTCGGCGCTGCGGGAGGCGGGGGCCGTGGCGCTGCTGGCCGGTGAGGAGACGCACGGCGAGGTGCCGCGCCAGCTCGTGGACGCCTGCCGGAAGTTCCGCGTGGCGCTCATCGCCGTACCGCCGCAGACCAGTTTCCGGGCCGTGACCGAGGCCGTCTATCTGCGCCAGTGGGGCGACCTCAGCGGCCGCCCCGGCGACCATCACGCCCTGCCGGAGAACGTACGCCGGGACCTGGACCACGCGCTGGAGGGCGGCGCGGCGGCCGGGGAGCTGCTCGACCGCGCGTTCGCCCACCTCGGGGCGCCGGTCTGCCATCTGCTCACCAGCAGCGGCCGGACCGTGGCCCGCACCGGCGGTGCGCCGGGCCTGCCCGCGCCCCGGGCGGCGGAAACCCTGCGCGGCGGCCGGGGCACGACCGTGCGCGTCGAGTCCGAGAGCACGGCCTTCGACACCTGGTACCTCCACCTCCCCGAGGGCGAGCAGGTGCCGCCGCGCGTCCTGGAGGAGATATCCGGGCTGCTCGGCAGATTCCGGCGCCGCCGCGACCAGCACCGGGCGGCGCGCGACACCGCCGCCGCCCGGCTCGTGGCCGCCGTCGGCGCCCTGCGCCCCGATCCGGACGGCCTGCGGGGCGCCCTGGAGGCGTGCGAGCTGGCCGGCCTGTCCTCGTACACCGTGGTGACGGCGGTGCTGGACCACGGGGACGACGGCACCGCCGCCCTCGGCGAGGCGCTGGCCCATCTGCCGGGGGTGGTGTGCGCCGTGGCCCGGGGCGCCGGTGACGAGGCGACGGCGGTCGTCGCGCACACCGGGGACGCGGCGGCCGGGGTCGGGGAGGGGCTGCGCGGGATCGGGCCCCTGATCCAGGACTGCCGCCCGCAGAGCACCTGGCGGGCCGGTGTCAGCGAACCGGTCGCCGCCGCCGGGCTGCACACGGCGCTGACGCAGGCCCGTTACGCCCTGGCGGCGGCCCGCTCCCCGGTGCCGGGCGGCCCGCCGGTCGTCGTACAGGGCGAACTCGGCGGTCTGGCCCTGCTGTTGGCCGGGGTGCCCGCCGACGTACGGAAGGTGTACCGGAAGACGGTCCTCGGCCCGCTCCTGGCGGCAGGGCCGAAGTCGGGCCCCATGCTCCTGGAGACCTTGCGGGCGTTCCTGGACCACGACTGCTCCTGGGCGCGCACCGCGGAGGCCCTGCACATCCACGTCAACACGGTCCACTATCGCGTTCAGCGCATCGAACTCCTCACCGGCCGCGATCTGTCCCGTCTGGACAACCGCCTCGACCTGCGCACGGCGCTGCTGTGCTGACGTACCGTCAACGGACGCGGACGGCGTGCAGGACCAGCGCGGACTCCGGGTGCGGGAGCGGCAGCTGGAGGCCGATGTGGGCCAGGAACTCGCCGGTGGCCTCGGCCTGTTCCGGGGACGGGCGAGGCGCCGGGCGCGGCCCGTCCGCGACGGCCGGTGGGCCGACCGGTGTGAGGCGGTAGAGCCCGTCGGGGTCGAGGCCGGTGAAGCGGGCCCGGGCCGGGGTCTCCGCGCGGCCGGCGGTGAGCTGGACGTACGACAGCAGCGCCTCGCCCCGGTCGGGGGCGACGACGGCGGTGAGTGAGACGGCGTCGTCGTCGGGGCTGTCGTGGCGGTAGAGGCGTCCGGTGTGCAGCAGGGTGCGGTGGCGTTTGTACTCCGCGACCCAGGCGGCGAGTTCGGCGCGCTCGGCGTCGGTGAGGGTGGTGATGTCCCACTCGATGCCGAAGTGGCCGAACAGCGCGGTCGCGGCGCGGAAGGCGAGGGTGTGCGTGCGGCCGGTGCTGTGGCAGGTGGTCGGTCCGACGTGGGCGCCGGTCAGTTCCAGCGGCAGCAGCAGGTTGGTGCCGCGCTGGATCTCCTGCCGCTCCAGGGCGTCGTTGCAGTCGGAGGTCCACACCCGGTCGGTGTGCTCCAGGATGCCCAGGTCCACGCGGCCGCCGCCGGACGCGCAGCTCTCGATCTCCACACCGGGGTGGCGCCCGCGCAGCTCGGCCAGGAGCCGGTACGCGGCGGTGGTCTGGGCCCGGACGGCGGCACGGCCCTCGTGGCCCGGCTCGACCAGGTCGCGGTTGTGGTCCCATTTGAGGTAGGCGATGTCGTAGGTGGAGAGCAGGGTGTCGAACCGCTCCAGCAGATAGGCGTACGCTTCCGGCCTGCACAGGTCCAGCACCTGCTGGTTGCGCCAGTCCGGCGGGAGCCGGTCGGCGGCGTGCAGCGCCCAGTCGGGGTGCTCCCGCAGGAGCCGGGATTCGGGGTTCACCATCTCCGGTTCGCACCACAGCCCGAACTCCATGCCGTGTGCCCGCACCTGACGGATCAACGGGTCGAGCCCGTCCGGCCACACGTCCGGGTCGACATACCAGTCGCCGAGACCCGCGGTGTCGTCGCGCCGGCCGAGGAACCAGCCGTCGTCCAGGACGAAGCGCTCGACACCCACCTCGGCCGCGCGCTCGACCAGCGGCATGAGGCGCCGCGGATCATGGTCGAAGTAGGTGGCCTCCCAGTTGTTGAGGACGACGGGGCGCGGCCGGGCACCGGGGTCGGGGTGGTGGGCGCGGGCGCGCAGCCAGTCGTGGAACCGGGGCGTGATGCCGTTGAGTCCGGTCCCGGAGTACGCGGCACAGAGCCAGGGCGTCATGTATTCCTCCCCGGGTGCGAGGGCGCACTCGCCGGGCAGGAGCAGTTCGCCGGTGCCGATCACGCAGCCGTTGGACGGCATGCGTTCCGCGTAATAGCGCTGGTTGCCGCTCCATGCGAGGTGCACCGACCAGATCTCGCCGTCGTCCCAGCCGAAGCCGGGGGTGCCGGCGGACAGCAGATAGGGGCTGTCGTGGCCGGGGCGGCCCCGGCGGCTCTCCCGCAGATGGGTGCCGTGGTTCAGCGGGTGGCGCTGGGGCTGGCGCTCCTTGGCCCACCGCCCGGTGAAGTCCATGGCCTCCATCGCCCGCGAGGGAATCGGCAGCACCGGTGTCAGCTCGTCCAACTGGTAGGTGTCGGCACCGGTGTTGCGCAGTCCGTGGCGCAGCCGCAGCAGTCCGGAAGGCGTCAGTTCCAGCTCCGCCCGCCATGCCAGCCGGCTGTGCGGGTCCTCGGCGTGGACGGTGAGCCGGGCATCGTCGGCGTGGACGGTGCGGGTATGGGTGAACGACGGCGACCAGGCCGTGCCCGCCCGGTGGCCCATGAGACCGGGGCGGCCCTGGTGGACCTGGGCGTTCAGCGGGAGGAGCGAGGTGCCGGCGACCGTGTCGCCCAGGGTCCGGGCGGTGGCATCGGAGAGTCCTCTCCCCCAGTGCAGGACCCGCCCGTCCGTCTCGTCGGCGACCAGGCTGACCCCGGCGGCGGTCAGGTGAACGGGCATGCGCGGTCCTTTCCGGCCCCGACTGTATATCCGGCCTCCTCCCGGGCAGGGAGGAGGCCGGCGGTGTGCGGTGTGCGGTGTGCGGTGTGTCAGGAGGTCAGGGTCCAGCGCTGGTTGCTGCCGTTGCCGCAGGAGTAGAGCTGGATCTTGGTGCCGTTGGCCGTGCCGGTCCCGACGGCGTCGAGGCACAGTCCGGACTGGACGCCGACGATGGTCCCGTCGGAGTTTATGCGCCACTTCTGGTTGTCGCCGCCCCAGCAGCTGTAGATCTGGATGCGGGCGCCGTTGCCGCTGCCCCCGGCGTCCAGGCACTTGTTGCCGTAGACCCGCAGCTCACCGGCTGCGGTGCGCTCCCACTTCTGGTTGGCGGCGCCGCCGCAGTCGTACAGCTGGACCGCGGTGCCGTCCGCCGTGGCGGAGTTGGGCACCTCCACACAGCGGCCGGAGCCGACGCCCTTGAGCTGTCCGCTCTGCCCGCCGTCCTCGCCGCCGTCACCGTCACCGTCGCCGGGGTCGGTGGACGAGCCGCCGTTGAGGGCGTTGAGGACGGAGGTGTACGCCGCCTTCTTGCTGCCGTCGTTGTTGAACAGCAGCGGGGTGTCCCCGGACCGCCAGGAGTCGCTGTCGCGTACGCCCCATACGGTGAGGCCGAGACAGCGCGAGACGGCCAGGCAGTCGTTGACGACGGAGGCGTAGGTCGAGGCCGATGCGCCCTGGATGTCGAGTTCGGTGATGGCCACGTCCACACCGAGGGCGGCGAAGTTCTGGAGGGTGGTGCGGAAGTTGCTGTCGTACGGGCTGCCGCTGTTGAAGTGCGACTGGAAGCCGACGCAGTCGATCGGCACACCGCGCTGCTTGAAGTCCTTGACCATGCTGTACACCGCCTGGGTCTTCGCCCAGGTCCAGTTTTCGATGTTGTAGTCGTTGTAGCAGAGCTTGGCGGCCGGGTCGGCGGCGCGCGCGGCACGGAAGGCGGCCTCGATCCAGTCGTTGCCGGTGCGTTGCAGGTTGGAGTCGCGGCGGGCACCCGAACCGCCGTCGGCGAACGCCTCGTTCACGACGTCCCACTGGGTGATTTTGCCCTTGTAGTGGCCCATCACGCCATTGATGTGGTCGATCATCGCCTGGCGCAGCGTGCTGCCGCTGAGGTTCTGCATCCAGCCGGGCTGCTGGGAGTGCCAGGCCAGGGTGTGGCCGCGTACCTTCTTGCCGTTCTGCACCGCCCAGTCGTAGACGCGGTCGGCCGCGGTGAAGCTGAACTGTCCCTGCTGCGGCTCGGTCGCGTCGATCTTCATCTCGTTCTCGGCGGTCACCATGTTGAACTCGCGCGCGGCGATGGAGGTGTACGCCGAGTCACCGAGCTTGCCCGAGGCGATGGCGGTGCCGAAGTAGCGCCCGCTCTGCGCCGCGGCGGCACCGAGGGTGGTCTCGGCGGCGTGCGCGTCCGACGGTGCGACGAGTGCGGCGGACGCGCCCAGGACGCCGACGAGCAGCGCCGGCAGCAGTGCGCGGAGCGGCCGGCTGAGAGCGGGTCTCGGAGGGGCGTAGGAGCCCATGACGGTGCCTCCTCAGTAGGGGAATCACGGTGCCTCGGACACGGATGATCGAGGGCTTGACAGGCCACCGTCAACACTTCGCGCAGAAAAAGTTTCTGTTAAATCTTCGAAATATTTCGATATCCAAATCAGTTCGCTCACCTGATTCCGGGTGAAGTATGGCAATTTACCCCACTGCGAACACGCACACTTCCCAAGCGTGGCGACACAGGCAAAGACCCTCTCGAAATATTTCGAGAGGGTCGGGGGCCGCCCGTTTCAGCGGGTGACGGCGTGGCGTTCGTCGGGGACGCAGTGGGTCATCGTCAGGCCGGTGACATCACGCGGCGGGTTGTCGCCGAGCCGGGAGAGGCGCTGCCGGTCCTCGTCGGTGAGGGTCTGGCCGGGCAGCGGCTCCAGGCCCTTGACGTCCGCGGGGGTGATGCGGAGCCCTTCACCGATCTTGAGGCCCAGTTCGTTCTCCACCAGCAGGAAGTGCCAGACCATCCGCTCCTGCACCGGCCGGTCGCACTGCGAGAGCAGGTTGACGAGGTTGTGCACGAGGTCGTCGCGCTCCCACTGCTCCATCAGGACATAGCGCTGCCCGGCCTGGAGGTAGTCGTTGGTCCGGGGGATGCGTTTGCGGGTGAGCCGGCCGCGCACCTCGGGGCCCACCTCGTCATGTGTGGGGAAGTGCGCCTCGCGCAGACCGCCCGTGATGGACGGCTCGTAGTTGACGATCGGGTTCCCGCCGCCGCCGTCCACGTGATACGTCATCAGGCCGTCGCGCTGGTTGGTGTGCACCGCGGCGTTCTTGGCCTGGTTGACCGGCAGTTGGAGGTAGTTGGGCCCGACTCGGTAGCGCTGGGTGTCGCTGTACGAGAAGGTGCGGCCCACCAGCATCTTGTCGTCGGAGAAGTCGAGCCCGTCCACCAGCACACCGGTGCCGAAGGAGATCTGGTCGTTCTCCGCGAAGTAGTTGTCCGGCATCCGGTCGAGCACCATCCGGCCCACCGCCCGGGGCGGGAAGTCCTGCTCGGGCCAGGTCTTGGTGTCGTCCAGCGGGTCGAAGTCCAGCTCCGGGTGGTCGTGGTCGTCCATCAGCTGGACGAGGAGTTCCCACTCCGGGTGGGCGCCGCGCCCCACCGCCTCGTACAGGTCCTTCGTGGCGTGACCGAGGCTGTCGGCCTGCACGTTGGCCGCGTCCTCCTCGGTCATGCTGCGCACGCCCGCCTTGGGCACCCAGTGGTACTTCACGAGGAAGGACTCACCGGCCTCGTTGACCCACTTGTATGTGTTGACGCCGAAGCCCTGCATATGGCGGTAGTCCACCGGGATGCCGCGCGGGCTGAACAGGTTGACCAGCATGTGCATCGCCTCGGGCGTCTGCGACATGAAGTCGAAGATGCGCCTGGGCTGCTGCTCGAACGTGACGGGGTCCGGCTTGAGCGCGTGGATGACGTCGGGGAACTTGATCGCGTCCCGGATGAAGAAGACCGCCAGGTTGTTGCCGACGAGGTCCCAGTTGCCGTCCTCGGTGTAGAACTTCACCGCGAAACCGCGCGGGTCGCGCGCCGCCTCGGAGGAGTCCCGGCCACCGATGACGGTCGAGAAGCGCACCGCGACGTCCGTGCGCTTTCCGCGCTCCTGGAAGAGCTTGGCGCGGGTGAAGCGGGCGACGGGCTCGTCGCCGAGGGCACCGTACGCCTCGAAGTAGCCGTACGCGGTGACGCCCCGGGCGTGCACGACGCGCTCGGGAATCCGCTCGCGGTCGAAGTGGCTGATCTTCTCCAGGAACTGGTAGTTCTCCAGCGTCGCCGGGCCGCGGGCCCCGACGGTGCGCTGGTTCTGGTTGTCGTACACGGGGTGGCCCTGCCGGTTGGTGAGCGTCTCGCGCTCGTCGCCGGCGGCGGGCCCCCTGCTCGATACGTCCGTCACGTGCGTCGACTCCTTCGGAACGTGTGCGTATGCGCCGTTTCCTCAAGCTATGCGAGGTTTACGCACCCGGCAGGGCGGGCCGCCCGTGCGGGCGCGCGGACACGGCCTTCCCGCTCCGGGCGGATCGGCCGTTCGGGTTCCGGTCGCCGCTCTCCCGCGTCAGAGCAGCAGGATGATCGCGTACACCAGGAAGAACGCCGCGATGAGCAGCGTGATGCCGATGATCAGCGCCATCGGGGCTTTCGCCCAGCCCTTCGGCGGGTTGTACGTGATGTCCCGGGGCCCGCCCCCCGACAGGCCGCTCTCGGGGGGCGGGGTCTCCCCGGGCGGCACTCCGCCGGCGGGCTGCGGTCCTGTGGTCTCGCGGGGTTCCCGGTCCGGGTCCGGGGTCTGCGAAGGAGTCATGTGACCCACGTTCCCCGAAGACCGCCGGGTTCGCCCGCGCACGGGCCGGTCCCCGGTACGTGCGCGAAGGGCCGGTCCGGGGAGGGTGAGGCTCCCCGGACCGGCCCGGCTCTGCGGACGGGGGCGGCTATCCCGCGTACGTCTCGAACTCGGCGATCCTCGGTGTGCCACTGGCCGAGGTGATCTCGAAGGTGATCTTGCGCAGGGAGGTGGCCGGGATGGTGATGGTGCCCGCGCCGCTGCCGGTCTTGAGGACCGCGCCGGAGTCGGCGTCCAGCAGTCGCCAGGAGCCGGTCACGCCCTGGGCGCCCGCGGCCTCGCGGATGGTGACCGCGGAGACGGTGGTGGCGGAGGGCCATTTGACGGAGATGGAGCCGGTCGTGCCGACCGGGGACCAGTAGGTGTTCAGGTCACCGTCGCGCACATTGCCGTAGCTGGTGCCGCTCGCCTTGCTGGAGCCGTCGGAGCCGGCGCCGAGGCTGAGGTTGGTGCCGGCGGGGGTGGTGGGGTCGGTCGGGTCCGTGGGATCGGTCGGGTCGGTGGGGTCCGTCGGGTCGGTGGGGTCGGTCGGGTTCGTCGTGGAGCAGTTGCCGTCCGAGACCTTGAGCCCCTTGTTGGCGCCCGCCGTGCTGGTCACGATCGCGGGCACGCAGGAGGACGCGTCGAGGGTGTACGCGTAGGGGATGCTGACCGTGGTGTTGGACTGCGGGTCCGGGCCGGCCGGGTGGTTCTCGCTGCCGGGCGAGGACCAGGTGATGTTGTCGAAGGTGTTGCCGCTGACCTGCCAGTATCCGGTGGTGTCGGTGTAGAAGGTGCCCAGGACGTCCTTGGAGTCCTTGAAGTAGTTGTTGTCCACCTTGGCGTGGGCGCCGGCCCGGGAGTTGATCCCGGACTTGTTCAGTTTCACGTAGTAGTTGTTGTAGATGTGGGCGATGCCACCGCGCAGCAGCGGGGTGCGGGAGTCGACGTTCTCGTACAGGTTGTGGTGGAACGTGATGTAGCCGTTGTCGAGCTGGGTCTCGCTGGAGCCGATGAGGCCGCCCCGGCCGGAGTTGCGCAGGGTGCTGTACGACAGCGTCACGTACTGGGTGTTGGCCTTCATGTCGAAGAGGCCGTCGAAGCCGTCGTCCTCGCCGCCGGACGCCTCCAGCGTGGCGTGGTCGACCCAGACGTTGCGGACGTTGCTCTCCATGCCGATGGCGTCGCCGCCGTTGGAGGTGGGCGAGCCGGACTTCTTGACGTTCTTGACGGTCACATTCTGGATGATGATGTTGCTGGACTGGCGGATGTGGATGCCCAGTTGGTCGAAGACGGCCCCGCTGCCGACGCCGACGAGGGTGACGTTGCTGATCTGCTTGAGCTCGATGACACCGGCCGCCGTGTTACAGCTGTCGCCGGACACCTTGGCGGTGTTGGCGTGGTTGATGGTGCCTTCCACCTCGATGATGATCGGGGTGCTGCTGCTGGCCCGGCCGCACAGGGCCTGGTGGATCTGGGTCCCGGTGGTGGCCCGTACGGTCTGCCCGCCCGCGCCGCCCGTGGTGCCGCCGTTCTGGCTCGCGTAGCCGGTGGCACCGCCCGCGACGGCGGCGGATGCCGCGGGCATCGTCAGGACCGCTCCGGCCGCGGCCGCCAGGGCCATCGTGGACAGCGCCGCAGAAAGTCTCAGTGCGACTGGTCGCCTCATGTTCGTTCCCATTCGTCGAAGAGAGATGGAAAGCGCTTTCTGGTTGGTGAGGATAGAGGCGGCAGGACCTGTCGTACAAGTATGTGAACGCGAAAAGATGGCGCTTTCTTGATTTGGGCACGTCAACAGTGGGTCCTCGAAGGATTTACTCAGCTCGAAGGATTTACTCAGAGCACCCCGGCGAGGATCGCGGCCGTCACCAGCGCGAAGACGCACCCCACCCCGGCCACCACCTCGCGGGCGCGCCGGGTCCCGAAGGACGGGGCCTGCGCGGTGGCACCCTCGGGGGCGTCCTCCGCGTAGTACACGGTCACGAAGTCGCCCTCCACCACGTCCAGTCGGCGTCGGCGCTCCTCGAAGGCGACGGTCCGGCCGGTCTCCGTACGGAATTCCAGGGTGGGGTGGGACTGGGTGACAAGGACCCCTTCGGCATCCTGGGCCTCCTCCGTGCGGACGCCCGTGCAGCGCGCCTCGGCGGTACGCCCGGCCCAGGCGGCCCGCAGCCTGGGGCCCTCCATCTGCCGATCGAGGCTCCGCGCGAGGCTCACGGCTGCGGACACGGCGATGACGAAGTAGACGGCGGCGATGACCATGACGCTCCCCCGGGTCGGCCTGCCCGGGGCCGGCACCGCCGGGCCATGGCAGACCGCCATGATCCCCCGGCCCCGATCCGCGGACAAGGGCCCCCGTGACCCCGCGCCAACGCCACGTACAGCGGCCCGCCGTGGAGAGAACGTACGAATTTCCTACGCGGGGGTAGTGAGCGCGCACCTCTTGCTATACCTTCCGTCTAACAGCTTGCTAGACGTCGCGTCTAACAAGCGTGCGGCGTCCGGCGGCCGGCGATCCCATCGGCCCGTACCCGATGAGGGCCGGACGGCGCCGGGGCCGATCTCTCGAACCAAGGAGCAGCAGCATGGCAAGCAGCACCGTTCGGCCGGAGGACCAGGACCGGGCCGCCGAGCAGGACGTCGCCCGGCGCCTGCTCGATTCGTCCGCGAAGCTCTCGTACGACCCGGTCACCGAAGTGGACTGGGACACCCCCCTCGACACGGACCACCACGGGGCGAGCCCCGAGTGGAGCACCCTCTACGCCACCGCGTACTGGGGTGAACTGACGGAGGCTCAGCGCAAGGCGCTGACCCGCCAGGAGGCCGCGTCGGTCGCCAGCACCGGCATCTGGTTCGAGATGATCCTCCAGCAGATGGTGTTGCGCGACATGTACGCCAAGGACCCGACCGACCCGCGCTTCCAGTGGGCGCTGACCGAGGTCGCCGACGAGTGCCGGCACTCGATCATGTTCGCCAGGGGCGCGGCGAAGCTGGGCGCACCGGCGTACCGGCCGCGCCGCCCGGTGGTCGAACTGGGCCGCGCCTTCAAGACCCTTGCCTTCGGCGAGGCGGCGTACGCGGCGATCCTCGTGGCCGAGGAGGTGCTCGACGTGATGCAGCGCGACTGGATGCGCGACGAGCGCGTCGCGCCGTTCGTCCGCACGATCAACAACATCCATGTGGTGGAGGAGTCCCGCCACATGAAGTTCGCCCGCGACGAGACCCGCAAGCGCCTGCGTGCCGCGGGCCCGGTGCGCCGCCATGTCAACGCGCTCGTCGTCGCCATCGCCTCGTACTACATCGTCACCAGCATGGTGAACCGGGACGTGTACGCGAACGCCGGCCTGGACGCCGCCCGGGCGCGGGCCGAGGCGAAGACCAACGAGCACCACAAGTCCCTGATGCGGTCGAGCTGTTCGGGGCTGATGGAGTTCCTGGCCTCGGCCCGTCTGCTGACGAAGCCGGCCCTGTTCTTCTACAAGCGCGCCGACCTGATCTGACCCGAGCCGAGAGCCCGAGCCATGACCTACGCCATCACCCAGACCTGCTGCAACGACGCCACCTGTGTCGCCGTGTGCCCCGTCAACTGCATCCACCCGACGCCGGAGGAACCGGACTTCGGCCGTACGGAGATGCTGTACGTCGATCCGCAGACCTGCATCGACTGCGGGGCGTGCGCCGACGCCTGCCCGGTGGACGCGATCTTCCCGGTGGACAGCCTCTTCGGGGCGCGCAAGGAGTACGCCGGCATCAACGCGGCCTACTACGCGGGCCGGGAGCCGGAGCCCGTCGCCGGGCCCAACTTCCATGCCTGGGGCGCGCCTTCCTTCGAGCGGAGCCTGCCGTCGGACTTCGCGCCGATCCGGGTCGCGGTCGTCGGCACCGGGCCCGCCGGGATGTACGCGGCCGAGGATCTGCTGCTGCACACCAACGCCGAGGTGACCCTGATCGACCGGCTTCCGGTGGCCGGTGGGCTCGTCCGGTACGGCGTCGCGCCCGACCACCCGGGGACGAAGGGGGTCGGCGAGACGTTCGCACGGTTCCACGCCCACCCCAGGGTGCGGATGCACCTCGGCGTCGAGGTCGGTACGCACATCGCCGCCGCGGAGCTGGCCGCGCACCACGACGCGGTGATCTACGCGGTCGGGGCGGGTGCCGACCGCCGGCTCTCGATCCCGGGCGAGGACCTGCCGTCGAGCATCGCGGCGACCTCGTTCGTCTCCTGGTACAACGCGCACCCGGAGGTGGCACCGGACGCGGTGGACCTGTCGCGGGCCGAGCGGGTGGTCGTCGCCGGGAACGGCAACGTGGCGCTCGACGTGGCGCGCATCCTCGTGACGGACCCGGCGGGGCTCGCGGGCACCGACATCGCCGACCACGCGCTGGCCGCCCTGCGGGGCTCCGGGGTGCGCGAGGTCGTGCTGCTCGGGCGGCGCGGCCCGGAGGACGCCGCCTGTACGTCGTCCGAACTGCTCGCGCTCAAGCATCTTCCGGGGGTGGAGCTGGTGGTGGACGACCACGATCCGCGTATCGGCCCCGCGATCGAGGACGCCGCGCCGGGTGGACCGGCCGCTGTGCTGCGCGGGGTGCGCCGGGAGTCCGTGGACTGGACGCGGCCGCCTGCGGAGGGGCGGCGCATCGTGCTCCGCTTCCACTCGGCGCCCGTGGAGATCACCGGCCGGGACGACGTGGACGGTGTCCGGGTCACGGCGGACGGGGGCGAGTCCGCGATCCCGGCGCGGCTGTTCCTGCGGGCCATCGGCTACCGGGGGCTGCCGGTGCCCGGGCTGCCCTTCGACGAGGCGACCGGCACGGTGCCGCACGAGGGCGGCCGGGTGGCGGGCCGGCCCGGCACGTATGTCGTCGGCTGGATCAAGCGGGGGCCCTCCGGGGGCATCGGCGCCAACCGCACCTGCGCCGCCGAGACGGTCGGCACGCTGCTCGCGGACGCGGTCGCCGGCGCGCTTCCCTCCGGCGCGCTCCCCGCCAGGGCGTTCGCCCGCCTGGTCCGGGCCCGCAGCCGCCAGGTGGTCGACGCCCGCGGCCTGGCCGCGATCGACCGCGCCGAACGGGCCCGGGGCCGGGACGGCGGCCGCCCCAGGGTGAAGTTCGGCACGGTCCCGGAACTGGTCGCGGCATCGAAGGGACGCCGCTGAGGGGCACCCCTCAGAACTCCTCCGGCTCCGGCACCCGTGCCCGCGCCCGCCGGCCGACCACCGCCGCGGCCGCCGCCGCGCTGCCCGCGAAGGCCAGGGCGACCATCCACGGCTGGTTGAACGCATGGCCCGTCGCATGGTCGACGGAGTAGCGGCCGGGGCCGGTCAGGCCGATCGCGGCGGCGGTGAAGCCGAGGAACGCCGGGTATTCGTAGCCGCCGCCCTGCGCGAAGAAGCCCGCGGGGGCGTGGACGGCCACCGCGCCCGCCATCGCCCCGGCCGCCGCCGCACCGGCGGCGGGCGTGGCGAGGCCCAGGGCGAGCAGCGCGCCGCCGCCCGCCTCGCCGAGCCCGGCGGCGAGCGCACTGTGCTTCGGCGGATGGAAGCCCATCGCCTCCATCGCGGCGGTGGTCCCCTCGATGCCCCCGCCGCCGAACCAGCCGAGGAGCTTCTGCGCTCCGTGCGCGGCGAGCACCGCGCCGGTGCCGGCGCGCAGGACGAACAGACCGAGGTCGTGACGGTTGACGCAGCCCATGGGGGTCTCCGGTGGGTTCCGGGGCCCCGCCCCGGACGGCGCGGACCCCTCGTTTCCGTACGCCACCAACTCTCCGCGCCGCACGGAGCGCCGGGTCCGTGGTGTTACTCCATCCGGGCGACCCACCCCGGGGCGTGAGTCGTGACACAGTGCGACGAACGCCATTGTGCAACTTGTTGCACAATGGCGTGGCGGTGGTCTAGAACTGGGGCGACGCCACAGCGAGGAGCCGCCGCATGAGCCCGTATCCGCACCTTCTGAGCCCGCTCGACCTCGGGTTCACCACCCTGCCGAACAGGGTCCTGATGGGGTCGATGCACGTCGGCCTTGAGGAGGTCGAGAACGGCTTCGAGCGCATGGCGGCCTTCTACGCCGAGCGCGCCCGGGGCGGCGTCGGCCTCATGGTCACCGGCGGCATCGCACCCAACGAGCGCGGCTGCACCTTCCCCGGCGGGGCGAAGATGACCACCGAGGCGGAGGCGGCCGAGCACGCCCGGGTGACCTCGGCGGTGCACGAGGCGGGCGGCCGGATCGCCATGCAGATCCTGCATTTCGGCCGGTACGCGCACCACCCGGACCTGGTGGCGCCGAGCGCGCTCCAGGCGCCGATCAGCGCGTTCACCCCGCACGCCCTGACCGACGACGAGGTCGAGGCGACGATCGAGGACTTCGCGACGGCGGCGGCGCTGGCCCGGAGCGCGGGGTACGACGGCGTCGAGATCATGGGCTCCGAGGGCTATCTGATCAACGAGTTCATCGCCTCGGCGACCAATCACCGCGAGGACCGCTGGGGCGGCTCGTACGAGAACCGCATCCGCTTCCCCGTCGAGATCGTGCGCCGGGTCCGCGAGCGGGTCGGCGACGACTTCATCATCATCTACCGGCTGTCGATGCTGGACCTGGTGCCCGGCGGCTCGTCGCTGGACGAGGTCGTGCGGCTGGCCCGGGAGATCGAGGCGGCCGGTGCGACGATCATCAACACGGGCATCGGCTGGCACGAGGCCCGTATCCCCACCATCGCGACCTCGGTGCCCCGGGCCGCGTTCACCTGGGTCACCGAGAAGGTGCGCGGGGCGGTCTCCGTACCGCTGGTGACGAGCAACCGCATCAACACCCCCGAGGTGGCGGAGCAGGTGCTCGCGTCGGGCCGTGCGGACATGGTGTCGATGGCCCGGCCGTTCCTCGCCGACCCGGACTTCGTCGCGAAGGCGGCGGCCGGCCGCGCGGACGCGATCAACACCTGTATCGGCTGCAACCAGGCGTGCCTGGACCACATCTTCAGCGGCAAGGTCACCTCCTGTCTGGTCAACCCGCGCGCCTGCCACGAGACGGAACTCGTCCTGTCGCCGACCCGCACCCGCAAGCGCGTCGCCGTCGTCGGCGCCGGTCCCGCCGGTCTGGCCTGCGCGGTCACGGCCGCCGAGCGCGGCCATGAGGTGACGCTCTTCGACGCGGCCGAGGAGATCGGCGGCCAGCTGAACGTGGCCCGCCGGGTGCCCGGCAAGGAGGAGTTCGACGAGACGCTGCGCTACTTCCGCACCCGGCTCGCGGAGGAGGAGGTCGCCCTGCGGCTCGGTACTCCGGTCGGCGCCGGGGATCTCGACGGCTACGACGAGGTCGTGCTGGCCACCGGGGTCACGCCGCGCACGCCCGCGATCCCCGGCGTCGACCACCCCAGCGTCGTCAGCTATCTGGACGTGCTGCGCCACGGCGCGCCGGTCGGCGACCGGGTCGCGCTCGTCGGGGCGGGCGGGATCGGCTTCGACGTGGCGGAGTTCCTGACGGACGGCGGCGAGGAGGCGAGCCTGGACCCGGAGGTCTTCTTCCGGCAGTGGGGCGTCGACACCGAGTACCGCGGCCGCGGCGGCCTCACGGCCCCGGAGCGCCCGAAGACCGCGCGCACCGTCCATCTGCTCCAGCGCAAGACGAGCAAGGTCGGCGCGGGCCTCGGCAGGACGACCGGCTGGATCCACCGCACCGAGCTCCGGCACCGCGGCGTCTCGATGACGGCGGGCGTCGGCTACGACCGGATCGACGACGAGGGCCTGCACATCACGGTGGGCGAGGAGCGGCACGTACTGCCGGTGGACACGATCGTGCTGTGCGCGGGGCAGGACCCGCGCCGGGACCTGTACGAGGAACTGCTCGCCGCGGGCCGCGAAGCGCACCTGATCGGGGGCGCCGACGTCGCGGCCGAGCTGGACGCCAAGCGCGCGATCCGGCAGGGCACGGAGCTGGCCGCCGCCCTCTGAACCGGACGGCCGGGTCGCCCCGGCCGTCCCTAGGATGCACCCCATGTCACTGCCGCACGCGATTCTCACCGCCCTGCTGGAGAAACCCTCGTCGGGCCTTGAGCTGACCCGCAGGTTCGACCGGTCGATCGGTTACTTCTGGTCGGCGACGCACCAGCAGATCTATCGCGAGCTGGGCAAGCTGGAACAGGCCGGGCAGATCAGGGCGCTGGAGCCCGCGCAGCCGGCCCGGGGGCAGAAGAAGGAGTACGAGGTGCTGCCGGCGGGCCGCGAGGCGCTGGCCGTCTGGGTGGCCCGGCGGGAGGACCCCAAGCAGGTCCGCGATCCGCTGCTGCTGCGGATGCGGGCGGCGGCGGTCGTCGGGGCGCCCGGCCTCGACGCGGAGCTGCGCCGCCATCTGGAACTGCACCGGCGGCAGCTCGCGGAGTACCGGGAGATCGAGGTCCGGGACTTCCCGCCGGAGCGCGACACCCCCGGGGACCGGCTGCGGCATCTGGTACTGCGGGGCGGCATCGACCTGGAGAACTTCTGGATCGGGTGGATCACCCGGGCGCTGGAGGACTACCCGCAGCCGACATGAGCGCGCCCCGTGCCGCGTACGGCGTACGGATTCAGCGGCGTCCCGCGCCGACCCGGCGGCGCTGCTCGCGGCGGGCGACGCGGGGGCTGCTGATGACCACCCGCGACGGGGCGGCCGGCGCGGCACCGGCCACCGCGGGCGCGGTCTGTGCCTGGGCGCGGGTCAGCAGGATCACACCCCGGACCGCCGCCACCGTGCCGAGCAGCGCCGGGAGCAGACCGGCCGGTCCGCCCTGGAACCGCTCCCCCAGCAGCGCCAGGCCGATCGCCGCGGCGGCGACCGGGTTGGCGAGGGTGACGACGGCGAGCGGGGCCCCGAGCCCGCCCCGGTAGGCGGTCTGGGAGAGCAGCAGCCCGCCCATCGCGAAGGCGGAGACCAGCACGGCGACGACCACCAGGCGCGCGCTGAGCAGCGGTCCGGTGTGGTCGGTCACCGCGACGGTCAGGGTCTGGGTGAGCGCCGACGCGACGCCGGACGTGATGCCGGAGGCCGCCGCGTGCCGCAGCCCGGGGCGGGCGCCCGGGCGGCTGAGGCCGGCGACCAGCGCCATGGTTCCGGCGCCCACGGCCAGCGCCTCGGTCATGGTCAGGGTCTCGTGCGGGGCGGCGCCGCCCGCCGTCAGGAGCAGGGCGCCGAGGCCGAGCAGGGTGAGCAGCGTGCCGCGCCACTCGGTGACCGTGACCCGGCGGCCGGCCGCCCGGGCGCCGAGCGGGACGGCCGCGACCAGGGTCAGCGCGCCGAGCGGCTGGACCAGGGTGAGCGGGCCGTACTTCAGGGCGGCCACGTGCAGCAGCGCGCCGCCCGCGTTCAGGCCGACCGCGCACCACCAGGCGCCGCGCCCGAGGAGCCGGAGCGTGCCGGTGCCGGGCGAGGTGCGGCCGGCCAGCCGGGCCTGGGCGACCGCCGCGGTGGCGTAGGCGGCTGCGGAGACCAGGGAGAGCGCGACGGCGGCCAGGGTGGCGTTCACCGGTGCGCCCCGGAGGTGGCGTACACGGCTCCGTGCTCCCGCTGCCGTACGACGGACGGCCACGGCTGCGGCGGGCGGACCGGTTCGGCGCGCGGGAGGCGGAGCGCGGCGAGCGATACGGCGAGCAGCGCGGCGACCACGATCGAGTCGAGCCAGTAGTGATTGGCGGTTCCGACGATGACGAACAGGGTGATCGCCGGGTGCAGCAGCCACAGCAGGCGCCACCGGGACCGGGTGGCGACGACCAGGCCGACGCCGACCATGACGGCCCAGCCGAAGTGCAGCGAGGGCATCGCGGCGAACTGGTTGGCCATGGAGTCCGTGGCCGGCTGGGCTCCGTACACCGAAGGTCCGTACACCTGGCCGGTGTCCACGAGGTGGGTGGCGGCGAGCAGGCGCGGCGGGGCGAGCGGGAAGAGCAGGTGCAGGGCGAGCGCGGCGCCGGTGAGCGCGGCGAGGACGCGGCGCGCCCAGACGTAGTGGCGGGGGCTGCGCCAGTACAGCCAGACCAGGAAGAGCAGCGTGGCCGGGAAGTGCACGGTCGCGTAGTAGGTGTTCGCCAGGTGGATCAGTGTCTCGTCGTGCAGCAGCAGGCCCTGGACCGCGCCCTCGCCGGGCAGGTGCACGGCGCGTTCGACGTCCCAGACACGGCCCGCGTTGCGGAACGCCTCGTCCACATGGCCGTTCGCGGCCTGGCGGCCGAGCTTGTAGACGAGAAAGAGCCCGACGACGAGAAGAAGCTCGCGGACCAGGGGCGGGCGGGCGAAGGTGTCCGGCTTCCGATCGGCGGGCGTGGTGCCGGTGTACTTCACCCGGTGCCCCTTTGCTGATGCGCTTCGGCGGACGTCCGCCCTTATCGATACGCCAGTGTACCGATACGGCGGCGTATCGGTACACGTGCGTATCGGTACACTGGCGTATCGATGGACCTCGTCGCAGAGTCGCAGAGAGGGAAGGCACATGTCGCCGCAGCCGACCGGGCAGGAGCAGACCCCCGCGCAGCGCCGCTCGAAGATCACGCCGGAGCGGGCGCAGGAGCTGTACACCGCCGTGCTCGACATGCTGCGGGAGAACGGCTACGAGTCGCTGACGATGGAGGGGGTCGCCGCCCGGTCCCGGTGCGGCAAGTCCACGCTCTACCGCCAGTGGGGCTCGAAGCCCGAGCTGGTGGTGGCAGCCCTGCACGGCACCCGGCGCGGCGCCCTGCGGAAGATCGACACCGGTTCACTGGCGGGCGACCTGCTGGAGGCGGCGCGGGCGATCGGCGAGGGCGCGGGCCGCGACACGCCCCTGATGCTGGCGCTGAGCCATGCGGCGCTCCAGAGCCCGGAGCTGCTGTGCGCGTTGCGCGAGTCGCTGATCCTGCCGGAGCTGGCCGCGATCGACGCGCTGGTACGGCGCGGGGTGGAGCGCGGCGAGGTGGCGCCGGACAACCGGGCGGTGGAGTTCGTCTCCGCGCAGCTGCTCGGTGTGATGCGGGCCCGTCCGATGCTGGCGGGGGCCCACGCGGACGAGAGCTACCTGGTCCGCTTCGTGGCGGCCGCGATCCTTCCCGCACTCGGCCTGGGCGCCCCGGCGTCCGGGTCCTGACAGACGTGGGCCGTCGTCCGAGCGGATGACGGCGGCCCGCTCGCGCCGCACCGTGGGGACGGGGGCGGCGCGCACCCGGCCGGCCGGTGACTTCCGAGAAGTCACCGGCCGTTCGCGTATCCGGGACTCCTTTATTCGTCCTCTTGACGATAAGGCGGGATTCCGCTTATCGTCGCCATGACGAAAACGACTTCAGGGGGTTCCCATGGCCGACATCACCCGCCGCTTCGGCTGGCGCCATCTCCGCTCGGCGCCCACCGCGCACATCCGCCACCACAAGCGCGGCGAGCTCGCCCACGACGGGGCCGGACTGAGCTTCTGGTACCGCTCGCTGAGCGCCGCGCTCTCCGAGGTGCCGGTCAACGACCGCGAGCTGGCCATGGCCTTCCACGCACGCACCTCGGACTTCCAGGACGTCACGGTCCAGGCCACCGTCACCTACCGGATCAGCGACCCGGCCGAGGCGGCCGCCCGCCTCGACTTCTCCGTCGACCCGGACACCGGCGCCTGGCGCGGCGCCCCCCTCGAACAGATCGCCACCCTGCTCACCGAGACCGCCCAGCAGCACACCCTGGACGTGCTGGCCCGCACCCCGCTGGCCGGCGCCCTGGTCGACGGGGTCGCCGCCGTCCGCGAACGGGTCGCCGCCGGTCTCGCCGACGAGCCGAGGCTCCCCGCCACCGGCATCGACGTGGTCGCCGTCCGCGTCGTCGCCATCCGCCCCGAGGCCGAGGTGGAGCGCGCCCTGCGCACCCCCGCCCGCGAGCAGATCCAGCAGGAGGCCGACCGGGCCACGTACGAACGGCGCGCCGTGGCCGTCGAGCGCGAGCGGACCATCGCCGAGAACGAGCTGGCCAGTCAGATCGAGCTGGCCCGGCGCGAGGAACAGCTGGTCGAGCAGCGCGGCACCAACGCCCGCCGCGAGGCCGAGGAGAGCGCCGCCGCCGACGGGGTGCGCGCCGAGGCGGAGGCCGCCCGCACGGTGCGGCTCGCGGGGGCCGAGGCGGAGGCGGCCCGGCAGGTGGGCGCGGCGCGCGCCGAGGCCCAGGCGGCCTGGCTGCGGGCACACGGCGAGGTGGAGGCCGCGACACTGCACGCGCTGGCGGCCACCCGGCTCGCCGAGAACCTGCCGCACATCGACAGCCTCACCCTGTCGCCCGACGTGCTCACGGGCCTGCTCAGCAAGCTGGGCCGGCCGGCGGCCGGGGCATGAGCCTCGCCCCGCGGGCGGTCCTCGTCCACCGCACCACGGAGTACGAGGAGCTGCTGGCCCGCCACGGCACGCACGGCCAGGCCGCGTTCCTCCTGGCCGCGCGGGGCCGGTCCATCGATGAGGTGGCCCGGCGGCACGAGCGGACCCGGCAGGCCCTGGCGGATGTGGCGGCGGCCGTTCCGCTCACCTGGCGACACTGCCGGGTGGAGCGGGCCGACCTGGACCGGTTCCTGTTCGCGCCCGAGGACGTGGTGGTGGTCGTCGGGCAGGACGGCCTGGTCGCCAACGCCGCGAAGTACCTCTCCGGCCAGCCGGTCATCGGCATCGACACCGATCCGGGCCGCAACCCCGGCGTCCTGGTGCGCCACCGGCCGGCCGACGCGGCGGCGCTGATGCGGGCGGCCGTGGCGCCGGGCGGCCGGGCCGACGCGCTGACGATGGTGGAGGCGGTGGCCGACGACACCCAGCGGCTGCTCGCCCTGAACGAGGTCTACCTGGGCCCGCCCGGCCACCAGACGGCCCGCTACCGGCTGGGCCCCGACACGGCGGACGCCCCCGCCGAGCCGCAGGCGTCCTCCGGCGTCCTGGTCGGCACCGGCACCGGGGCGACCGGCTGGCTGCGCTCGCTCTGGCAGGAGCGCCACAGCACCCTGCCGCTGCCCGGGCCCGCCGACCCCCGGCTGCTCTGGTTCGTCCGGGAGGCGTGGCCCTCGCCGTCGACCGGCACGTCGTTCGTCGCGGGCGAGCTGGGGCCCGGGCAGGGGCTGCGGCTCACCGTGGAGTCGGACCGGGTGGTGGTGTTCGGCGACGGGATGGAGGCGGACGCGCTGGAGCTGACGTGGGGGCAGAGCGTACGGCTCGGCGTCTCGGAGACCTCGCTGCGGCTGGCGGTGTGAACGCGGGGGCGGACGCGGCATCCCCGTAGGCTCGGCACCCCCTTCGAAGGAGCACCATGACCACCGATAACCCCCTCGCCCCGTCCCGTAACACCCGGCCGCCCAAGGCCCAGGCCGCGCTGGGGGTCGGGGTGATCGTGCAGGACGCGCAGGGCCGGATCCTGCTCGGCCGGCACCACAGCGGCACCTGGGAGCTGCCCGGCGGCAAGGTCGACCCGGTGCCGGAGTCCGTCGCGGCGGCCGCCGTGCGGGAGCTGCGCGAGGAGACCGGGCTGACGGTCCCCGAGGACGAGGTCACCGTCTTCGCGATGCTGCACGACGCCCTCGGCGGGATCAACCGTGTGACGATGGCCGCCCTGGTGCGGGTGGACACCGGCGCGGCCCGGGTGACCGAGCCGCATCTGATCAGCGTCTGGGAGTGGACCCCGCTCGACGCGCTCCCGTCGCCGCTCTTCGACCCGTCGGCGCAGATCCTCGCGACCTGGCGCCCGGACCTCGGCATCCCGCATCCGCCCGTGCACCGGCTCCCCCTCGCGACCGAGAAGCCCCAGGTGGGCCCCTAAGTGAATTAATGGTTTGCCTAGGACCCATAGGCAGGGTTAGCTTCGTGGTCATGAAGGCCCTGACCGAGCAGGACATCCGCTCATCGTTCGTGAATTGCTCCAAGGGGGAGGCCAAGCGTCTGCCGCTCCCCCGCGATTTCGAGGAACTGCCGTGGGACGACCTCGACTTCCTCGGCTGGCGCGACCTGTCCGCGCCGGGACGCAGCTACATCGTCACCGAGCACGAGGGCAGGACCGCCGGGATCTCGCTGCGCTTCCCGTCGCAGCAGCGCGGCTTCCTGCACCGCAGCATGTGCTCGCTCTGCCTGACCACGCACCCGGGCAGCGGGGTCTCCCTGATGACCGCCCGCAAGACCGGCCCCGCCGGGCGTGACGGCAATTCGGTCGGCCTGTACATGTGCACCGACCTGGCCTGCTCGCTGTACGTGCGCGGCAGGAAGAAGGTGGATTCCGGGGCCCGGTTCAAGGAGAGCCTGACCACGGAGGAGCAGATCGCGCGCACGGTCGACAACCTCCACGCGTTCGTGACGAAGCTCTTCAGCTGACCCCTGCGACGCCATCGAACGGGCCGGCGCTATTCTGGCCGCCACACCGGACACGGGGTGCCCCGCACGGGGCTGAGATCACACCCGTCGAACCTGAACCAGTTAGCACTGGCGGAGGGATGTCTTCATGTCGTTGCCGTATGCCCGGGACGAGCGCGCCGCCTTCGGCGGGCGCATGCCCACCGCCCCCGGCGATCTGCGCATCGAGGCGAACGGGATAGCCCCGGTCCCCGAGGACCGCCGCTACGGCCGGGCGGGCCGGCTGTTCACCGTCTGGTTCGCGCCCAACCTGACCATGACCGGCGTCTTCACCGGCACCGTCGGCATCGCGCTCGGCCTGGACTTCGCGACCGCGCTCGCCGCCGTCGTACTCGGCACCCTCGTCGGCGCCGCGCCGACCGCGTATCTGGGCACCTGGGGCAGCCGCACCGGGTCCGGTCAACTACCGCTCGCCCGCCTGGCGTTCGGTCCGGGGGTCGTACTGCCGGGCGCCTTGCAGTGGCTGTCGTCCATCGCCTGGGACGCCCTGATCGGCCTGTTCGGCGGGGACGCGCTGGCGCAGCTGTGCGGCTGGCCGTTCTGGCTGGGCGTCCTGGTCATGATGGCCGCACAGGGTGCGCTCGGGGTGCTGGGTTACGAGGTCATCCACCGGCTCCAGACCGTGATGACGTTCGCCCTGGCCGCCGCATTCGCCGTGCTCGCCGCGAAGCTCCTGCGCGGGGTGGACCCGGTGACCACCTCGGCCGTGCACGGCGCGGACCGGGCCGGCGCGTTCGTCCTGACCTGCACCATCGCCCTGAGCCTGGCACTGTCCTGGGCGCCGTACGCGAGCGACTTCAGCCGCTATCTGCCGCGCGAGACATCTCGGACGCGCATGTTCTGGTGCACGCTGGGCGGGATCAGCGCCTCCTTCGTGGCGGTCCAGACGATCGGGCTGTGGGGCGCGTCGGTCTTCACGGACCAGACCGCGCGCGGCATCGACTCGCTGCTCGGCGGGGGCGCGCTCGGCGCGTTCGGGCTGCTCGCGGTGGCGCTGGCCGCGCTGTGCAGCAACGCGATGAACGACTACAGCGGTTCGCTGGCGTTGCAGACCATGGGCGTACGTGTGCCGCGCCCGGTGGCCGCGGCGCTCGCCGCCGCCCTGGGGTTCCCGCTGGTGCTGTGGATGCACGCGGCGGACACGACCGCCCGCTTCCAGAACGTGCTGCTCCTCGTCGGCTACTGGATCCCCGGCTTCGTGGCGATCGTGTCCGTGGACTGGCTGGCCCGCGCCCGGTCCCGGCGCGGCGCCCCCGTCGACCTCGCGGCCGAACACGCCCGCCCGCGCCCGTGGTGGCCCTCGCTCGCCGCGTTCGCCGTGGCCTTCGCGGCGGCGGTGCCGTTCATGAGCACCGGCCTGTACGTGGGCCCGGTGGCCGAGGCGCTGCACGGGGCGGACCTGGCGTACGGGGTGGCGTTCCTCGTGGCGCTCGGGGTGTACGCCCCGCTGCGGCTGCGCGGGGCGCGCTGACTCACCCTTCGCCGGGGCGGGGAGGGGCGGGGCCGGGACCGACGGTGCCGGCCCCGGCCGTCAGGGCATCCTGGCCGTTCCCGTCGGCGCGCACTGCATCTGCTTCTCCGAGGGGATCTCCCCACACACGCTCATGGAGTCGAGCGGCGCGTCCTCGGAGACCCCGAGCATCTTGGTGTACGAGTCGTGCTCGAAGCGGATGAAGGCGTCCAGCTCCATCCCCCGGGCGTCCTTGATGATCACCTTGTCGCCGACGGCGCCGCCCTCGATCCGGCCCCAGACCGCCTGGCAGGCGGCGCTGTAGCGAAGCTCGATCTGCATGCCGCGCAGATAGGTGCTCTTGGCGGTCTTGGCGTCCCACTGGCACTCCATGGCCTGGGGGTCGTTGCGCCAGCAGGTGTCCGACGTGCACTTGACCTTGATGTCGCCCGCGCCGGGCACGAGGTCCGCGCCCTGTCCGCTCGCCTTCCTGCTCTCGGTGCGGGTCCTGGCGGCGTCCGGGCCCTGGTCCGCTCCCGCGAGATACGGCGAGAGCAGCCCGGTCGCCACCGAGCCCATCAGGGCACCGGCCGCGATGTACCCGATCACCGCGCAGCGCCGCCGCCACGAGCCCCCGGGCCGCTCACCCGGCATCCGCCCCTCGGCGGCCGGGTCACCGGCGGCGGTGTGCACGTCCGCGGCCCGGTCCCGGCCGACCGCGACCGGGGCGCCGGCTCTGGCCAGCAGGTCGAGCAGCGGTTCCGGCGGGGTGCCCGCCACGGCCGCCAACTGCTCGACCGCCACGGGGGTCGGCAGCTGCTTGCCGTTGAGAAACCTCTCCCACGAGGAGCGGCTGTAGTGCGTACGTCCGGCCAGCCCGCCGAAGCTGAGCTGCGCCCCCTCCTTGATCCTCCGCATCTCCGCGCCCAGTTGTGCGCGGGCCGCGTCCGTGGCATCCGGTGCCGGGTTCTTCCGATCCGACTTCGCGTTCGACATGCAAGAGCCCCCCTCGTCATGTGCGCCCCACGCGTCGTTTCCTCCCCCGGACCGACGCGGCGCGAGGGACACAATAGATCGGGTTCATGACGGCTCCGAAGCCGCTCAAGCGCGTGGCGCGGCGCGGACACAGCCCTGCCTGTCCCGCCGGCCGCCGAGTTCTTCCGTGCGCCCGCGAACGTCTGCGCGGATTACCAAGAAACCGTGCACGCGATGCCAATGTCTCCACGGGCCATTGGCGCCCTCACTCCTCGGGCAACGGCCCAGGGAATGACCAGGTGGTCCGCGGGGGAACGGACACGCCGACGATTCGGCTGGAACTTCCCAGCCGCCTCGACGGCGTGTTCCGCCCTCGGGGCCCCGGCCCCTGTGCACCTCTACTCGAGGTCGCCGAACAGCTCAACCTCGTAGGCCCGCTGGGCCGTCGGACGGACCGGCCTCAGCCAGCCGTGGTACGCCGCGCCCGCACCCTGCTGGGGTGCCGAAACCGGCTTCGGACGGGGCCGGCGCTTCCGGCGGGGCGGAACAGTGGCCTTGGGCCGGCGGGTGCCGGCCGGTCGGGCACTACGCTGCCGGCGCTTACGCGAAATCGAAGTCATAGTCGCCTCTCCAGTGATTGGTTGATGCCGACGATTCCTGGCCGAATTACCGAAGGCTTTCCGGTCATCGGCCAGGAGGGCCCGTGCCCCGATGGCCGACTGGGCGAACCATCGCAAGGCAGGGGCTGATGACGCAGCAGCGTGGCAGACATTCCGGCGGAGCATCAACTTCAAGGCGTTAACCAAACGTTAAAGGGCGCTCCACAGGCCGTGCGATCCTGTCCAGGGCGAGACCAAGAAGGCTCATCACACCTCGAAAGGGGAGACCGGCATGGAGTTCCGCTTACTAGGGCGGCTGGCCGCACTCGACGACGAGGGACGATCGATCGATGTCCCCTCAGGGAAGACCTGCGAACTACTGGCCCTCCTCCTGCTGACTCCCGGCGAACCAGTGCCACATCGAACTATTTTTCGATTCCTCTGGCCGGGCATGGACGTGAAGCCCGCGTACATCAGGCAGTACTGCCTGAAGGTGCGCAATGCGCTGAAACTGAAGGTCGGAAACACCGGTGGCTGTTCCCACATTCAGGCCGACCCCGCCGGCGTGGACCTGTTTCGCTTCCGAAGCCAGTACGCCGCTGCGCTCCGCCTGGAAAGCCCACAGCGTCGACGCTCCGCACTCTTGGCTTCGCTGGCCGAGTGGCACGGTGCCACCCCTTTGAGCCTTCTCCTGGGCGAAGCCTTCGCCCAGGAGCGGACCCGGATCCTTCGCGAGCTGCACGACGCGACCGTCGAGTGTGTGCGCGCCGACTTGGACTGCTCCGAACTCCACAACGCGCTCCAACGGGTCGACCATGCGCAGGAGGAATGGCCTGACAGCGACGCTCTGCTCGGCCTCAAGGTCCGGGCGCTCAGCGCGCTGGGCCGCCATCACGAGATCGAACCGGTGCTCGCTCAATGGGAGCGCAGGTTCAACCGGCCGACCGCCCACTTGCTTCTTGCCACCAGGGCCGGCACGGGTCACGCAACCGTCCACGACGTCACGCCCCGCCCCCTGGTCCCGAGCCAATTGCCCCTCCGGCCGGCTCGGATCATCGGACGGCGCTCGGAGCTCGAACGCCTCACCAACACGGTGCTGAGCAGGGCACCTGGATCAGGAGCCATCGCCGTCGTCTCGGGCCCAGCGGGCGTCGGGAAGACTTTCCTCGCGGTGGCCGCAGCCCAGCAGCTTGAACCGGACTTCCCGGATGGCGTCCTCTACGTCGACCTGCGCGGGTTCTCCGCCCTGGAACCGGAGAACGTCGCCTCTGTCCTGGTCCGGTTCCTGAACGACTTGCGGACAACCCCGGCCACCGTGAATCGCGACGGCCTGGTATCCGCCTACCGCTCGGCACTGGCGGGCCGACGTGTACTGGTCGTCCTGGACAACGCACGGGACGAGGCACAGGTCCGGCCGCTGCTGCCCGGTCCGGGGCAAAGCGCCGCGATCGTCACCAGCCGTCGGCGGCTGGAGGGACTCATCGTCAGAGAGGGGGCGAAACCCATCAACCTCACTCCCCTCGGCCCCTCAGAGGCCGCCGAGTTGCTGAACTTTTCACTGGGCCATGAGCATGCGGGTTTGGCCCGCCCATTTGCCGAGGACCTGCTCGGCTACTGCTCGGGTTTGCCGATGGCTCTGCGTATCGTGTCCGCTCAGATCACCCGCCGCCCGCCCCAGGACCTGCCGCGCGTTGTCCGCAGGCTCCTCAAGGAAAGTCCCGGGCTTCGCCTCCTCGACCTGGGCACCGATGAGTTGAACCTCAGCACCATGCTTGAGAACTCCTGCCGGCTCCTGTCCGCCCCCGCCACGACCCTACTGTGGCAACTTGCCCTGCATCCCGGCCCGACGATCAGTTGGCGTGCGGTCCAGGCCCTGGGGCACGACCCTCTCACGGTCGGACAGTCATTGAACGAACTCGCAGCCATGAACCTGGTGGCCGAGGCCGCCTTCGAGCGCTACTCCATGCACGACCTCGTCCGCATCTACGCGGCAGAGTTGTCCGATCAGCAGAAGCCCGGGGATCGCGACGAATGCCGATACCGCGTATGTGAGTTTCTCCTGCAGAACGCCTGGTCCTGTGATCAGGTGCTTGATCCGGATCGTCGGCTGCCGATCACCGCAAACGCGGACTTCGCTGTGGTTTCACCCGCGAACCATGCCGCCGCGACGGCCTGGTTCGATGCCGAGTACGCCACCCTGAGCGCTGCTCTCCGACTGGCCGAGAGCCTGCGGCTCGATCGGTACACCTGGCTTCTGGCACTCACCGTGCTGACCTACCAGTGGCGATCCAATCGGTATCTGGACGCCCTCGGTCACCTCTCCAACGCTCTCGCGGCAGCAGAACGGTGCGCCGGCCCGGGAGACGTGGCCACGATCCGACGCCTCCTTGCCGGAACCCACCGCGGTCTGGGCGACCATGCGCGGGCCGTATCAGAACTACGCGTCGCGGTCCGCGTGAGCCAGGACCACGGTGATCTCAAGGGTGCGACCCTGGCCCGCTACAGCCTGGGAATCATGCTGCACGAACTCGGCAACACCGACGAGGCGCTGATTGAGCTCAGTGCCGCGCTTGCCGGCTTCGAGGCCCAGGACGACCGACTCGGGCAGGGGGCCGCGCTCGACGGAATCGCCAACGCCCACCACCGGGCCGGTGACCACATCTCAGCCCTCACCCACTGCACCAAGTCGTTGGCTCTGTTGGGAGGCACAGCGGACCTCAACGGTCATGCTCACGCTTTGTTCACGATGGGCCGCGTCCAGGCCGCGATCGGCGAGCACGAGGCCGGGGTAGCGGCCTACCGCACCGCGCTGACGCTCTACCGCTCCATGGCGTACATCAGCCGAGAGGCCAGGGCGCTGGTCCGGTTGGCCGACTCGCTCTCCGCACTGGGCCGTGCAGCAGAAGCCCAGCAGACGACCGATGAGGCCCGTGCGCTTCTGGCGAGGCTCGGTGAGAAGGACCTCGATGCCGCAGTGGAGCGTCAGCGGCAACTCTCGTGACGTCCGGCCGTGGGATCATCGGGCACGCTCCCGCAGCCGGAAGCAGGCTGACGGGTCGGGGCGCACGGCTTTCGGTCCCCGGTCGGATCCAGGCTTCGGCACACAGCACTCGAGGTAGTCGCGGATCTCCGAAACACCGGGACGTTCCCGCGGTTCGACGGCAACCATGGCGAGACCCAGGCTCCGCAGCCGTTCGGGCATGGGTACTTCAAGTCCGTTCGGGAAGGCGGGCTCCGCCTCGCTGGGTGGGCCGTCGACGTGGCTGTAGGGCAGCTGCGAGGTAATCATCTCGAAGAGCAAGACGCCGAGGGCGAAAACATCGGACTTCGCAGTGGACTCGGAGCCCTGGACATATTGTTCGGGTGCGGCGTAGTTCGGTGTCCCGCGGGGGTCATAGTTCGGCGTCGAGAAATCCGTGGAGTTACCCACATCAAGAAGCCGAATGCGCCCGTCAGGCTGGATCATCACGTTGTTCGGTGTCACGTCCCGGTGAACGTAGCGTTCGTGCACCAGCGTCAGGATCTCGCAGAGTTGCGCCACCACGCACGCGGCGTGGGTGGCCGGAACTGGTTGGTGCCGCCCCATCCAGTACCGAAGGGTGAAGCCGTCGATCAGCTCCATCACGATGTATCGCCGCTTGCCCCAGCCGCTGTGCCAGCCTTCATCGAGCACGCGCGGAATTCCGGGGACCGCGTCCATGTACCGAAGGCGCTCCAGTTCCTCATCGATAGGCCCGGCATCCTCGGCGTACTCGGTCAGGGATTGACCGAAGCGCCGAAACTGCGCCTTGACAGCAACGTCCCGGCAGTCGTATTCATCACGAGCGACAAAGAGTTCACCCTCCCCGCCTTGGCCGAGTTCCCGCAGGATGCGAAATCGGTTATTCAGAAGGGTGCCAGGACGCAAGGCGCAAGCTCCAAGACGAATCTGCCGGGTAGTCCGGTTCGCAGAACAATGAAAACCAGGTGAGGCACAGTATGGCAGGAAGTCAGCCCCCCGAAGGGATGATCGGGAGTTCCTCCGTGGTCGACATCCGGCTGGGAATGTTCGGGCCGGAGCGCTACCGGTGCCCGGCATCGGATGCGTTCAAAGCCCAGGGGATGCGTCCGGCCCAGCGGGCCGCGTGGAAGCCGGAGGCATTGGAGACGTTTACGAACGGACCGTTCATGGCCGCGCTGGACCGGCTGGAGCTGCCGGCCGACGGAGCGGAGCCACGCCGGTCCAGCAAACCCGCACACGAGGGGGTGAGCAGATGGACCCGGCATGCCCTCCAGATGTACGAGATGGCTTTCGCCGACAGCACGGAACTCCAACCGGCTCCGCTGCACTGGCGCTACCGGCACCGCGCCTCGCGAAGTGATGAGGTCGTGAGCCCGGAGTACCGGATCAGCGCCTGGGCGCGATGCTTCGAATCGGTGGACGGTCGGCTGCGGGAACTGCGGCTTCCTGTGAATCGCCTGCGTGGGCGCACGGATGCCGAACGGGCGGTAGCAGCACTGGTCGCGGCGGAGGGCGACACGGACGACCGGGTCGAGCATGTCCGGGTGGTGCAGTTCGCGCTCACGGACGGTCGGGTTCAGGAGCTGTTCAACGGTACGCGGGGCGAAGCGCTGGCCCTGTACCGGGAGAAGGGCGCACCCGCGATCCGAGCACTCCTGGACCGGCCGGAGTACCGGCCCGGGTCGGCCTGCGCATCCTGCCGGGCGGCGCCTGTGTGCCCGGCACTGCCGAGGGCCCCGGGGTTGCTGGGGATCGCCGATCGCACCCGGCCACGCCGGAGCTGGTCCCCGACCACAGGCCGCGGGCACAGCTCGTGCCCGGCGCGCGGCTACCTCCGTGGCCTGCGGCTTCCCGTGGACACTTCCATCGAGCGCGGCGCCGCGGCCGAGCGCGGGCGCGCCGTCCATGCCTTCCTCTCCGCCCGGCATGCTCAGGGGGAAAGGACACCCTGCGCCCCCGACGTACCAGCCGACTGGGTCCCCGATGGCTACCGGCTGCCGCCGTCCGAACGCCTTCTCGGTGCCCGTCTCCTGCGCCATCACGCCGAGGTGTGCCCTCTCGGCATCGCCGATTCGGAGTCCGGCAGAACACCGGAACCCCTCCTCGTGTTCGATGACCCGGCGGCCGATCTCCTGGTACTGACGGAGCCCGATCTGCTGTACCGGGAGCGCGGCTCCTGGGTGTGGCGTGAGACCAAGACCACTCGAAGCAGGAGAATGCCGCGTGATGTGCTCACGGCCTATCCCCAGCTGGCGCTCGCGGTACGGATCATAGCCATGGGCATGCTGGCCGCCGATCGGGTGGAGCTCGAGTTGCTGCGTCCCGATGGTGTGGAACTCCGGTACCTGGACCCCTTCGCGCCGGAGACCGCTGCGGCAGCCGAGGCGGTGCTGCGCGACCAGGTCGCCGGCTGGCACCGGGAGCAGTTGTTCGAGGCGGTCCCCAGCGCGGAATGCAACAACTGCGAAATGGCACGCTGGTGCTCGTCCCGCCCGCCGCGGAATCCCTCCCCGGAGGCGGCGCGATGAACCCGGGCTTCGAGCTGCTGGCGGCTGTAGCGCGTGGAGTGCTGGACCTGAGCGGCATGAGCCGTCCCGCGGCACTCCGGCTCCCGTATGCGGCAAGCACTCAACTCGCCTTCGACCGCCTCGTACTGACATACCTTCAGCAGGACCGGCCACCGCCTCTGAGTATTCCCGGCCTGATGTCGCACTGCACGGACCTCCTCACCACCTGGCCGCTGGCACTCCCACCCGGGTTACTGACCGACGACGCACGCCTGATCGGTCAGAGTTCGGCCGAGCCGACCCGCACCTGCGCCGAACTCGCCTCGTACGGCCGGCTCGGCACCTGGGAACAATCTGCGTCGGACGTAATGGCCGATCTCGCCGATGCCTGCGGCGCTCCCGAACGGTTCGCCTCATGCCGCGACTTCCTGATCACACATCCCGTCATCCCGAACCCTGACACCTCCAGCCTCATGCGGCCAACCACCATCCGTACCTGGCGAGTGGTCCGGGACTTGTACAAGCCGGCACCCGAGCGCTTCACAGCGGGTCGCACGCTCTTCACGTGCACGGAGTGTCTGCTGTTCGCCAAGCCCACGTCCGGCGACGGGGCGTGGTGCGAGGGTGGGTGCACCATTCAGCGCGGGCTCGAAAGGGTCGAGGATCCGAAGCATCCAATCGCCCTTCCTCACGCAGTCCGGCTGTTCCTCGCCCTCCCCGGCCGCACCGAACTCCTTCTGCGCGGGAAGCTGCCCGGTGGAACCCCATTGGTTCCGACAGGAACGGGGGGCCTTCGGCTTGTGCGGGGGGACGGAACGAGCGATGCACTGCGGGTGCTCGACCGCGAACAGCCGGCGCTGGCCGCACTCAGGGCCGCCGAGTTGGCCGCACTCGAAGGCTCCCCCCTCGACGTGGTGATGCCCGACGCCATCGACGGGCTACCGGGCTACCGCAACGCCTTCGGCCGCCACCTCCCCGCGGATGCCCGGGTGCGGCTCAGAACAGTCAGCGAGTACACGGCTTCGTATCGGAACGACACGCTCGGGAGAACCCATGCGTAGCACTGCAAAAGCCCTGCATCAGGTACTGAAAGAGCTGCATTCCACCGGGACGAAACTGCCGCGTCGCAAACTGGTCGATCTATGTGAGATCGAACTCGGCCTTTTCCTCCAGGAACAGCTCACCCCCGGGGCACCTGCCGCAGACGCGTGGACCCTGTTCAGTGGCTACCCGTTCGCCCACGAACGCAACGAGATCACGGAGGAACAGGAGTACCTCCGCCGGACCGCTCGCTATGCCCTGTGGGCCTGGGGGCGCAGGCTCGCCTGGTCCGAGGCGTTGAAGGAGTACAAACAGCAGGACCGGCAGTTGCGCGCCTTCGAGGTTCCGGACCTGGACGCCCCCGCCAGCCGCCGGCCATCGCTGTCGGTCGCGGAGGACCGTTGGGCGTCGTACGAACATCTGTTGAGCCAGGCACCGCCGTTCACCGGCGAGCCGGCCACCTTTGCCGGGCCGGGACGGTACGCGTTCCCCATCGGACGGCACCTGAGCACCGTGCTCCTCCCGGAACGCGAAGCCTCCGCTCCCCCAGGACACGACCTAGGACGGCTGCCGGCCCACGCGGGCAGACCGTTGACCTTCAAGTGGAAAAAGCTGTTGGTCACCGCAGCCGCCATGGACGCCCGAAAACCCGGCGGCTGGGTCACCCGGCTCAAGGCGATCCGGCTGTCGACGTGCCGCCGCAGAGGCTTCCGTCCGGCCCGCGCCTTCTCCGTATCCGGCATCGAGCATCTGCTCGGCATCGTGGGCGCCGGGAAGAGCACGCTTCGCGACGTCCTGACCGTACACCTCGCCCGGCAGGGCCTGACGGTGACAGTGGTTGTCGGTGACGTGGCGGAGCAGCTCCGGCTGGTCGAGCTCTACAACACTCACGTTCCGGGTTGCGCCGCACCCGTGCTCGGCGCGACGGGCCGCCAGCAGCACGCCGAGCGGCTCCACCGCAGGACGGCGGGACGGGGTGAGCTCAATCTTCTCGCCCATCAGGATCCCGGCTTCCGGTATCTGAGCACCTCCTGTGCTTTGAACGCGCTGCGCCATGCCGACGGCCACCCCGCCGACGACCTCCTGGGTTTCGGTGAAGCACCATGCACCAAGCTCCAGCCACCCAAGATCCGCGATACGGACCCGGACGATCCCTGGGCCTCGTACCGGAGAGCATGTCCGTTCTGGTCGCACTGCCCGCGCCATCATGGGCCCCGGTCCCTGGTCGATGCGGCCGTCTGGGTCTCCACACCGCCCAGCCTGGTCGACTCCCGTGTTCCCCACCCGCAGAACGCGGAGCGTATCCGCTACCTCGAACTCGCCTGCCGCCGAAGCGACCTGGTAATCGTCGACGAGGCGGACCGGGTGCAGATGCAGCTCGACCGCATGTTTGCCCCCGCCGTCCCACTGCTCGGTGGTGGACCCGACACTCGCTCGTTCCTCGACGAGGTCAATCAGCATCGTATCCGGGAGCTGGCCAGCGCCGGGCGAGTGCAACTCTCGGACCGGGACGTGGAGAACTGGTCGGCGGCGGTGAACACCACACAGGCCGCGGCGGACCGGCTGGTGGCCATGCTGGTTCGCGACTTCGACCTCAGGAAATGGGTACGGACCGGATATTTCAGCGCCGGCACGCTCCAACTGCGGCTGCTGGAGGAGCGGTTTCCTCTGCCGAAAGACCATGAAGTCCAGACCGGTCCGACCGTTGATCCATACAAGGAGCCTCGGAAGCGCCTGATGGAGCTTCTGGACGACTTCCGTGACAACCCGTTCGGCGACCGCCGGCCGCCCAAGGACCGCGTCTTGCCACTGATCGGGTTGCTCGGAGAGCTGCTCCACACCAACTATCGCGAGCACACTCGTGGCCGGCTGCGGGACGTGGTGGGCGATCTCTTCGACCTCGCCTCGCACACAGGCTCGGACGGCTGGCAGGAGGACCTGCTGGACCGGTTCGAGTTCACACTCCTGCTCAGCGCTCTGGAGCCCAAGCTCGCGCTGATCAACACCATGTGGCCGCGGGTCGCCGACTCACTCAGTCTCGGCTTCAACGAGATGTACCGTCGCCCCCTCGACTACGCACCGATGGTCCCCGAGTCCCCCATGGGCAATGTGATCGGGTTTCAGTTTCTCTTGCAGGGACGGGACGAGGGCGGCGTCCGCACCGGCGAGCTCCGTTTCTTCCGTTGCAGCGGGCTGGGACGGGAACTCCTGCGCGCGATGCCCAACCTGCCGAAGGTGGACGGCCGACCGGGAACCAACGTACTGCTGATGTCAGGAAGCAGCTGGGCCGACAAATCCAGCCGCTACCACGTGCCGGTCCGGATTGGCACGCTGATCGAGCCCGATCCAGTGGAAATGGACCGCATCGCCGATCAGAGCGAGTTCCGTTTCGAGTTCGTCCGGGAAGCCTGTGACTGCCCGACACGATGCACCTGCGACAGTCCGAGCGAGGCCCTGCGGCTGTCCGGAATGCCCCTCGACCAGCGCGAGGACGTGTTGCGCCGAATGACCACCGCACTGGGACGCAACGATCACGGCCAAGGCCGACTACTGCGTGAACTGCACCGGCTGCCGGAACCTCGGCGGCACATTCTCCTCCTGGTGGGCAGTTACGAAGAGGCCGCCCTGGTGGCGGACACCCTGCACACGCTCAACGATCGCTGGCACGGCAGGGTATGGCGGCTGGTGTCCGACGACGACCCGCATGCCGCGGCCCATCCCCTGGACGACGCGCACCATGCCCCAGTGCTGCGTCGCGGTGATGTCGAGACGCTTGCGGCCACTGAGGCCGAGATCCTGGTGGCGCCTCTGCTGGCGGTGGAGCGCGGGCACAACATCCTCGCCATCGACAGCAAAGAGGCTGCGATCGGCTCGGTGTATTTCCTGGCCCGGCCCAACCCCCGCCCCGACGACCTCGGGCTGGCAGTGCACGCGATCAACGACTGGATCGTCCGGCTCATGGACGGCACCGGGTTCACCGATCTGGTGCGTGGTGCACCCACGCTCGGCCTGGGCGCGCGTCGGTTCCGCGATGCCGCCCGGTCGAAGTGGTATCACGTCCTCGCCAGGAGCATGGCCTGGCGCCACCTCGGCGACGACGACCGCGTCCAGGTCACCTGGGACATGCTGGTACTGATCTGGCAGGTCATCGGCCGATCCGTCCGGGGCGCCGTTCCCACCCGGGTCGCCTTCGTCGATGCGGCATTCGCCCCCTGCCTCGCCGCGGCCGATCCGGCCGGCCCCACGGACACTCCGAAGACAAGCCTGCTGTACAGCATCCGCGCCGTGCTTGCCCCGTACTTCCATCCGGAGGGCGGCAGGCCGAAGGCCGAGCGACACATCGTCCAAGCCCTGTATCGGCCACTGTGGACCGCGCTCGAACGCTGTTTGACCGAATGCACCGAGGAACGAGGTTCCGCATGTACCCGTTGATCCACCACACCGCCTACGAGCCCGATCCCGAGCACGGGCCGTGGTCCGAGCAGTTTCGGGTGATGCATTTCCCCGAGGAGTGGCGCGCCAAATTCCTCAGCCTCTATCACCGCCGGTGGCGCCGCGGAAACAACCTCCCGGGTCTGCCGATCCGCAGACTCAATGCTCTGCTGAGAGCCACCGCGCCCGGTGTGGTGGCAACCGGCCGGCAAGCCGGATCCAGCTCCGCGGTGCCATGGTTCTACGCCACCGAGGACCAGCCGGCCGAGTTGGTGGCACCACTCCTTGCTACCTGGGTTTCGAGCCTGCCTCCCAGCGCGGACAAGGACCCGGCCCGGGCCGCCGGCCATGAGGCCGAGCTCGACCAGGCCCTCGCCCTGATCGACGAAGTGGCCCCCGCTTGGCGTCATGAGTCCATTGACCTCACCGCCGCGAACACCTCCGCAGGCGGCACAGCCGAACCCGATCAACGGCTCTACCATCTGCTGCCGGAGCTGGTCGGCAAGCGGCTCGCCGCCCGGCCACTCCTCATGAACGGCGTCGAGCTCCGCTTCCGTCAGGTCACCCGAGACCAAGGCGTGGAACTGGTCAGCTGGCCACCCCGCACCTACACCAAGTACAAGCGCATCTGGTACTACTCGGCGCTGGTTACGGTCACCGTGCAGACCGTCCCCTTCGCGCAGCGTTTCCGGGTACACGTTTCGTACGGCGTACGGCGCTGGGCCACCGGCTCTCCGGTGAAGCTCCAGAATGGCCGAGGGGCGACCGTCCTGCTCGACGCACCGCTGCCCTGGAGCGACACGTCCGATCCGCGTCACCGCCTCGTGGTCAACTCGGTCGCTCTCGATCGAACCCTCGGTGCCCCGGTGTGGGGCAAGCAGAGCCTGTTCGACCTCTTGCCGGAGCTGGACATCCAGCACATGTATCCCAAGCCCGCCGAGCTGACCACCGAGGCGGCCGACTGGCTGGCCGGCCGGGGCGGGGTGGCCGCCGGCATCCTGCATGACAACGCCTTCGGTAAACACGGGGTCGGTGCCGGCCTGATGCCGTTGGAGCGGATGCTCCTCGACCGGTGGGTCGAGGAAGGTGTTCGACCGTTCCTCCGTCGGGTGCCGGCCCTTGAGCGGGTTCACCGCCGGTCGAACCCCAAGCTGATCGCCGGCTCTCACACCAAGGACCCAAAGAAGCTGGCCGAACGTGCCCGGCGGCGCGTCGAGGCCCGGCGTGGCGCCATCCGCGCCGTACTGGACGGACAGCCGTTGTACGTGGATGTGGTCTGGCAGACCGAGGAAACCCGCGACGAACTCGTCACGGCACTGCGTGAGTGGCTCGACCTCCCGTCTGCCGCCGCTCCCGTCGATGGTGTGTACAAGTGGCACAACGACGGGCTCCACGTAGTGCTCCGCACCCGTCCGCTGGAGTCTCTGGGCAGCGCACTCCGGGTCGGAGATGCCGGCAGGTCGCGAGCCGAGTCGGTGGCGACGGCCGTTCGGGACCGTGCGGCACGAGTCTCCGCCAAGCTCGGCGAGCGCCGGGAGGCGACTGGATTGGCATGGGTGGAAATCCTCGGCCGCGATCGATTCCCCCGCACGGATACCGACCCCAAGGCGGCACTACGTCTCGGATGCGCCGAGGCAGGACGGGTGAGTCAGTTCATCGTCGTCCCCGAGGACGCTGAAGGCCCACTGGCCCAACGGGCTGCCTCCGCGATCGCGGACGGGATGCGCCAACTCGGTGCGATGGTCCCTCCGGAGCAGAACCTGGACGCCTCTTTGACCGACGACATGCAGTACCTGGCGATCTGGCACGTACGTCACCATGCCGGCGGCCCCACCCGTCAGCCCGGCCAGCGCCTCGTGGCACTCCGAATCCGCCCCCGTGACCCGGTACACCCGGTACGGGGCTGGGATGAGGCCGAGAAGAGCTGGGTGCCTTACGCCCGTCTGCTGCTCACCATCGCAGCCTCCGGAGGCACGCCGGTGCCACAGGAGGAGGCGGACCCCTCAGCGGCGGCGTCGGAGGATACCCACGAGGCCGAACGGCAGATCAGGTCACTGCTGTACCAGGTCCGGGACCGACCCACCCTCCTGCTCGCCAACAGCGGCAACCTGCGTAAGGTCTGGCCCGGTCTTCGGAACGGGCAGTTGGTCAGAGACAGTCTGGTCTTCCATGGAGAACGACCCGCCCGGATTTCACTGTTCGGGGCCGACCTGCGCGTCGTGCTGCTCCGGGACGCGAACAGCCGCGAGGAAACCGCCGAGTGGTACGCCCCCGGAGCGCAGCCGGACGACACCCCGGGGGTGTCCATCGGGCTGTGGGCACCACAAGGGGCCGAGCCGGACAACCGGGTCTTCACCAGCACTGTAGGCAAGCCGCCGACGGGTGGATCCCCTCGCACCGACCTGCGGAAACTCGTCCCGAGCATGGCTTGGCCGCATGGCCCCGCCGCCACTGCCTGGAACCCCCAGGCACTCGAACTCACTGTGCTCGGCTGCCTCTCCGACCGGGTGCCGGCCCAGGCCCGGCGCACCGACCAGCTCCCGGACCGGCCCGCGCTGCTTGCCGCTGCCGTGCACCAGTTGCGCTTCCACGACGAGTACCACCCGTTGTCCCGGCCACTGCCACTCCACCTGGCGAAACTGGCCGAGCAGTACCTCCTGCCCCTTGCGGAAGCAGCACCGGAGACCACGACGGCACCCAGCGGCGAGAGCGACACCAGGAGCCCGTCACCGGCGCAATAGCACTCAAAGGCCGGTCTCGGAAGATTCCGAAACCGGCCTTTGACCTGCGACTCCTATGAGTCGGGACGACAGGATTTGAACCTGCGACCCCTTGACCCCCAGTGAACGAAACACCGTCCACAGGGGTCTGTGAGTTCCGGGGAGTGCGCAAACGTCCAGGTCAGGGCCAGCTTTTCCGGCTCGTTCCACGGAGTCCGTGAGATCTGTGTGAGAAGACGAAGCCCCGGTTCGGTGGAGTTCACCGGCCGGGGCTTCGCCGCGCCATGGGGCGGTCAGTTCTGCTCGTCGCCCTCGGCCTCTGCGCCGACGGTGGGCGGCTCGGGTTCAGCCGGGACCGTACTGATCCGCAGGCATCCGTCCGTGCCGAACAGCTCGATCAACTGCGACAGATGGGCGCGCGCCGCGCTGCGGCCGGGTGTCTCTCCCGTGGTCACCCGCGCCCCTCCAGGTCCGCCCACACGATCTTGCCCCAGCGCCGCTCATCCGTGCCCCAGTCGGCGGCCAGCGCCGCCACGAGGCGCAGACCACGCCCGCCTTCTTCACTGTCGTCGGCTTCGCGCTGCACCGGCCGCGCCCGGGAGAGATCCGCGACGCCGACACGTACCCGCGCAGCGCCGGGACGGTCGATGACGACCCGGATGGATTCCCGCCGGGCGTGCTGCACGGCGTTGGCCACCAGCTCGGAGACGATCAGCGCCCCGTCCTCGGCCAATGCGTCCAGCCCCCAGACGGCACAGGCGGTACGAAGCAGGCGCCGCGCGGTGGCGGCGCTCTCGGGCTGCCTCGGCAGGGTCTCGCTGTACCCGGGGTGCCCGGTCTGGCGGGCCCGGGTTGTAGGTTGCGGCATGTCGGTCTGCTTCCTTCAGATCGGCCAGCCCCGGGGCCGTTCGCGCGGTCGCCGGGGCGCTTCGCGTTCAGGTAACCGGGGTGCGTGATCATGCGGAGGAGCCAACAAGGGGGCCAGGGAGGGGCCACACTAGATACGGAAGGGGGCCACCATGAGCGACACCACCGAGCGACGCCGCGAGTTCGGCGCCTACCTCGCCGGTCTGCGGCGGCACTCCGGCCGCTCGCAGCGGCAGTTCGCCGCCGTGCTGTGCGCCGTGTCGGGCGCCCAGTCGATCACGCGGAACGAGGTCTCCCGGTGGGAGCGTGGGGAGCGCATCCCGGACGTGTGGCTCCCCACCTTCGCTCAGGTGCTAGGCGTGCCGCTGCGTGAGCTGGAGCAGGCCGCCGCGTACGCGCGGGGGGATGCTCAGGCCACCCTTCCCGGGGTCGCGGCCACCCTCGCGGACCTGCTGCCCGACGGGGACTCGCTGAAACCCCTGGCGACCCCTTGTGGCCGTCGGATCGGCACCACCACCGTGGACAGCCTGGCGGCTCGCGTCCACGGCCTGCGGCTCGCGGACGATGTGCTGTCCGGCGGTGACCTGATCGCCCCCGCCTTCCGTGAGCTGCGCGCCGCCGTCCGTCTGTACCGCGAGTCCGAGCACTCCGAGGAAACGGGGCGCGGCCTGCTCGTGCAGATTGGGGAGTTGGGCCAGATCGCCGGATGGATCGCCTCGGACGCCGGTCGGGGTGAGGACGCGGAGCACGCCTACCGGCTCGGACTCTCGGCCGCCCGCCAGGCCGGGGACGCGCCGCTGGTGGCCCAGCTCGCGGGCAGCCTCGCGTACCACCTGACGAACACCGGCCGGGAACGGGAGGGTCTGGAACTGGCGAAGGCAGCGGTCTCCGAGGCCGGGCCGGACGCTCCGGCCACAACCCGCGCCCTGTTCCTGGACCGCGTGGCTTGGGCGCACACGCGTGCCGGGGAGGCGCAACCGGCCCTGCGGGCGCTCGGGGAGGCCCACGCCGCGCTGGATGCCACGGACGGCCCTCCCGCGCCGACGTGGGCCTATTGGGTGAACCGCGAGGAGCTGGAGGTCATGGACGCCCGGGTGTTCACCGAGCTGCGTCGCCCGCTGCGCGCGGTGCCGCTACTCCAGGACGTGCTGGGACGCTACGACGCCACCCACGCCCGGGAGGTCGCGCTGTACCGCTCATGGTTGGCCGTGGCGCTGGCGGACGCGAACGAGCCCGAGCAGGCTGCTGAAGAGGCCCGCCGCGTCATCGACACGTCCGGCGATCTTTCCTCGGAGCGCACGGCGGAACGGGCCCGGACGGTCCTCCACCGGCTGAAGGATTACGAGGACGTGCCCGAGGCCCGGAAAGTGCTCACCGACTACGGGCACTTGCTGCTTGCGTAGGTCCCGATCGTATGTGCCGCGATCGCTTGGTCCGGTTACCCCGGGACGTTCGCATAAAGCGCCCGCAAGCGGTCGCCCAACCTTTCCTGGACTGAGCGCAGAGCAGCGGCCATGGCGTCTTCGTTCTCGTAGGTACGGTCCAGCCAGTCCCGGGCATCAGACGCCAACTGCCGATCATCCAACCGAGCGAGCAAAGCGTGCATCTGAATCGTGGACGTCATTCCTTCTTGGCGAGCCTCGTCACTCAGCCGGGTACCCCTTGGCAGACGCCGAATGTTGGCGTAGACCTCCAGCGCTCGTTGAAGGTCTATGTAGGTCTCACGTTGGAGCATCACCCACTCTGAGCGGTACCGGGCTTTAGCCTCTTGCTCGGCTAGGAACTTGTCACGTCTGAGTGCGCGGCCGTCCGAGAGCTTCTGAGCCAGCAAGGTGCCAACACTGCCCAGGATTACGCCGACCAGGGGCGCGATCGTTTTCCACCATTCCATCGGGGGATCGTAACCAGGGCCCGCAGCGTGGGACGGTGGATCGGTGGTAGCAGGCTGGGCTGACCGTTTACACGCGGAAGCCGCAGCGCTCACGGGCTGCGGCTTCCTGGTGTTCAGGCGGCGGGGAGTTCCGGCCGCCCCTCGGCGGCCATGCCCCGCAGGAGACCGGCCATCACCTCCGGGACGCGGGCGCGCTGCGCTGCCGTCAGCTCCAGGGCGTCCAGCGCCCGGTTCATTGCCTCGAACATGATCTTCGTCTGGACCTCGGCCAGCGTCACCAGGCGCTCTTCCACGCCCATGCGGGCCGCGAGGTCGCACATCTTCAGCAGCCGGTCCCGTTCCTCCCCGTACAGCCGCACCCAGCCATTCATGGCTGCGCTGTACGTGGTGTCCACGCCGGGGAACTCCCCGCCTTGGCGCTCCACTTCGGAGGTCATGCCCCACACCAGGGCGTCCGCCTCGGTCTCATGCACCCGCTCCAGCAGCCACGCCACGTGGGCCGCCGCCTGCCGGATGAGCCGGGAGACGACGACCGCCGGGTCTTCTTGCGGGCCGTCCACGTCCCCGTAGGTGCGCAGGAACTCGGCCGTGGCCTCCCGGCGCTGCGCGGCAGCCCGCACCTGTGGTGCTGCGCCACCGTGCATCCGGCACACGGTCGCCCCGGTGACCGCCATGCCACGGCACCGGCCGCCGGACCGCGTACGGGCCGTACAGCGGCCGTCCTCGGGCGTCTCCGGGCCGTTCCCGCCGCCGGTGGCCGACTTGGACGCGCGCACGGGGTCCGCGCCCTGACGGCGCGCGCATGGGGTTGTTCGCCTCGCTCATGTCCTTGCTCCTTCGAGTCTCTGGTTCGACCCCGTTCCCCGGGGTCGGGCTACCCCCCCCGTCCGGGGGGCACTACGTACCCCCCGGACGGGGGGGGACGGGGTGGAGGTGCCATTCCGTCCGGGACGGGGTGGGACGGGGTGAACACCGAAACGCCCTGACCTGCACACTTCGCCGGTTTCACCCCGTCCCGTACCCCGTCCCTGATCCTGGTCACCGGGACGGAGTGAACCGCCCTGTCACGCCCCCTCCGGAAGCGCCTGCTGCCCTTCTGCGAGGACCAGGTTCGGCTGGTTCCGCCCCGTGCCCTCCAGCTCCGCGATCGCACCGGACTCCAGCAGGTTCCGTACCGCCAACCGCACCGTGGCGAGCTTCTTGCGCAGCGCCGTGGCGAGCGCGCCCCGGCTGAACGGCCCGGGGTTGGACTGCATGTGCTCCAGGATCAGCCGCTCCGTGGCACCTGTCGCCGTCTTCAGCTTCAGCGCCGGGTCCTTCGGCTCCCGCGTAATGGCCGTCGCCACCGGGCCCGGCTTCCCGCCGCCCTGCGGCACGTACGTCACGTAGGCGGCCACCGTGCCGACCGCCCCGGCACCGGCCGGGTTGTCCTTCCGAAGCCACAGTTCGGAGACGCCGGTCTCCTCCACGGACAGCTTCGTACGGCACTTGATCTCGTACAGCGCGCCCTGCGTGGCGAGGAACTTCCGCTTCGATCCGGCCTGCCGCTCGGTGTTCTCGTGGCCTACGTGGTCGATGTAGACCCCGCACGCCCCGTGCACGGTGAACGGCGCGAAGTACGCGGCGAACGCGGCGTCCACGCCCTCCGAGTCGTTCACCTTCTGCCCGAGAGCGCCGATGGACGGCGTGAGTGCGTCCAACGTCACCAGGGCCGCCGACGACACCAGGTCGGGCGCCAACTGCTCGCCCTGCTGCCGGGTGCGCAGCACCACGAAGCGGTCCTGGATGGCGTCCGGCTTGGCCCCTGCCCACAGAAGGCGCTGGACCAGCGTCCGCTGCGCGTTCTGGTCGAACTCCCAGTGGATGACCAGGCCCCCGGCGTTCAGGGTTCGCGCCTGGATGCTCACCATCAGCACGGACTTACCGGCGGAGCCGTCGCCGTAGACGCCGTTCACGGAGCCCTCGTAGAACAGGCCCCGGTCGGCGTCCGCGAACTCCCCGACAGTCGGCCGGACCTCCCATTCACCGGCCAGCACGGCGTCCAGGGCATCCGCCACGGACTCCACGGCCGTGGCCTGCTCCCGCTCCTGCGCGAACCGGTACCGGGCTTCCTGCTCGGCACGCAGGGCCAGCAGCCGCTTCTGCACGAGGGCTTCCACGGCTTCCGCCTCGTCCTCCGGGTGCTTGGCCGCCTCCGCCTCCCACACGGACCGGAGGGTCTTCGCCAGCCGGTCTTCCGGGTGCGGCTCGGCGGACGTGGCGTTGGCGGCGCGCACCATGTCCGAGTACCAGGTGAAGCCTCGCGGCGGCGAGAACTTCCAGGCATCGCCCGCGTAGTGCCCAGCCACGGCCGCCACCCAGTCGTTCGAGCTGCGGAACGGGTCGTCGGCCGGAAGAGACAGCAGGTCGGAGAGCTGAGACCCCGACGGCCGGCCAGCTACCACGCTGCCAGCGGCGGGCGGCGGATCACCGTGGACGACCTGGAAGCCCTCGCGGCCGTCTTCGGCGTCCATCCCACGACCCTGCTCTCCTCGGGCACCCCCGAAGCCGATCCGTGCGCCGTCTACGGCCACAGCTACGACGCTCGCAAGATCACAGGCCCCGGTCCGCGCACCTGCAACGACTGCGGCCACACCGAAAACCTGGAGGACTGACGTGCCCGACCCGATCAAGAAGCTGCCGCCCAACCGAAGGGGCCAGATCAGGTATCGCGCCGTGATCGACATCGGTTACGAGCCGCAGACGGACAAGGCCACCGGCGAAGTGATCACCGACCCGGCTACCGGCGGGCCGAAGATGAAGCGGAAGCAGCTCACCATCACGAAGGACACCAAGACGGCGGTGAAGGACGAACTGGCCCGCATCCGCCACCAGCGCAGCGCGGGCACGTACGTGGCCCCCGCGAAGATGACCGTCAGCGCCCTGCTGGACCTGTGGCTGAAGTCGGCCACGCGCGACGTGGAAGAGGCCACGGCCAGCAACTACGACAACGCCCTACGGCCCGTGCGGAAGTACCTCGGGCACAAGCCCGTCCAGGAGTTGAGCGAAGAGGACGTGGAAGCGTTCATCGACTGGATGGTGTCCGAGGGGCGGCAGCGCGGCGGCAAGCCTGGAACGGGTCTCGGCATACGGTCGGTGCGCCTCACCCTGGGGCGTCTGCGCTCCGCCCTGAACCTCGCGGTGCGGCGCGGCCTGGTGGTTCGCAACGTGGCGGAGCACGTGACGATCTCGAAGCAGGCCAAGGAGAAGGCTCAGAAGAACGCGGCCACGCACAAGCCGTGGAACGAGGAAGAGGTGAAGCGGTTCCTGGAGGGCATTCAGGGACACCGGTCCTACGCCCCCATGCTGCTCGCCCTGATCGCGGAGCGTCCGGCGGAAGTGTGCGGCGCCCGCTGGAGCCCGGACGTGGACCTGACGGCCGGGACGATCGCCGTCGGCACCAACACGCGGACGATCGTCTACGACCGCACCCAGGAGAGGGGGCAGCGGAACAAGGTCGTGGAGAAGGGGGCGAAGACCGAAGCCGGGAAGCGCACACTGCCGCTACCGAAGCCGGTCCTGCGGGCGCTGAAGGCGTTCCGCGCCGCTCAGGCGGCGGAGAAGCTGGCCGCCGGGGAAGCGTACGAGGACAGCGGCTATGTGCTCGTGGACGACCTCGGGCGACCGTGGAAGACGGACAAGCTCCGGCGCGAGGCACACAAGCTGATGGCCACCACGGGCGTACGGAAGGTGCGGCTGTACGACGCGCGGCACGCCTGCCTGTCGTGGATGGCGAACAACGGGGTGCCGGACACAGTGGTCTCCGCGTGGGCCGGTCACTCGGACCTCGGGTTCACGAAGCGGACCTACGTGCATCCCGACCCGCAGTCGCTCAGGGCGGGTTCGGAGAAGCTGGCCGAACTGCTCGGCTGACCTTGATCAACAACGTTTGTGAGAAATTGTGAGACGGCGCCCCTGGAAACGATCAAGAGGGGCCCCGAAGGACCCCTCTGACCCTGTACTTCACCGTCGGGACGACAGGATTTGAACCTGCGACCCCTTGACCCCCAGTCAAGTGCGCTACCAAGCTGCGCCACGTCCCGCTGCCGCTTGCCCGGTTTGGCCGGGTGGCGGTTGCAGGGAAAACATTACCTCACTCGGTGGACCGGATCGACGCGCGTGCCTGCTGGGCGCGGGCGGCCAGTCCTTCCGCGCCGCAGGCGGTGGCCAGTTTGTGGGCGCGGGCCAGCTCGCGGGGCGAGCGGGTGGCGATGCCGTAGTCGACGAGTGCCTGGGTGAACTCGTAACCGGAGGGGGACGCCTCCAGGTGGCGGACCGCCTCGCCGAGGAGGTGGACGGACTCCTCGGGGCGTGCGAAGAGGGCCACGCAGCGCAGGGCCTCGCCGATGGCGGTGTCCGTGCCGAAGCGCTCGGCGTGGACCCGGGCCGTGTTGGCGAGCTGGGCGGCGCGGCCGGGGTCCTCGTCGGCGAGGGCGCGGGCCAGGTCGCCGGCCCAGGGGCCCCAGATGCCGTTGAACCTGCCGCGCGGTTCCAGCGAGCGCCCGGCCGCTTCGAGCTCGGTCACCGCTTCCCTCGTACGGCCTTCGGCCAGCAGCAGGCGGCCCCGGACGCACGGCGCGTCCGGGAGCACCATGGCGCTCGGGTACGGCAGACCGAAGTCGTACTGGTCGGCGATCTTGCGGGCCTCGGGGACCCGGCCCCGGGCGAGCAGGGTGTCGATGAGCAGGCAGGCCGCGTCCCAGTGGACCGGGAGCCCGCTGCCGACGCGGTCCGCGAGGCGCAGCCCCTCGCGGAGGAAGCCCTCCGCCTCGGCGAGGCGGCCCCGGCGGCGGTGGACCAGGCCGAGCAGGGTGTGCGCGAAGGCCAGGTGGGCGCCGCTCCAGCCGGAGATCTCGAAGGCCCGGACCGCCTCGCCGAACAGCTCCTCGGCGCGGTCGAGCCGGTCCGTGAAGGCGTAGGTGATCCCGACCATGGCGGGGAGCTCGAAGCCCCACTCCGAGTCGGTCCAGCCGAGCCCGCGCGCGGGGTGGCCGTTCACCAGGGCGCGCTCGCAGAAGTCGACGATGACCTCGGCGTTCTCGCCGCGCAGCATGGCGTCGAAGGCGCGGAGCGTGAGCAGGGCGCGTTCGGCGTTGTCCCGGCCCTTGAGGTGGTCGGCGTTGGCGGCGAGCCGGCGCGAGCGGCCGGGGCCGTCCTCCTCGGTGGCCTGCATGCCCTCCCAGAGGAAGTGGGCGGCCTGGAGCCGCATCAGGCCGGGGCCGGGTGCCGTGCGTTCGGCCTCGGCCGCGAGGGCCAGGGCCGCCTCCTTGAGCTGGTTGTTGTGGGACAGCGCGGCGGCGAGCCGGAACGTGGCGTCCACCCGCAGCTCGTCCACGAGGCCGGGCATGTCCAGGGCGGCGCGCAGGTGCTGCACGGTGGTGGCCGGGGAGCTGAGCAGCGTCGCGCAGCCCAGCTCGTACAGCAGGGTGGCGCGTACGTCGTGGCGCGGCGGCTCTTCGAGCGCGCGTTCCAGGCAGCGCCTGGCGGCCTCGGGGGCGCCGACGGCGAGGTGCTGTTTCGCGGCGGCCCGCAGCTGTGCGACGAGTTCCTGGTCGTCGTCCGGGTGGACTTCGAGCAGGTGGCGGGAGGCCGCGGCGGGGCCGTGCCCGGCGTTGGTGATGGCCCAGGCGGCCCGGCCGTGCATGGCGGTGCGGGTGGCGGGCGGGATGGAGCGGTAGACGGCCGAGGCGATCAGCGGGTGCACGAACTCCAGCGGGTCGAAGCCGGTGACGATACGGGCCTCACGCAGCCGGGCCGTGCAGTCCGCGGCCTCGGCGGAGCTCATCCCGGCCAGGGACGCGGCGACGTCCTGGGAGATGTCGGTGCCGAGGACGGCGGCCGCCCAGGCGAACCGGTTGGCGTTGGTGCCGAGCCGTTCGAGGCGGGCGACGAGGCCGCTGCCCCGGGCGGAGGCGCCGAGTTCGCGCAGGAGCCCGGCGGACTCCTCCAGCGGGACCAGCTCCTTGTCCTGGACCTTGGCGACCAGCTCGACCGCCTCGTAGGGATTGCCGCCGGTGACGGCCCAGACCTCGCGGCAGAACGGGTCGTCGGCGTGCTCGCCGAGGGTGGCGCGGACCAGCTCGGCGGTGGCGTCCGGGGTGAGGGCGCGCAGGGCGACCCGGATCTGCGCGGGGTGGCCGTCGGCGGCGTTGCGCGCGGCCTCGCGGGCTGCCAGCTCCTCGGGGCGGTGGGCCTGGACGACGAGCACGCGCAGGTCGCCGAGGCGGGCGGTGAACGAGGAGAGCCAGGCCAGGGATTCGCCGTCCGCCCAGTGGGCGTCGTCGATGATGAGGAGCAGCGGGCGGTGGCTGAGCCGGGAGGCGAGCCGTTTCACGACGTAGTCGAGGCCGTCGCGGACACCCTGTGGATCGGGCTGCGGGCCGGAGGGCTCGGCGAGCCCCAGGGCCGGCGCGGCGGTGGCGAACCAGGGGCCGAACAGGGCCCGTACGTCGTCGGGCGGGAACTGGCCAAGGGCGGGCTGGAGCAGCTGTCGTACGACGTGGAACGGCACCGAGGTGACCGTCTCACCGCCGCGTGCCGACCAGATGGTGCACCGGTCCGCCGCCATGGCCCGGATCTCGTCCAGGAGCGCGGTCTTGCCGATGCCTGCCTCGCCGCTGTAGATCAGCAGCCCGCCGGTGGCCTGTGCCCCGCAGAGCGAGTCGATGGCTTGTGCGGCAGTGGCGAGTTCCGGTTCGCGCTCATAAAGCGGCCGGGACGGCTTCATGCCTACCCTCCCCCAAAGTGATGACCATGGTGGTCGAGCCTAGTCGCGCGCACGGGCCCACGGACAGTGGTTCGGACAGTTCGTCGCAGGTGCGGGGCACAATCGGGGGCGTGAACGAGACACGCAGGGACCGGGATTCCGAGGGACGGGCGCAGAACGCGCGCCCCCGTGACGGGCTGGGGCGCCCGCTGCCGTACGGGACGCCGGGGGTGGAACGGCAGCCGGAGGGGGTCGAACGCACCGCCGGTGAGACCGTCCGGGAGGCGCAGCGGCTGCTGGACGCGGGTATGCCGTTCCATGCGCACGAGGTCTTCGAGGACGCCTGGAAGTCGGGCCCGGAGACGGAGCGGGAGCTGTGGCGCGGGCTCGCCCAGCTGGCCGTGGGCCTGACCCACGCCGCCCGGGGCAACGCGACCGGCGGGGCACGGCTGCTGCGGCGCGGCGCTGCGGCGCTGGAGGCGTACGGAACGGGTGAGGCGCATGGGATGGGGCTCGGGGGGCTCATCGGCTGGGCGCGGGAGCTGGCGGGCCGGGTGGAGCGTCCGGGCGCGGGGCCGGTGGACGCGGCGGCGGAGGCACCTGGGCTGCGCGCGGAACAACAGTGAAGCCGAGGCTGCGCGCGGATCGGCCGGGAACCACAACTCGGCCGGGTTTCGACGGTGTTGGTTGACAACGGCGAACGGGCCGGGGCGGAGCCATTACGATCCCGCGTCATGAGCACTTCTGACCAGGACCGAGCCGTGGACGCCCCGATAGCCGAGGACACCGCCGAAACCACCGCCGAGGACCCGGCCGAGGACGTCACCAACGACCTCGCGGACGACCTCGCGGGCGGTCTCGCGGAGGGTGAGGACACCGGCGCGCGCCGGCTGACCCCGCGCCAGGCGAGACGGCTGCGCATCGTGCTCTCCTCGGTCGGGATGGTGGCGATGGCGGTGGTGCTCGGGCTGCGGCTCGCGAGCCGCGCCTCCGTCCTGGTGGTCGGGGTGTACGGGCTGGCGCTGATCCTCTGCGGGGTCGTGATCGAGCTGAGCCGGAACGGGCGTACCCGGCTGGGCAGCTGGCTGCTGGCCGTCGGTCTGGTCGCCGCGATCGGCTCGGACTGGCTGCTGATTCCCTGAGTTCTACGAGGGTCACGCGACCCGGATGTGCACCGGGCCGCCCTGCGGGTCGACGCGCCCCAGCCAGTGGGCGGTGAGGGAGAAGGAGTGGCCCGGCGCGACGGACCGCGCCAGGCGTTCACGGTGCAGCGGCGCCCCGTCCTGGCCGACGACGAGCAGCGGTACGGTCAGCCGCCGGCCGGTCCGCAGCAGGAGCCGGTGCCCGCCGGGCCCGGTGAGGTTGGGGGCGGCCCATTCCAGCGGTGCGGCGACGGCGAGGGGCGGCCCGCCCGCCGGCCAGCTGCCGGTGTCCAGGTGGGCCAGCACGGGTCCGGTGACGGCCCGGCCCTCGCGGGCGGCGGTGGCCGCGCTCTCCCCGCCGTGCAGGAGGTTCCCGACGGCGAAGACCCCCGGCCGTCCGGTGCGGTGGGCGGGGTCGTACGCGGGTCCCCTGGTGCCGGGGTCGAGCGGAAGGCCGCCGCGCCGGGCGAGTTCGTGGTCGGGGATCCAGTCGGCGGTGAAGACCACGGTGTCGCAGGCCAGGGTGGCGGTCCGCCCGTCCGTGTGGCGCACGCGGACGCCGGTGAGGCGGGGGCGGCCGGTCAGGGCGGTGACGGTGGTGCGGGTGAGCAGGGGCGCGCCACCGCCCGTGCGGACGGCCGCGAAGGGGCGGGGCGAGTGCTCCGTGACGCGGGCGACGAGGCGGACCCCGGCGGTGCGCAGGGTGTCGGCGGCCGCGCGGCTGACCGGTTCGTCGCCGACGACCACGGCGCGGGTGCCGATGGACTGGTGGTGGAGGTGGACGGACTGCTGGAGTTCGCCGGTGGTGTAGACGCCGGCGGGGCGGGTGCCGGGGACGAGCCGGGCGGCGCGGGGGCGTTCGCGGGCGCCGGTGGCGAGAACGACGGCCCGGGCGGTGATGCGTTCCAGGCCGCCGGGGCCGGTGGCGTCGAGGGTGCGGGGCCCGGCCCAGCCGGTGACCGTGACGCCGGTGCGGAGCGTGGCGCCGGCCGTGCGGGCCTCGGCCGCGCAGCGCAGGGCGTACGCGGGACCGGTGAGATCGCCGCTCGCGCGCGTACCGAATCCGCCGTGGGCGCAGTGCCTGGGGATGCCGCCCGGTGCCTGGTCCCGCTCCAGCACCTCGACGCGCCGCAGCCCGGCGGCGGCGAGGCCGGCCGCCGCCGCGAGGCCGGCCGGTCCGGCGCCGACGATCAGCACGTCGACGAGGCGTTCGCGGCGGGTCATGGGCGGGCCTCCTCGATCCGGGCGCGGAGCGTGGCCCCGCAGTGGAAGCCCTGGCAGCGGCCGTTGCCGGCCCGGGTCCTGCGGGCGAGCCCGGCGGCCGAGCGGGGCGGGAGCACCGAGGCGAGGGCGTCGCGGATCTCGCCCTCGGTGACGCGCTCGCAGTGGCAGACGACCGTGCCGTACGCGGGATCGCGTGCGATCAGGCCGGCGTCGAGGTAGGGGCGGTCGGAGGTCTCACCGAGACCGAGCAGGGTGAGGGGGGCCGGTTCGGCGGGCTCCCCCGGGTCGAGTCCGGCGCCGGGGAGCAGGGATACGACGTGCTCGGCGATGGCCATGGAGGCGGTGAGTCCGGTGGAGCGGATACCGCCGACGGTGATGAGGGCGCGGTCCGGGTGGGCCGTGATCCGGTAGTCCTCCTGGCCGGTGGCGGCGCGCAGGCCCGCGTAGACGGCGGTGACCTCTTCATCGAGCAGCCGGGGCAGGATACGGCGGCCTTTCTCGCGCAGCTGGGCGAGCCCTTCGGCGGTGGACTCGGTGGCGTCCTTGTCGTCCAGGTCCTCGGCGGTGGGGCCGAGCAGGACGTTGCCGAAGACGGTCGGCGCGACCAGGACGCCCTTGCCGGCGGCCGTGGGAACGGGCAGCAGGATGTGGTGGACCAGGTCGCGGGCGAGCTTGTCGAAGACGATGAGCTGCCCCCGGCGCGGGCGCACGGTGAAGGTGTCGAGGCCCAGCAGCCGGTCGATCGCGTCGGCGTGCAGCCCGGCGGCGTTGATCAGCAGGCGGGTGCGCAGGGTGCCCCGGGCGGTGGTGAGGGTGTGCAGGCCCTCGGCGTACGCGATGTGCTGGACGGGACAGTCGAGGTGGAGGTGGACCCCGGCCAGGACGGCTTCGGTGGCGTACGCGAGCGGGGTGGTCCAGGGGCAGATGACGGCTTCGTCGGGGATCTCCAGGGCGCCGAGCGCGCCGGGCCCGAGGTGCGGTTCGCGGGCGGCGGTCTCCTCGGCGTCCAGCAGCCGGGCCGCGGGGTAGCCGTTGCGCTCGGCCTTGGCCAGCAGGGCGGGCAGGGCGTCGAGTTGTTCCCGGTCCCAGGCGATGAGGAGGGCGCCGACGCGGTCGACGGGGATGCCGGTGCGGGCGGCGTACGCGGAGAGCAGCCGCTGCCCCTCGCGGACGAGGCGGGCCTCCAGGGTGCCGGGGGCGGCGTCGAACCCGGTGTGCAGGATCGCGGTGTTGGCCTTGGATGTGCCGTTGGCGATGTCGTCCGTGGCCTCGACCAGGGCGGTGCGCAGGGGGTGGTGGGACAGTGCGCGGGCGATGGCGGTGCCGACGACTCCGGCGCCGATGACGGTGACGTCGTAGGGCGGGGCGTCGGGGAGCGGGTGTCCGGCACGGGTGACGGTGGTGGCGGGGGTGGCGGGGGTGTGGCGCGGGGCTACCACGTGGTGCTCACGCCTCTCGGGGCGAGGTGTTCCCGGCCGCTCACGCCCCTCGGAGCCAGGTGCACCCGGCTGCTCACGCCCGCTCCAGCAGCCCGCGTACGGCCGTCCGGAACGTGGTGAGGCGTTCGGCCGCCTCGTCCGGGCCGATGCGGGGTTCGTAGACCGCGGCCGGTTTCCAGGCGGGGACGGCCCGGGCGAGCGGGAGTGCGGGGTCGGCGCCCATGCGGGTCACCGCGCCGACGCCGAGCGCGGTGACGTCGGGGAGCGCGGACACCTCGACCGGGCGTTGCAGCAGGTCGGCCTGGGTCTGCATGAGGAGGGCGGAGCGGGTGAGGCCGCCGTCGACGCGCAGGACGGACAGCGGTGTGCCCCGGTCGGCGGTGACCGCGGCGGCCAGCTCGGCCACCTGGGCGGCGATCCCCTCGCACAGGGCGCGCACCAGGTGCCCGGCCGAGGTGTCCAGGCCGAGCCCGGTGACCGAGCCGCGCAGGTCGCTGCGCCACCAGGGGGCGGCGAGGCCGGCGAGTGCGGGGACGAAGGTGACGCCGCCGGTGTCGGGGACGGTGGCGCCGACCGGGTCGAGGTCGGCGGCGCCCGCGATCACCCCGAGGTCCGTGAGCCAGCGCACCGCGGAGGCCGCCGTGTAGACCTGGCCGTCCAGGCAGTAGCTGGTGCGCCCGCCGAGCCGCCAGGCCACGCAGCTGACCAGCCCGCCGGTGCTGCGGCGCGGTGCGGTGCCGGTGCCGGCGAGGAGGAACGCGCCGGTGCCGTAGGTGCACTTGGCGACGGACGGGTCCAGGGCGCTCTGGGCGAGCAGGGCCGCCTGCTGGTCGACCAGGAGTCCGGTGAGCGGGAGGTCGCCGCCGAAGACGCCCGTCGTACCGAAGGTTCCGGCGGCGTCGGTGACGGTCGGCAGCCGCTCGTCGCCGAGGCCGTAGGCGTCCAGCGCGGCCGGGGACCAGGCGACGCGGTCCAGGTCGAGGAGCTGGGTGCGTCCGGCGGTGGCGGCGTCCGTGACGAAGGCGCCGGTGAGCTGATGGACGAGCCAGGTGTCGCTGGTGGTGACGACGCCCTCGCGGGTCCGTTCGCGGCGGATCCAGGCCATCTTGGGGGCGGCGAAGTAGGGGTCGAGCGGGAGTCCGGTGAGGTGGTGCAACTCGTCGCTGCGGGGAGCGAGTTCCGCGCAGATGTCCGCGGCGCGGCGGTCCTGCCAGACGATCGCCTCGGTGAGCGGCCGCCCGGTGTCCGGGTCCCAGGCGAGGACCGTCTCGCCCTGGTTGGCGAGCCCGACGGCTTCGACGGTGCCGCCCGATTCGGCCAGGGCCTGCCGGCCGGCCGCGACGACCGATGCGAGTAATTCGGCCGGGTCCGTCTCGACGGCTCCGCCGGGACCGTAGCGGGGGCGTACGGGGGCTGAACCGGAACCGGTCACACCGCGCTCGGGACAGATCACCAGCGCTTTGGTTCCCGATGTGCCCTGGTCGATTGCCAGCACCGGGCCTGTCATCGGTTCTCCAGCGGTACGCGAGCCCGGGGCTCGAACGGAATCATGATCTTCGTTGCGGCCACCCAGAGTGGTGCAGCCCAGCGGTTACGTCAAGCAGGTGCCGGCCGTCTGTCCGGAACCTTTCGAAGGCGTCGGGGTAGCGCCAACACGAGTAAGCCGCAAGTGACTTGAGCAGAATCAATGATTCGTTCGAGAGTTCCACACAAAGGGCTCTACACTCACCGCCGAGCAGCAACCGGAAGCCCGAAAGCGGTTCGTACTTCAACTGTTTCTACGCCGCAATAATCCCTGAGGATCGATGAATTCAGCACTCCGTCCCGAGCGCGTCCATGGCCAACGGTGAATTCCGGCCGGTTTACCATCCGGCCGGCCACGACAATGAACTCCGAGCGGCGTTACAGGACTTACGGACCGGCCGCTGGATCGCCATGCGCGACCTGCTGGCGGGCACCCCGGACTGGGCCCGCTGGACCCAGCGCACCCAGGTCCTCGGCGCGGTCGCGGCGGGGACGGACGCGATACGGACCTGGCTGACCGAGGAGCCGGAGAGCCCCGCGGCGGCCGTGATGCGCGCCCGGGTCGCCGTGGAGCGCGCGGTACGGGCCAACCGCTCGGGCCACCCCAGCGGCCGGGAGCTCTGGCAGGAGGCGTGGGAGGCGTGCCGTTCGGCGGCGCACGCCGCACCGGCCGACCCGGTGCCCTGGGTGTGTCTGCTGGCCCTGTCCCAGCTGGACGACGACCAGCGGCTCGCCGAGCACCGGCTCCCGCCGCCCGGGCCCATGCTGTTCCCCGGCCCGTGGGGGCTGCTGGCGGAGGCCGACCGGCGCGACCCGCACAACCGCGAGGCGTACCACCGGATGCTCCAGTTCGTGTACGCGCGCGGGGCCGGCGGCGCGCTCTCCGAGGCGGTGAACTTCGTGCAGTGGGCGTCGTCCACGGCGCCCGAGGGCTCGGCCCTCCACGTACTCCCGCTGTATGTCCGGGTCGAGCGCTACCGCCGTGAGCACGACCACGACAAGGCCCTCGATCTGCACTGGGTCACCGAGGACGCCGAGCGCGAGGCGCTGCGCGCGCTGAGGATCTGGTACCGCAGCTCCCCCGCCGCCGGCCGCACCCTGCCCGATCTCAACCATCTGGCACACGCCCTGTGGGGGGCGCTCCGGTTCGCCGACGCGGCCGAGGTGTTCCGCGAGCTGGGCCCGTACTTCACCTCGCTGCCCTGGGCCTGCCGCTCCCGTACGCCGGACGCCCCCGGCGGTGCCGAGGAGGTCTTCGTGCGGGCCCGCGCCCGTGCGCTGGCGGCGGACCCCGGCTGAGCCCCCTTCCTTTTCCGAGTTGCCATCCACCCCCCAGGAGGTCCTCCATGTCCGTGTCCGCCTCGCCCCGCAAGGGTGCCGGGACCAGTGCGCCGAACGACGAGGAGCAACGGCTCCGTGAGCTCGGCTACCAACCGGTCCTGGCCCGCCGCATGGGCGGGTTCGGCAACTTCGCCATCAGCTTCTCCGTCATCTCGATCCTGTCCGGGTGCATGACCCTGTACGGCTTCGGCATGTCGACGGGCGGGCCGGCCGTGATGCTGTGGGGCTGGGCCGGGGTCGGTCTGTTCGTGCTGTGCGTCGGGATGGCGCTGGCCGAGGTGACGAGCGCGTATCCGACGTCGGGGGCGCTGTACTACATGGCGGACCGGCTGGGCGGCCGCAAGTGGGGCTGGTACACCGGCTGGCTGAATCTGCTCGGGCTGCTCGGCGCCATCGCGGGCATCGACTACGGCGCCGCGCTGTTCACGGGCGCGCTGATGAAGATCCAGTGGGGCTTCACACCCACCCCGGGCAAGACGATGATCATATTCGTCTGCATCCTGCTGCTGCACGCCGTCATCAACCTGTTCGGGGTGCGGCTGGTGAGCATCCTCAACTCGATCAGTGTGTGGTGGCACCTGGTGGGTGTGGCGGTGATCGTCTCCGTACTGGCGATCGTGCCCGCGCACCACCAGTCGCCCTCGTTCGTATTCACCGAGTTCGTCAACGACACCGGCTGGCACAACCCGTTGTACGTGGCGGCGATCGGGCTGCTGCTCGCGCAGTACACGTTCTGCGGCTACGACGCCTCGGCCCATCTGTCGGAGGAGACCTCGAACGCCTCGGTGTCGGCGGCGCGCGGCATCGTCCGGGCGATCTGGGTGTCGTGGGTGGCCGGTTTCGTACTGCTGGCCGGGCTCACCTTCGCCATCCAGGACTACGTGGGTACGCAGAACAGCGACACCGGTGTGCCGCCCGCGCAGATCCTGATCGACGCGCTGGGCACCTCGGGCGCGACGGCGATGCTGCTGATCGTGATCGCGGCGCAGCTGTTCTGCGGGAACGCCGAGGTCGCCGCCGCCAGCCGGATGGTGTTCGCCTTCAGCCGGGACAACGCGCTGCCCGGCTCCTCGCTCTGGCGGAAGGTGAGCGCGCGGACGCAGACACCGGTGCCGGCGGTGTGGCTGTCGGTGATCGTCGCCGGGGTGCTGGCGCTGCCGTCGCTGTATTCGGAGACCGCGTACGGCGCGGTGACCGCGATCAACGTCATCGGGATCACGCCCGCGTACGCGATCCCGATCTTCCTGAAGCTGCGCGCCGGGGGCCGTTTCCAGCGCGGGCCGTGGCACCTGGGCCGCTGGTCGAAGCCGGTCGGCTGGATCGCGGTGGTGTGGGTGGCGATCGTGACGGTGCTGTTCCTGCTGCCGCAGTCGTCCCCGGTGACCATCGGCTCGATGAACTACGCGTCGGTCGCCCTGGTCGTCGTGCTGGTCCTGGCCACGGTGTGGTGGTTCGTCGCCCGGCGCTCGTACGGCACGCCGTCGGCGTACGGGAGCGCGCGCGAGCAGGCGGAGATCGAGGAGGGCATCGTCTGACCGGCCCCGACGGCCTGACCTGACGGCCTGACGCCGTCAGGTCAGGAGGAGTTGGAGGCCGCCGACGACGGTGGCGGCCAGGACGATGCGCTCGAAGAGCCGCTGGTTGATGCGGTCCACGCACTTCCGGCCGATCCAGGCGCCCGGCAGCACGAACGCCAGCAGGCAGGCGTCCAGCAGCAGGGAGTGCCCGTCGATCAGCCCGAGGCCCACGCTGAACGGCACCTTCGAGGTGTTGACGATCAGGAAGAACGACGCCGAGGTGCCCAGGAAGCCCAGTTTCCGGAATCCGGCCGAGAGCAGATAGAGCGACATCACCGGGCCGCCCGCGTTGGCGACCATGGTCGTGAAACCGCCGAGCACCCCGTACGAACGTGCCTTGAGCCGTTCACCGGCGGTCGGCGGCCGGTCGTCGGCGCCGGGTTCGGCGCCCGGTTCGGCGACGGCCTCCGCCCGGCGGCGGCGCCAGACGGTGATGCCGGCCATGAAGACCAGGATCGCGCCGATCGAGGTCCGCACGGTGGCGTCGTCGGCCCACATCATGAACAGGGTGCCCGCCACCACACCGGCCGCGACGGCCGGGAAGAGCCGCAGCAGGGTCGGCCAGTGCGCGTGGCGCCGGTAGACGAGGACGGCGAGCACATCGCCGGCGATCAGGATCGGGAGCAGCACCCCGGTGGATTCGCGGGCGGGGAGTACCGCCGCGAAGACCGCGAGGCTGATCGTGTTGGCGCCGCTGACGGCCGTCTTGGAGAAGCCGACGAGTGCGGAAGCCGCGGCCAGTGCCGCCAGTTGCCAGAGGGTAAGTGTGTCCATGCCAGGCAGAGAGCGTAATCCCGCCCGGCATGATCACCTAGACATCTGTGCGAATCACGACCGCGAGGGTGCGCGGGCCGTGGACGCCCTCGACCCGCTCCAGCTCGATGTCGGAGGTGGCCGAGGGCCCGCTGATCAGCGTGGTCGGGCGCTCCGGCACCAGCCGGGCCACCGCCTCCGGCACGCCCACCTCCACGGTCGACAGGTCGACCACGCACACATGGAGGTCGGGGACGAGGGACAGCGCCCGGCGCCCCTGGTCGGGCGAGCCGTCCAGGAAGATGGTGCCGGTCTCGGCGCAGCTGACGGCGGACGCGGTGACGACACCGTCGAGGGCGTCCAGGCGCGGCGCCGGGATGTCCGCGGAGTCCTGCCGCACCTCGCCGTCGTACCCGGCCAGCCACCCGGTGTCGAGCCCCGGGGGCACCCCGATGCGCGCGGCCCCCCGCTCCCGCAGCACCTCGGCGATCACCTCGGCGGTCCGGCCGGCGGTGCATGTGCGGACCTGCGCCTTGTAGTCGACCAGCCGGTCGGTGAAGAGGGCGAGGCGTTCGGTGTCGGGGAGGGTGCGCCCGGTGCGGTAGGCGCGCGGGACGGGGGTTTCGCCGGCGGCTGTCTCGCGGGCGGGTGCGAGGGCGAGCGCGTCCCGGACGCGGCCGAGCACGGTGTCGCGGGCGGTCGTCATGCGCCGTCCTCCTGCTGCTGGTTACGGGTGTGTTCGGCGGCGGCCTCGCGCATGGCGGCCGTGCCCTCGGCCGAGGCCAGCCAGGCGCGGAAGGTCTGCTTCGGCGGGGCGGGGGTGTCGCGGCTGTCGCTCCAGCCGTTGAGCGGGGGCGGCAGCGCCGGGAGCTTCCCGTCCCGGGCGAGGACCCGGCCGAGCCGCGACGCCTTCTGCGCGGCGGTGTACACCTTGGGCCGGCCCATCACCGCGCCGGCCGCCTTCATGGCGAGCTTTTCGGCGGTGGTGCCGGACTGCTCGGTGTGCTGGTGGCGCAGCTCGACCAGCAGCGAGGGGATGTCGATCTTGACGGGGCAGGCGTCGAAGCAGGCCCCGCAGAGGCTGGAGGCGTACGGCAGCGAGCTGTTGGGGTCGTCCTTGACGGCGTGCATCCCGGCGAGCTGCGGGGTGAGTACGGCCCCGATGGGTCCGGGGTAGGTCGAACCGTAGGCGTGCCCGCCGGCCCGTTCGTACACCGGGCAGACGTTGAGACAGGCCGAGCAGCGGATGCAGTTCAGCGCCTCGCGGCCGATGCGGTCCGCGAGGGCCGCGGTCCGGCCGTTGTCGAGGAGGACCAGGTGGAAGGTCCGCGGTCCGTCCCCGGGGGTGACTCCGGTCCACATCGAGGTGTACGGGTTCATCCGCTCGCCCGTGGAGGAGCGCGGCAGGAGCTGGAGGAAGACCTCCAGGTCCTGGTAGCGCGGGAGGACCTTCTCGATGCCCATGACGGTGATCAGCGTATCGGGGAGGGTCAGGCACATGCGGCCGTTGCCCTCGGACTCGACGACGGAGAGGGTGCCGGTCTCGGCGATCCCGAAGTTGGCCCCGGAGACGGCCACCCTGGTGGTCATGAACTTCTCGCGCAGATAGGCGCGGGCGGCGGCGGCCAGGTGGGCGGGGACGTTGTCCAGGGCCGGGTCGACGCCGGGGATCTCCTTGAGGAAGATCTCCCGGATCTCGTCCCGGTTGCGGTGGATGGCGGGGACGAGGATGTGCGAGGGCTTGTCGTGGGCGAGCTGGACGATGAGTTCGGCGAGGTCGGTCTCGTGCGCGGTGATGCCGAGGGATTCCAGGTGTTCGTTGAGGCCGATCTCCTGGGTGGCCATGGACTTGACCTTGATGACCTCGTCGCTGCCGGTCTCCTGGACGAGCCGGGCGACGATCTCGTTGGCCTCGACGCCGTCGCGCGCCCAGTGGACGGTGCCGCCGCGCGCGGTGACGTTGCGCTCCAGCTCCTCCAGGAGTTCGGGGAGCCGGTTCATGGTGTCGGTCTTGATGGCCGATCCGGCGTCGCGCAGCTCCTCCCAGTCGGGCAGTTCGCCGGTGACGTGGAGGCGTTTGGCGCGGATGGTGTGGGTGGCGCGGCCGAGGTTGCGGCGCAGCTGTTCGTTGCCCAGCTCGTCGTGGGCGGCGGCGGGGAACTTCCGGTCGCCGCGCAGATTGCCCGTGCCGTACGGGGAGCGGGGCGGGGTCGCGGGCATGCCGAGAAACGTCGCGCTCATCGGGCGGCCTCCGTCAGGGCGTGCGGCGAGGTGCGGGTGGCGGACAGGATCTGGGCGAGGTGCAGGGTCTGCGTGCCGGCCTTGATACGGGAGAGCCCGCCGCCGATGTGCATCAGACAGGAGGAGTCGCCGGCGGTGCACACGTCGGCTCCGGTCGCGGTCACGTTGCGCATCTTGTCCCGGAGCATGGCCGTCGAGGTGTCGGCGTTCTTCACGGCGAAGGTGCCGCCGAATCCGCAGCAGGAGTCGGCCTCGCCCAGCTCGACCAGGTCGATCGCGTCGACGGCGCGCAGCAGCCGCAGCGGTTTGTCGCCGACCCTGAGCATGCGCAGCGAGTGGCAGGTGGGGTGGTACGTGACCCGGTGCGGGAAGTACGCGCCGACATCGGTCACGCCCAGCACGTCCACCAGGAGTTCGGACAGCTCGTAGGTCTTCGCCTTGACGGTGGCGACGCCCGCGCGCAGCGCCGCGTCCCCGTACCGCTCGGCGACGATCTCGTGCTGGTGGCGGACCGATCCGGCGCAGGAGCCCGACGGCATGACGACGGCGTCGATGGAGGTGTCGCCGAACTGGGCGGCGAAGTTGCGGACCAGCGGGACGGGCTCGCGCTGGTAGCCGGTGTTGACGTGCATCTGGCCGCAGCAGGTCTGGCCCGGCGGGAACACCACGTCGTGGCCCAGGCGGGCCAGCAGCACCGCGGTGGATTTCACCGCCTCGGGGAAGAGTGTGTCTCCCAGACAGGTGGCGAAGAGTCCGATACGCATGGAGCCTCCCCGATCCGAAGTTATGGTCCGACCATATTATCCTCCGGCCGATTACGGGAGGGTGCAGACGCACCCGAAGTGATCGCCGAATCAGCTCTCGCCGGTGCTCGGCCGGCTCGGCACCGCCATGACCGGCTCCAGCACCTCGGCCAACGCGCTGTTCGCCAACCTCCGGTCCACGGCCGCGCTGTCCTGGACGCCGCCGTAGGACCGTGCGGCGGGGGTGCTACTCGGCGCCCTCGCCACCGGCCTCGGTCCGGTCCTCGTCGACCAGCGTGCCGTGGAAGCCGCGGATGTGGCGCTCGGCGAGGTCGGCCGCCGCCTCTCCGTCACCGGTACGCACCAGCCTCAGCATCTCCGTGTGCTCGGCGTTGAGCCGGGCCTGGGCGGCGGGCCAGTCGTCCACCTCTTCGAGGGCCCGCAGGATGAGAGGCCGTACGGACTCGCGTACCGCAGCGGTCAGTGTGGAGGTCAGCGCGTTGCCCGAGCTGCTGGCCACCTGGACGTGGAACCGCGTGTCGAGTTCGTTGAACTCCTCCGGCTCGATGCCCTCCCGTGCCATCCGGGCGACCACCGCACCCGCCGCGTCCAGGTCCTCGCCGGACGCGTGCTCCGCGGCGGCCGCGAAGCTGGAGCGCTCCAGGGCGACCCGGGCCTCCATCACGTCGTGCAGGCTGTAGCTGCCGAGGGCGAAGTGCAGACGCAGCAGCCGGCCGAGCGCGTCGTCCGGATTGCGCACGATACGGGCCCCGGAGTCGTGGCCCCGGCCGGGCTGCGCGACCAGCACACCGATCGTCTCCAGCACCCGCAGCGCCTCCCGGAGCGCCGACCGGCTCACCCCGAACACGGGGGCCAGCTCGCGCTCCGGCGGGAGCCGGTCCCCGGCCCTCAGCTTCCCGGCGAAGACCTGCTCCTCGATGCTCTGGAGCACGAGTTCATGGGTCCGGACCTGCCGCACGGGCTGCCACTCGACGGGCATCCGCTCCTCCACTCCCGTTCGGGCGTATGCGTAACATCCCGACTATGTCACACACACCATGTGGTCGGACCACAAAACGGAGAGCCCCCGCTCAGTAGGTGACGGTGATACGCCGGGCCTCGCCGTCCACCCGGATTCTGCCGCCGAACGGGATGATCACCTGCGGGTCGGTGTGACCGCAGTCGACGTCGAAGACCGCCATGGTGCCGGGGGCGTACTCCGCGAGGGCGCGCAGCACCGCCTCCCGCTGCTCCCGGCGGTACGCCGCGCCGGCTTCCGCGTCGAGCGGCTTGTCGAAGGACCAGTTCTTCGCGCGCCCCATCAGCAGGGCGGGGAAGCGCCGCAGCAGGCCCCGCTCCCCCATGTTGCGCAGGATGCGGTACACCTCGTCGGCGCTCGGCAGCTCCTCGGAGGTTTCGAGGAACAGCACCCGGCCGTCGTAAGCCTCCGGGGGCAGGATCTCGCGGTCGGCCATCAGCAGCCAGGCCAGGATCTCCAGGTTGCCGCCCCAGCTCGCACCCTCGACCACGCGGTCCGCGTTGTGCCACGTCCAGCCGTCGCCGGGAAGCAGGCCGGGCTCCTGCTCGAAGGTGCGCGGGTCCCTCCAGTCCCGGCTGATGCTGCCGGTCTCCTTCGCCGGCGTCAGCTCGTACTCGCCGTGGGTGAAGAGCGCGGCCCGCAGGGACTCGGCCGTCTGCGGGTGCAGCGCGCCGGGGCGGCCGAACTCGACCATGACCGCGCCGCCGTGGTAGCCGACGATGCCGAGGTTGTCGAGGAACACCAGCAGGTTGGTGTTGTCGCTGTAGCCGAAGAACGGTTTGGGGTTGGCACGCAGCAGTTCGCGGTCCAGGTGGGGCAGCACGGTGATCTGGTCGTCGCCGCCGATGCTGGCTATGACGGCCTTGATCTCCGGGTCGGCGAACGCCGCGTGGAGGTCGGCGGCGCGCTCCTGCGGGGTGGCGCCCATCTTCCGGGTGCAGGGATACTCCACCGGCTCCAGGCCGAAGTCCTCGCGGAGCCTGCGCAGGCCCAACTCGTAGGGCAGCGGCAGGATTCCGGGCAGACCGGAGGATGGTGAGAGCACGGCGACGCGGTCGCCGGGCCGGGGCTTGGACGGGTGGCGGGATGGTGTCATCGGGTGAGCCTATGCAACGCCGCCGGGGCTGTCCGCGGGATATTCGGCGGTGGCCCGCGCGGGACCGGCCGGGGTGCCCTGGTGGAAGTACATCCGCCACCGCTCACCGGTCCTGCGCCACAGCGAACTGCGCCTGAACAACTGGCCGCCGCGCTCGGTGACGTATGTCAGATGGACCAGGTCCGGGGCGAGCAGGGTGCCGGACAGCTCGGTGACCTCGGGGCCGGGGTCGTCGTCCGCGACGGCGGAGGTGACGGCGAGGATGGAGGCGCGGTCGTAGCGCCGTCCGGAGGCGCCGAATTCGGCGAAGTCCGGGTCGAGCAGTTCCGTCACCGCCTCGGGCGACGCCCGTACCGCCGGGTCGAGCAGTCGCAGTTCGCCCGCCATGGCGGCCCGTACGGCCCGCCCCTCCTCGTCGCTGAGCTTCATACGGACCGACCTTACGTCGGCGGGGCGGGCGGTCAGGCCAGGACCAGGAGGTCCATCCAGCTCACGGCGGGCCGGTCCGGCTCCTGTTCCGCCGCGGTACGCAGCCGGCGCATCCCGCGCTCGAACTCGTCGTCGCCGAGGCCGCGCAGCTTCGCGTCGGTGTCCCGCCTGATCCGGTCGGCGAACGCGGCGAGGCTCGGCGCGCTCTCCTGCGGCACCGCGTGCAGGGCGACGCGGGTGAAGCCGGCCCCGGCGAACGCGGCGCACGTCTGCTCCACCGTGGGGTAGCCGTCCACGATGCGTTCGGCGCCGGGGAAGAAGCGGACCCGCAGGTCCCGTGCGCACCGGCCCGGGAAGGAGTTGCGGATGAGCACGGGGGCGCCGGGCTTCAGCGCCCTGCGCAACTCCCGGGCGGCGGCGGGCAGATCGCCGATGTGGTGGACGACCGAGCCCAGCCAGGCCGCGTCCGCGCAGCCGTCCGGCACCGGCAGCTCCTCGGCCCGCCCGTCCAGCGCCTCGATCAGCGTGTTGCGGGGGATCAGCGCCCGCATGGCGGCGGCCGGTTCCACGGCCAGGACCCGGACGCCGAACCAGTCGGCGAAAGCGGCGGCGAAGGAGCCGGTGCCCGCGCCCACGTCCAGGACGGTGGCGCCCGGTGCGAGTGCCACTTCGGCGGCGATGGCGGCGCGCCAGGCGGTGAGCCCGTCGCGCGGGATCTCCCGGGCGAGGCGGTAGTCCTCGGCGAAACGACGGTCGGGGGCGGTCGCTTCCATGGGGCCCTCACTTCTGGGCGCGGTCAGGCGGGTCCGCCGCGCCCTCGTCGGCGGATGCTAGCGATACCCCCTCCACATGTCTAGACCATGGCGGGCGGCAGATGCGGGCGGTGGGCCGGTCAGGTTCGCCCACCCGGTTCATAGGATTCTCAGGCAGTCCGGTTAACGTGTCGGGCGTGACCCAGACGAGCCCGCCCGGCTGGCATCCAGACCCCGGGTATTCAGGATTTGGCCCCCGCCACGAGCGCTGGTGGGACGGCACCCAGTGGACCGACCATCTGCGCGTACCGCCGGCGGCCGCCCGCAGCAGGCGCATACGCATCGGGGCGGGTATCACCGCTGCCGTGGTGGTGCTGGCCGCCATCGGAGGCGGTGTCTATCTGCTGACGGACGACTCGGACGGCAAGAGCGACACCGCCGCCACCGCCCCGTCCGGCTCTCCCTCCCCCGGACCCGACCGGCAGCGCGGCGACGGCCCGGGCGGCAGCGGCGGCGACAACGGTGAGGAGCGCGGCGACGGCGGCACCGGCGGCGGCAACGACGACCGGTCGCCGGAGCAGGGGCAGCCGCAGATCGAGGACGGTTACGCGACGGATCTGGCCAGCGGCATCAGCATCCCGGTCCCGGACGGCTGGAAGGGCGAGTCGGGGATGGGCGCCGGGGTGACCACCGGGACGTACGCCTGCCCCGGTGACACCAGCGAGAAGTGTGTGCGCGGCGGGGTGTTCTCCGCCCCCGCCGAGGCGCTGAAGCTGACCACCAGGACGGCGAAGGCCACCGCCGAGAAGGACATCGAGGCCAACGCCGACGCGTCCTACGGCGAGAAGATCTACGGCGGCATCACCTCGCACAAGGAGCTGAAGTCCGAGGCGGTCACGGTGGCCGGGCAGCAGGGCTACCGGGTGCGCTGGAAGGTGGTGACGAAGAACGGCGACGACGGCTACGTGGAGTCGCTGGCCTTCCCGTCACCGCTGGCCAAGGACATGATGGTGGTGGTCCGTTCCGGCTTCGACATCAACAGCAAGGCACCTTCGCTGTCCGTCCTGGACACGATCACGAAGGGCATCAAGGCGGCGTCGGGCGGCGGCTCCGGCACCGACGCCTGACGGCCCGGCGGGCGCGCCGCACGGCCCGGGTGAGTATCCGGGCCGTGCGGTCTGAGTACGTTCCCCGATCCCGGGCCGGGGCGCCGCCGCTGAAATGGGGTCATGGCTCCCGACCCGAAGCGCCTCCGCGTGCGGCACGTCACCAGTGCCGGCACCTCCCTGGCCCTCTCGCTCGCCCCGCTCGTGATCGGTGTGCTGTTCGCGCGCACGATGGCCCTGGACCCGCACACACCGGTGAACGCCCTGATCACCCGGGGCGGCCGGGGTGCCGGCCCGTCGCCCGCCGAGTGGCGCGGCTGCGGCCGGAGCGCGCTGCGCCGGTGCCGGACCGCCTGCCGGCCCCTGGGTCCCCGGCGGACCCGGCCGGAAAACCGGTTCCCCCGCGCGCCCCGCCTTCCCTAAACTCGCCGCACACCGCGCGCCGGCCGTCCGCCGGCGCGTCCGCCGTGACCGTTGAGGGGAGACCGCCGTGCGATACCGCACCGCCGCCGTCGTCCCCCCGTCGCGGTTCGAGGTGATCCTGGTGTCTCGCGCCGCCCGGAGCCGGCTGCGCGGCCGGCCCCGGACCCCGTGACGAACACCCGGGCCCCGCACGTTTTCTGACTCGTAGTCATCTCCAGTGGGGCCCCGAGGCCCGCATCCGGGCTGTTTCGTCCGGGGGTATCGCGCCGTCTTCTTCCGGATCATCCCGAAAGGCCACCGGCCGTGCGTACCCACCAGCACCACTCCCCCGTCACCGCTCTGACCACCGTCCGCAACCTGGGCATCCTGGCCCATGTCGACGCCGGCAAGACCACCGTGACCGAGCGGATCCTCTACACCACCGGCACCACGCACAAGCGCGGTGAGGTCCACGACGGTACGACCATCACGGACTTCGACTCCCAGGAGCGCGACCGGGGCATCACCATCTTCGCCGCGGCCGTCAGCTGCACCTGGGACGGTCACCGGATCAACCTCATCGACACCCCGGGGCACGTGGACTTCGCCGACGAGGTGGAACGTTCGCTGCGGGTGCTCGACGGCGCGATCGCGGTGTTCGACGCGGTCGCCGGGGTGGAGCCGCAGAGCGAGTCGGTATGGCACCAGGCGGACCGGCACTCCGTTCCGCGCATCGCCTTCGTCAACAAGCTGGACCGGGCCGGCGCGGACCTGGACACGGCGGTCGCCTCGATCCGGGACCGGCTGCACACCGTCCCGCTCGTGGTGCAGCTGCCCATCGGGGCGGAGGACGCCTTCCGTGGAGTGGTCGACCTGGTGCGTATGCGCGCCCTGGTGTGGGCGGACGGCGCCGAGGTTCACGAGGAGGGCGAGGTGCCCGACGGGCTGCGCGAGGAGGCGGCCCGGCGCCGGCGGCTCCTGGAGGAGGCGGTGGCGGAGCTGCATCCGGCGGCCCTGGAGGAGTTCTGCGTACGCTCCGAGCTGTCGGCGGAGACTCTGACCGGGGCGCTGCGGGATCTGACGCGGACCGGTGAGGGGGTCGTGGTGCTGTGCGGTTCGGCGTACCGGAACCGGGGTGTCGAACCGCTGCTGGAGGCGGTCGTCGCGTATCTGCCCTCCCCGCTCGATGTGCCGCCGGTACGGGGTGTGCTCGACGGGGCGGTGCAGGAACGGGCCGCCGATCCTCAAGGGCCGTTCGCCGCACTGGCGTTCAAGGTGAACGCGACCGCGACGGGCCGGCTGACGTATCTGCGTGTGTACGCGGGAACGATCCGGAAGGGGGAGACGGTGCTGGACGCGACCACCCGGCGCACCGAGCGTGTCGGGCGCATTCTGCGGGTCCGGGCGGACCGGCATGTGGACGTGGCCGCGGCGGTGGCCGGGGACATCGTCGCGGTCATCGGCCCGAAGGCCGTCCGGCCCGGTGCCACGCTGTGCGCGCCCGGCGCCCCGCTGGTCCTGGAACCGCCCGCGGTGGCCGATCCGGTCGTGTCCGTGGCGGTGGAGGCGCGGCGGAGCACGGACACCGAGCGGCTGATGGCCGCGCTGGTCCGGCTGGCCGAGGAGGACCCGTCGCTGGTGGTGCGCACGGACCCCGAGACCGGTCAGACCGTCCTCTCGGGCATGGGCGAGCTGCATCTGGAGGTGGCCGCGGAGAAGATCCGCCGCGACCACGGTCTGGACGTACGGGTCGGCCGGCCGCAGGTCGCGCACCGGGAGACGCTGGTGCGCGGGGTGTCCGGGCTGGTCTACCGGCATGTCAAACAGGACGGTGGGGCCGGGCAGTTCGCGCATGTCGTCATCGACGTCGAACCGCTGGAAGCCACCGGCGGCGAGGAGGCGGCGGAGTTCGCGTTCGGTTCGGCGGTCGTCGGCGGCCGGGTGCCGCAGGAGTATGTGCGGGCGGTCGAGGCGGGCTGCCGGGACGCGCTGGCCGAGGGGCCGCTGGGCGGGCATCCGGTGACCGGGGTGCGGGTGACGCTGACCGATGGCGCGACGCATCCCAAGGACTCCTCGGAGATGGCGTTCCGCACGGCGGGGCGGTTCGCGCTGCGGGAGGCCCTGCGGGCGAGCGCGATGGTGCTGCTGGAACCGGTGGTCGAGGTGACGGTCACCGTGCCCGGTGACGCGGTCGGCGGGGTGCTCGGCGACCTGGCCGCCCGGCGCGGCCGGGTCTCCGGCTCCACCACGCGGGGCGGTGCGGCGGTGGTCACGGCGACCGTGCCGCTGGCCGAGCTGTTCGGTTACGCGACGCGGCTGCGCAGCCGTACGCAGGGCCGGGGCACGTTCACCACCCGGGCGACCGGGTATGCGCCGGCACCCGCCGTCACGGCCTCCGGGACCGGCTGACGGAAAGGTCCCGCCCGCCATCGCGGCGGGCGGGACCTGTCGTCGTACGGGCCGGGGTCAGGCGACCGGGACCGGGAAGGTCGGGTACTCGACGCCGGAGACGTACTGCACGACCCGGATGACCTGGCACGAGTAGCCGAACTCGTTGTCGTACCAGAGGTAGAGGATCGCGTTGTCGCCGTCGACCTGGGTGGGTCCCGCGTCCACGATGGAGGCGTGGCGGGAGCCGATGAAGTCGCTCGACACCGCGTCGGGGGCGGTCGTGAAGTCGATCTGCCGCTTGAGCGGGGAGGTCAGCGACACCTCGCGGAGGTGGTCGAGGACCTCGGTGCGGGTGGCTTCGCGGCCCAGCTTCAGGCTGAGGATGGCGATCGACACGTCCGGGACGGGGACGCGGATCGAGCTGCCCGTGATCGTCGCCTCCAGGTCGGGCAGCGCCTTCGCGACGGCGGAGGCGGCACCCGTCTCCGTGATCACCATATTGAGCGGTGCGGAGCGGCCGCGGCGGTCGGAGCCGTGGTAGTTGTCCAGCAGGTTCTGGTCGTTGGTGAACGAGTGGATGGTCTCCACGTGTCCGCGCAGCACGCCGTACTCGTCGGCCATCGCCTTCAGCGGCGGCACGATCGCGTTGGTGGTGCAGGAGGCGCAGGAGATGATCTGCTCGTCGGGCTTGATCATGTCGTGGTTGACGCCGTGCACGACGTTGAGGACGTCGCCCTTGCCGGGGGCGGTCAGCACGACCTTGGCGATACCCGGGCGCAGGTGCTTGGACAGGCCCTCGCGGTCGCGCCACTTGCCGGTGTTGTCGATGAGGATGGCGTCGTCGATGCCGTGGGCGGTGTAGTCGACGGAGGTCGGGTCGTCCGAGTAGATGACCTGGATCTCGTTGCCGTTGGCGACGATCCGGTTGTTGGCCTCGTCCACGGTGATGGTGCCCTGGAACTGGCCGTGGATGGAGTCGCGGCGCAGCAGCGAGGCGCGCTTGACGATGTCCTGGCCCGCGCCCTTGCGGACCACGATGGCGCGCAGCCGCAGGCCGTTGCCCGAGCCGGCCTTCTCGATGAGGAGCCGGGCGAGCAGGCGGCCGATGCGGCCGAAGCCGTAGAGGACGACGTCGCGCGCCTCGCGGCGCTCGATCTTGTTGTCCCCGGTGGCGCCGGCGACGGCCTCCGCGGTGAACTCCGCCGCGCTGAGGCCGCGGTCGTCGGCCTTGTGGGTGGCGGCGAGCATGCCGATGTCGATCTGGGAGGGGCCCAGGTCGAGGGTGGTGAGGGCCTGGAGGAAGGGCAGGGTCTCGGTGACCGAGAGCTCCGCGCCGTCGATCTGCCGGGCGAATCGGTGGGTCTTGAGGATGCTCACCACCGATTTGTTCACCAGCGAGCGGCTGTGCAGGAGGACGGTGACGTCCCGCTCGCGGTGCAGCTTCCCGATGATCGGAATCATCGATTCCGCAATCTCCTCGCGGTTTTTCCAGTTGGTGAACGCGTCGTCATTGACAGTCACAGGTTTATCTTTCGAGCTAGGCGGCGCTCATATGGTAACCGGACGTTCATTCGACCCCTCACCCCGGTCCGGCCTCCCCGCCCTCACTCCCCCACGCGCACCGGCCGCCCCGTGCGCCGCGAGCGGTCGGCGGCCTCCGCGATCAGCAGCGCGGCCAGGGCGTCGGCGCCGGTACAGGGGCTGGGCCGCAGACCCGCCGCGACCTCGGTGAAGGCCGCCATCTCGGCGACGTACGCGTCGTGGAAGCGGCTGAGGAAGCCGTCGTACGGAGTGGTCCCGGACGGCGTCCCGCCGGCGGTGGTGCGCAGGGGCGCGCGGTCGCCGTACCCGGTGGCCAGCGTGGCCCGCGACCCTGCGAGCTCCATGCGCGCGTCGTATCCGGCGCCGTTGTAACGGGTGGCGGTGCAGCTGACGAGGGTGCCGTCGTCCAGCGTGAGGACGGCGACGGCGGTGTCGACGTCACCGGCCGCCGCGAAGGAGCCGTCGCCCCGGTTGGCCCCGGTGGCGCTGACCTCCACGACCTCGCGCCCGGTGACCCAGCGCACGCTGTCGAAGTCGTGCACGGCGCAGTCCCGGAAGATGCCGCCGGACAGCGGCAGATATCCGGGCGGCGGGGGCGCCGGATCGGCGGTGCACGCCCGTACGGTGTGCAGCCAGCCCAGCTCCCCGGCGGCGGCCGCGTCCCGCAGGGCGGTGTAGCCGGCGTCGAAGCGGCGCTGGAAGCCGACCTGGAGCGGAATGCCGGAAGCGGCGGTGCCGGCCAGCAGGGCCCGGGTGGCTTCGAGGCCGGCGGCGACCGGCTTCTCACAGAAGACGGGCACCCCGGCGGCGACGGCGGCGCGGATCAGCGCGTCGTGGACGGCGGTGGGGGCGGCGATCACGACACCGTCCAGGCCGGAGCCGAGCAGCGCGTCCAGGTCGCCCGCCCAGTCGGCGCCCAGCTTCCCGGCCAGCTCGCGGGCCTGCTGCTCGACGGCGTCGTGCAGGACGAGACGGCCGACGACGGGCAGGGCGGCGAGGGTGGCGGCGTGGAACGCGCCGATGCGGCCCGTTCCGATGAGTCCGATGCGCATGCGCGGGTGCCTCCGGGGCGACTGGGGGACGGCGGGCCGACGCTCCTGATCTTCGTCTTTGTATCGTCGCCGATCGCACCCGGTCAAGCATTTGTACTGACATATATACGTACTGAGCTGGACGCGGGGTTACGGCATACTGAGTACGTGGCACGACGTTCCGAGGAGCCCGGCATGGAGCCGCTCACCAGGCTGATCACCATCGACCGGTCCAGCCCGGTGCCGCTGTACTTCCAGTTCGCGCAGCAGCTCCAACACCTCATCGAATCCGGCACGTTGGCGCCCGGCGCCCGGCTGGAGAACGAGATCGCGCTGGCGGACCGGTTCGGGCTCTCGCGCCCGACGATGCGTCAGGCCATGCGGCATCTGGTGGACAAGGGGCTGCTGTCGCGCAAGCGCGGGGTCGGCACCCGGGTCGTCAACAACCGGGTCCGCCGCCAGGTGGAACTGACCAGCCTGTACGAGGACCTGCAACGCGAGGACCGCCGCCCGCGCACCGAGGTCCTGTCGATGCGCGTCCGCCCGGCCGAGGGCCGGATCGCCGCCGCGCTCCAGCTCGAACCGGGCATGGACACCGTCGAGTTGCGCCGGCTCCGGTACGCGGACGACGAGCCGATGGCCGTCCTGGAGAACCATCTGCCGATGGGCATCGCGGACCTCACCGAGGACGACCTGTCCGCGCACGGGCTCTACGCACTGCTCCGGCGCTCCGGCATCGGCCTGCGGTCCGCCGAGCAGACCATCGGCGCCCGCCGGGCCACCGCGGCCGAGGCCCGGCTGCTGGCGGAGGGGCGCGGCGGCACCCTGCTCACCGTGGAGCGCACGGTGCTGGGCGACACGGGCCGCCCGGTGGAGTACGGCCGCCATCTGTACCGGGCATCCCGGTACTCCTTCGAGATGACGCTCACGGCGCCCTGAAGCGCCCGACCTCGACGCGCTCGGGCAGCCGTTGAAGCGGAAGCTGTCCACCCTGTTTACATCGATGTATATCCAGTCCTACTGTTTCGCCGTCAGCAGCCCCACTCGGCCACCCCATGCCTTCGCGCCCCCACGCCTTCGTGCCCCCGAGGAAGGAAGCCCGTGCTCTCCTTGCGCCGACCCCCCAGACCCGTATCCCGCCCCTCCCCCACGACGGCCGGCCGCCTCGCCCGCTGGGCGGCGCGTGCCGCCGCCATCGGCCTGACCTTCGCCCCGGCGTCGGCGGCGCCCGCCGTCCCCGCCGCATCCACCTCCCCCGCCGCGCCCGCCGTCGCCGCCGCCAACGGCACCCCGCTGGGCAGCGGGACCGGCCTGTACCCGAGGGCGATCCGGCTGGAGCACAACGGCTCCGCCAACGGCCGGGTGCTCGCCGGCGTCGTCACCTTCAACGGCAACAACGGCATCGGTGCCATCCACGAGAGCACCGACGGCGGAGCCACCTTCCGGCAGGTGGGCAGTGTGGCCGACCCGGAGTCGTCGGGCGGGCAGGGCCTGTGCTGCTCCACCCTCTTCGAACTCCCGCGCCAGGTAGGTTCGTTGGCGCCCGGCACCCTGCTGTGGTCCGCGTCATCCGGTGCGGACGAGCAGAACCGGCGCATGGCTCTGCGCGTCTGGCGGAGCAACGACGTGGGCCGGACCTGGTCCTACCTCTCCACCTGCGCCACCGCGAACGGCACGGGCGGGCTGTGGGAGCCGGAGTTCTCCGTCGCCGCCGACGGGGCGCTCGTCTGCCACTACGCCGATGAGACGGACCCCGCGCACAACCAGAAGCTCGCCGCCGCCCGCAGCTACGACGGGGTCACCTGGCAGGACCGCCGCAACACGGTCGCCAGCTCCTGGGAGCCGGACCGGCCGGGGATGCCCATGGTGCGCCGGCTGCCGAACGGCACGTACTTCATGAGCTACGAGATCTGCAATCCGGGCGGCCAGTACCAGTGCGTCGTGCACTACCGGTCCTCCCCGGACGGCTGGGACTGGGGCGACCCCGCTTCGCTGGGCTACCGCCCGGAGACCGTGGACGGCAAGTACTTCCGCGCCGCGCCGACCATCGCCTGGGCCCCCGCACCGGGCGGCGGGGCCAACGGCCGGCTCCTCCTCATCGGCCAGCAGCTCCTGAACCGCGACGGCACCCCCGCCGCCGACAGCGGCCGCACGATCCTCGCCAACACGGAGAACGGCACCGGCCCGTGGTACGAGATCGAGGCCCCCGTGAAGGTCGCGGCACCGACCGCCACGTACTGCCCGAACTACAGCTCGCCGCTGCTGCCCTCGGCGGACGGCCGCACCGTGCTGGAGATCGCGACGGACTGGGACGGCGACGTCTGCCGCCCGTACGTGGCCACCGGCTCGCTCACCGGCAGCGGTGACGCGGCCGGGGTCGCGGACGGTGCGCGCTACCGGCTGGTGAACGCCAACAGCGCCCAGTGCCTGGACGTCGCCGCCGACTCACGGGACGCGGGCGGCAACGTACAGCAGTGGACGTGCAACGGCCTCGGTCCGCAGGCGTGGACGCTGCGGGCGCACGGCGACGCGTTCACGCTCACCGGCGTCGACAGCGGCTACTGCCTGGACGTGGAGAACGGCTCCGCGACGCCCGGCGCCAACGTACGGCAGTGGTACTGCAACGCGGCGGCCGCGCAGGACTGGCGGCTTGAGAACGCCGGGCGGGGCTACTACCGCCTGGCCGTGAAGTCGTCCGGGCAGTGCCTGGACGTCTCGCAGGGCTCCCGTACGGCGGGGGCCAACGTCCAGCAGTGGACGTGCAACGGACAGCAGCCGCAGCTCTGGCGGCTCGAACGGGTCTGAGACCGCGGATGCCCGCCCTGGTGAGGGCGGGCATCCGCGGGTCCGTCACCGATCAGCCGGCGTCCTGCTCCTCGATCGCCGCGGGCCGCAGCTGGGCCTCCCGGACGCGGGCGATGTCCAGCTTGGTGCCCCGGTCGAAGCGGTAGACGCCGTTCTGCTCCTGGAAGACGTCGGTCAGCTGGGTGTAGCAGTAGCCGAACATGTCCGGGTCCGCCAGCAGCACACCGGTCAGACCGGCGAACCGCTCATGGAACTCGTCCTCGGTGCGCACCCGGTCGCCATAGCCCCAGGACACCGTACGGTCGCTGCCGGACTGCTCCGCGGCGGCCTCCGGGTCCCACCAGACCCCGCCGAACTCGCTGACGAAGTAGGGCTGTCCCCGGTACGGCTGCGAGTACGCGGCGCCGTTCTCGTACGTGTTGACGAACGGCTCCCCCTTGGCGAGCCCGGAGACCAGCTGCCGGAAGGCGGCCGGGTCCTGCTCGTAGGTGTGGGAGTCGTAGATGTCGGTCTCCAGGACCCGGTGGGAGTAGCCGGAGGCGTCGATGACCGGGCGGGAGGTGTCCATCGCCTTGGTGGCGAGGAACATCGCGCGGGTCACGTCGTCCAGCTGGGTGATCCGGTCGTGGAGCTTCTGGTACGTCTCATTGAGCGGGCACCAGCCGACGATCGAGGGGTGGGAGTAGTCGCGTTCGACGGCTTCCAGCCACTGCGCGACGAAGGAGGCGTCGGGCCGCTGGTTGTCGCCGGAGGAGCCGCCGGCCTCGCAGCCCCAGTCGCCGAACTCGCCCCAGACCAGGTAGCCGAGGCGGTCGGCGTGGTGGAGGAAGCGCTCCTCGAAGACCTTCTGGTGCAGCCGGGCCCCGTTGAAGCCGGCCTCCATGGCGAGTTCGATGTCGCGGACCAGGGCCTCGTCGGTGGGGGCGGTCATCAGCCCGTCCGGATACCAGCCCTGGTCGAGTACGAGGCGCTGGAAGCGGGGGCGGCCGTTGAGGAGGACGGCCCTGCCCCGGACGGAGACGGAGCGCAGGCCCGCGTAGCTCTCGACGGTGTCGGTGGATTCGCCGTCGGGGCCCAGGAGTTCGAGGCGCAGCCCGTACAGATGGGGGTCCTCGGGGCTCCACTCGCGGCGCCGGTCCTCCGGGACGGGCAGGTACAGGCGGGGGGCCAGGTCGAGGTCGGCACGGGCCTCGGCGCGGCAGACCTCGCCGGTGCCGTCGCTGAGGACGGCGCGCACCCGGTGGCCGGGGAGGTTGGCGGACAGCGGCAGTTCGAGGTGGAAGGCCCCGGCGGCCAGGTCGGGGGTGATGCGGGGGCGGCGCAGATGCGCTTCGGGGACCGGTTCGGCCCAGACGGTCTGCCAGATGCCGGTCGTACGGGTGTAGTTGCAGTCGTGGTTGGCGTACTGGATCGCCTGCTTGCCGCGGGCCTGCGGGCCGGACTTCGGGTCGCGGGCGCGGACGGTGATCTCCACCTCGCGGCCGGCCGGGGCAAGGTCGCCGAGGTCGGCGGTGAAGGGGGTGAAGCCGCCCCGGTGGCGTACGACTTCGGTGCCGTCCACCCAGACGGTGGTGTCGTGGTCGACCGCGCCGAAGTGCAGCAGCACCCGGCGGCCGGCCCACTCGGCGGGCGCGGTGAACCGGCGCCGGTACCAGACGGCTTCCAGGAAGTCGGTGTCGCCGACACCGGAGAGCTCCGACTCGGGGGCGAAGGGTACGAGGATCTCACCGGTCAGGTCGCGTTCCAGGAGCCCGCGTTCGAGACCGCTGTCCCCCTGGTCGGTCTCGAACTGCCAGGTCCCGTTGAGGTTGAGCCAGTCGCGCCGGACGAACTGCGGGCGCGGGTACTCCGGACGGGGGACGGAGGGGGTGTGCACAGGTACTCCAGGTGGATCGTGGTGGCGGCCGGCCGGGAGACCGGCGCCGGGGCAGGGACAGCCGGCGGGGTCAGCCGCCGCCGAGGCCGGTGGTGGCGACGGAGTTGACGATGCGGCGCTGGAACAGCAGGAACATCACGATCAGCGGCAGCGCGGCCAGCAGGGCCGACGCCATGGACTGGGCGTACTGGATGCCGTACGCGTCCTTGACGGTGGCGAGGCCGACCGGGAGCGTCATGAGGTCCGGGTCGTTGGTGACGACGAAGGGCCACATGAAGTTGTTCCACGCGCCGATGAACACGAAGATCGCGACGGCGGCGACGATCGGCCGGGACAGCGGAAGCACGATGGACGTGAAGACCCGCAGTTCGGAGGCGCCGTCGATGCGGGCGGCGTCCTCCAGCTCGCGGGGTATCGCGTCGAAGAAGCGCTTCAGGATGAAGACCATCATGGGCGCCACCACCTGCGGCAGGATGACCGCCGCGTAGGTGTCGACCAGGTGGAACATCGTCATCTGCTTGAACAGCGGGACGATCAGCAGCTGCGGCGGGACCATGATCGCGCCGACGGTGACCGCGAGCAGCGTCCGGCGGCCGCGGAAGGTGCCGCGCGAGAAGCCGTACGCGGCGAGCGTCGAGACGGCCGTGGTGAGCAGAGTGACCAGGACGGAGATGAGCAGGCTGTTGAACGCCCAGGTCGGCACGTTGCCGCGGTCCAGGATCTGCCGGTACGCGGAGAGGGTGAAGGCTCCCTTGAACGGCGAGAGGCCCGACTTCATCACGTCCTGCTCGCTCTGGAGCGAGGTGGCGACCGCCCAGACGAAGGGCAGCAGCCAGGCGACGGCGAGCACGGTCAGCGCGGTTCCGGCGAGCGCCCGGGGCAGCCGGCCGTGGCCGAGCAGCAGGGGCGAGCCGGACTCCTCGCGCGGCCGGCGCGGCCGCCGTACAGGGGTGGAGATGGCGGACACGGTCAGCCCTCCTGACGGAAGAAGCGGAGTTGCAGGACGGAGACGACGATGACGATCGCGAAGAAGATGTAGCTGACCGCCGAGGCGTAGCCCAGCCGGTATCCGGTGAACCCGACGTCGTAGACGTATTCGAGGATCGGGCGGGTCGAGCCGTTGGGGCCGCCCTTGGTGAGGATGTAGATCTGGTCGAACACCTTGAGGGAAGCGAGGACTTGGAGCATCGCGACCAGCACGGTGGTGTGCCGCAGCTGCGGCAGGGTGACCGACCACAGCCGCCGCCAGGCGCCCGCGCCGTCGAGCGCGGCGGCCTCGTCGTACGTGGTGGGCAGGGACTGGAGGGCGGCCAGGTAGAGCAGGAAGTTGAAGCCGACGGTCCACCAGACGGTGAGGGCGGCGACCGACCACATCGCGACCGACTCGTCGGAGAGCCAGCCGACGGGTTCCATGCCGAGCGAGGTCAGCAGTTGGTTACCGAGGCCGATGTCGGGCTGGTAGAGCCACGTCCAGATGAGCGTGACCACGGTGACGGGCAGCAGATACGGGGCGAAGTAGGCCAGCCGCCACACCCATTGGCCGGCCAGTCCGCTGTGCACGAGCAGTGCCATGCCGAGCGCGACCAGGACGAGCGGTACGCAGGAGATGACGGTGAAGAGGACGGTGTTGCCGAGGCTGCTCCAGACATCCGGGTCCCCGAACGCCTCGGTGTAGTTGGCGAATCCGACGAACTCGGTGCCGCGCAGGCTGAGCGAGGCGTCGGTGAGGCTCATCCAGAGGCCCTGGACGACGGGCCAGACCAGGAAGAGCGCGAACACGACCAGGAACGGCAGGACGAACAGCCCGCCGCCCCGGGTCAGCGAGCGGCGGCGCCGGGGCGCGTTCGTCGTCGCGGCGGGTGGCTGCGGGGGCGCCGCGGCTCCGGCGGGCGCGGTGGTGGTCACGATGCGGCTCCTTCGGCTGTCGTCAGGCGACCGGGTTGGGCCGGCGCAGCAGCGTGTCCGCCTCACGGACCATCTGCCGTACCGCGCTCTCGGCGGAGGTGTTGCCCAGCAGCGCCGACTGGAGCGGCTGGCACATGCGGTTCTGGAAGTTGCCGCCGGCTCCGGCGAACCAGTTCGGCGGGTCGAGGACGGCGATCTCGCCGGCGGCCGCGTAGGACGACTGGGGGTCGAGCTTCGCGTACTCGGGGCGGGCCTGCACCGGCAGATAGGCGGGGATGTGGCCGGCGCTCGCCCAGGTCAGGCTCTGCTTGATGATCTCGGCGATATAGCGGTGGGCCTGGCGGCGGCGGGCCGGGTCGGGACTGTCCTGGTGCGGCAGGACGAAGCTGTGCGAGTCGGCGTAGACGGCCGGGCGGGCGAACACCTGCGGGAAGGGGGCCGCGCCCAGGTGTTTGATGCCGGATTTGCGGAACGTGGGCAGCTCCCACTCCCCCGCCATGATCATGCCGCCGCGGCCGTCCATGAAGGCGGCCATCGCGCCGTTGTAGTCGAGGTTGTTGGGGTTGGTGCGCCCGTCGAAGAGCTGCTTCATGAAGCTGACGGCCTTCACCGCGGCATCGATGTCGATCTTCGGCGGCCCGCCGTCGGGCAATGTGAAGGAGGCCCCGGTCTGGGCGTACAGCGCGGCGAACTGGCGCCAGCTCTGGGCGGTGTCGGTGACGTGCCCGAAGAGCACCCCGGACTTGCCGGTGATCCCGGCGAGCTTCTTGCCGGCGTCCAGGAAGGCTTCGGGCGAGCCCATCGGCGCCAGGTGGCCCGCGGAGTCGAGCAGTCCGGCCTTGTCGGCCATGTCCTTGTCGTAGAAGACGATGAAGGGGTGGACGTCCAGCGGGACCGCGTAGACCGTGCCCTGGTGCTGGGCGCGCTTCCAGACGGCGGGCGCGAAGTCCTTCTCGCTCACGCCGAATTCGGCGAGGACGTCGAGGTCGAGCGGGTCGAGCAGACCGCCCGGGGCGTATCCGGCCAGCCGTGACAGGTGGAGCACGGCGACGTCGGAGGCCCGGCCGCCCGCCGCCGACATGGCGAGCTTCGTGTAGTACGACGGGCCCCAGTCCAGGATCGTGCGGTCCACGTCGAAGCCGTCGGAGCCCTTGGAGACGGCGGCGATCATCTCGTCCATGAGCATGCCGTCGCCGCCCTGGAAGAGGTCCCAGACCTTCAGGGCGGACGCCCCGCCCGCGCCGGCCGGAGAGGCGCAGCCGGTGAGCGGGCCCGCCGCGAGGAGCGCGGCCGCCCCGGCCGTGCCGTAACGCAACAGTCCGCGGCGCCCGATGGCGGCCGGACGGCCGGGGTCCCGGGGTCCGGGCAGCCCTCGTGCGGGAGGTGCAGAGTTCATCACTGACCTTTCGACGCCGGACGACGTGCCCGGCCGACGGCAGGCGCCATCGGCACGGCAGCCGTCGGCCGCCCGTGCACATCGGGGGTGATCCGCGCCGGTCTCCCGATGCGGTGACCTGTTTTTACATCGATGTACATTGGCTGTAAAGAGCTGGGTCATCACCTGTGCCGGATGCACCGCCCATCGGCCCGGGGCGGCCCGGGCGTACGGCATAGACTCGGCGCGTACCGAGGGTGGGGAGCTACGGGTGGCACGACCGAGGATCAAGGACGTCGCACGGCACGCGGGAGTGTCGGAGAAAACGGTGTCCAACGTGCTCAACGACTATGTGCATGTGTCCGACCGGACCCGGCGCGTGGTGCAGGAGGCCATCGACCACCTCGGCTACCGCATCAATCTCGCCGGCCGCCATCTGCGCAGCGGACGCACCGGCATCATCGCCCTGGTGGTGCCCGAACTCGACGTCCCGTACTTCGCGGAGCTCGCCCGGCATGTCGTCCGGGAGGCCGAAAAGCGCTCCCTGACCGTGCTGATCCATCAGTCGGGCGGCGACCGCGAACGGGAGAAGGCCGCCCTGGCCGGTTTCGGCTCGGACTTCGTGGACGGCGTCATCCTCAGCCCGCTCGCCCTCGCGCCGGACGACCTGCGCGCCCACACCGGACCGCCGCCGACCGTGCTGCTCGGCGAGCTGCTCAACGAGGGCGCGGACCATGTGGCGATCGACAACGAACGCGCGGCCCGCGAGGCCACCGAGCACCTGCTCGCGCTGGGCCGGCGCCGCATCCTCACGGTCGGCGGCCGGGACGACGGCTGTGTCGGTACGGCCCAGGCCCGCACCCGCGGCTTCCGCCTCGCGCTGTCCGGGGCGGGCCTGCCGTACGACCCGGCGTCGCTGCTGCCGGTGGCGGCGTTCCACATGGCGGACGGCGCCGAGGCGGTCCGCCGGGTGCTGGCCGCCGGCGTCCGGCCGGACGCCCTGCTCTGCCTGAACGACCAGCTGGCGCTGGGTGCGCTGCGCGCGCTGCACGGTTACGGGGCACGGGTGCCCGAGGACGTGGCGGTGATCGGCTTCGACGATGTGGAGGGCGGCCGCTTCGGCGTGCCGTCCCTGAGCACGGTCGCCCCGGACAAGGAGGCGGTGGCCCGGGTCGCGGTGGACCTGCTGCTGCACCGCATCGAGGAGGCCACGCGCCGCCCGGAGGAGACGGACGGCCCGGCCGCGGAGCACCCGCGGGACCGGGTGGTGGCGCACCGCCTGGTCCTGCGCGAGTCCACGGAGGGGGCGGCCGGGCGCGACGGGGTGTGGTGAGCGGCGGGCCTCAGCCCGTGAGCGGCCGCTCCGGGGTCCGCCGGAGCGCGGCCCCACCCTCGAAGAGCACGGCGGTGAGCCCGAGTTCGCGGGCCGCCCGGACATTGGCCTCCCGGCCGTCCACGAAGAACGCCTCGCCGGGGACGGCCCCGAGCATCCCGAGCACGCCCGCGAAGGCGTCCCCGGCGGGCTTGGTCGCGCCGAGCGCGCACTCATCGGCGCTCCCCTGCCCCCGGCCCCAGGCCGCGATCAGCCCGGCCCCGTACAGCTCCGACTCGACGCGCCGCGCGGAGAGCCCACACGCGGCCCCGGGAAGTTCCAGCCGCCGCTCACGGTGAAAGCGGCAGACGGCACCACCGAGATCGAAGAGAAACACCCGAGGCCCCATGCTCGGCAATCCAGCCGGCCGCGCCGGCCGGCGCGACGGTGCCCGAATGACCGAGGGCCGGTCTCGGATTTCTCCGAAACCGGCCCTCGGTCCACGACTGTCACCAGTCGGGACGACAGGATTTGAACCTGCGACCCCTTGACCCCCAGTCAAGTGCGCTACCAAGCTGCGCCACGTCCCGATGCCCGCCTGACCTGGGGCTTCCCCCTGGCTGAACGCGCATGAGAACAATACCGCACTTCATCGAGTGGTCACGAACCGCTTTCACGGGTGCCGCGCTCCGTGTCCGAATGGACACCCTCAGTGGACGAGTGCGGCCGACGTGTACGGACCGCGCTCGGCGGTCCCGTCAGAAGCGGGGGCTGTGGTCCTCCCTGCGGTCGAGATGTCCGACCAGCTCCTGCGCCAGGGACTTGATGGTGTCGAGCCCCGCCCTTCCCCAGGGGCGGGGCACGGTGTCCACGGCGCAGACGGCGCCCAGGGCGATGCCGGTGCGGTCGATGAGCGGTGCCCCCAGGTAGGAGCGGATGCCTATGTCGTCCACGACCGGATTGCCCGCGAAGCGCGGGTAGTCGCAGACGTCCTCCAGGACGAGCGCCTTGCGCCGGACGACCACATGCGGGCAGTAGCCGTGGTCGAGGGCCACATACCGGCCGTTGCGGCCGCTGCCCGCCGCGGTGGCCCCCAGGTCCGAGCCCCTGCGGGTCCCGGCGGGGGTGTGCAGTCCGGCGTAGAACTGCCGGTTGCCGTCGATGAAGTTGACCATCGAGAACGGCACGTCCGTCACTTCGGCCACCCGGTCGGCGAAGGCGTCGAAGTTGTCGAACGAGGCGTCGTCCCGCTCCCCGAGTCCCAGGCTCCGCAGCCGCCGCGTACGGGTGGGCGCCTCACCGTCGACGGGGGTGAGCAGCAGCCGCCCGGCGGCGCGCGGGATCACGGCCTGGCCCCGAATCCGGCGGGCCCGGGGAGCGGCACGGCGTCGTCGGTGGCGTTGATGAGGTGCTGGACCAGCGTCACCAGCGTGCCGGTGCCGGAGCTGGCCATGCGGGCGTCACAGAGCACGACCGGCACCTCCGGCGACAGGTCGAGCGCGGCGCGGACCTCCTCGGGGCCGTAGCGGTAGGCGCCGTCGAACTCGTTGACGGCGACGACGAATCCGATGCCGCGCCGCTCGAAGAAGTCGACGGCGGCGAAGCACTCCTCCAGTCTGCGGGTGTCCGCGATCACGACCGCTCCCAGCGCGCCCTGCGAGAGTTCGTCCCACATGAACCAGAAGCGTTCCTGGCCCGGTGTGCCGAACAGGTACAGCACATGCTGGTCGTCCAGGGTGATGCGGCCGAAGTCCATCGCCACGGTGGTGGAGGTCTTCGACTCGACGCCTTCCAGGCTGTCGGTCGCGGCGCTCGCCTGGGTCAGCAGCTCTTCCGTACTGAGCGGCGCGATCTCGCTGACGGCGCCGACGAACGTGGTCTTGCCGACGCCGAATCCGCCGGCGACCAGCACCTTCAACGCGACGGGGAAGCCCTCGGGCTCGGCCTGCGGGGCGGCGTACCCGGCGGTGGCGGTGGCGGTGTCCTGCCCGTACCCGCCGCCGGAGCCGTCGTTCGCGTAGCCGTCGTCCGCGTAGCCGTAGCCATAGCCGGTACCGTCCGGGTAGCCGTAGCCGTCAGAGCTGTCGTCGTAAGCCATCGAGCACTGCCTCCAGCAGATGTCGGTCGGTGGGCATGTCTTGGAAGGCGGGCGCATGGGCGGTGACGGCGCCGCAGTCGACCAGGTCCGAGAGGAGGACCTTGGTGACGACTGCGGGCAGCCTCAGATGGGCGGCGATCTCGGCCACCGAGGTGGGGCCCTCGCAGAGTCCCAGGGCCACCGAGTGTTCGGGGCCGAGGTGGGTCTGCGGGACGCTTCCGGTGGCCATCACCAGGGACAGCAGGTCGAGCACGGCCGTGGGACGGGTACGGCCGTTGCTCACCGTGTAGGGGCGGATGAGGCGGCCCGCCGCGTCGTCGAGCAGCGGCCCGTCCTGGGTGACCGCCATGGTCACAGCCCCGCGGTGCCCGGTGTCCCGGCCGTCTGTCTCACCGGGGTCATCAGATAGGGCCGCACGCTCTTCACCAGCATGGTCATCTCGTAGCCGAGGACGGCGGCGTCGGCGTTGCGGCCGGCGAGGACGGCCAGACAGGTGCCGGAGCCGGCGGTGGCGACGAACAGGAGCGTCGAGTCGAGCTCCACGACCACCTGCCGGACCTCGCCGTTGTCCCCGAACCTCGCCCCGGCGCTGCGGCCCAGCGAGTAGAGGCCGGCCGCCAGCGCCGCCATGTGGTCGGCGCTGTCGGCGTCCATGCCGTGGAGGGACTTCACCAGCCCGTCGGCGGAGAGCAGGACCGCGCTGCGGGTGTACGGCACGCGCTGGACGAGGCCGCTCAGCAGCCAGTCGAGGTCCGAGACCTGACCGGACGGCGTATCGGTCGCCATGGGGCATCTACTCCTTGATGGGGTTCGCTGCGAGTGGGTCGTGGTCGCCGGGGTGGGCGCCGGCGCCGTGCAGTTGCGCGGGCCGGGCGGCGCCCCGGACGGGGAGCGGCCGGGCCGGTGCGCCCGGCTGGGCGGCCGTCGTCATGTGCGTGGCACCGGCCGGGGCCTCGGGCGCGGGCTCCTCCTCGGCCTCGGCCCGGGCCTCGGCGAGGTCGATGCCGCGCCGGAAGGCGGCGACGAGCCCGGGGTCGTGCAGGACGGCTTCGTCCCCGGACCGGGGCGCGGGGGCCTCCCTGAGCTGCGGGACCAGGTGCTCCTGGTTGGCGCGCTTGGGCAGCAGGGGCCGGTCGGCCGCGGTCTTCGGCGCGGTGCCGTCGTCGGGCGGGGTCCTGTGAGCGGTCCCATGGTCGGGCGCGGCCGCCGCGGGCCGGTCCACGCGTTCGGCGCGCAGGGGCAGCGGCGGGGCCTCGCCCTGGCGGGCCGGGGCCGGCGGGGACGGGGTCCGGTGCGGGCTGGGCTGCTGGCTGGGGACGTAGGGCCGGCGTTCCGGCTCGGGGGCGGGCGCCGGCTCGCGCGGGGCCGGGCGCTCCTCCAGGGGCGGCGGGCGGTGCACGGGCCCGGTGGGCGGGGCGGGTGCCTCGCCGGCTGCGGCGGGGGCGTCCTCGTCGGCGCCGAGCAGGGTCTGCGGGAGGACCAGGACGGCCTGGGTGCCTCCGTAGATGTTGCTCTGGAGCCGTACGGCGATGCCGTGCCGGCGGGCCAGCGAGGCGACCACGAAGAGGCCGATGCGGCCGTCCTGGAGAAGGCGGGCGACGTTGACCTGGTCGGGGTCGGTGAGCAGGGCGTTCATCCGCTTCTGCTCGTCGCCCGGCATGCCGAGTCCGCGGTCCTCGACCTCCAGGGCGAGCCCGGCGGTGACGCGCTGGGCGCGCAGCAGGACCTGGGTGTGCGGGGCGGAGAACACCGTGGCGTTCTCCACGAGTTCGGCGAGGAGGTGGATGACGTCGGCCACGGCGTGGCCGCGCAGGGTGCCGTCGATCGGGGGGACGAGTTTGACCCGGGGGTACTGCTCGACCTCGGCGATCGCCGAGCGCAGCACCTCGGTCATGGTGACCGGGTTGCTCCACTGGCGGCGGGAGACGGCGCCGCCGAGCACGGCGAGGTTCTCGGCGTGCCGGCGGATGCGGGTGGCGAGGTGGTCGACGTGGAAGAGGCCCTTCAGCAGGTCCGGGTCCTCGACCTCGTGCTCCAGCTCGTCCAGCAGCTGGATCTCGCGGTGTACGAGCGACTGGAGGCGGCGGGCGAGGTTGACGAAGACCTCGACCTTCTGGTCCTCGCCGCTGGGCTCGGAGAGCCGGGACGCCTCGACGACGGCGGCCACGGCGGCCTCCTGCTGGCGGCCCAGCTCCTGGGCCAGCAGCTCGAAGGGGTCGCCGCCGGGCGGCTGGTTCCGGGGGGCGCGCCGGGCGGGCACGGGTTCGCCGTTGCGCAGCTGTTCCACGACGCGTTGCAGGTCGGCCTGGCTCTGGGCGCTGGTCCGGCGCAGCGCGAGGCAGCGGCCGAAGACCGTGGTGGCGGCCCGGTTGGCGGCCAGGAAGGCGGCGAGGATCGCGGCGAGGGCGAGGGCGGCCGCCGAGCCGAGGGCGATCCAGAGCTCGGTGGAGGGGCGTGCGTGGCCCGCGCGGGCGGTGAAGATGACGGCCGCGGCGCCGGCGAGGGCGACGGCGAGGGCCGGCAGCACGGCGGTGCGCAGGAGTTGAGGGCGTATGCGCGCCTCAGGCGTCGGGCGGGCGGCGCGCGGTCTGGCCGCTGCCGAGTGGGAACGGGCGCCCGGTCGGCCGTGCCGCCCGCCCTCTCGTCGGTCGGGTCGCGCGTCGGGTGCGCGAAGTTGAGACATCAGCGTCCTCGGTACGTGGGGCCCCAGGCATCTGCGTTCATGTGGTGGCGCCTACGGTGGTCGGGCATTCTCGGGTCATCGGCCGGGCAGGCCCGGAGAATATGAGCCCACCGTTGATCACCGGGCACACACGGTAGTCGTCGGAAGTGCGGGCGTGATGGGCAGTTGTGGAACTTGCCCGCCATCCGTCCCGCTCTGGTATGAGCGCTCGCACGGGCGACCGATTCCTGCGGGCCGGTTTCCGGGGCGGCGGCCGTTGCCGTACGCGAGTGAGCCCTCCTCGGACGCGAGTGAGCCCCCTCGATGCGTGCCGAGGGGGCTCGTGTGCCGGGGCGCGGAGGTGCTACGCCTTACGGAGGCGGGCGATGATTCCGTCCAGGTCGCTCCGGAAGAGGGCGGGGCGGACGAAGTGGCCGCCCGGTTCCTCGTGCCACTCGTGCGGAATCCCGGCCTTGCCGAGCAGCGAGCGGAACTCGCGCTGTCCGGCCAGCACTTGGTTCTCGTTGACCTGGTCGAACCAGTTGACCGGGTCGGGGCTGGTGCCGGCGACCAGGAAGACGCGCTTGTTGCGGTAGCTCTCGATGCGCTGGACGGGGTTGTCGGCGCTGACCCGGGCCTCGTCCCAGAGCGGCACCCCGTAGACCGAGCCGCCCGCCAGCTCGATCGCGGCGGAGGAGATGTTGGCCCAGTGCGTGACGAGCCCGGCGTCGCGGCGCAGGCTGGCCGGGCCGGAGTGCGCGCTGACGGACGCGAAGTGCCCGTAGTACTTGGCGGCGTACTTGAGCGCGCCGAACCCGCCCATGGAGAACCCGGAGACGGCCCGCCCGTTGTATTCGGCGTACGTACGGAAGTTGGCGTCGATCCACGGGAGCAGCTGGGCGATGTGGAAGGTCTCCCAGTTGCGCGGGCCGGTGTTGGAGCTGACCGGGTTGGAGTACCAGCCGGCGTGTCCGCCATCGGGCATCACGACGATGAGCGGTTTGCCGGCGGTCCAGGCTCGGATACCCATCCGGTCGAAGGTGATGAAGTCCTGGTCGGTGCCGCCGCCGTGGAACAGGTAGAGCACGGGGTAGGTCCGGCCGCTCGTGTGGTAGCCGTCGGGGAGCAGGACGTTGACGCCCGGGTTCCAGCCGATGGCGTCCGTGGCGAAGCGGTAGTACCGCATGCGCGGGTCGCTCTCGTTGCGGTCCACGATGCGCAGGCCGAATCCGTCCCCGGCCGCGGCGGCCGGTGTGGCGGAGGCCAGGAGTCCGGCGGCGCCGAGGGCGGTCGCGGCGGAGAGTCCGCCGGCCGCCCTGAGGACGTTCCTGCGGCTGGGGCGGTCGTTCGCGCGGGCGCTCATGCGGAGTATCCCTTCGGCGGGATCAGGGTGGCGAGCTGGTCGAAGGAGAGCCAGTAGATCTGGTTGCCGCCGAAGGAGGCGGGGTCGGCGATGAGGACGGTGCGGTCGGCGGAGTCGTAGCCGATGACCGTGAAGTAGTGGTAGATCGTCTGGTTCGACGGGTAGCCGGGCGGCTGGTTGCCGGGCGGGGCCACGATGTTGGTGACCAGCGGGTAGCCGCGGTCGATGTCGAAGACGATGTCGTACCAGAGCAGGTCGCGCTGGGCCTGGGTGGGCGGGTCGTTGGGCATCTCCTTGGTCTCGTACCAGCCGCCGCCCAGGTTGGCGTTGAGCACCCCGGTGACCTGGGATATGTGGTCGGTGCCGTTCACGGTGGTGCCGAGCTGCCAGGCCAGGTCGGACTGGCTGGGCGGGGAGATGCGGGCGGAGAGCGCGATGCGGGTGGCGGCGGGGCCGCACCAGTAACCGGTCTGCTGGACCTGGTAGTCGACGTCCAGCCAGTGCGCGGTGGCGGTGCTCCCGGCTTCCACCGTGATCCGGGTGCCGGGCTGGTTGTGCCCGCTGACGACGGCGGTTCCGGCCGACGAGCCGTGGGCGGTGACGGCGGCGGGGCCGAGGTGCGGGGCCGCCGACGCGAAGGCGGTGCCGGGCTGGACGAGGGCTCCGAGGGCGACCGCGGCGATGGCGGCGGACACGAGTCTCCTGCGCATGAAGGCTCCTGAGGGTGGGGGGACCGGCCTAGGGTGCGAAGCGGCCACGCGGGTGTGTGCGCGGCCGTGCGATTCAGGCCACCAGGGTGGTCCCGCCGCCGTGGGGCCCGCAAGGACCGAAAGCTGGTGCTTACAGGCGCAGGTGACGTGCCGTCACGCCGGGGCCGGGTCCTCGGTGGCGAGCAGGGCGCGCCCCTCGGCGGTCGCGACGTGGAAGGAGCGCCCGGCCCGGCGCACGGTGGTGATCAGCCCCGCCTCCCGCAGCACGTTCAGGTGCTGGCTGACGGCGGGATGGGTCACGCCGAGGAGCCGGGCCGCCTCCAGGGTGGAGCAGCCGGTGCGGGTGGCGCGCAGGACACCGGCGCGGGTGTGGCCGAGGAGCGGTCCGAGCGGCCCGGACCCGGGCGTGGGGCGGGTACCCCGGGCGGGGACGCACCAGTCGGGGGTGCGGTGGATGGGGTAGACCAGCACGGGCGGCAGCTCGCCGTCGGCCAGGGTGGCGGGGGTGGGCCAGCAGAAGAACGACGGCTGGAGGACGAGGCCCCGGCCGCGCAGCCGCAGGTCCTGGTCGACGGGGTAGGCCACTTCGAGGACGGGCGCCCGCCAGCGGAACTGCGGTCCGAGTCCGGCGAGCAGCCCTTCGGTGCCGCCTTCGAGGAGGCTGCGCAGCCGCAGGGCGCGGTCGGCGTCGATGTCGGCGTGCACCCGGCGCCAGTGCGGTGCGAGGGCTTCGCGCTGGTACGTACGCAGGGCTCCGCCCAGCTCGCGCAGGGCTTCCGCGTCGCCGCCGGCCAGTTCCCCGAGCCAGCCCGGCAGCCGTACGGGGGTGGCGAGCCGGGCCAGTTCGGCGCGGAGCCGTGGGCGCGGGGTGCTCAGCAGGACGTCGACGGATGCCTGGAGGGAGCCTCGGTCGCCGGTCGTGGGTGTGAGGAAGTCGGGTGAGTAGCCGCGCGGCGGCAGCAGCCGGGAGAGCAGCCGCGGGCTGCCGGAGAGCCGGGGCCGCGCCCAGCGCCGCCAGGCGCCGAACTCCCGCTCGCCGTCACGCCGCTGGAGGGTCTGCACGCTGTTGCCGATCTCCCAGAGGAAGTCGGGGCCCGGCGCGACCCGGACCCGTGCGAGGTCGTCCGGGGTGAAGTGCACCCGCAGCATCGCCGCCCCCCTGGGATCTCAGGGCTGGGGTGCCCGGTCGCGGTCCCTGCCGGTGTCCGGCGCGGGAGTGTCCGCCGGTTCGTGGAGCGGTACGTGGACGGGGGGCCAGTTGCCCCAGCCGGGGGCCGGTTCGGCGGCGACGGCGCGCCACCACGGCTCGACGGGCGGCGGATCGGCGGGCTCGAACGGCCGGCCGGGGAGCGGGGCGGCCATGGTGACGCCCACGGACCGGGTGGCGCGCATCGACCACTCGGCGGGCTCGGCCCAGGGGTGCAGCGCGAGGTTGAACGTGCCCCAGTGGATCGGCAGCATGACGCCCGCGCCGGGGTCGTCGCCCTGGAGGTCGAGGTGGGCGCGCACGCCTTCGTCGGGGCTCATGTGGATGTCGGGCCAGGCGCCCGGCTCCGGCATGCTGTCCGTCCGGTCCTTGGCCCAGTACTGGCTGTACGCGCCGATCTGGATCATGGTCGCGTCGAACGGGCCGTGCTCGGCGCCGATGTCCCGGAAGCCGGGGAAGTATCCGGTGTCGCCGCTGTGGTAGATCCGGTGCGCGGGTCCGGCGACGGCCCAGGAGGCCCAGAGGGTGTGCTGCTGGTTGCGCAGGCCGCGTCCGCAGAAGTGGCGGGCCGGGGTGGCGGTGAGGCTGATGCCGGCGACCGTCGTGGTCTCGTTCCAGTCGAGCTCGCGAAGCCGGTCGGGGGCGACGCCCCAGCGCTCCAGGTGTGCGCCGACGCCGAGCGGGACGGCGAAGACCGTGTCGGTACGGGCCAGGGCGCGGATCGTCGGGAGGTCGAGGTGGTCATAGTGGTCGTGCGAGATCACCACCACGTCGACCGGTCCCAGGGCGCCGAGCGGCACGGGGGCCGGGTGCAGGCGCCGGGGGCCGGCGAATGCGAAGGGGGAACAGCGCTCGCCCCAGACCGGGTCGAACAGCACGCGCCGCCCGTCGATCTCGGCGAGGACGCTGGAATGCCCCATCCAGGTGATCCGGAGCCCGGAGGCGGGCGGCCGGGCGAGGTCGGCGACGGTCGTGGCGTGCACGGGCACCGGGGCGGCGGGGGCCCGGAGCGCCCGTTCCTCCTTGCGGAAGTAGACCCGGGCGAACTCCAGGGTGGAACCGGAGGGTCTGATCCGCGCGCCCACCGGGTTCTGGAAGACCCCGTCGGCGAACTGGGGGGAACGGCGGATGCGCTCCATGCGCGCGCCGTCCGGGTCGGCCCCGAAGGCGGCGGGGCGCAGCGCACGCAGCCGGGTGCGGAGCGGAAGCCTGTGGTCAGCGCCGGTCACGGGGTCTCCTGAGGAGTCGGGGTCGTCCCATTATGGACAAGGGGTACGACAGTGCGAGAGCGGAACACCCGGCTGGGTGGTGTTCCGCACCGACCGCCTTGCCCGCGTCGCCGTCCGTACACCTGCCCGCCTCCCGCCGTACCGGCGCGTTTCGGCCACCGGGGCCGCGTGGCGGCCCAGGCCGCGTTGACAGGGGCGCCCCGGCTCCTGATACTGACCGACGGTTCAGTAATGCGGCCGGTGACGCCGGCCCGCGGGACCGCCTGCCCGGGACCGCCCGCCGACAGTGACCGAGGAGCACTTCCGATGACGACGCCTCCGGTGTCCCCGCCCGCCCCGCTCATCTCGCTGACCTGGACCGACCATGCCACCGGCTGCCGGGGCCACCTCGTGGTGGACCGGCTGGTGCGCGGGGTGTCCAGCGGCGGTCTGCGGATGCGCCCGGGCTGCACGCTGGAGGAGGTGGCGGGGCTGGCCCGGGGCATGACGATGAAGGAGGCCCTGCACTTCGACGCGGACCGGCCCGGGGCCCGCTACATCCCGCTGGGCGGCGCCAAGGGCGGCATCGACTGCGATCCGCGCGACCCGGCGGCCTACGGCGTCCTGGTCCGCTATCTGCGGGCGATGCGCCCGTACATCGAGAGCGTCTGGACGATGGGCGAGGACCTGGGCCTCTCGCAGGACCTGGTGGACCGCGCGGCGGCGGAGGCGGGTCTGGTCTCCACCGTGCAGGCCGTCTATCCGCTGCTCGACGACGAGGCCGGGGCCCGGCGCCGGCTGGCCGACGCCTTCGCCCTGGAGGTGGACGGCATCGGCCTGGACGAGCTGGTCGGCGGCTGCGGGGTCGCCGAGGCGGCGCTCGCCGCGCTGGACCGGGACGGGGTCGCGTACGAGGGTGCCCGGGTGGCGCTCCAGGGGCTCGGGACCATGGGCGGGGCGACCGCCCGTTTCCTGTCCCGGGCCGGGCTCCGGGTGGTCGCCGTCGCCGATGTCAAGGGCACGATCGCGAACCCGGCCGGGCTCGACGTCGAGGCGCTGCTCGCCGCGCGGGACGCGCACGGCACCGTTGACCGGGGCGCGCTGCGCGCCGGTGACCGGGAGCTGCCTGCCGACGCCTGGCTGGTCCAGGACGCGGAGGTGCTCGTCCCGGCCGCCGTGTCCTACGCCGTGGACGCGGTGAACCAGGCGGGGATCAGGGCCCGCTGGGTGGTGGAGGCCGCCAACATGCCGGTGCTGCCGGAGGCCGAGACGCTGCTCGCGGCGCGCGGGATCACCGTGCTGCCCGATGTGGTGGTCAATTCGGGGACCAACGCCTGGTGGTGGTGGACCCTGTTCGGCGACATCCGGGCCGACGCCGATGAGGCGTTCGCGCACACCCGGCGGGCGATGCGCGCACTGGTCGGCCTGGTGCTGGCCCGCGCGGCGGCGGACGGCTGCACACCGCGGGCGGCGGCGCACGCGGTGGCCGCCGACCGGCTGCCGGTGATGGCGGAGCGCTTCGGCTGGTACCGCTGACCGGGGCCGCCCGTCCGGCTCCGGTCCGCCCGATCCGCTCCGGGCGGCATTGGTTAGGGTGACCGCGTGGCAAGAGTGCGGTTGGGAGTGGCGGAGCGGCGCGAGGAGTTGCTGCGTGCCGCCGTCGAACAGATCGAGGTGCGCGGTGTCGCGGCCGTGCGGATCGCCGATGTGGCGTCCGTGCTCGGCGTGAGCAACGCACTCGTGCTGTATCACTTCTCCACCAAGGAGAAGCTGGTCGCGGCCGCCTTCGCGCATGCCGCCGAGAGCGATCTCGCCCATCTGCGCAAGCTGCTGAGCCGCCGCACGACCGCCGTACGCAGGCTGCGCGCGGCCGTCCGCTGGTACGCGCCGACGGGCCAGGCCAAGGGCTGGCGGCTGTGGATCGAGGGCTGGGCGGCCTCCCTCCGCGACCCGGCACTGCGCAATGTGGCCGGCGATCTCGACCAGCAGTGGAAGGCCGAGCTGGCCGAGGTCATCGACGAGGGCGCGGCGGCGGGCGAGTTCCACTGCGACGACCCGATGTCCGTGGCCTGGCGGCTGACCGCCCTGCTGGACGGGCTGGCCGTGCAGATGACCTCGTACAACGGGCCGCTGTCCCGGGCCACGATGCTGGAGTGGACCGAGCAGGCGCTCGCCCGTGAGCTGGGCATCGACCACGAGGCCCTGACCGCCTGACCGCGCTCCCTATCCCCTCCCCCCTTCTTCCCGGGTCCCCTCCCCGGTCAGGTCTGCTGAAGCGGCTCGTAGACCTCGCTGTCGAGGCCGAACGTCCAGGCGACGCCCTCCTTCGCGGTCCTGGTCCTGGGCGGGACCCGGAGCCAGTACGTGCGGTGGGTGCCGTCCGGCTCGGGCGTCGAATTGACCACCTCGACCATGACGACGTCCTCGTCACCGGCGAGCGCGATCCGCCAGAGGATGCCCGTCTCGTCGCGGTGGACCGGTTCGGCGCCCGACTCGGTGAGATAGCGGTCGTAGCCGTAGAACTCCAGCATCACGCGGCGCAGCTCCGCGTTCTCCTCGGAGCGGATGCGCTTCGGGGTCAGCGCGGCCAGCTCGTCCAGGAACTCCCGGGGCACGGGCATCCCGCGCCAGGCGTACAGAGCGAAGCCGTCCGGGTAGGAGAGCGCCGGTCCGTCGCCCCGGTCGAGCCGGCCCGCCTCGTCCCGGTGCAGGGCCTCCGGACGCTCGCAGATCACCACGACCCGTTCGTAGGGCCACCACCAGCCCGCGTTCCGCGCCACCGCCGCGAGTCCGTCGAGCCGGTCGCCCCGGCCGTCGAAGGCGGCGAGCCAGGCCGCGTCGTGCTGCCCGAGGACCGCGTCGAGCAGGACCAGGCGCACCCGGGACTCGGCGGCGGTGTCCGCACCGGCGAGGTCGGCGACCACCCCGGCCCGTATCCGCTCGGCGAGGCCCGCCGTGGTCTCCCAGAGCTGGGCGCCGGTGGCCGACCAGAGGGCGGACCAGCCGGCCGGGCCCAGGGCGTCGTACACCCGGCGCCGCTCCTCCGCCCAGGGGCGGGTGCGCACCTCGTCGCGCACGGAGCGCCCCTGGCCGGTCAGCTTCCCGACGGCTTCCACGGCTTCCCTGGGCGAGCCGGCCCAGACGAACTCCTCCGGCTCGGCCAGCCCCGCGCTGCGGTAGGCGAGCCGCACCCCGTCCTCGGCGGCCGCCCGGTCCGCCGCGCCCGTCGCCGCCGCCACGGCCCGCCAAGAGTCCACGTACTGCATCGGTCTTCCCCGTCCCCTGTTCCGCATCGTTTCCGGCCCGGTCCTCCCGGTGCCGGCCTTCAGGTCCTGCCGCCGTGCCCGCCGTGCCGTCGCTCAGTCGGCGACGATGCGGACCGCCCCCGGCGCGTACTCCCGCTGGCGCACCACGCGGAACCAGCCCTGGGGCAGCGGGATCGTCGCGTGCTCCTCGTGCACCACGCGCCCGCCCTCGGGGAGGTGGAGCAGCATCGGGCCGAACACCCCGCCTTCCCGGATCAGCCGGCCGCGGCCCGGCACGGCGTGCGCGTGTCCGGTGACCTCGCCGAGCGCGAGGACCAGCCGGCCCCGCGCGTCGCGCAGTTCGCCCGCCGCCTCCAGGAGGTGCGGGGGCACCGCCGACTCCTCCAGTGGCACGATCAGTACATCGCCCTGCCGGTACACAGACCTCTCCCCTCCGTGGTGGCACCCGGTGTGCCGGCCACATCGAAAACGCTACGGCGGGGGTCTGACAATCGGCCGTCGGGCCGTCCCGGGCGGGGGCGGTCGCGGCATTGTCAGTGGGCCTTGATAGACCTTGCGGACATCAATCCGTCGCCGTCATCAGGAGCTCAGGGCATGTCCGTGGACCACCTTCACGAGTTGCTCGGCCTTCCGGCCGTCGATTTCCAGTCCGGCACGGACGGCGGCCCCCGGCCCGCCGCCGGTGCCGCCGCCTGGCGGGTGTCGATCGACGCCTACGAGGACGAGGGCACCTGGGAGGAGGAGTTCGACGCCTTCCTGGCGGAGGTCGATCCGGCGGGCGTCCGGGCCCTGATCATCGGGCAGTGGGGCGAGTCGTACGAGGAGAAGTCCTCGTATCCGATCGGTCTCGTCATCGCGGCCGCCGACCGGCTGACGTCGCTCGAAGCGGTGTTCGTCGGGGATCTGACGATGGAGGAGGCGGAGATCTCCTGGATCGAGCAGAGCGATGTCACCGCGCTGCTCGACGCCTTTCCCGCGCTGGTGGAGCTGGGGGTGCGCGGCGGCTCCGAGCTGGTGTTCCCGGCGGCGAAGCACGAGCGGCTGCGGGCGCTGACCATCGAGACGGGCGGGCTGCCGCGCGAGGTGGTGCGCGGTGTCCTGGGGAGCGAACTGCCCGCGCTGGAGCGGCTGGACCTGTGGCTCGGCGTCTCGGCCTACGGCGGCGACGCCGATGTGTCGGATCTGGCGCCGCTGCTCGCCGGGACGCGCTTCCCCGCCCTGCACCACCTGGGCCTGCGCAACAGCGAGATCCAGAACGAGATCGCGGCCGCGGTGGCCTCGGCCCCGCTGGTGGCCCGGCTGAAGACGCTGGACCTGTCCTGCGGCACGCTCGGCGACGAGGGGGCGGCCGCCCTGCTCGACGGCCAGCCGCTGACCCACCTCGATGTGCTGGACCTGCACCACCACTTCCTCACCGAGCCGATGGAGCGGCGCGTCACCGAGGCGCTGGCGCCGCACGGGGTGCGGGTGGACCTCTCGGAGCGCTGTGAGCCGTGGGACAACCGGGGCCCGGCGGGCCGGTACGTGACGGTCTCGGAGTGACGGCGCGATGACCGGCATCGATCACCCCTGTTCCTTCCACGGCCTGCCCGTCTTCACCCTGCCGGAGCCGGGCGACGGCAGCCCGTGGCCCGCGACGCCGTCCACGGCGGACGCCATGGCCTGGCGGCTGGAATGCACCTGGGAGGGCCCGGAGTTCGCCGTCGTCTGGCAGCACTTCCTGGAGAAGGTCGATCCGGCGCAGGTCCGTGCGCTGGTGATCGGCCCCTGGTGGCAGGACGACTACAGCTCGCTCGCTCCCGTGGTGGAGCGGATCGCCGCGGACGCGGCCCGTTTCCCGGCGCTGCGCGCGCTGTTCCTCGCCGATGTGGTGGGCGAGGAGTGCGAGGTGTCGTGGCTCCAGATGTGCGACATCACGCCGGTGCTCCGGGCGTTCCCGCTCCTGGAGGAGCTGGTGGTACGGGGTGGTGGCAGCGGGCTGAACGAGGAGTCGCTGGAGCTGCACCCCGTGCGGCACGAGGCGCTGAAGGCCCTGCGCTTCGAGTCCGGCGGCCTGCCCGGGCATGTCGTGCGCGCGGTCGGCGCCTGCGAACTGCCCGCGCTGGAGCGGCTGGAAGTGTGGCTCGGCTCCCAGTGGTATTCGGGGGACGCCACGGTAGCGGACATGGCTCCGCTGCTGTCCGGGGGCGCCTTCCCGGGGCTGCGTCATCTGGGGTTGCAGAACAGCGAGATCCAGGACGAGATCGCGGTGGCGGTCGCCTCGGCCCCCGTCGTCGCGCAGCTGGAGTCCCTGGCGCTGTCGATGGGCACCCTCAGCGACGCGGGGGGCCTGGCCCTGCTCGAAGGCCAGCCGCTCACCCATCTGGACTACCTGGACCTGCACCACCACTATCTCGGCGACGAGGTGATGGAGCGCTTCAAGGAGCTGTCGAAGCGTCACGACGTCCATGTGTACCTCGAAGAGGCGGACGACTGGGACCCGGACGACGAGGACGATTCCCGTTATGTCGCGGTCAGTGAGTAGCGGCCCGCCGCGCCTCGCGGTCGTCGGCAATCCGGGCAGCCGCCGCGTCGCCCTGTTCCAGGACGCGGTGGCCGCCGCCGGTCTGCCCGAGGCTCGTACGGTCCCCTGGCTGGACGTGCTCCGGGACGGGGCGCGCTTCCTGCCCGGGGAGACCGTGCGCATCGAGTCACCCGGCGAGGACGCGGAGGTGGACCGGCTGCTGCGCGGGGCCGACGAGCCGACCCGGGTGGAGGGCTCGGCCCTCTGGTACGCGCGGTTCACCGCCGCCGTACGCGAGGTGGCCCGGGCCGCCGCCGAGGCCGGCGCCCGGCTGCTCGACGGCCCGGCGGACATCGCGGCGCTCTTCGACAAGCGGCTGTGCCACGGGGTGCTGGACGCGGCCGGGGTGCCCGTCCCCCCGTCCCCGACCTCGGGACCGGCCGGGGCGCCGGTGCGCGGCTGGGACGATGTGCGGGCCCTGATGGCCGCCCACCGCATGCCCCGGGTGTTCGTGAAGCCCGCGCACGGCTCGTCCGCCTCCGGGGTGCTGGCCGTGGAGACGGCGGGCGGGGGCCGGATCCGGGCGGCCACCTCCGTCGAGCGGGACCGGGCAGGCCGGCTGTACAACTCGCTGCGGGTCCGCCGGTGCACCACGGAGCGCGAGATCGCGGCGGTGATCGACGCGCTGGCGCCCGACGGGCTGCACATCGAACGCTGGCTGCCCAAGGCCACCCAGCGCGGCCGGGCCGCCGACCTGCGCGTCGTCGTGGTCGCCGGCCGGGCCACCCACGCCGTGGTGCGCACCAGCGCCTCACCGATGACCAATCTCCATCTGGGCGGGGCGCGCGGCGACCTGGCCGGGGTGCGGGCGGCGGTCGAGGCGGCGGGCGGCAGCTGGGGCGAGGCCCTGGCGATCTGCGAGCGGGCCGCCGCAGCCTTCCCGGACACCCTGTGCGTCGGCGTCGATCTGCTGCCCCTGACCGGCTGGCGGCGCTTCGCCGTCGGCGAGGTCAACGCCTTCGGGGATCTGCTGCCCAGGCTCACCGGCCTGCCCGGCAGCGGCGCCGAGGGCCTGGACACCTACGCGGCGCAGCTCGCCGCCGTACTGGACCGAACAAGGAACGACCGTGTCAGCACCACCCCCTGAGTACAGCCCCGAGCACACCCCCGGGCACTGCCCCGACCCCGATATGAGCGAGGTCGTGGGCAGCCACGACCTGCTGTTCGTCACCCTGGACACCTTGCGGTACGACGTCGCGGCCGAGCTGGCCGCCGCCGGGCGCATCCCGAACCTGGCCCGCTGTCTGCCGGGCGGCGTCTGGGAGCAGCGGCACGCCCCGGGCAGCTTCACATACGCCTCGCACCAGGCGATGTTCGCGGGCTTCCTGCCCACCCCGGCCGCGCCCGGGCCGCATCCCCGGCTGTTCGCCGCCCGGTTCGCCGGCAGCGAGACGACGGCGGAGCGCACCTTCGTGTTCGACACCCCGGACCTGGTGTCGGGGCTCGCGAAGGAGGGGTATCGCACGGTGTGCGTCGGCGGGGTGGGCTTCTTCAATCTGCGCGGCCCGCTGGGCTCGGTGCTCCCCGGGATGTTCCAGGAGGCGCACTGGGAGCCGGAGTTCGGCGTCGCCTCGCCCACCTCGTTCGAGGCGCAGGTGACCCGCGCCGAGGAGGTGGTCGCGGCCCTGCCGCCCGAGCAGCGGCTGTTCCTCTTCGTCAACGTCGCCGCGCTCCACCAGCCGAACTGGTTCCACCGGGCCGGGGCGACCCGCGACGCCGGTGACAGCCGCGATACGCACGCCGCCGCCCTGGAATACGTGGACGCCCATATCGGCCGGCTCTTCGCCGCCGCGAGCAGCCGCCGCCGTGCCTTCGCCATCGTCTGCTCCGACCACGGCACGGCCTACGGCGACGACGGCTACACCGGTCACCGGCTCGGCCACGAGTCCGTCTGGACCGTCCCGTACGCCCACTTCTTCCTGGAACCGGGGGCCGTCCGATGACCGTGACGCACACCGCCCGCCCGTACGAGAGCTATGTGTACGCCTATCCGCACAAGACGGCGTACCGTCCGCTGGCCGAGCAGCCGGGCGGGCGGCCCGAGTTGAGCGAGCTGTGGGCGGGGGAACGCAAGGACGCGCTCTCCCTCTATATGCACATCCCGTTCTGCGAGGTCCGCTGCGGCTTCTGCAACCTCTTCACCCGGATCGGCGCCCCCGACGAGCTGACCTCGCGCTATCTCGACGCGCTGGACCGGCAGGCGACGGCCATACGGGACGCGCTGGGCGACGCGGAACCGGTACGGTTCGCCGCGGCGGCGTTCGGCGGGGGCACGCCCACCTTCCTGACGGCGGGCGAGCTGGCGCGGCTGTGCGACATCGCGGAGAAGCGAATGGGTGCCGATCTGCGGTCCGTCCCGCTGTCCGTGGAGACCTCCCCGTCCACCGCGACCGCCGACCGGCTGGCCGTGCTCGCCGAGCGGGGCACGACCCGGATCAGCATCGGGGTGCAGTCCTTCGTGGCGGCCGAGGCCCGCGCGGCGGTGCGCCCGCAGCACGCCGCCGACGTGGACCGGGCGCTCGGCCTCATCCGGGACACCTCCATACCCGTGCTCAACATCGATCTGATCTACGGCATCGGCGGCCAGACCGAGCGGAGCTGGCGCACCTCGCTGGACGCGGCGCTGCGCTGGCGGCCGGAGGAGCTGTATCTCTACCCGCTGTACGTGCGCCCGCTGACCGCGCTCGGCAAGCGCTCCCCCGGGGAGGCCGACACGGACTGGGACGAGCAGCGCCTGCGGCTGTACCGGGCCGGCCGCGACCACCTCCTGGCCCACGGCTACGAGCAGGTGTCGATGCGGATGTTCCGCCGCGCCGACGCCCCGCGCGCGGAGGGGCCCGACGACCACGCCTGCCAGACGGACGGCATGATCGGCCTGGGCTGCGGCGCCCGCTCCTACACCTCGCGGCTGCACTACTCCTTCGACTACGCGGTGCGGATGAGCGAGGTTCGGGGCATCATCGACGCCTACACCGCCACCGCGGACTTCTCCCGTGCCGAGGTCGGGCGGTACACCGACGGGGACGAGGCGCGCCGCCGCCATCTCCTCCAGTCGGTGCTCCAGGCCGAGGGCATGGCCCTGGACGAGTACCGCGAGCGGTTCGGCACCTCGCCGTACGAGGACTTCCCGGATGAGCTGGCCCGGTTCGAGGACCGGGGCTGGCTGGACGCGGAGGCACAGGGGCTGCTGCGGCTGTCGCCGGAGGGCTTGGCCTACTCCGACGCGCTGGGCCCGGAGCTCTTCTCCCCCGCCGTGCGGACCGCGATGGCCGCGTACGAGCTGAAGTGAGTCACCCGTGGACCTGACGATTCTCTACCGGGGGCCGCTCGCCTCCTGCGACTACGACTGCCCGTACTGCCCGTTCGCCAAGCGGCGCGACAGCCGGGAGCAGCTGCGGGCCGACCGGGCGGCCCTCGAACGGTTCACCGCGTGGGTGGCGGCGCAGACCGGTGACCGGATCTCGGTGCTGTTCACGCCGTGGGGCGAGGGCCTGGTGCGGTCCTGGTACCGCGGGGCGATCGTGGAGCTGGCGGGCCTCCCGCATGTGCGCCGGGTCGCGATCCAGACGAACCTGAGCGGGCGTACGCGGTGGCTGGCCGAGGCCCCGGAGCCGGCCCGCGAACGGATCGCGCTCTGGTGCACGTACCACCCGGGGCAGACACCGTACGAGCGTTTCCTGGGCCGGTGCGCGGAGCTGCGGGAGCTCGGGGTCCGGCACAGCGTGGGTGTCGTCGGGTTCGACGCCCATCTCGGCGAGGCGCGGCGGCTGCGCGCGGCGCTCCCGGAGGAGGTCTATCTCTGGGTCAACGCGGCCGAGGGGCACACCTACACGGACGAGGAGGCGGAGCGGTGGACGGCGATCGACCCGCTGTTCCCGTACAGCCGCCATCCGCACCGCTCGGCGGGGCTGCCCTGCCGGACCGGTGAGTCGGTGATCTCGGTGGACGGGGAGGGCATGGTGCGCCGCTGCCACTTCGTCCGGGCGGAGCTGGGCAATCTGTACGACGGGAGCTACCGGCGGGCGCTGGGGCCGCGGGCCTGCCCGCTCGCCGTCTGCGACTGCCACATCGGCTATGTGCACCTGGAGACGCTGCCGCTGTACGACGTGTTCGCGGGCGGGGTCCTGGAGCGCGTCCCGGCGGCGCTGCCGCTGTCCCCGGTCGCCGCGACGCGGTCGCGGGACGACTGAGGACAGCGGACGGGGGCCGGTCAGAGCGGCAGCAGGTCCGGCCGCTTCGGCTCGACGTGGTCCCCGGAGGACTCGCCGCGCAGCCGCCGCCCGATCCACGGGACCAGGTATTCGCGCGCCCAGTGGATGTCGTCGCGGCGGATCTCCAGCGTGCCGCGCGGGGGCTGCGGCGGCCACGGCTGGTCCGGGTCGGCCGGCACGTCGAGGCCGAGGACCTGGGCGGCGCGGAGCGCGACCCGGGTGTGCCCCTCGGGCGACAGGTGGAGCCGGTCGCCGTCCCAGGCGCGCCGGTCCTGCACGGAGCGCAGCGACCACAGGTCGAGGACCGGGCAGTCGTAGCGGTCGGCGATGGCCCGGACGTGGGCGGTGTAGGTGGCGATCTTGCCGCGCAGATGGCGCAGCACGGGGACGCCGCGGGTGTCGAAGCCGGTGGTCACCATGACGGTGCCCACCGACCGCGTGAGGTCGGCGACCGCCCTCTCGAAGCGTTCGGCCACGTCGTCCGGGTCGGTGCCCGGCCGGATGATGTCGTTGCCGCCTGCGCAGAAGCTCACCAGATCGGGGGCGAGTTCCTTGGCGCGGGGCACCTGCTCCTCGACTATCTGGTCGAGGAGGCGTCCTCGTACGGCGAGATTGGCGTAACGGAAGTCCCCGGTCGCCGGGCCGGGCTCCGGGAGCCGGTCCGCGAGGAGTACCGCGAGCCGGTCGGCCCAGCCGACGAACGTTCCGTCCGGGCCGGGGTCGCCGACTCCCTCGGTGAAGCTGTCGCCAATCGCCGCGTACGACCCGATGGCGTCCTGTCGGTCGGTGACGCCCTGTTGGAGGTTGTTCGAATCGTCTGCCACAACCGCATATCCTGCACCCCGGAATGTGACCTACGCGACCGTAATAAGGGGTTGACGGGTGGTGAGATAAACCACCCGGTCAGTTTTCGGTAAAGGGGGAATAAGCAGAGGGACGGCGCACCGCCGTGCGCCGCCCCTCTGTGCCGTTCGGTGACCCGGATCACCGGGCCGGTACCGCCTGGATCAGACGTTGATCCCGTGCGACGCCAGGTAGGCGATCGGGTCGATGTCCGAGCCGTACTCCGGGCCGGTGCGGACCTCGAAGTGGAGGTGCGGGCCGGTGGCGTTGCCGGTGGCGCCGGAGAGGCCGACCTGCTGGCCCGCGGTCACGGTCTGGCCCGCCGAGACGGAGAGCGAGGACATGTGGCCGTACTGGGAGTAGTGGCCGTCGGCGTGCTTGATGACGACCTGGTTGCCGTAGGCGCCGCCCCAGCCGGCGGTGACGACGGTGCCGGAGGTGATGGCCTTCACGCTGGTTCCGGTGGAGACGGGGAAGTCGATGCCGGTGTGGCTGCCGCTGGACCAGTTGGCGCCGGAGGCGCGGTACGCGGTGGTGTGGTTGCCCGGGACCGGGTGGACGTAGCCGGAGGCGTTGTCCTGGGAGGCGGGGGCCTCGGTCTTGGTCTCGGCCTGCGCCTCGGTCTTGGTCTCGGCCTTGGGCGCGGTCTTGGTCTCGGCCTTGGGCGCGGCCTTCGTCTCGGTCTTCGCCGCCGTCTTGGCGGGAGCCTCGGACGTGGTGGCGGCGGGGGCCGCCTTGGCGCCGAGGGTCAGCTTCATGCCCGGGAAGATCAGGCTCGGGTTCCCGCCGACGACCTCGCGGTTGTCCTGGTACAGCTTGTGCCAGCCGCCCTTGAGGTGGTGCTGGGCCGCGATCTTCGACAGGTAGTCGCCGGAGACGACGGAGTACGTGGTGGTGCCGGTGCTCTTCGCGGGCTTGGCCGGGGCGGTGTGCGCGGCGGCCGACTTCGACGTGGCCGGGGCGGACCGCTCCGCGGCGTGGGCACCGGTGGCGCCGAGCAGCGGAAGCGCGATGACGGCTCCGCCGGCGCTCGCGGCGACGACGCCACGGGCGATGGTGCTGGACTTGGGACGGCGGTGCTTACCCGAATTGGGCATGAAGAATTTCCTCTCCGGCGCCTGCGAGGTGAGCTGTCGGGTTCGGGCTGGAGATGCCCGGCCGCGCCTGGCGCGACTTCACCCCTAGCCGTCCGGTCGTCCCGGTCGGCGGCTTACCTGGTTCCCCCGCTCCTGCCACACGGTGAGTGGGTGCGAATTCCGGACGGCGGCAGGATTGGGCGTTCCATCCGGATGGCATGGAACGTAAGCGAGCCGGGACGACGGAAACAAGCCACGCGTTCCGCACCGGATTCCGCACCGGAATTACGGCGCCGAATTCCGGTCACACTCCGTGGATTACGGATCTTGGCATTCCGCGCGGTGCGGGGAGTACCCCGCCGGGGCGTCACCACACACCGTCACGGATATGATCCCGCTCACGAGCAAGTGATCATCCCCCGTACAACCGGGGCAAGTTATTCCCAATCCGGCAATACGGACATGTCGCGGCCGTCGTTCGTGTCAGCACCGGAGCGGGCGGACCGGCGGGTGGCCGAGATGATTGCCCCAGGAACCGATGTCGTATCGTCGCGGTCGTGGGCCCGTCGGCGACACGCGCCGGGGCAGAGCCTCCAGGAGTGACCGTGACGCAGCAGCTGCCGCAGACCCCGCCGACGGAGCCCGTCCTCACCGGCGTCCGCAACTTCCGCGACCTGGGTGGCCTGCCCACCACCGACGGCCGCCGGGTGCGCCGCGGCAGGCTCTACCGCAGCGGTCATCTGGCACACGCCACGGCCGAGGACGCGGCCTTCCTCGGCGGGCTCGGGCTGCACACCGTCTTCGACTTCCGCAACGCGGCCGACCACAAGCTGGACGGCCTGGACATCGAGCTGCCGGGCGTACGGAATGTGAGCATCCCGCTCAGCGACCCGGCGGACGGCGCCGAGTTCTGGCGGATGGTGCGCGACGGCGACCTGGCGCAGCTGCGCTCGATCCTGGCCGACGGCAAGGGGACGAACCGCATGGTCGCCTCGTACCGCTCGATCATCCTGGAGCGCACCGCCGAGCACAGCCGGGTGCTGCACGCCCTGGCCGAGGACAGCGTGCCGGCCCTGATGCACTGCGCGGCCGGCAAGGACCGGGCCGGGCTGTCGATCGCGGTGACGCTGCTGGCGGTGGGCGTCGGCCGGGAGGCCATCGAGGCCGACTACCTCAAGTCGAACGACGCGCACCGCCGCTACCGCATCCGGCGCAGCGACACCTCGGCGGCCGGGATGTCCCCTGAGGTGCTGGAGCTGCTCAATCCGCTCTTCGGCGCCCAGCCCGACTACCTCGCCGCGGCCTTCACCACCATTGACGAGACCTGGGGCGGCACGGACCGCTATCTCACCGAGGGACTGAAGCTCGCCCCCACCACCCGTGAGCAGCTGCGCGAACGGCTCCTGGACTAGGGCCGAGACGGACCGGCCTACTGGTTGTGCATGCCGACCGCGAAGAGCAGGTACAGGAACGCGGCGATGACGTGCCCGGCCACCAGGTAGGCGAAGAGCCGGATCACGAGTCCGCGCGGCATCTTCTTCTCCTGGCTGTCGGCGCCGGGGCGCGGGGCCGGGGTGAGCGGGTCGTAGTGCTCTGAATCGGACATGACTGGCCTCTCTGGCTGCCGGGGGTCCGGCGGCGGAAACGTCTCAGCCGCGGTGGACCCGGCCGCCGAGGCACAGGTCGGCGGCGGGACTCTGCAACAGGGTGTGGACGAAGAGCAGCTCGGCGCCCTCGGGTTCGGGGGCGGCGATCCGGTGCGGGGTGAGCGAGTCGAAGTGCGCGCCGTCGCCGGGCGCGAGGTCGTGCACGGTCTCGCCGAGCGTCACCCGGAGGCGGCCGGTCAGGACGTACAGCCACTCCTCGCCGGGGTGGACACGGACCAGGTCGCCCTGGGCGCCGTACGGAACGCGGACGCGCAGCGCCTGCATCGCCCGGCCGGAGCCGCCGGCCTGCTGGTACAGCCAGCCGTCGGCGGCCGCGCCCTCGAAGGGGCGGCCGCGGATGATCGCGTCCCGTTCCGGGGGTGTCTCGCCGAGGAGCTCGGAGACCGTCGTACCGTAGATCCTGGCCAGCTGGAGCAGCATCGGCAGCGAGGGCTGGCGCCGGCCCGTTTCGAGCCGGGAGAGGTGGGCGGGCGAGAGCCCGGCCCGCTGGGCCGCGGTCTCCAGGGTGAGACCACGGCCTCGGCGCAGATCGCGCAGGCGTGGCGCGACACCGGGCAGCTCACCGGCCGCCAGGTCGTCCGGAGGGTTCATGCCTCCATTGGGCCAAACACTTTCCCCTGAGGCAAATTTCTTGCCTCAGGGGCAAAACTCGGGGGCGAAAACGTCTCAGCGGTTGGCGACGGCCTGCTTCACCAGGGTCCGCCCGAAGTCCCACATCAGTCCCCCGCCGCTGTGCGCGTCGTCCATGACGGCGGTGAACGCCGCCACGAAGCGGTCGACGTCCGCGTCGTCGATGACCAGCGGCGGGATCAGCTTGATCACTTCCAGATGGTCGCCGGAGACCTGGGTCAGGATGCGGTGCTTCTGGAGCAGCGGCACGACGACCATCTGCGCGAAGAGGCCCTTGCGGGCCGCCTGGAGCATGGTCCAGCGGCTGCGCAGTTTCAGCGAGGTGGGGCGGCCGAACTCGATGCCGATCATCAGCCCGCGCCCCCGCACCTCGTGCAGCAGCTCGTAGCGCCCGACGAGCGCGGACAGCCGCTCGCGGAGCAGGTCGCCGGTGCGGCGCGCGTGCGCGACGGTCTCCTCGTCCTCCATCACCGACAGCACCGCGAGCCCCGCCGCCATCGCCTGGGCGTTGGAGCCGAAGCTCGCAGAGTGGACGAGGACCCGGTCCATCGAGGAGTAGACGCGCTTGAAGATCCAGTCCCTGCCGAGCGTCGCCCCGACCGGGACATAGCCGCCGGAGAGCGCCTTGGCGACGCAGACGAGGTCCGGTTCCACGCCTTCCTCGTGCTGGTACGCGTAGAAGTCGCCGGTCCTGCCGAGACCGGTCTGCACCTCGTCGGCGATGAGGAGGGCCTTGTGCTTGCGCAGCAGCTCCTGCGCCTCGCGCAGATAGCCGGGCGGCGCGGCGAGCACCCCCTTGCCCTGGATCGGCTCCACCACCAGTGCGGCCACATCGCCCCGCTTCAGCTCCCTGCTGAGCGCGGCGAGGTCGCCGAGCGGGACCGCGGTGTCGGGCAGCAGCGGGGCGAAGCCGTCCCGGAAGCCGCCCTCGCCGTTGACCGAGAGCGAGCCGGTGGTCAGCCCGTGGAAGGCGTGGTCGCAGTACAGGACACGCGGCCGGCCGGTGGCGTACCGGGCGAACTTGAGGGCCGTCTCGACGGCCTCGGTGCCGCTGTTGCCGAAGAACACCCGGTCCAGATGCGGGCTGTGACTCAGCAGCTTCTCGGCGAGCAGCCCGGGCAGCGGCTGGCAGTCGAAGCGGGTCAGATCGGCGAGCGAGGCGTCGAGGACGTCGTGCAGCGCCTTGCGTACGACGGGGTGGTGCCGGCCGAGCCCCATGACGCCGAAGCCGGCGAGCATGTCCAGGTAGTCGTTGCCGTCCGCGTCCCAGAAGTGCGCGCCCTCGGCCCGTTCGTAGACCTTGTCGAAGCCGATGGTGTGCAGCATGCGCGGGAGCTGGTGGTTGAGGTGCTTGCTGTGCAGCTCGTAGCGTTCGGCGCCGCGCTCGGCGAGAAGCCGCGCCAGATCGAAGCCCTTGGGCTCGTCGTCCTTCATGCCCCGCTCTCCTTGTGCCCGTTGCCCGGAGCGTCCTGCCCCGTGCCGCCGGCCGCCTTCCGGGCGGCCGTGACGGCGCTGATCCGGCCGGCGATCTCGACCGGGGTGAGTCCGATGTCGGCCAGCACCTCGGACCGCTTGCCGTGCGCGAGGAACTGCTCGGGAATGCCGAAGGTGCGCAGCGGTACGTCGACGCCCGCGTCCCGGAGCGCCTGCCCGACCGCCGAACCGACGCCCCCGGCCCGGCTGTTGTCCTCGACCACCGCGACGAGCCGGTGTCCGGCGGCGAGCGGCGGCAGCATCGCGTCGACCGGCTTGACCCAGCGCGGGTCCACCACGGTGCAGCGGATGCCGGCGCCCGACAGCAGTTCGGCGGTGCGCAGGCAGACGGAGGCCATCACGCCGACGGCGACGAGGAGCACATCGGCGTCCTCGTCGCGCCGCAGCACGTCCATTCCGCCGATCCGGCCGACCGCCGCGATCGTCTCCCCGACCGACTCCTTCGGGAACCGCACCAGGGTCGGCGCGTCGTCCACCGCGACCGCCTCGCGCAGCTCCTCGCGCAGCCGGTCCGCGTCGCGCGGGGCGGCGATCCGCAGCCCGGGCACGACCTGGAGCACGGACAGGTCCCACATGCCGTTGTGGGAGGCGCCGTCGGGCCCGGTGACCCCGGCCCGGTCCAGGACGAAGGTGACCCCGCACCGGTGCAGGGCGACGTCCATCAGGAGCTGGTCGAACGCCCGGTTGAGGAAGGTGGCGTAGACGGCGACGACCGGGTGCAGCCCGCCCGTGGCGAGCCCCGCCGCGCTGACCGCCGCGTGCTGCTCCGCGATGCCGACGTCCCAGACGCGGTCCGGGAACCGCTCGGCGAACTTCGTCAGCCCGACCGGGTCCCGCATCGCGGCGGTGAGCGCGACGACGTCCGGGCGCTCCGCCCCGATGGCCGCGATCTCGTCCGCGAACACGGAGGTCCAGGACGGGCCGGCGGCGGGCGCGAGCGGGACGCAGGTCAGGGGGTCCATCGCGCCGACGGCGTGGAAGCGGTCGGCCTCGTCCTGGAGCGCGGGGGCGTAACCGCGGCCCTTCTCGGTGATGCAGTGGACGAGGACCGGGCCCCGGAAGCCCTTGGCGCGGTGCAGGGCGGCCTCGACGGCGGCGGTGTCGTGCCCGTCGACCGGGCCGATGTACTTCAGCCCCAGGTCCTCGAACATGCCCTGCGGGGCGACGAAGTCCTTGAAGCCCTTCTTGGCCCCGTGCAGCGCCCCGTGCAGCGGCTGCCCGATGACGGGGGTGCGTTCCAGCAGGCCCTTGCCCCAGGACAGGAAGCGTTCGTAGCCGTCGGTGGTGCGCAGGGTGGCCAGGTGGCGGGCGAGGCCGCCGATGGTGGGCGCGTACGAGCGCTCGTTGTCGTTGACGACGACGATCAGCGGGCGGTCCTTGGCGGCCGCGATGTTGTTCAGCGCCTCCCAGGCCATGCCGCCGGTGAGGGCCCCGTCCCCGATGACGGCGACGACCTGGCCGCCCCGTCCGCGTACCTCGTTGGCCTTGGCCAGGCCGTCGGCCCAGCCGAGGACGGTGGAGGCGTGCGAGTTCTCGATGACGTCGTGCTCGGACTCCTCGCGGGACGGGTAGCCGGAGAGCCCGCCCTTGCCGCGCAGCTTGGAGAAGTCCTGGCGCCCGGTGAGCAGTTTGTGTACGTAGCTCTGGTGGCCGGTGTCCCACAGGATGCGGTCGACGGGCGAGTCGAAGACCCGGTGCAGGGCGATGGTCAGCTCCACCACCCCGAGGTTGGGGCCCAGATGGCCCCCGGTCCTGGCCACCGCCTGGACCAGGAATGTGCGGATGTCGTCGGCGAGTTCGCCGAGTTGTGACGCGTTCAGTGCCTTCAGATCGTGCGGCCCCCGGATGCTCTGGAGCAGCGTCATACCCGGGCCCCCTTCTCTGTGGTCCTGTTCCTGCTCACGGTGATGGCCGGGCTCCGCGTGGGAGCCCGGCCGGGTGTCGCGGCTCAGCCGTTGCCGCCGACGGTCTCACGCATGGCGCGCAGGGACTCCTTCAGGGAGCCCATGGTCGCGAGGACGGCGGTGGGCTCGTAGCCGCAGTGCGCCATGCAGTTGGCGCAGCGCGGGTCCTTGCCCCGGCCGTACTTGTCCCAGTCGGTGTCCTCGATGAGCTGCCGGTACGTCGGTACGTAGCCGTCGCTCATCAGGTAGCAGGGCCGCTGCCAGCCGAACAGGGAGTAGTTGGGGATGGCCCAGGCGGTGCACGGGAAGTCGGCCTTGCCCTCCAGGAAGTCCAGGAAGAGCGGCGAGTGGTTCAGCCGCCACCGGCTCCGGTTGCCGCCGGCGAAGGACTTCTTGAACAGCTCGCGGGTCTGCTCGACGCCCAGGAAGTGCTCCTGGTCGGGAGCCTTCTCGTACGCGTAGGCGGGCGAGATCATCATCTCGTCCACCTTGAGGTCGTCGTTGAGGAAGTTGAGCACCTCGATGATGGTCTGCGGGGTGTCGGTGTTGAAGAAGGTGGAGTTGGTGGTGACCCGGAAGCCGCGCCGCTTGGCCTCCTTGATCGCCGCCACCGCCTCGTCGAACACCCCTTCCTTGGCGACCGATTCGTCGTGCCGCTCGCGCAGCCCGTCGATGTGCACGGCGAACGCGAAGTAGGGCGAGGGCGTGAACTTCTCGATCTTCTTGCGCAGCAGCACCGCGTTGGTGCAGAGGAAGACGTACTTCCTCTTCGCCACCAGCTGGCGCACGATCTCATCGATCTGAGGGTGCATCAGCGGTTCGCCGCCGGCGATGGAGACCATCGGGGCGCCCGATTCGAGCACGGCGCCGACGGCCTGGGCCACCGGCATGCGCTGCTTGAGGACTCCGGCCGGGTGCTGGATCTTCCCGCAGCCCTCGCAGGCGAGGTTGCAGGCGTACAACGGCTCCAGCTCGACGATCAGCGGGAACTTGTCCCGCTTGCGGAGCTTTTGTTCAATGAGGTACGTCGCAACCTTGATGGACTGACGAAGCGGCATGGCCATCTAGCTCACCTCCTGGGGAGCAGCAAAGATCGGTGCCATTCATAGAAAGCCGGCAGGACGGCACGGAGAACGCGGAAAGCCGATATTCCACCGCGGAACGTGCCGATGCGGACGAGCTCATGCTCCGGAGCGTCCACGACCACCCGTACGGCGGCAACCGGGCGTGGCCCGGACCGCAGGGCGGTGCGCAGGGTGGCGGCGGACTCCATGTCCACCGCGATCGCCCCGGTGGCCCGCAGCTCGGCCCGCTCATGTCCCCGGACGACATGGTCGGACCCGGTGAGCGGGCCGGTGTGTACGGTGCGCCCCGGTACGGCCCTGGCCAGCGCCTCGGCCAGCAGTTCCGCACCGGTGCACGGGACGGGGTCCCCGGCGGCCCGGGTCTCCTCGGCCACCACCAGGTCGCCCGGGTGCATCCCGGGCGCGAGGCCGGCGCAGAACCCCGCGGCGATGACCGCGGTGTCCGGTGCCCCGCCGTCCGGCCCGAGCGCGCGCGCCACTGCGGTCTCGGCCGCCTTGGGGCCCATGCCGGTACGGAGCACGGTGACCCGCTCCGGGGCGTCCACCGCCCTCCCCCGGCCGGTGCGCAGGGCGAGCTGTTCGATGCCGAGCGCGCAGGCGATCAGCAGCGGGGCGGCCGGCCCGGCCTCTGCCATCAGACCCCCTCGCGCGTCGGCGTGCGGCCCGCGAACGGGTCGCCGTGCACATACCGCCCGAGTGCGGTGAGCGGGAAGACCTGCCGGTAGAGGTGGTAGTTGATGGAGAAGTCCCAGGGGAACCCGGTGCCGGTGAAGTAGGGCTCGTCCCAGGAGCCGTCGGCCTGCTGGGTCTCGGTGAGCCAGGCGATGCCCCGGGTCACGGCGACGGTGTCCCGCCGCTCCGCGGCGAGCAGCGCGAGGAGCGCCCAGGCGGTCTGGGACGCGGTGGAGGCGCCCTGGCCGATCCACTTCTCCTCGCTGTAGGAGCGCAGGTCCTCGCCCCAGCCGCCGTCGTCGTTCTGGACGGACTCCAGCCAGTCGACCGCGCGGCGGATCGCCGGGTGCGACGGGGACAGCCCGGCGGCGGTCAGCGCGGGGACCACCGACCCCGTCCCGTACACGTAGTTGACGCCCCAGCGCCCGAACCAGCCGCCGCCCGCGTCCTGTTCGGACAGCAGCCACTCGATGCCGCGCCGGGTGACGGGGTGCGCGGCACGGCCCTCGACGGCCAGCATCTCCACCACGTGCCCGGTGACGTCGGCGGACGGCGGGTCGATGACCTCGCCGAAGTCGCAGAAGGGCAGCCGGTTGGGGAAGGCGCTGGTGTTGTCCGCGTCGAAGGCGCCCCAGGCCCCGTTACGGGACTGCATGCCGACGTTCCAGCGCACACCGCGCTCGATCGCGGCGTCCACCCGGGCCTGGTCGGGGTGGCGGACCCGGCGCAGGGCGAGGACCACCTCCGCGGTGTCGTCGATGTCCGGGTAGTTGTCGTTGTGGAACTCGAACGCCCAGCCGCCGGGCTCCAGTCGGGGCCGGCGCACCGCCCAGTCGCCCGGCCGGACGATCTCCTCGGCGAGCATCCAGTCCGCCGCCCTCACGAGCGCCGGGTGGTCGGGGGCGACCCCGGCGTCGGCGAGCGCGATGGTGGCCAGACAGGTGTCCCAGACCGGGGACTGGCACGCCTCGATCATGCGGGTGCCATCCTCGCGCCACACGGCGAAGCGGTCGAGCGATTCCAGGCCCGCCCGCATCACCGGGTGTTCGAGGTCGTAGCCGAGGAGGTGCAGGGCGATGACCGAGTAGACGGCGGGCGGCTGGATGCCGCCCCAGCAGCCGTCGTTCTCCTGGCGTTCGATGATCCAGCGGGCCGCGGCGTTCATCGCGACCCGGCGCAGTCCGCGCGGCGCGAACCGGTGGTAGACGTGCAGCGCCTTGTCGAGCCGCTGAAAGAGTCCGTCCCAACTCCGCGCCGGTGCGGGGCGCTTGGGCGGATTCGGGTGCGCGGGGTCGGTGTGCAGCTCGTCCAGGGCGAAGGGGGCGGGCCGGACCGGCCGCTTCGCCGAAACGATGGTGAGCGGCACGATGGTCTGGCGGGCCCAGCAGCCGAAGTCGTAGATGTTGAGCGGGACCCACTTCGGGAAGAACATCAGCTCCGGGGGGAGCTCCGGCAGGTCGTCCCACTTCCACCAGCCGAAGAGGGCCAGCCAGATCCGGGTGAAGACCCGGCTCGCGGCGATGCCGCCCTGCTCCCGGACCCAGCCCGCGGCGCGGGCCATGTGCGGGTCCTCCGGCCGGTCGCCGGCCAGCCGCAGCGCGACGTACGCCTCGATGGTGGTGGAGAGGTCCGCGGGGCCGCCGTGGAAGGTCGCCCACGTCCCGTCGCCGAGCTGTTCGCCGCGGATGAATCCCGCGGCCGCCCGGACCGTGGCGGGGTCCTGGATGCCGAGGAACTGGCGGAGCAGCAGGTCCTCGGCGTCCATCGTGACGTTGGTGGCGAGGTCTCCCTTCCACCAGCCCTGCTCGTCCTGCCTGCCGAGGAGATGCTCCACCGAGCGCTCCGCGGCCCGCCGCGCGGCGGCGAGCACACCGTCCGCGGCGATCGTTGATTCGGTTGTCTTCCTACTGGCCGAGGCTGCGCGGGGGTCAACGGCCCCGGTGCTTCCGTCGGTCGTCGCTGTCATGGCTTCCCCTTCGTGCAGGTGGTCCTCTGCTGTGCTGGGGTCTCCGTCGGCCGGCGCCCGTGGGGCGCCGGCCGGCGACTGCGAGTCATATGGACCAGATGGTGATCATCTCTTTCGTACGACGACGAAGTCCGCGAGCGCGGTGAGCTGCGCCCGCACGGGTTCCGGCATGTCGACACCGTGCAGCACCTCTATGGCGACCGCATGCTGACGACGCGCCTCCTGGGCGGTCCACTCGCGACCGCCCGCCTCCTCGATGAGCGCCGCGCGGGCGGCGAACTCCTCCTCGGAGAAGCTGTCGAAGTCGCTGCTCTTGGCGTCGGCGGCGAGCAGCTCGCCCAGCCGCTCGGAGGCCGGTCCGCCCGCGGCGAGCGCGGCGACGACCGGCAGGGACTTCTTGCGCTGGCGCAGATCGCTCCAGGTCTGCTTGCCGGTGGACTCGGGGTCGCCCCAGATGCCGAGCAGGTCGTCGACCGCCTGGAAGGCGAGCCCGAGGTGGTGGCCGTACGCCTCCAGGACGTCGGCCGTGCGGTCGTCGGCGCCGCCGAGCACCGCGCCGATGGAGCAGGCGCAGGCGAGCAGGGCGCCGGTCTTGTTGCCCTCCATCTCCAGGCACTCCTCGACGGTGACGCGCTCGCGGTGCTCGTAGGAGATGTCCTGCGCCTGCCCGTCGATGAGCTTGCGGGTCGCCGTAGTCAGCCGCCGGGCCGCCCGGCCGGCCTCGGCCGTGCCGAGCTCCAGCAGGACCTCGTTGGCCAGGGCGAACAGGGCGTCGCCGACCAGGATGGCCTGGGCGGGGCCGTGCACCTTCCATACGGTGTCGCGGTGGCGCCGCTGCTCGTCGCCGTCCATCAGGTCGTCGTGCAGCAGCGAGAAGTTGTGCACGAGTTCGACGGCGACGGCGCCGGGGATGCCGGCCTCCGCCGCGGCGCCGGCCGCCTCGGCGGACAGCAGGGCCAGGGCCGGGCGGACGGCCTTGCCGCCGTCACCGTCGGCCGGCCTGCCCTGGGCGTCGATCCAGCCGAAGTGGTAGGCGGCCACGGTGTCCATGGGCGGTGCGAGCCGGTCGACGGCGGCCCGGAGCACCGGCGTGGAAAGGGCCCGTCCGCGCTCCAGAAGCGCGGTGACGTCCGTGGTGTCCGCCACGGTGTCGGAAGCCGGATTCGCCGGGGTCACTGACTCTCCTCTTGTTCCGGTGGTACTGCTCATGCCGCCTCGCAGCGGATGTTGGTGGGGGCGCCGAGTGCCAGGAGCGCGGCGTCCGCGGCACTCGCGCCACTGCGGACCGCGCCCTCCATCGTGGCGGGCCAGCCGGTGGCGGTCCAGGCACCTGCCAGGAAGAGTCCGGGGGCGCGGGTGAGCGTCCCGGGACGCAGCCGGCCGACGCCGGGTGCGGGCGCGAAGGTCGCGGTGCGCTCGCGGGTGACGAAGAAGTCCCGGATGCCGGCGCCGCGGGCGGCGGGCAGCAGCCGTTCCAGCTCGGGCAGGTAGCGGGCGCGCAACTCGGCCACGGGGAGATCGATCTCCTCGCCGGCCGCGGACTGGGAGACCGCGAGGTACTGCCCGGGTCCGGTGAGGCCGGACGCCTCGGTGCGGTCGAAGACCCACTGGACCGGGGAGCCGAGTGCGGCGAAGAAGGGCCGCTTGAGCACCTTGCGGTCGTAGACGACGTGCACGTTGAGGATCGGGGACGTACCGATCTCCAGGAGCTTGTCCGGTGCGTCGAGCGCGCCTTCGGGCAGCAGGTCGTGGGTCTCGCGCTGCGGCACGGCCAGGACGACGGTGTCCGCCTCGATCCGTTCGGCGCCGGTGTCGACCACCCAGTGTCCGTCGTCGGTGCGGGTGAGGCCGTGGGCCTTGGTACGCAGTTCGGTGCGGACGCCGGCGGAGTCGAGGGCCTTGCGGCTCATCGTGTCGTGGATGTCGCCGAGGGGTACGGCGGCCCAGCCGATGTCGGCGGCGCCCGGTTCGGAGAGCAGTCCGGTCTTGAAGACCTTCGCGGCGAGCCCGAGCGAGGCGTTGGGGGCGGTGGCGTTGAGGGTGGCGACGCCGACCAGGTCCCACAGCGCCTCGATGGTGCGCGGTGACTGGCCGTGCCGGGCGAGCCAGCTGCCGAAGTCCTCGGCGTCGAGGGCGGGGTCGTCCGGGTCGAGCCGGCCGAGGGCGAGCGCGGCGCGGGCGACGCCGGCGCGTTCGGCGAGCGAGAGGTGCGGGTATCCGGCGAGCCCGGCGGCGAGGTGCAGCGGGACCGGGAGAGCGTTGCGGCGCAGCCGTCCGAGGCGGGGGCCCGCAGGCCGCCCGACGTCCAGAACGGGCACGTCCAAACGGTTTTGCAGGGGTGCCAGGCGGGCGCCGTCGACCCGGTCGAGGAACCAGCGGTAGGCGGTGCAGCAGCGCAGGTAGACGTGCTGGCCGTTGTCGACCGTCAGCCCGCCCCGGCGGAAGGAGAAGACGAGCCCGCCGAGCCGGGGCCGTCCTTCGAGCAGGGTCACGTCAAGCCCGGCGTCGGCCAGGCGGAGCGCCGCCGTGACACCGGCGAGCCCGCCGCCGATCACGACCGCGCGGGAGCGGCGCGTCGCGTCGTCGTTCATGCGTCCCCCTCTCGGCTGCTGTGTGCCCGTCGGCCCTGCTCGGATCGGTCCTGCCCAGACAGGGACGCGGCGGCCCGGGCGGGGGTTGCCCGCCGTCCGCCGCGTTCGTCCTTGATGCACATGGTGCGCGAGATGTACCTGAGGCGCATTCAGACACGCCCTCGGGCGGTGCGCCGTGAGATGTGCCGGGCGTCGAGTCCGGACAGGCCGCGCACCGCGACGTACGCCTTCTCGTGGCCCGGGAGCGAGACCCGGCCGCGCAGCACCGCCTCGGGGTCGCGCTCGATGCGGTCGAGGAGCCTGCGGTAGATGCCGGCCATGGCCGCCACGCAGGCGCCGCTGCGCCGGTCGAGCATCGGCAGCAGCCGGTAACCCTCGGCGAACAGGGCGCGGGCGCGCCGGACCTCGAAGTGGACGAGGCCCGCGAAGTCGGAGCCGGGCGGCGGGGTGGCCCGCTGGAATCCCGCGGAGCAGCCGAACTTGGCGAGGTCGTCGGCGGGCAGATAGGTGCGGCCGTTGCCCGCGTCCTCGCGGACGTCGCGCAGGATGTTCGTCAGCTGGAGGGCGAGGCCGAGGGTGTCGGCGTACTCGGGGGCTCGTTCGGCGCCGGGTGCGCCCGGTTCCGTACCGAAGATGCCGAGGCTCAGGCGCCCGATGGCGCCCGCGACGCACCGGCAGTAGACCTTGAGGTCGTCCCAGGTCTCGTAGACGGCGCCGTCCACATCCATCAGGACGCCGTCGATGAGCTCGTCGAGCCCGTCGAGCGGCAGCGGGAACCGGCGGGCGGCGTCGGCGAGCGCGACGGCGACCGGGTCGGTGTCGTCCTCCTCGACCTTGCCGGCGCGGACGCGGTCGAGCAGGGTGCGGGTGCTCTCCAGCCGGACGCGCTTGGTCTCCGGCTCCAGTTCGCCGTCGCCGATGTCGTCCACCCGGCGGGAGAGGGCGTACAGGGCCGACATGGCCTGCCGCTTCTCGGCCGGCAGCAGCCTGATGCCGTACGCGAAGTTACGCGCCTGCTGTCCGGTGACGGCCTCGCAGTAACTGTAAGCGGCCTGTACCGGTGCCGACATGTACGTCGTCTGTCCCTCCACGGTCCGGCTCATCCCTCTCTACGCGCTTTTCGCAAGACAACTCCCACTTCGCGCAGCAGGCTGGGCTTGGTGGGTCCGGGCGGTCCGGGCAGTACGTCGAATCCGGCGGCCGCGACGGCGGTGAGGGCGGCGCGTCCTCCTCCCACGAATCCGGCGAGAAGCAGTCTCAGCCTGCCGTGGACGCTACCCACCAGGGGGGTGCCTTCATTCAGCAGATCCCGGGCGCGTTCCGCTTCGTAAGCGATCAGGGAGCGGACCGAGGCGTTGGCGGTGGGCGCCGCGAGGTCGCTCTCGCCGACGTGGAACCGGGCCATGTCCTCGGCCGGAAGATAGACGCGGTCGCGGCCGAGGTCCTCGGCGACGTCCTGGAGATGCTCCACGATCTGCAGTGCGGTGCACACGGCGTCGGAGCGGCGCAGCCGTTCGGGGCTCGCGGTCCCGGTGAGCTGGAGGACGAGGCGGCCGACGGGGTTGGCGGAGAGCTCGCAGTAGGCGAGGAGTTCCTCGTACGTGCCGTAGCGGCGGACCTTCTGGTCCTGCCGGTTGGCCTCGATGAGACCGATGAACGGCTCGGGGGTGAGCGCGCGGCGCCGGGCGGTGGGGCGGAGCGCCCGCATCAGCGGGTGGTGCGGGGTCTCGCCGGTGGACGCGAAGACGCGGTGCAGGTCGCTTTCGAGCGCGTCGAGCATCGCGAGGCGGTCGTCGCTCTGAGCCGGTTCGAGCCCGAGGTACACGGCGTCGGCGCCACCGGGGGCGAGGTCGCCGTCGCCGATGTCGTCCACGAGCCGGGCGAAGCCGTACACGGCCATGAGGTCGTCGCGCCAGGCGCGCGGCAGGAAGAAGGGGGCGACCGGAAAGTTCTCGTGGGCCGCCTTGCCGAGGGTTCCGGATGCGGCGGTATCGAGCCGCGCCTGCCGGGTACGGGTCACCGCGGACCGCCCTGCGCGGGGACGGCGTGAGCACCTCGGAGCGGGAGATCTTCCGTCATAGCCGTCACAACTCCCGTTCTACACTGCTGACCCAAAATACCCCATTCCGGACACGCCGCCCGCCCTTCCGAGTGCCGAGGACGGCTCCCGGCCGTCCCCCCAGGCGGTATCGCCCCACTTGCGGCGAATCAGCACCGGTACAGCTTACGTTGTACAACGCTCATCCAAACGCCGGGGTACGAGGCGCGCGGCACCGGCCCCGGGGTCCGCGTCAACTTTCCCCCCGCCGGAGCGCGTTCACGTCATCCGGCGGTAGGAGATCGCGACGGCCGCCGTACGACGAGGCGCGGATGTCCGGACTCCGGTCCACGGTCCGGACAGGACGCGGCCCCCGCCGGAAAGGTCCGGCGGGGGCCGTGTGCGGTGCGGGGCGTCTACTTGCCGGTCTCGCGTTCGTAGGCCCGCAGGACCTCCTCGGTCGGGCCGTCCATCAGGAGCTCGCCCTTCTCCAGCCACAGGACCCGGTTGCAGGTGTCCCGGATCGACTTGTTGCTGTGGCTGACCAGGAAGACCGTGCCGGCCTCCTTGCGCAGCTCCCTGATCCGCGCCTCGGAGCGGATCTGGAACTTGCGGTCACCGGTCGCCAGCGCCTCGTCGATCATGAGGACGTCGTGGTTCTTGGCGGCCGCGATGGAGAAGCGGAGGCGGGCGGCCATGCCGGAGGAGTAGGTGCGCATCGGCAGGGTGATGAAGTCGCCCTTCTCGTTGATGCCGGAGAACTCCACGATGTCCTCGTAGCGCTCGCGGATCTCCTCGCGGCTCATGCCCATCGCGAGGCCGCCGAGCACCACGTTGCGCTCGCCGGTCAGATCGCTCATCAGCGCGGCGTTGACGCCGAGCAGCGAGGGCTGGCCGTCGGTGTAGACGCTGCCGCTCTCCGTCGGCAGGAGGCCCGCGATGGCGCGGAGCAGCGTGGACTTGCCGGAGCCGTTCGTCCCGATGAGCCCGATCGCCTCGCCCCGGTAGGCGGTGAAGGTGACCCCGCGCACGGCGTGCACCTTGCGCACCCCGCGCTCCTGGCCCTTCTCGCGGCGCACGATCCGGCTCAGTGCCGCGGTGGCGCTGCCCTTGCCACCGCCGCCGCCGTTGACCCGGTACACGATGTGCACGTCGTCGGCGATCACGGTGGGGACGCGCCCCGCGGTGTTGTCGTCAGCCACGGCCGTACCGTTCCTCTGCCTTCCAGAAGTACACGAAGCCCACGATGCCCACCACGACCGACCAGGCGAGGGCGACCGCCCAGACGTGGTCCGGCAGGTTCTCGGAGCCGTATCCGTCGATCAGGGCGAACCTGACCAGATCCATGTAGATGGCCGCCGGGTTGTACTGGAGCACGTCGGCGATCCAGCCCGGCTTGTCCGCGAGCATCACCGGGATGGAGAACATGACCCCGGAGGCGTACATCCAGGTGCGCATGACGAACGGCATCAGCTGCGCCAGGTCCGGGGTCTTGGCGCCCATCCTGGCCATGGCGAGCGCCAGTCCGGTGTTGAAGAAGAACTGCATCCCCAGGGCGGGGAGCACCAGCAGCCAGGAGAGCCGGGGATAGGTGCCGAATACGACCGTGACCGCGATCAGCACGATCATCGAGTACAGCAGCTGCTGGAGCTGCTGGAGCGAGAAGGAGATGGGCAGCGAGGCGCGCGGGAAGTGCAGGGCCCTCACCAGGCCGAGGTTCCCGGAGATCGCGCGTACCCCGGCCATCACGGAACTCTGCGTGAAGGTGAAGACGAACACCCCGGTCACCAGGAACGGGATGAAGACCTCCTGCGGTATCCCCTTCTTCGTGCCGAGGATCAGCCCGAAGATGAGGAAGTAGACCGCCGCGTTCAGGAGCGGGGTCGCCACCTGCCACAGCTGGCCCAGCTTCGCCTGGCTGTACTGGGCGGTCAGTTTGGCCCGGGAGAACGCCAGAATGAAATGGCGTCGCCCCCGGAGCTGGCGCACGTACTCGAGGAGTCCGGGCCGGGCACCGCTGACCGCAAGGCCGTACTTCGCGGCCAGCTCGGCCGCGCTCAGGCCGTCGTCGGCTGATGGCGGGCTGCTCACCGCAACCGCGCCGCCATGGGTTGTGTCACTCACCAGAAGAAACTCTCGTATTCGAAATGCGCAGCCAGTCGCGGGCGCGGCTCAGGGCGGACAGGTCCCGACAAGAAAAATACGCCTCATGCTCCCAGGGAGGAGCCTCTCAGATGACCGGAGGGCGGCCCAGCCTGGTCAGTCGCCACACCGTACGCCACTTCATCGGGCGGCGCGGTCCGCAGGGTGTCCGCCAGCCTTCCCGGAATCCGCCGAACCACGCCCTCAGCGCCTCGCCGGACGGCCGGCGCAGCAGGGTCAGCGCCATCCACACCCCGAGATAGACCGGGACGAGGGGCGCGGGGAGGTTGCGCCGGGCCAGCCAGACCCGGTTGCGGGCCACCATGCGGTGGTAGACGGCATGGCGGGACGGGGCCGTGGTGGGGTGGTGCAGCACCATGTCCGCGCGGTAGTCGATCAGCCAGCCGGCGTCCAGCGCCCGCCAGGCGAGGTCCGTCTCCTCGTGCGCGTAGAAGAAGTCGCCCGGCAGCGGGCCGACCTCGGCCAGCACCCGGGTGCGCACCGCGTTGGCGCCGCCCAGGAACGTCGTCACGCGGGACGAGCGCATCGGGTCGGCGGCGCGCAGCCGGGGCACGTGCCGGCGCTGGGTGACCCCGGTCTCGGGGTCCGCGATGCGGAAGCTGATGATGCCGAGCCTGGGGTCCTCGGCGAACGCCTTCCGGCACAGCTCCGCGGTGTCGGTGAGGGGCAGCAGCCCGTCGTCGTCCAGGAAGAGCAGGGCGTCCACATCGGTGCCGGAGGGCCCGAACGCCTCGATGCCGACGTTCCGGCCGCCGGGGATGCCGAGGTTCTCGGGCAGCTCGACGGTGCGGACGCCCGGCGGGACGTCGGGGACGGGCGAGCCGTTGCCGACGACGACCACCTCGATCCGGTCGCCGTCCTGGGCGGCGACCGAATCGAGCAGGGCGCGCAGCTCGGCCGGGCGGTTGCCCATGGTGATGATGACCGCGCCGAGTTTCATGGGTGTGCTCACTTCAGCCTGCTCGATGCCAGGACCGACACGAGGTGCAGCAGGGTCTGGAGCAGGGCGATGCCCGCCAGGACCGCGACCGCGAGACGGCTGAAGAAGAAGTCGTCCCGCACCTCGTCCAGGACGGCCGCGACCAGGATCACCAGGGACGCCTCGACGCACAGGATGAGCCGGTGGAACTTGAGCGCGCCGGCGGCCCGGCGGGCGAACGCCATGCCGGAGGAGCGCGGCTCGGAGGCGGACTCCTTGACCGGCGGCAGTCCGCCCTGGTGGCGGGCGACGCCGACCAGGTCCGTCTCGGCCTTGATCAGGATCGCGCCGAGCGCGGCGAGCGTGCCGAGGAAGGCCCACAGCCAGTCGATGCGGCCGGTGCCCCACAGGTCGGCGGCGCGCAGGCCGAAGCCGACGAGGACGGCCGCGTCGCACAGATAGGCGCCGACCCGGTCGAGGTAGACGCCGCCGAGCGAGAACTGCTTCTTCCAGCGCGCGACCTCGCCGTCCACGCAGTCGAGCAGCAGGTACAGCTGGACCATGACGACGCCCAGCACCGCGCCCCAGATGCCCGGGACGAGCAGCGCGGGGGCGGCGAGCACACCGGCCAGCGTCATCAGGTAGGTCAGCTGGTTGGGCGTGACTTTGGTGTTCACCAGGTACCGGTCGATGCGCAGGGAGACCTCGCGCATGTATATCCGGCCCGCCCAGTGCTCACCGCTGCGCCGGTCCTTGACGCCCGGCGGGTGAACGACCGGGCGGAGTTCAGCTACTGATGGTCTTGGCATAGTCGGCGTACGCGTCCCTGATCTGTTCGGTGGAGAGGCTGAGGTGTTCCAGGACCGTGAAGCGTCCCGGGCGGGTCTGGGGCGCGTACTCGACGGCCTGGACGAATTCGTCGGCGGTGAAGCCGATCTCCTCGGGCGTGACCGGCAGGCCGTGCCGGCGCAGGACGTCGGCGAAGAGCCCGGACTCGTCCACGGCTCCGCGCAGGTGCATGGCGAAGGCGGCGCCGAGGCCGACCTGTTCGCCGTGGCTGGCGGCCCGCTTCGGGAAGAGCAGGTCGAACGCGTGGCTGATCTCGTGGCAGGCGCCGGACGAGGGCCGGGTGTCGCCGCTGATCGAGATGGCGATGCCGGAGAGCACCAGCGACTCGGCGAGGACGGTGAGGAACTCGTCGTCGGCCACATTGCCGGGGTGGCGCAGGACGGCTTCGCCGGCGGTACGCGCCATGGCGGCGGCGAGTCCGTCGATCTGCTCGCCGTTGACCTGGTGCGACAGCTCCCAGTCGGCGATGGCGGAGATGTTGGAGATCGCGTCGCCGATCCCGGACCGTACGAAGCGGTCGGGGGCGGTACGGATCACCGACAGGTCGATCACCATGGCGATGGGCATGGGGACGCCGTAGGAGCCCCGGCCGTTGTCGTTGTCCAGGGTGGCGACGGGCGAGCAGAGGCCGTCGTGGGCGAGGTTGGTGGCGACCGAGACGAGCGGCAGGCCGACCCGGGCCGCGGCGTACTTCGCGACGTCGATGATCTTGCCGCCGCCGAGGCCGACCACGGCGTCGTAGCGCTTGCCCTTGATGTCGTCGGCCAGCTGCACCGCGGCGTCGATGTTGCCGCCGGCGACGCAGTACCAGTCGGCGCCCGGCAGGGCCGGGGCCAGCTTCTCGCGCAGGGCGAGCCCGGAGCCGCCGCTGATCGCGATGGCGAGCTTGCCGGAGGCGGAGATCCGCTGGTCGGCGAGGAGACCGGCCAGGTCGTGCATGGCACCCCGGCTGATGTCCACGAAGACCGGGGACGGGATGAGTCGGGTCAGTACCGGCACGCGATCTCCCGGCCCTTCGCGAGGTCGTCGTGGTTGTCGATCTCGACCCAGCTGACGTCACCGATGGGGGCGACGTCCACGGTGAAGCCGCGGTTGACGAGCTCCTGGTAGCCGTCCTCGTAGTAGAGGTCCGGGTCGCGCTCGAAGGTGGCCTTCAGCGCGTCGGCCAGCTCCTCGGCCGCCTCGGCCTCGATGAGGGTGAGGCCGATGTACTCACCGGTGGCCTCGGCCGGGTCCATCAGCTTGGTGATGCGCCGGACGCCCTTGCCGTCCTCGACGACGACCTTCATCTCCTCGTCGGCGAGGGACTTCACCGTGTCGAGGGCGAGGATGATCTTCTGCCCCTGGCCGCGGGCGGCCAGCAGGGTCTTCTCGACGGAGACCGGGTGGACGGTGTCGCCGTTGGCGAGGAGCACCCCGCGCTTCAGCTCCTCACGGGCGCACCACAGGGAGTAGGCGTTGTTCCACTCCTCGGCCTTGTCGTTGTCCACGAGGGTGAGCTTCAGGCCGTAGGTGGCCTCCAGCTCCTCCTTGCGGGCGTAGACGGCCTCCTTGCGGTAGCCGACGACGATCGCGACCTCGGTGAGCCCGATCTCGGCGAAGTTGGCCAGCGTGAGGTCGAGGATCGTCTTGTCGCCGTCCACCGGCACGAGCGCCTTGGGCAGCGTGTCGGTGTAGGGGCGCAGGCGCCGTCCTGCGCCGGCTGCCAGTACGAGGCCGATCATGCGGGTTCTCCTTCGTCGTGAACGGCGGGCGCCCCGGAGGACACCCAGAAGCGGATGGACTCCACCAGCACGATCACGGCCACGGCCACGGCGAGCACGGTGAGCGCCGTGGTGAAACCGGAGGCTCCGGTGAGTGCGGCGGCGAGCACGGCCACGACCAGGGTCCGGCCCTCGTGTCCGCCGATCGTGCGCACCAGCCACTGGGGCGGGGCGCCGGTGCCGCCTCGGATGCGGTACACCGTGTCGTAGTGATGGTAGGCGACGGCCGAGACCAGGCCGAAGGCCGCGGGGAGCGCCCCGTCGAGGTCGCTGCGGGCGGCCAGGATCAGGACCGTGCAGTACTCGGCGGCCCGGAAGACCGGGGGCACGAGCCAGTCGAGTGCGCCCTTGAGGGGGCGGGCCACGGCTATGCCGGAGCACACCGCGTAGAAGGCGGCGGCGATGACCGTCTGGCGGCTGCCGAAGGGCTGCTGGAGCGCGGCGGCGATCAGCGCGCCGGTGCCGACGAGGGCGACGACGGGGGCGGTCCAGGCGCCGCCGGGTTTCGGGCCCCGGGCGGCGATCAGCTGGGCGATCGGGCCGGAGTCCGCGAGGTCGGCGAGGGCCCGGGCGGCGCGGTCGGTGCGCCGGGCCTTGCGGGTCAGGGAGCGCAGGAGGCGGCCCGCGGTGGTGTAGCAGGCGGCGAAGGCGCAGCCGATGAGCAGGGCGTAGAAGACGATGCGCGGGGTGGTGACCGCGGTGAGGACGGCGATCATCGCCCAGCGCTCGCCGATCGGGAGCACGATCATGCGGCGCAGCCAGACCGTCCAGCCGACGCTGTCGAGCTTGTCGGAGAGGGCAGCCGTGGGGCTGCTGTTCGCCACCGCGTCGTGGTTGGCCTCGTTGAACGAGAAGTCGATGATGTGGCGGCAGGACTGGAGGACCATCGCGCCGAGCGCCAGTGCCCAGACGTCGTCGCCGCCCCGGGCCGCGCCGAGGGCGAGGCCCGCGTAGTAGGCGTACTCCTTGGCCCGGTCGAAGGTGGCGTCCAGCCAGGCGCCCATCGTGGAGTACTGGAGCGAGTAGCGGGCGAGTTGCCCGTCGGTGCAGTCCAGCACGAAGGAGAACAGGAGCAGGACGCCCGCCGCGACGTAGCCGCCCCGGGTGCCGGTGGCCGCGCAGCCGGCCGCTATCAGCGCGGTGAGCAGGGACGCGGTGGTGACCTGGTTCGGGGTGAGGCCCCGGCGCGCGCACCAGCGGGCGATGTAGCGCGAGTACGGGCTGATGAAGTGGGTGGTGAAGAAGCCGTCGCGGGCCTTCACCGCGCTGCGCAGCCGGACCGCCTCGTCGTCCACGGCCTCGACGTCCGTGCGGGCGGCGGCGCGGGCGGTCTCGTCGGCGGGCACGGTGGCGACGAGCGAGCCCAGCTCGGGGCGCTGCACCTCGGTGCCGCCGGCCTCCATGGCCGCGGCGAGCCTGCCGGGCACGGTGCGGTCGGTGACCGTGGCGGTGCCGCCCGCGGGGACTCCGGCGCCGACCGCGTCGGTGGTGGCGCGCAGGGCGCCGATCAGGGCGGGGCGCGCCTCGGCCTGTGCGGTGAGAGCGCCGGGCACGGCCGCCGCGGCGAAGCGGGGGTCGGTCAGGGCGAGCCGCAGGGCGTGGCGGTGGCCGACGAAGCGGGGGTCGACCAGGGCGACGCGGTGGGCCGCCGGGACGGCGGCGAGCAGGGTGGCCGCTTCGGTGACGTCGGCGGCTGTCCGGACGTCGAAGCCCAGCGACCGCAGATCGTCCTCCAGTGACGATCCGGGCAGCGGAGCACCTGTGAGAATGGCGGTCGACAGACGAACTCACTCCTTGGGTGCTGACACGGATCGGCACGCGACAGTGCGGCCAGAAGCGGCCGGCGGCATGTCGGCAGAGGCTATCGGATGAACGGAAGCGCGAGTTCACTGCCCGTTCGCGCCCCGTTCCGGGTGGGGCCGGACCATACGCTCCGTCCGCGATCATCATCGTTGATGGCCGCCCCGCCTGACAAAGCCGGGTGGCCGTCCGCCGCGAAGGGGCTCTGACATGCCTGCGTCCAGGGCTCTGACCTGCATACGTTTCCGCAGGTCAATGGCGTTGACAACGGTGTTCAGTGCCGTGTTGCCCGATACCCCCCACCCGTAGTTGACTGGCAGGGCCCGGGCCGGAAGCCCGGGTCCGCGAGACGACCGGGAGGCGTCCCCATGGGGGCAGGGCACGATCACGGACACACGCACGGGCCGGCGCTCACCGGCACGGCGGCCGCCGCGCACAAGGGGCGGCTGCGCATCGCGCTCTGCATCACCCTGGCCGTCACGGTCATGGAGGTCGTCGGCGGTGTGCTGTCCGGCTCGCTCGCGCTGATCGCCGACGCGGCCCATATGGCCACCGACTCGCTGGGGCTGGGGCTGGCGCTGCTGGCGATCCATTTCGCCAACCGGCCGGCCGGGCCGAACCGCACCTTCGGCTATGCCCGGGCGGAGATCCTGGCGGCCCTGGCCAACTGCTGCCTGCTGCTCGGGGTGGGCGGCTATCTGCTCTTCGAGGCCGTGGAGCGCTTCATCGACCCGGCGGAGACCCGGGGCGGGCTGACGATCGCCTTCGCCCTGGTGGGTCTCGTCGCGAACGCGGTGTCGCTGTCGCTGCTGACGCGCGGGCAGCAGGACAGCCTCAATGTGCGGGGCGCCTATCTGGAGGTGCTGGCGGACACGCTGGGCTCGGTGACCGTGCTGGTCTCGGCGGGCATCGTGATGGCGACCGGCTGGCAGGCGGCGGACCCGATCGCCTCGCTGATCATCGGGCTGATGATCGTCCCGCGCACGGTGCGGCTGCTGCGCGAGACGCTGAACGTGCTCCTGGAGGCGGCGCCCCCCGGCGTCGACATGGCGGAGGTCCGCGACCACATCACGGCGCTGCCCGGGGTGCTGGACGTCCACGATCTGCACGCCTGGACGATCACCTCGGGGATGCCGGTGCTCTCCGCCCATGTGGTGGTGCAGCAGGACCTGCTCGACTCGATCGGCCACGAGAAACTGCTGCACGAGCTCCAGGGCTGCCTGGGCGACCACTTCGACGTGGAGCACTGCACCTTCCAGCTGGAGCCGAGCGGGCACGCGGAGCACGAGGCGAGGCTCTGCCACTGAGCCCCGGACGTGTGCGGCCCGAGGTGTAGGGTCTCTGGGACGTGTACGAACCGGCCCGTCGGCCGGTGCCCGCCCACCCGAGGGTCCCCACGTTGAACGACATCACCTGGCCCGCCCGCCCCGAGACGCGGGACGACATCCCCGCCGTGCGCGCCGTGAACACCGCCGCGTTCCCGACGGAGGCGGAGGCCGAGCTCGTGGACACGCTCCGCAGGGATTCGTCGGCCTGGCTGCCCGGCCTCTCGTACGTCGCCGAGGCACCCGACGGCTCGGTCGCCGCGTTCGCCCTGCTGAGCCGCTGCTGGGTCGACGGTGTGCCCGCCCTGGCGCTGGCGCCGGTCGCCACCGCGCCGGAGCACCAGGGCCGGGGCGCCGGCTCGGCCGTGGTGCGGGCGGTGCTGGAGGGGGCGCGGCGGTACGGGGAGCGGCTGGTCCTGGTCCTCGGGCACCCCACGTACTACCCGAGGTTCGGTTTCGTACCGGCCTCGCGGTACGGAATCCGGGCGCCGTTCGAGGTGCCGGACGAGTCGATGATGGCGCTGGTGCTCGATGATTCCGCGCCGGTCCCGAGGGGCACGATTGAGTATCCGCCCGCCTTCGGGGTCTGAGACACCGGCCGGGACCGGGCGGACATGCCAGGACCCTAAGTACGGACAAGCCGCTTTTGTACGGCAGACTTGAGCAGACTCGACGGGACCGGCTGCACGGGGCCGGGACCACAGCGAAGGATGGGTATGCCGACCACACCAGCCACCGCGGCGAACACCTCGTCGAACGGCACAGCGGAAGCGATCATGCTCGAACTGGTCGATGAGAACGGCACCACCATCGGCACGGCGGAGAAGCTCGCCGCCCATCAGGCGCCCGGCCAACTGCACCGCGCGTTCTCCGTGTTCCTCTTCGACGAGCAGGGCCGGCTGCTGCTCCAGCAGCGCGCCCTGGGCAAGTACCACTCCCCCGGTGTCTGGTCCAACACCTGCTGCGGCCACCCCTACCCGGGTGAGGCCCCGTTCGCCGCCGCCGCCCGGCGTACGTACGAGGAGCTGGGGGTCTCGCCCTCGCTGCTGGCCGAGGCGGGCACCGTCCGCTACAACCACCCGGACCCGGCTTCGGGCCTGGTGGAGCAGGAGTTCAACCACCTCTTCGTGGGCCTGGCGCAGGAGCGGCTGCGGCCCGATCCGGAGGAGGTCGGCGGGACGGCCTTCGTGACGGCGGCGGAGCTGGCCGAGCGGCATGCCCGTGAGCCGTTCTCCGCGTGGTTCATGACCGTGCTGGACGCGGCCCGGCCGGCGATCCGCGAGCTGACCGGGGACGGCGCCGGCTGGTAGGCCGGGTGCGGCGGAGGGGTCAGAGGGCGGTGCTCAGCGGCAGGGCCGCCCAGATGACCTTGCCGCCGCCCGCGGTGTGCTCGACGTCGCAGGTGCCGCCGGCTTCCCGGGTGATCTCCCGGACCAGCAGCAGGCCCCGGCCGCCGGTCTGCGCGTAGTCGGTCTCCAGGGCCGTCGGGCGGTAGGGGTGGTTGTCCTCGACGGACACCCTGACCCAGTCCTCGCCCACGGCCACCTCCACGGCGAGCTCGGGCGAGAGCAGCGCGGCGTGCTTGACGGCGTTGGTGACCAGCTCGGAGACGATGAGCAGCAGGCCCTGGGCGATGTCGTCCTCGATCGGCACGTTCTGGCGCTTCAGCAGATCGCGTACGGCGTGCCTGGCCTGGGGTACGGAGAGGTCCGTGGCCGGGGCGGTGAAGCGCCAGGCCCCTTCGTACGGCACGGGCCGGGCGGGGGTGCTCCCGCGGCTCTCCATAGTCCGGTACCCGCTCTCCACTCGTGGTGACTTCACATCTCGTAGTGACTTCACATCGAGTACAGGGTGGCGGGCGAGGTTGCTTCGGTCCGTACTATTGAACAGAAGTCGACTCCTATTGACCGAACTCGACGCCATTTACGCGAGAGTGTCAGTTTTCGGACTGCTTCTGTCCGTCCTCGGCGACCATCGAGACGATGCGCCGGCCGCCGATCCCGACGGCGACGAGTCCGAGCCCGTCGAAGAGCAGGGCCAGCGAGAAGAAGCAGCCGAGTACGTAGAGGCTGCTGTGCGGCCAGTCGAAGAGTACGAGCAGGCCGAGGAGCAGGCCGAAGGCGCCCTGGAGCAGCGTCCAGCCGAACTGCGGGCCGCGCACCACGACGCTGCCGACGAGCCGGAAGACCCCGCCGGTCAGGAAGAGCAGCGCGGCGAACATGGTCAGCGCCTCGGCGGTGCCGTGCGGGTGGCGGATGACGACGACGCCGGCGGCGATGTTCAGCGCGGCGACCACCACGCCCAGCCAGAAGTAGTTGGTGCCGCGCGACTGGACGGCGTGCACCAGGCCGACGAGGCCGCCGACCAGGAGCAGCCAGCCGAACAGGATCATCGAGGTGAGCGTCGCGACGCCGGTGTAGACGAGGCCGACCAGGCCGGCGACGACGAGCAGGATGCCGAGCAGGGCCAGACCGCCGAAGCTGCGGTGGAGCTTCCTGCCTTCGCGTTCGGGACCGTCCACGTGGGGCTCCTCGGGTGCGTGCCTGTTTCACGGCCCCTTCCGATCGTAGGTTCGGACCCCACGGATAGCATCCGCGCCATGGACCGTACGGAACCCCGGCTGGAGCACACCGTCACGGACGGCGTCGCCACCGTCGTCATCAGCAACCCCGCCAAGCGCAACGCGATGACGGCGGCCATGTGGGAGGCGCTGCCGGTCCTGCTCGACAAGCTGGCGGCCGATCCGTCCGTGGGCGCCCTGATCCTGACGGGCGCGGGCGACACCTTCTGCGCGGGCGCCGACATCTCCTCGCTGCGGGACCCCGGGAGCGATCCGCAGAGCCTGGCCGTGGCGGCCGAGGAGGCGCTGGCCGCGTTCCCGCTGCCGACCCTCGCGGCGGTGCGCGGGTACTGCGTGGGCGGCGGGAGCCAGCTCGCCGCCGCCTGCGATCTGCGCTTCGCGGCCGAGGGCGCCCTGTTCGGGGTCACCCCGGCCAAGCTGGGCATCGTCTATCCGGCATCGTCCACCCGCCGCCTCGTCGCCCTCACAGGGCCGGCGACGGCCAAGCACCTGCTGTTCTCCGGTGAGCTGATCGACACGGGGCGGGCGCTGCGGACGGGCCTGGTGGACGAGGTGCTGCCGGCCGACGGGCTGGACGGGCGGGTCGCGGCGTACGTGAGCACCCTGGTGTCCCGGTCCCGGCTGACCCAGGCCGCCGCCAAGGAGTTCGCGGCCGGGCGCACGGACCGGGACGCGTACTGGGCCGGTCAGGCACGCGGCAGCGGCGACACCGCGGAGGGGGTCGCCGCTTTCCTGGAACGCCGCGCGCCCCGCTTCGGCTGGGGCGCCTACTGAAGGATGAAGCGGCTCCGGCCCCGCCACTCCTCGACCAGGTCGGCCGGCGCCTTGTCCGGCGATCCGGCGTCGTAGGGCGGCTGGGGGTCGTATTCGGTGAGGAGCTGTACGGCCTGGGCGGTCCGGTCGCCGGCGATCCGGCCGAGCAGGGTGAGGCCCATGTCGATGCCGGACGAGACGCCGGCGGCGGTGACGTACTTGCCGTCGAAGACGACGCGTTCGCCGGTGGGCTCGGCGCCGTGGTCCTTCAGGGTGTCGAGGGCGAGCCAGTGCGAGGCGGCGCGCCGCCCCTCAAGGAGCCCGGCCGCCGCCAGCAGCAGCGATCCGCTGCACACGGAGGTCGTCCAGGTGCTGGCCTCGTCGGCGCGTCGCAGCCAGCCGAGCAGGTTCTCGTTCGCCATCTGGTGGTGCTGTCCGGGGCCGCCGGGGACGATCACCAGATCGGGGGCCGGGACCTGGTCGAACGTGCGGTGGGCGACCAGTTCGAGGGTGCCGCTGTCGTTGCGTACCGCGCCCGTGCGCTCGGCGACGAAGACCGTCTCGGCGCCGGGGGCGCGGGACAGGATCTCGTACGGGCCGACGGCGTCCAGCGCGGTGAAGCGGTCGAAGAGGGCGATGGCGATCTGCATGGGTTTCCTGTCTCTCGGGTGGGTCAGGAGTGGCCGGCGGTACGGGAGCCGAAGCGGCGGCGGTATTCGGCCGGGCCCGCGCCGAGCGCCTTGACGAAGGCCCGGCGCATCGCCTCCGGGGTGCCGTAGCCGCAGTCGCGGGCGATTTGGGCGACCCCGTCGGTGGTGTCCTCCAGGAGCCGGCGGGCGTGTTCCAGGCGGACCCGGTCGGTGTACCGGCCGGGTGTGGTGCCCGTCTCCGCCTGGAAGGCGCGGGCGAAGTGGCGGGGCGAGAGGCGGGCCCGGGCCGCCAGGGCCTCGACGGAGAGGTCGGCGCCGGGGTGCTCGGTGATCCAGTGCTGCACCTCGCGCAGCGGTTCACGGCGCGCCGTCTGGGCGCTGAGCTGGGCGCTGAACTGGGACTGGCCGCCCGGCCTGCGCAGGAAGACGACGAGGTGCCGGGCGACGGTGAGGGCGACGTCCCGTCCGTGGTCCTCCTCGACCAGGGCCAGCGCGAGGTCGATGCCCGCGGTGACCCCGGCGGAGGTGGCGATCCTGCCGTCGCGTACGAAGATCGGCTCGGGGTCGACCTCGACGGCGGGGTGTTCGCGGGCCAGCTTCTCGCACACGTTCCAGTGCGTCGTCGCCCGGTGCCCGTCCAGCTGTCCGGCCGCCGCGAGCAGCAGCGCCCCGCTGCACACGGAGACCAGCCGCTCCGGCAGCGGCCCGTGCGCGCGGAGCCACTCGACGAGCGCGGGGTCGGGGTCGCGGGTGCCCCAGCCGCCGGGAACGAGGAGGGTGTGGGGTGCCGGCGCGTCGGCAAGGCTGCCGTCGGGGACCAGGGTGAGGCCGCAGGAGGAGCGGACCGGGGCGCCGTCCAGCGAGGCGGTGCGCAGCTCGTACGCGACGTCCGGGAAGCCTGACGCCCCGGCGAAGACCTCCATGGGGCCGGTGACGTCGAGGCTCTGGATGCCGTCGAAGAGGACGACGAGCACGGATCGCTGCTTCATGTCCGCCATCCTGGGCGGCCGCCGGGATGGCCGCAATGACGGGTTCCCCACCTTTCCTGCCATCACCGGCTGCGGCGCAGGTCACGTGCGCCCAGGGGTTCCTGGCCGTACCGACCAGTCGGTAACGTTCGGGTATGAGTACTCTCCCGCCCCGGGCCGGCCGGCGTTGCCACAATGCCCTGAACCCGCTGCACTCCTCGCTCTACTTCTCCCCCGACCTCGGCAAGGAGCTCGGCGGGATCGGCATCGACGACCCCTCCGCGGTCTACTTCGCCACCCGCGCCGCCGCGATGGGCGCGGTCGGGGCGGAGACGGTGGCCGCGACCTTCTACAACTTCAACCCGGCGATGATCGCCCGGCACGTCCCCGCGATCTGGGGCATCGCCTCGCCCGCCAAGGTCCTGGACGCGCGGCTGCGCGCCGCCGACGCGACGCTGCGCCGGCTGCTCGGCGAGGAGATCATCGCCTCGCCCGAGATGGCCGAGGCGGCGCGGCTGGCCCTGCGCGCCACGGAGGGCTGCACCCGGCACGCCCGCCCGCTGTACGCGGCGCACGCCGGTCTGCCGGTGCCCGGCGCACCGCACCTGGCGTACTGGCACGCGGCGACGCTGCTGCGCGAGCACCGGGGCGACGCCCATCTCGCCGCGCTCCTCACCGCGGAGCTCGACCCGCTCGAAGCGGTGGTCAGCCACACCGCCACGGGCAAGGGCATGGCGATCCGCTGGCTGCTGGCCAGCCGGGGCTGGCGGCGCACCGACTGGGAGGAGGCGTCGGAGCGGCTGCGCGGGCGCGGGCTGCTCACGGCGGACGGCGAGCTGACCGAGGCGGGCGCCGCGCTGCGCACGGAGGTGGAGGAGGCCACGGACCGGATGGACCGGGGCCCGTACGAGCACCTGGGCGGGCCGGGTGTGGCCCGGCTGACCGAGCTGGGGCGCGGCTTCCTCGCCACGGCCGCGGCGGCGGGCGCCTTCCCGGCGAGCGCGACGGGCTGACCGTAAAAACCGCGGCCGCTCACTGGGGTGGCCGGGCGACACGGCGCCCGGCCACCCGGCACAATGCAGGGCGTGTGGCTCCGGGTCCGTCCCAGCGGCGGCCGGGGCCCGACCAGCACAGCCAGCAGGAGAAGGCGAGTCGGTAGAACCGTGACGACGTCCATCGAAGGCAGGATCGCCGAGGAGCTCGGCGTACGCGAGCGACAGGTGAAGGCGGCCGTCGAGCTGCTCGACGGCGGGTCCACCGTGCCGTTCATCGCGCGCTACCGCAAGGAAGCGACCGAGATGCTCGACGACGCGCAGCTGCGCACGCTTGAGGAACGGCTGCGGTATCTGCGGGAGCTGGAGGAGCGCCGGACGGCGGTCCTCGAATCCGTACGGGAGCAGGGCAAGCTGGACGAGGCGCTGGAGGCGCGCATCCGGGCCGCCGACACGAAGGCGCGGCTTGAGGACATCTATCTCCCGTTCAAGCCGAAGCGACGGACGAAGGCGCAGATCGCCCGGGAGGCCGGTCTCGAACCGCTCGCCTCCGGTCTGCTGGCCGACCCCTCGGTCGAGCCGCTCGCCGCCGCGGCGGCGTTCGTGGACGCGGACAAGGGCGTCGCGGACCCGGCGGCGGCCCTGGAGGGCGCCCGCGCCATCCTCGCGGAGCGCTTCTCGGAGGACGCCGACCTCATCGGCGAGCTGCGCGAGCGGATGTGGACGCGCGGGCGGCTGGTGGCCCGGGTGCGGGACGGCAAGGAGGAGGCGGGCGCCAAGTTCGCGGACTACTTCGACTTCGCCGAGCCGTTCACCGCGCTGCCCTCGCACCGGGTGCTCGCGATGCTCCGGGGCGAGAAGGAGGACGTGCTCGACCTGGTCCTGGAGCCGGAGGAGCCGTCCGAGGCGCCCGGCCCGTCCTCGTACGAGACCATGGTCGCCCGGCGCTTCGGCGTGGGCGACCGGGGGCGCCCCGGCGACAAGTGGCTGGCCGACACCGTGCGGTGGGCCTGGCGGACCCGCATCCTGGTGCACCTCGGCATCGACCTGCGGCTGCGGCTGCGTACGGCCGCGGAGGACGAGGCGGTACGCGTCTTCGCGTCGAACCTGCGCGATCTGCTGCTCGCCGCGCCGGCCGGAACGCGGGCCACGCTGGGGCTCGACCCCGGTTTCCGTACCGGGGTGAAGGTCGCCGTCGTGGACGCGACGGGCAAGGTCGTCGCGACCGACGTCATCCACCCGCATGTCCCGGCCAACAAGTGGGACCAGTCGCTGGCGACCCTGGAGCGGCTGGCCCGGGAGCACCGGGTCGATCTGATCGCCATCGGCAACGGCACGGCGTCCCGGGAGACGGACAAGCTCGCGGGTGAGCTGTGCGCGAAGCACCCGGAGCTGAAGCTGACCAAGGTGATGGTGTCGGAGGCGGGCGCCTCCGTGTACTCCGCCTCGGCGTTCGCCTCGCAGGAACTGCCCGACATGGACGTGTCGTTGCGCGGTGCCGTCTCGATCGCGCGCCGGCTCCAGGACCCGCTGGCCGAGCTGGTGAAGATCGACCCGAAGTCGATCGGTGTCGGGCAGTACCAGCACGACCTGTCCGAGGTGAAGCTCTCACGGTCGCTGGACGCGGTCGTGGAGGACTGCGTGAACGGGGTGGGCGTCGACGTCAACACCGCGTCCGCGCCGCTGCTCTCCCGGGTCTCCGGCATCGGCTCGGGGCTCGCCGAGAACATCGTGGCGCACCGCGACGCGAACGGGCCCTTCCGGTCCCGCCGGAGCCTGAAGGACGTGGCCCGGCTGGGTCCGAAGGCGTACGAGCAGTGCGCGGGCTTCCTCCGCATCCGCGGCGACGACCCGCTCGACGCGTCGAGCGTGCACCCGGAGGCGTATCCGGTGGTGCGCGCGATGGTGAAGAAGACCGGCGGGGACGTGGCCGCGCTGATCGGCAACACGGGTGTCCTGCGGTCGTTGCGGGCCGACGACTTCGTGTCCGAGAAGTTCGGGCTGCCGACGGTGAGCGACATCCTGAAGGAGCTGGAGAAGCCGGGGCGCGACCCGCGACCCGCGTTCAAGACCGCCACCTTCAAGGAGGGCGTCGAGAAGATCGGCGACCTGGAGGCCGGGATGGTGCTGGAGGGCGTCGTGACGAACGTCGCCGCGTTCGGGGCGTTCGTGGACGTCGGGGTGCATCAGGACGGGCTGGTGCATGTGTCGGCGATGTCGCGGACGTTCGTGAAGGACCCCCGGGATGTGGTGAAGCCGGGGGATGTGGTGCGGGTGAAGGTGATGGAGGTCGATATTCCGCGGAAGCGGATTTCGTTGTCGTTGCGGTTGGACGATGAGCAGACGGCCGGTGGCCGTGGGGCTTCGTCCGGGGGTGAGCGGGGCGGGCGGCCGCCCCGGCCCCGGCAGGGGGGCGGTGGCCGCCAGTCCCGTGGCGGTGGGGGCGGCGGCCGGTCCGCGCCTGCGGCGGCTCCGGCCAGTGGGGCGATGGCCGATGCGTTGCGGCGGGCGGGGTTGTTGAAGGGCGAGTAGGGGACGGGGGCGGGTGGGGGCGGCCCTTGTCCCCTGCCGCCCCTTCCCGAAACCGGGGCGCTGCCCCGGGCCCCGCTCCTCGAACGCCGGAGGGAATCAGACCTCCGTCACACGGCCCTCCGCCACCTCGATCCGGCGCGTCGTGCGGACCGCTTCCAGCATCCGGCGGTCGTGCGTGACCAGGAGCAGGGTGCCGGTGTACGAGTCGAGCGCGGACTCCAGCTGCTCGATGGCGGGCAGGTCCAGGTGGTTCGTGGGCTCGTCCAGCACCAGGAGGTTGACGCCCCGGCCCTGGAGCAGGGCGAGTGCCGCCCGGGTGCGCTCGCCCGGTGAGAGGGTCGTCGCCGGGCGCATCACATGGTCGGCGCGCAGTCCGAACTTGGCGAGCAGCGTGCGTACGTCGGCGGGCTCCGTCTCCGGGACCGCCGCGCAGAACGCCTCCAGGAGCGTCTCCGAGCCGTGGAAGAGCCGGCGCGCCTGGTCCACCTCGCCGACGACCACGCCGGAGCCCAGGTGCGCGTGCCCCGAGTCCAGCGGGAGGCGGCCGAGCAGCGCGGCGAGCAGGGTCGACTTGCCGGCCCCGTTGGCACCCGTGATGGCGGCCCGGTCCGCCCAGTCGATCTGGAGCGAGACGGGGCCGAAGACGAAGTCGCCGCGTGCGACGCGGGCCTCGCGGAGGGTGGCGACGACCGAGCCGGAGCGGGGCGCGGAGGCGATCTCCATGCGCAGCTCCCACTCCTTGCGCGGCTCCTCGACCACGTCGAGGCGTTCGATCATGCGCTGCGTCTGCCGGGCCTTCGCGGCCTGCTTCTCGCTGGACTCGCTGCGGAACTTGCGGCCGATCTTGTCGGAGTCGGTGGCCTTGCGGCGGGCGTTCTTGACGCCCTTGTCCATCCAGGAGCGCTGCATCAGGGCGCGGCTCTCCAGCGCGGAGCGCTTGCCGGCGTACTCCTCGAACTCCTCGCGGGCGTGCCGCCGGGCGCGCTCGCGCTCCTCCAGGTAGGCCGCGTAGCCACCGCCGTACAGGTTGATCTGCTGCTGGGCCAGGTCGAGTTCGAGGACCTTGGTGACCGTGCGCATCAGGAACTCGCGGTCGTGGCTGATGACGACGGTGCCGGAGCGGAGCCCGGAGACGTACTTCTCCAGGCGTTCCAGGCCGTCCAGGTCCAGGTCGTTGGTGGGCTCGTCCAGCAGGAAGACGTCGTAGCGCGACAGCAGGAGCGAGGCGAGTCCGGCGCGGGCCGCCTGGCCGCCGGAGAGCGCGGTCATCGGCAGGTCGAGGCCGACGGTGAGGCCGAGTTCGGCGGCGGTCTCCTCGGCGCGCTCGTCCAGGTCCGCGCCGCCGAGGGACAGCCAGCGCTCCAGGGACTCGGAGTAGGCGTCGTCCGCGCCGGGGGCGCCCGCGACCAGGGCCTGGGTGGCGGTGTCCATGGCGGTCTGGGCCTCGGCGACGCCGGTCCGGCGGGCCAGGAACTCCCGTACGGTCTCGCCGGGGCGCCGCTCGGGCTCCTGGGGCAGATGGCCGACGTTGGCGGTGGGCGGGGAGAGCCGCAGCTCACCCTCCTCCGGCCGGTCGAGGCCGGCGAGCAGCCGGAGCAGGGACGATTTTCCGGCGCCGTTGACTCCGACGAGACCGATCACGTCACCGGGGGCGACCACGAGGTCGAGCCCGGCGAACAGCGTGCGGTCGCCGTGTCCGGCGGCGAGATCCTTGGCGACGAGAGTGGCAGTCATCAGGGTGCAGATCCTAATGTGCCGGGGGCGGCCGGGCGGGCGCCCAGGTATGCGGACCGGGAGGCGGCAGTGGTGGCGGACGTGATCGTGGTGGGCGGCGGGGTCAGCGGGCTGACCACGGCGAAGGTGCTGGCCGAGCGGGGCCGCCGGGTGCGGGTCTGGTCGCGCGAGCCGGCCGGCGACACGACGTCGGCCGTGGCGGGCGCCCTGTGGTGGCCCTACCGGATCGAGCCGCTGGACCGCGTCGGCGACTGGTCGCTGGCCGCGCTGCGGTGGTACGAGGAGCTGGCCGTACGCCCGGAGGAGACCGGCGTACGCCTGGTGGCAGGGCTGCACCGGGGCGAGCGCCTGGCGAACCTCGGGGCGTGGGCCGGGGAGCTGGAGGACGCCGTGGAGACCGCCGGGGGGCTGCGGTGCCGGCTGCCGCTGATCGACATGCCGGCGCACCTGGCGTGGCTGGAGGACCGGGTGCGGGCGGCCGGGGGCACGGTCGAGCGCCGCACGGTCACCTCGTTCGCCGAGGCCGCCGCGGAGGCGGGGACGGTGGTCAACTGCGCCGGCCTCGGCGCCCGCGAGCTGGTCCCGGACGCCGGGGTGCGCCCGGTGCGCGGGCAGTTGGTGCTGGTGGAGAACCCGGGCATCCACGAGTGGTTCACCGAGGCCGACCCCGCGTCGAGCGCGACCACCTACTTCTTCCCCCAGCCCGGCCGCCTGGTGCTCGGCGGCACGGCGGTGGCCGACGACTGGACCGCGTCGCCCGATCCCCGTACGGCCGAGGAGATCGTGGCACGGTGCGCCCGGATACGCCCGGAGATCGCCGACGCGAAGATCATCGGCCACCGCGTGGGCCTCCGCCCGGCCCGCGACGCGGGCGTCCGCATCGAGGCGGAGCCCCTGTCCGGCGGCGCCCGGCTGGTGCACAACTACGGCCACGGCGGCGCGGGCGTCACGGTGGCCCTGGGCTGCGCCCGGGAGGCGGCACGGCTGGTGGCCTGAGGGGCCGTCGGCAACCGCACCTGAAAGCGGCGGCGCCGGGCCGGGAGGGGCCCGCCGGGCCCGCCCGCCCCCGCGAGGCCCGCCCGCCCCCGCGGGCCCCTCACGCCTGGCTGGAGCCCCCCGGCCCGGCGCCGTCGTGGCGTTCCGTCGTGATCTGGCTGCCGCCCGGGCCGATGCGGATCTCGAAGTCGCCGTCGTACCTGGCGTGGCCCTCGATGACCGCCGACTCGACGGCCTCCACGCCGAATTCGCGGCGCACGATCAGGGGGTCGTGGCGCAGGTCGCGCATCAGGGCCACGCACATGCAGATCATGACGATGGTGAAGGGGGCCGCGACCAGGATGGTGAGGTTCTGGAGGCCCGCGAGGGCGTCGCCCTTTCCGTTGCCGATGAGCAGCATGACGGCGGCGACCGCGCCGGTGACGACGCCCCAGAAGATGACGACCCACTTGGCGGGTTCCAGGATGCCCTTCTGGGAGAGGGTGCCCATCACGATGGACGCGGCGTCGGCGCCGGAGACGAAGAAGATGCCGACGAGGACCATCACCAGGATGCTCATCAGCGTGGCGACGGGGAACTGCTGGAGTACTCCGAAGAGCTGCGCCTCCTGCGTCTCGGCGCCGCTCAGCTCGCCGCCCTCCTGGAGCTTGATCGCGGTGCCGCCGAAGACGGCGAACCAGAGCAGGCTGACGGTGCTGGGCACCAGGATGACGCCGCCGATGAACTGGCGGATGGTGCGGCCCTTGCTGATGCGGGCGATGAACATGCCGACGAAGGGCGTCCAGGAGATCCACCAGGCCCAGTAGAAGACGGTCCAGCTGCCGAGCCAGTCCGCGACCTTGCCCTCACCGGTGGCCTCGGTGCGGCCCGCGAGCTGCGCGAGGTCACCGAAGTAGGAGGCGATCGAGGTGGGGATGAGGTCGAGCACGATGATCGTGGGGCCCGCGATGAAGACGAACACGGCCAGGATCAGGGCGAGCACCATGTTGATGTTGGACAGCCACTGGATGCCCTTCTCCACACCGGAGACCGCCGAGGCGATGAACGCGACGGTCAGCACGGCGATGATCAGGACGAGCAGGCCGGTGCCGGTCTTCTCCTTCCAGTCCAGCTCGTGGAAGCCGCTGCCGATCTGAAGGGCGCCGAGGCCCAGCGAGGCGGCCGAGCCGAAGAGGGTCGCGAAGATGGCCAGGATGTCGATGAACCGGCCGAGGCCGCCGTGGGCGTGCCGGGGGCCGATCAGCGGCTCGAAGACGGCGCTGATCGTCTGCCGCCTGCGCCGCCGGAACGTGCTGTACGCGATGCCGAGGCCGACCACCGCGTAGATCGCCCACGGGTGCAGCGTCCAGTGGAACAGGGTGGTGGCCATCGCCGTCTGCATCGCCTCGGCCGCGTCGGCGGGGTGGGTGCCGGGCGGCGGGTCGGTGAAGTGGGCGAGCGGCTCGCTGACCCCGTAGAACATCAGGCCGATGCCCATACCGGCGCTGAACATCATCGCGACCCAGGAGACGGTGCGGAATTCCGGCTCCTCGCCCTCCTGGCCGAGCGTGATGTTTCCGTACCGGCTGATCGCGAGCCACAGGGCGAAGACCACGAAGCCGGACGCGGCCAGCATGAAGGCCCAACCGCCGTTGTGGATGAGGCCGTTGAGGGCCTTGTCGGAGACGTCCTCCAGCGAGTCGGTGGCGGTGGCCCCCCAGATGACGAAGGCCAGGGTGAGGCCGGCCGTGACACCGAACACCACCCGGTCGGTGACGGGGCGCCGGCCGTGGCCCGGTTCGCCGGGGAGGTCGGCCGTCACCGGCACATCCCCTCTGCCGCCCGTTCTCTGATCGTCCTGCGACACGAATGGCACCTTTCACGGAAACTGATAAATCGCTCTCCGTAGGCAGTACCACACCTAAAGCTCATCTTTCGGGATCAACAAGCGGTATCGGGTTGACCGTTTGTGAGGTGATATGCGGCCCTTACGTCCAGCAGGAGCGGGATCAGCTTCCTGGCCGGCTGCCGCAGGGGTACGTAGACCCCGTCGCCGTCGGGCCGCGAGGTGACGGCGTGCAGCGCGAGTTCGTCCCGGACGCGGGCGAACTGCTCCCGCGTGAGGCGGTAGCCGCAGGGCGGGTCGGTGAGAGTGTCGCCCGGCGCCGGGGCCTCGTCGTCCGTGCCCCCGAGGAACACCGGCCCCCGGTCGTCGGCCCCCGCCGCGCGGGAGGCGGCGGTGGCGGCGGCGATGCCCGCCCGCCGCTCGTCCGCGTACCGGAAGAGCGCCTTGAGGACCACGAGTTGGGAGGTCACGCGGCGGCGGGCGTTGAGCGCGGGTTCGGCGCGCTCCTCGGCGGAGAGCGCGTCCGTACGGGATTCGACCAGGAGTCCGACCGCGTGGCCGAGGCCGGCGAGGTTGCGCAGGATGCGCTCCTGGCCGTCGCCGGCGGTCCGCTTGACCGGGTGGCCGGTGGCCGGGTCGGTCCACTCGCCGTACAGACCGGTGGTGAATCCGGCCTTCTCGGCGGCGGGCCGCACCCGGTCCAGGGCCAGGGCCCGCGCCTCGTCGTGCAGCCGCGTGTCGGTGTTGGGGTTGCGGGGCCACAGGACCAGCAGGTCCTTGTCGTAGTACGGGGAGGTGGCACCGTACTCGTGCAAGTCCTCGATCACATCGGGCTCGTGATCGCGCAGTACGCCGGCGACGGCACGCGCCTCCGGACTGCGCAGGGCGAGGTGGTCGCGGTTGATGTCCACGCCGTCGCCGTTGGTCCGGGTCCCCGCGGCCAGGCCGTCGGGGTTGGCGGTGGGCACGACCAGGATCCCGGTCCGGGCGAGCAGCGCGCGGGTCCGGGCGTCGGTGGCGTACGCGAGGTCCCGGACCGTGCTCAGGCACGCCTCGCGCACGGCGGGTTCGTCGCCGTGCTGGCCGCAGACCAGGAGCACGGTGAGCGCGTCGGGGTCGGTGCTGCCGATCCGGACGAGGCGCAGGGGGCGGCCCTCGGACGTGGTGCCGATCCGGTGCACGGAGACCTGGTCACCGTGCCGGGCGAGGGCCGCGAGCAGCGACGCCTCCTCGGACTGCCGGGTCCAGCGCGCCCCGCCGGAGACCTCGAAGCCGGTACGGGGCGCGGTGGTGCGGGCGGCGTCCGAGGGGACGCCGAGCAGGGGGACGGTCAGCGCGGCGGAGACGACCGCCAGCGCGAGCTCGCGGACACGGCCGCGCCGGGGCAGCCGCCGTCCCCCGGCCGTCGGCGCGATCGGCATGGCCGGAAGGTACTGCGGCGGCGCGGCACACGGTAGCCCCGTGCACCGATGTTTTCCGGAAACGGGCAGACGGTCCGGGCCGCTTGGGACCCGGCCCGGGGCATGATCGAGGGGACAGGGCCTAGGCTGGCGGGGCCGGCCGACCGGCCGGAGCCGATGTGCCACAGAGGAGCGTCCCTTGCCCGGTCCGTCCCCCGATGCCCCGCTCCACGCACGCCCCACGCTGGAAGCGGTGGCGGCCCGTGCCGGGGTCTCCCGGGCGACGGCCTCCCGGGTGGTGAACGGGGGCGCGGGCGTCCGACAGCCGCTCGTGGACCAGGTGCGCAAGGCGGTCGAGGAGCTGGGCTATGTCCCGAACCACGCGGCGCGCACCCTGGTGACCCGGCGCAACGGGGCGGTGGCGGTGATCATCGACGAGCCCGAGGTGCGGATCTTCTCCGACCCGTTCTTCTCTCAGCACATCCGGGGCATCAGCCGTGAACTGAACGCGCATGACGCCCAGTTGGTGCTGCTCCTGGTGGAGGGCCGGGGCGACTTCGAGCGGGTCAGCCGCTATCTGGGCGGCGGCCATGTCGACGGGGTGCTGGCCTTCTCGCTGCACACCGACGACGAACTCCCGGCCGCCATACGGCGTTTCCGTGTCCCGGCGGTCTACGGCGGCAGGCCCGGGCGGCCGGGCGCGCCGACCGACGCGGTGCCGTTCGTGGACTGCGACAACCGGGGCGGCGCCCGGGAGGCCGTACGGCATCTGGCCGGGCTCGGCCGCCGGAACATCGCGCACATCGCGGGCCCGCGCGACCAGACCTCGGCGCTGGACCGGATCGACGGCTACGCGGACATCCTGCCGGACGCCGACCCGGCGCTGCTCGCGGACGGCGACTTCACCGTGGACGGCGGTGCCCGGGCGATGGCCGAGCTGCTGGAGCGGCGGCCGGACGTGGACGCGGTGTTCGCGGCGAACGACCTGATGGCGTCGGGCGCGCTGCGGGTGCTGCGGGAGCGGGGGCGGCGGGTGCCGCAGGACGTGGCCCTGGTCGGCTTCGACGACATGGAGTCGGTGGCCGAGGCGACGGACCCGCCGCTGACGACGATACGTCAGGACGTGGTGGGCATGGGCCGGTTGATGGTCCGGCTGCTGATGGAGCGGCTGGAGGACGGCGGCGCGGTCCCGGAGTCGGTGATCACGCCGACGCGGCTGGTCCGCCGCGCCTCGGCCTGAGCCCGCCCGCGCGTCCCCGCGGTGGTGTTGACGGCACCGATGAAACAAGTCAATAGTATTTGTAACTTTGACTCTCCGGGACCGACGTGCCGTCACATCGCTTCGAGAACGGGCACGTTGAGGCCGGGCCACGGACAGGAGGGCTCACCATGGGCCGGTACAGCCGCCTGCGTGAGATCCGCCGGATGGATCCGGCGCGGGACTACGCCGAGATCCTTCGGCTGATCTCCCTGTACGAGTTCCCGTGGGACTACCGGCAGGGCGTGAGCGTGGCGTTCCTGCGTGATTACGGTGTCCCCCGGATCTCCGTACTCCTCGACCGCACCCAGGAGTTCGAGCGCAACGGGCAGAAGCGGTACGACGACACGGTGCTGATCGGGTACGAGATGGCCGCCGACGGCTTCGACTCGGAGCGGGGGCGGGCGGCGGCGCGGCATCTGAACCGCATCCACGGCAAGTACCACATCGAGAACGACGACTTCCGGTACGTCCTGGCGACGACGGTCGTGGGGCCGAAGCGCTGGATCGACCGGTACGGCTGGCGCCCGCTGTGCGCGCAGGAGGTGCGGGCGCTGGCGGAGGCGGGGCGGCGGACCGGGGCGATGATGGGCATCGAGGACGTGCCCGACACGTACGAGGGGTTCGAGCGGCTGCTGGACGCGTACGAGGAGCGGATGTTCGCGTACGACCCGGCGAACCGGCGGGTGGCCAGTGCCACGTTCCGGGTGATGGCGGGCTGGTACCCGCGTCCGCTGCGGCCGTTCGTGGCCCGGTTCGCGCTGGCGGTGCTCGACGAGCCGCTGCTGAGGGCGCTGGGCTTCCGGCCGCAGCCCCGGTGGGTGCGGACCTCGGCGTCGGCGGCGCTGCGGCTGCGGGCGCGGTGTGTACGCGGGATGCCGGCCAGGCCGCGCCGCTTCCCGGCCCGGCCGCAGCCGCGTTCGTACCCCTTCGGCTGGCGGCTGGACGACCTCGGACCGCACTGGGCGCGCAGCCGGCCGCTGGAACCGCTGCCGGACGAGACCGCCGACGCGAATGCCGCCCGGCCGGGACCCGGGCACGGCTGAGGCGCCCGTCAGGTGGCGAGCAGCGGGACCAGGCAACGGCGGGCGAAGTCGCGGACCTGGGCGTCGTCGTCCAGCTCGAAGCAGCTGACCGGGTTGAGGAGGAAGGAGACGGTGATCCGGACCATGAGCTCGGCGACGGGCGTCGGGTCCGTCTCCGGTCCGCCCTCCAGCCGCCGGACCTCGCGCAGCCTGCCCGCCAGATAACCCCGGATCGCGAGGAAGGCGGGGCCGCTCTCCACGGTCAGGAAGGGCAGCATGGTCTCCGGCTCCAGGCGCAGCAGCCCGCCGATGAGCGGGTGTTCGCGGATATGCCGGAGCACGGCGGCGAAGCCCTCGACCAGCCGGTCCTCGGGGGTGGGGAGCGCGGCGACGGCCTCGTCCACCTCCTCCACGAACCTGCGGTATTCGCGCAGCAGGCACGCGGACACCAGGCTGTCCTTGTTGCCGATCCGCCGGTACACGGTCACCCGCGACACCCCGGCGCGCTTGGCCACGTCGTCCACGGTCGAGCGGCGCAGCCCGAAGGTCATGAACTGCTCACGCGCTGCGTCGAGGATCTGCTCCCCCAGCGCGTCGGAGGCCGCCGGGGCCACCCCGCCGGTGCCGTGTGCCGTCATTTGGCCCTCCCCGTTCCGCCGGTCCGCTCCACGACAGGAGCCGGAACAGAGTGACACGTGGTGTACGCCCGTACCAGGCCGGGGCGGTGCGGCCACCTGGACGGCGCACCGCTCTCCGTCGCGGCGCGGCCCGCCCGCACTTTCACATCGGTGGTGAGACAGCAATACTGTTGCACCGGGCACCGGACACGAGGAGCGGACATGGCGACCGAGGTGGAGGGGCCGAAGCTCACCGTTGACGAGCTGGCGGCCCGGGCCGGGGTGACCGTGCGGACGGTGCGGTTCTACAGCACGCGGGGGCTGCTGCCGCCGCCGGTGATCGGGCCGCGCCGGGTCGGGCACTACGGGCATGACCATCTGTCGCGGCTGGCGCTCATCGAGGAGCTTCAGCACCAGGGCATGACGCTCGCCGCGATCGAACGGTACCTGGAGCAGCTGCCGGCCGATCTGAGCGCCCACGATCTGGCCATCCACCGGGCCCTGGTCGCCTCCTGGGCGCCGGACTCGGCGGAGGACGCCTCGCGGGCGGAGCTGGAGCGGCGGGCCGGGCGGTCGCTGAGCGGTCAGGATCTCGACCGGCTGGCCGCGATGGGGGTGCTGGAGCGGTCCGCGCCCGAGGACGGGGTGTTCCGGCTGGACCCGGGGCTGCTGCGGCTCGGCGTGGAGCTGCTGGACGTGCCGATCGCGCACGAGACGATCCTCGCCGCCCGTACGGTGCTGCTGGAGCACACCCGGTCGGCCGCGCAGGAGCTGACCCGGCTCTTCCGGGACGAGGTGTGGAATCCGTACCGGGAGCGGGAGGCGGACCCCGAGCACGTCAAGGCGATGAAGTCGCTGTCCGCGCACATGCAGCCGATGGTGCTCCAGGCACTGGTGACCGCGTTCCAGCGGTCGCTGAAGGAGGAGCTGCGGGCGGCGTTCACCGCCGAGTGAACGCACGGAGTGCCGTACCGCCCGGGAACGGCGGTACGGCACTCGGCGTGCCGGGTCAGTCGTGGAAGGTCTCGCCCTTCTCCGCCTTCTCCACCAGCAGCGCGGGCGGCAGGAAGCGGTCCCCGTAGCGCTCGGCGAGTTCCCGGGCGCGGGCCACGAAGCCGGGCAGGCCGCCCTCGTACCCGTTGATGTACTGGAGCACGCCGCCGGTCCACGGCGGGAAGCCGATGCCCATGATGGAACCGATGTTGGCGTCGGCGACGGTGATGAGGACGTTCTCCTCCAGGCAGCGGACGCTGTCCAGCGCCTCCGAGAAGAGCATGCGCTCCTGCATGTCGGTGAACGGGATGTCCGTGTCCGGCTGCACGAAGTGCTCACGCAGGCCCGGCCACAGGCGCGTCCGCTTGCCCGTCTCGTCGTACTCGTAGAAGCCCGCGCCGCCGCTGCGGCCGGGGCGGCCGAACTCGTCCACCATCCGGTCGATCACCTCGTCCGCCGGGTGGCCGGGCCAGCTGCCGCCCGCCTCCTCGACGGCCTTGCGGGTCTCGTTGCGGATCTTGCGCGGCAGGGTGAGCGTCAGCTCGTCCATCAGCGAGAGCACCTTGGCCGGGTAGCCGGCCTGCGCGGCGGCCTGCTCGACGGAGGCGGGCTCGACGCCCTCGCCGACCATGGCGACGCCCTCGTTGATGAACTGGCCGATGACGCGCGAGGTGAAGAAGCCGCGCGAGTCGTTGACCACGATCGGGGTCTTCTTGATCAGGCGGACCAGGTCGAACGCGCGGGCCAGCGCCTCGTCCCCGGTCTTCTCGCCCTTGATGATCTCGACCAGCGGCATCTTGTCGACCGGCGAGAAGAAGTGCAGCCCGATGAAGTCGACGGGGCGCGAGACGCCTTCGGCGAGGACGGTGATCGGGAGGGTGGAGGTGTTGGAGCAGAGCAGCGCGTCGGGCTCGATGACGTCCTGGATCTCCTGGAACACCTTGTGCTTGAGGGCGGTGTCCTCGAAGACGGCCTCGATGACCGCGTCGCAGCCCGCGAGGTCGGCCACGTCACCGGTCGGGGTGATGCGGGCCAGCAGCTCGTCGCGCTTGGCCTCGGTCGTACGGCCCCGGGACAGCGCCTTGTCGAGCAGCTTCTCGCTGTACGCCTTGCCCTTGGCGGCGGCCTCGGCTGAGACGTCCTTGAGGACGACGTCGATCCCGGCCCTGGCGCAGGAGTACGCGATGCCCGCGCCCATCATGCCCGCGCCGAGGACGGCGACCTTGCGGACCGGGCGCTCCGCGATGCCCTTGGGGCGGCTGGCACCGGAGTTGACGGCCTGGAGGTCGAAGAAGAACGCCTGGATCATGTTCTTGGAGACCTGGCCGGTGACCAGCTCGGTGAAGTACCGGGCCTCGATGGTCAGCGCGGTCTCGAAGTCGACCTGGGAGCCCTCGACGGCGGCGGCGAGGATGTTGCGCGGCGCGGGCATGGGGGCGCCCGCGATCTGCTTCTTCAGGTTCGACGGGAAGGCGGGCAGGTTCGCGGCGAACTTCGGGTGCGCGGGGGTGCCGCCGGGGATCTTGTAGCCCTTGACGTCCCAGGGCTGCTGGGACTCCGGGTGGGCGTCGATGAAGGCGCGGGCCCTGGCCAGCATCTCCTCGGGCGTGGCGGCGACCTCGTGGACGAGGCCGTTCTCCTGGGCGCGGCGCGGGGTGTACTGGGTGCCCTGGAGGAGGACCTTGAGCAGGGCGTCCGCGATGCCCATGAGGCGCACGGTGCGGGTGACGCCGCCGCCCGCGGGGAGCAGGCCGAGGGTGACCTCGGGGAGGCCGATGCGGGAGCCGGGCGCGTCGAGGGCGATGCGGTGGTGGGAGGCGAGCGCGATCTCGTAACCGCCGCCGAGGGCCGCGCCGTTGATGGCGGCGACGACCGGTTTGCCGAGGGTCTCGATGCGGCGCAGCGAGTTCTTGATGGCGGTGCCGGTGTCGAACGCGAGCTGCGCGCTCGAAGGACCGATCCGGATCATGTCCTTGAGGTCTCCGCCGGCGAAGAAGGTCTTCTTGGCGGAGGTGTAGATGATGCCCCGGATGGAGTCCTTCTCGGCCTCGGCGCGGTCGGCGACGGCCGCGATGGAGTCCTTGAACGCCTGGTTCATCGTGTTGGCGGACTGGCTGGGATCGTCCAGTACGAGGGTGACGACGCCGGTCTCGTCCTGTTCCCAGCGGATGGTCGTGCTCTCGGTCATGGGTGTGTCTTCTCCGTAGGAAGGGGGCGGTCAGAGACGCTCGACAACGGTGGCGATGCCCATGCCGCCGCCCACGCACAGGGTGGCGAGGCCGTAGCGCTGGTCGCGGCGCTCCAGCTCGTCGATGAGGGTGCCGAGGATCATGGCGCCGGTGGCGCCCAGCGGGTGGCCGAGCGCGATGGCGCCGCCGTTGACGTTGACCTTGTCGAGGGAGACGCCCATGTCCCGGACGAAGCGCAGGACGACCCCGGCGAAGGCTTCGTTGATCTCGATGAGGTCGATGTCGTCGATGGTCAGTCCGGCCTTGGCGAGCGCCTTGCGGCTGGCGGGGGCGGGGCCGGTGAGCATGATGGTCGGCTCGGAGCCGGAGACGGCGGCGGAGACGATACGGGCGCGCGGGGTGAGGCCGTAGCGCTCGCCGGTCTCCTGGTTGCCGATGGCGACGAGGGAGGCGCCGTCCACGATGCCGGAGGAGTTGCCCGCGTGGTGGACGTGGTCGATCTTCTCGACCCAGTGGTACTTCTGGAGCACCACCGCGTCGAATCCGCCCATCTCGCCGATCGTCGCGAAGGACGGCTTGAGCGCGGCGAGCGAGTCGGCGGTGGTGCCGGGGCGCAGGTGCTCGTCGTGGTCGAGGACGACGAGGCCGTTGCGGTCCTTGACGGGGACGACGGACCGGGCGAAGCGGTTGTCCTTCCACGCCTCGGCGGCGCGCTCCTGGGAGAGCGCGGCGTACTCGTCCACGTCGCGGCGTGAGAAGCCCTCGATGGTGGCGATGAGGTCGGCGCCGATGCCCTGGGGGGCGAAGCCGGTCTCGTAGTTGGTCATCGGGTCCATCGCCCAGGCGCCGCCGTCGGAGCCCATCGGTACGCGGGACATCGACTCGACGCCGCCCGCCAGGATCAGGTCCTCCCAGCCCGAACGCACCTTGGCGGCGGCCAGGTTGACGGCTTCGAGGCCCGAGGCGCAGAAGCGGTTCTCCTGGACGCCGGCGACGGTGTCGGGCAGGCCGGCCGCGATGGCGGCGATGCGGGCGATGTCGGAGCCCTGGTCGCCGAGCGGGCTGACCACGCCGAGGACGATGTCGTCCACGGCGGCCGGGTCCAGGCCCGGGAAGCGGGCGCGGATCTCGTGGATCAGGCCGACGACGAGGTCGATGGGCTTGGTGCCGTGCAGGGCGCCGTTGGCCTTGCCGCGGCCGCGCGGGGTGCGGATCGCGTCGTAGACGAATGCTTCGGTACTCAAGACAGCTGCCTTTCGAGGGTGGTGGCGCGAGCGTGGTGGGCGGCGAACGGGTCAGGCGAGCAGCGAGCGGCCGATGATCTCCTTCATGATCTCGGTCGTGCCGCCGTAGATGGTCTGGATGCGGCCGTCGGTGAACGCCCGGGCCACCGGATACTCCGCCATGTAGCCGTAGCCGCCGTGCAGTTGGAGGCAGCGGTCGGCGACACGCTTCTGTAGTTCGGTCGCCCACCATTTCGCCATCGAGGCGTGCACGGCGTCGAGGGTGCCGTCGGAGTGGTCCACGATGCAGCGGTCCAGGAAGGCCCGGGTGACGGCGCACTCGGTGGCCATCTCCGCGATCTCGAAGCGGATGTGCTGGAGCTTGGCGAGCGGCCGGCCGAACGCCTCGCGCTCCTTCACGTACGCGGTGGTGATCTCCAGGAGGTGTTCGGCGGCGGCGATCCCGGCGACGGCTATGCCCATGCGTTCCTGGGCGAGGTTGGTCATCAGGTGGATGAAGGCGCCGTCGCGCTCACCGAGCAGGTTCTCCTTGGGGACGCGCACGTCGTTGAAGAACAGCTCGGCGGTGTCCTGCGACTTCTGGCCGATCTTGTCGAGGTTGCGGCCCCGCTCGAAGCCCTCCGCGCCGCGCTCGACCACGATCAGCGAGAGGCCCTTCGCGCCGCCCTCCGGGGTGGTCTTCGCGACGACGACCACCAGGTCGGCCAGGATGCCGTTGGAGATGAAGGTCTTGGAGCCGTTGAGCAGCCAGTGGTCGCCCTTGTCCTCGGCGGTGGTGCGGATGCCCTGGAGGTCGGAGCCTGCGCCGGGTTCGGTCATGGCGATGGCGGTGATGATCTCGCCGTCGCAGAAGCCGGGCAGCCAGCGCCGCTTCTGCTCGTCGGTGGCGAGGCCGGTGAGATACGGGCCGATGATGTCGTTGTGCAGGCCGAGCGCGATCCCCGGGGTGCCGGCCCGGGTGAATTCCTCGGCCAGGACCGCGCTGTAGCGGAAGTCGGGGTTGCCGCCGCCTCCGTACTCCTCGGGCACCGCGAGGCCGAGGAGGCCCTGCCGGCCGGCGGCGCGCCACGCCTCGCGGGAGACGATGCCGTCCTTCTCCCACTGCTCGTAGTGCGGAAGGACCTCCTTGGCGAGGAAGGTGCGCACGGTCTCGCGGAACGCGTCGTGCTCTTCGGTGAAGATCTGCCGCTGCATCAGGGCGTGGTGTCCTTCCGGGTGGTCCGCAGGCCGGGCACGTCCCAGTCGGCGGCGACGGCTTCGGTGTCGGCGCCCGGCAGGACGGGCCCGGTGCGCACGGACGTGGGCGTGGCCGAGAAGCGGGGCGCGGGCGCGGGCTGGGTGAGTCCGCCGTGCTCCACGAAGGTGGCGCGGGCGGCGAGATGGGGGTGGTGCGGGGCCTCACGGAGCGAGAGGACCGGCGCCACACAGGCGTCCGAGCCGTCGAAGACCTCGGTCCACTCGGCGCGGGTGCGGCTGCGGAACCGGTCCGCGACGGCGGCGCGCAGCTCGTCCCAGCGGGCCAGGTCGTTCCGGTCCGGGACGGTGTCCGCGATCCCGAGGAGCTGCACGAACGCGTCGTAGAACCGCTGCTCCAGCGGGCCCACCGCCATGTACTGCCCGTCGGCGGTCTCGTACGAGCCGTAGAACGGGCAGCCGCCGTCCAGCAGGTTGGCGCCGCGCCGGTCCTGCCAGCCGCCGGCCGCGAGCATGCCGTGGATCATCGTGGCGAGGTGGGCGGCGCCGTCCACGATCGCCGCGTCGACCACCTGTCCGGTGCCGCCGGGCGTACGGGCGTGCTGGAGGGCGGCGAGGATGCCGATGACGAGGTAGAGCGAGCCGCCCGCGTAGTCGCCGACCAGATTGGCGGGGACGGTGGGCGGCTCGTCCGGCCGGCCGATCATGGAGAGGGTGCCGGTGAGCGCGATGTACGCGATGTCGTGTCCGGCGCGCTCGGCGAGCGGTCCGTCCTGGCCCCAGCCGGTCATCCGGCCGTAGACGAGCTTCGGGTTGCGGGCCAGGCAGGCTTCGGGGCCCACGCCGAGGCGTTCCGCGACGCCGGGCCGGTAGCCCTCGATGAGGACGTCGGCGCGGGCGGCCAGGTCCAGGACGGTGGCCGGGCCGTCCGGGGCCTTGAGGTCGACCAGCACGGAGCGCTTGTTCCGGTTGGTGAGGTCGCGGGCCGGGTCGATGCCGAGTCCGGCGCCGCCGGGGCGGTCGACGCGCACCACGTCGGCGCCCAGATCGGCGAGCAGCATCGCGGCGAACGGGCCGGGGCCGATGCCGGCGAGTTCCACCACGCGAAGCCCGTCGAGGGGACCGCGCGGGCCGCGCGGGCCGTTACCTGTACTCGCCATCGAGCCCCCAGCGGTATGACACAACTGATGTAACACCGATGATGCTAGGAACGCACCGCGCTCCGCACAACCCCCTGGGCCGAGCAAGCGCTTAGTTCTTCTCGCGGATACTCATGGATACTCCCCCATGACCCCCTCCCGCCCGCACACCGCCACGGCGGCCGCGCTAACCTCTGCTCGCTCCGTCCGGCGCCGTCCTCCGTGGAGGCTTTCGTGAACAGGCAGAACGGGCCCGCACGCCCCTATGACGTAGTCCTTTTCGGCGCCACCGGTTTCGTGGGCGCGCTCACCGCCGGGTATCTGGCCCGGCACGCCCCCGACGGCTGTCGCTGGGCCCTCGCCGGGCGCGACCGCGCCAAGCTGGCGAAGCTGCGCGCCCGGCTGACCGCCCTCGATCCGCGCTGCGCGGACCTGCCGCTGCTGGAGGCGGACGCGGCCGAACCCGGTTCGCTGCGCGAGCTCGCCGAGTCCACGCACGTGGTGGCGACGACCGTCGGCCCCTATGTCTGGTACGGCGAGCAGCTGGTCGCCGCCTGCGCGGAGGCGGGCACGGACTACACGGACCTGACGGGCGAGCCGGAGTTCGTGGACCGGATGTACGTGGCGCACGACACCCGGGCCCGCGAGACCGGCGCCCGCATCGTGCACGCCTGCGGTTTCGACTCCGTGCCGCACGACCTCGGCGCCTACTTCACGGTCCGGCAGCTGCCCGAGGACGTGCCGCTGCGCATCGACGGCTTCGTCCGCAGCAACGCCGTCTTCTCCGGCGGTACGTTCGCCTCGGCGCTCACCGCGATGGGCCGGGGCGCGCAGACGGCGCGCGCCGCGAAGGAGCGCCGGCTGTACGAGCCCCGGCTCGCCGGCCGCCGTGTCCACGCCCCGCTCGGCCGCCCCCGCTTCAGCCCGGACACAGGCACCTGGGCGCTTCCGCTGCCGACGCTCGACGCGCGGATCATCGCCCGCTCGGCGAAGGCGCTGCCCCGTTACGGCCCCGACTTCCGCTACCGCCACTACGCCTCGGTCAAGCGCCTCCCGGTGGCCCTCGGGGGCACCGCCGCGCTCGGCGTGCTGCTCGGCGCGGCGCAGGTACCGGCCGCGCGGGAGTGGCTGATGGGGCGTTACGAGCCGGGCGCGGGCCCGGACGCGGAGCGCAGGCGGCGCAGCTGGTTCACCGTGCGGTTCGTCGGCGAGGGCGGCGGGCGGCGGGTGTTCACGGAGGTGTCGGGCGGCGATCCGGGGTACGACGAGACGGCGAAGATGCTCGCGGAGTCGGCGCTGTGCCTGGCGCTGGACGAGCTGCCGGCCACCTCGGGGCAGGTCACCACGGCCGCCGCGATGGGCGACGCCCTGCTGGACCGGCTGGTGGCGGCGGGGCTGCGGTTCCGGGTGGCGGCGGTGCGCTGAGCTTCAGCCGGTCGCCTCGCGCAGGGCCCTGCGGCACAGGGAGTCCGCCCGGCGCGTCGTCTCCGGCTGCCGGAAGTCCCGGGCGAGCGCGAGGGTGTGCGCGACGGCGTTGTCCAGGCCGGTGCGGTGCCCGACGGAGACGTAGACCGGCTTGGTGCCGGCCCGGGTGCGCAGGGCCCGGCCGACCTCCTCCGCCCCGTCCAGCAGCGGCGACTGGTCCCCGCGCTCCGGTCCGGGCGGCTCGTGGGTGAAGGTGAACGGGCTCTTGGCGACGCCGATGACCGGGAGCCCGGTGAGAACGCCGAGGTGGCTGGCGAGGCCGAAGCGGCGGGGGTGGGCCCTGCCGTACCCGTCGCAGACGACGAGCCCGGGGCCGGTGCCCAGGTTCTCCAGGGCGGCCAGCACGGTCGGGATCTCGCGGAAGGCCAGCAGCCCCGGGACGTACGGGAAGCTGACCCGGCCGACGGCGGTCGCCTCGTCCACCACCGCCAGCGTCGCGGCGTCGAGCACGACGGCCGCCGCCACCACGATGTCGCGCTCGTCGTCATAGGCGACGTCGACCCCGGTCACCCGCCCGGTCCCCGGCGGCGGGCCCGGCTCGTCGAGGATCACCCGGCCGCGCAGGGCCTCCTGCACGGCACGGGCCTCGGCGGCGTCGGAAGGCATCTGAAGCGCTGTCATGGTGCGTCACCCTAGGGCGTGTCCGCAAAGTCCCCGCCGGTAGCCTGAGATCATGTTCGTACTTGAGCTGTCCTACACCGCCCCGCTGGACCGCGTCGACGCCGCGCTGAGCGCGCATGTCACCTGGCTCGACCGGCAGTACGAGGCCGGGGTGTTCATCGCCTCCGGTCGGAAGAACCCCCGGGACGGCGGGGTGATCCTCGCGGTCGGGGACGACCGGGCGGCCATCGAGGAGCTGGCGGCGACCGATCCGTTCGTGGTCGAGGGCGTCTGCGCGTACCGGATCACCGAGTTCATCGCGACCAAGACCTCGGACGCGCTCGCCCCGTACCGTCAGCGGCTCTGACGGGTGCTCCGGCCGGAACGGGGCACCTGAACAGGCAGCGGTGTGCGCGGTGACACAGCTCACGCCGTCTCCCGGTGCACGGATCGGCGGGTTCCGCCGTCTGTACGGGTGCCGGGAACCGTTCGTCCGGTCGCGAGAGGGAGCAGGTTCGTGTCCACGGTCATCGCACAGTCCGTACAGGCCCGCATGGTGGCGTCCGCGCCGCAGATGGAGACCCTGCCCGCCGTCCTGAGCTACGACCGGGCGGACCCCTTCGCCGTACGCATGGCGTTCCCGGCACCGGCGACGCTGGAGGGGACCGAGGTGTCCTGGCAGTTCTCCCGGGATCTGCTCGCCGCCGGGATGGAGGTGCCGTCCGGGCTCGGGGACGTACGGATCAGGCCGTTCGGCTACGACCGTACGGTGCTGGAGTTCCACGCCGCCGAGGGGATCGCGATGGTGCATGTGCGCACCGCGGAGCTGCGGCGGTTCCTGCGGCGGGCCCAGGAGCTGGTGCCCTGCGGCCACGAGCACCGGTTCCTCGGCCTGGACCGGAGCCTGACCGAGCTGTTCGGTCCCTGCTGAGACCGCCGGGGCCGCTTCCGCGCGGCCGTTAATTCGATTGCCCCCTCTCCTCGTCCCGCGTACCGTTTCCGGTGTCCTTGTCGTCGCCGATTGGAGCAGGCCGTTGAAGGTCTGAGGTCCCGAGACACCGTGTCGCGTGCCATGACCGGCTTTCGCCGTGTCCGCGCGCCCGAGTGCGACCTCAGCTCTCCGAGCCGTCCTCCGCGACCAGGGCCTTCCCTCCGCGATCCCGGAATTCCTCCCGGAACGCGTCGAATGCCAGTGGCCGGTGTCTCGTCCCGTTGCCCTGTCCTTCCTCGCAACCGGGAGATTCCTCATGTCTGCCCCCACCGCCCACATCACCTGTTCGTCGCTCTCCCTGGTCTGGCCCGACGGCGGCCGGGCCCTGGACGGCCTGGACCTCTCCGTGGGTCCCGGCCGCACGGGGCTCATCGGTCTCAACGGGGCCGGGAAGTCCACCCTGCTCCGGCTGCTCGCCGGGGAACTCGAACCCACCGGGGGCCGGATCGGCGTCGCCGGCGAGGTGGGCTATCTGCCGCAGAATCTGGTCCTGGACACGGAGCTGCGCGTCGACGCCGCGCTCGGGATCGACGCGGTCCGCCGCGCGCTGCACGCCATCGAGGCCGGTGACGTCGGCGAGGAGCACTTCACCGCCGTCGGCGACGACTGGGACGTCGAGGAGCGGGCCCGCGCCGCCCTGGACGGGCTGGGCCTCGGCCACATCGGGCTCGACCGCACGATCGGCGAGATGTCCGGCGGCGAGTGCGTGCTGCTGCGGCTGGCCGCGCTGCTGCTGGCCCGGCCCGATGTGCTGCTCCTCGACGAGCCGAGCAACAACCTGGACCTGTACGCCAGACAGCGGCTGTACGCGGCGGTCGACGCCTGGCACGGGGTGCTCGTCGTCGTCAGCCACGACCGGGAACTCCTGGAGCGGGTCGACCAGATCGCCGACCTGCGGGACTCCACCGTCACCTGGTACGGCGGCAACCTCTCCGCGTACGAGGAGGCGCTGGCCGTCGAGCAGGAGGCGGCCGGGCGCATGGTGCGCGTCGCCGAGGCCGACATGAAGCGGCAGAAGCGCGAACTGGCCGAGGCCCAGGTCAAACTGGCCCGGCGCAAGCGGTACGGGCAGAAGATGTACGAGCAGAAGCGCGAGCCCAAGATCGTCATGGGGGCCCGCAAACGGGCCGCCCAGGAGTCCGCGGGCAAGCACCGGATCATGCACGCGGAGCGGCTGGCCGAGGCGAAGGAGCGCCTGGACGACGCCGTCGAGCTGGTCCGCGACGACGACGAGATCCGGGTCGAACTGCCGCACACCCGGGTCCATCCGGGCCGGGGCGTGCTGGTCCTGCGCGATCTGGAACTCGCTTACGGGGCACGGGTGCGGGGCCAGTACGAGGTGCGCGGTCCGGAGCGCATCGCGCTGGTCGGGCGCAACGGGGCGGGCAAGACCACGCTGCTCCGTACGCTCGCCGGTGAGCTGGCACCGGTGTCCGGCGAGGCGGTGACCGACGTCCCGCTGCGCTTCCTGCCCCAGCGGCTGGACGTGCTGGACGACGGGCTGAGCGTGGTGGAGAACGTGGCGCGGTTCGCCCCGGACGCCACCGACAACCACATCAGGGCGCGGCTCGCGCACTTCCTCTTCCGGGGTGCGCGGGCGGACCGGGCGGCGGGGACGCTGTCCGGCGGGGAGCGGTTCCGGGCGACGCTGGCCGCGCTGCTGCTGGCCGAGCCGGCGCCCCGGCTGCTGATGCTGGACGAGCCGACGAACAGCCTCGACCTGGCGAGCGTACGACGGCTGACCGAGGCGCTGGAGGCGTACGAGGGGGCGCTCATCGTGGCCGGCCACGACGTGCCGTTCCTGGAGTCGCTGGGGATCACCCGCTGGCTGCTGCTCGACGGGGAGCTGCGGGACACCTCGGCCGAGGAGGTGCGCGCCGGGCTCTGACGCGGGAAACGAGGGGGTGTGTGCCGGTCCGGCGCGCACCCCCTCCGGCCTTCGGTGACGCAGAGTGAGCGACGCTCGCCCGTTCGGGCTTGGCCAGAGCCTTACCGTCGCTTTAACCTACGGTCTCGTAACCTACGAAGCCGTAGGTAGTTCTCCCGTCCCCAGGAGCCCTCGTGACCATTACTTCTCCCCATCTCGGCAGTTCACAGGCGTGGACCGATGCCCACCTCCTGTTCGCGCTGGAAGAGGTGGTCGAGAAGGAGCTCAACCGGCACCTCAAGGTCGCCAAGGACTGGATGCCGCACGAGTACGTCCCCTTCTCGGACGGGCGGAACTTCCCCGGCGTCTTCGCGGACGGCGAGGCGTGGCAGGCCGAGCAGTCCAAGGTCACCGACATCGGCAAGATCGCGCTCGTGGTCAACCTCCTCACCGAGGACAACCTCCCCAGCTACCACCACGAGATCGCCACGCTCTTCGGCCGCGACGGCGCCTGGGGCACCTGGGTGCACCGCTGGACGGCCGAGGAGGGCCGGCACGGCATCGTGATGCGGGACTACCTGCTCACCTCGCGCGCCGTCGACCCGGACAAGCTGGAGCAGTTCCGGATGGCGCACATGGCGGAGGGCTTCGAGTCGGACAACCGGCACTCGATGCTGCACTCCGTGGCCTATGTGGCCTTCCAGGAGCTGGCAACCCGCGTCTCGCACCGCAACACCGGGCACCAGTCGGGCGACCCGGTCTGCGACCGGATGCTGGCCCGCATCGCGACCGACGAGAACCTGCACATGGTCTTCTACCGGAATCTGCTGGGCGCCGCGTTCCAGCTGGCCCCGGACCTGACGATGCAGTCCGTGCGCGACGTCGTGGTCAACTTCCGGATGCCCGGTCACGGCATGCCCGGCTTCGAGCGGGCGGCCGCGCAGATGGCGATCGGTGAGATCTACAACATGCGCATCCACCACGACGACGTCATCCAGCCGGTGCTGCGCTATCTGAAGGTGCTCGACATCGACGGCCTGGGCCCGGACGGCCTGAAGGCCCAGGAGGAGCTGGGCCTGTACATGCACGGTCTGGACACCGAGGCCGCGAAGTTCGACGAGAAGCTGGCCGCCCGGAAGGCCCGGATGGCCGCCCGCGCCCAGGGCTGACCGTCGGGGGGCGGCGGGCCGGTGGCCACGGCAGGGTGGCGGGCCGAAACAGTCGAGCAGGGGGACCGTACGCTGTGCCGGTGAAACCTGTGACCCGCTTCGTTCTGATCGGTGCGCCGCTGGCGATAGCCGTCGCCCTCTTCTTCAACACCGGCGACGACGACGCCGCACTGCCCACGGCCTCGCCCAAGGCCGCCGAGGCGTCGGCCACCGGGCCGGTGAACCCGGACCCGTTCGCGGAGGCGGACGACGCGGAGCGCGCGGCGATGAACAAGCGGATCGACCGGGCGCCGGCCGGGCTCGCCGCGCCGAAGATGCGCGAGATCGCGTGGGAGCTGCTGGCCAGCGCGGAGGGCTCGACGCTGGACTGGCGCACCCAGTACGCGACGATCGAGGACAGCGGCGACGGCACCGGTTACGCGGCCGGGCTCGTCGGTTTCTGCTCCGGTACGCACGACATGCTGGCGTTCGTCGAGGCGTTCACCAAGGACCACCCGGACAATCCGCTCGCTCCGTATCTGCCCGCGCTGCGCAAGGTCGACGGCACCGGGTCACACGAGGGCCTGGACCCGGGGTTCACGGGTGCGTGGCAGAAGGCGGCCGAGGACCCGGCGTTCCGCGCGGCGCAGGAGGAGGTCCGCGACAAGCAGTACTTCGAGCCGGCGGTGCGCCTGGCGAAGCTGGACGGTCTCGGCACGCTGGGCCAGTTCATCTACTTCGACACCATGGTGCTCCAGGGGCCGGGGCACGAGGCGGATTCCTTCTACGGCATCCGGCAGGCGGCACTGGCCGAGGCGGACACGGTCGCGGAGGGCGGTGACGAGTCGGCGTATCTGGACATCTTCCTGGACGCCTCGCGGGCCGTGATGAAGTCGAAGAAGAACCAGCGGCACGACACCTCGCGCATCGACACCGCGCAGCGCGTCTTCCTTGAGGACGAGAACCTGTCCCTGGAGCCGCCGCTGACCTGGAAGATGTACGGGGAGACGTTCCGTATCCCGTCCTGATCCCGGCCCTGCGGCGGCCCCTGGGCCCTAGCCCCGGGCGTCCTGCCTGATCAGTTCGGCGGCCTTCTCGGCGATGGCGACCGTGGGCGCGTGGGTGTGGCCCCGGGTGATGCGCGGCATGACCGAGGCGTCGACCACGCGCAGGCCGCGGACGCCGCGCACCCGGAGCCGGGGGTCGGTGACCGAGCCGGGGTCCTCACCCATCCGGCAGGTGCCGACGGGGTGGTAGAGGGTTTCCGCCCCGGTCCGGATCGCCTCGGCCAGGCGGTCGTCGTCCACCTCGCCCGGGTAGTGGCCCATGGGCGTCGAGGTGTGCGGGGCGAGGGCGGTGTGGGCGAAGAGCCGTTCGGCGTGGCGGACGCCGTCCATCATGCGCCGCAGATCGGCGCCGGCCGCGAGGTAGCCCGGGTCGATGCGCAGGGCGGAGCGGGGGTCCGGGTGGTCGGTGTCCAGGGTGATGCGGCCGGTGCTCTCGGGCTGGAGCAGGATGACGCCGATCGTGATGCCGTGTTCGGTGGGCGGGGTCAGTCCGTGGTCGATGAACGGGGCCGGGGCGAAGATCAGTTCCAGGTCCGGGGCGGCCGGGGCGGTGGCGCTGCGGACGAAGGCGACGGCCTCCGCCAGGTTGGAGCTGAGCGGTCCGCGCCCGGTGAGCAGGTAGCGGGCGATGTTCTTCGGGGTGTCGGCGCCGGTCAGGGTGACCGGGCGCGGGCAGTGCAGGGTGACCGCGAAGGACAGGTGGTCCTGGAGGTTGCGGCCGACGTCCGGTGACGCGGCGCGCACCTCGACGCCCGCGCGGCGCAGTTCGCCGGGGTCGCCGATGCCGGAGCGCAGCAGCAGGTGCGGGGAGCCGATGGCGCCGGCGCTGAGGATCACCTCGCGGCGGGCGGTGAGTGTGCCGGAGTTCTCCGTCTCCACCCCGGTGGCCCGGTCGCCGTCGAAGGCGAGGACGCGGACCCGGGTGTGCGGGAGGATGTCCAGATTGGCGCGCCGGGCGGCCGGTTTCAGATAGCCGTCGGCCGCGCTCCAGCGCCGGCCGCGCCGCTGGTTGACGGGGGTGAGGGCGACCCCGCTGTGGTCGGGCGCGTTCAGCTCGGGCAGAAAGGTCAGGCCGTCGTCGCGGCAGGCGGTGACGAAGTCGGCGGTCAGCGGGGACGGGCTGCGGGGCGGCGCGATGTGGAGCGGGCCCTCGGTGCCGTACACCGTGGTGTCGCCGGCCGGGCCGGACCAGCGCTCGGCGCGCCGGAAGTAGGGGACGATCGCGTCGTGGGCCCAGTCCGGTCCGGCGGACTCCGCCCACGCGTCGTAGTCGTCGCGGTGTCCGCGTACCCACATCATCGCGTTCATCGAGGACGAGCCGCCCAGGGTGTGGCCGCGCGGCCAGAACAGCTCACGGCCGCCGAGCGCCGGCTGTTTCACCGTACTGAAGTCCCAGTCGAACGGGGTCTTGAACAACTGCGGGAAGGCGGCCGGGATCCGGATCTCCTGTTTGCGGTCGGGGCCGCCCGACTCGACCAGGGCGACCCGCACGGTGGGGTCCTCGGACAGCCGCGCGGCCAGCACGCAGCCGGCCGAACCCGCCCCGACGACGACATAGTCGTACTCGCTCAACTCGGCTCCTCCTCCAGGCCGACGCGGCTTCCGCCACGGTCACGGGGTCCGCGTACGAAAACGATGGAGGCCGAAGTCTCGCACGTGCGGGGGTGTTTCAGGCCCGCACGCGGCCGACTCTGCGCAGCCGCTCCCGCTCCTTCTCGGACAGGCCGCCCCAGACGCCGAAGCGCTCGTCGTTGTCGAGGGCGTACTCCAGGCACGCCTGCCGTCCCTCGCAGGCGTTGCAGAGCTGCTTGGCCTCACGGGTGGAGCTGCCGGGGGCCGGGAAGAAGAACTCGGGGCCCGCCTGGGCGCACAGGGCCGTCTCCTGCCAGGCGAAGGCGGGGTCGGTCGCGGTGTTGATCAGCATGACGGCCACAGTGCCCTGCCGCGATAAACGACTGATCAACGCCGCGTCAATGAGGTGTCCGCCCGGCCGGGTCGCCGATGCCGCATGGGACGATATGAGCCACGTACGCGAAGGGCGGCGGGGTCGCGGAGACAGAGGGACGTACATGACCGAGGGCGGAGCATCGGCCGGGCGGGCCGCGCGGGAACTGCTCCTCCGCGCCGACGGTCTGCTGGACGCGGCGCGCGGGGTCCTCGCGGACCACACCCGGGCCGTCACCGCCGTCCGGACCTGCCTGGACCCGCTGCTGGACGCCCTCGTGCGCGCCGATCTCGCCGCCATCCCCGTCTCCCGGCTGAAGGACGTCACCGAGGGCCGGCTGCGTCTCGGCGCGATCGAGCAGGCGGGTTTCACGACGGTCGGCCAGGTGTACGGCGCGAACCGTTACGAGCTCCGCCAGATCCCCGGCGTCGGCGCCCAGACGGCCGATCAGGCCCTGGCGGCGGCGGGCGGCATCGCGCACGCGGTGCGGGACACCGTCGCGGTCCGCGTGGATGTGGACGACCGGAACGAGGCGGTGACCGCGCTGCTCGGCGCGGTGTACGGGCTGGTGGCGGCGGGCCCGGACGCGCGGCGGGCGGTGGACGGGGCGCGGGCGCTGGCCGGGCGCCTCGATCCGCTGCTGACGGCGGCCGGTCCGGCGCGGGGGCGGCTGCGGATGCTGTTCGCGGGGCGGCGGTCGCGGGCCGGGGCGCGGGAGGCGGTGGCCGGGGTGCGGGCGGCCGTCGCCGACGCGGTGGGGCGCGGGCTGCCGTCGCTGTTCGCCCAGGTGTCGGCCGATCTGCTGCGGGCGCCGGGGTCCCCGGCCGCCGCCTGGGTCGACTTCGAGCTGCGGTCCGCCGAGTACTACAGCCTGCTCGCGGAGCTCTCCGGCTCGGGGCCGGACCGGGACGCGGCGGAGGGGTTCCTGCCGTCGGCGATCGCCGACCGGGTGCGCGGGCTGCGGCTGGACGACGCCCGGCTGCGGGTCTCGCTGCGCGGCTACCAGTCGTTCGGTGCCCGGTTCGCGCTCGTCCAGAAGCGGGTGATCCTGGGCGACGAGATGGGGCTCGGCAAGACCGTCCAGGCCATCGCGGCCCTGGCCCACCTCGCGGCGCACGGGGAGACGCACTTCCTGGTGGTGTGCCCGGCGAGCGTCCTCATCAACTGGACGCGGGAGGTCCGGACCAGGTCCACGCTGCGCGCGCTGCCGGTGCACGGGCCGGAGCGGCGGGCCGCGTTCGCGGAGTGGCGGGATTCCGGCGGGGTCGCGCTGACCACCTTCGACGCGCTGCACACCCTGCCGGACGCCGGGGAGAGCGGGGTGCGGCCCGGGATGCTGGTGGTGGACGAGGCGCATTACGTCAAGAACCCGGAGACCCGTCGTTCGCGCGCGGTCGCCGGCTGGTCGGGGCGGACGGACCGGGTGCTGTTCCTGACCGGGACGCCGATGGAGAACCGGGTGGAGGAGTTCCGCAGCCTGGTCCGCCGGCTCCGGCCCGAGCTGGCCCCCTCGGTCGGCGCCGGGCACGGCGCGGCGGGCTCGCGGGCGTTCCGCCGGGCCGTGGCTCCCGCCTATCTGCGGCGCAATCAGGAGGACGTCCTCGCCGAGCTGCCCGCCGTGGTCCAGGTGGACGAGTGGGAGGAATTCAGCGAGGGCGACCTGCTGGCGTACCGGGAGGCGGTGGCCGACGGGCACTTCATGCGGATGCGCCGGGCGGCCTATGCCCGGCCGGAGACCTCCGCCAAGCTGGACCGGCTGCGCGAGCTGGTCGCGGAGGCGGCGGGCAACGGTCTGAAGGTCGTGGTGTTCTCGTACTTCCGCGAGGTCCTGGAGACGGTGCGCGGGGCGCTCGGTGACGGGGTGTCGGGAGTGCTGACGGGGAGCGTGGCGGCGGCCAGGCGCCAGGAGCTGGTCGACGCGTTCGCGGCGGCGGACGGGCACGCGGTGCTGCTGAGCCAGATCCAGGCGGGCGGGGTCGGGCTGAACATGCAGGCCGCGTCCGTCGTCATCCTGTGCGAACCGCAGATCAAGCCGACGACGGAGCATCAGGCGGTGGCCCGGGTGCACCGGATGGGCCAGATACGGACGGTCCGGGTGCACCGGCTGCTCGCCACGGACAGCATCGACCGGCGCATGCTGGACATCGTGGCCCGCAAGGAGCGGCTGTTCGACGCGTACGCCCGGCGCAGTGATGTCGCCGAGACGACGCCGGACGCGGTGGACGTGTCGGAGGGCGAGCTGGCCCGCCGGATCGTGGAGGAGGAGCAGCGGCGCCTCGGCGCGGCCGCCCGCCCCTGAGCCGTCTATCCGTCGTGTCCGGGGACGGTGCCGTCCGGGCCGGCTACGAGGAGCATGCCGCCCATGCCCCGGTCGGCGTGGCTCTGCACATGACAGTGGTACATCCAGGCGCCCGCGCCCACGTGTTCGCCCGCGATCACCTGGAAGCCGAAGGAGTCCGCCGGGCCGACGATCTTGGTGTCGACCACCCGGCTCGGGTCGTCGGGGCCGGTGAGCATGCCCGTACGGTTGTCCGCCCAGCGGTGACCGTGCATATGGAACGTGTGGTAGAAGTCGCCGTGCGTGATCATGACGACTTCGAGCCGGTCCCCGAGCGTGGCCGTGAAGTCCGGGCTCTCCCCGGCCGGGGTGTTGTTGATGGACATGCCGTTGAAGACGATCGTGATGGTCTTGTCCGGCAGGATGTCGCCCCGGCGCCGGACGATCAGTGGCCCGTAGAGCCCTTCGCGGATGCCGCCGGTGCCGTGGTCGGAGCCGACGGCGTGGTCGTGGTAGTGCCAGTAGCCCGCGCTGCCGGGCTGCCAGGTGCCGTCCGGGCGCTGGCCGGGGGTGTGGGTGCGCCAGGTGTACGTGCGGGTGGCGCCGGGTTCGACGGTGCTGTGGTTCATCCGGGTGCCGTCGCTGGCGATGTCGTAGTCGACGCCGTGCGCGTGCAGCCCGGCCGGGACGTCCAGGGTGTTGACGAACTCGATGTGCAGGGTGTCGCCCTCGTCGAGCTCGATGAGCGGGCCGGGCACGGTGGCCTTGCCCTTTTCGAGCCCGTAGCCCATCCGGCCGTCCGCCAGCTTCTCCACGTACATCTTGATGTGCCGGACCACTCCCCCGGCGGGCGCGCGGCGGACCCGGTGCGGCTGGGCGGCGGCGGGTGCCGGGAGGGACAGCGAGGCCACCCCGGCCGCCGCCACGGCCCCGCCGCCCATCAGCATCCGCCGGCTGAAACTTCTGCGGTCCATGTCGAACTCCCCACTGCTGCTGCCGAGGCTTTGGCGACGGGCCGTGACGGGCCCGGGAAAATCGCTTACCCACAGTAAGGACAAAGTCCGCCCCAGAGCCGCCAAGCCCGGTGGGCGAGTCGCAAAATACGTCTGACGGATCAGGTGACCGTCGCCGCGTGCTGCGGCATGTGCGCGCGGCCGCCGGGGTGCCGGTGGCGCCACACCCAGAAGACGGTGCACGAGACCAGCGACCAGGTCGCGAGGACCAGATACGGGAAGACGCGCTGGTGGCCCTGGTAGTAGACGGCGGTGTGCTGGGCGTTCACGGAGGCGCCCGGCGGCAGCCAGCGTCCGATGTGCCCGAGGAGCGAGGGCAGCAGCGGCCAGGAGACGGCTCCGCCGGACGACGGGTTGCCCAGGAGCACCATGACGCCCCAGGTCGGCAGCATCGCCCAGCGGCCGATCAGGGTGTTGAACATGGTGAAGACCATGCCCGAGGTGAACATCGTGAACGCGAGGATCAGCCAGGACTCGACGAAGGGCAGGTCCACCGCCCCGAGCAGCCAGTCGACCACGGCGGCGATGGCGAAGGCGCCGAGGAGCGCGTACGCGACGGTGAAGCCGATCCGCTCCAGCGGGATCAACGACCGGGCGTGCACGCTGAGCTGAATGGAGCCCACGAAGCCGACGATCACCGCGGCGAGCGAGATGTAGAAGAGCGCGAGCCCGCGCGGGTCGCCCTTCTGGAGGGGTTTGACGTCCCGCACGGCGACCGGGATGCCGAGCGCGTCCCCCACCTTCACGGCGGACTCGGCGAGCAGCTGGGCGACGGCCGCCCCGGAGGCCGCGGCCACGTCCAGGGACACCCCCCGGCCGCCGGACCGCACGATGGCGAAGACCCGCTGCTCCTCCAGGGCCTCGCGCGCGGCGGCCGCCGTCGGATAGACGTGGATGACCAGGGAGGCGTCCAGAGCCTTGTCCATCCCGGCGACGAACTCCCGGCCGCGCTCGGTGTCCGGCTCGGTGACCACGGCGGTGGGGACGCTGTGCGGGGTCGGGTTGGCCATCGCGTACGTGTAGGAGCCGGCGAACAGCCCGGCGGCGGCGGAGAGGATGAACAGCAGGACGATCGCCGGGAAGTACGGGGACTCCTTGAAGCCCTGCCACTTCTGGCCCCGGGTCAGCGGCCGCCCGTGCGCCCCGTGCTCCGGCTCGCTCACGCCCGGTCGTCCGGGTCCCGGCGGGCGCGACTCGGCTGCACGCGCTTGGGCTCGCCGGGCATCTTCGGGTACTCGGGCGGGTAGGGCAGGTCGCCGGGGCCGCCGTCGCTCGCGTGGCGGTCGGCGAGTTCGAGCAGCGAGTCCAGGCGGAACGCCTCCTGGTCCATGCCGGCGTGCACATCGCCGTGTTCCGCGTACCGCACGGGCATGGTGCGCAGGTCGAAGTCGCGGGGCTCGGCGTCGTCCAGCTCCTCCCAGCGCAGCGGGGCGGAGACCGGGGCGTGCGGGAAGGGCCGTACGGAGTAGGCGGAGGCGATGGTGCGGTCGCGGGCGGTCTGGTTGTAGTCGACGAAGATCCGCTCGCCGCGCTCCTCCTTCCACCAGGCGGTGGTCACCCGGTCCGGCATCCGGCTCTCCAGCTCGCGCCCGACCGCGATCGCGGCGCGCCGCACCTCGGTGAAGGTCCAGCGCGCCTCGATGGGTACGAAGACGTGGATACCGCGCCCGCCGGAGGTCTTGGGCCAGCCGCGCAGCCCGTGCTCCTCCAGGACACCGCGCAGCTCGTGGGCGGCGCGGACCGCGTCGGCGTAATCGGTGCCGGGCTGCGGGTCCAGGTCGATGCGCAGTTCGTCGGGGTGGTCGGTGTCCCCGCCCCGGACCGGCCAGGGGTGGAAGGTGAGGGTGCCGAGGTTGGCGGCCCAGAGGACGGCGGCCACCTCGGTGGGGCACATCTCCCGGGCGGACCGGCCGCTCGGGAAGGCGATCTCGGTGGTGGGAATCCAGTCGGGGAGGTTCTTGGGGGCGCGCTTCTGGTAGAAGAACTCGCCCTCGACGCCGTCCACGAACCGCTGGAGGGTGGTGGGCCGGTTGCGCAGGGCGCGCAGGATGCCGGGGCCGACGGCCAGGAAGTACTCGGCGACGTCCCGCTTCGTGTAGCCCTTCGCCGGGAAGTAGACCTTGTCCGGATTCGACAGCCGGACCGCCCGCCCGGCCGCGTCCAGCTCCACCGCTGTGCCCGCTGCTGCCATGTCGGCCACGGTAGGCCGGGCACACATATGCCGCATATCGGGAGACTCCGGTTGCCGTACGGTCCACAATCGGGCCATGGACCTGCCGGTGATGCCGCCCGTGAAGCCGATGCTCGCCAAGTCGGTGAAGAAGATCCCGCCGGGCATGCAGTACGAGGCCAAGTGGGACGGCTTCCGGGCGATCGTGCACCGGGACGGTGACGAGGTGGTGATCGGCAGCCGGACCGGTAAGCCGCTCACCCGGTACTTCCCCGAGGTGGTGGACGCGGTCCGGGACAATCTGCCGGAACGGTGCGTGGTGGACGGCGAGATCGTCGTCGCGCACGACGGGCGGCTCGACTTCGACCGCCTGAGCGAGCGCATCCACCCGGCCGCCTCGCGGGTGCGGCTGCTGGCCGGGGAGATCCCGGCCGCGCTGATCGCCTTCGATCTGCTGGCGCTGGGCGACGACTCGTTCCTGGACACCCCGCAGGCGGACCGGCGCACGGTCCTGGAGGCGGCGCTCGCCGGGGCGTCGGCGCCGGTGTACCTGGCCCCGGCCACGACCGCCCCGGCCCGGGCCGGGGAGTGGTTCGAGCGGTACGAGGGGGCGGGGCTCGACGGGGTCGTCGCGAAGCCGCTCGACGCGCCGTACCGGCCGGACGTCCGGGCCATGTACAAGATCAAGCACGAGCGCACCGCGGACTGCGTGGTGGCCGGCTACCGCTTCCACAAAAGCGGCCCGGTCGTCGGCTCGCTGCTGCTCGGCCTGTACGACGACGGCGGCGCGCTCCAGCACGTCGGGGTGTGCGCGGCCTTCCCCATGAAGCGCCGCGCGGAGCTGGTCACCGAGCTGGCACCCCTGCTGACCGGCGCCGACGACCACCCGTGGCACGCCTGGGCCGAGGCCGAGGCGCACGCGGGCGCCCGGCTGCCGGGCGCCCCTAGCCGCTGGTCCGGCAAGAAGGACATGTCCTGGGTGCCGCTGCGGCCGGAGCGGGTCTGTGAGGTGGCGTACGACCACATGGAGGGCGACCGCTTCCGGCACACCGCCCAGTGGCGCCGCTGGCGGCCCGACCGTACGCCGGACAGCTGCACGTACGCCCAGCTGGAGGAGGTCGTCCGCTACGACCTCGCCCAGGTGCTGGCGGGCGCCTAGTCAGCCGTGGGCGGCAGGGTGGGTGTGGTGCAGGGTTCGGCGGTCTCCATGGGGTCGGGTGAGGGGGAGCCGGTGGGCTCGGTGGTGCCGGTCGGGTCGGGGGTCGGGGTGGTCGTGCAGCCCGGGGCCGGTTTCGTCGTGGTCGGGTCCGGGTCGGGGGTCGTGCTCGGGTCCGGGGAGCCGGGGTCCGAGGGGTCGGGCGAGGGGCCGGTGGTGTCCGTGGGGTCCGGGCCGGGCGTGGTGCTCGGGTCCGGGCCGGGGTCGTGGGTGCCCGGCGCGGTCGGGTGGGTGCTGGTGCCGGGCTGCGGGCCGACCTCGATGCCGCCGTCGTCGTCCTTGGAGCCGGAGCCGCCCACGGGGTGCCCGGCCTTGCTCGGGCCGCCCGCGCCGGGGCTCCTGGGGACGGGCCCCGTGCCATCGGTGACCGGGTGGATGCCCTTGCGGTAGAACTCCAGCCAGGACAGCACCGTGCGCAGATACGTCTCCGAGTGGTTGTAGCTGAGGATCGCCCGGTTCATGTCGGAGGGGATCGACAGATCGCGCGTACCGGCGCACAGGTAGGCCCCGGCGGCGAGCGCCGCGTCGTACACGTTGTTCGGGTCGCGGCGGCCGTCGCCGTTGCCGTCGCGGCCCCAGTGCGCCCATGTCGAGGGGATGAACTGCATCGGGCCGACCGCCCGGTCGTATGTCGCGTCCCCGTCGTAGACGCCCCCGTCGGTGTCCGCGATGTCGGCGAACCCGGCGCCGTTGAGGACCGGGCCGAGGATCGGCGAGACGGTGGTGCCGTTCTTGTCGACCCGGCCGCCGGCCGCGTGGCCGGACTCGACCTTGCCGATCGCCGCCAGTAACTGCCAGGGCAGCCGGCAGCCCGGGTCGCCGCGCCGCATGGTGGTCTCGGCCCTGCGGTAGGCGGCGAGCACGGTGGCCGGGACGCCGGCCTCGGCCCAGGACCGCTTGGCCGCGGGGCTCTGCTTCTCGCCCTTCTTCGGCGGCTCCGGGCTCTTCAGCGGCGGCAGTTCGGTGTGGTACGAGTCGTCGTTGGGGACCTCTGACCAGACCACGTCGTCCGCCTCCTGGCGGTGCTTCGGGGTCTCCTCGTGCGCGGCGAGCTGGGGTGCCTGGGACGCCGTGAGCGCGGCCATCGCGGCGACGGCGGCGGCGGTGCCGCCGAGTCCGCGGCGCATGGTGCCGTTGAACCTCATGCGTGTCTCCTTGGTGGGGTCGCCTGGGTCACCGGGTGAACGTGTCAATGGCGGAGATCCGCCAGCTGCCGCCCTTGCGGACCGCGTCCACGCTGAACATCGCGGCGGCGTAGGTGGTCTCCTCGGACTTGCCGGTGCGGGTGTTGCGCTGGTCGGCGTAGATCAGCAGCCGGGCGCGGTCGCCGTCGAGCATCTCCACGCCGCTGTCGGTGACGGTCGTGGTGAGGACCAGCTTCTGCTTCGGCGCCTGCTCCCGGACCTCGGCGAGCATGTCCGCGTGCTGCTGGACCGCCTTGCCGGTCAGATACCTCGTCACCGCCGCCTCGGCCTTGGTGGGTGAGGCGTAGTCGTACGAGAAGACCGCGCCGACGGCCTCGGTGATCTGGCCCTTCACCTCGCTGGTGCGGCTGATGTCGGTCAGGGCGGTGTTCTGCCGGCTGGGGTCGTCGCGCAGGCTCGCCGCCGAGGTGAACGCCCAGGCGGCGACGGCGCCGAGGAGGAGGGTGAGGACGCAGAGGACGGCGGGCAGGCTGAGGCCGGGGCGGCGCCGGGGGGCTGCCTTCCTGGCCTCGGGCTCGGCCTCCCCTTCGTCCTGCTCGCTCTCCTCGCTCTCCTCGCTCTCCTCGCTTTCCGGAACCGCCTCTTCCCGCGTGGCGGCTGCCTCTTCCGGGTCCGGGCCGCGCCCGGGGCGGGGCGGGGCGGTCGTCGCGGCGCGTTCGGCGGCGGCGACGGTGGCCAGGCGGCGCTGCCGGTTGACCAGGTGACGGGTGGTCGACATGTCCGGGTTCCTCTCGGTGCGGGGGCGGGGGTGTCAGCCGGCGGTGTTGCCGACGGGCGCCTGGCCGAGGGCGCTGAGCTTCCACCCGTCGGGGGTGCGGGTGAGCTGGCCGAGCATCCGGCTCTCCTTCACCGCGGGCTTGCCCTTGGGCGCGGTCACGGTCACCCGGAGCGCCACCATGACCCCGGCCTTCCCGGCCCGGTCGTCCAGCTCGGTGACCGCGCCGGCCAGCACCTTCGCGGTGCTGACGGTCTTCGCCTCCTGGATCTGCTTCACGAACCCGTCCCGCCCGTCGACCAGTTGCCGGTGCAGGTCCCCGGTGGTGGAGTCCTCCCAGCTGTCGAGCCCCTTCTCCAGCTGGGCGTGGTCGAGCGTGTTCATGTTCTGCACGGCCTGCTCCCCCGCCGCCAGCACCTCGTCGCGGGTCTGGGCGTACGCGGCAGAGCCGTCGTGCCCCGCCCGGTACCGGGACACCCCGCCCCAGCCCGCGGCGCCGGCCGCCGCGACCGTCAGCACGATCGCCGCCGCCACCAGCGGATTCCTCGTCATCGCTACCCGTGCCATCGCTTGCCTCTCCCTGCCGGCGGTCCCGCCGTGCTGTGCTGTCCGTGCTCGGTGCTGCGGTGCTGCTTCTCGGGGGCTACCGGGAGGTGATCTCCACGATCGTCCAGTGGCCTTCGCGCAGTTGGGCCGTGACGGACAGCTGCGCGGCCGCCTTGCTCGCCGCCTTGCCCTTGCGCTCGTAGACCTGGTCGAGGAAGACGAGCAGGTGCGCGCTGTCCGGCGTCAGCCGGGTCACCCCGGCGCGCACGACATGGGTGGTGAGGGTGAGCTTCTGGTCCGCCGACTGCTTCTCGACCTGGCCGAACAGTGCCGCGTACTGCTGGAGCGCCTTGCCCGCGAGCAGCTTCTGCGCGGACGCCTTGGTGGCGGCGGTGCCGTCGGGGCTGTACGAGAAGACCTTGCCGAGCGCGTTGGTGACCTCGCCGGCCACCTGGGCGGTCGCCGCGCTGTCGGTCAGCGCCCGGTTGGACGTGGCGGGCGTGTCCCGCAGCTGCCTCCCCGCCACGTACATGACGGCCCCGGCGGCGAGCAGGGCGACGACGAGGACCGCGGCCAGGACGCGCGGCCACCGGCGGGCGGGGCGGGTACCGGTGTCCTCGGTGTCGTCGGCGTCCTCGGGCGGCTCGACGGCTGCCGCCGGCTTCTCCTCGACGTCCGTGTTCATGCGCCGCCTCCTATGCCGAGCGCCGTGAGCGCCTTGATCTTCCAGCCGTCCCCGGTCCGGGCGAGCGTGGCCTCGAAACGTTTGCGCTCGGTGCCCGCCTTGCCGGTGCGCGGGGTGACCTCGACGTCCACGGTCGCGATCATCAGCGCGGTGCCGGTCCGCTCGTCCAGCTCCGTGAGCGCGGCGTCGGTGACCTTGCCGCGCGCGGTGGCACCGGACGCCTTGAGGTCGGCGGCGTCCTTCTTCCGGGTCCGCTTCAGCTGGTCGTGCAACGGGCCGGTGGCGGACTCCAGCCAGCCGGCCAGGCCCGCGTCCACGCTCGTCGCGTCCTTGCCGTCCAGCGTGTTGAGCCGGGCCAGCGCCTGCCGGCCGTCCGCGAGGGCGGCGTCCCGGCTCTTGGCGTAGGCCAGGTCGTCGTCGCCGCGCGCCTGGGCGTACGACCAGCCGCCCAGGGCGCAGACGAGGGCCGCGATCAGCAGGACGGCCCAGCCGCCGAGGCTTCGCGTACGGGGGTTCACTCGCCGTCCTCCTGTCCCAGGCCGAGCAGCCCGGCCATGCCCCGGGCCCCCGGTGCCGCGTCGGCCGCGGCGCCGAGCACGCCGGGCAGCCGGTCCCCCTTGCCGTCCCCGAGGAGCAGCGCGCCGGCCTTCGCCGGTGCGGGCAGCGGGCCGCCCGTGGGGGCGTTGGCGCTGCCCCGGACGTCGATGCCGGTGCCGGGCGAGGCGGTGCAGCGGGCCTTGGTGTTGACGGCGGGGGCGGGTGAGAGGTCGAGGCCGTTGCGGTAGGTCGTGCCCTCGTAGCCGGCGGTGCAGGGCAGCGGTTCGAAGAAGGTGATGGACATGCCGAACCGGGCGCCGTCCTCGTCCACCGCGCTGGACCCGGCGGCCGCGACGGCGGGCAGCTTCACGAGCAGTTCCTCCAGGCCGCGCTGGCGGGTGACGGCGACGTCGGAGGTGGTGAGGAGGTTGGCGACGACGACCCCGAAGCTGGGTTCGACGTCCCGGAGCAGTCCGCTGATCTGGTTCGTCGCGTCGGGAGCGGCGGCGATCAGCTTGCGCAGATCGGTGTCGGACCCCTTGAGCTGGGCGGCCAGTTCCTTGGCGCCGGAGGCGAACCCCTTGAGCGCTTCGCCCTGTTCGACCTGGGTGCGCAGGACGGTCCTGCCGTCCTCCATCAGCCGGGTGTTGACGGGCAGCGCGTCGTCGGCGGCGTCCACGAACTCGCTGCCGGTGTCCAGGAGGACCTGGAGGTCGTCGCCGCGCCCGCTGAACGCGGTGCCGAACTCGTCCACCACGGTGCGCAGCGATTCCAGGTCGACCGAGGAGGTGAGGTCGTTGACGCTGGTGAGGACGTCGGTCACGGGCGCCGGGACGGTGGTCTCGGCCTGGTCGATGACCGAGCCGTTGCCGAGGTAGGGGCCCTCGGTGCGGGTCGGCCGCAGGTCGACGTACTGCTCGCCGACGGCGGAGAGGTTGGCCACGACCGCCTTGAGGTCGTCGGGGATGCGGGGCGCGGACTTGTTGATCCGCAGCTCGGCCTCGACACCGTCGTCGGTGAGCTCGATGGGTCCGACCCGGCCGACCGAGACCCCTCGGTAGGTGATGTTGGAGTGGGTGAAGAGGCCGCCGGTGCGCGGGAGTTGCATCTTGACCGTGTAGTAGTCGCGCATGCCGACGTAATGGCCGAGATCGGCGTAGCGCACTCCGAGGTAGGCGAGCACCAGCACGGAGATGATGAGGAAGGCGATGTTCTTGAGCCGGATGGCGAGGGTGATCATCGGTTGCTCCCCTTCGAGTCCGTGGGCCGGCTCGTCGTCGGCGCCGAGGCCGCGGGAAGGGGCAGCGGCAGTCCGGCGCCGGCGACCGCCTGGGACTGGGCGGCCGGGGTCTCCGGGTCCGGGTCGTAGGCGGGGATGATCTGGGTGCCGGGTTCGGCCGTCAGGTCCAGGTACACGTTGAGGTAGTCGCCCTTCACGCCGCGCAGCACCTCGTCCGTGAACGGGTAGGTGAGCAGCACCTGGAGGGAGTCGGGCAGGTCGTTGCCGGAGTCGGCGAGGGCCCGCAGGGTGGGGGCGAGGGCCTTGAGGTCGGCGATGGTGTCCGCCTTGCTCCGGTTGATGGTGGTGACGGCGACGTCGGAGAGGGTGTCCAGGGAGCGGAGCATCGTCATGAGGGAGCCGCGCTGCTTCTCCAGGACCTTCATGCCGGGGCTGAGCTTGGTGAGGACGGTGCCGACCTGCTGTTTGCGGCCGGCGAGGGTGCTGGAGAGCCGGTTGACGCCGTCGAGCGCGGCGGTGATGTCGCCGCGGTGGTCGTCCAGGTTGGTGACGAGCTTGTCGACCCGGTGGAGCATGGACTTGACCTGGGGTTCCTGCCCGTTCAGGGCCTTGTTGAGTTCGGTGGTGATGGTCTTGAGCTGCTGGACGCCACCGCCGTTGAGGAGCATGGACAGGGCGCCGAAGACCTCTTCGACCTCGGGGTTGCGGTTGGTGCGGCTGAGCGGGATGCGGTCGCCGTCGGCGAGGGTGCCCTGCTCCTTGCCCTTGGCGGGCGGCGCGAGCTGGACGTACTTCTCGCCGAGCAGGCTGGACTGTTCCAGCCGGGCGTAGGAGTTGGCGGGCAGGCCGATCTTGCCGTTCACCTTCATGGTGACCCGGGCCTGCCAGCCGTCGGGCGCCAGCGAGATCTTGGTGACCCGGCCGACGGCGACGTCGTTGACCCTGACCGAGGACTGCGGGGAGAGGCTGAGCACGTCCCCGAAGTCCGCGGTGATCTCGTACGGGTGGTCGCCGAGGTCGGCGCCGCCGGGCAGCGGCAGGTCCTCGATACCGGAGAAGTGCGGGGCTCCGCATCCGGTGACGAAGAGGGTGCAGCACAGGCCGAGCGCGACGAGCACTGGTCCGCCCGTGCTGCCGAGGGCCGCGGGTCTGCGCGGTCGCCGGTTCATCGGTTCGCCCCCTTCGTCTCCTTGGCGTCCTTCGGGGTGCCGTAGACCGTGCCCACGGCGGGGAGCGGCAGTGCGGGAAGCGCCTGTTGCCGTTCGGCGTCCACCGGGGAGAGCCCCTGGAGGGCGAGGCTCGATTCGAGGAGCGGGCCGCCCATGCTGAGCTCGTTGAGGTTGGTCCGGCCGTTGAGCGTGCGGTGCTCGGGGTCGTACGCGTTGAGGACGTTGCCCGCCGAGAGCGGCAGGACGTCCATCGACTCGGCCAGCGAGGCGCGCTGGTCGACGAGGGCCTGGGTGATCGGCACGAGGGCGTCCACGTTCTTCTTGAGCTCGCCCCGGTTGTCCTTGATGAAGGTCTTCACCTGGCCGAGGGCGGTGCCGAGTTCCTTGAGGGCGGCGCCGAGGTTCTTCTTGTCGTCGGCGAGGAAGCCGGTGACGGAGTTCAGCTGCTTCTCGGCGGCGCGGACGTTGCCGTCGTTGTCCTTCAGCATGGTGGTGAAGGTCTGGAGGTAGGACAGCGTGCTGAAGAGGTTGCCGCTCGACTTGTCCAGGGTCTTGGTGGCCTTGCCGAACTGCTCGATGGAGTCGCCGATGTCCTTGCCGTTGCCCTTGAGGTTCTGGGCCCCGGTGTCGAGGAGCCCGGCGAAGGCCCCTTCCGCGTTCGCCCCGTCCGGGCCGAGCGCGGTGGAGAGTTCGGTGATGGAGGCGTAGAGCTGGTCGACCTCCACCGGGACCGCGTTGTCGGCCGCGGGCAGCTGGGCGCCGTCCCGCATGGCCGCTCCCCCGGTGTAGGCGGGGGCGAGCTGGACGTACCGGTCGGCGACCAGGCTGGGGGCGACGACGACGGCGTGCGCGTCCTTGGGGACCTGGATGCCCTTGTCGATGTGCAGGACGACCTTGACGTCCTTGCCGCGTGGTTCGACGGATTCGACGCGGCCGACGCGTACGCCGAGTATGCGCAGGTCGGACCCGGCGTAGACGCCGGTGACCTGGTCGAAGTAGGCGGTGACGGTGGTGCCTTCCTCCTCCTCCAGGGCCATGACCCCGGAGGTGGCGGCGACGGCCACGACGACGAGGCCGGCGCCGATGCCGATGACGCGGGTGAGTCTCATCTCAGTGCCCGCCTTCCTGCTTCGGAGGCATGCAGCCGGTCGCCGGGGGGGTGTTCGCGGGCAGGTAGTTCTTCGGGACGACACCGCAGACGTAGTTGTCGAACCAGCGGCCGTTGCCGAGGGTGTTGCCGACGAGCCGGTTGTAGGAGCCGGCGAGCGCGAGCACCTGGTCGAGGCTCTTGCGGTTCTTCTTGAGCACCGCGGTGACCCGGCCGAGCGCCTTGAGGGTCGGCTTCAGCTGCTTGTTGTTGTCGGAGACGAGACCGGTGAGCTGGGTGCCCAGGTCGCGGGTGCCGGTGAGCAGCAGGTGGATGGAGTCGCGGCGGGCCTGGATCTCGCCGAGGAGCAGATTGCCGTCGTCCAGGAGGGTTTCGAAGCCGCTCTTCTTGTTGGCGAGGGTCTTGGTGAGCTGCTTGCTGCCCTTGAGCAGGGTCGCCAGCTGGGCGTCGCGTTCGGAGACGGTCTTCGACAGCGCGGAGAGCCCTTTGGCGGCGCTCTTCACATCGGGCGGGGAGTCCTTGAAGGTGGCGGAGATCGTCTCGAAGCTCTTGGCGAGCTGCTTGGTGTCGATCTCCCCGATGGTCTCGCCCAGTCCGTTGAACGCCTGGGTGACGTCGTACGGGGATGTGGTGCGGGAGGCCGTGATGCGCTCGTCCGGGTCCTGCGGGGCGTCGCCGAGCGGGTCGACGGCGAGGTACTTCTCGCCGAGGAGCGTCTTGATGGCGATGCCCACGGTGCTGGCGTTGCCGATCCAGGCGTCCTTGACCTTGAAGGTGACCTTCACCTTGGCGCCGTCCAGGGAGACGCCGGTGACCTTGCCGACCTTGACGCCGGCGATGCGGACCTCGTCGCCCGTCCCGAGTCCGGCGGACTCGGTGAAGTCGGCGCTGTAGCTGGTGCCGCCGCCGATGAAGGGGAGCGAGTCGGCCCGGTAGGCGCCGAATCCGATGAGGGCGAGCAGGAGCAGGCCCACGATGCCCACGGCGACGGGGTTGCGGTGGCGTATCGGCTTGATCATGACAGGCACCTCGGCTGGGTGATCTCGATGCCGGTCGGCGGGGTGCTGCCGTCGCTCGTCGTCACGCCGCTGACCTTGGCCTCGCAGAGGTAGAGGTTGAGCCAGGAGCCGTACGAGGTGAGGCGGCTGATGGCTTCCATCTTGGCCGGGGTCTTCTGGAGGAAGTTCTCGATCTTCGGGGTGTTGTCGGCCAGGTTCCCGGAGAGCCGGCCGAGCTGCTTGATGTCGTCCTTGAGGGGTTTGCGTCCGTCCTCGAAGAGGCCGGCGGTGACCGTGGTGAGCGCGCCCATCGCGGTGACGGCCTCGCCGAGCGGCTTGCGGTCGCCCGCGAAGCCGGTGACGAGGGCCTGGAGGGTGTCGACCAGGTCGTTGAAGCCGGCTTCCCGGTCGTTGACCGTCTTCAGGACCGCGTTGAGGTTCTTGATCACCTCGCCGATCACCTTGTCCTTGGCGGCGACCGTGCCGGTCAGCGAGCCGACGTGCTGGAGGATGGAGTCGACGGTGCCGCCCTCGCCCTGGAGCACCTGGACGATGGAGCCGGCCAGCTCGTTGACGTCGGGCGGCGAGAGCCCTTCGAAGAGGGGCTGGAAGCCGTTGAAGAGCTGGGTCAGGTCGAGCGCCGGGGTGGTGCGCGACAGCGGGATCGTGGCGCCCGGGGCGAAGGACTCGCCGACGGGGCCCGCGCCCTGGTCCAGGTCGATATAGCGCTGGCCGACCATGTTGAGGTATTTGATCGACGCGGTCACGGAGGCCGGGAGCTTCTTGCTCCTGCGGACGCTGAAGGAGACCTCGGCGACCCTGCGGTCGGCGACCTTCACCGATTCGACCTGGCCGACCTTGACGCCGGCGACGCGGACGCTGTCCCCGACGATGAGCCCGGTGGCGTCGGTGAACCGGGCCTTGTACGAACGGGTGTCGCCCACACCGGTGTTGGCGATGGACAGGGCGAGGACCGTGGTGGCCAGGCTCGTCACCACGATGAACACGATCGATTTCGCGAGCGGTCCCGCGATGGAACGGCGCTTCACTTGAGCTTCACCTCCACACCGCGGAAGGCCGGTCCGATGAGCACGCTGCTCCACTCGGGCAGGGCCTGCGGCCGGACTTTCAGTGAGGGAGCGACCAGCTCGTTGACGAGCCGGCTCTCCTGCGGCGAGTTGGGCATGCCCAGCGACGGGTCGGCCGCCGGGACCTCGACCGGCGTGGCCGGGTCCGGGCCGGCCGGGGCGGTGCCGGCGGTGGTCCTGGCGTCGGCGGTGGGCACGGTCTGGCCGACGTACGGGATGGAGTAGCAGTGCGGTCCGCCGGTCGCGTTGTAGACCGGGGTGTCCTTGCCGGCGACGTACTTGCCCTTGGACGGCACGGTCTTGAGGGTGACGTGCAGCCCGGGCTGGTCGGTGCCCTTGCCGAGCGCCTTGTCCATGGCCGGGACGAAGTTGGCCACGGTGCGCAGGGTGCAGGGGAACTCCGACGCGTATTTCGCCAGGGTCTCCAGGGTGGGCCTGCCGCTGGCGGCGAGCCGGATGAGGTTGTCCTTGTTGCGCTGGAGGAAGGCGGTGACGTCGCGGGCGGACGCGGTGGTGGAGCCGTACACGTTGGCGAGGTTCGCCTGCTGTTCGGCGAGGGTGCCGCTCGTGGTGGTGAAGTCGGTGAGGGCGTCCAGGACGTCGGGGGCGGCGTCCGCGTAGAGCCGGCTCACCTTGACGAGTTCTTTGATGTCCTCGTTGAGCGTGGGGAGTTGGGGGTTGAACTTCTTGAGGTGGGCGTCCAGCTTCACCAGGGTGTCGCCGAGCTTCTCGCCCCGGCCCTCCAGTGCGGTGGAGACCGCGTTGAGGGTGGCGGACAGCTTCTCCGGCTTCACGGCGGTGAGCAGCGGCAGGACGTTGTCGAGGACCTCTTCCAGCTCGATGGCGTTGCTGGACCGGTCCTGCGGGATGACGTCGCCGGCGCCGAGCGTCTTCGTGGAGGGCACGGGGGGCGGTACGAGGGCGACGAACCGTTCCCCGAAGAGGGTGGTGGGCAGCATCTGGGCGGTGACGTCGGCCGGGATGCGGTCCAGCTTGTCCGGCTTGATGGCGAGGGTGAGCCGGGCCCCTTCGCCGTCGGCGGCGATGTCGCGTACCTGGCCGACGACGACGCCGCGCAGCTTCACGTCGGCGTTCTCGTGCATCTCGTTGCCGACGCTGGATGTGCGTACGGTGACGGTCGCGTCGTGCGTGAAGTCCTTCTCGTACACCGCGACCGAGACCCAGATGAGGACGGCGGGCACCAGGAAGAAGGCGATTCCGGCGGTTCTGCGGGCGGTGGCCCGGGTGGTGCGTGTGGTCATCAGCCGGCCACCTTCACCGTCGTCGTGGCGCCCCAGATGGCGAGCGAGAGGAAGAAGTCGGTGACGCTGATCAGCACGATCGCGTTCCGCACGGAGCGGCCGACGGCCACGCCCACCCCGGCGGGCCCGCCGGTGGCGTGGAAGCCGTAGTAGCAGTGGGCGAGGATCACCATCACGCTGAAGATCAGCACCTTGAGCACCGACAGGAGCACGTCCGCCGGGGACAGGAAGAGGTTGAAGTAGTGGTCGTACGTGCCCGCGGACTGTCCGTTGAACAGGACGGTGACGTAGCGGGACGCGACGTACGAGGAGAGCAGCCCGATCGCGTACAGCGGGATGATCGCGACGACCCCGGCGATGATGCGCGTGGTGACGAGGTAGGGCATGGAGCGCACACCCATCGATTCGAGGCCGTCGACCTCCTCGTTGATGCGCATGGCGCCGAGCTGCGCGGTGAAGCCGGCCCCGACGGTCGCGGAGAGGGCGAGTCCGGCGACGAGCGGGGCGATCTCGCGGGTGTTGAAGTACGCGGAGATGAAGCCGGTGAACGCGGCGGTGCCGATCTGGTTGAGGGCCGCGTAGCCCTGGAGTCCGACGACCGTGCCGGTGGCCAGGGTCATCGCGATCATCACGCCGATGGTGCCGCCTACGACCCCGAGGCCGCCGCTGCCGAAGGCGACCTCGGCCAGGAGGCGCTGGACCTCTTTGAGGTAGCGGCGCAGGGTGCGCGGGATCCAGATCAGTGCCCGTACGTAGAAGGTGAGCTGGTCACCGGATCTGTCGAGCCAGCCGAGCATTGACATGGGTCAGCTCCCCTTCGCGGGGACGATCTGAAGGTAGATCGCCGTGAGGACCATGTTCACAAAGAACAGCAGCATGAAGGTGATGACGACGGACTGGTTGACCGCGTCGCCCACCCCCTTCGGACCGCCGCGCGGGTTGAGGCCGCGATAGGCGGCGACGATGCCCGCGATGAAACCGAAGATCAGCGCCTTGACCTCGCTGACGTAGAGGTCGGGCAGTTGGGCGAGGGCGGAGAAGCTGGAGAGGTACGCGCCCGGGGTGCCGTGCTGGAGGATCACGTTGAAGAAATAGCCGCCGAGGGTGCCGACGACCGAGACGAGGCCGTTGAGCAGGACGGCGACGAGCATGGTGGCGAGCACCCGCGGGACGACCAGGCGCTGCACGGGAGAGACGCCCATGACCTCCATGGCGTCCAGTTCCTCGCGGATCTTGCGGGAGCCGAGGTCGGCGCAGATCGCGGACCCGGCGGCCCCGGAGACCAGCAGGGCCACGATGATCGGGCTGGCCTGCTGGATGACGGCGAGGACGCTGGCGCCGCCGGTGAAGGACTGGGCGCCGAGCTGCTGGGTGAGTGAGCCGACCTGGAGGGCGATGACCGCGCCGAACGGGATGGAGACGAGGGCGGCGGGCAGGATGGTGACGCTGGCGACGAACCAGAACTGCTCGATGAACTCCCGTACCTGGAAGGGCCGTCGGAAGGTCTCCCGGGTCACGGTCCCGGCCAGCGCGAACAGCCGCCCGGTCTCGCGCAGGGGTGCGGCGAGCTTGCTGGGGCGCGGGGCCTCGGGCGCCTTCGCGGGCTCCGGGGCGCGGTCCACCGGCTCCGGTTCGCCGGGGGGCCGTACGGGCATCGGGGCGGTCACAGGCGTCCACCGCCCACGGCCGGGCTGTAGCTGTTGAGGATGGCGGTACGGGCCGCCTCCGGCAGCTCGCCGAGCATCGACATGACGCGTTCCCGGCGGCGCAGGGCGCCCTGGCGCACCGGCAGGCCGGGCGAGGGCTCCAGCTGGGGGACGACGGTGCGCGGGGCGTTGGCCGAGCTGATGCCCTGTCCGTAGCCGTTCAGTTCCTCGGCGGCGAGGGTGGCGGCGTCCTTCTCCTCGGACATGCCGATCGGCCCCTCGCAGCGGCCGGCGAGGAACTGGTTGACGACGGGCAGGTCGCTGGTGAGCAGCACCTCGCGCGGCCCGAAGGTGACGAGGTTGCGGCAGAACAGCATCCCCATGTTGTCGGGCACCGTGGAGGCGATGTCGAGGTTGTGGGTGACGATGAGCATCGTCGCGTCGATCTGCGCGTTGAGGTCGACGAGGAGCTGGGAGATGTACGCGGTGCGGACCGGGTCGAGGCCGGAGTCCGGTTCGTCGCAGAGGATGATCTGCGGGTCGAGGACGAGGGCCCGGGCGAGGCCGGCGCGCTTGCGCATGCCGCCGGATATCTCGCCGGGGAGCTTGTTCTCGGCCCCGAGGAGGCCGACGACGTCGATCCGCTCCATGACGATGCGGCGGATCTCGGATTCCTTCTTACGGGTGTGCTCCCGGAGCGGGAACGCGATGTTGTCGAACAGGGACATCGAGCCGAAAAGGGCGCCGTCCTGGAACATGAGACCGAAGAGCTTGCGTGTCTCCATGATGTCCCGCTCGGACCCGTTCACCATGTCGACGCCATTGACGAGAACGCGCCCGTGCTCAGGTTTGAGGAGGCCGATGATGGATTTGAGGAACACCGTCTTTCCCGTCCCGGACGGGCCGAGCATGACGCTGACCTCGCCTGCGGGAAGCGTGAGCGACACATCCTGCCAGATGTTCTGCTTGCCGAAAGACTTGGTAAGCCCTTCGACCACTACTTCGATTCCCATCCCACCTCCTGCGTGCGCTCACGAAGTGACAGAAATGCGCCGAGGGGCGCACGTTAAGTTCACCGGCACCGCCAGGACAAGCCCTTGAGCAGCCCATTCGCAAAGATCCGGTCCGTTTGTCATCGGATGACAAATCCTGGTTCCGATCTTGTGAAGTACTGCGCACTGCCGTCCGTCGGTGCAGGCCGGAACCCCGCGGCCCAGGGGGCCGGATTTGCGTCCGGGCTCCCCGCCGACGGGTGGGCAACCTCCGGACGCGCCGGAGGAGTTGCTGACGGAGGCGACGCTACGGGTGGGTAACCTGGGCCGCAATACCAGGTCATCAAGTTTTCCCGCGAGAGCGCGAAGGGGTCGGTTCTTCCTCATCGACTGAGCAGGGCGGCCGGAAAAACTGTCGCCGGGTGACAAGTTCCGGGCCCGGCCGGCGGCATCCGCACGCCGCGCAGCGCATCGAGAAGCGCTCGCGACCGGCTCGAATACACAAGCGGCGGGCAGGATTCCGGATATCCGGCGGGCCGGAGTCACCGCGGTGCCGGCGCGAGTCTGCGCACGAAGTGACAAGACGGCCGGATTCCGTACTCACCCCTGACGGAGATGCACATGCCGTCCACAGAATCTCATACGGCGGCATTGTGCCCCGGTGTTTCCCGCCAGTAACCTCACGGCTCGGTGAATGGGATTTCGTACCGGCCCCGTCCGACGCCGTCCCGGCACCCGCATTCCGCATTCCGTGCTCAATTCGCTGCGCACATCGGAAACAAGGGGAAGACATGAGAACCTCGAACCGGGTACGTGTGGGGCTGCTGGCCTCCTTCACCGCGCTCGCCGCCGTCGCGTCGATCGGCTCGGCCACGGCCGCCACGACGCTGAACGGCAACTGGGCGCCCTTCAGCCGCTGCCCGGTCGACGACCCCGCCATGCTGGCGGTGGACGGGGCGACGGACACCGCCATCTGTGTGTCGTCCCACTCGGCGAGCGGCTCCATCAAACTGGGCAACACCGAGGTGCCGGTCGGCGCCAGCGACCTCCAGGTCGGTGTGATCAACCACCCGGGCGGCACGTCCACCGTGATCTCCCCCAAGGGCGGCGCGCTCATCGCCGACTCCGCGAAGGTGCCGGGCGGCCTGCTCGGGCTGATGTGCCCGAACGACGTCCCGGTCATCACGGGCCTCTGCAACACCCTCACCGACGCCGGCCTGAACCGGGTGACGGCGACCATCGAGTCGGTCAACAACCCGACCGGCTTCCAGCTCCTGGCCGGGACAACGACCGGCAAGCCGATCCTCACCCTCCCCGTCCGCATCCACCTGGAGAACCCGCTCCTGGGTGACAAGTGCTACATCGGTTCCGCCTCGGACCCGATCCTGCTCAAGCCGCAGAACCTGACACAGCCGGCCGTCGGCAGCCAGAAGTTCGCCGGTGACGGCACCTCGGACACGGCCGGACCGCTGAACCGGCTCAGCCTCCTGGGTGCCACCCAGACCGACACGACGTACGCGGTCCCCGGCACCAACGGCTGCGGGCTGCTGGGCTCGCTCAACTGGGCGGTCAACCTCAAGACCGGCCTGCCCTCGGCCTCCGGCGACAACCACGTCACGCTGGACGACGCCCAGACGTACGTGGCGACGATGAACAAGCCGCGTGACACCGCGCCCGACGCGGGCAAGCTGCTGTCGCAGTACTGGCACTCGGCCGTGCGGTAGCCGCCCCCGTACCGTGGAGCCCCGAAGGGGCCGCCTCCTCGCGGAGGTGGCCCCTTCGGTGTGTTCCGGGCTCGCGGCCGGCGCTCAGGACTCGGAGCCGGGGAGCGTGGGCAGCGGCGGCGGGCAGTACGACCGGGTGGGGTTGGCCGGAATGCAGGTGGGCGCCTGGTTCATGAAGACCCGGTTGCCGGGGCCCGAGATGGAGGCGGTGAAGAGCGGGTTGAGGTCCTCGCCGCCCGTGCCGCAGCCGGTGAAGGCCGGGATGTCGACCTCGCCCTCCAGGATGCCGCCCAGCGCCACGTTCGTGTAGCTGGCGCCGCCGTCCAGCACCACCTTGAACGGCTTCGACGTCCTGCAGTCGTTCCCCACGTCCAGCGGGGTGCCGTTGACCTTCACGTCGTGGAGCCGCAGGGACTGGGTGAAGTAGGCGGTGGAGAAGGAGACCCTGTTGGGCGGCACGCCGTAGCTGCCGGTCGAGATGGTGATCGGCCCGTTCTCGAACGACACCTTCGCGGTCACCGGCTGGAACCCGAAGGTGAGGAAGGTGGATTCGGCGTCCGGCAGATCCAGGTTCGCGAGCGAGTCGATACGGGTGTAGGGCCCGCCCTGGGCGTTCGTCGCACGTGTCGCCACCCGCTGCGTCGCGAGCACGCTGATGAGCGCCGGGGCATCGGGGTCGTTGATGATCATGGCCCCGTTCAGCTTGTGCACGTTGGCCAGCCCCAGCGCGTTGGCGCAGCTGAACGTTCCGCCGGTGGGGATGACCGTGATGCGGACGGGGTCGCCCGGTGGCGGCTGGGGTGCCTCGCTCGCGTCCAGTTCACCCACGGGGGGTTCCACCGGGCAGAAGTCGGGCTCCTCGTCGCCGTCGGCCGCCGCCGCCGGTTCCACCGCGATGTCCTGCCGCTCCGCCCGGCCCGCGCCGCCTGCCGGGTCGGTGGGCGTCGCGGGGGTGCCGGACGGCCGGGTGCCGGAGCCGTCGGTCACCCGCGTGGTCGCGAGATGTCCGTCCTCCCCGTCGTTCAGCCGGCACGTCAGGGTGGCGAGGGTCGGCGGGGCCTCTGCCCCGGTCGCCGTGGCCGTCAGCAGTTCGACGGTGAACTCCCCGAGGGAGAAGTCGACGTCGCCCGCGGCCCCGAAGGTGACGTGGGGGACCTCGCCGGTGTGTACGAGCACCAGGTCGTCGTCGGGCCCGAGGGGCGTGCTGGGGGCCGTCAGCTGCCATGGCGCCTCGGCCGACGCGCCGTTCTGGGCGACCCTCACGGTGAGGGCCGCCCGGCTCACGACGGCTTCGGTTCCCTCCGGCAGCAGTCCGGCGAGACCGGAGCGCGCGAGCGTCAGGGTGAGGGTCACCGGGCCCGGCTGCACGGGCCGGTCGACCTCGCCGGTCGCCGGTACGTCCACCGACAGGGCCACCGAGGCCGCCGCGGCCGCCTCGCCGCCGTCCTCGGTTCCGCAGGTGGCCGCGAGGCCGGCGGGCTCCGCGTTCTCGTCGGCGGCCGAGCCCGCGCCGGACAACAGCCCGGCGAGCAGGGCCAGTCCGGCGACGGAGGCGACCCGCACGGAACGCCCCGCACGGGTCACGGGTTTCTGGGTGTACATATCGGGGGTGTCCTCCACGAGGTGCGAGCGGGTGGTGCGTACCGGGGCCGATGTGCGGGGCTTTCGGAACTCGCCCTGCGGGACACCCCTTAGCCGACGACCTGGTACGTGGCGGTGACCGGGACCAGGTCACCGTCGTTGACGAGGCCGAGGCAGTCGGCGTCGGACGCGGACAGCTGGTCGTCGACGGTCAGGACATCGGTGGTGGTGTCGAAGGCCCCGTCGAGGGAGCCGGTGAGGTCGACGGAGCAGATGGGGCCCTCGACGTGGATGGCGACCCCCTGGACGAGGACCAGGTCCACGTTGGGGTTCGAGGTGCTCGGGCCCTGGGCGACGACCTGCCAAGGACTCGACGTGACCAGCAGATCGACGGGCATCCCGACGATCGCGCAGTTGGTGGCCATGAAGGAGCTGACATCGGCGACGACCGGGCCGGTGGCGGCGAGCCAGCCGCCCGCCTCGGAGTAGTCGCACGTCATCGCGCCTGCCATCTGCGCAGTCAGGTCGTAGGAATGGGCGATGTACGGTCCGGGCGGCGACAACGTCCGGACGGACGCGGTTCCCGCCGCGGCCGGGGCGACCGCGGTGCCCAGGGCCACTGCGAGGGCGGCCGCCACGACGGCGGCGGATCTTCGCGTACGACGTTTCACGCGTTCACTTCCTCACGATCGGGGCGCCTCGCATGACGCCCGTAACGAGAAGGCCGGGCCGGCCGCGGAGAGGCTCCGCGCCCGGCCCGTACCTGTGGTGCTCCAGCGGACTTACGGGGTGGTGATCACCGGCGACGTGTGGGTGGAGGTGACGTCGACGTGGTACGAAGCGTTGAAGAGCGCCACGTCGCCGATGTTGACCAGGCCCATGCAGTCGGCGTCGATCGCCGTCAGCTCGGTGCCGGTCCCGTCGATGACCAGGTCCCCGGAGCTGTTGTCGTAGTACCCGTAGACCTTGCCGGCGAAGTCGGCCGAGCAGCCGAAGCCCTCGATGTGGGCGGCGATGCCGGTGACGTTGCCCTTGACCTGGTTGGCGTTCGCGGGGTCCACACCGGTGACGTTGATCGTCCACGGGGTCGCGGTCATCGTGACGTCGAAGCTGAGTCCGGCGACCGTGCAGTTGGTGAAGTCGATGTCGGTGATGGTGGCCATGTTGGCACCGGTGGCGCTGCTGGCGTTGATGTCGCCCGTGTTGACGTCGGACGAGTCGCACACCAGGTTGGCGAGCGGGACGTCCAGCGTCGGGTAGTCCGCGTGGGCGGTGTACGCGCCGCTGGGCGTCGCCGACCACGAGGACGTGGTGCCGGCGGAGGCCGTGGTCACCGCCATCCCGAGGGCAGCGGCGGCGGCGGCGGTGACGAGTGCGGCTCTACGTGCAAGGGTGTTCACGGAATCCGGTTCCCTTCGAGGGTGTGTGACCTACACCGGGGGGCCACTTCCGGCCGGGTAAGGGGCGCTCCCGGAGTGGGGGGTCACGAGACAGGAATGTGGCAGTCCGACCTGACGGGCTGCTCGACCTCTTGCGTTCGGCGATGACGCTACGGGCGAGTAATGTCGCTCCGCAACACGCTGGAACAAAGAATCTCCACAATCATCGTTCTCTCTCAGAAATTGCTTGCGGGGCGAGTACGGTCCGCCGATTTTTTATCGAGAAGTGAGCAGTTCCGCCGAGGCGGACGCTCCCACCCCTGCTCACCCGGTGAGGGTACGACCCCCGTCGCAGCCCAACGCCCCACGTCACAGCCCTGCCGCACAAGCTCCCCCGGCACACCTCCGCACTCTTGACTTCCCCCTGCCGACGCAGTGGAATTCACCGCGAATAGCGCAGGCGGCATTGTCCGGGGAGCCCGGAAGCACGCCGGAAGCACGCGTCGGAGCCACCGCCGCATTACCGGAATCCGACCTCCCGCATCAGCACCGCACGAGTGATCCGCGAGCCGGCCCCAAGCGCGGAGGCGCACCGAAGCGGTGGCTGAAAACAGCCGATACATGGCCCATACATTTCGTCTTGTCCTGCCTGTGTTCAGAGCCACATACGTGGACTATCTTCGGCAGCCGATGTTGGTACGCACCTGAGGACGGGTGGGAGCGCTCTCCCGTCCGTCACCCCCCATCGGGCGCCGAAGAGCAAGAAGAAGAGCAAGAAGGGGTCAAGGTATGCCGGGAGTCGCGCAGCCCTCGGAGCTGGGAGAGCCGCTGGGACCGCTGCCGCAGGAGTTCGCCACGATCGTGCGGCCCGAACTGCCCAGCCTCATCAAGGAGATCGGCCTTGAGGTCACCCGCGCCTATCCCGAGTACGCGCGACTCCTCGACGGCCCGTACGGCCAGGGCATCCGGGTCGGCGTCGAACAGAGCATCTCCGTGTTCGTGGACCAGGTGGCCGAGCCGGCCGCCCCCTCCGCGCTGCGCGACGAGATGTGCCGCAGGTTCGGCCGGTTCGAGGCGTACGAGGGGCGCAGCCTGGACCAGTTGCAGGGGGCCTACCGGCTGGGCGCCCGGGTCGCGCTGCGCCGGGCGAAGAAGATCGGCAGGCGCTACAACCTCTCCCCCACCATGATGCTGACGTTCGCGGACGCGCTGTTCAGTTACGTGGACGAGCTGGAAGCCCTGTCGCGCGAAGGGTACTTGGAGGTGAGGTCGGCCTCCGACGACCACACGGACACCTTGCGGCGCAGGCTGCTGCATCTGATCCTGGCCGGGCGGCCGGTGCCGCGCGTGGCCATCGCGGAGCTGTGCGAGCAGACCGGCTGGACGCTGCCGGACGAGGTGACGCTCGTCGCGGTGCGCCCGTCCCCCGATCTGGACCGGCTGGCGATCGACCGCGACGTACTGGTCGACTTCACCGATCCGCAGCCGCACTTACTGATCCCGGGCCCCTTCGACGACATGCGAAGACGCATGCTCGAACACGCCCTGCCGGGCGTCCGCGCCGCCATCGGCCTGACCGTCCCCTCGTCGCTGGCATCGGACTCGGTCCGCTGGGCGCGGCGGGTGCTGGAACTCGTGGACGCGGGCGTCATCGAGGACGCGCCGGCGATCCTCTGCGACGACCACCTCATCACCCTGTGGCTGCTCTCCGACCCGGTCCTGCTCGACCAGCTCGCGCGCCGCGAACTCGCCCCGATGGCCAACATCAGCGCCAACCGGCGCGAACGGCTCATCGAAACCCTCAGGATCTGGCTCGACACCCGGGGCACGGCGGCCCAGATGGGCGAGCTGCTCGACGTACACCCCCAGACCGTCCGCTACCGGATGCGCAATCTGGAATCGATCTTCGGCGATCAACTGGTCGACCCGGAGGCGCGGTTCTCGACGGAGACCGTGCTCCGCGCCATGCAGCTGCGGGCTCGCAGCAACGACACACCCATCTGAACAGCGCGCGACGCACCTTCGGCCCGACGAGCACCTCACGCGAAGTCAACCTACTTGCAGGTAAGGGGAAAAAGCCGGTCATTCCCAAACGGTTGCCACACGGAGACGTACTCAACGAGAAACCAGGAACTGCGTCTCGTTATATGGAGTGGAGTCGGTCCGCCCACCCGGCGGCCCGACGCCCGACCTCCTGGCCACCATCGAGAGGGAACCCCCCATGACCGCCTCGCACCTCCTCGTCCCCGTCCCGATCCCGGACCGCATCGCCGCGCTGATCGGCGCCTGCACCCCCGCGCACATCCTCCGGGCCGAGCTCGACGCCGACTGCGCCGCGCGGGAGGTGCGCAGGTTCCGGGGGCCCCGGCTGGGCATCGAGGACCAGGCCGACCGCGAGCTCGCCCTGTCGGAGCTGGCCCGCGCCAACAAGGTGCTCGCCGCCCACCACCCCCGGCTGGTGGTGCGCCCCTGTTCCGCCTGGTGACCCGTGCGGTGCCGCGTTCCCGCACCTTGCGAAGAGGCCGCCACGCCCTTACCTTACTCAAAAGTAAGTTTACTCCAGAGTAAGGAACTGGCGTGGCCGACAACAGCAGCGGCAATGTCACCGGCGAACTGGCCGCCCTCGACTTCGCGGCCGTCTCCCCCGAGGAGTTCGCGCGGATCGTGAAGGGGCTGTCCGCCAAGCAGCTCGCCGAGGTCATGCACGGGGAGCTGCGCACCCGGGTGCTCGGCGAGGTCTTCGGCCGGATGAAGCAGCAGTTCCGCCCGGAGGCGGCCGGGGCGCTCACGGCGCTGATCCGCTGGAAGATCACCGGTGACACGGACGTGGTCTACGAGACCTCGATCGCGGACGGCCGCTGTGCCGTCAGCGAGGGCCGCTCGGCCGCGGAGCCGCGTACGACGCTGGTCATGGCGGACGCGGAGTTCCTGAAGCTGGTCTCCGGGAACGGCAACCCCATCACCATGTTCATGATGCGCAAGCTGAAGGTGGCCGGTGACGTCGGCCTGGCCTCGGGGCTCACGCGCTACTTCGACATCCCGAAGGCGTGAGCCGATGAGCTACTTCTCCCTCGCGCTCACCGAGGAGCAGCAGGACCTGCGCAACTGGGTGCACGGCTTCGCCGCCCAGGTGGTGCGCCCGGCGGCGGCCGAGTGGGACGCCCGCGAGGAGACGCCCTGGCCCGTCATCCAGGAGGCCGCCCGGATCGGCCTCTACGGATTCGAATCGCTGGCCGACATGTACGGCGACCCGTCGGGGCTCTCCCTCCAGATAGCCAACGAGGAGCTGTTCTGGGGCGACGCCGGCATCGGCATGGCCCTGTTCGGCACCTCGCTCGCCGTCGCCGGGATCTTCGCCTCCGGCACCCCGGACCAGCTCGCCGAGTGGGTGCCGCAGTGCTACGGCGACGAGGACGACCCGAAGGTCGCGGCGTTCTGCGTGTCCGAACCGCAGGCCGGCTCCGACGTCTCCGCGATGGCCACGAAGGCCCGGTACGACGAGGCGAAGGACGAGTGGGTGATCTCCGGCCAGAAGGCGTGGATCACCAACGGCGGGATCGCCGAGGTCCATGTCGTCGTCGCCTCGGTCGACCCGGCGCTCGGCGCGCGCGGGCAGGCCGCGTTCATCGTGCCCCCGGGCACCGAGGGCCTGGCGGCGAGCCGCACCATCAAGAAGCTGGGGCTGCGCGCCTCGCACACGGCGGACGTCTTCCTGGACGACGTACGGGTGCCGGGGCACTGCCTGCTCGGCGGCAAGGAGAAGCTGGACGCCCGCCTCGCCCGCGCCCGCGAGGGCTCCACCGCCAAGGGGCAGGCCGCGATGGCCACCTTCGAGGTCAGCCGCCCCACGGTCGGCGCCCAGGCGCTCGGCATCGCGCGCGCCGCGTACGAATACGCGCTGGAGTACGCGGGCGACCGCGAGGCGTTCGGGCGGCCGATCATCGAGAACCAGTCGATCGCGTTCGCCCTGGCCGATCTGCGTACCGAGATCGAGGCCGTACGGCTGCTGATCTGGCAGGCCGCGTGGATGGCCCGCAACGACCGTACCTTCGACGCCGGACAGGGCTCCATGTCCAAGCTCCGCGCGGGCGAACTCGCGGTGGCCGCCACGGAGAAGGCCGTCCAGATCCTGGGCGGCGCCGGCTACAGCCGGGAGCATCCGGTGGAGCGGATGTACCGGGACGCGAAGATCTACACGATCTTCGAGGGGACCAGCGAGATCCAGCGCCTGGTCATCGCGCGGGCGATCTCGGGGCGGCACATCCGCTGAGCGCGGGGGCGGCGGGCGGGCGCGAGGACGGTCCGGCGAGGATGGGCGGGTCCGTACCACCGCCGCACCCGGGGGAAACGTCATGCCCGCCGTCCCGCGCCCGTCCGTCCTCTTCGTCACCGACCTCGCCTACGAGGCGCGCGGCCGGCGCTACTGCGACGAGGACATCGGACTGACGGCGCGGCTGCGCGAGAGCTTCGACCTCGCGCTCTGCCACCCGCGCGACGCCGCCGCCCTGCTGGACGGCTTCGACGCCGTCGTCGTACGCAACAGCGGCCCGGTCCTGCACTACCAGGAGGCGTACGACGCGTTCCGCGCCCGGGCACGGGAGCTGGGCAGCCGGGTCTACAACCCGCTGACCGGGCGCGGGGACATGGCGGGCAAGCAGTACCTCGTGGACCTGAGCCGGGCCGGATACCCGGTCATACCCACCGTGGACCGGGCGGCGGACCTCGGGCTGCTGCCGGACGCCGAGGGCTATGTCGTCAAGCCGAAGCTGGGCGCGGACTCGGTGGGCCTGCGCTTCGTGACGGCGCCGCGGCTCGACCCGGGCGCCGACGGGACCCTGCTCGTCCAGCCCCGGATCGACTTCCGCTACGAGGTGTCCTTCTATTACGTCGACCACGACTTCCAGTACGCGCTGCACGCCCCGGACCCGGAGCGGCGATGGGTCCTTGAGCCGTACCCGGCGAGCGCGGCGGACCTGGCGTTCGCCCGGTCCTTCGTGGAGTGGAACACCCTGGACCACGGCATCCAGCGGGTGGACGCCTGCCGCACGGCGGACGGCCGGCTGCTCCTCGTAGAACTGGAAGACCTCAACCCGTATCTGTCGCTGGACCGGGTACCCGCCCCCGTGCGGGAGGCATTCGCCGCCCGGATGACGGCCTCGCTGCGGGACCTCCTGGGCTGACACGTCCGGACGTGCCCCGCATGCGGGTGACGCGACGCGATGTGAGGGTGCGAAGGTGACCACTGCCAGCGAGACCGCCCCCGCCGCGCAGAGTGCCGCCGCGCCGCCCGTGCTCGATCCGCGCCGCCGCAACATCGTCTTCGCCACGATCGTGCTGGGCATCCTGCTGGCCGCGCTGGACCAGACGATCGTGGGCACCGCGCTGCCGACGATCGTCTCGGACCTCGGGGGCGCCGCCCATATGTCGTGGGTGGTCACCGCCTATCTGCTCGCGGAGACCGTGGCGACGGTGCTGGTCGGCAAGTTCGGCGACCTGTTCGGGCGGAAGATCGTCTTCCAGCTGTCCGCGGTCATCTTCATCACCGGTTCGTTCCTCTGCGGGCTCGCGACGAACATGACGCTGCTGATCGTGTGGCGCGGCCTCCAGGGCATCGGCGCGGGCGGGCTGATGGTCACCTCGATGGCGCTGATCGCCGACGTCATCCCGCTGCGCGACCGCGGCAAGTACCAGGGCGCGATCGGTGCCGTCTTCGGTGTGTCGACGGTGATCGGCCCGCTGCTCGGCGGGCTGTTCACCGACCATCTGACCTGGCGCTGGGCGTTCTACGTCAATGTGCCGATCGCGATCGTGGTGGTCATCGCGGCGGCCCGGACGATCCCGTCCGTGAAGGCGGCCGGGCGGCCGGTCATCGACTACCTGGGCATCGCGATGGTCACGGTCGGGGCCAGCGCCCTGATCCTGGCCACCAGCTGGGGCGGCAACGAATACGCCTGGGGCTCCGGGGTCATCATCGGCCTGTTCGTCCTCGGGCTGGTGGCGCTCGCGCTGTTCTGCCTGGTCGAGTTCCGGGCGAAGGAACCGATGCTGCCGATGCGGCTCTTCGGCAACCCGGTCTTCACGGTCTGCTCGATCCTCAGCTTCATCGTCGGGTTCGCGATGCTCGGCGCGATGATCTTCCTGCCGACGTATCTCCAGTACGTGGACGGCGACTCGGCGACCCTCTCGGGGGTGCGGACGCTGCCGATGGTCGTCGGTCTGCTCGCCGCGTCGATCTTCAGCGGCAACGTGGTCAGCAAGACCGGCCGCTACCGGATCTTCCCGATCATCGGCTCGCTGGTCATGGCGGCGGGTCTGTTCCTGCTCTCCCGGATGGGCCCGGACAGCGGGGTCTGGCTGGAGTCGCTGTACATGCTGGTGCTCGGCATCGGCATCGGGCTCTCCATGCAGGTCCTGACGATCGCCGTGCAGAACACCGTGGACTACGCGGACCTGGGCACGGCGACCTCGGGCGTCACCTTCTTCCGTACGCTCGGCAGCTCCTTCGGCACCGCCGTCTTCGGGACGATCTACGCGAACGCCCTCGGCCCGCACCTCAGGGACGGGATCGCCGAGGCCGCGCGGGCGGGCGGCGATCCGGCCGTCCTCGCGAAGGCGTCGCAGAGCCCGGAGGGGCTGCACTCGCTGCCCGCCGCCCAGTCGGAGCCGCTGGCCCAGGCTTACGCGGACACGCTGCACACGGTGTTCCTGTGGACGGTGCCCGTGGCGCTGCTCGGGTTCGTCGTCGCGCTGTTCCTGAAGCAGGTGAAGCTGCGGGACACCGTACGGGCGGGCTCGACGGACATGGGTGAGGGCTTCGCCTCGCCGAACACCCAGGATTCGGCCCGGCTGCTGGAGTTCTCGGTGGCCAAGGTGCTGCGGCGGGTGGACCCGGAGACGGCGCGGCGGATCGTCGTGGAGTCGGACACCCGGCTCGACATGGCGGGCGCCTGGGCGGTGATGCAGGTCGAGCTGTTCACGCGGATGGTCGGCCACGCGGGGCTCCGGCTGATCGCGTCCCGGCACCGGATTCCGCCGGAGGTCCTGGTGCCGGTCTTCGACCGCATGATCGAGGAGGGCTTCCTCACCGGGGACGGCCATCTGTTCCAGCACACCGCGGCCGGCAGCCGCGAGGCCCGGACCATCAACGACGCCTGGGCGCGCTGGCTCAACGACCAGCTGGGCGAGGACGGCGAGCGCCCGGACGACACCCGGCTGCGCGCGGCGGTCGACGTGATCGCGAAGCGGCTGCTGGCGGAGGACCTGACGCAGGAGCTGGCACCGGTGGCCCCGGCGGGCGCGCCGGTCTGAGCCCCGCCCGCGTCCTCAGTCCGCGAAGACCGCCGTCTCGTACACCCAGGCGCCCTCGTACCGGACGAAGCGGCTCTTCTCGTGCAGGGAGCCGGCGCGCCCGCCCACCGTGTAGTGGGCACGGAAGGTGACCGTGCCGGTGGTGTGGAAGGCGCTGCCCTCCGTGGTCTCCAGGACCTCCAGGCCCTGCCAGCGCTGCCCGGGGGCGAGGTCGAGGACGTCGGGGCGGTGGTCCGGGTGCCAGGTGCGCAGCAGATACCCGGCGTCCCGGACGACGAAGGCGGCGTACCGCGACCGCATCAGCGCCTCGCAGGTGGCCGCCGGGGCCCCCGCGTGCAGCCGGCCGCAGCACTCGGCGTAGCCGGCGGGCAGCCCGCAGGGGCACGGCGAAGCCGCGCTGATCTCCGGGCGGGGGGTGGTGGTGCGGGGGCTCGCGGCGGACGGGCGCCGGGAGCGGGAGGTGCGTCGGGACATGGGTCCCATTGTGACGTGCGCTGACGCGCGGGCCCGACGGAGGGCCTTCCGCGGCTCAGGTCAGCAGGAAGTCGGCCTGGCCGGCCTTGGCGCCCTGGATGAACGCGGCGATCTCGTGGTGGGTGTAGATGAGGGCCGGACCTTCGGGGTCCGCGGACTGGCGCATGGCGATTCTCCCGTCGGCCAGTTTCATGGCCTCGACGCAGTTGCCGCCGTTGCCACCGCTCCAGGGCTTGTACCAGCCCTCGGAGCCCAGGTCACCGGCGGGCATGCCGTTGTATATGGGTGTCATCACAGCTCCTTGCGGAAGTCCCGGAGGAGTTCCTTCGTGCGTTGTGCAGTCGCGGCCTGGGCCGCCATGCGGTCCATGACTTCGAGGTACGAGGCCACCTCCTGCCGCGCGTCGAAGTAGACGGCTCCGGTCAGATATTCGCTGTAGACCATGTCGGGCAGTTCGGGGACGGCGAACCGGAAGAGCACGAACGGCCCGTACGTCCCCGGGTGGTGACCGGTGGAGAACTCCGCGATCTGCAAGGTCACGTTGGGCATCGCCGTCGCTTCCAGGAGCTTGTCCGCCTGGGCGCGCATGATCTCGGCGCTGCCCACCGGGCGGCGCAGAACGGTTTCGTCCATCACCACCCACAGGCGTGGGGCGTCGGGTCTGGTCAGCAGGGACTGCCGTTCCATCCGCAGCGCCACATGGCGCTCGATGTCCTCCGGCCGGGTCTGGCCGACGGCTCCGGTGCGCATCACCGTCCGCGCGTAGTCCTCGGTCTGGAGCAGTCCGGGGACGAAGTGCGGCTCGTACATGCGCAGGAGGCTCGCGGCCCCCTCCAGGCTGACGTACATGCTGAACCAGTCCGGCAGCACGTCGTGGAACCGCTGCCACCAGCCCGGCCTGTTGGCCTCCTCCGCGAGCTCGACGAACGCGTCGTTCTCCGCGTCGGAGATCCCGTACGCCTTCAGCAGCGCCTGGACGTAGGGGATCTTGAGCGCGACCTCGGCCGTCTCCATCCTGCGGACCGTCGCCGCGGTCACACGCAGCACCTTGGCGGCCTGGTCCCGGCTCAGGCCGGCCCGCTCCCGCAGTTCCTGCAGACGCTTGCCGAGAACGACCTGGCCCACGGTCGGGGCGGACCGCGGTTCGCTCACTTCAGACCTCCCCCACGCGCTGTATGTGGGTGCAGTGTGCCATGCGCCTGCTGTCAAAGACACAGCCACTCTGGAATTTTCAGAGTGCCCCTTGCCAAGTGTTCGTGACAGGTAGAGAGTTGGGGTGCGAAACCAGTTGACCTGTCGCGCCCTCGGCCTTTTCGAAGATCGCGAAGCGTGACGCAGCCCCCACTGTGAGGATTCGGTCGTGGCACCTGGCAGTGCGCTCATCCCCCGGCTCGTGGAGACCGGCCCGGGGACCGAAGCGCTCCGGTACTGCTTCGCGCTGCCCGCGCATCCCGAATCGGTCGCCACCGCCCGGCGCCTGACGAAGGCCCGGCTCGGCGAGTGGCGCACCGGCGGCGGCATTCTCGACGCCGCGGTGCTGATCGTGTCCGAACTGGTCACCAACGCGGTGGTGCACACCACCAGCGCACGGGTCCTGTGCGAACTGCGGTGCCTGGACGGCCGGCTGCGGGTCTCCGTACAGGACCAGGGGCACCAGCCGGACGGTCCGCGTCTCGGCAGAGGGGCGGACGACGAGCACGGACGCGGCCTGCTGCTCGTCGACTCACTGGCCCGCTCCTGGGGCTTTCGCGACGCCGGGGAAGGCTCGGGCCGCATCGTCTGGGCAGAACTGCCGCACGGCTCGGAGCACTCATGCTGAAGAACGCCATGAACCACCTCCTCGGACACCGCCGCTCCCGCGAGCCCGCCGGCTCCCCCGGCGCCGGCGGCCGGGTCCAGCTGCCGCTGCCCACGACCCTCTCGGCGAGCCTCGGCTACGACGCGGTGGGGGTGCCCGCCCGCCACGGCTTCCGGCTGATGTCCCATCTGCCGCGCACCGGCTGCGTCTTCGCGGACGGTGAGCGCTGGTGGTGGATCGTGCCGGCCGGCTCCGACCTGGACCTGGACTGGCCCGAGCAGGTGGCGTACGCGCGCGGGGCGTGCGTGCCCGCGGTACGCCCCCGGCTCATCCACCAGCCCGACAGCCGCACGCCCTACACCCCGCCCATCCCGCTGTTCCTGATGGTCTGCCAGGTGACGGGCGTGACGCCGTCGTGGACCCAGGCGTACGGGCCCCGAGCCGTCCCCGCTCCGTGATCCGGGCGGCGTCCCGGCCGGGGGCGCCGCGTCATGACCGTACGGCCCCCAGATACGCCAGCTCCGGGTGCGCCTTCACATAGCCGTCCACCAGGCGGTGGGCGACGGAGACCGAGTCGACCAGCGGGTGCAGGGCGAAGGCACGGACCGCGTCCGCGCGCGATCCGCTCGCCGCCGCGTCCAGCACCGCGCGCTCGACGGCCTTCACCGAGGTGACCAGGCCCACCGCGTGGTACGGCAGGGGGTCGACGGAGACGGAGCGGGCGCCGTTGGCGTCGACCAGGCAGGGGACCTCGATCACGGCGTCCGCGTCCAGCACCGAAAGGGTGGACCGGTTGCGGACGTTCAGGATCAGGGTGGTCCGCTCGTCGCGGGCGATGGCCCGCATCAGGGCGAGGGCGACCTGTTCGTAGCCGCCGGATTCGAGGTCGCTCTCCTCGCGCTCGCCGGCCCCGGCGACGTCCCGGTTCTCCGACATGTAGGTGGCCTCGCGCTCCGCCCGGGTGCGGTCCCAGGTGGCCAGGGCGGGGGTCGCCGGGTCCTTCATCCGGCCGTAGAAGCCCTCCTGCTGCTCGCGGAGGAAGGCGCCCCGGGTCTGCGCCGCCTCCTGGTAGGCGCGGACCGCCTCGCGGTTGAAGTAGTAGTAGTGCAGGTATTCGTTGGGGACCGCGCCCAGCGAGCGCAGCCAGTCGGCGCCGAACAGCCGCCCCTCCTCGAAGGAGCCCAGCAGTCCGGGGTCGGCCAGCAGACGCGGGAGTTCGTCGCGGCCGTCGACGTACAGCCCGCGCACCCAGCCGAGGTGGTTGAGCCCGACGTAGTCGACGCGGGCCAGGTCCGGATCGGCACCGAGGACCCGGGCGATGCGGCGGCCGAGGCCGACCGGTGAGTCGCAGATGCCGATGACGCGGTCGCCGAGGTGCCGGGACATCGCCTCGGTGACCAGCCCGGCCGGGTTGGTGAAGTTGATGACCCAGGCGTCCGGGGCGAGCCGGGCGATGCGCTGCGCGAGATCGACGGCGACGGGCACGGTGCGCAGTCCGTACGCGATGCCGCCGGCGCCGACCGTCTCCTGGCCGAGGACGCCCTCGTCCAGCGCGACGCGTTCGTCGGCGGCCCGGCCCGCGAGGCCGCCGACCCGGATCGCCGAGAAGACGAAGTCGGCGCCGCGCAGCGCCTCGTCCAGGTCGGTCGTGGCACGGACGGCGGGTGCGTCCGGAAGGGGCGCGGCCTGCTCGGCGAGGACCCGGGCCACGGCGGTGAGCCGGTCGGTGTCCGTGTCGTAGAGGGTGACGGCCGTGACCCGGCCCTCGGCGTGGTCGGCGAGCAGCGCCCCGTACACCAGTGGAACCCGGAATCCGCCGCCGCCCAGAATTGTCAGCTTCACGCTTCCGCATGGTACGGGGCGCCCCGGGGGCGCCCCGTACTCATGAGGGCCTCAGTCGCCGTTCCACCAGCGGGTCACGACGCGCCAGAGGCGGGCGGGGCCGCCGGGCTTGCGCTGGCGTGGGACGCGGCCGGTGGCCGTGCCGTCACCCGCCGGGCCGGACAGCGCGTCCGCCGAGCCGTCGGCCGTCGCGGTCGCCCCGGCCGGGGCGGCGGCGGACGGCGCGTGGGCCCCGTCCAGGGGGGCGCGGACCGGGGTCGGGGCGGTGTGGCGTACGGCGGACTGGACCTCCCAGTCCTGGCGGGCCGCGTTGGGCCGGCCCATGGACGGCGGCTCCCGGTCGTCCTGCGGGGAGCGGGGGGCGAATTCGGCGGGGAGGTCCACCAGGTGACGGCTCATGAAGTTGCCGACCCATTGCAGCTGGTGTTCGTCCACCGCGAGTTCGAGGTCGGGCAGCCGCATCAGGAGGGCGTCCACGCCGACGTCCGCGATGGCGCGGCCGATGTCCTGTCCGGGGCACTCGTGGGGGCCGCCGCTGAACGCCAGGTGCGAGCGGTTGCCCTCCATGTTGGCGGCCAGGTCGGGGCGGACCACGGGGTCGGTGTTGGCCGGGGCGATGCCGACGATCAGGGCGTCGCCGGCCTTGATGTGCTTCCCGCCCAGTTCGGTGTCGCCGACGGCCCAGCGGCCGAAGACGGCGGTGAACGGGGGCTCGTCCCACAGGGTCTGCTCGACCGCCTCGGGGACGGTCATGTGGCCGCCGCTGAGCCGGGCCCGGAAGCGCGGGTCGGTGAGGACCATGCGCAGCACGTTGGCGATCAGGTTGGCGGTGGCCTCGTAGGACGCGATCAGGATGAGCCGCAGATGCTCGGCGACCTCCTGGTCGTTCATGTTCGCGGGGTGCTCGACCAGCCAGGTCGCGAAGTCGTCGGCCGGTTCGCGGCGGCGGCGCTCGACCAGCCGGGTGAGCGCTCCCACCACATAGGCGTTGCTCTGGACGGCGGTGGCGGTGCCCTTGATCATGTCGCGGGCCGCCTCGACCATCCGGTCGTTGTACTCCTCCGGCATGCCGAGGATGGCGCACATGACCATCATGGGCAGCCGTTCGGCGAACTCGGCGACGAGGTCGGTGCGGCCCTCCCGGCAGAAGCCGTTGACGAGCCGGTTGCTGTACCGGTTGACGTGGCGCCGCACGCCGCGCGTGTCGATCCGGGCCATGGAGTCGGTGACGGCGCCGCGCTGGCGTTCGTGGGTGGCGCCGTCGGCGAAGACGCAGATCGGCTGCCAGGTGAAGATCGGCGCCAGCGGGTGGTCGGGGGCGACGCTGCCGTCCTGGAGGGCCCGCCAGCGGCGCGAGTCCCGGGAGAACTGCGAGGGCGTACGGGTCATGTGCATGTTCTCGCTGTGGCCGAGGACCAGCCAGGCGGGCACATCGCCGTGCAGCAGGACCGGGGCCACCGTGCCGTGTTCGGCGCGCAGTTTCTCGTACAGGCCGTGCGGGTCCTGCTCGGCCTCGGGGCCGTAGAGCCGGCGCAGGCCGCCGGGGCCGACGCCCAGGCCGTGCGCCGGGCACTCGGGGGGCGGGACCTGGCCGTGCTCGTAGGGGAAGGGGGTTGTCACGATCGCTCCAGGGGTCGGGCCTCGGGGGCCGGACGGTCGGGGGCGCGGTGGGGGCGCGCGGAACGGGTTCGGAAAGGGTGCGCGGTCAGCCGATCGGGAGGGAGAGGCCGTGCAGATAGCGCATCAGGGTCATCAGCACATCGCGGCTGGAGCCGCGCAGCCGGGCGTCGCAGTCGATCATCGGGACCTCTTCCGCGAGGTCCAGCGCGCCGCGCAGCGCCTCGACGGGGTACTTCGGCGCCTCGGGGAACGTGTTGATGGCGACGACGAACGGCACCCCGCGTTCCTCCAGGCGCCCGATGACGTCGAAGCTGGTTTCGAGCCGGCGGGTGTCGATGAGGACGACGGCTCCGAGGGCGCCCTCGAACAGGCCGTTCCAGAGGAACCAGAAGCGTTCCTGGCCGGGGGTGCCGAAGAGGTAGAGGATCAGCTCATCGCTGATGCTGATCCGGCCGAAGTCCATGGCGACGGTGGTGGCGGTCTTGCTCTCCACACCGAAGTTGTCGTCCACGCCGACGCCGTCCTGCGTCATCGTCTCTTCGGTGGTCAGGGGCCGGATCTCGCTGACCGAGCCGACCATGGTCGTCTTGCCGACCCCGAACCCGCCGACGATCACGACCTTCACCGCGGCGGTGGCCGTGGTGGGCAGGACATCCTCGCTGCGGGGGCCCGTGATCGTGTCAGAGTTTCTGAAGTCCATGCATCACCGCTTCGAGGAGGGACCGGTCCGGGAGGGTCGCGCGGACGATCGGCGCGCGCGATTCGATCAGACCGGTGGCGAGGAGTTCGGTGAGGAGCGAGGTCACCACGCTGAACGGCAGGCTGAGATAGGCGGAGAGTTCGGCGACCGATAACGGGGCCTGGCAGAGCCGGAGGATCACGGCCTGCTCGGGCTGGACCGTCGGGGACGGCTCCGACTTCGAGACAATCATCGTGACCAGGTCGAGCGCTGCCCGCTCGCTGCCGTCGGGATCGCCGGTGATGACGTAGAGCCTCTCCGGATCGCTCAGCGCCGGGTCGGCCTTGCGGCGTTCTCGTCGGGGAGAATTCATCCGGCCTGCCCGTCGTGGCGGGGCGGGCTCGTGAGGTGGCCGCCGATGCGTACGACCATGTCGCGCATCCGCGCCCCGACGTGCCCGGCGTCCACCGTCTCGCCGGCGAGCACCGCGAGATAGGCGCCGGCGCCGGCGGCCATCAGATAGAAGAAGCCGCCGGTGACCTCGATGACGACGAGCCGCATCCGGCCGTCGCTGTACGGGATCTCGGAGGCGACGGCCGCCGCCAGGCTCTGGAGTCCGGCGCAGGCGGCCGCGAGCCGGTCGGCGACGTCGGGGTCGCCGCCGTGCTGGGCGATGCGCAGTCCGTCGGCGGAGAGCACGACGATCTGATGGATGTCCGGGACGTCGTCGGCGAGTTCCTTGAGCATCCAGTCCATGTTGCCCCGCTGCTGGATCACCGCTGATCTCCCTTGTCCCACGCGTCGTCAGAGTCTTCGTCAGCCCTGGGCTCCTGGGGCACGCCGTTGGCGGCCTTGGTGAACGCCTCCAGCCAGATGCCGGGGGGCGGTTCCGTGCCGTTGTTCTGGGCCGGGCCGTAGTTGTGGCCGTGGCCGTTGGTGCGCCCGCCGGTGGGGTCGGCGGCCTGTGCGGGAAGGTTGTGCGAGCCGAGCGGGGCGCGGCCGCGGCTGCGGCGCTGCGGGAGTCCGCCGGCGGTCCACTCGGTCACGATGGGCACGTCGTCCTGCATGGCGACGGCCGGGGTGGGCGGGGCGGCCGGGCGGGGCTCGGAGACCACCGGGCCGGTCGCGGGCCGGGCCGCGACGGGGCTGGGCTTGCGGCGCTTGCCGCGGGGCGGCACCACGTGCTTCATGTCGTCGAGGTCGATGTCGCTGGTGGGCCGCGAGGTGGCGCCGATGCCGTGGGCGATGCCGGGGGCCGGGCCGGTGGTGATCATGGCGCGGGGCACGATGAGCACGGCGCGCACGCCGCCGTACGCGGACTGGCGCAGCGAGACCTGGAGGTCGTACATCCGGGCGAGGCGGCCGACGACGGCCATGCCGAGGCGCGGGGACTCGCCGAGGTCGTTCATGCTGGATCCGGCCTGGGCCCGGGCGAGCATGTTCTCGGCGCGGGCGCGGGCCTCCTCGCTGAGGCTGACGCCGCCGTCCTCGATCTCGATGGCGATGCCGGTCTGTACCTCGACCGCGGTGACGTGCACCCGGGTCTGCGGGGGCGAGTAGCGGGTGGCGTTGTCGAGGAGTTCGGCGCAGGCGTGGATGAGCGGTTCGACCGCGGTGCCGATGATGGCGACCTTGGCGATCGAGTGCAGATCGATGCGCGGGTACTCCAGGATGCGCGACATGGCGCCGCGCAACACGCTGAACAGCGGTACGGGCTTGGGCCACTGGCGGCTGGGGCGGGCGCCGCCGAGGACCGCGATGGAGTCGGCGAGGCGGCCGATCAGGGCGGTGCCGTGGTCGATGCGGAGCAGGTCGTCGAAGACGTCGGGGTTGCGCCCGTGGTGCTCCTCCATCTCCCGGAGCTCACTGGCCTGCCGGTGGACGATCGCCTGGACCCGGCGGGCGACGTTGACGAAGGCGCGCTGCGCGGAGTCCCGGGTCGCCTCCTCGTTGTCGATGATGTCGAGCACCGTGTAGACGAGGGAGCGCTGGGAGTCGGGCAGGTAGCGGTAGACCGGGTCGGAGTCCACCACGTCGCGCAGTACCTCGTCGGGCGAATTGCCCACGCGCAGCCGGTGGATGGCGGACGGCAGCAGCTCCTTGCTGATGCGGACGGTCTCTTCGTCGTGGTCGGCGATGCGCCGTTCCAGGGCGGTGACGCGCTGTTGGTACTCGGTGTTGCGGCGGCGGATCGTGCGACCGCGCCGGGCGATCTCCACGGCGAGCGCGGCGACCACGACGGTGGCGAATGCTCCGCACCAGACGACTGGTATCCGCGCGGGCTCGGCAACCAGCGCCGCCGCGGCGGCGGTTGCTCCCGCCATCACGACGACGGGCAGCAACAGGGCGCGGGCGACGGGGGCTTCCCGGCCGGCCGGCGGTGATTCAACACGGGCCATCTGAACCTCTGGCGGTTGATTCGGGATGTATTCCGGAGATTCGGCGCCTGCCTGAACATAGCGAACAAGCGCGCGAATTCATCTCAACTCGGCTTCACTGCGCGTGAGCTTAGTCAGATCGAATCAGCGCTTTCGCACATTCCTCCAACCCCCTGCGCGAGCGCTCCCGCGGTAGTACGCTCACGAGTTTTTGCACGCACCGCCTTCAGACGTGTGCGGGGAGTGACGGGGCGGAGGAATAAGGAAGAATCGCCCCACGGGGCGAGAGATGGGCACATATGAACGAAGGTGCCCGTACGAGTGGTGCCGGGCGGGGGCCGCTACTGGCGGGCGCCGCCGATGCGCCCCTCCAACTGCACCAGGAGCTCGCTGAGCTGTGCGCTCAGGCGGTCGCGGGACTCGGGGTCGAGGCCGGAGAGCACCGCGCGTTCGTACGCCAGCTGCCGGGGCAGCAGTCCGTCGACCAGGTCGCGGCCCTCGCCGGTGAGGCGGACGTGGGCGACCCTGCGGTCGCGCTCGTCGCCGCGCCGGGTGATCAGGCCGCGCTCCTGGAGGACCCGCAGCCGTTTGGTGACGGCGGCGCCGGAGGAGAAGGTCTCCCGGGCCAGTTCGCCGGGGGTCAGTTCGCGGCCGGTACGGCGTACGGCTCCGAGGAGGTCGAACTCCGCGCGGGTCAGCCCGGCCGCCCTCAGCGGGGCGTCCTCGGCCTGCTGGAGGAGCGCGGAGCAGCGGTTGATCCGGCCGATGAGCTCCATGGGCCCGGTGTCGAGTTCCGGGTTCACGGCCTGCCACTGCCGGACCACCGAGGCGACGATGTCGTCGGTCACACCGCTCCGTTCTCCTGGGCGGGCACACCTTGCCCCCGCCGTTGCGCTGTCGCCGCGAGCGTACGGTGTCCGGCCTGTTCGGCGGTGAGCACCGCATCGCGGATCGGGGCGGGCTGCCACCACTCGCCGGCCGCGGTGTCGTCCGCCTCGCGCAGTTCGACCAGGGTGCCGGTGAGACGGCGGCGGGCGGCGTCCAGGGCGGCGGGCGCGGGCTCCGGCGCGGCGAGGGTCCGTACGGCGTGGGCGCGGGCGCGTTCGGCGTCGGCCAGCGCGCGCTCGACGCGGCCGGTGGCGCGGCGGTTGGTGACCAGGACGGCGGCGAGGAAGCCGACGGCGGCGCCGATCACGGTGTCCAGAACCCGGTCGCCGATCAGCTCGCCGGCCGGGTGGCTGCCCGCGTACTCCAGGACGAGGAGGGCCATCGGGGTCACGGCGACGGAGCCGAGCCAGTAGTTGCGGGTGATCAGCGCCTCGGCCGCGAAGGCGAAGAGGAGGCAGAAGCCGATGAGGGCGAGCGGGGTGGCGCGGGCGGCCGGCAGGACGGCGGCGAAGACCAGGACGCCGATGAGGTTGCCGAGGGTGCGCTGGAGCGTGCGGTTCCAGGAGAGCGTGACGTTGGCCTGGTAGAGCGACGCGGCGGTGACGAGCGCCCAGTACGGGCGGCCGACGCCCACCGCCGAGCAGACGTACCCGGCCAGGGCGCAGCCGACGAGCGTGCGGGCGGCGACCGGGAGGAGCGGGGAGCCGGGGGCGAGGCCGCGCAGCAGCGTACGGAACCCGCTGCGGCGGGCGGCGCGTTCGGCGTCGAGGCCGAAGAGTTCGGCGCCGGTGCCGGGGGCGGGCGGCGGGGTGGGGACGGGGCCCCGGGCGCGGGTGAGCCGGGCCCATTCGCGGAGCCGGCCGGCATCGGCGGGGTCGGGTTCGCCCGCGAGGACGGCGGTCTCGGCGTGGACGGCCAGGCGCTCCAGGGCGCGGCGGGCCGGGGTGGGGCGGCCGGTGGCGAGGAGGGTCTGCCAGGCGGCGTGCACGGCGGTGACGGCGGCTCGGCGGGTGGCGTGGCCGGGGTCGGCGGCGTGCGCGGCGGCGGCGTCGAGGGCGCGGGCGGTGGCGCGGCGCTCGGGGCCGTCGCGGCGGACGAGCGCGGGGGCGACGACGGCGACGAGCCAGGCGACGGCGCCCGCGCCGAGGGTGAGGGCGAGGTGGCCGGGGACCTGGGCGAGCGTCTGGGGGACGAAGAGCGCGGCGGAGCTCACGAAGGTGAAGATCACCGGTCCGGGCGGGCCGATCCGGGTCGCGTCGCAGAGCAGCTTCTGGCCGGCGGCCAGGAGCGCGCCGACCGCGATGAGCACGGCGGTGGACGTGGTGAGCGAGGCGACGACGAGGGCGGCGCCGAGCCCGGCGGTCATGCCGAGGACGACCCCGGCGACGGTGCCGGCGCGGCGGGCGTACGGGAGGTGGTGGCCGTACAGCGCGCAGAGCGAGCCGGCCATCGTGTACATCACCAGGTCGAGCCGGCCGAGGGCGAGTAGCACCAGGTTGGGTATCGCGGTGGCCACGACGACGCTGGTGGCGGGCTTGAACCACAGGTCGGACGGCCGGTTCAGACGCAGCGGGCCGGTCAGCGGGAGTCTGCGGACGGCGGGCCCGGCGGGCTTGGCGGACCTGATGGTTGTATCACTCACTCATTTACTTTAACAGGTATTACACAAGTAAAACACCTGGATCGAAACTGGTCCCCGAACACGGCCCCCTGGACACAGCGCCCCCGGACACGACACCGCCCGCGCTCCTCGGACGAGAGGCGCGGGCGGTCGGGCGTACGGGGCCGGGCTCAGCCGAGGCCGCGGGCGTCCTGCTTGAGGGCGGTGTCCACGGTCAGGGCCGTCGCCACCACGAGGCTCAGCAGCGGCTCGGGCAGCTGGCGGTGGATCTGGAGGACGTAGTTGTCCGCCGTCGTGAACAGCGTCTTCGCGAGCCCTTCCCAGGTCTTGGTGATCCGGGCGATCTCCTGATCGTTGTGGTCGACGATCGCGAAGTTCCAGGCGCGCCAGTTCTCGGCCTTGATCGCGCCGATCTGCTGCCCGCCGGCCATCATCGCGAAGTTGATCTTGCCGATGGCGTTCTGCTGGACGATCTCGCCGACCGGCTGACCGTCGGGGCGCTCCACGACGACCCGGGACTTGATGAACTTCGCGGGGCGGGTCAGCAGCAGTTGCGGCTGACCGTACGCGTCGCGGATCTCAAGGCGGTGGGTCAGGTACTGGTCGATGCTGGTCAGGAACCGGAGCACCTTGCGCATGGCGCCCTGGCCGACCTGGACGACCGAGCCGATGGTGTTGCCGTGCTGATCGAAGACGCTGTACTCGTTCGTCAGCTCGATCAGCTTGGCCTTCTGGTTCACGACCAGGACCTGCTGGCTGAAGAGCGAGCCGCCGGGGGCGCCGCCCTGCGGGTGCTGCGGGTGCGGCGGGGCAGCTTGCTGGGGTACGGCCGCGGGCTGCTGCGGCACCTGCGCCGGGGCCTGGGCCGGGGCCTGGCCGTCCGCGGCGTGGGTGTGCTCCGTCCACTGGGAACCGTCCCAGTAGCGCAGCAGCTGAGGGGCGCCATGCGGATCCGGATACCAGCCCGCAGATACGTTCGAGTGCGTGGTCACCGGGGCACACTATCTCGCCATGGCCGAAATCGGTCCTGCCGTCCGTGGATCCACAGTTTCACCCCTTCCTCCCATGCACTACTTGAATCTTCAACGCGCCACGTACGATGTGCGGGATGAACAGGGTGAGCGAGGGACCGGAGCGGCTGCGCGGCACCGGTGCGCCGGTCGTGCTCGCCTGGCTGTTCGTCCTGGTCGCGCTCGTCTCGTGCTGCGCGCCGCAGTCCGTACGCCCCCATTCCTCCCCCGAGTACGCCCCCGCCTCGGCCCTCGCGACGCTGACCGATCTCACGGTGGTCCGGGTCGTGGTGGCCGACACCCCGCGCGACCGGGGCGTGGGTGATTCCTGCCACGACGCCTCGGATCACTCGCCGCCCGTCGTGCTGCCCGCCCCGCCGGGCCCGGCGGCGGTCCCCTCGGCGGCCGTGGCGCTTCTCCCGCACCGCCCCCTGACCGGCGGCGGGTCCATCCGGGGTCCCTCCAACGACGCGGTCGGCGAGGTCGACCCCCTGCGCCTCCAGGTTCAGCGGACCTAGGACGGCCGGGGATGCCCCGTGCCCGTTCCCGGGTGCGGCGGCTCCCCCTCTGCCGTACGCACTCCGTCCCGCGCCCCACTGAACCCAAGGACCCGTCATGGCTTCCGCCAACAAGCAGAACACCGCCAAGCCCGACAGCCCCACCGCCGCCCGTCGCGCCAAGCTGGACGAGGCCCGTCGTAAGGAGCGGGCCCGTGAGCGCCGCTCCCGCGTCATCACGCTCTCCGTCGGCGTGCTGGTGGTCGCCGGTCTCGTCGTCGGGGGCGGTTATCTGATGAACGCGGCCGATGAGCAGGACAAGGCCGAGGCCGAGGCCAAGATCTCGCCCGTCACCGGCGAGAAGAGCTGGGACAAGCTCACGCAGAACCATGTGGAGAAGACGGTCGACTACCCGATGAACCCGCCGGTCGGCGGCGACCACAACCCGGTGTGGATGAACTGCGACGGTGACGTCTACACCCAGGCGATACCGAAGGAGAACGCCGTCCACTCGCTGGAGCACGGCGCGGTGTGGGTCACGTACACCAGCAAGGCGAAGCCCGCCGACGTCAAGAAGCTGAACGAGCGGGTGTCGAGCACGCCGTACTCGCTGATGAGCCCGGTCGAGGACCAGGAGGCGCCGCTGATGCTCAGCGCCTGGGGGAAGCAGGTCACGGTGAAGAGCGCCACGGACGCGCGCGTCGCGCAGTTCTTCACGAAGTACGTGCAGGGCCCGCAGACCCCGGAGCCGGGCGCCGCCTGCACCGGCGGGATCGCCAAGTGACGGCCGGCCCGCGCACCTCGCGGCCCCTGGTGCTGGCCGGCGGTGCGGTGCTGCTGCTGGCGCTCGCGCTGATCGCGCTGACCTTCGTACGCCCGTCGACGTCGGCTCCCGCGGCGGCCTCCGTGTCCGCGCCGGCCGAGTCCTCGGCCGATGTGGGGTTCGCGCGCGATATGGCGGTGCACCATCAGCAGGCGGTCGAGATGGCGTTCATCGTGCGGGACCGCACCTCGGACGAGGCGGTGCGCCGGCTGGCGTTCGACATCATCAACACCCAGGCCAACCAGCGCGGCATGCTGCTCGGCTGGCTGGAGATGTGGGGCCGGGCGAAGAGCTCCCCCGGGCCGCCCATGGCCTGGATGGGGCACACCTTCACCCCGCGCGGTGACGGTGCGCTGATGCCCGGCATGGCCACCGACGCCGAGCTGGACAAGCTGCGGGCGGCCAAGGGCAGGGACGCCGAGATCCTCTTCCTGAAGCTGATGACCGCGCACCACGAGTCCGGCGCCGAGATGGCCCAGGCGGCGGCCTCGGCGGCGAAGACCGAGCAGATCCGGAATCTGGCGTCGGGCATGGCCCTGGCCCAGAAGTCGGAGATCGCGCTCATGGCGGACATGCTGAAGGAGCGTGGGGCGTCCGCGTCCTGAGGCGGGCCGGGGCCGGGTGGCCCCGGCCTTGCACGACCGTACTGGCGTACGGAATCGCATAGGCTCAGGACCGATATGAAGAGCAACCTCACACCGCTGGGGCCCAAGGCCGACAAGGACACCGTCCGGCGCAGCAATCTGAGCCTCGTGCTGCGGGCCGTCCGCGACGAGGGCGAGGGCGAGGCGACCCGGGCCGGGGTCGCCGCGCGCGTGGGGCTGACCCGGGCCGCCGTGTCCTCGCTGGTCGAGCAGCTGCTCGAAACCGGGTTCCTGACCGAGTCCGGCAAGACGTTCAGCGGGCAGGCCGGCCGCCCCGGGACCGCGCTCAAGACGGCGCGCACCGGGCCGGCCGGGCTCGGGGTCGAGGTCAACATCGACTACGTGTCGGTGTGCGTGGTCGACCTGGCCGGGACCGGCCGGGTCCGTCTCACCGAGCATCTGGACAACCGGGGCACCCCGCCCGCCGAGGTGCTGGCCCGGGCCGCCCGGATCGCCGCGCGCACCCTGGACTCGGCGCGGGAGCAGGAGCTGTATCCGGTCGGTGTGGCCCTGGCACTGCCGGGCCTGGTCTCGGGCGGCGCGGTGCGCCAGGCGCCGAACCTGGGCTGGAACCAGGTCCCGGCCGAGGAGCTGTTCGCCGCCGCGCTGGCCTCGGAGCACCCCGGTCGTCAGGAGCTGCCGGTCCGCTCGGAGAACGAGGCGAATCTGGCGGCCCTGGCCGAGCTGTGGTTCGGCGGCCTGGAGCGCATCCGCAGCTTCCTCTATCTGACCGGTGAGATCGGCGTGGGCGGTGCGCTGGTCATCGACGGCGAGCTGCTGCGCGGGGCGCACGGCTTCGCCGGGGAGATCGGCCATGTGGTGGTGGACCCGAGCGGTCCGCGGTGCCGGTGCGGTTCGCGCGGCTGCCTGGAGCAGTACGCGGGACAGGCGGCGCTGCTGCGGGCGGCCGGGGTCGACGGGGGCGGCGGGCTCGGGGTCGCGGAGCTGGAGAAGCGGGTGCGGGCGGGCGACGAGCGGGCGGTCGGCGCGGTCGCGGAGGCCGGACGGATGCTGGGCCGGGTGCTGTCGGGGGCGGTCAATCTGCTGGACCCGGACGCGGTGGTGCTCGGCGGGATCTACCGGAACCTGATGCCGTGGCTGGCCGCTCCGGCCGACGAGGAGCTGACGGGCCGGGTGGTGTCCGGGCTCTGGGCGCCCGGCGGGGGGCGGCTGCGCGCGTCGTCGGTCGCGGGGGACGCGGCGCGGGGTGCGGCGGCGCTGGTGATGACGGATGTGCTGGCCGACCCGGTGGCGTACGCGCGTCCGGCGATGACCTGAGACACGTAACAGATGACCTGAGACACGTAACAAAGGAGAGGGGGCGGACGCACGGTGCGTCCGCCCCCTCTCCTGTTGCCCCGTGGGGTCAGCGGACGCCGAGCAGGTGGTCCATCGCCAGCTGGTCCAGGGCCTCGAAGGCCATGCCGCGCTCGGCGGCCGCGTCCACGTCGAAGTCCTCGAACGCGGAGCGGTCGGCGAGCAGGCCGGCCACGCCGTCCTCGGCGGTGCGCCGGGCCAGCTCGTCCAGGCGGGAGGCGCGCAGGGCGTCCTGGACGGCCGGGTCGGCGCGGAAGGCGGCGGCGCGCTCCTTGAGGATGAGGTAGTTGCGCATGCAGCCCGCGGCGGAGGCCCAGACGCCGTCGTAGTCCTCGGTGCGCGGCGGCTTGAAGTCGAAGTGGCGCGGGCCGGCGTAGTCGGAGTTCTCCAGGAGGTCGACCAGCCAGAACGCCTGGCGCAGGTCGCCGGCGCCGAAGCGGAGGTCCTGGTCGTACTTGATGCCGGACTGGCCGTTGAGGTCGATGTGGAAGAGCTTGCCCGCCCACAGGGCCTGGGCGATGCCGTGCGGGAAGTTCAGCCCGGCCATCTGCTCGTGCCCGACCTCCGGGTTGACGCCGACCATCTCGGGGCGCTCCAGGCGCTCGATGAAGGCGAGGGCGTGGCCGATGGTGGGGAGGAGGATGTCGCCGCGCGGCTCGTTGGGCTTGGGCTCGATGGCGAACTTCAGGTCGTAGCCCTGCTCGGTGACGTAGTCGCCCAGGAGGTCGAAGGCTTCCTTCATGCGGTCGAGCGCGCTGCGGATGTCCTTGGCGGCGCCGGACTCGGAGCCCTCCCGGCCGCCCCAGGCGACGTAGGTGGTGGCGCCCAGCTCGACGGCGAGGTCGATGTTGCGCATGGTCTTGCGCAGGGCGTAGCGGCGGACGTCGCGGTCGTTGGCGGTGAAGGCGCCGTCCTTGAAGACGGGGTGCGTGAAGAGGTTCGTCGTGGCCATGGGAACGACGAGACCGGCCGTGTCGAGCGCCTGACGGAAGCGCTTGACGATGCCCTCGCGCTCGGTGTCCGAGGAGCCGAAGGGGATCAGGTCGTCGTCGTGGAAGGTCACGCCGTACGCGCCCAGCCCGGCGAGGCGCTGGACGGATTCGACCGGGTCGATCGCGGCGCGCGTCGCGTCACCGAAGGGGTCGCGGCCCTGCCAGCCCACGGTCCAGAGGCCGAAGGTGAACTTGTCCTCGGGGGTCGGTGCGAAGCGTTCCGTCATGGTGGTGCCGCCTTCGGGGCCTTGGGTCCGCAGCCGGTCGGGCGGCCGAACCTCAATTTGTTCACTGTCATGACTAATCATGCACGGGCACCCCGGGCGACGTAAAGCCCCCGGAGCGGAGACGTCCGCACGCGATCGCCGCGAACCCGGAACCGGGCCTGTTCCGGACGGGCTCGATCACGTAATTTGTTTTGCGTACGATCAAATACATCAGCGAATGAGGTCAGCCATGCCGCCGCATACCGTCGTCATCGGTGTGGACAGCTCCACCCAGTCCACCAAGGCGGCGTTCACCGACACCGCCACCGGCCGGCTGCTCGCCGTCGGCCGCGCCCCGCATGTGGTCACCGGCGAGGGCGGTGCGCGCGAGAGCGACCCCGAGGTCTGGTGGCGGGCCCTGCGCGACGCGGTCGCCGCCGGGCTGAAGGAGTCCGGAACCGCCCCGGCGGACGTGATCGGCATCGCGGTCGCCGGCCAGCAGCACGGCCTGGTCGTCCTGGACGCCGGGGGCCGTCCGCTGCGCCCGGCCCTGCTGTGGAACGACACCCGGTCCGCCCCGCAGGCCGCCGCGCTCACCGCCGCGCTCGGCGGACCGGACGCCTGGACCGCGCGCACCGGTTCGGTCCCGGTGGCCGCGATGACCGCGTCGAAGTGGCAGTGGCTGCGGGAGAACGAGCCGGAGACCGCCGAGGCGGCCGCCGCCGTACGCCTCCCGCACGACTTCCTGACCGAGCGGCTGTCCGGCCGGGCCGTCACCGATCCGGGCGACGCCTCGGGCACCTGCTGGTACTCCACCGCGACCGGCTCTTACGACCCGGAGCTGCTGGCGCTCATCGGCCTCGACCCGGCGCTGCTCCCCGAGGTGGCGCCGAGCGGCGGGGCGCGGGTCGGCTCGCTGACGGACGCGGCCGCCGAGGCGCTGGGGCTGCCCGCCGGGATCGCCGTCGCGGCGGGCACCGGGGACAACATGAGCGCCGCCGTCGGGCTGGGCCTGGGCGGCGCCGGGCTGCTGGACCACCCGGTGCTGAGCCTGGGCACCTCGGGCACGGTCTTCGCGGCCTCCCGGACCCGGCCGGCCTCGGCCGCGCTCTCCGGGTTCGCGGCGGCGGACGGTACGTATCTGCCGCTGGCCTGCACCCTCAACTGCACGCTCGCCGTGGACAAGGTGGCCGCCCTGCTGGGCCTGGACCGCGATGACGCCGTGCCCGGCGGCGAGGCGGTGCTGCTGCCGTACCTGGACGGCGAGCGCACCCCGGACCTGCCGACGGCGGCCGGTCTGCTCACCGGACTGCGGCACGACACGACCCCGCGGCAGCTGCTCGGCGCCGCCTACGAGGGCGCGGTGGTGACCGTGCTGCGGGCGCTCGACGAGCTGTCCCGGGCCTGCGGGCTCGACCCGGCGGACCCCGAGGTGGCGGCCCGTCCGCTGCGGCTGATCGGCGGCGGGGCGCAGGGGCGCGTGTGGGTGGAGACCGTACGCCGGCTGTCCGGACGGCCGGTGATCGTGCCGGGGGCCGGGGAGCTGGTGGCGCTCGGGGCCGCGGCGCTCGCCGCTTCGGCGGCGACGGGGGCGGACCCGGTGGCAGTCGCGGCGGGCTGGGACACCGGCGCGGACCTGCTTCTGGAGGCGGTGGAGCGGGATCTGACGGCGTGGGAGCGAGTGGGCTCCGTACTGGAACGGGCGGCCGGGCCGCTGCTCGGCGGGGACCGTACCGGCTGACCGGCCGTCAAAGGCAGCTGTGCGCGGGCACGGCGGCCACCAGCCGTTTTGGATAGCGAACTGATGTTCACTACTATCCGGCGATGATCATAAGAAGAAGGCTGACGGTCGGGGTGGGCATCCTGCTCGCCACCCTGACCGCCGGGCTCGGCTCGGCGCTGCCCGCATCGGCCGACGAAACCCCCACCCAAGCCTCCCCCAAGGTCGAACTGGTCCTCGACGTCAGCGGTTCCATGCGGACCCGCGACATCGACGGCCAGTCCCGGATGAGCGCGGCGAAGCAGGCGTTCAACGAGGTGCTGGACGCGGTGCCGGATCAGGTGCAGCTCGGCATCCGCACCCTCGGCGCCGACTATCCGGGCGACGACCGCAAGGTGGGCTGCAAGGACACCAAGCAGCTGTATCCGGTCGGCCCGCTGGACCGCACCGAGGCGAAGACCGCCGTGGCCACGCTCGCCCCCACCGGCTGGACCCCGATCGGCCCCGCGCTGCTGGGCGCCGCCGACGATCTGGAGGGCGGCGACTCCACCCGCCGGATCGTGCTGATCAGCGACGGCGAGGACACCTGCGGCCCGCTCGACCCGTGCGAGGTCGCCCGCGACATCGCGGCGCGCGGCATCCACCTGGTCATCGACACGCTGGGCCTGGTGCCCAACGCGAAGATCCGTCAGCAGCTGACCTGCATCGCCGAGGCGACCGGCGGCACCTACACGGCCGTCCAGCACACCGACGAACTGTCGGGCCGTGTGAAGCAGTTGGTGGACCGGGCGGCCGAGCCCGTGGTCACCCCGGTCGCCACGAAGGGCGCCGACAGCTGCACGGACGCGCCCGAGCTGAAGCCGGGCCTCTACACCGACCGCGAGAAGTTCGCCGAGCACCGCTGGTACAAGGTCGAGGTGAAGCCCGGTCAGGAACTGCGCGCCTCGGTCAGCGTGTTCGCCGACCGCGCCGTCAACAACGACTACGGGATGCTGCTGCGCGCGGTGACCACGCACGGCCGCGAGATCGTCCGGGGCTCCGAGTCCGGGACCGGGCGCACCGACGCCATCTCGTCCGGGCTGCGCTATCCGAAGCCCGAGCAGGACGACGACGAGCAGACCCCGGAGACCGTGTGCCTCCAGGTCGGCAACTCGTTCTCGGCCCCGGCCTCGGTGAAGACCGCCCCCGGCATGCCGCTTGAGCTGACCGTCGACGTGGTGGACGCGCCGGACGAGGCGGCGGACGTCGCCGCGTTCGGTCTTGGCCACGGCTGGTGGCTGCTGGGCCTGCTCGCCCTGACCGGATTGATCGTGGGTCTGCTCTTCGGCTGGATCTCACGCTGGCGTATCGCTGTCTGGAGGACCCGCTGATGTCCCGTACGAGACGTGTGCTCGCGGGCGCGCTGCTGACCGGCCTGGCCGTGCTGTCCGGGGCGGGCGCCGCCGCGGCCGACGACGCGTCGCCGAGCCCCAGCGCCTCCGGCGACGCTTCGGGCCCCACGGAGGCCGGCACCGCCTTCCGTACCGCCACGGCGCTCCAGCAGGGCGAGACCGCCACCGCCGGGGCCTCGACCGGTGACTACCTGTACTGGGTCTTCCCGGCCGACGCCGGGCAGCGTGCCACGGTGACGGCGAAGGTCACGCTGCCCGAGAGCGCCGCCCGGCACGGGGCGCAGACCTGGCAGGTCGACGTGTACGACGGGCTGCGCCGCCGCCAGGCGTGCATGTACGGCAAGCAGACCGGCACCGCCGCGGCCGACGCCGCCACGGTCGAGCTGACCTGTGTGCTGCGTACCGTCCGGGCCAACGCCGAGCCGTGGGCCAACGACCCGCTGCCGGGCAGCTATTACGTCCGCCTCACGGTCGTGGACCTGGCCCAGGCCGACCTCGGTCTGCCGGTGCGCGCCGAGGTGGAGGTCGACTCGAAGGACCAGGGCGGGTCCGCCGATGTGGACGGCAGCCTGTCGAAGCCGCTGGTCCCGGGGATCTCCTCGGCCGAGCAGGCTTCGGACGACGGCACGGACGCCTCCGCCGAGCCGGTCGCCATGGCCGGTGAGCCCGAGGACGGCTGGTCATCCGGCTGGTGGACCAGCCGCTGGCTGTGGACGGCCGGCGGCGGCATACTCGCCGCCCTCGCGGGCGTCTTCGGCTACTCGGTGACGCGGGGCCGGGGCCGCCCGGCCCACCTGCCGCCGGGCGCCTGACGGCGCACCCACCGCCGGACCGGCCCCTGCCCCGGGGGCCGGTCCGGCGGCGTTACGGGGGTTGGGGTGACCCCACCCCGAGTCACGGTCACGAGGACCCCGGCGCCGGCCAGTTACGCAGGAGGGCGTCCAGCGCGTCCAGGGTGCGGGACCAGGACTCCTGCGAGTCGGGGGCGCTGTGGCTGAACCCGCCCTGCGCCTCCAGGGTGGTGAATCCGTGGAACACACTGCCCAGGAGCCGTACGGCATGCGTCTGGTCCGGCTCGGTCAGGTCGTAGCCGCGCAGGATGGCCCGGGTCATCCGCGAGTGCCGCGGGGCGGCACTCGCGGCCGCCGTTTCGGGGTCCAGCGTCATCTGGGCCGCGGCGTAACGGCCGGGGTGCTCGCGGGCGTAGTCCCGGTACACATCGCCGAAGGCGCTCAGCGCGTCCTTGCCGGCCCGGCCCGCGAGGGCGGCGGCGCCCCGGTCGGCCATCTCCTCCAGGGCGAGCAGGGCGATCCGGGTCTTCAGGTCGTGGGAGTTCTTCAGGTGCGAATAGAGGCTCGCCGCCTTGACGTCGAACCGCCGTGCCAGCGCCGACACGGTCACCCGGTCGAAGCCGGCCTCGTCGGCCAGCTCGGCTCCCGCCCTGGTCAGGCGTTCGGCGGTCAGACCCGCGCGCACCATGGTCGCCTCCTCGTCCGGGGACGGCCATGATGCGCGCACCTAAGGGCCTTAGGCAAATACGAAAGGGCTCAAGGAACGGTTACGCCCCCCGTACCGTCACCGTCCCCCTCCCCTCCCCCGTCGCCCCCGTCGCCTCGGCGACCACGCGGTACGGGCGGTCGATGCGCTCGGAGGCGACGGTCAGGGTGTCGCCGTCGCGCGCCACCCGGAAGGTGGCGGCCGTGGCACCCGTGTGGTCCGGCACGGTCACCTCCGTACCGTCGCCCTCCCCGAACACCCGCAGCGTGAGCCCGTCGAGCCAGTCGCCGTCCGGGCGCCGGTCGTCGCCGCCCCAGGGCAGGACCGCGCCGGGGCGGACGAGGACCGGGAGGCTGTCGAAGCCGTGGGTCTCGTGGCGCCAGGCGGGGCCGGTGACCGTCTCACCGGTGAGCAGGTGGGTCCAGGTGCCCTCGGGGACGTAGTACTCCACCTCGCCGCTCTCCGTGAAGACCGGGGCGACCAGCAGGTCGGGGCCGAGCATGTACTGCCGGTCCAGGGTGCGGGCGGCCGGGTCGTCCGGGAATTCGAGCAGCATGGGCCGCATCACGGGGATGCCGGTGCGGTGGGCGGTGGCGGCGGCACCGTACAGGTACGGCATGAGCCGGTGCTTGAGGAGGGTGAACTCGCGGGCGACGTCCACCGCTTCCTCGCCGAACTCCCACGGCACCCGGTAGGACACGTTGCCGTGCAGCCGGCTGTGCGAGGAGAGCAGCCCGAAGGCGAGCCAGCGCTTGAAGACCGCCGGGTCCGGGGTGCCCTCGAAGCCCCCGATGTCATGGCTCCAGAAGCCGAAACCGGAGAGCGAAAGGGAGAGGCCGCCGCGCAGGGACTCGGCCATCGCCGTGAACGAGGCGAAGCAGTCGCCGCCCCAGTGCACGGGAAACTGCTGGCCGCCTGCCGTGGCGGACCGGGCGAAGAGGACCGCCTCGCCGTGGCCGCGCTCCTTCTCCAGGAGCTCGAAGACCGTCTTGTTGTAGAGCTGCGCGTAGTAGTTGTGCATCCGCTCGGGGTCCGAGCCGTCGTGCCAGACGACATCGGTCGGGACGCGCTCGCCGAAGTCCGTCTTGAAGCAGTCGACGCCCTGGTCGAGCAGCAGCCGCAGCTTGCCGGTGTACCACTCGCGCGCGGCCGGGCTGGTGAAGTCGACCAGGGCCATGCCGGGCTGCCACAGGTCCCACTGCCAGACGTCACCGTTGGGGCGGCGGACCAGATGGCCGAGTTCGGCGCCCTCCGCGAACAGCGCCGACTTCTGGGCGATGTACGGGTTGATCCACATGCTGATCCGCAGCCCGCGTTCCTTGAGCCGGCCGAGCATGCCCTCCGGGTCGGGGAAGACGTCCGGGTCCCAGAGGAAGTCCGACCACTGGTACTCGCGCATCCAGAAGCAGTCGAAGTGGAAGACGGAGAGCGGGATGTCGCGTTCCGCCATCCCCTCCACGAACGAGGTGACGGTCTCCTCGTCGTACGAGGTGCAGAAGGACGTCGTCAGCCACAGGCCGAACGACCAGGCCGGCGGGAGCGCCGGGCGGCCGGTCAGCGCGGTGTAGCGGGCCAGCACCTCCTTCGGGGTCGGACCGGCGACGATGTAGTACTCCAGCGACTGGTCCTCGACGCTGAACTGCACCTGCCCGACCGACTCCGAGCCGACCTCGAAGGAGACCTTGCCGGGGTGGTTGACGAAGACGCCGTAGCCGCGCGAGGAGAGGTAGAACGGGATGTTCTTGTAGGCGAGTTCGCTGCTGGTGCCGCCGTCGGCCTGCCAGATGTCGACGCTCTGGCCGTTCTTCACGTACGGGGTGAAGCGCTCGCCGAGCCCGTAGATGTTCTCGCCGACGTCCAGGGTGAGCTGGGCGATCATGTGGTGGGCGCCGCCAGGAGCGGTGGCGAAGGCGGTGCCCTTGGCGTCGGCTCCGGTGAGGCGGCGGCCTTCGGCGTCGAGGAAGGAGAGGCCCCAGGGCCCTTCGCCGTCCATGCGCAACGTCAGCGGGCCGCTGGTGAGTTCGGTGACACCGCCGTCCTGCCGGGTGCGGGCGCCGGAGCCCGCCGGGTCCAGCCCGGGGAAGGCGAAGTCCGGTCCCCGGCGGGCCTTTCCTGCGTGGTGCGTGGCGCGGACGCCGATGATCCCCTCGGCCGGGGAGAAGCAGTCGACGGTGATGAGCGGGGTGTTGAGGGTGTCACCGCGCGCGGCCACCCGTTTCACCGCCGCGTACGCGGTGAAACGGTCGGCGCTGACACGCAGATCGCGGATCTCGGTCGCGTAGGAGGCGCGTACGCCCTCACGCATGAGCCAGAAGCCGTCGGTGAACTTCATGCGGACTCCTTGCCGGGGGCATCGGAAGGGGGAACGGGGAGGCTGCGGCGTTTCACGCGCCGGCCCCGGTGAAGCCGAGCCGGGCCAGCCGGACCGTGCCGCGCAGGGAGATGCGCAGGTCGCCGGTGCCGGAGGCGGTCAGACCGGCGCGGAGGGTGCGGTGGTCGTACGGTCCGTCCGTGGCGGGCACCGGGACGGTGACGGTGGCGCCGTCGGCGGTGATCAGGACGGCCCCCTCACCGGCGGCCAGCACCTCGACGCCGCTCGTACCGGCGCCGAAGTCACAGCGGCGGTACAGGAGTTCGTTGGTCTCGGCGATGGTGGTGACCGCGTCGCCGTCCGTCTTCGCCCGGTCCACGATCGCGGTGCCCAGCTGCTCGTCGTAGTCGGCCGCCTCCAGTCCCCGGACCAGGACCGGGCGCGGCCCGGCCGGTTCGCCGCCGACGGTGACGACCGTGACGTCCCGGATGTCCGTGCTGGAGGCGCCCGCCCGAAGCTCGTACGCGCCGGGCTCGACGGCCCAGCGGCCGTGCGCCACGTCCCAGTGGCCCAGCTCCTCGACCGGCACGGTGAACGCGACGCGCTCGGCGGAACCGGGGGCCAGGTGCAGCCTGCGGTGCCCCACGAGCTGGCGCAGCGGCCGGGGTACGGACGGGGCCACGGCCCTTGCGTACAGCTGGGCGACCTCGTCGGAGGCGACGGCGCCGGTGTTGGTGACGTTCAGCGAGACGTGCAGCAGCTCGCCCTCGCGTACGGCGGTCAGGTCGCTGTACGTGAAGTCGCTGTAGGTGAGCCCGTGGCCGAACGGGTACAGCGGGGTGCCCTCGTAGTACAGGTAGGTCTGCCGGGAGCCGATGATGTCGTAGTCCAGGAGGCCGGGCAGCTCCGCGTCGGAGGTGTACCAGGTCTGCGGGAGCCGGCCGGCCGGGGAGACGTCGCCGGCGAGGACGCGGGCCAGCGCGGTGCCCGCCGCCTGGCCGCCGTGCGCGGTCCACAGCAGTGCGGGCAGGGTGGCGGCGGCGTCGGTCAGGGCGTACGGGTAGGCGGAGGTGACCGCCAGGACGGTGCGCGGGTTGGCGGCGTGGGCGGCGCGCCAGAGGCGTTCCTGCTGGGCGGGCAGGTCGAGGGTTGCCCGGTCCTCGGTCTCGCGGCCGTTGATGTGCGGGTCGTTGCCGACGACCACGATCACGGTGTCGGCGGCAGCGGCGGCGCGGGCGACGGCGTCCTCGCCGCGCTCGGTGATCTCGGTCTCGAAGACGGTGGCGGCGGCCGCGGAATTTTTCTCGTCCGGGGCGGCAACCTTTACGCCGTCGGCGGCGACTGAGACATACCCACCCGTTCCGATGTGCAGAAGGCGGTGACCGCCGGCATGACCTTCCACCGCCTCCCGCCGGAAGGTCTCCTGGACGATCCAGCCGCCCGGCTCGTCCGCGGAGGCGCGTACGAAGCCGTCCTCGGCGACCGAGAGATAGCGGCCGGCCGGCTCCCGCAGGGTGATCACACCGCCGCCCCAGTCCACGAGCGCCAGCTCGGACGGGGTGTCGGCGCAGGTCAGCGGGGGCAGGTCGGTGCGGCCCGCGAGCAGTGCCGGGTCGAGCGCGCCCTCCGCGCCCCGCGCCGCGTCACCGGCCGGGTCCGCCTCGGGGATGTGCAGCCAGCCGTCCGCGCACTTGACGCGGACCAGGTCGGCGCCCTCGGCGTGGATCACCCGGTCGGCGCCGAAGCGTTCGCGGAGTCCGTCGAGCGGGGTGGCGCGGTGGATCAGGGTGCCGCTGTACCAGTCGAGCTTGCAGGCGTCCGCGAGGAGCCCGACGACGGCGACGGTCCGGCCGGCGTCCGGGGCGAGCGGCAGCAGCCCGTCGTTCTTGAGGAGCACGACGGCCTGCTCGGCGGCCTCCCGGGCGAGCGCCCGGTGCTCCTCGGTGTCGAGTGCGCCGGTGTCCGCGTACGGGTCCAGCCCGGGGTCGAACTCGCCGAGGGCGAAGCGCATATGGAGCAGGCGGCGGACGGCGGTGTCGATGTCCTGCTCGTCCAGCAGGCCGCGCTTCAGGGCGCCCTGGATGCGGGCGGTCATGACGGAGGAGTCCTGGCCGTGGTCGGTGAAGCTGTCGACGCCGGCGCGCAGGGCGGCGGCGGTCGCCTCCTCGTGGGTGTCGAAGTAGTGCTCGGAGTCGACCAGGTTGGTGGGCGCTCCGGCGTCGGAGCAGACGGCCAGGGGCTGTTCGGTCCAGGTGCGCAGATGCCGGGAGAGCAGCGGCGACACATGGTTGGGGCGGCCGTTGACCAGGTTGTACGCGGGCATCACCCCGGCCACCGCGCCGGCGCGGACGGCGTCGCGGAAGGCCCGGAGGTCGTATTCGTGCAGCACCCTCGGGCGGACCGAGGAGGACGAGGTGTCGCGGTCGGTCTCGTTGTTGTGGGCGAGCCAGTGCTTGAGGACGGGGGCGGTGCGCCAGTAGTGCGGGTGGTCGCCGCGCAGGCCCCGGGTGTACGCGACGGCGATGGCGGAGGTGAGCCCGGCGTCCTCGGAGTACCCCTCCTCGCCGCGCCCCCAGAGCGGGTGGCGCAGCAGGTTGACGGTGGGGGCCCAGACGTTGAGCCCGACCCGGTCGTCGTGGGCGCGCTTGGTGCGGACCTCGTCGCCGACGGCCTCGCCGACGCGGCGGACCAGGTCGTCGTTCCAGGTGGCGCCGAGCCCGACGGCCTGCGGGAAGACCGTGGCCTGCCCCATCCAGGCGACGCCGTGCAGGGCCTCCTGGCCGGTGCGGAAGGCGGCGAGCCCGAGCCGGTCGACCGCCGGGGCGAACTGGTGCAGCATCGCGACGCGCTCGTCGGGGGTCAGCCGCCGGAGCAGGTCGTCGACGCGCTCCGCGAAGGGCAGTCGCGGGTCGCGGAAGGGCTGCGGTTGTTCCGTCACGTGCGGGTCCTTCGTCAAAGGTGGGAGGTATGGCGGTGCCGGCGCGTCGTGCGGGCCACGGAGCAGCCTCGGACGATCTTTCGAAGCGCTTCGATGCTCGACGGACGACCCCGCGCATGTCAAGGGGCCGCCCCCGGTCTCCGCCGCCTGCACGCCCTCGTTGCACCAGGGGAGGCGGGAAAACAGGTCGGAGGAATCTGTAAACGGACTCTTGTGCGGCCGGGACCCTTCACTTAACCTCGCTGCAACATCGAAGCGCTTCGACAGAGCTTCGACCGACTTGCGAAGGGGCTCCCTCGCCCCTGATCCCCCGGGACGGCGACACCGTAGGACGCCTCCCCGTTGAACCGCCGCACCTGGTGCGCCTCGAAGGGTTGACGCAATGACGCCACATTCCTCCCCCTCCGCCTCCGCCCCGAGCCGGAGAAGCTTCCTCGCCACGGGCGCGGTGGCGGCCGTCGCCGTGGCCGGCGGGGTGCCGCTGCTCGCCGCGTGCGGCGGGTCCGGCTCCGGCGCCGGAAGCAAGGAGGGCACGACCACGGGCAAGGCCCTGAAGAAGGTCGTGCCGAGCTATGCGCCGCTGAATCTGGTCGAGCCGGACGTCCCCGGCGTCAACGGTTCCAGCCCGGGCTTCACCAAGCTCCCCGACCCGCTGGTGGTGTCGGTCAAGTCGGTGCCGGGCAAGGGCTCGGAGTTCCGGGTGATGACCCCGTTGTGGGGCACGGTCCCGAAGAAGAACAACCCGTACTACACGGCCGTGAACAAGGCGGTCGGGGCGACGCTGAACTTCGACCCGCAGGACGGCAACACGTACCAGGACAAGATCGGCGCGGTCCTCGCCGGCTCGGACATCCCGGACGTCATGACGATCCCCGGCTGGAACATGCAGGGGCAGATCCGCAACGCCATCACCGCGAAGTTCGCCGACCTCTCCCCGTATCTCGCGGGTGACGCCGTCAAGAAGTACCCCAACCTGGCCAACATCCCCACCGGGGCCTGGCAGTACTCGGTCTTCGGCGGCAAGCTGCGCGGACTGCCCATGCCGACGCCGGTCATCGGCAACGCGATCTTCTACCGCAAGGACCTGACCGGCTCCGGCGCCGTCCCGGCGAGCGCCGACGACCTGCTGTCCTTCGGCAAGGAGTACACCGCCCCGAGGAAGAAGGTGTGGGCCTTCGACGACCTGTGGACCTGCATCCAGAAGATATTCGGGCTGCTCCCGGACGCGCCGCACTACTGGCAGCTGGAGAACGGCAAGCTGGTCCACAAGATCGAGACGCAGGAGTACCGGGAGGCGCTGGCCTTCGCCCGTAAGCTCCACGACGGCGGGTACGTCCACCCGGACGCCGAGGCCAACAAGGACGCCGACGCGAAGATCCGCTTCACCAGCGGACACGTCGTCATGTACAACGACGGTACCGGCGGCTGGAAGGGCATGGTCACCGAACAGGCCGCCGCCAACCCGAAGTTCGACATGCAGGCGCTGGACTTCTTCCACCACGACGGCGGCGAGCCGGTCCTGTGGCAGGACGACCCGGCGGGCATCTTCACCTTCCTCAGCAAGAACCTCTCCAAGGACAGGATCCAGGAGTTCCTGGCGATCGCCGACTACGCGGCCGCGCCGTTCGGCACCGAGGAGTTCATGCTCACCAACTACGGGGTGAAGGGCACCCATTACACGATCAAGGACGGCACCCCGACGTACACCCCGCAGGGCGTCGAGGAGGCGCAGCCCTCCACCTTCCTGTTCGTGGCCTCGCCGCCCACCTCCATCGCCTACCCGGACCAGCCGCAGCTGGCCAGGGACTACGCGGGCTGGATGGCACGCCAGGCGCCGCACATCAAGAAGCCCCTCTTCTTCGGCATGCAGGTGGTCGAGCCGCAGCGTTACGCCTCCCTGTACACCCCCTTCGACGACCTCCAGAAGGACATCCGCCGGGGGCGCAAGAAGGTCGCCGACGTCGAGGACGCGGTGAACACCTGGAAGAAGAGCGGCGGCGACAAGCTGCGCGACTGGTACCAGGACATCCTCGACAAGAACGGCTCCGGCAACTGACGCGTACGTACGAGAGGTAGGGCCGCCGGGCACGCACAGCCCGGCGGCCGGGGTCACGAGCACGACATGGGGAGCACAGGGTGAAGGCACGGGCCACGGTCGCGGCCGCCCCGGACCGCCCCGCCGGCGGGGCGGGCGTCCCGGGCGGCGGGAGCGGCGCCGGGGACGGCGACGACGGGGAGACGAGGAGCGCGGGCAGGACGCGGGCCGGGGGCGGGCCCCGGCGGGAACGGGACGGGATCACCTGGCGGCAGCGGCTGCGGCGCGACCGCACGCTGATCCTGATGACGATGCCGGCCATCGCGCTGCTGCTGATCTTCAACTACATCCCACTGCTCGGGAACATCGTGGCCTTCCAGGACTACGACGTGTACGACCTGGGCATCACGGGCAGCCCGTTCGTCGGGTTCGACAACTTCACCCGGATCTTCGAGGACTACCGCTTCTGGGAAGTCCTCGTGAACACGCTGGTCATCTTCGTGACCCAGCTGGTCCTGTTCTTCCCGATCCCGATCGCCATCGCGCTGCTGCTCAACACGATCATGAGCACCCGGGTCCGGGCCTGGGTGCAGGCGGTCGTCTATCTGCCGCACTTCTTCTCCTGGGTGCTCGTCGTCACCGTCTTCCAGCAGATGTTCGGCGGCGCCGGACTGGTCGCCCAGTGGCTGCGCGAGCACGGCCACGAGGGCTTCGACCTGATGACCGATCCGGGCTTCTTCAAGTTCCTGGTCAGCGCACAGGCCGTGTGGAAGGACGCCGGCTGGGGCGTCATCGTCTTCCTGGCCGCGCTCGCCGCCGTCAACACCGATCTGTACGAGGCCGCCGCCGTCGACGGGGCCGGCCGCTGGCGCCGCATGTGGCACGTCACGCTGCCCGCGCTGCGCCCGGTCATCGCGCTGCTGCTCGTGCTGCGGGTGGGCAGCGCGCTCAACCTCGACTTCGAACAGATCCTGCTCCAGCGCGACCAGGTGGGCGCGGGGGCCTCGGAAATCCTGGACACCTACATCTGGTGGACGGGCATCAAGACCGGCGACTTCGGCTACGCGGCCGCCGCCGGCATCTTCAAGGGGCTGTTCAGCGTCGCCATGGTGCTGGGTGCCAACAAGGTCGCCCACATGCTGGGCGAGCAGGGGGTGTACTCCAAGAAATGACAACTCTCCTGGACCAGCGGGCGGAGCCGGCGCCCCACACCGAGACATGCCTCCAGCGCGCCCTGCGCATCGAACCGCGCCCGGTGTGGGAGGAGGAGCCGACGAAGGCCGGGCTGGCCTTCAAGGGCTTCGGGCTCGTCGCGATCTGCGCGGTCATCATCGTCCCCATCTGGGTGGTGCTGGTGACCAGCCTCTCCGACACCAGGACCATCAACGACGCGGGCGGCCTGGTCGTCTGGCCGAAGCACATCACCTTCGTCGCGTACAAGGAGCTGCTGAGCGGGGGCGCGGTGACCCGCGCGGCGGCCGTCAGCGTCGGTCTGACCGTCGTCGGTACGGCCGTCAGCATGGCGGTCTCGATCCTCTGCGCGTACGGGCTCAGCCGCCGCGACTCGTACGCGCACCGCCCGCTGCTGATGACGCTGATGGCGACCATGTTCTTCGGCGCCGGCCTCATCCCGACGTATCTGCTGGTCACCGGGATCGGGCTGAGCGACAGCTACTGGTCGATGATCCTGCCGAGCGCGATCAGCGTGTTCAACGTGCTGGTGCTGCGCGGCTTCTTCATGGACACCGCGCCCGAACTCATCGACGCGGCCCGCATCGACGGGGCCGGTGAGTGGCGCATCCTGCTACAGATCATCATGCCGCTGTCACGTGCGGTGATCGCGGTGATCTCGCTGTTCTACGCGGTCGGCTACTGGAGCCAGTGGTTCAACGCGATGCTCTACATCCAGGACAGCGACAAATACCCCTTGCAGATGATCCTGCGTCAGCTGGTCCTCCAGCACCAGGTACCGCCGGGCGCGATGGGCGCGGCCGTCAGCAGCGGCCAGATCAACAGCCTCGCGGTGCAGATGGCGGTGATGATCCTCGCGCTGATCCCGGTCGCGGTGCTGTCCCCGTTCGTCCAGAAGCATTTCCAGAAGGGCATGCTCACCGGCGCCGTGAAGGGCTGACCGGCCCCGCACCCCTGGGGGGTGTCTTGTCGATCAGCGTCGTGGACCCGGCCCTGATCGGCAAGACACCCCCCTGAACCCCCACCCAGGAGAACCGGAGACGCCATGCCGTCCCTGCGCGACGCGGCCCGTGGCCGCATCCTCTTCGGAGGCGACTACAACCCCGAGCAGTGGCCCGAGGAGGTGTGGGAGGACGACGTCCGGCTGATGAAGGAGGCCGGCGTCAACTCCGTCACCCTCGGCGTCTTCTCCTGGGCGAAGATCGAACCCCGCCCCGGGGCGAGGGAGTTCGACTGGCTGGACCGGCTGATGGACCTGATGCACGCCCATGGCATCGGCGTCGTGCTCGCCACCCCGACCGCGTCCCCGCCACCCTGGATGGGGGCCCGGCACCCGGAGACGCTGCCGCGCGCGGAGGACGGGTCCATCGTCTGGTACGGCTCTCGCCAGCAGTTCTGCGCCAGCTCACCGGTCTACCGCCGTTACGCCGCCGCGCTCACCGAGGACCTGGCCGCGCGGTACGCGGAGCATCCGGCGCTCACCGTGTGGCACATCAACAACGAGTACTGCACGCACTGCTGGTGCGACGAGACGGCGGGCCACTTCCGCCGCTGGCTGCGTGCCCGGTACGGAACGCTCGACGCCCTCAACGAGGCGTGGGGTACGGCCTTCTGGAGCCAGCGGTACGACGCGTGGACGGAGATCCTGCCGCCGCGCAAGGCGCAGTACATGAGAAACCCCACCCAGGTGCTGGACTTCAGACGTTTCACGTCCGACGCGCTGATGGAGTGCTTCACCGCCGAACGCGACATCGTCGCCCGGCACACCCCGCACATCCCGGTGACCACCAACTTCATGCCGCTGTGGTCGGGCCAGGACGCCTGGGCCTGGTCGGCCGAGGAGGACATCGTCTCGGTCGACGTCTACCCGGACCCGCGCGACCCGTGGGGCGGGCAGTACAACGCGATGCTCGCCGACATGACGCGCTCGCAGGCGGACGGCCCGTGGATGCTGATGGAGCAGGCGGCGGGCGCGGTGAACTGGCGGGGCGTCAACCACCCGAAGCCGGAGGGGCTGAACCGGCTCTGGTCGCTCCAGTCGGTGGCGCGCGGCGCCGACGCGATCTGCTACTTCCAGTGGCGGCAGTCCCGGCAGGGCTCGGAGAAGTTCCACTCGGGCATGGTCGGCCACGCCGGTGAGCAGGGCCGCGCCTTCCGCGAGACCCGGCGGCTGGGCGGCGAGCTGGCCGCGATCGGCGCCGCCGTGTCCGGTACGGGCGTGGCCGCCGAGGTGGCCGTCCTGCACGACTGGGACGCCTGGTGGGCGGGCGCCCAGGAGGGCGGCCCGTCCGCGCTGCTCGACTACCCGGAGGTGATCCGGAGCTGGCACCGGGCGCTGTGGGAGAACGGCACGCCCACGGACTTCGCCCGCCCCGACGCCGACCTGAGCCGGTACAAGGCGGTCCTCGTCCCGCACCTCTACCTCCTCGACGACACGGCGGTCGGCAACCTCGTGGCGTACGTACGAGGCGGCGGGCGCCTGGTGTGCGGGTTCTTCAGCGGCATCGCGGACGTGGACGACCGCATCCGGCCGGGCGGGATGGACGCCCGGCTGCGGGAGCTGTTCGGGATCGCGACCCTGCACGAGTGGTGGCCGCTGGAAGCGGACGAGACCGTGGAGTGCGACGGTTTCCGGGGCACCCTGTGGTCCGAGGAGCTGGAGGCGGCCGAGGGCACCGAGGTGCTGGCCGCCTACCGGGACGGCGAGCTGGCCGGGCTGCCCGCCGTGCTGCGCCGGGGCCGCGCGGTGTACGTGTCGACGCTCCCCGAGCCCCCGGCGCTGCGGGCCCTGCTGTCCGGCGTGGTCCGGGAGGCCGGGGTGGAGCCGGTCCTCGCCGGGCTGCCCGAGGGGGTGGAGGCGGTGCGCCGGGGCGAGCTGCTGTTCCTGCTGCACCACCGCCGCGAGATGGTCACCGTCACCGTGCCCGGCGGGTACGAGGACCTGCTCACCGGGCGCGCGGTGACGGACCGGATCGCGCTCGGCCGCTACGGCGTCGCGGTGCTGCGGAGAGCCGCGCCGTGACCGCGCGTACGGACATCGACTCCACCTGGGAGCCGCGCCCCGCCGCCCGCTGGGAGGACGCCTTCCTCGGCGGCAACGGCCGGCACGGCGCCATGGTGTACGGCGACCCGGCCGACGACCGCGTGATCGTCAACCACCACACCCTGGTCCGGCCCAACGGCAGCCGGCACGTCCGGCCGCCGGAGCTGGCGGACCGGCTGGGCCGGGTCCAGAGCGCGCTGCTCGCCGGGGACACCGGGGCGGCGGAGCACTTCGGCGCGGGCCGGCCGCTGGTGTGGGTGCAGCCCTTCCACCCGGCCTTCCAAACCCGCGTCCGGCCGGTGCCCGGGAACGCCGCCGACCCGGCCGCGGGCTACCGCCGGGCGGTCGACTTCGCCACCGGTGAGATCACCGCCGGCTGCGAGTCGTGGCGCAGCCGGGTCTTCGTCTCGCGCGCCGACGATGTGATCGTCCAGTACGTCACCGGGCCGGGGCTCGCCGTGGACGTGACGCTCGACCACGGTCTGCCGGGCGCCCCGCCCCGGCTGGCCGTCGGCCGGAGCACCGTGCTCACCCCGGACGGGGCCCGGCTGTCGCTGCGCGCGGGCTACCCGGACAGCGAGCTCGCGTACACCGGTGCGACGGTGCTCCGCACGGAGGGCGGCCGGGTGTCGGTGGCGGGCGAGGGTGTCCGCGTCGAGGGCGCGCGGAGCCTGTTGCTGCTGACCCGGGTGCGCCGGCACACCGGACACCTGGACCTGGCGGCGGAGTGCGCCGCGCTGCCGGGTGACGGGTATGCCGCGCTGCTGGCCCGGCATGTGGCGCTGCACCGGCCCGCCTTCGAGCGGGCGGCGCTCACCCTGGACGCGGACCCGGCCGAACGGACGCTGCCCGGCTCGGAGTTGCTCCGTCGACCGGACAGCCCGGCGCTGCTTGAGCGGCTGTGCGCGGCGGGCCGCTACCACCTGCTGTCCGCGTCCGGGGCCCTGCCGCCCCGGCTGACCGGGCTCTGGACGGGCGACTGGGACACCGCCTGGTCGGGGGCGTTCACGACGAACGCCAATCTGAATCTCCAGGTCGCCTCGGCCGCGGCGGCGGCACTGCCGGAGGTGTCCGAGGCCCATGCGGCGCTGGTGTACGGGCAGCTCGCGGACTGGCGGGACAACGCGCGGGCCATCTTCGGGGCGCGCGGGATCGTGGCCCCGTCGCACACGGACGGCGAGTCCGGGCACACCCGGCACTACCAGCGCGCCTACCCGCTGCATCTGTGGACGGCGGGCGCGGACTGGCTCCTGGAGCCGCTGATCGAGCACGCGGAGACGACGGGGACCGAGGACCCCCGGCTGACCGCCGCCCTGCATGAAACGGCCCTGTTCTACGAGGACTTCCTGACCCGGACCGGCCCGGACGGGCGAGTGGCCGTGGTGCCCTCGTACTCACCGGAGAACCGTCCGGCCAACGCGAGCTGGGGCACGGTCGACGCGACGATGGACCTGGCGGCGGCCCGGCACGCGCTCACCGCGTCGGCCGACCGCTGCCCCGATACCCTGGTCGCCGGGCGCCGCCGGGCGCTGGCGGACCGGCTCGCCGACTACCGGGTGAACGAGGACGGCGCGCTCGCCGAGTGGGCGTGGCCGGGGCTGGCGGAGACATACGACCACCGCCATCTCAGCCACCTGTACCCGGTGTGGCCACTGGACGCGGTCAATCCGTACGACACGCCGGAGCTGGCCGCCGCCGCGCACCGGGCGCTCGAACTGCGGGGCGCGGAGAACGACTCGGCGCACGGCCATCTGCACCACACGCTGATCGCGGCCCGGCTGCGCGACGGGGCCCGGGCCTCGGCGGCGGTCCGGTCGGTGCTCGCGGGCGACTTCTTCCACGACTCGCTGATGAGCGCCCACTACCCGGGCCGCGATGTGTACAACGCGGACGCGGCGCACGCGCTGCCCGCGGCCGTGATCGAGTCGCTGGTGCAGTCGACCCCGCACCGGCTGGTCCTGCTGCCCGCTCCGCCAGCGGGCTGCCCGGGCGGTGAACTGCGCGGTGTGCTTACGCGGTTCGGCGCGTCCGTGGACCTGCGCTGGTCGGCGGACGGCACCGCGACGGCGGTGCTGCGCCCGACGCGTGACGCCCGGGTCGACATCCGTACGGGCGAGGCCCACACCCGTACCGAAGCCTCCGCCGGCTCCCCCTCGGCTCCTCTGGAGCTGACGGCCGGCGTGGACCGCGTCCTGGAACTCCGGGCGCGGTAGCACTCCCCCCACCCACCATGGAAGGACGACCATGGCACGACGCACCCTCAGCAGGATCGCCCTGACCCCGGCGGTGGCCCTGGCGGCCCTCGTCGGCTTCGCCTCCGCCCCGGCCCAGGCGGCCGTCTGGTCCTCGTCGGACCAGTGGGGCACGTACACCACCTCCGACAACTACACCCTCTACAACAACATCTGGGGCTCCGGCGCGGGCGCCCAGTCGATCTGGGTCAACTCCTCCTCGGACTGGGGCGTCTGGGCGGACCACCCGGACACCGGCGGCATCAAGTCGTACCCGAACGCCAAGAAGGTGGTGAACAAGCCGATCGGCTCGCTGTCGTCGCTCACCAGCACGTACAACGTCACCGTCCCGTCGTCCGGCGCGTACAACACCTCGTACGACATCTGGGACAGCGACTACGACTACGAGGTCATGCTCTGGGTCAACCACCACGGCGCCGTGGGGCCGTTGGGCACCCCGCAGGGCAATCTGACGCTGGGCGGGCACACCTGGACCGTGTACAAGGGCGACAACGGGTCCAACCAGGTCTTCTCGTTCCTGCGCACCTCGGACTCCACCTCGGGGACGGTGGACATCCTGCCGATCCTGAAGTGGATCAAGGACACCAAGGGCTGGTGGGGCAATGAGACCATCGGCGACGTCCAGTTCGGCTACGAGATCACCTCGTCGGCCGGCGGGCTCGACTTCCGTACGAACGGATTCGGCGTCTCCGCGAGCTGACCCGCGCACCTGAGGAGCCGGCCCCCGCGCGGGGGCCGGCTCACGCGGTCACCGGGGAGCGGGCCCGGTGCTCTCACGTACCGTCAGTTCCGGTGCCAGCAGCTCGACTTCGCCGGCGTCCCGGCCGGACAGCTTGGCGACGACGTGCTCGACGGAGCGGCGGCCCATCTCCTGCGCCGGTATGGCGACGGAGGTCAGCCGCACCGATGCCTGGGTGGCCACCTGCTCGGGGCAGATCGCCACCACCGACACGTCCTCGGGGACGGCCCTGCCCTGCTGGCGCAGCAGGTTGAGCAGCGGTTCCACCGCCGCCTCGTTCTGCACGATGAAGCCGGTGGTGCCGGGGCGCTCGTCGAATATCCGGGACAGGGTCTGGGCCATCGCCGCGTAGCCGCCCTCGCAGGGACGGTGCAGGACGCGCGCACCGGTCTCCCGCGCCTTGGCGCGTACACCGTCGACGGTCCGCTCGGCGAAGCCGGTGTGCCGCTCGTAGACCGCGGCGGCCTCGCCGATGACGGCGATCTCGCGGTGGCCGAGACCGGCCAGATGCTCCACGCAGAGCGCCCCGGTCGCCTCGAAGTCGAGGTCCACGCAGGTCAGTCCTGCGGTGTCGGCGGGCAGTCCGATGAGGACGGCGGCCCGGTCGGTCTCGCGCAGCAACGGAAGGCGCTCGTCGTGCAGTTCGACGTCCATCAGGATCATCGCGTCGGCCAGCGAGCTGCCGGCGATCCGGCGCACCGCCGCGGGCCCCTCCTCGCCGGTGAGGAGGAGGACGTCGTAGCCGTGGGTGCGGGCGGTGGTGGCGACCGCGATGGCGATCTCCATCATCACGGGCACGTACATGTCGGTGCGCAGCGGCACCATCAGCGCGATGATGTTCGACCGGCTGCTGGCGAGCGCCCGGGCCCCGGCGTTGGGGTGGTAGCCGAGCTGCTGGATGCTCCGCTCGACGCGTTCACGGGTGGCGACGGAGATGGACCGCTTCCCGCTGAGGACGTAGCTCACCGTGCTCGCGGAGACTCCGGCGTGCTGTGCGACCTCGGCCAGGGTGACCACGGCTCTCCCTCACGGTCGGATGTGGCGAAGCGCTTCGACTCCGCTCTCTCCAGCCGTGACGTGGAGAGACAGCGCGAGCCTAGCCCTGCCGTGACGGCATGTCCAGACCACTGTCGAAGCGCTTCGACACACGGGGAGGCTTCCGGCTACCGCAACGATATGCCCGCCGGCCGCCTCCCCGTCACACCGGATCAGCCGCCGAGGAGGACCGGGAAGGACTCCATGTCGTTCTGCGTCATCACCGGGAGGTTGCGCAGCTCGGCGTCGGGGATCGCGAGCCGCAGGTCCGGGAAGCGCGCGAAGAGCGCCGGCAGGGCGATGCCCGCCTCGACCCGGGAGAGCGCCGCGCCGGGGCAGATGTGCGGGCCGTGCCCGAAGGTCATGTGCCGGATCGGGGTGGAGCGCGTGATGTCGAAGGCGTCGGCGTCCGGGCCGTGCTGCTCGGGGTCGCGGCCGATCACCCGGTACGAGATCACCACGCCCTCGCCCTTGGCGACGACGGAGTCGCCGACCTCGATGTCCTCGGTGGCGAACCGCATCAGCAGATGGGTGGTCGGGGTGTCGAAGCGCAGGGTCTCCTCGATCACGGTGTCCCAGGAGACCTCGCCGTCGAGGACCATCCGCAGCTGGTCGGGGTGGGCGAGCAGGGCGCGTACCGCGTTGAGGATGAGCCCGATCGTGGTCTCGTGGCCGGCGGCGACCATGGCCTTGAGGTTGCCGATGACCTCCTCCTCGGTCAGCGGCTCACCGCCTTCCTCGGCCAGGATCAGCGCGGAGGTCAGGTCGTCGGTGGGGTGCGCGGTCTTCTCGCGTACGAGTCCGGCGTAGAAGACGTCCAGGTCTGCGAGGAGCGCGAGCCGTTCGTCCTGCGGGGTCAGCATGGAGAAGAACTTCTTGTACTGACGGGTCAGCATGGCGTTCTCCGCCGGGTCGACCCCCATCAGCATGCCGACGACCCGCATGGGCAGCGGCTGGGCGAACACCGACTTGAGGTCCACGACGGCCCCGTCCCGGCCGCCCTCCGCCAGCGCGTCCAGCAGCTCGGCGGTGAACTTCTCGATGTCGGGGCGTATCGCCTCCAGGCGGCGGGGTGTGAGCGCCTGGGAGGTCTTGGTGCGCAGCCTGCGGTGCTCCGCGCCGTCGACGGTGAACATGGACCGTCCGGCGTCGATCATGCCGATGAGCGGCCAGGCGTGGGTCACCTCGCCGCTCTGCCAGAGCCCCCAGGCGTTGATGTCCTTGACCAGGCGCGGGTCGACCAGGAGCCGCCGGGCGTCCGCGTGCCGGGTGAGGGTCCACGCGGGCACACCGAGGAGTTCGATGCGGGCCAGCGGTCCGGCGTCGCGCAGCCGCGCGGTCTCGCCGTCGAGGTCCCGGACCATGGGGTCGATGACGACGGTGGCACCCGGATCGGCCGCGGCCTGGGCGGCATGGGGGCAGGTCACGAGAATTCTCCTGTCGTGCGTACGGGGGTGAACCGGACGGGGAGCGTGGTGTTGCCGCGCAGGAAGGGGGAGGGCCGACGGACCAGGTCCTCGACGGCGACGTCGAGCCGGAGGTCGGGCAGCCGGTCGAGCAGCACCTCGATGCCGGTCCTGGCGATGATCTCTGCGATCTCCTGGGCGGGGAACGGGCACCGGTACTCACCGTGGCTGAAGGCGAGGTGCGCGCCGTTGCCTCCCTGGGCGGGGCCCGGTCCGCCGGAGACGCCCTGGCGGATCAGCGGGTCGGTGTTGGCGGCGCCGAGCCCGAGGAGCAGCATGTCGCCGGCCTTGACGCGCTGCCCGCCCAGCTGGGTGTCGCGGGCGGCCCAGCGGCCGGCCAGGATCTGGGTGGGGGTGTCCTCCCACAGCACCTCGTTCATGGCCTCGCCGATGCTGCGCCGGCCGCCGGCCATGGAGTCGGCGAACTCGTCCTCGGTGAGCATCAGCCGGACCGAGTTGCTGATCCAGTCGGCGGTCGGGAGGTGTCCGGCGGCCGTGATGGCCATCAGGTCGAGGGTGTACTCCTCGTCCGTGAACTCCTCGGGGTAGTCGAGCATCCGGGAGGTCACGTCGTCCCCCGGCTCGGCCCGCTTCGAGGCGAGCAGCCGGGCCATGTGCTCGCCGAACCGCTGGTGGGCGCTCTGCGCCTCGGGACCGCCGTCCGCGAGGTCCTTCAGTACGCGTGCGATGTCGGCGCCCTCCCCGTCGGGGAAGCCGACGAGCCGGGCGAGGACGAGCACGGGCAGCGGTTCGCAGAATTCAGCGACGAGGTCGGCGGTGCCCCGGGAGCACATCGCGTCGATCAGCCGGTCGGCCAGCTGCTCGCAGTGCGCCCGGATGCGGAACGGGTCGGCGCCTTCGAGGGCGGGGGTGACCATGCGGGCGTGCCGCAGGTGCTCCTGGCCCGCGCTGAAGTAGATGGACGGCATGGGCCGCCCGACCATCGGCAGCAGGGGCCAGTCGTCGGGGACGTTCGGCCACTGGTTCCACAGGCCGACGTCGCGCGGGAACAGCTCGCCGTCGGTGGTGACCCGGTGGAGCTCCCGGTAGCCGATGACCAGCCAGGCCGGGAAGCCGCCGAGCAGTTCGACGGGGACGACCGGCCCGTACTCGCGGCGCATCGCGCGGTAGACGCTCTGCGGCTCGGCCTGGAAGCCGGGCCCCCAGAGCGGCACGGCGCCGGCGTGCGCCGGGCAGCCGGAAGGGGCGTCCGGGGACACCGGCGCGGACTCGGCCGGGGAGGGGCGCGTCATGAATCCTGACTCCTGTGGCGAACGACGGCACGCGTCAAGATCACGCGGTCAACACTCGCTCACTATAAGGATTTTATGTGCGACAGGATGGTCATTCACGATCAATTCCAAACCTTGGACGGTAGCTCCGGTCGCTCGGGGCGCGCCGGTCGCCGTCCCCGGCCGGTCCGCGCGGGGTCTCAGCCCGTCCGCAGCCCCGGGTCGCTCGCCCCGGGCTCGCCCGTCTCGACGTGCCCGGCGAAGCGCCGCAGGAAGGTGTCGTCCGCGTCGCCCGTGACGGTGACGTCGTACCAGCGCTTGCTGCGGCGCAGGTCGAGCGTCCGCCGGACGGTCTGCCCCGGACGCACGGTGACCGTCCGTACCTCTCCCCCGTAGGCGGCGGCGCTGCGCAGGGTCAGCCGGACGGAGCCGGTGCCGGAGTGGGTGAGGGTGAGTTCGAGGTTGCCCGTCGCGGTGTCATGACGGGCCGTCACCTCGGGGCCCGCGGCCTTGCCGGGGTTGCGGAAGGAGCGCAGGAAGCCGTTCGGGCCGTGCACGGTGAGGTCGGTGACGCCCTGGGAGTACACGGTGTTCCAGGTGTCGGCGACCGAGGCGCCCGCGTGCGTGGTGTAGGTCCAGGGGCCGTCTGTGCGGTTGCCGGACGTCACGAGGAAGTGCGCGCCGGCCGCCGGCCCGCCGCCGAAGGTGAGCCGGAAGGTGCCTGCGGCCGGGTCGGCGGTGCCGTCCACCAGCGGCGCGTAGGGCAGCGGGCGGGTGGGCCGTGAGCCGGGCTCCTGCCGCGGCACCGCTCCGGTGGCGGGCGGCACGGGCCGGTAGTCGGGATGCCGGTCGCGGTCCGGGGGCTCGTAGGCGGCGGTGGACGGCAGTCCGGGCGCGGCGGGGTCCGTGCGGCCGAAGTCGAAGGCGGAGGTGAGGTCGCCGCAGACGGCCCGCCGCCAGGGCGAGATGTTCGGCTCGCGCACCCCGAAACGGCGCTCCATGAACCGGATGACGGAGGTGTGGTCGAAGACCTCCGAGCAGGCGTAGCCGCCGGTGCTCCAGGGCGACACCACGGTCATCGGCACCCGCTGGCCGAGCCCGTAGGGACCCGCCGCGTACCGCGGGTCGCCCGGGAAGTAGTCGGCGGCGGTGTCCACGGTGGACAGCCCCTGCGCGGGCCCGGACGGGACGTACGGCGGCACGACGTGGTCGAAGAACCCGTCGTTCTCGTCGTACGTGATGAACAGGGCGGTGCGCCCCCAGACCTCCGAGTCCGCGGTGAGCGCGTCCAGCACCTGTGCGATGTACCAGGCGCCGTAGTTCGCGGGCCAGTTGGGGTGTTCGCTGTACGCCTCGGGCGCCACGATCCAGGACACCGAGGGAAGCGTCCCGGCCGCGATGTCGGCCTTGAGGTCGTCCAGCAGGCCGCCCCCGCTCTTCAGGTCGCTGCCGGTGCGGGCCTTGTCGTACAGTGCGTCGCCGGGCTGGGCGTCGCGGTAACTGTTGAAGTACAGCAGTGAGTTGTCGCCGTAGGTGCCCCGGTAGGCGTCGCCGATCCAGCCCCAGGACCCGGCGGCGTCGAGCCCGTCGCCGATGTCCTGGTACACCTTCCACGAAACCCCGGCCTCCTCAAGCCGCTCCGGGTAGGTCGTCCAGCCGTATCCGCGCTCGTCGTTGCCCAGCTCGGGCCCGCCGCCGGCGCCGTCGTTGCCGGTGCAACCGCTCCACAGGTAGTAGCGGTTGGGGTCGGTCGAGCCGATGAACGAGCAGTGGTAGGCGTCGCAGAGGGTGAACGCGTCGGCGAGCGCGTGGTGGAACGGGATGTCGTCCCGGGTGAGGTGGGCCATCGTGGTCGCCGTCTTGGCGGGCACCCACTGGTCGTAGGCGCCCTTGTTGAACGCCCGGTGGCCGCCCGCCCAGTCGTGGTTCAGGTCCTGGAGGAACTGCATCCCGAGCGCGTCGGCCGGCGGCCGGAACGGCAGCACCTCCTTGCCCGCCGCGTCCGCCTGGTGCCACACCGGTTTGCCGCTGGGCAGGGTGACGGGGCGCGGGTCGCCGTAGCCCCGTACGCCCTTCATCGTCCCGAAGTAGTGGTCGAAGGAACGGTTCTCCTGCATCAGGACGACGATGTGCTCGACGTCCTCGATGGTGCCCGTACGCCCCCGGGCGGGAAGGGACGCGGCGCGGGCGATGCTGCTCGACAGGGCGGTGAGGGCGACGGAGCCCCCGGCGAGCTTCAGGAGCCGGCGGCGGTCGATGTCTGCCATGGGAAGCCTTCGCGGTGGGGGGATATGGGGTGGAGAGCGACTGGAGTGTTCCAGACCCGCCGGCCCCCGCGTAAGGCCCTTGTCGTGTGCACGGAGTGACGCCGGGCGGAACAGCCGGCGAACCTACCCACCGGGACCGGGTCCATGCCGGGGCCCGTCGCCCGGTGGCGGGCTGAGCGGTGAGGTGTAGGTGCCGCCCGTCGCGATCCCCGCGGCGGCCATCAGGTCGTACGCGGTCAGGATGAGGTCCTTGGTGCGGTAACCGCCGTACCGGGCCTCGTCCTTGCGCCGGACGACGGGGAAGGTGTCCAGGATGTACGCGGTGTCGGCACGGCCGATCCCGTACAGGTGGAAGAAGAACGCGTCGAGTTCCGCGCGGATCCGGCGGCGGCGGTCCTCGTCCCAGCGGAACGGTCCTCCGGTGTCGCCCAGATCGGCGGCGAAGGGGCCCATGTCGTGGGCGGTGCAGGTGAGTTCGAGGACGCGCGGGATCAGGAATCCGGTGTGGCGGCGGACGGTCTCCGGGGGCAGGACGGGGAGTTGGCGGATGTAGAAGAAGCTGAGGTTGAGCCCCGCGGCCTTCTGGCGGGTGACGTAGTCGTAGACGAAGGAGTTGAAGTGGGCCACCAGGGCCGCGCTGTCCTGTGAGTTCCCGGTGTGCAGCAGGAAGACGGAGTCGCCGATCGCGGCCGGGGGCAGGATCGCGGAGATCATGGTGCGCTGGTTGGTGGGGCTGCTGATACGGAGGAAGGCGAGGCGGCCGGGCGGGGTGCCGGGCGGGGTCTCGGCGCGGTCCACCCAGTGGCCCGGGACGGCCAGGCGGGACGCGGTGGCCCAGGCGGCGGCCGTCAGATAGGCGGGCTGGTTCTGCCGTTTGACGGCGGTGGCGCTCTTGACCACGTCGGCCGCGCGGTGGTTGTAGGCGTCGACCATCTTGGCCTCGTACAGCGGAAGCATGACCCGGTCGCCGTTGACGTAGTGGTTTCCGGCCGCCTGCCAGCCGGTGGCCGTCAGCTCCTCGCGGGTGCGGAACCGGTGCGAGTCGTTGGCCATGTGGAACATCGTGCCGAAGGTGACGCCCCACGGATTGCCGTCCGGGTCGCCCTCCTTGATGAGGACGGGGAGCCGTGCGTAGATGCCGAGGGTGATCTCGGCGTCGCGGCGAGTCCGGAAGACCGGGCAGGTGCCGGTGTTGGGGTTGAGGAGCGCGATCTCCTCGGGCGTGAGGGCGAACACCCGCCCCTCGCCGGCGAGTTCTGCCGGGTCCCGGAGGAAGAAGGCGAACCGGGCGGCGGGTTCGCTCAGGGCACGGCCGGTCAGGGACAGGATGCTGAACTTGAACGAGCGGTGGACGTCCGGGAAGACGGGCGCGGCGTTCTCGAAGTCGTACAGGGCGGCGAGCGCGCCCCTGTCGACCAGGTCCTTGAAGTAGAAGCGGGTCGTCGCGTCCGTGGCGATGCCGGTCGGCACGATCATGCCCATCCGGCCGCGCGGGCCGGTCAGCGCCCGGCCCGCCTCGGCGAACACGGCGTACGTGTTGATGTCACCGCGCCCGGTGAGCGGATACCGTCCGCCGTCGCGCAGAAAGTGGCTCGTCCCCTCGGCCGTGCGCTTGGCCGCCTCGAACGCGGTGTGCAGGGCGGCCCGGTCCGGGGCCTCCTTCAGCGCGGCGATCAGGCGTTTGCGGGCGGCGGCCGTCTTCGCGGCGGCGATCTCCGCGTCGTGCTGGGCGAAGAACTCCTGCTCCTGGAGCTTGATGCGCTCCCAGGGCGGGTTGCCGAGGACGCAGTCGAAACCGCCGGGGCCACCGGGGCCGAAGACCTCGGGGAACTCCAGGTGCCAGTGGAAGAACCGGTACCGGTCCCGCAGCCGCGCGATCTCCTCGCGGGTGGCCCCGGGCGCACCCGGCAGGTCGCGGAGGACCGCGTCGGTCACCGCGGGCGGGGCGTCCGCCGTCCTGCGCCACAGGAACGCGGCGCACCAGGCGTCGGCCGCCTCGCGCCCCGGTTCGACGCCCTGGCCGCAGGCCCTCCGCTCGGCCCTGTTCCGCTTCTTCAGGGCCCTGGCGTGCGCGCGGTCGTCGCCCGCCGTGGGGGTGAACGCCGCGTCCGGGACACCACCCCGCAGCAGGTCCGGCGCCGCGCCGATCAGGGCGTTGCCGTGCTTGACGCGGGCGTCCAGGAAGGTGAGCGGCCGGCCGGGCTCCGGGGCCTCCAGCCACAGCGCCATCCTGGCCAGTTCGACGGCCATCGGGTCCAGGTCCACACCGTGCACGCAGTGCGCGACGACCTCGCGAAGGGCGTCGCGGTACGGCTCCGTCGTGCCTCCGCGCACGTCCGCGAGGCGCCGGGCGATGCGGCGGGCCGCCGCCACCAGGAAGTGGCCGGAGCCGCAGGCCGGGTCGCAGACGGTGAGGGCCAGCAGCTCCCGGGCGGCGGCGCCCGCTGTCCCGCCGCGTGCGACGGCGGCATCCAGGACCGGGTCGAGCGCGGCGTCGAGCAGGCACTCCACCAGGGCGGCCGGGGTGTAGTAGGAGCCCGAGGTCTTACGGGCGTTGCCGGGGAGTGCGACCAGCGTGAAGGCGCGGTCCGCCGCGTCGATCCGGGGGACGAGCTGGAGCAGCGATTCATGGACGGAGCCCAGCTCCTCCGCGTCGAGGCGGCCGAAGTCGACCGGCCGGGCGCGCCGGGTGCCCGGGTCCGGGGCCTCGGACAGCAGGCGCACCGCGGTGAGCAGGTCCTCGTCGGGCAGGGCGAGCCCGTGCAGCGGGGCGTCGGCCTCCGTGGGGGTGAAGATTCCGCCGAGTCCGGGCAGGCCGAGGCGCTGGTCCCCGGCCGGGTCTCCGAGGGCGTCGAGTACGGCGCGCAGCGCCGCGTAGAACTCACCGCGTTCCATGGCGCCGCGCGCACGGGCGCGGAGGCGGGCCGTCGAGAAGTGCGCCGCGTACCGTGCCCTGGCCCCGGCGGTCGCGGCCGGGGACAGCAGGGCGCCGCGGTCCTCGGTGACGAAGAGGAAGAGCAGCCGGAAGACGAGGCGCAGCAGGGCGGTGTGCAGGGCGGCGGCGTCCGCGTGCGCGCGCAGGGCGGTGTTGGCGGGGTGGCGCAGGAAGCCGGTGCCGAGGGTGGTGAGCGCGGCGCGCACCCCTGTGCGGAGCCGGTCCGGGGTCCGGCTGCTGGGGATCGCGGACATCAGACGGACTTCCCGGCGGTGACGGTGGGGAACGGGGACGCGAGCGGAGATCGGGGAGACTGGGGAGCGGAGATCGGGGAGCGAAATCGTAGCCGAGGCGGTCCGCGTCCGGGAGGCCGCGCGCCCGGCGTTGGCTATCCTGACGACCGTTGCGGGTGTGATCACGGGCGGCCGGGGGGCCACGGGCGCGGACGGCGCGCCCGGCGAGGGGAGAGTCACGTGCAGGGTGCCACGAGCCGGGGTTCGGCCAGGAAGGCCGAGCAGGCGTGGAACCAGGGGATGGTCCTCATGCGGCAGGGGGACAACGCGGGCGCCGCGGCGCAGTTCGCGCTCGCCGCACAGCACGACCCGAGCGCCGCCGACGCCTGGCTGGGGCTGCATGTGACGGGCCCGGACCAGAAGGCGGCACTGGACGGCATGCTGCGCACCTCGGCGCAGTTCGGGGCCCTGCGGTCGAAGTACCAGTCGCCGCTCCGGTCCACCTTCCAGATCGGCCACTACGTCACCTTCCGGCTGGAGACCTCCCGCGATCTGTGGCTGGCGGCCATGTCGGCGTTCCTGGACGACCGGCGGGTGGACGAGGCGTGGAAAGGGCTGTCCACGGCGCTGCTGGACTGCGACGAGACCCGGTTCGTCTGCACCCGGTACGCGTTCCTGAAGGAGGACTGGCCGCTCGTCCTGAGGTACGCGCCCGGGATCAAGGACGCCTTCCTGCGCGACGAGGCGCAGTTGTACGTGGGCTGCGCGCTGTTCGCGCAAGGGGTCTGCCATGAGTCGCTGAACGTGCTGTCCGCGCTGCCGGGGAAGCTGGGCGCGGGCAGCAGGTTCGACGCCGAGGTGAAGTACTTCATGGGGCGGTCGCTGGAGGCGCTGGGCCGCGAGGAGGAGGCGCTGAAGCGGTATCAGTACGCGTTCCGCTGCGCGCCCGACCTGCTCGACGTGGAGTCGCGCGCCCAGGCCCGCCCGGTGCGCAAGACCGTCCAGGCGCCCGCCGCCCCGGTCACGGCCACGTCGGGCGGGGGTCCTTCGCAGGCCGCCGCCGGCGACGACGGCGGGCTGTCCGCCGAGGAGCGGGCCCAGGTGCTCGCCGAGGCCCAGCGGGCGCTCGACGCCATGATCGGGTTGCAGCCGGTGAAGCGCCAGGTGCAGACGCTGCTCGCGCAGTTGCGGATGTCCGCGCTGCGCGAGGAGCAGGGGCTGCCCGGCGGGGCCCGTCCCCGGCACTTCGTCTTCGCGGGGCCGCCCGGCACCGGCAAGACGACCGTGGCCCGCATCATCGGCCAGGTCTTCGCCGGGCTCGGGCTGCTGAGTTCGGGCCATGTGGTGGAGGCCCAGCGCGCCGACCTGGTCGGGCAGCACCTGGGCTCGACGGCCCTCAAGACGAACGAGGTCATCGACTCGGCGCTGAACGGGGTGCTGTTCGTCGACGAGGCGTACTCGCTCAACATCACCGGGCTCAACGGCGGCGACGCCTTCGGCAAGGAGGCGGTCCAGGTGCTGCTGAAGCGGGCCGAGGACGACCGGGACCGGCTCGTCGTGGTGCTCGCCGGCTACCGGGACGAGATGTCGGAGCTGCTCGCCACCAACCCCGGACTGGTCTCCCGGTTCAACACCCGCGTCGACTTCCCCTCGTACGCCGCCGAGGAACTCGTCCTGATCGCCCGGTCCGTGCTGGCCTCGCAGGGCGACGAGCCGGACGCGGGCGCGCTCGACGTCCTGACCTCGCTGTGCACGGCGGTCGTGGACGACGGCAAGGCCGATCTGGTGGGCAACGCCCGGTTCGCCCGCGAGCTGTGCGGGAAGGCGTCGGCACAGCGCGATCTGCGGCTGTACTCCGCGCACACCGACTCCACGCCGACCCGCGCGGAGATGGTCACCGTCCTCGCCCGGGACGTCGTCGCCGCGCACGACGAGCTGATGGAGTCGCACCGGGACGCGGGCACGGCGTAACACCTGTCTACGATCGATCGTGTGTGCGCACATGTGATCGTTGCCGAAGACGACGAGAATCAGGCCGAGCTGCTCCGCCGCTATCTCGAACGCGAGGGCCACCGGGTGACCGTGGCGCCCGACGGCCTCGCGGCGCTCGACGCGGTCCGGCACCGGGAGCCCGATCTGCTGGTCCTCGATGTGATGATGCCCCGGGCCGACGGTCTCGACGTGGTACGCGTACTGCGCGCGGAGCACCGGGAGCTGCCGGTGCTGATGCTCACCGCCCGCACCACGGAGGACGATCTGCTGCTCGGCCTCGATCTGGGCGCCGACGACTACATGACCAAGCCGTACAGCCCGCGCGAGCTGATGGCCCGGGTGCGTACGCTGCTGCGCCGCAGCCGGCGGGGCGCGGGCGGCGAACCGGAGGATGCCGGGGTGCTGCGGGTGGGGGCGCTGGTGGTCGATCCGGTCCGGCATGTGGTGGCGGTGGAGGGGCGGGCCGTGGAGTGCACGCCGGGCGAGTTCCGCATCCTGGCCGCGCTGGCCGCCGAGCCGGACCGGGTGTTCTCCCGGCAGCAGCTCCTCGGCGAACTGCACGGCTTCGACCGCTACATCAGCGACCGGACCGTCGATGTGCATGTGATGAACCTGCGCAAGAAGATCGAACCGGCCCCGCGCCGGCCCGTCCGGCTGCTCACCGTCTTCGGCGTCGGCTACAAACTGACGGACCCGGCGAAGGCGGGGGCCGGTGCGGCGGCTTCGTAAGGTGCGGCGGCTTCTCGGCGGGCGGCGGCTTCGGGGGGCGCCCCGGTCGCGCGGCGAGTCCCGGCTTCGTAACGCGCCCCGCTCCCCCGGTGCCGGTGCGCGGCGGACCGTGCCCCTGCGCAAGAGCCTGTTCGCCCGGCTGCTTGCGGTCTCCGCCCTCGTCGCGGCCTGTTCGGTGGCGGCGACCGCCTGGCTCGCCGTGCAGACGACCTCGGGCGCGATCCGGCAGGAGCAGGGCCAGAATCTGGCGGCCGACGCCCGGATCTACCACCGGCTGCTCGGTTACGCGGCGGCTCATCCGACCTGGGACGGCGTCGGGGCCACGGTGCGCGAGCTGGCGGAGCAGTCCGGGCGGCGGATCGCGCTGACGACCCAGGGCCGCGCCCCGCTGGCCGACTCGGCGGCCGGGGACGCGGCGGCGCTCCCGGCCCAGGCGTCGGCGGTGGTCGATCCGCTGTCGGTGGACACCGCGCTGTCGACGGGCGCCGGGGCGACGGGCGGCACCACCACGGACCGGGTCGACCCGCGCGCGGTGGGCCCGTTCCGGCTGCCCGCGGCGGAGCGGACCCGGCTGCGGAAGATCGCGGACCGGGGCGTGGCCTGCCTGGGCGACTTCGGGATCGCCGCCGATGTGGTGGCCGGTGCGAGCGGCCGCCCGCTGATCCAGGTGGTGGGCGGCAACGACCCCGAGCGCATCCAGGGCACGCGGTGCGCCGTGGACGCGCTGGACACCCCGACGGCGACGGAGCGGAAGGCGCTGAAGGCGCTCAACCAGCTGGCCGACGCCTGTCTGGAGCGCCAGGGCCGCGACGGCGTCCACCTCAGGCTCGGCCTGTCCTGGGGCCAGGCGGCCGAGCCCGTTCCGGCGGAGGCGGTGCCGGTGCCCGCGGCGCCGATGGCGACGCTGCCCCCGGCCGTCGAGCCGAGCGCGGTGCCGACCGAGGTCCCCCGCGAGGAGCCGAGCGCCTCACCCAGCGCGGTGCCGGGCCCCGGCGACCAGCAGGCGGCGGCCACCGGTGAGAACGACCGGGCCGTCGCCTCCTGTGTGGGCACGGCCCGCCGGGAGCAGCTGAGTTCGTACGTGGCCTCGCCCGCCCTGCTCTTCATCGGCGACCCGGGCGGCGCGACCGTGCCCGGCTTCGACCTCTCACCGGCGAACACCGCGCGGATCGCGGGCGCGGCGGCCCTGGTGCTGGCCCTGACCGTGGGCGCGTCGGTGCTCGTCGGCGCCCGCCTCGTACGCCCGCTGCGGGCGCTGACGGGCGCCGCCCAGCGGATGCGTGACGGGGAGGACACCGCGCCGGTGGTGGTGGCCGCGGACAACGAGATCGGGCGCCTCGCCGCCACGTTCAACGACATGTCCGCCCACCGCGCCCGCCTGGAGGCGCAGCGCAAGGCGATGGTGAGCGACGTCGCCCACGAACTGCGCACCCCGCTCAGCAACATCCGGGGCTGGCTGGAGGCTGCCCAGGACGGGGTGGCCGACCCGGACCCGGAGTTCATCGCCTTCCTGCACACCGAGGCGGTCCAGCTCCAGCACATCATCGACGACCTCCAGGACCTGGCGCAGGCGGACGCGGGTGCGCTGCGGCTGCACCCCGAACCGGTGGCCGTGGCCGAGCTGTTGGGGCAGGTCGCGGCCGCGCACCAGGCCCGGGCCGACGCGGCGGGCGTCGCGCTGGGCGTCCGGCCGCCGGACCGCCCGCTGCCGGCGCTGACGGCCGACCCGGTCCGGCTGCGGCAGGCGGTGGGCAACCTGGTGTCGAACGCCGTGCGTCACACCCCGGCGGGCGGGTCGGTCACGCTGTGGGCCTACGGCTCCGAGGACGGGGACGCGGTGCTCGTGGACGTCGCCGACACGGGCAGCGGCATCCCGGCCGATGACCTGGCCCGTGTCTTCGACCGGTTCTGGCGCGGCGAGAAGTCCCGGTCGCGCCGGACGGGCGGCAGCGGGCTCGGACTGGCGATCGTACGGAAGCTGGCGGAGGCGCACGGCGGTACGGCGACGGCGGTGAGCACTCCCGGCGAGGGCTCGGTGTTCACGCTCCGCCTTCCGGCCGGCGCCCCGCCCCTTGGTGCCGCCGACGACCCTGATGCGATGAACACAACGATCTGACAGCTTCCTCACAACTTGGCGCGACCCTGTCCGCACGCCTCGCGCCGCGGTGCGCACCCGCACCGCGGCCGCCCCTGAGGCCGATCCGGAACGGAGCCCTGCCCATGCCCCTGCGCACCACCCTGCGTACCGCCCTCCTCGCCGCCGTCGCGGCCGGCGCGGTCTGCGTACCGGCCACCGCGGCCTTCGCCGACTCCTCGCCCCGGCCGTCGGCCTCGGCGACCGAGCCGCCGTCGGAGCAGTCCGCCGAGCCGACCGTGGCCCCGTCGGACGAACCGTCCGCCGTGCCGTCGGAGCCGCCCACGGCGGTCCCGTCCGAGGCGCCGCGCGGCGGCGTCGCCGCCGGTGAACAGCCCGCCGGTCCGGACAGCGGCACGACCGTCCTCGCGGGCTCCGCGGCCGCCGCGCTGCTGCTGGGCGGCGCCGGCACGGTCGTCGTGCGCCGCCGCACCGCCCGCCGTGACGGCTGACCCGTCCCGCACCCGATGAGCCGCAGTGGCGCCGCCCCACCGACCGGGCGGCGCCACTGCCGTACGTACGATCCCTGGAGCCCTGTCCCATGCCCCGCACCCGCCTTCCGCTCGCGGCCGCCCTGGCCCTCGCCGCGCTCGCCGCCCTGGCCGGCTGCTCCGGCGCCCCCGCCCCGCAGCCCTCGGAGACTCCCGCACCGGCGGCGACCCCCGAGACCCCCGCCGCCACGGCCCCCGCCACCGCCGAGCCCCCCGCCCACCTCTCCATCCCGTCCCTGGGCGTGGACAGCGACATCATGCGGCTCGGCCTCAACCCCGACCGCACGGTCGAGGTCCCACCGGCCGACAAGGGCATGACCACCGGCTGGTACACGGGCAGCGCCGTCCCCGGCGCCCCCGGCGCGGCGGTCCTCATCGGCCACAACGACACCCGCTTCGGCCGTGCCGTCTTCCATGACCTGCGCAAGATCACCAAGGGCGCGGACATCGTGGTCCGCGACGCCCGGGGCAAGAACATCCACTTCGAGGTCACCGCCCGCGAGACGGTGAGCAAGCACGCCTTCCCCACAGCCCGCGTCTACGGCCGCACCACGGAACGGGCCCTACGCCTGATCACCTGCGACGGCGCCTTCGACCCGGCCGGCCACCCGGTGGACAACCTGATCGTGTACGCGAAGCGGAAGTGACGGGCGTGACGGGGCTCAACCGGTGAGGTTCCCCCGGAAGCGAGCCCAGAGAAGAAAAGACGTGAAAGCATTGTCAAATCGCTTCCATCGGTTTGACGACTGGTGTAGCTTTTGAGCTGCTCACTCCCGAGAGGCTCAGGACTCCCGCCATGCCACAGCCATCCGCCCAGGTGACCGCCGCCGAGATCTCACGCATCGCGGGAGTCACGCGCGCCACGGTCAGCAACTGGCGTCGCAGGCACGACGACTTCCCGGCCCCTTCGGGGGGCACGGACTCCAGCCCCCTGTACGACCTCGTGGACGTACGGACCTGGCTCGGCGCCCGCGGCCGTGCGGCGACGGCCGACCCGGCGGAGGAACTGCGCACCGCGCTGCGCCTGCGCCAGGCGGCCGGCGGCCCGACCGGTGTGCTGCTGCCGCTGGTGCTGGCGGCCGCCCAGTGCACGCCCGAGGAGCGCACGGCGCTCGCCGGCCTGTCGGACCCGAGCCTGATCGTCCGCGCCGAGGGGGCGTCGGCCGATGCCGCGGATCTCGTCCCGGGGGCGGAGGCGGTGCGCTTCGCCGGGGAGGACGTCGATGTGCTGCGAGCGCTCCTCCGCTGCGTACAGGACGACGGCACCGGTGACGCCGCACTGGCCGTACTGGCGGAACGCGAGCTGGAGGACAGCGCGATCGGGGGTACGTACCGGACCCCGGCCCCCCTCGCGGACCTCATGGCCCGGCTCGTACCGGGTCCGTACGGGCGAGTGCTCGACCCGGCGTGCGGAAGCGGATCACTGCTCGCGGCGGCGGCGCGGCTCGGTGCGGGGGCGCTGTACGGCCAGGACGCCGTTACGGTGCAGGCGCAGCGCAGCGCGGTGAGCCTGCTGCTGGCCGCGCCCGAGGCGGACGTCGAGGTGCGGGTCGGCGACAGTCTCCGCGCCGACGCCTTCGCCGGCCTCACCGTCGACGCCGTCCTGTGCAATCCGCCGTACGGTGACCGCGACTGGGGCCACGACGAGCTGGCGTACGACTCGCGCTGGGCGTACGGCGTCCCGCCCCGCGCCGAGTCCGAACTCGCTTGGGTCCAGCATGCGTTGGCCCATCTGATGCCGGGGGGCCACGCCGTGGTGCTCCTGCCGCCCGCCACGGCGTCCCGCGCCTCGGGCCGTCGTGTGCGCATGGACTTGGTACGCAGCGGAGCCGTCCGCGCGGTCATCGCGCTGCCCCCGGGCGCGGCGGCACCCCTCCACGTGGGGCTTCAGGTCTGGGTGCTGCAACGCCCCGAGCCGGCGGGCCCGGAGCGGAAGGCTGTCCTCTTCATCGACACGGCCGGGGCGGCGGGCGCGGGCGCTCCGGCCTCGGCGGGCGCCGCGGCCGGTACGCGTGGTGGCCGCTCCGCCCCGGACTGGCCGTCGCTCACGGAGGCCGCCGTGGGCCAGTGGTCGGCGTTCGCCGGCGCCCCGGACGCGTTCACGGACGAGCCGGGAACAGTGCGGGCGGTGCCGGTGGTCGACCTTCTGGACGACCTCGTCGACCTCACGCCCGCCCGCCATGTCCGCGCCTCCCGCACGGACATCGCCCCGGCTGAGCTGGCCCGCGAGACGGAGGAGGTGCGCCGCCGGCTGATCGCCGGCGCCGCGTCGCTGGGCGAGGCCGCGCGCTACACGGACTGGGGCGCGGCCGGCCCGGAGCCCCGCGAGTGGCGCACGGCCACCGCGGCCGACCTGGCACGAGGCGGTGCGCTGACGCTGCTGCGTACGGCCCCGGAGACACGGGAGACCGCGGGCGCGGCGGCGACGGCCGCGCCACCCGTGCTCACCGGCCAGGACATCGCCCGGGGCACGGCCCCGTCCGGCGACCCGGGCACCCTGCGGACGGACTCGGCGCCGGTGATCGCGACCGGTGATGTCCTGGTCCGGGCGGTCGCCGGAGGCAGCGGCGCGATGTCCCGGGTGGCCGACGAGACGGACGCGGGGGCGCTGCTCGGCCCCCAGGTCCACCTGTTCCACCCGGACCCGGCCCGGCTCGACGCGTGGTTCCTCGCCGGATTCCTGGGATCCGCGGAGAACATCGCCGCCGCCTCGACGGGCAGCACCGTCGTGCACGTCAGCCCGGGCCGGCTCCGGGTGCCCTTGCTGCCGCTGGAGGAGCAGAGACGGTACGGCGAAGCCTTCCGCCGCGTGCACACGCTGCGCGCGGAGGCCGCGCGCGCCACGGAGCTGGCCGACGCGACGGCCCGGCTGCTGGCGAGCGGCCTCACCGGTGGCGGCCTGATCCCGTCACCGCCGCCGGCCGCGAACGACAGGACAGCGGGCGCCGAATCGGCCTGAACCGGCGCCACGCCCTTCACGTAACCACCACACTTGCCCGTACCCGCTCCGGCGGAGCGGGATCGACAGGGAACCGGGGAACGACTTGAACAGCAGCAAGCACACGGAGCTGGCGAACCACGCCTGGTCCGTCGCCGATCTTCTGCGCGGCGATTACAAGCAGTCGGACTACGGGAAGGTGATCCTTCCGTTCCTGGTACTGCGCCGCCTCGAATGCGTACTGGAGCCGACGCGGGACAAGGTCGCGGAGACGGCCGCCCGGTTCGAGCGCCAGGACATCGACACGGATCACTTCCTGCGCCGGGCCTCGGGCCACACCTTCTACAACACGAGCAGCCTGACCCTGAAGAAGATCGCGGGCGACGCGAGCAACGCGGCCGCGAACCTCCAGGTGTACATCGGGGCCTTCTCCCCCAACGCCCGCGAGGTCATGGAGAAGTACGAGTTCGCCCAGCAGGTCCGCAAGCTGGACGGTGCGAACCTGCTCTATCAGGTCATCGGCAAGTTCACGGACCTGGACCTGCGCCCGGAGACCGTGCCCAACCACAACATGGGCTACATCTTCGAGGAGCTGATCCGCCGCTTCTCCGAGCAGTCGAACGAGACCGCGGGCGAGCACTTCACCCCGCGCGAAGTCATCAAACTGATGGTCAACCTGCTGATCGCCCCGGACGGCGACGCGCTCAGCCTGCCGGGTGTCGTCCGCACGGTCATGGACCCGGCCTGCGGCACGGGCGGCATGCTCAGCGCGGCCGAAGAGCACATCAAGTCGTACAACGAGGACGCCACCGTCGAGGTGTACGGACAGGAGCTCAACCCGGAGTCCTGGGCGATCTGCCGGTCCGACCTGATGATCAAGGAGCAGGACCCGGAGAACATCGCGTTCGGCAACTCCTTCTCGGACGACGGCCACGCGCGGGAGACCTTCGACTACCTGCTGGCGAACCCGCCGTTCGGCGTGGAGTGGAAGAAGGTCAAGGGGGCCGTCGAGTACGAGCACGACCACCTCGGCGACTCCGGCCGCTTCGGCGCGGGTCTCCCCCGCATCAACGACGGCTCGCTCCTCTTCCTCCAGCACATGATTTCCAAGATGAAGCCGGTGGACGTGAACGCCAAGGGCGGTTCGCGCATCGCGATCGTCTTCAACGGCTCCCCCCTCTTCACCGGCGCGGCCGGCTCCGGCGAGTCGGAAATCCGCCGCTGGATCCTGGAGAACGACTGGCTGGAGGCGATCGTCGCGCTGCCGGACCAGCTGTTCTACAACACCGGTATCTCCACGTACTTCTGGATTCTGACCAACCGCAAGGACGCCCAGCACAAGGGCAAGGTCGTGCTGCTGGACGCGCGCGACCAGTGGATCAAGATGCGGAAGTCGCTCGGCGACAAGCGCAAGGAACTCGGCGACGGCACGGGCGGCAAGCCGAACCACATCGGCGACATCACCCGCCTGTACGGGGAAGCGGTGGACGCGGCCGCGAACCCGGACCACCCGATGCACGCCAACGTGAAGGTCTTCGACAACACGGCGTTCGGCTACCAGCGCGTCACGGTGGAGCGCCCGCTGAAGCTGCGCTTCGAACTGACGGAGGAGACGCTTGCCGCCCTGCTCGCGTCGAAGCCGGTGCAGAAGTGGGCGGAGGAACGCTTCCTGCCGCGCGAGCCGGAGCTGGCCGCGAAGACGAAGGCCCGGCGGAAGCTGACGGAGGACGAGGAGACCCGGTTCCGGAAGCTGGCCGATGCGGAGGTGGCGGTGCTCCGGGACGCGTTGAGCCCGCTGCTGGGCTCGGAGTGGACGACCAAGTCGGAGACCCAGGTGGCGGTGCGGACCGCGATGGCGGAGGCCGGCGTGCCGGGGCCGACGGGGGCGCCGTTCGCGAAGGCGTTGCGGGATGCGGTGGGGGTGCGCGACCCGGAGGGGGAGGTGCAGCTCCTGAAGGGCGACGCGAAGGAACCGGACGCGGAGCTGCGGGACTACGAGAACGTGCCGCTGGGCGAGGACGTGGAGGAGTACCTGAAGCGGGAGGTGCACCCGCACGTGCCGGACGCGTGGATCGACCACGCGAAGACGAAGGTGGGCTACGAGATCCCGTTCACCCGGCACTTCTACGTGTACGAGCCGCCGCGGCCGTTGGCGGAGATCGACGCGGAGCTGAAGGCGCTTGAGGCGGAGATCCAGGCGCTGCTGGGCGAGGTGACCGAGTGAGCTTCTCAGCACTCCCCATCCGCCGTGTTTTCAAGGTAGTCAATGGGGGAACCCCCACGGCCGATGAGGCGAACTGGAACGGACGTATTCCCTGGGCCACCCCGGCCGACTTCGGAGCCCAGTTTTCACACCTCAGTGCCACACGGAGGAGTCTGACACCTGTCGGCGCGGCCACAGGCTCCACTGTCGCACCGTCAGGATCGATTCTGGTGTCCACCCGTGCACCAATCGGCTACGTGGCGCTCGCTCGCGAGGACATGGCATTCAATCAAGGGTGCCGGGCTCTTGTCCCTCGAATCCCCTGCGACCCCCGCTTCTTCGGATATCAGCTGGAAGCACGGGCGGACAGCATCCGGGCGGAAGGGCTCGGGACGACATTCGCAGAACTTTCGTCGGAAAAGCTCGCGTCGTTCCCTGTCAGTGTGCCCCCTCCACATGAACAACGCCGCATCGCCGACTTCCTCGACGCCGAGACCACCCGAATCGACGCACTGGTCAGAGCCTACGATCGCGTAAAGAGCCTCGCCTCGGAACGCGCGCAGACCATGATCGATGCAGAAATTGACCGAGAGCCCCTCGATACTCCGCTTCGCTACATCATCAGGTTCCGAGAGGGGCCTGGCATCATGGCTGTTGATTTCCATCAGGAAGGCGTTCCACTCATCCGCATCTCCGGCCTCCAGGAAGGGAAGGTGACGTTGCGGGGATGCAACTTCCTGGACCCGGAAAAGGTGGCCCGTCAATGGCAGCACTTTCGGCTGCAACTCGGTGATCGCCTTATCAGCGGAAGCGCAACAATGGGGTCGGTCTCCCTTGTCGATGACCCCGAAGTCGTCGGATCGATTCCCTACACTGGCCTTATGATTCTCCGCCCGGCTCGATCCGGCGTGGAGATGGACTATGTTGAAGCATTCCTGAAATCTTCACGTTTCTTGCGGCAAATCGATACGCTGAAGACCGGGGCTGCCATGCAGCACTTCGGCCCGACTCACCTTTCGCAGGTGTACGCGTCGCTTCCCTCAGTGGAGAAGCAGCGTCGCGTGGTCGACAAGGTCGCAGAGGCGCTGAGTTTCTCGGAGCAGGTCGCTCGCCTGACGAACCGGCAGGTCACCCTCCTCGCCGAACGCCGCCGGGCCCTCATCACCGCCGCAGTAACCGGCCAGTTCGACGTGTCCACCGCCGGCGGCCGCAACGTAACGGACGGAGTGCCGACCGTATGAGCCCCATCCACAGCGAGTCCGCCTTCGGGGACGCCATCGTCGCGGCCATGGCCGAGCGCGGCTGGCGTGAAGCCCGGGCCGGGGACTATCAGGCCGACCTCGGCCTGGACACCAACGAGTTGTACACCTTCCTCAGCGAGAGCCAGCCCCGCGAGTGGGCCGAACTCCTCTCCGTCTACGGCAAGGACCTCAACGCCGCCCAGCGCGGCTTCGCCCAGCGCCTCGACAAGGCGATCAGCGAGGACGGTCTCCTCAACGTCCTCCGGAACGGCGTCAAGGACCGGGGCGTCCGCCTCCGCGTGGCCTATTTCAAGCCGAACCTGGTCGCCGACGACTCCGTACTCGACGGCTACCGCGCCAACCGGCTCACCGTCGTACGCGAACTCGTCTACGCGACCAAGCAGGCCGACTGGGGCAACAAGCTCGACCTGGCCCTGTTCCTGAACGGCATCCCGGTCGCCACCGCCGAGCTGAAGAATCCGCTCACCCGGCAGGGTGTCGAGCACGCGAAGGAGCAGTACCGCACCGACCGCGACCCCACCGAGCTGATCTTCACCCGGCGGGTCGTCGCGAACTTCGCGGTGGACCCGGACCTCGTCTTCGTGGCCACCCAGCTCCGGGGCAAGAACACCCGCTTCCTGCCGTTCAACACCGGATCGAACGGCGCCGGCCTCCCCGGCGGCGCCGGAAACCCGGCCCCGACCGCGTATGGCACGTACGCCTCCTCCTACCTGTGGGAGCAGGTCTGGGCGCGGGACAACTGGCTGGACCTGCTTCAGCGTTATGTGCACCAGCAGAAGACGAGGACCCCGGGCGGCGGGACCACCAAGTCCACGATCTTTCCGCGCTTCCACCAGTGGGACGTCGTCAGGCGGCTGACCGCGCACACCTCCTTCCACGGCGTGGGGCAGAACTACCTCGTCATGGCCTCCGCCGGCTCCGGCAAGTCGAACACCATCGGCTGGCTCGCCCACCGGCTGAGCGACCTGCACGCCGGCACCGACCCCCGCGCGCTCGACCCCGATGCCCTCGCGGCCGGGCGGATCAAGCCGGGCTCACCCGTGTTCGACAAGGTCATCGTCATCACGGACCGCCGCAACCTCGACGCCCAGCTCCGCGAAACGGTGGGCAGCTTCTCGCAGACCGAGGGCCTGGTCGTGAAGGTGGACGAGAAGCACGGTGCGAAGAGCGAGCAGCTCGCCCGCGCGCTGTCCCGCGACACGGGCAAGATCGTGACGGTCACCCTCCACTCGTTCCCCGCGCTCATCGACTACATCGAGCGCAACCCGACGGAGATCAAGGGCACCAACTTCGCGATCGTCATCGACGAGGCCCATTCCTCGCAGTCCGGTGACGCCTCCACGGCCGTCAAGGCCGCCCTGCGGGACCTCGGTCTGGACGCGGACTCCGAGGACAAGGGCGCGAGCACCCTGACCGTGTACGAGAAGCTGAAGCAGAAGGCCGCGGAGCGCTCGAAGGCCGCCAACCTCTCCTACTTCGCGTTCACCGCCACACCGAAGGCGAAGACGCTCGAACTCTTCGGCACGGAGGACACCGTGAACGGGAAGGCGGTCTACCGCCCCTTCCACACGTACTCCATGCGCCAGGCCATCGAGGAAGGGTTCATCCTCGACCCGCTGCGGAACTACGTCACGTACAACACGTACTGGAAGCTGGTGAACGGCAACCCGGACGAGCGCGAGGTGGACCCCTCGAAGGCCAACGGCCTCCTCGCCCGGTTCGCGCTCACTCACGAGTCCACCGTCTCCCAGCACGCCCAGGTGATCGTGGAGCACTTCGTGGCACACTCCCGGGGCCGGCTCGGCGGACGCGCCAAGTCCATGGTGGTCACGGCCTCCCGCAAGTCGGCCGTGGCGACGGCCCGGGCGATCCGGAGCTACATCCAGGACCGGGACTACCACACCAAGTACCCGGACCTGGGCGTCCTCGTGGCGTTCTCCGGCTCGCTGAAGACCGATGACGACGAGGACGAGACGACCGAGTCGAAGGAGAACGGCGGCATCGCGGAGAGCGCGCTGCCGAAGGCGTTCGCGTACACCCGGGCCGACGACAAGACGGCCGGCGCGGGCGGGCGGGGGCAGCAGGAGTACAAGATCCTGGTGGTCGCCGAGAAGTACCAGACCGGCTTCGACCAGCCGTTGTTGACCACCATGTACGTCAACAAGAAGCTCACCGGCATCTCGGCCGTCCAGACGCTCTCCCGCCTCAACCGCACCGCCGACCGCAAGACGCAGGCCGACCTGGCGGTCCTGGACTTCGCGAACGACGCCGAGGACGTCCAGGACGCGTTCCGCCCGTACTTCGAGGAGGCGAACACCCTTCCCTCCGACCCGAACCTGCTCTACACCGCGCAGAGCCGGGTCATGTCGGCGCCGGTCATCTCCGAGCCGGAGATGGACGGGTTCGCCGCCGCGTACTTCGCGGCGAAGGAGAAGGCGGCCGGCTCGCAGGCGAAGTGGGAGAAGCTGCACGCCGAGCTGTACCGGCTGCTCTCCCCCGCCGTCGCCCGCTTCACGCCCCTGCTGGAGAGCGAGGAGGAGGACGACGTCGAGACGGCCGAGGACTTCCGGGCGAACCTCAACGACTACGTACGGAAGTACGGCTTCCTCGCCCAGATCGTCCCGTACCGCGACCCGGAGCTGGAACGGCTGCACCTCTACGGCCGCTACCTCCTCAACCGCCTCCCCCGCCGGGCGGACGGCGGCGTCGACATAGGCGAGATCGACCTCAGCCACCTGCGGGTGGAGAGGACCGGCGAGTACGACGTGTCGCTCTCCCCCGATGGACCGGCCGAGCTGCCCGGCTTCGGGGACGGTACGGGCGGCGCGGCCGAGCCGGAGAAGTCGCTGCTGTCGGAGCTGATCGAGGCGTTCAACGCGAAGTTCGGCACGGAGTTCACCGAGGACGACGTCCGCGCACCGTTCAGGAAGACGACCGAGGACCCGAAGGTCCGGGCCGCCGCCGTCGTCAACGACGAGCAGAACTTCGGCAAGGTCTTCGACCGCGCCTTCGCCGACAACATGGCCGACCACATCGAGACGACGGCCGGCATAGGGCGCCAGTACTTCGGCCCCGACAAGAGCTTCCGCTCCAGCCTCGACCGCAGTGCGCGGCGGGCGGCGTGGCGGATGATCCGCCGCGACGAGGGTGTGGACGAGTAGTCCGCCTGGGGGTGTGGGAGGGCCCCAGTTCGATCACCGCCGAACCCGGCTCCTTCTCCCTGAGCTTCCGCTGACCCACCACGCGCCCGGGCGCAGCGTCGGCCTCGCGCCGCAGTTCGCGGTGATCGAGGTTGACTTCGAGTCCGCGGGCGAGGCTAAATTTCGGCCGCGGGCCGCCCGGACGCCTCCCCCTCGATGCTGTTCGATTTTTCGGCTTGACGAGCGAGGGCGAAATCGCGATTCCGCAGTGTTTGCGTGCGATGCGCTTCCGGCAGGTCAGGAATGGCCAGGAGACGGTCGCACGCATCGAGGGAACCCTCCACATCCCCTGCCCAGTAGGAAACGATGGAATATTCGAAGAGCAGCCCCCACTTATAGACCCATGGGTGAGTGAAGAGGATATCGTCAGGCTCCGTGCGATTGATCCCCGCACACGCAAAGGCATGACCGGCGCGATAGTTTCCACGCTTCCGCAGCCGTGAAACCAACTCGAAGCACGCTTCCAGACGCTGCGGCCGCTGCTCCCATGCCCGCGAGAGGGTATCCATGGCTCCCGGCCAGTCACCGGACTCATCCTTGAGGATTCCTGACTGCAGGAGCGAGTAATAGACCTCCTCTCCCCAGCCGCCCATCTCCGCACGGCGTTCGTAAAGGGCGATCGCCTCCTCGACGCGGCCCATGTCACGCATGGTCTGGGCCAGGTAGAACGTGCTGCGCGCGTTCGCGGGATCGCGTTCGAGCTCCGAGCTGAGCAGGGCCACGTCCCGCTCGAACTTGTCGTGCCGGGAGCCGCCGTCGGCGAAGTGCTCGATCACGAGGGCGTCGAGGTTCTCCTCGTCGTGCACCTCGTCGGCTGTCAGGTACTCGTGCGTCACACCCTCGTAGCGCCAGTGCAAATCGCCACGGACAAGACGCTTGATCCGGTAGGCGAGGCTGCCGGCGTGCCGGATCATGTAGGACGCACAGGTCAGAGGAGGCAATGGCCCTTCTAGCCGAATGGTCATGTCGGCGTCGATCAGAAGCAGGTAGTCGGCTTTCCCTCGGGCGCGTTGGATGTTCAGCGTACGATTTGTCCCGAAGTCAACCCAGGGGTCATCGTGCAGCTCACCAGGGACGCCATCGAAGGATTTGCGAATCAAATCCTGGGTCCCGTCCGTCGAGCCCGTGTCAGAGATGATCCAGGTGTCGACGATGTCACGCACCGAGGCGATACACCGCTCAATTACGGCCGACTCGTTCTTCACGATCATGCACAGGCAGATGGTCGGTTTCATTGTCCTGGCCCTACCTTCGAGTTCCCAATCGAGCATGCCGATAAAAGCCTGAATCGCGTGGAGGAAGTCGCCGCAATCACTTTAGACACTTCGACACCAAGGATTGTCGACGCAACGCCGGTTCTTGTTATGAGCGACCTGGGTCAGGAAATGACATGCGCATTACGATCGACGGCGGGCAGTGCGAGCGAAGCCACTCGCTTCACACAACGTGCGCAAAGCGTTGCAGATGGTAATGATGAGGGTGTTGCCCCTTCCGGGGCGACGTGACCATTCGGCTTCGCGAAATCAGGAGAACCGCATGAGTCCTGACCCCAGGACACGTTCCTCACTCGGACCGCTTCCGCTTCCCGGCCGGAGCGCGTGGGTTGCGGGCAGTAGCCTCGCATCCATCGCTCTCGTGCTCACGGGCATGGCCAGCCCAGCTCTCGCAATGGAGCGCACCAAGACCGTCGGAAGCATAGCCTCGGCTACCGACCCGGGTGGCGAAGGGTGCCGAGAGGGCCAGAGCCACTGCGAGCAGGGCCACAAGGGCCACAAGGGCGACAACGGCCACGAGGGCGATAACGGCCACGAGGGCGATAACGGCCACGAGGGCCAGACCGGCCCGACGGGGCCGGCGGGTCCCACGGGGCCGACGGGTCCCACGGGCCCCACGGGGTCGACGGGTCCCACGGGGCCGACGGGTGCGACCGGCCCGACGGGTGCTGACGGTGTCGACGGCGCAACCGGTGCCACCGGACCGGCCGGCGCTGACGGTGTCGACGGCGCAACCGGACCCACCGGACCCGCCGGCGCAGACGGCACCGACGGCGCAACCGGACCCACCGGACCCGCCGGCGCAGACGGCACCGACGGCGCAACCGGACCCACCGGACCCGCCGGCGCAGACGGCACCGACGGCGCAACCGGACCCACCGGACCCGCCGGCGCAGACGGCACCGACGGCGCAACCGGACCCACCGGACCCGCCGGCGCAGACGGCACCGACGGCGCAACCGGACCCACCGGACCCGCCGGCGCAGACGGCACCGACGGCGCAACCGGACCCACCGGACCCGCCGGCGCAGACGGCACCGACGGCGCAACCGGACCCACCGGACCCGCCGGCGCAGACGGCACCGACGGCGCAACCGGACCCACCGGACCCGCCGGCGCAGACGGCACCGACGGCGCAACCGGACCCACCGGACCCGCGGGTGCGACTGGCGCCACCGGACCCGCCGGACCCGCCGGACCGGTGGATGCACAGATCGTCTCCCAGGACTACGACGTCCTGTTGGGCGTCAACGCGTCCTACGACTCCCCTGCATGCCCGGCAGGCACCACTCCCATCTCCGGAGGTCTGTCTGCCGGCGGCCTCACCACCGTCCTCGGGCAGTCCTACCCGAACGGAGACCACTGGACCGTGACCGCGACGGCGGGCGCTCTCACCACCATTACGGTCTACGCGATCTGTAGCTGACCGCACACCTCACGTCTCCGCGTTGAGTCCCCGCCGGTCTTCCGGCGGGGACTCAACTCATTGCGGCAACGCCACGCACGAGAGTCGACTCGCCAGCCGCGTCGGCCACTCCGCAGCACCGGCTTCGCGGCCGGTCGATGGCCCCTGTGCAATGTGGCCACCGACCGGCCGCGGGCCTCGGAGCGGACAACACCCGCAGACGGCTGCCCGACGTCCACTGGAGGCCAGGGATACCTCGTGCCATCGGACGTATCCGTGAGGGCAGCTCCGGCAGGGCCCTGTCTCTTTCGGCCACCTCGCCACACTCCCTGTCCCCCGCGCGTACAACCACCTCGCGACCGCACGCCACCCCTGGTCACCGTGAGCGACACCGCGAAAGCGTAGGAGCATGACCAGTAACACGCCCCTCCCCGTCCGGCCGGCCGCCGAACCGCCGGATGCCAGGGGCGACGTGGACGGGGACGGTAACGAGGGCAGGGGGCTGCTCCTGGTGGCGGCGCTGACTGATCGCTGGGGCTGGTTCCCGTGCGCGGACGGGCCCGGCAAGACGGTCTGGGCCGTGGTGGAGGCGCTTTCCGTGCAGGACAGCGCCCTGTGACCGGAAAGCGGCCCTCCGCGACGACCGACGCCGTCGCCGCTGGACCGGCGATCACCCTTCCGGGGAGACTAACTCCCGACGATGCCGGAGCCGGGGCCGTCCGCACGCGCCGCGCGTGCCCGGCCCCGCACCCGCACGTACGCACACCCGGGGGCAATGTGCCGCAGCAGCAGTCGGTCGCAGGCCGGTACGACCTCATCGAACCGCTCGCCAACGGCGGCATGGGCGACGTGTGGCGCGGCTACGACACCGTGCTGGACCGGCCCGTCGCGGTGAAGCGGATCAGGCCGCAGGCCGTCGCCGACTCGCCGACGCTGGCCGACGAGTTCGCCAAGCGGTTCCGGCGCGAGGCGCGGATCACCGCGCGCATCCAGCACCCTGGCGTGCCGCAGGTGTACGACGCGGTGCTCGACGCCGGCCACGACCGGCTGTTCCTCGTGATGGAGCTGGTGGACGGCCTGCCGCTGTCCGCCTGCATCCACCCGGACCGGCCGCTCCCGGTCGGCTGGGCGGTCGCCGTGGCGGCGCAGGTCGCCACCGTGTTGTCGCACGCACACGAGGTTCCGGTCATCCACCGCGACCTGAAGCCGGGCAACATCCTGGTCGCGCGCGACGGGACGGTGAAGGTCCTCGACTTCGGGATCGCCGCCATACTGCGCACCGATGTCACCAAGCTGACCGCGACCGGGAGCCCGGTCGGCACCTACCAGTACATGGCGCCGGAGCAGGTGCGGGGCGGACGGATCTCGCCGCAGACCGACCTCTACGCGCTCGGCTGTGTGCTGCACGAACTGCTCAGCGGCCGTGTGCTGTTCAGCGCGGACAGCGAGTACCTGGTGATGTACCAGCATGTGAACGCCGCGCCCACCCCGCTGCGGGTGCTGCGCCCGGAGGTGCCGCAGGCCCTGGAGGAGCTGGTTCTCCAGCTGCTGCTGAAATCGCCGGAGGCACGTCCGGCCGATGTGCAGGAGGTGTACGAGCGGCTGCGGCCGTTCCTGCCGCCGCCGGGCGAGAGCCCTGCGCCGGGGGACGCCGGGCCGGCGGGTGTGCCCGATCCGACGCGGATCTTCCGCGATCCGTACGCGCCACGGGCACGGGCCGGGAGCGGGCGCGCCACCGCACCGGCGAACGCCCCGGAGGCGCCCGTCGCCGTCCCCGTACCGGCGCGGCTGCGCGAGGAGATCGACGCGGCCTACGCCCATTCCGACGCCCTCCTGGAGGAGGAGCGGTTCGCGCAGGCCGCGGAGGTGCTCGGCGAGGTCATCGAGCCCGCCGCACGGGCCCTGGGCGCGGAGAGCAAGCGGGTGCTGGCGCTGCGCAGGAACCGGGCGGCGGTCCAGCTCCTCGGCGGGGACTACCGGGCGGCGCTGCCCGAGTTCGATGCGCTGGCCGACGCGTACGCGCGTACGGAAGGGCCGGCCGGCGCGTCGGCGCGTGCCTGTCGCGCCCAGGCCGCCCGCTGCCGCGCCGAGCTCGGGCGGGCCACCGACGCGCTCGCCGAACTGCGCACCCTGCTGGCCGTCGTACGGTCCGTCGACGGCGACCTGAGCGAGGAGGCGGTCGAGCTCCGCCGTGACATCGGGATGCTGCTGCTCGCCCAGGGGCAGGCGGCCGAGGCGGACCGGATCCTGCGGCCACTGCACGAGGACCTGTGCGTGGTCTTCGGCCCCGAGGACGAGCTGAGCGAGGAGGTGGCCGAGGCGCTGGCCCTGATCGGCCTAGGTCTCGACGGACCGGCTGTTCGTCGCCTGCACCCGGGCGCGTGACGGGCTGTACGTGTCGTGGTCGGGGGCGCCGAGTGCGTTCCTGGTGGAGGCGGGGCTGGGGCGGAGCCGGTAGGGTCACCGGCCGCGCTCAGCCCCCGCGCTTCGCCAACCGCTGTCGGCGCGCCTCGTACAGCACGATCGACGCCGCGTTCGACGCGTTCAGCGAGCTGGCCGAGCCCGTCATCGGGATGCTGATGACGTGGTCGCAGCGGTCGCGCCAGGCGCTGCTCAGACCCGCCGTCTCGTTGCCGATGAGCAGCAGGACGGGCTGGGTCAGGTCGAATTCCGAGGCGTCGCACTCGCCGTCCTCGTCGGTGCCGACGACGACCACGGGGCGCCCTCGGTCGCGTTCCTCGTCGAGCCAGGCGCCGACCTCGTGGTGGGAAGGGGTGCGGACGACGGGGAGAGCGAAGAAGGAGCCGGTGGTGGCGCGGACCGCCTTCGGGTCGTACGGGTCGGCAGCGTGGCCTGTGACGATCAGGCCGCGGGCGCCGAAGGCGTCGGCGGAGCGGACAATGCTGCCGATGTTGCCGGGCTGGGTGGGGCGGTCGAAGACGAGGCCGAGGAAGCCCTCGTCGACGCGGATGCGGGACAGGTCGTCCGGCTCCATCTCGACCACGGCCAGCACCTCCGGGGCGCCCTCCGCCTTCTCGCTCAGCTCCGCGAGCAGGTCGGGGGCCATGGCGATGCGTTCCGTGCTGATGCCGCGCACCAGCTCCTCCGCCCAGCGGGAGAGCGGGCGGCTCGCGTCGTAGAGGAGGGAGCGGATCGTCCAGCCGTGCTCGACGGCCATGGTGATCGGCCGGACGCCCTGGACGATGAACTCGCGGGCGCGGCCGCGCTTGGTCCGGTTGGTGAGCAGCGTCTGGAACTGCTGAAAGCGGGCGTTGCGGGTCGTGATCCGCTGCACAGCCACCGGGGGTCCTCCAAGGGGTGATCGGCTTCTCCGGCGGCGGCGCGGGGCCGCCCCGGAAACCAGAAATTCCCACGGTTCGCGATGAACCGTGGGAACTGGATGAGTGTCCGAGGGGGGACTTGAACCCCCACGCCCGATAAAGGGCACTAGCACCTCAAGCTAGCGCGTCTGCCATTCCGCCACCCGGACCAGGTGATCCGCCCCGGTTTCCCGCGGCGACAAGAAAACAATACCAGCCATTCGTCATGCCTCTCACCTGCATATCTGGTGGTCGGCCCGCGCATACGTACGGACCGTGCCGCCGGAGGGTCGGCGGCGGGTTCCACCGGCGGCCGGGCGGGGCGGGTTACGTTCGCCACCATGAGTGATCGCGGCTCCCGTCCTCCCCGTGCGCTGTCGCCGCTGCGCGAGCATCTGCGCGAGACCTTCTGGTTCGCCCCGGCCATGACGCTCGTCGTCGCCTGCCTGCTCTGGTTCGCCGCCTCGGCGCTGGACGAGCAGATCGTCTCGTATCTGCGCGACGAGCAGGCGTACGACGAGATCCAGGATCTGGTGAAGGTCGCCGAGGACACCAAGCAGATCGTCGTCACGGTCAGCTCGGCGATGATGACCTTCATCGGTGTGGTCTTCAGCATCTCGCTGGTCGCGGTGCAGATGGCGAGCGGCCAGCTCACACCCCGGGTGGTGCGGATCTTCGTACGGAGCCGGATCAGCAAGCTGACCCTGTCGGTGTTCCTCGCGACGTTCGTGTTCTCGCTGCTGGTCCTCAGCTCGTACGAGAGCGAGACCGACCCGCGCCGGGTCACCTCGCTGCCGTTCGTGCAGAGCGTGCTGACCGCCCTGCTCGTCGGGCTGAGCCTGCTCCTCTTCATCGCGTACGTGAGCTCCACGCTGCGCCTGATGCAGATCGGACCGGTCCTCGACCACATCACCCGGGACACCTCCCGGGTGCTCGGCCGGATGCCCGCAGGACGCCCGGGCGGGGAGCCGCTGCCCGAGGAGACCGGGCAGATCCTGTACGAGGGCCGGGCCGGGGTCCTCCGCGATGTCAATGTGGCCCGGCTGGTCCGGGCCGCCCGGCGCCAGGGGGTGGTGCTCCGGCTGGTCCCCCGGCTCGGGGACTTCGTGGTGCCGGGGACGCCGGTGCTCGCCGTGCACGGCGGGGCGGCGCCGGCCCGGCACGCCCTGCGGTACACGGTCTCGGTGGGCGTGGAACGCACCCTGCACCAGGACCTGGCGTTCGGGCTGCGCCAGCTGTCGGACATCGCGCTGCGGGCGCTGTCCGCCGCGACGAACGACCCGACGACGGCCGTGCAGTGCCTGGACCGGATCGTGCAGTTCCTGGCGGCGGCGGTGCGGCTGCCGCTGGGCACCGTGCACCACCGGGACCGCAAGGGCGCGGTCCGGCTGGTGCAGGAGGTTCCGTCGTGGGAGGACCTGGTGGACCTGGGTTTCGAGGAGGTACGCCGGTGTGCGGCGGGGGTTCCGCAGGTGACGCGGCGGCTGCTCGCCGGGATCGACGACCTGATGCCGCTGGCCGGGCCGGACCGCCGGGGCCCGCTCGTCCGGCACCGCGCCCTCACCGTACAGGCGGTGGAGCACGCGGTGCCGGACGCCGCCGAGCGGGAGTTCTCGCTGCTGCCCGACCGGCAGGGCATCGGCTGAGCGGTCCGGTCCGGTCCCCGTTTCCTCAGTCCTTGTCCTTGCCGCCGAACGCCGCGTCGAAGGACGCGCTCGGCGGGTCGAAGTCGTACCGCTTCAGGGCGGCCAGCGCCTCCGGTGCGCCCGCCAGCCGGTCCATGCCGGCGTCCTCCCACTCCACCGAGACCGGGCCCTCGTAGCCGATGGACCGCAGCATCCGGAAGACGTCCTCCCAGGGCACATCGCCGTGTCCGGCGGAGACGAAGTCCCAGCCCCGGCGGGGGTCGCCCCAGGGCAGATGGGAGCCGAGGCGGCCGTTGCGACCGTCGAGGCGTGTGCGGGCCTCCTTGCAGTCCACGTGGTAGATCCGGTCCCGGAAGTCGTACAGGAAGCCGACCGGGTCCAGGTCCTGCCAGACGAAGTGGCTCGGGTCGAAGTTGAGCCCGAAGGCCGGACGGTGGTCCACCGCTTCGAGCGCGCGGTGCGTGGTCCAGTAGTCGTACGCGATCTCACTGGGGTGCACCTCGTGGGCGAAGCGGACGCCCTCCGTGTCGAAGACGTCCAGGACCGGGTTCCAGCGTTCCGCGAAGTCCTGGTAGCCGCGCTCGATCATGTGCGGCGGGACCGGCGGGAACATCGCGACCAGGTGCCAGATGGACGAGCCGGTGAAGCCGATGACGGTGTCCACGCCGAAGGCGGCGGCCGCCCGGGCGGTGTCCGCCAGCTCGGCGGCGGCCCGCCGGCGCACCCCCTCGGGCTCGCCATCGCCCCAGATGCGGGCGGGCAGGATGCCCTGGTGGCGTTCGTCGATGGGGTGGTCGCAGACGGCCTGGCCCACCAGGTGGTTGGAGACCGCCCAGCACTTCAGGCCGTACTTGTCGAGCAGGGCCCGGCGGCCGTCCAGATAGGCGGGGTCGGCAAGCGCCTTGTCCACCTCGAAGTGGTCGCCCCAGCAGGCGAGTTCGAGGCCGTCGTACCCGAAGTCGCGGGCGTACCGGCAGACCTCCTCCAGCGGGAGGTCGGCCCACTGGCCGGTGAAGAGGGTGAAGGGACGGGACATGGGGGCGGGACCTCCTAGAGGGTTACGGGGGTGAGGACGGAGTTCTTCGCGGCGCTCTCCTCCACCGCGGCCAGCACGCGCTGCACCTGGAGGCCGTCCGCGAAGGTCGGGACCGGCGGGGCGTCGCCGCCCGCGAGGGCGCACACCACGTCCCGGGCCTGGTGGACGAAGGTGTGCTCGTAGCCGAGGGTGTGCCCGGGCGGCCACCACGCCGCCAGGTAGGGGTGCTCGGGCTCGGTGACGAGGATGCGCCGGAAGCCGGCCGTGGCGGCGGGTTCGGTGTGGTCGTGGAAGGACAGTTCGTTGAGGCGCTCCAGGTCGAAGGCGAGCGAGCCGCGCTCGCCGTTGATCTCCAGGCGCAGGGCGTTCTTGCGGCCGGCCGCCATCCGGGTCACCTCGACGGACGCCAGGGCGCCGGAGGCGAGCCGGCCGGTGAAGGCGGCGGCGTCGTCCACGGTGACCGGGCCGGTGTCCCCGGCCGCCGCCCCGCCGCCGAGTCCCCCGGCCGGTCCGGCGGGCCGGGGGCGTTCGCGTACGAAGGTCTCGGTCAGCGCCGACACCGCGACCAGCCGCTCCCCCGCGAGGTACTGCGTCAGGTCCACCACATGGGCCCCTAGGTCCCCGAGCGCGCCGGAGCCCGCGCGGTCCTTGTCGAGGCGCCAGGTGAGCGGGGACGCGGGGTCGGTCAGCCAGTCCTGGAGGTAGACGGCGCGGACGTGGCGGAGGGTGCCGAGGCGGCCGTCGGCGATGAGCCGGCGGGCGTGGGCGAGGGCGGGCACCCGGCGGTAGTTGAAGCCGACGAAGGCGGACCGGCCCCGGGCGGCGGCGCGCCCGGCCGCCGCCGTCATGGCCTCCGCCTCGGCCACGGTGTTGGCGAGCGGCTTCTCGCAGAGGACGTGCTTGCCGGCGTTCAGGGCGGCGACCGCGATCTCCGCGTGGCTGTCGCCGGGGGTGCAGATGTCGACCAGCTGCACATCGTCGCGGGCGATCAGGGCGCGCCAGTCGGTCTCGGCGGCGGCCCAGCCGTGCCGGCCGGCCGCGGCCCGGACCGCGGTGCGGTCGCGGCCGCAGACCGCGGCGAGGACCGGTCGCATGGGCAGGTCGAAGACGTGTCCGGCGGTGCGCCATCCCTGGGAGTGGGCGGCGCCCATGAACGCGTATCCGATCATGCCGATCCCGAGCGTCGGCGGCGCTGCCGTCTCCTGCCGGGTCTGATCCCTCTGGGCCATCCGGGGCTTCCTCCTCGTCGGTGGTTCGGCGGGTGCGGCGGCGGTGCGGCTCAGTTGAAGCCCGTCGGCAGGTACTGGTCGGCGTTGTCCTTGGTGACGACGGCGGAGTACAGGGTGAGGCTGGTGGGGATCTCCAGTTCGGCGAGGCCGGACACGCCCTTGGACTGGCCGAGGGCGCGGGCCAGGTCGATGGCGGACGCGGCCATGGTCGGCGGGTAGAGGACGGTGGCCTTCAGGACGGTGTTGTCGGCCTTGATGGCGTCCATCGCGGACTTGGCCCCGGCGCCGCCGACCATCAGGAACTCGTCGCGCCCGGCCTGCTGGATCGCGCGGAGTGCGCCGACGCCCTGGTCGTCGTCGTGATTCCACAGGGCGTCGAACTTCTTCTGCGCCTGGAGGAGCTGCGCCATCTTCGCCTGGCCCGACTCCACGGTGAATTCAGCCGCCTGACGGGCCACCAGCTCGATGTTGGGGTAGTTCTTCAGCGCGTCCGCGAAGCCCTTGCTGCGCTGCTTGGTGAGTTCCAGGTTGTCGATCCCGGCGAGTTCGACCACCTTGGCGTTCTGCTTGCCCTTGAGCTGTTCGCCGATGTACGTACCGGCGTTGAGGCCCATGCCGTAGTTGTCGCCGCCGACCCAGCAGCGGTATGCCTGCGGCGAGGCGAAGACGCGGTCGAGGTTGATGACGGGGATGCCCGCGCGCATGGCTTCCAGGCCGACCTGGGTGAGGGCCTTGCCGTCGGCGGGCAGGACGACCAGGACGTCGACCTTCTTGTTGATGAGGGTCTTGACCTGGCCGATCTGGGCGGCGGTGTCGTTGGAGCCCTCGGTGGTCTCCAGGGTGACCTCGGAGTATTTCTTCGCCCGGGACCTGGCGTTCTCGTTGATGGCGTTGAGCCAGCCGTGGTCGGCCTGGGGTCCGGCGAAGCCTATGGTGACGGGCTTGCCCGGCTTGTCGTCGGCGGCGGGCGCCCCGCTCTGCGCGGGGGCGTCCTTCTCCTTGGGCTCGTTGCTGGTGCAGGCGGTGAGGAGGGCGCCGGCGGAGACGGCTGCGGTGCCGAACAGGAGCCCTCTGCGACTGGTTTGCGGCATGGCTGTGGAACCCTTCATCCGGTGGGTGGGTGTGCGGGGGTATGAACGGGCCGGGCGGGTCAGGTCTCGGTGCGGGCGGTGCGGCTCTGGACGAGGACGGCGGCGACGATGATCGCGCCCTTGGCGATCTGCTGGACGTCGCTCTGGAGGTTGTTGAGCGCGAAGATGTTGGTGATCGTGGTGAAGATCAGCACGCCGAGGACGGAGCCGGTGATGGTGCCGCGTCCGCCGCTGAGGAGGGTGCCGCCGATGATCGCGGCGGCGATGGCGTCGAGTTCGTAGAGGTTGCCGGCGGTGTTCTGGCCGGAGCCCGACAGGATGATCAGCATGAAGGCGGCGATGCCGCAGCAGAGCCCGGACAGCAGATAGAGGTAGAGCCGCTGGCGGCGGACGTCGATGCCGGCGAGCCGGGCCGCTTCGGCGTTGCCGCCGACGGCGACGGTGCGGCGGCCGAAGGTCGTACGGTTCAGCAGCAGCCGGCCGGCGACGGTGACCGCCGCGAAGATCAGGACGAGCGGCGGGATGCCGAGGACGTAGGAGCCGGGCAGGCCGAGGTCCAGGACCGCGTCGACGGTGACGATCTGGGTCCTGCCGTCGGTGATCATGAGGGCGACGCCGCGCGCCGATGCGAGCATCGCCAGCGTCGCGATGAACGGCACCACCCTCCCGTACGCGATGAGCACCCCGTTGACCAGACCGGCGCCGAGGCCGACGAGCACGGCGGTGAACAGGATGCCCGCGAGCCCGTATTCCTGGGTGGCGACGGTGCTCGCCCAGACGGAGGCCAGGGCGACCATGGCGCCGACCGAGAGGTCGATGCCGCCCGAGGTGATGACGAAGGTGACGCCGACGGTGACGACACCGATCACCGATGCCTGGGTCAGGACGAGTTGGAGGTTTCCGGTGTCCAGGAAGGCGTCGGGTTCGGTGAATCCGCCGACGGCCACCAGCACGGCGAGGATGCCGAGCAGGGACAGGATGTGCAGGTCGGGCCGCCGCCCGAGGGTGCGCCGGGGTCCGTACTTCTTCAGGGTCACCGGGGCGGGGCCCCGGTCCGGCCCGCTCTGCCGCGCCGTGGGAACGGGGTGGGTCATGGCGTCGGGCTCCCTTCCATCACGAGGTCGAGTACGCGGTGCTCGTCCAGGTCCGTGGCGTCGGCGGTGTGCATCACCCGCCCTTCGCGCAGGACGAGCACCCGGTCGGCGAGGCCCAGGACTTCGGGCACTTCGCTGGAGACGAGCAGGACGGCCAGCCCTTCGTCGGCCAGCCGGCGGATCACGGCGTACAGCTCGGCGCGGGCGCCGACGTCGACGCCACGGGTCGGTTCGTCCAGCAGCAGCACCCGGCAGCCGCGCAGAAGCCAGCGGGCCAGGACCGCCTTCTGCTGGTTGCCGCCGGAGAGGGTGCGGACGGGGGTGTCCGGGTTGTCGGGGTGCAGCGACAGGACGCGGGTGGCCTCGCCGGCCGCCTCGCGTTCCGCACCGCGGTCCAGCCAACCTGCCCTGGAGTAGCGGGACACGGTGGACAGCGAGACGTTACGGGTGACGGATTCGAGCATCAGCAGGGCCTGGGCCTTGCGCTCCTCGGGGGCGAGGCCGATGCCGGCGGCGACGGCGGAGCGCACACTCCCGGGCCGCAGCGCCTTCCCGTCGACGGTGACCCGCCCCGAGGTGGCCCGGCGCACTCCGTAGACCGTCTCCAGGATCTCGGAACGCCCGGACCCGACGAGCCCGGCGAGGCCGACGATCTCCCCGGGCCGCACCTCCAGGTCGACCGGGGCGAACTCCCCGTCCCTGGCCAGCCCTTCGACGGTGAGTACGGGGGCGGCCCCGGCGCGTCCGGAGGGTGGCGGGGTGCGGGGCGGGAAGACGTACTCCACCTTGCGGCCCGTCATCAGCGCCACGATGTCGTGCGTCGGGGTGGTCTCGGCGGGCAGCCCGGCGGCGACGGCCCGGCCGTCCTTGAGCACCGTCACCCGGTCGCCGATGCGGCGGATCTCCTCCAGGCGGTGCGAGATGTAGACGACGGCGACGCCCTCGGCGGTCAGCGAGGCGATGATCCGGAAGAGGTTGCCGACCTCGTCGGGATCGAGCGCGGCGGACGGCTCGTCCATCACGATGAGCCGTACGTCGCGCGAGAGCGCCCGGGCCATGGAGACGATCTGCTGCTGGGCGGCGGAGAGTTCACCGGCTGGGCGGGCCGGGTCGATCTCCGGGTGCCCGAGCCGGGCCAGCAGGGCGGCGGCCTCGGTGCGGGCGCGGCGGGCGCGGACGACGAATCCGGCGCTGGTGAACTCGTGGCCCAGGAAGACGTTCTCGGCGACCGACAGGCCCCGGACCAGGTCGAGTTCCTGGTAGATGGTGGCGATGCCGAGGCGCATCGCGGCCGGCGGGGACCGGAGTTCGGCGGGGGCGCCGCGCCAGGTGATCTCGCCGTCGTCGGGCTGGTGGGCGCCGGCGAGGACCTTGATGAGGGTGGACTTGCCGGCCCCGTTCTGGCCGAGGAGGCAGTGGACTTCGCCGGCCTGGACCTCCAGGTCGACGCCGTCGAGGGCACGGACACCGGGGAAGGACTTGGTGATGCCGGACATGGTGAGCAGCGGTGGTTGCGGAGCCATGACGAATCCCCTCGGCGGACGAGGTGTGGGTATGTGGGGGCCGTGTGGGCGGCCGGGCGGGTCAGGCGGGTGAGAACAGGTGGTCGCTGATGAGCCTGGCGCCGCCGGTGACTCCGGCGGCGGGTCCCAGCTCGCCCAGGACGATCGGTAGGTTGCCGGTGGCCAGCGGCAGGGAGCGCCGGTAGACCTGGGCCCGGACGGCGGCCAGCAGGGTGTGGCCGAGTCCGGTCACCCCGCCGCCGATCACCACCAGGGCGGGGTTGAAGAAGCTGACGAGGCCCGCGATGACCTGGCCGACGCGATTGCCGCCCTCGCGGATCAGGACGAGTGAGGTGGCGTCCCCGGCGGCCGCGGCGGCGGCCACATCGGCGGCGGTGAGCCGGCCGGACGCCGCCAGCCGGGCCGCGAGCTCCTCGGACCGGCCGGCGCGGGCCGCGTCCTCGGCGTCGCGGGCCAGCGCGGCGCCGCTGAAGTGGGCTTCCAGGCAGCCCCGGTTGCCGCAGGCACAGAGCCGGCCCCCGGGTTCGACCTGGATGTGGCCGATGTCGCCGGCGCTGCCCGTCGCGCCCCGGTGGACGGTGGAGCCGACGACGATGCCGCAGCCGATGCCCGTACCGATCTTGACGCAGAGGAAGTCGCCGACGGAGCGGGCGACGCCCGCCTGCTGCTCCCCCAGGGCCATCAGGTTCACGTCGTTGTCGACCATGACCGGGCAGCCCAGCTCCTGGCTGAGTGCCTCGCGGACCGGGAAGCCGTCCCAGCCGGGCATGATCGGGGGTGCGACGGGGACGCCCTCGGGGAAGCGGACCGGTCCGGGGACGCCGATCCCGGCGCCGTCGAAGCTGTCGGCGAGCCCGGCGTCCCGGAGCTTCGCCGCCACGGACAGCACCTGCTCGAAGACGGCGACGGGCCCTTCGCGTACGTCCATGGGGTGGTTGAGGTGTCCCAGGACCTCCAGCTCCGCGTTGGTGACCGCCACGTCGACGGAGGTGGCGCCGATGTCGACGCCGAGGAAGCGCAGGTGCGGGGCGAGCCGGATGTTGTGCGAGCGGCGGCCGCCCCGGGACGCGGCGAGCCCGTCGGCGACGACGAGTCCGGTCTCCAGCAGCCGGTCGACCTCGACGGCCAGCTTGGACCGGGAGAGGTCGACCCGATCGCCCAGCTTCGCCCGGGAGTTGGGCCCACCGTCGCGCAACAGCTTGAGCAGGCGCGCCTGGTGGGCGTTCGCGGGTCGTGCCGTCATACGTCTCACGCGCCCCTCCCGCCTCGTCGGCCTGTCCGCCGGGCTTGGGAGGGGAACGTAGCAGCGGTTGCCGGGGCTGGGAAGAAGTCGCGCGGAAATCCGGCGGACTTTCGCCACTCCGAGGACAAAGGTGCCGCCCGGGGCCTACGGGCAGCTGATCACCTGTCCCGCGTAGCTGAGGTTGCCGCCGAAACCGAAGAGGAGGACCGGCGCTCCGCCGGGGATCTCGCCGCGTTCGACCAGCTTGGACAGGGCCATGGGGATGGAGGCGGCGGAGGTGTTGCCGGAGTCGACCACGTCGCGCGCGACGACGGCGTTGACCGCGCCGATCTTCCGGGCGACCGGCTCGATGATCCGCAGGTTGGCCTGGTGGAGGACGACGGCGGCCAGGTCCTCCGGGGTGAGGCCCGCCTTCTCGCACACCTTGCGGGCGATGGGCGGCAGCTGGGTGGTGGCCCAGCGGTAGACGGACTGGCCCTCCTGCGCGAAGCGCGGCGGCGTGCCCTCGATGCGGACCGCGTCCCCCATGGCGGGGACCGACCCCCACAGCACCGGTCCGATGCCGGGGCGCTCCGGGTCAGGCGTTTCGTCGGCGACGACGACGGCCGCTCCGGCGCCGTCCCCCATCAGCACACAGCTGGAACGATCCGTCCAGTCGACGATGTCGCCCATCTTGTCGGCGCCGATGACCAGGGCGCGGGTGGCGGCACCGGCGCGCAGTGCGTGGTCGGCGGTGGCGAGGGCGTGGGTGAAGCCGGAGCAGACCACGTTGATGTCCATGACCGCGGGCGCCTCCATGCCGAGCCGGGCGGCGACCCGGGCCGACATGCTCGGGGAGCGGTCGATGGCGGTGGAGGTGGCGACCAGCACCAGGTCGATGTCGGCCGGCTGGAGACCCGCCGCGGCGAGTGCCTTGGCGGCCGCGTGCGCGGCCAGCTCGTCCACCGGCTCGTCGGGGCCGCCGATGTGGCGGGTCCTGATGCCGACGCGGCTGGTGATCCACTCGTCACTGGTGTCGACCATGGCCGCCAGGTCATGGTTGGTGAGCACCTTGGCGGGCTGGTAGTGGCCGAGCGCCACGACACGTGAGCCGGTCATAAAACGGGGTCCCCTCGCTCCATCTGTCAGGAACCAACCAGTCTTGGTCGCTACCGCCCGGTACGGGGGCAGGTGATCCCACAGGAATCCCGGCTCCGGCTTGGAGGGCTCGGCAGCAGCCCCCGGTGATCCGGGACCCGGCCATCCGGTTGCGCCGCCGTGTCGCCGGTGCGGGAGAATGGCGGCGTCGGGGCGTACCGGGCCCCTTCAACCACGGAAACACCACGGAAATACCGGCCCCCTCGCCTACAGAAATCAGGTTCAACGGTCATGGGACGGGTCACCGAGCGCCGCCGCACCATCCGCATCCGGGACGGGGCCGTCTCCGCCCGCCCCGACACCCTCGTCGCCGAGGAGCCGCTGGAGATCCGGCTGAACGGGAAGCCGCTCGCCATCACCATGCGCACGCCGGGCGACGACTTCGCCCTCGCCGCGGGCTTCCTGGTCAGCGAGGGCGTGATCGGTGACCAGGGCGATGTGCGGTCGATCGTGTACTGCGCCGGCGCGACCGCAGAAGGGGTCAACACGTACAACGTGGTGGACGTCGGGCTCGCCCCGGGCGTCGAGGTCCCCGACATCACGCTGGAGCGCAACGTCTACACCACGTCGTCCTGCGGGCTGTGCGGCAAGGCGAGCCTGGACGCCGTCCGCACCACGACCCGGCACCCCGTCGCCGACACGCCCCCGCTGCTGCTGCCGCCCGCGCTGCTGGCCGGGCTGCCGGACCGGCTGCGGGCCGCTCAACGGGTCTTCGACCGGACCGGGGGCCTGCACGCGGCGGCGCTCTTCTCGGAGACCGGCGAGCTGATGGACGTACGGGAGGACGTCGGGCGGCACAACGCGGTCGACAAGCTGGTGGGCCGGGCGCTGACGGACGGGCGGCTGCCGCTGTCCCGGTCGGTCCTGCTGGTGTCGGGGCGGGCCTCGTTCGAGCTGGCGCAGAAGGCGGTGATGGCCGGGATACCCGTACTGGCGGCCGTCTCGGCGCCCTCGTCCCTCGCCGTCGACCTGGCCGCCGAGACGGGCCTGACCCTGGTCGGCTTCCTACGGGGGCCGTCGATGAACGTGTACGCGGGAGAGCACCGCATCGCGCTGGACGCGGGCTGAGCCACCGGCACGGCTTCGCGGCGGACTCGGGCTAGGACACCGGCACCGTTTCGGGCGACACGGCGTCCCGGCCGTCGCGGGCGCGCCGCTTGGCGATGACCGCGCAGACCATCAGCTGCATCTGGTGGAAGAGCATCAGCGGCAGCACCGCCAGGCTCGCCTGGGCGCCGAAGAGGACGCTGGCCATGGGCAGCCCGGAGGCCAGGCTCTTCTTGGACCCGGCGAACTGGATCGCGACGCGGTCCGCCCGGCCGAAGCCGAGGCGCTTCGCGCCGTACCAGGTCACGGTGAGCATCAGCGCGAGCAGGACCGCCTCGGCGGCGAGGAGCGCGCCGAGCCGGGCCGGGGTCACCTGGTGCCAGATGCCGGCGACCATGCCCTCGCTGAACGCGGTGTAGACGACGAGCAGGATCGAGCCCCGGTCGACCAGGCCGAGGACCTTGCGGTGGCGGGCGAGGAAGCCCCCGATGCGGCGGCGCAGCAGCTGGCCCAGGGCGAACGGCAGCAGCAGCTGGACGCCGATCTTCAGCAGGGCGTCGCCGGAGAACCCGCCCCCGCTGCCGCCGAGCAGCGCGGCGGCCAGGAGCGGGGTGAGGAAGATCCCGGCGATCGAGGAGAAGGACCCGGCGCAGATCGCGGCGGGGACGTTGCCCCGGGCGATCGAGGTGAAGGCGATCGACGACTGGATGGTCGAGGGGACCAGGCACAGGAAGAGGAAGCCGCTCTGGAGCTGCGGCGACAGGACGTACGGCACGAGGCCCGCGCTCGCCAGCCCCAGCAGCGGGAAGACGACGAAGGTGCAGGCCAGGACCGTGAGGTGGAGCCGCCAGTGGCGGAGCCCGTCCAGTGCCTCGGCCGTGGACAGGCGCGCCCCGTACAGGAAGAAAAGGAGCGCGACCGCGCCCGTGGAGGCCCCGCCGGCCACCTCGGCGGCCGGGCCCGAGGCCGGCAGCAGCGCCGCGAGGACGACGGTGCCGATCAGCGCCGCTATGTACGGGTCGACCGGCAGCCAGGACGGCGGCTGCGGGATGCGGCGGCTCATGTGCTCCACGTTTCTCTCGGTGAGGGTCGGGCGTGCCCGGGGACCCATCCTGCTCGGACGCCCTCCGATCGGGAAACACGTACACCGCTCTGACTGTCATCACGTTCAGCGATAGCCTGCCCGGCATGTACGACCCCGCGCAGCTGCGTACCTTTCTGGCCGTCGCCCAGACGCTGTCGTTCACCGCCGCCGCCCGCCGGCTCGGGGTGCGGCAGTCGACGGTGAGCCAGCATGTGCGGCGGCTGGAGGACGCGACCGGGCGGCAGCTGTTCACCCGGGACACCCACCGCGTCGATCTCACGGCGGACGGCGAGGCGATGCTCGGCTTCGCCCGGACGATCCTGGCGGCGCACGAGCGGGCGTCGGCCTATTTCACCGGGACGCGGCTGCGCGGGCGGCTGCGGTTCGGCGCATCGGAGGACTTCGTGCAGACCCGGCTGCCCGAGATCCTTCAGACGTTCCGGCGCGACCATCCGGAGGTCGAGCTTGAGCTGACCGTGGAGCTGTCCGGGACCCTGCACCGGCAGCTGGCGGCGGGCCGGCTCGATCTGGTGCTGGCCAAGCGGCGGGCCGGGGACACCCACGGGCAGCTGGTCTGGCAGGACGCCCTGGTCTGGATCGGCGCGCCGGAGCTGCGGCTCGACCCGGACCGTCCGGTGCCGCTGGTCGTCTTCCCGCCGCCGGGCATCACCCGGGCGCGGGCCCTGGAAGTGCTGGAGGAGCAGGGCCGCTCCTGGCGGATCGCGTGCACGAGCGGCAGCCTCAGCGGGCTGGTGGCGGCCGCGCACGCGGGGCTCGGCGTGATGGCGCACACCCGGGGCCTGGTGCCGCCCGGTCTGGAGCCGGTGCCGGCCCGGGCGGGGCTGCCGGAGCTGGGCGGGGTCGGCTTCGTGCTGCTGCACGGCAGGCGCGGGGGCGGCGCGCAGCAGGCGGCGGACGCGCTGGCGCAGGCGATCCTGGCGGGCGGCGACCGGCTGATCCGCGCGGTTCGTGGGCGTGAACCGGCATGACCGGCCGCTCCGCCGGGGAGAATGATCGCGGCGTACAGATTCGGTGGAGATTCCCGCGCGAGCCGCTTACCCCGCGGTCCCAAGCGCGCCCGAGCCTTGCCCATCTGGCCGGATTTCGGCCCCTGACCTGTGCATATACCAAGTGGTACGGACCGTTCCGGACCCTCCCGCGCCAACGCCCGGTGGGGTAGCGTCGCGGCGCTGTGCGGAGCACCTCAAGGAGCAGGTCATTGCGCGAATTCACTGTCCCGCCCATGGCGGCCGCACCCCTCGTGGGCGGCCTCGCCGATGTGGTGTTCGACCATGCCGACGAGGAACCGCACCGGATCGCGCTCGGCCGGAAAGACGCGGACGGGAACTGGCAGGACGTGACGTCGGCCGCGTTCCGTGACGAGGTGCTGGCGCTGGCCAAGGGGCTGATCGCGCACGGGGTGCGGTTCGGCGACCGGGTCGCCCTGATGTCGCGTACACGCTACGAGTGGACCCTGTTCGACTTCGCGCTGTGGGCGGTGGGCGCCCAGTCGGTGCCGGTCTACCCGACGTCGTCGGCCGAGCAGGTGCTGTGGATGCTGCACGACGCCGAGGTGTCGGCGGTGATGGTGGAGCACGAGGACCACGCGATGACGGTGGCCTCGGTCATCGACCGGCTGCCGCAGCTGAAGCGGCTGTGGCAGCTGGACGCGGGAGCGGTCGCGGAGCTGGTCGAGGCGGGTGGGCACGTCGAGGACGAGGTGGTGCACCGGCACCGGCGGGCGGTGACCCCGGAGTCGGTGGCGACCGTCATCTACACCTCGGGCACCACGGGCCGCCCCAAGGGCTGCGTCCTCACGCACGCCAACTTCATGTTCGAGGCGGACACCATGGCGTCGCGCTGGGAGTCGGTGTTCCACTCCCGGCCGGGCGACGAGGCGGTGACGCTGCTGTTCCTGCCGCTGGCGCACGTCTTCGGGCGAATGGTGGAGGTCACCGCGATCCGGGGCCGGGTCAAGCTGGGGCACCAGCCGGAGCTGTCGGCGAAGGCCCTGATGCCGGACCTGGTCTCGTTCCGGCCGACGTTCATCCTGGCGGTGCCGTACATCTTCGAGAAGGTCTTCAACGCGGCCCGGCGCAGGGCGGAGGCGGAGGGCAGGGCGGGGCCGTTCGACAAGGCCGTCGACATCGCGGTGAAGTACGCGGAGGCGATGGAGGCCCGCGTCTTCGGCACCGGCCCGGGGCCCTCGGCCGGGCTGCGGATGCAGCACCAGTTCTTCGACAAGGTCGTGTACAAGAAGGTCCGCGAGGCGATGGGCGGCCGCATCCGGCACGCCATGTCGGGCGGCTCGGGCATGGAGCGCGGCCTCGGCCTGTTCTTCGCGGGCGCCGGGGTGACGGTGTACGAGGGGTACGGGCTGACCGAGACGACGGCGGCGGCCACCGCCAATCCGCCGGAGCGCACCCGGTACGGCACGGTGGGGCAGCCGATCCCCGGCAGCACGGTGCACATCGCGGAGGACGGGGAGGTGTGGGTGCACGGGGGCCATGTGTTCGGCGGGTATCTCGGCGACCCGAAGGCGACCGACGCGGTCCTCAACGACGGCTGGCTGGCCACCGGGGACCTGGGGTCGCTGGACGAGGACGGCTATCTGACGATCACCGGGCGGAAGAAGGAGATCCTGGTGACGTCCGGCGGCAAGAGCGTGTCGCCGGCCGCCCTGGAGGAGCGGGTGCGGGCGCATCCGCTGGTGGCGCAGTGCATCGTCGTCGGCAACGACCGGCCCTATGTGGCGGCGCTGGTCACCGTCGACCAGGAGGCCGTGGAGCACTGGCTGACGATGCGGGGCCGGCAGCAGCTGACCCCGGGCGAGCTGGTGCGCGATCCGGACCTGGAGATGGAGGTGCGCCGGGCGGTGGTGGCGGCGAACACCGCGGTCTCGCAGGCCGAGTCCATCCGTACGTTCCGCATCCTGGCGCACCAGTTCAGCGAGCAGCACGGTCTGCTCACCCCGTCGCTGAAGCTGAAGCGCAAGGCGATCGAGGCGGCGTACGAGACCGAGGTGGAGGCGCTGTACCGCTGAGCGGGGACGGATCGGGGCGGTCGGGAATGCGTACGCGTTCCCGACCGTTGACCCTGGGAGTCCCACCCCTCAACGTAAGGATGCTCAGCTCGTGAGCCAGGTCCCCTCCCTCACCCTCAACAACGGCGTCGAGATGCCCCAGCTCGGGTTCGGAGTCTGGCAGGTGCCGGACGACGAGGCGACGAAGGCGGTCGCCACCGCCATCGAGTCCGGGTACCGCAGCATCGACACCGCCGCGATCTACCAGAACGAGGTGGGCACGGGCAAGGCCATCGCCGCCTCGGGCGTCGCCCGCGACGAGCTGTTCGTGACCACCAAGCTGTGGAACAGCGACCAGGGCCACGACTCGACGCTGCGCGCCTTCGACGCCTCGCTGGAGAAGCTGGGCCTCGACTACGTGGACCTGTATCTGATCCACTGGCCGGTACCGGCCAAGGACGCGTACGTCGACACCTACCGGGCGTTCGAGAAGATCCACGCCGACGGCCGGGCGAAGGCCATCGGCGTGTCGAACTTCCTCCCGGAGCACCTGGAGCGGCTGCTCGGCGAGACCTCCGTGGTGCCGGTGCTCAACCAGATCGAGCTGCACCCGCAGCTCCAGCAGGCCGAGTCCCGTGCCCTGCACGCCAAGCACGGCATCCTCACCGAGGCATGGTCGCCGCTCGGTTCCGGCAAGGGCCTGCTGGAGGTCCCGACGGTCCTCGCGGTCGCCCGCAAGCACAACCGCACGCCCGCCCAGGCGGTGCTCCGCTGGCACCTCCAGACGGGCAACGTGGTGATCCCGAAGTCCGTGACCCCGTCACGGATCGCGGAGAACATCGACGTGTTCGACTTCGAGCTGGACGCCGACGACCTGGCCGCGTTCGCGGCGCTGGACGAGGGCAAGCGGCTCGGCCCGAACCCGGGCGAGTTCAACGCCGGCGCCTGACCGCCACGGTTTTACGGAACCGCCGCCCCCCGCTCGTACGTGACCGGGGGCGGCGGTTTCGTCGTTACGGGGATGGCTCAGGCGGCGCGCCGGCCCAGGTGCAGGGTGCGGGCCAGAAGCAGGAAAACGTCCGGGCGGTGGTGCAGGGATGCCGGGTCCTCGGGGTCCAGGAGCCGGTCGAGCACGGCAAGGTCCTCGGCGTCCAGGTGGTCGCGCAGCCCGCCGCTGCGGCGGGTGAAGTCGGCGATCACCTGTTCGCGGGCCGCGTCTCCGAGGGGCGCGGGCAGGTCGAGCAGGAAGCTGCGGGTGCCCTGCGGGGTGAGTCCCGCCGCGCCGAACAGGGCCGCCCAGTCCTCGACCTCGCGCCGGGCGTCGGGCAGCTCGGCGCGCATCTCCTGGAAGAGTTCCGCCTCGGCGGCCTCCATCCGGGCCTCGATCCCGGGCCTGCCGAAGCCCAGGTCGCGCGGGAGCTGCCGGGCCTGGAGCCCGCCCTCGACCAGGGCGACGGTGCCGCCGGGGCGCAGCAGCCCGCCGAGTCCGGCGAGCGCGGCGTGCTGGTCGCCCATGTGGTGCAGGGTGTTGCCGGCCCAGATCAGGTCGGCCTCGCCCAGGGCGGGCAGCTCGTCGGGGAGGGTGGCGTGCAGGGTGGTGACGCGGCCGTCGAGCCCGAGCCGGCGCGCCCGGTCCCGGGTGCGTTCGAGGAGGGCGGGGGTGCCGTCGACGGCGACGACCTCGGCGTCCGGGAAGACCTCGGCGAGCAGGCAGGCGACCACCCCGGGTCCGGCGCCGACGTCGAGGACCCGGCGGACCTTCGGGGCGGTGGGCAGGGCGGCGATCCAGCGGGCCGCCTCGGTGTACTGCGCGCTGCTGAGCTCGGCGTTGCGCTCCAGGAGCGGGGCCATAACGTCCCAGTCGGGTTCGGCCCCGCCGTGGTGGTGCCCGTGCGCGGAGGGCTCATGGTGCAGGCCCTGGTGGGCGTCGTGGTGGTGGCCGTGGGTGGAGTGGTTGCTCATGGCACCAGGGTCACCAGACGCGGCGGCTCAGGCAAACATCCTTGCCGTTCCGGCAAGCCGTCCGGGTGGGCCACCTTCACCGGAAGGCCGGTGGGCGGCGGCCGGCGGGCCCGCTATCCGCGCCGGAAGGCCAGCAGCCGGTACTCCGGGTCCGCCCGCCCGCGGTCCTGGTCCGGCAGGGCGGCCAGGCTCCGGACGAGCTGTTCGGCGGTGTCCCCCGGCAGGACCAGCCGGGAGGTGTAGTAGCCCCGCCGGACCCCGCGTGCCGCGCTCACCGGCGACCGGCCCTGCCCGTGTCCGGTGAAGAACGCGTCGCCCGCCACATCGAGACCGCCCTCCGCCGCGTGGGCGACGACCAGGTCCGTGCCGTCGGCGGGGGTCGGCGCCAGATACGGGGCGAACGCGGCGTCGATGTCGCTGCCCACGTCGTGCGCGGCGTCCTTGTCGACGGTGGTGACGAACACCCCGCCCGGCCGCAGCACACGCGCCGCCTCGGCCACCACCGCCCGGACCGCGCCCGGTTCGCGCAGCAGATGCAGCAGCCAGACGGCGCTGACCGCGTCCACCGCCGCGTCGGGCAGCGGCAGCCGCCGGGCGTCGGCGAGCACGACGGCGCCGACGCGCTGCCGGGCGACGACGGCCATACCGTGCGCGGCGTCGGAGCCGGTCACCCGCAGCCCGGGGCGGCCGGCGGCGATGCGGCCGGTGACCAGTCCCGTACCGCAGCCGATGTCCAGCAGGGAGCGCGCGGTATCCGGGATCAGGCCGAGCACGGCGGCCGCCGCCGCCTCGGCGCGGGGCAGTCCGCCGCGCGTGGCGTCGTAGACCGTGGCCTCTTGGCTGTAATCGAGCATCGGGAGGCGATTCTAGGGCGTGTCCGCAAAGTCCCGTCGTACGCCCGAAGGGCGTGGCCTGCGGCGCATGGCGCATCCCCAAGTTCTCGGCTTCGCTCGAACAGGGGAGACCCCACTCCTCGGCGTGCCGGCCGCAATCCCTCGTACTGGATGTACTAGGGATTGCGGCCGGTGCGGCGAGAGTGCGTGCCAGGCGTCACGGGCCAGACGGGACTTTGCGGACACGCCCTAGCCATGTCCGCCAGTCATGGGTGCGAACCAGAGGTCTGTACCACCGATGTATTGCCGTGCGGCCACGGGGGCCATAACGTGCGGTGATGGAGCTGGAGTTGCGCCATCTGCGAACCGTACGTGCCATCGCCGAAACGGGCAGCCTGACGAAGGCCGCCACCGCGCTGGGCCTCGCTCAGCCCGCGCTCAGCGCACAGCTGCGGCGGATCGAGAAGGCGCTCGGCGGCCCGCTGTTCGAGCGCGACCACACGGGCGCGCGGGCCACGCCGCTGGGCGAACTGGTCCTGGAGCGGGCCCGGATCGTGCTGCCCGCCGTCAGCGAACTCCAGGAGGAGGCCGTCCGGTTCGCCAACGCGATGGGGACCATGGAGCGGTTCCGGCTGGGCGGCACGCACGGCCCGCTCCTCGGCGGCCTCGTGGACCGGCTGGCCGAAGCGCACCCGGCGGCACCGGTGTCCACGTACACCTCCTGGTCGGTGGCCGAGGTCGCCTCGCAACTGGTGGACGGGCGGCTGGACTTCGCGCTCATCGGGACCTGCGGCGAGAGCGCCCCGCCGGACGCGGACCGGCTGGAGTGGCAGGTGGTCGGGGTCGATCCGGTCTTCGTGATGCTGCCGGAGACCCATCCGCTGGCCGGACGGGGCGAGTTGGAGCTGTCCGAGCTGTCGGACGAGTGCTGGGCGGACGTGCCGGGCGACGGCTGCTTCGCGGACTGTTTCGTGGCGGCGTGCGCGCGGGCCGGCTTCCGGCCGGTGTCGGTGTACGAGACGGACACCTCGTCCGTCGTCCATCTCGTCCAGGTGGGGCGCGCGGTGGGGCTGTGCCGGGCGACGTTCCCGCCGACGCCGGGGGTGGTGACGCTGCCGGTCACCGGGGCGCCGCTCAGCTGGCGCCACCTGCTGGGCTGGCACCCGCGCTCGGCCGCCGCTTCGGCGGCGGCCGGTGCGGTGAGCGGGCACACCCGGGCGGCGTACGCCCAGGCGGTGGAACGCAGCGAGAGCTACACGCGCTGGCTCGCCACGCACCCCCGGTTCGGTGCCGCGGCCTGACGGCTATTCCGCCCCGTGGCCGGGTGCCACCGCCGCGACCCGGGCGGCGAGGCCGAGGTCCTTCTCCGTGACCTTGCCGCCCGCGTCGTGCGAGTTCACGGCGAGGGCGACGGTGTTGTAGCCGAGCGTCAGATCGCTGTGATGGTTCAGCTCGTCCTGGATCGCGGCGATGTGCATCGCGAACGCGGCGGCCGCGAAGTGCGAGGGCAGCCGGTAGGTCCGGGCGATCCGGTCCCCTTCAAGGGACCAGCCGGGCAGTTCGCGCAGCCGGTCCTCGATCTCGTGCTGCGGCAGCGGTGCGGCGGACATGGGGCGGCTCCCTCACTGGTGGGTGATGCCGGTCGGCGGTGCCGGTGACGTTACGGTCTCGGTATGACAACTGTCGCGCTCGACACGGGGGTAGGGCCGCTGCTGCGCAGCTGGCGGGAGCGGCGCCGGGTCAGTCAGCTGGAGCTCGCGCTGCGGGCCGGCTCGTCGGCCCGGCACATCTCGTTCATCGAAACGGGGCGCTCGCGCCCCAGCGAGGAGATGGTGCTGAGGCTCGCCGAGCACCTGGACGTGCCCGTACGGGAACGCAACGCCCTGCTGGTGATGGCCGGTTACGCCCCGCACTACGCGGAGACCGCGCTCGACGACCCGGCGATGGGGGCGCTCCGGGACGGCCTCGACCGGCTGCTGCGGGGCTACGAACCGTATCCGGCGTTCGTCGTGAACGGCACGTACGACGTGGTGGCGGCCAATCAGGGGATGACCCGGCTGCTCACCGGCGTCCCGGAACGCCTCCTGGCCCCGCCGCTCAACGCGATGCGGCTCACCCTGCACCCGGAGGGCCTGGCCCCACGCATCCGGAACCTCCGCGCCTGGCGGGCGGACCTCCTCGCCCAGATGGAACGCCAGATCGCGCTGGTCCGTTCGCCGGAGCTGCGTGAGCTGTACGAGGAGGTGGCGGGATATCCGCTGCCGGCCGGAACGGCCGGGGGCGAGGACTGGCAGCCGCCCTCGACGTCGGTGCCGTTCGCCCTGCCGCTGGTCATCGAGCACGAGGGGCATGTGCTGTCGTTCGTCGCCTCGATCGCCACGTTCAACACGCCGATGGACGTGACGGTGGCCGAGCTGGCCATCGAGACGCTGCTGCCGGCCGACGCGGACACCGCCGGGTATCTGCGCTCGCTGACGCCCTGAGGACGGACCGGGCCCGTGCCCGCCGGTTCGGCCGGCACGGGCCCGTGGCGGCTACACCCGCGCCCCGTTGTCGTGCGGGTCACGGCGTCCGGCGCGCTGCCGGGCGCGCGGGGCCCGGGTGCGGGCGGGCGGCGGGACCTTGCTGGTGCGTTCCAGCAGCAGCGCGGCCGGTACGGCGGTCATCACCGAGGAGTACGTGCCGACGACGATGCCGATCAGCAGGGCGAGCGCGAAGTCCTCCAGCGAGTCGCCGCCGAGCACGGCGAGGGAGGCGAGGATGAACAGCGCGCCCATCCCGGTGTTCACCGTCCGGGGCACGGTTTGCAGGACCGCCCGGTTCGCCACCTCCGCCAGGGGCTTGCGGCGGGCCTTCGCCCACAGCTCCCGCACCCGGTCGAAGACCACGACCGAGTCGTTGACGGAGTACCCGATGACGGTGAGGAGCGCCGCCAGGAAGATGCCGTCGACGGTGCGCCCCAGCCAGGCGAACACCCCGATCAGGATGATCACGTCGTGCACGAGCGCCGCGACCGAGGCGACGGCGAACGTCCAGCGGAACCGGACCGCCAGATAGGCCAGCTGCACGAGTACGGCGATGGCCAGGGCGATCAGGGCGTTGCGCCGCAGTTCGTCGCCGAGGCTGGGGCCGATCAGCTCGTCGCGGACCTTGGTGGTCTCGCCGCCCTCCTCGGCCAGGGCGGCCCGCAGCGCGTGTTCGCCGTCGTTGTCGAGGTCTCCGGTGCGCACGGAGATGTCACCCGCACCGGCCGTGGTGACCTCGGCGTCCCCGAACCCGGCGCCCGCGAGGGCGGTGCGCGCGGTCTCGACGTCCACGGGGCGGCTGGTGGAGTACTCGACCAGCCGGCCGCCGGTGAACTCGACGCCCAGATTGACCCCGCGCACCACGATGCCGGCGACGGCCACCGCGATCAGGACGGCGGAGACCGTCAGCCAGCGGCGCGGGAAGCGCATCGGCTGCGGGTCGCGCCGGGTGAGCCAGGTCCGCACCCGGCCCGGGATCGCGATGCCGTTGACGCCCCGGTAGTCCGCGACGAACCGCGAGTGCGCCGCGATCTCGGTGAGGGCGCGGGCGATGACCAGCGCGGAGAACATCGACGCCAGGACACCGATGGCGAGCGTGACACCGAACCCCTTGACCGGTCCGGAGCCGAGGAAGAACAGCAGCCCGGCCGCGATGAGCGTCGTCACGTTGGAATCGGCGACGGCTGTCCAGGCGCCCTTGAACCCGGCGGCGAGCGAGGACCGCAGGCTCTTCCCGGGCCGCCCGGCGTACTCCTCCCTGGCCCGTTCGAAGACCAGCACGTTCGCGTCGACCGCCATGCCGATCGCCAGCACGAAACCGGCGAGCCCGGGCAGGGTCAGCGTGACGCCGAGGGCGACGAGGGCCGCGTACGAGATCACTCCGTACGCCGCGAGCGCCACGGCGGCGAGGGCGCCGAACAGGCGGTAGATCACGATGATGAACAGCGCGGTGGCCGCCGCGCCGATCAGGGCGGCCCGCGCGCTGGCGTCGATGGCGGCGGCACCGAGCGTCGGGCCGACCGTCCGCTGCTCCACGATCTCGACGGGCACGGGCAGCGCGCCGCCCTCGATCAGCAGGGCGAGTTCGCGGGCCTCGTCCGCGCTGAACGAGCCGGTGATCTGGGTGGAGCCGGACGGCAGGCCCGAACCGCAGGAGACGGTCGGCGAGACCTGGGGCGAGGAGATCACCCGCTTGTCGAGCACGATGGCGACCCGGCGCCGCTCGTCCTGCACCGGGTGGCAGGCCGCCTCACCGGTCAGCCGGGTCCAGTCCCGCCCGGCGTCCTTGTGGAAGTCGAGCGACACGGTCCAGCCGGCGCCCTGCTGGGCGTCGAAGGACGCGGACGCCTCCTTGACCCCGGCACCGGAGAGCGCGACGGGCCCGAGGGCCAGCTCGCGGCCCTGCTCGTCGGGCAGCGTCAGTCCCTTGCCGTCCTCGCCCGGTTCGCCCGGGCCCTGGACGGCGTGGAACGTCAGCTGAGCGGTCTTGCCGATGACCTCGGCCGCCTTGCGCGGGTCCTGGACATCCGGAAGCTCCACGATGATCCGGTCCTCACCGGACCGGGTCAGAGTCGGCTCCGTCACCCCGAGTGAGTCGATGCGCCCGCGCAGCACCTCCAGGGTGCGGTCGGTGCTCTCGCGATCGGCCTTCGCGGTGTCGGAGTCCTGGGCCTGGAGCACCATACGGGTGCCGCCCTGGAGATCCAGGCCGAGTCTGGGTGACATGGTCAGCGTGATGAACACGGAAACGAGCAGCACGGCCGCAGCCAGCACCGCCCGCACCGTGGTGGCGCGCGTCATTGCGGGATTCCTCCGAGGGGGCGCCGGGCACGCCCCTCACCCGGTCAGGACGGCGGGAACGGCACGGCGTTGATGGATTGCGGGACCGGCGATCGGTCCCCGGGCCGGTGGACACCGGCACTCGGAGGCCCGCGCACGCCGGGCAGCGCCACGCGCGGGCGCTGGACGGCGGAGGCGGGGACGGTACGGACGGACCAGGGGACGGAACGCGGAAGCGGGGCCCGCGCGGGGCACGGTACGAGCCCGCCGGGGCCGGGCGGGGGCAACTGGTGTGCGATACGGGGGTGCTCGGCGGCGGCCCACGGTGTGGTGTCCGGGCCACGGTCGACGGTGGCGGGCGGCGGGGCCGGCGGAGTGGTCCGGGGTGCCTCGGCGGTCGCCTGTTGTACGGGGATGCTGGGCGCGGTCGTCGCGGTCGTCGTGGGAAGCGCCGCCGACGCGCGTACGGGGAGGCCCGTCCCGGCCGTCGCGGGCGCGCCGCCGACGAGGGCGAGCACGGCGAGGAGCAGCGCGACGAGGTACCGCGGTGCGGCGGACGGGCGGCCGGGGTGCGCGTTCCCCGGGAGCGGGGTCATCGGGAGCGGCCGGGCAGGGCGGGCGCCTCGGCGTGGCGGAGGACGGAGCTGAGGACCAGGCCGGCGCCGCGCACGACCGTGGTCGCCGGGTCGTCCGTGCGCCGGACCGGGACGCCGAGGCGGACCGCGATGCGGTTGGTTACGTCCGGGCGCAGCGCACCGCCTCCGGTGAGCAGCGGGCCCCTGCGCAGGGCGCCGAGCAGCGCGCCGTGCGGGTCCTGCCGCCACATGGCCATGACCATGTCCAGGACGGCGCGGACGGCGGCGGTGGGCGGCTCGCCCGGGTCCAGGTCGCTGAGCCCGGTCTCGGCGAGGCGGGCGTCGCGCACCAGGCCGTCCACGAGCAGGGTCGCCTCGGTCAGCTCGGCGCCGATGTCGAGGACGAGGAGGGGACCGCCGTCCCCCGGCCCGGCGCACGCGGCGGCGGCACGGGCGCTGTCCAGGACGATGACGTCCGAGGGGCCGAGCGCACGGAGCAGGTCGCGGGCGGCGGCCCGGTGTCCGGGCCCGGCGAGCACCGGGTGGCTGAGCACGATGACCGCGTCCTCGCGGCGCTCGCCCAGGGCCCGGCCGGTGATGCGGGCCAGCATCCGGCCGCACGACTCCGGGTCCACGATGCGGCCGCGCCGGACGGGCCGCCCGGGGCCGGACTCACCGGTGCCGTGGACGGTGTCCGCGACGACGCCCCGGCCGGGGACCCAGGCCCGGGTGCGGGAACTGCCGAGGTCGAGGGCGAGGCCCCGGGTGGCGCCCCGGTAGTGCCGCCGTCCGTCGCGCAAAGAACGCATCGCCCCTCACCCCCGGCACGCAGCCGCGGCCGTACACACCCAGTGACCCGCTGATCGCGAGGCATGGCCGAGCCCTCACTATGCAATAGGGAGGCAAAGAAAGCCACTCCCCACCAAAATCGAAGGACTCACCCCGCGCGGTCACGCGCCCCGCGTCACGCGTCGACCGGCAGGAACTCCGCTATCAGCTCCGCGAACTCCTCCGGCGTCGCGATCCGCACCCCCAGGCCCTCCGCCTTGGTCCGCTTGGAGCCCGCCTTCTCGCCGGCCACCAGCAGCGTCGTGCGCTTGGAGACGCTGGAGGAGGACTTGCCGCCGGCCCGCTCGACCAGCTCGTTCATCTGGTTGCGCGACAGCTTCTCCAGCGCGCCGGTCATCGCCCCCGTGACCACCACGGTCATCCCGGCCAGCGGAGCGCCCTCGGCACCGGCGGCCGTCTCCTCGTCGGCCTCCTCGCCCGGCGGGGGCGGCGGGGTCGCGCCCGGCTCGGTCATGTTCAGCCCGGCGGCGACCAGCTTGTCGATGAGCGGGGCGAGCTCGGCCAGCTCCGCGACGACTCCGGCCGCCTTCTCCTTGCCGATGCCGTCGACGCGCTGCAACTCCTCCTCGTCGGCGGCCCGGATCCGGTCCATCTCCGCGAAGTAGCGGGCGATCCGGCGGGACATGGAGCGCCCGGTGCCGCGCACGCCGAGGGCGCAGAAGACCCGGGAGAGCGGCTGCGAGCGTGCCGTGTCGATCGCGGCGAGCAGATTGTCGGTGCTGGTCTCCCCCATCCGGTCGAGCGTGAGCAGCTGTTCGCGTTCCAGCATGAACAGGTCCGCGAAGTCGGTGACGAGACCGGCGTCGACCAGCTGGACGACCCGGGTCGTGCCGAGCCCTTCGATGTCGAGCTGGTCGCGCCCGGCGGCGTACGAGACGGAGGCGACGATCCGGCAGTCGCGGCCCCGCACACAGCGCCAGCGCTGCTCGCTGCTGTCGATCTCCGAACCGCACTGGGGGCACGCCTCGGGAAAGTCGACGGGCTGCTCCTCGCCGGTGCGCAGATGGGCGACGGGCGCCTCGATGCGGGGGATGATGTCGCCCGCCTTGTAGACCATCACATGGTCGCCGATGCGCAGGTCCCGGCGGGTGATGTCGGCCGGGTTGTGCAGGGTGGCGTAACCGACGGTGGAGCCGTCGATCTCAACGGGCTCCAGGACGGCGCGGGGCGCGATGATGCCGGTACGGCCCACGTTCCACTCGACGCCGAGGAGGCGGGTGACCTTCTCGACGGCGGGCAGCTTGTAGGCGATGGCCCAGCGCGGGGCCCGGGTGCCGGAACCGGCGTCGCGCCGGTCGGCCGCCAGGTCCGCCTTGATCACGATGCCGTCGATCCCGAACGGCAACGCCGCCCGCAGCGCGGCGACTTCCTCGATCCGGGCCTGGACCTCCTCGACGGTGGCGGCGGTGCGCGGCGCGACGTCCGTGTCCGCGGCGGTGTGCACGCCGAGCTCGGCGACCCGGGCGAGCACCCGGCTGTGCGGCAGCTCGGCCGGCTCGGCGGCCAGTGCGCCGGACTCGGGCAGCGGCAGGGCGCCGTAGGCGAAGAACGTCATCTCCACCGTGTACGCACGGTCCTTGGCGCGCAGGGTGCCCGCGGCGCCGTTGCGCGCGTTGGCGAAGGGGGCGCCGCCGTGCTCGGTGCGGACCGTGTTGGCCTGCTCGAACTGCTCGGCGGTCATCAGGATCTCGCCGCGTATCTCGATCGTGACCGGCTCCGCGAGCCGCGCGGGGAGCCCGACGACGGTCCCGATCGCATGGGACACGTCCTCACCGGCCGTCCCGTCGCCCCGGGTGATCAGCCGTTCCAGCCGGCCCTCGCGATACCGCGCGGCGACCGCGAGCCCGTCGAGCTTCGGCTCGACGCTCCACGCGGTGACGGGCCGTCCGATCCGGCGCTCCAGGGACGCGGTCCAGGTGGCGAACTGCTCGGCCGAGAAGACGTTGTCGAGGGAGAGCATCGGCACGGTGTGCGGCACGTCCCCCACGGCCGCGCCACCCGCCACCTTGCCGGTCGGCGAGGCGGGCAGCACCTCCTGCGGATGCTCCCGCTCGTACGCGGCGATGCCGCGCGCCAGGCGGTCGTAGGCGTCGTCGTCCAGCGTGCTCTCACCCGTGGCGTAGTACGCGGCGGCGGCCTGCGCGGCCTCCTCGACGGCGGCGGCGTAGGAGGCATGGTCGATGAGCACGACTGCTGAGTTCGTCATGCCCTCCATCCTGCCGCCCACCACTGACAACGCCCCGGCCGACGAGTCCCGGACGAGACCCGGAGAGGCAGGGAGAGCGCTCTCTCACGCCCTGCGCCCGGGGTTTCGACCAACAAATGCCGGAGAGAGCGCTCTCCCAGCCTTGACGGCCCGAACCGCCCCCATGGCGCCCGAAATCGAAGATTCGTCAGCCGTATTGACATGCCCTCAACACGCTCCTACGTTCCCTCACAGAGAGCGCTCTCTCGCCTGATCGGGCCGCCCCTGATCAGGGCAACTCCCCCCACCACTTCCCCGAACAGGAGTGCCGTGCTCTTCTTCCGTCAACGACGCAGCGGCGAGGACAGCCACCGCAGAACCCCACCGCCCCGGCGGTACCGCACGGCGGCGCTCGCCGCCGCCGCGCTCGCCCTGACCCTCCTTCAGGCCACCACCGGCAGCGCGTCCGCCGGCACCCCGGCCGCCGCCCCCAAGGCGGCCGCCGATGTGGTCCGGGTGGCCGAGTTCCTCGCCGAGTGCCCGTACACCCACCGGGCACCCGACGACCCGATCGTCTTCCCGGGCCTGCCCGGCGCCTCGCACATGCACAGCTTCTTCGGCAACGACTCCACCGACGGCAACTCCGACCTGGCCTCGCTGGAGCAGGCCCGGAGCACCTGCTCACCCGACATCGACCTGTCGTCGTACTGGGTGCCGACCCTGTACGACGGCGACAAGGAGGTGGAGCCCACCGGCACCACGTTCTACTACCTGGGCGAGGGTGTCCGGGACGACGTCATCCGGCAGATCCAGCCCTTCCCCCGGGGTCTGCGGATCGTCGCGGGCAACGCCAAGGCGACCGGTCCCGACGACAACACGATCTCGCGCTGGTCGTGTCTGCACCACGGCGAGGTCAACCCGTCGCACGACTTCGTCAACTGCCCGTCCGACGCGATGCTGGAGTCGTACCTCGACTTCCCGCAGTGCTGGAACGGCAAGGACCTCGACTCGCCCGACCACAAGAGCCACATGTCGTACCCGGTCAACGGCGAGTGCCCGGCCACCCACCCGGTGCCGGTGCCCAAGCTCCGCCAGGTGCTGCGGTACCCGGTCAACGGTGACCCGTCCAGGTTCCGCCTGGCGTCCGGTCCCGGCTACACGATGCACGGCGACTTCTTCAACGTGTGGCCCGAGGCCGAGATGGCGCAGCGCGTACGCGACTGCATCAACGCCATCATCAAGTGCGGGGCCGACGGCACTCCCTGACGCACACCCCCGTCCCCACCCGCCCGTCCGGGGCCCCGCGCCCCGGACGGGCCCTCCCCGAGGGAGCCCCCGATGAAAGCGGCCCGCGGCGCGGCGGCGCTCACCCTGCTCCTCCTCCTGGCCGGCTGCGGCTCCCCGGCGGCCGAGCCGCGACGCACTCCCCCGCCCGCCACCGGCGCCCCCGCCGATCCGACCGACGCCGCCTGGGCCCAGCTCATGACCCCGATGAACGAGTCGGCCGTGGCGCTCCTGTCGCTCGCCGCAGACCGCTCCGGCGACACCGCCGTACGGCGCTGGGCAGCCGGGCTGCGGACCTCGCAGAACGGTGAACTGGCCCGGCTGCGCCCGCTGCTGGCCCGGATGGGGCTCCCGGACACCAATGTGCACGAGGGCCACCACATGCCCGGCATGGTGACGGCCGACGACCTGGCACGGGCCCGCACGCTGAAGGGCGCGGCCTTCGACCGGTTCCTGGTGGACCGGATCGGCGGGCATCTGCGTCAGACCGCCCAGGTGTCGCGCTCCGAGACCGGGTCCGGCACCCGGCCGGACGCCAAGCGGCTCGCGGCCGCCCTGGTCGCCGCCCGCCGGGCCGAGATCGCCCGGCTGCCCGCCCCGTCCGGCGCTCCCGGCTGACGGCCGGGTCAACGTAATCCCAAGGCGCCCGGGGCCGTTGCCCCACCGGTCGTACCGCCCGGGTATAAAGACTGCATGCCTGCCGACGCGCCGCCGCCCGCCCGTCCCGTGACCTTGGAGGACGTCGCCGGGGTGGCCGGGGTGTCCCGGGCGACGGTGTCCCGGGTGATCAACGGGGCGACCACGGTGGACCCGGCGCTGCGGCGGACGGTGGAGGCGGCGGTGGACGCCACCGGTTACGTCCCCAATCGCGCGGCCCGGTCGCTGGTGACCCGGCGCACCGACTCGATCGCGCTGGTCGTCTCGGAGCGGGAGCGGCGCACCGTGCCCGAGCCGTTCATCGGCCGGATGTTCTCCGATCCGTACTTCGGGCGGGTGGTGGCCGGTCTCCTGGAGGTGCTGCGCCCGGCGGGCATCCAGCTGGTCCTGATGCTGGCCGACGACCGGGAGTCCCGCGACCAGCTCCTTTCGTATCTGCGCCACGGGCATGTCGACGGGGTGGTGCTGATCTCCTCGCACGCGGACGACCCGCTGCCCGGGCTGCTGCACGGGACCCGGCTGCCCGCCGTGCTCGCCGGGCAGCCGCGCAGGCCGACGCCGCTCACCTATGTCGAGGCGGACCAGCGGGCCGGGGCGCGGCTGGCCGCCGACCATCTCGCCGCGCTGGGCCGCCGCCGCGTCGGCACGGTGTCGGGCCCGCAGGACATGCCGGCCGGTCAGGCGCGGCTCGCCGGGTTCCTGGACGCGCTGGCGGCGCACGGCATCCGGGATGTGGTGACCGCCGAGGGCGACTTCACCCATGCCGGGGGCGCGGCGGCGATGCGGCGGCTGCTGGCGGAGCGGCCGGATCTGGACGCGGTGTTCATCGCGTCGGACCTGATGGCGCTCGGGGCCGTGCCGGTGCTGCTGCGGGCCGGGAAGGAGGTCCCGGACGACGTCGCGCTCGTCGGGTTCGACGACAGCAGTGCGGCGCTGGCCTGTGATCCGCCGCTGACGACGGTCCGGCAGCCGGTGGAGGAGATGTCGGCGGAGATGGCCCGGCTGCTGCTGAAGCAGATCGGGAAGCCGGTGGACCCGCCGCCTTCGGTGATCTTCCACCCGACGCTCGTACGCCGGCAGTCGGCCTGATCATCAGGCGCGGCCGGGCTCCTCGTCGGAGGTCACCGGCACCTGCGGCCCGGACGCCTCTTGGAGCCAGCGCCGGAGGACCCGGTGCACGGCCTCGGCGCCGACGATTTCGTCGGGGCGTTTCCCGTCCTCGCCGGTGACGGCGTCCAGCGGGTCGGTCAGGGTGCGCGGCCAGAGCAGGAACGGCCGGGACTGGTCGCCGCCCAGGCCGCCGTGCGAGCCGATCTGCTCCTCGAAGGCGTGCACGGTGCCGGTGGCGGGGTCGTACATGGAGTTGACCATCACGTCGGCGACGTGCGGGAAGGTGTCCGTCCGCCGGATCGCGTCCGCCGCGCCGGGACCGTACACGGCCAGTGGCCCCTGTCCGTCGGCCAGCTCCGCCACGGGCACCCGTACACCGTCGCGGGCCAGCACCACCGAGCCGTGGCGCTCGCTGCGGACGAGCAGGAAGCCGATGCCCGGGTGGTTGGCGAGGGTGGAGAGCAGCGCGGGGTGGCGGCGCTCCAGCTGCTCCTGGGAGGCTCGGCCCCTTATGTCCGGGAAGGAGATCAGGCCGAGGTTGCCGGAGGCGAGGACTATCGGGTCGGAGGGGACCGCGATGTGCTCCTCCTGGCCCTCGGCGACCGGCCGGTGCAGGGCGATGCGGACCGCGTCACGGGCCTCGGATGCGCTGCGGGTGCGCTGGGCGCGCCGGGGCACGGGCAGTCCGCTGCCCGCCCGGACGAGGTCCTTGAGGGTCAGCCCGTACACCCCGGCGAAGGTGTTCCCGGGGCTCTGGCCGTGGTCGGAGAGGAGCACGATCCGGTAGGTGCGGGGCGCCTGCTCGGCGACCTTGGTGATCAGGGCGAGCGCCCGGTCGAGGCGGGCGAGCACCTTCTCCGCGTCGCGGCTGCGCGGTCCGGAGTGGTGCGCCACTTCGTCGTACGCGACGAGGTCGGCGTAGACGGCGGTCCGGCCGGCGAACATGTCGCCGATGACGGCGGCGACCACCACATCGCGTTCGACCACGGTCGCGAAGGCGCGGATGAAGGGGTAGAGGCCGCCGCGCTTGATGCGGGGCGTCTCCTTGCGGAGGCGGGAGCGGGTCGACTGGGCGATCTCGCGGCAGACCTCGGCGGCGAAGGAGCCGGCGGTGCGGACGGCGTTGGCCGGGTCGGAGAAGTAGGCGAAGTACCCGGCCCGGGAGCGGCGGCCCTTGCCGAGCCGGGCGGCCATCGAGAGGACGAGCGCGAGCTGGGCGGCGCCGCCGCTGAAGAGGTTGCCCCGGCTGGCGCCGTCAAGGGTGAGCAGTCCGCCGTCCCGGGTGCGGGTGATGGCGCGGCGCTGGAGTTCCAGGGCGCTCGCGGGCTTGCTGGAGACCATGACGAGGCCGGTCTCCTTCTCGTACCAGCGGAAGGCGGGGACGTCGTGGTTGGTGCCGTGCAGGATGCCGAGCTGGCTGGCGCCGGTCTGGCTGGACCAGTCGGTGCGCCAGGGCATGAGCCGGTGTCCTTCCGGTTCGGCCAGCCAGTGGGCGACGGTCGGCATGACTCCCCCGGCGGCCGCCGCGACGAGGGCGTCGTGGCCGACCCCGTCGAGCTGGAGGAAGACGGTGCCGGGCGGGCCGCCGCGCGCGTCGCCGGTGCCGGTGCGGCGGCGGCGCCGGTCGGCCAGGCGGGAGAGGCGGCGGCGGTAGGCGTTGTCGTCGCGCACGGCGAGGGCGGTGGAGGTCGCGGAGGCGACGGCGGACATCACGGCCGCGACGGCGACGGCGGTCTCCGGGGCGGCGGCGCCCCGGCCGTCCGGGATGAGCCACAGCGCGATCAGCAGCAGCGAGCCGTTGAGGAAGAAGACGAGCGCGCCGAGGACGAGGGCCGGGACGATGAGCAGGGCCCGTACCAGCACGGGCCAGACCAGGGCGGAGAGCAGTCCGAAGGCGCCCGCGCCCCAGGCTGCGGTGAAGGCGGTCTTGGTGATGCTGTCGCCGTCGGCGGACTGGAGCCGGAAGTCGGGGAGGATGCCCGCGAGCGCCAGCATGGTGAGCGTCGAGACGGCCCAGACCGCGATCACGCGCATCAGGGCGGCGCCGGCCCGCCGCCATCGTCTGTCGCCCACGCCCTCGTCACCTCATGTCCGGGCCCTGCCGTTCCGGGCCCTTTCCCAGCCTTTCACAGCGGCCGGGACAGCCCTGCGGCCGGTCAGCAGCCGTCGTATCCGGCGGTCGGCATGGAGAGCCTGCGGTGCACTCCGGCCTTGCCCTCGGCGGTGTAGGACGGCTCGGCGAGCCCGGCGGTCTCCAGGCGTACGCCGCGCCGGCGGCACTCGGCGGTGAATTCCGGCACCGAGGCCAGGGCGCGGGCGAGGACCCGGTCGCTGGGGGTGACGAACAGCTCGATCTCGCCGCTGTCGATGCCGTCCCAGAGCGCGGGGTGGTCGGGGCGCAGCGCGTAGACGCGCAGCTGCCGGGTGACGACGTAGCCCTGGTCTGCGGCCCAGCGGGCGCACATGGCGTGCTGGCTGCGGGTGTCCACGAGGAACGGATCGCCGTCCAGTTCCTCCAGCGGCGTCAGGCTGGCGATGGCCGCCACGCGTACGTCCCCCATGGCCCGTCTTCTCCCGGTGCTCGTCGTTCCCCGACCCTATGCGCCCGTACGCGGCGGCCGAGGGAGCGTTCCGGGGCGGCGAGGGGGCGCACGGGGGCACGGGTCCGGACCGGTGATCCACGGGTGCGCCGGGGTGCGCGGACCGCCGGGGCGTGACTGGCCGTAGGCTCGACCGGGCAGGTGTGAGGGGGCCCGAGGGCCCGGTGAGCGGGAGGAGGCGGCGCGTGCCGGTGGAGGTCACCTGGTGGGGTCATGCCACGTGCACGATCGAGGACTCCGGGGTCCGTTTCCTGACCGATCCGCTGTTCGTACGGCGCTTCGCGCATCTGCGGCGGCGCCGGGGCGAGCTGCCGGGTCCGGACGCGGCCGTGGCCGATGTGGTCCTCATCTCGCATCTGCACTCGGATCATCTGCACCTGCCGTCGCTGGCGCGCGTCGAGCCGGGGGCCCGGGTGGTGGTGCCGCGTGGTTCGGTGCGGTCGGTGCCGGGGCTGCGGCTGCTGCGCCGGGTGCGCGGGCTGCGGATCACCGAGGTGGTCGCGGGCGACGAGGTGCGGGTGGGCGGGGTGCGGGTCCGGGCCGTCCCGGCGCTGCACGACGGCCGGCGCCTGCCGCTGGGCCCGCACCGCTCCCCCGCGCTCGGTTACGTGGTGGAGGGCGCGGCGCGTACGTACTTCGCCGGGGACACAGGGCTCTTCGACGAGATGGCGCGGGCGGTCGGCCCGGTGGACGTGGCGCTGCTGCCGGTCGGCGGCTGGGGGCCGTATCTGGGCCATGGGCATCTGGACGCGGGGCGGGCGGCGCAGGCGCTGACCCGGCTGCGGCCGCGCGCGGCGGTGCCGGTGCACTACGGCACGTACTGGCCGATCGGGATGGACGGGGTCCGGCCGCACGAGTTCCACGCGCCGGGCGAGGAGTTCGTGCGGAAGGCGGCGCTGGTGGCGCCGGAGGTCGTGGTGCACCGGCTGGCGCACGGCGAGCGGGTACGGCCGGAGGGCCGCGCGTGATCGAGTTCCTGCGCCAGACGGCGCAGCTGCCCGCCGAGTCGACACAGCAGGCGGTCGGCTATCCGTCGCTGTTCCTGCTGGTGGCGCTGGGTGCGCTGGTGCCGGTGGTGCCGACGGGCGCGCTGGTGAGTTCGGCGGCCGTGGTGGCGTTCCACCAGTCGTCGCCGTTCGCGCTGCTTGTGGTGTTCGCGGTGGCGTCGGCGGCGGCGTTCCTGGGGGACATATCGCTGTACTGGCTGGGGCAGCGGGGGGTGCGGTCGAGGAACGGGTCGCGGTGGCTGCGGACGATCCGGGACCGGGCGGCGCCGGAGCGCCTTGAGCAGGCGCAGCGGAAGCTGGACGAGCACGGGGTGACGGTCCTGGTGCTGTCCCGGCTGGTGCCGGCCGGGCGGATTCCGGTGATGCTGGCGTGTCTGCTGGGGCGGATGGAGCTGCGGCGGTTCGCCCGGGGCGATGCGCCGGCGTGTCTGGCGTGGGCGGCGACGTACCAGCTGATCGGGATTCTGGGCGGTTCGCTGTTTCCGGAGCCGTGGCAGGGGGTGGTCGCGGCGGTGGGTCTGACGCTGCTGATCAGTGGGGCGCCCGCGGTGTGGCGCCGGACGCGGGCGTGGTGGGCGCGGTGACGCCGGCCGGGCGGGCCGTGAGCAGGCGGGAGCCGCCGATGGGCAGGTCCCAGAGCCGGTCGCGGGGGTGTCCGGCGCGCTGCCAGGCGGTCCGCAGCCGGGTGAGGGGTTCGAGGACCGGTTCGGCGGAGAGCAGGAAGGCCGCCCAGTGCATGGGCGCCATCGCGTGGGCGCCGAGGTCTTCGTACGCCTGCACGGCCTCCTCCGGGTCGGCGTGCACATCGCCGAGCCACCAGCGGGGTTCGTACGCGCCGATCGGCAGCAGGGCGAGGTCGATGCCGGGGTGGCGGCGGCCGATCTCGGTGAACCAGTGGCCGTATCCGGTGTCGCCGGCGAAGTAGATCCGGCCGCCGTCCCCCGCGCCGGTGGTGTCCTGGACGATCCAGCCGCCCCACAGCGAGCGGCAGGTGTCGGTGAGGGTGCGCCGGGACCAGTGGTGGGCCGGCACGAAGTCGAAGCGGACGCCGTGCAGTTCGGCGTGTTCCCACCAGTCGAGTTCGGTGACGTTGGCGAAGCCCCGGCGGCGGCACCACTGGCCGAGTCCGGCCGGCACGAACAGCGGGGTGTGCCGGGGCAGCCGGCGCAGGGTGGGGGCGTCCAGGTGGTCGTAGTGGTTGTGGCTGATGACGACCGCGTCGACGGGCGGCAGGTCCTCCCAGCGGACTCCGACGGGTGTGATCCGGGCCGGGGTGCCGAGGATGCGGCGGGACCAGACGGGGTCGGTGAGGACGGTGAGGCCGCCGGTGCGGATGATCCAGCTGGCGTGCCCGGCCCAGGTGACGGACGCGGCACCGGCCGGGACGGGCGGCAGGGGCTCGGGGGCGTACGGCAGCCGGTGGATGTGGCGCAGGCCCTCCGCGTTGGGCCGGATGGCGTGCTCGCGGGCGAGCCGGGACATGCTCCGGACGCCGGGGAGCGGGGCGGTGAGCCGGTCGGCGAAGCTGCGGGGCCAGGTGCGGACCTCGCCGAGCGGGCGCGGGGTGACGATGTCGCCGCAGACCGCGGGGGGTGCGAGGGGGGTCTCGGTCCGGTCCGTCATCGGGGCTCCCGTCCAGGAGTGCGCCGGCGGGGTGGGTCAGCGCGGTGCGTCGAGGGCTGCTCGGAAAATGCTCAGCGCTGCCGCGATATGCGGCAATTCGAGCGGGTCCGGGGCGGTGAGCGCCTCGGTCTGGCGCTGCGGGTCCGTGCCGAGGAGGGAGCCGGTACCCAGCCGGACCCGGAGTGCGCCGAGTTCGTCGCCGAAGCGGTGGCCGCCGGGGGCGGGGGTGCCGAGCCGGGCGGACAGGAACTCCTCCAGTTCGAGGGAGTCGGTGACGCCCCGGGCGGCGAGCCGGGAGCGGAGCGGGCCGAGGTCCGCGTAGAGGTGGCGGCCGGCCTGCGGGGGCCGGGCGAGGGCGCCCCAGCCGAGGACGGCGCGGTGCGCCGCGGTGGCGAGCCGGGCGTGCAGGTCGGCGGAGCGCCGGGCCCGTTCGGTGACGGCGTCCGGTTCGCGCAGCGCGTGGGCGGCGGCGGCCGCGACCGGTCCGGCGACGGAGGCGCCGAGCGCGGTGAGGACGTCGAGCGTACGGGCGTGGCGGGCGGCGGAGCGGGCGGTGTCCGGGAACCGGGCGACGGCGACCGGCCAGGCGGCCGGGGTCAGTGCCCCGTACAGGCCGGAGACCACCGTGACGTCGTCGGGGCACATCTCGGCGGGGCTGACCAGGACCGTGTCGTGCGGGCGGTGCAGGGTGTCGCGCCAGGTCTCGTCGCTGACGATGTGCAGCCCCTGGTCCACGGCGGCCTCGCACGCCTCGCGGACGAGTTCCGGCGGGGCGACCGTGGCGGTGGGGTCGTCGGCGGCCGAGAGCAGCAGCAGCCGGGGCCGGCCGCCCTCGACGCGTACTCGCCGCACGGTTTCGAGCAGGGCGTACGGGTCGGGCACGCCGCCGCACTCGGCGGGGGTGGGCACCTGGTAGGCGGGCCGGCCGAGCAGCCTGGCCTGCGGAATCCAGGAGGCGGGGCAGGGGCGCGGCAGCAGCACGTCGCCGCCGTGCGCGGCGATCAGGGCGAGCAGCAGGGGTGCGGTGCCGGGGGCGGCCGCGACGCGCTCGGGGCCGCAGTGCAGTCCGCGCCGGCCCCAGTAGGCGCAGGCGGCCTCGCGCAGGGCGGCCGATCCGCCGGCGGGCTGCGCGGCATCGCCCGCGGCGGAGGCCAGCACCTCGGCCAGCCCGGGCAGCACGGGCAGGCCCGGCCAGGGGGCCGGCGGCCCGTACCGTACGGGGCCCCGGTCCTCCCGGACCGTGTCCGTGCCGCGCTCGTGCCGCCCGGTCCGCTCCCGGCCCATCGGGCCTCCTTCGCCGTCCGCCCTCGGGACCTTTATACGAGGGAACGGGGCGGGGCGCCTGCCCTGGCCTCCGGTCGCGTCCGAGGCGTCGAGCGCGGCCCGCGGTCCGCATGCGCCGGTACGAACCCCGGGCCGCCTTCGGCGTGGCTGCTGGTTCGGGGCGGCGATGCGGGGTATCCGCTGTCGCATGTCTTCAGCGAGCAGTGCTTCCGTCCCGTCCCGGATCGCCGGGCTGCGCGACCGGTTCCACCGGCGCGATCTCGCCGTGTTCCAGAATCTGGCCCAGCGGCACTGGCCGGCCGCGGGCCCGGTGCTGCCCCGGCTGAGCCGCAGTGCCAATCACGGGCTGCTGTGGGTCGGGGCGGCGGCCGGCATGGCCGCCTTCGGGGGCAGTGCCCGGGCCCGGCGGGCCGCGCTGCGGGGCATCGCCTCGCTCGCGGTGGCGTCGGCCGCGATCAACACCGTGGGCAAGGGGGCGGTCCGCAGGCAGCGGCCGGTCCTGGACACCGTGCCGGTGATACGGCAGCTGAAGCGGCAGCCGGTGACCACGTCGTTCCCGTCCGGGCATGCCGCGTCGGCCGCCGCCTTCGCGACCGGGGTCGCCCTGGAGTCGCGGGGCTGGGGGGCGGTCGTGGCGCCCGTCGCGCTGTCCGTCGCGGCGTCCCGGGTGTACACCGGGGTGCACTACCCGAGCGATGTGCTGGCCGGGGCGGCGCTGGGCGTGGGGGCGGCGTTCGCGCTGCGGGGGGTGATACCGACGCGGGGGCAGCTGCCCGCACCGGGCAGACCGCCGGCCGACGCGCCCGCCCTGCCCGAGGGCCGGGGGCTTGTGGTGGTCGCCAACGAGGAGTCGGGGACGGCGACCGCGACGGCCTCGCTGATCCGGAACGCGCTGCCGGAGGCGGAGATCGTGGAGTGCGCGCCCGGCCGGCTCGCCCCGGAGCTGGCGCGGGCGGCGGACCGGTGCACGGCGCTGGGGGTGTGCGGCGGGGACGGCACGGTCAATCTGGCGGCGTCCGTGGCGGTGGAGCGCGGGGTGCCGCTGGCGGTGTTCCCGGGCGGGACGCTCAATCACTTCGCGTACGACCTGGGCATCGAGACCGTGGCCGACGCCTGTTCCGCGCTCGCCGCCGGGAACGCGGTGCGGGCGGACCTGGGCCGGTTCCGGCCGGGGCCGGAGGGCTCGGCCGGCTACTTCCTGAACGCCTTCAGCCTGGGCGTGTATCCGGAGCTGGTGCGGATGCGGGAGCGCTGGTCGCCCCGGATCGGCGGCTGGCCGGCCGGGGTGCTCGCGGCCCTGCACGTGTTGCGCGGCGAACGCCCCCTGGAGGCCGAATTCCAGGGCCGGCGGCGCCCGTTGTGGCTGCTGTTCGTCGGCAACGGCCTGTTCCAGCGGGTGGGCCCGGCGCCGGGGCGGCGGCACAATCTCGCGGACGGGCTGCTGGACGTCCGCGTGGTGCACGGCGGCCGGACGCCCGCGCTGAGGCTGCTCGCGACGGCGGTCGCGGGTCCGCTGACCCGCTCCCCCATGCACGCGGCGGTGCGCCGGCAGCGGGTGCGGGTCTCCGGCCTGAAGCCGGGGACGCCGTATGCGTACGACGGTGAAGTGGCGCACAGCGAGGCGGAGCTGACGATCGACAAGCTGCCGGAGGCGTTGACGGTGTACTGCCCGCGGCCGGTGTAGGGAGACCGGGCCCAGGACGTCCACATAGCAAGATACCCATCTCATTATTCGGCGGCAGGCTCTACGGTGGTCCTACCGATCAGCGCTTTCGCGGTTCGCGTTTCGAGAGAGGATGCACGGCCATGCCGAAGGAGACCGCCGTCTACACCCACGGCCACCACGAGTCGGTGCTGCGCTCGCACCGGTGGCGCACCGCCGCCAACTCCGCCGCCTATCTCGTCGGCGAACTGCGTCCGGGCCTGGACGTGCTGGACGTCGGCTGCGGCCCCGGCACCATCACCGCGGACCTGGCCGCGCTGGTCGCCCCGGGCCGGGTGACCGCCGTCGACACCACCGACGAGATCCTGGCCCAGGCCGCCGAGGTGGCCGCCGAACGCGGCGTGGACAACGTGGAGTTCGCCGTCGCGGACGTCCACGCCCTGGACTACCCCGACGACTCCTTCGACGTGGTGCACGCCCATCAGGTCCTCCAGCACGTGGGCAACCCGGTGCAGGCGCTGCGCGAGATGCGCCGGGTGTGCCGTCCCGGGGGCGTCGTCGCCGCGCGCGACAGCGACTACGCGGCGATGACCTGGTATCCCGAGTCGCCGGGCATGGACCGCTGGGCGGACCTGTACGGCCGGGTGGCCCGCGCCAACGGCGGCGAGCCGGACGCCGGGCGCCGGATGCTGTCCTGGGCGCGGCAGGCCGGGTTCACCGACATCACACCCACGGCGGGCTCCTGGTGTTACGCGACGCCGGAAAGCCGGGCCTGGTGGAGCGGGCTGTGGGCCGACCGCACCGTCGGCTCGGTGTACGCGAAGCTCGCGGTGGACGGCGGGCACGCCACGTCCGAGGAGCTGGCGGAGATCGCCGGGGCGTGGCGCGGGTGGGGCGCGCAGGACGACGGCTGGTTCATGGTGCCGCACGGCGAGGTGCTCTGCCGGGTCTGAGGGCTCGGCCGGGGCCGAAGGGATCACATGGCGGCGGGCGGCCAACTAACCTTGCCGCCATGGAGATCCTGGGAACCACGCTGCGTATCTGCGTCGACGACCTGGAGGCGGCGGTCGCCTTCTACGAGCGGCTGACCGGCGCTCAAGCCCTCCGCTTCGAGCGCGGCGGGGTGTCCGTCGCCGCGATCAGCTGCTTCCTGCTGATGAGCGGCCCCGAATCGGAGCTGGAGATCCTGCGCAAGGTCACCGCGACCATCGCCGTGAAGGACGTGGACGAGGCCCACGACTCCCTGACCCGCGTCGGCGCCCGCGTCATCGCGGGCCCGGTCCCGACCCCGGTGGGCCGCAACCTGATCGCGGTGCACCCGGACGGCTCGGTCTTCGAATACGCCGACCGCAACGCACCGGCCTAGGGCGTGTTTCGAAAGTCCCGCCTGTCCGGCGGGCGGACGGCGCTACTTTCGAAACACGCCCTAGCCGAGACCGGCCCGCTCCAGCACCAGCCGGGCCACCTCGTGGTGCACGGGCACGCCCGCCTTCTCCAGGGCGCCGAAGATCTCGTCGGCGTACGCCCGGCGGGCCACGGTCATCGGCGCCAGGACCGGCCGGCCGTTCAGGCGCGCGGGCGCATGCGGTAGTCGTACGCGTCCGGCAGCGGTTCGTCCGTGAGCCGTTGCCAGACCTCCTCCAGGATCTCCGCGCCCTCGCGCAGGTCAGCGACCTCGAAGCCCGCGTCGAACACCGCCTTCGCGGCTTCGGGCCGGCCCTCCGCGAGCAGCAGTCGGGCCTCCAGCAGCCGGAACCGGCCCCGTGCCCGGACCTCCGGCGGCAGCCCCGCCCACACCGTGCGGGCGGCCTCGGTGCGTCCCGCCGTGAGCAGCGCCTCGATCGCCTCCCGGCCCAGTGCGGCGGTGGCCGCGGTCCAGGGCGCGTCGCCTTCGAGGCGTTCCGCGCACAGCCCGTCGAACGCCTCCGCGTAATACTCGGCGGCCAGTTCGCGCTGGCCGCCGACCAGGGCGGCGACGGCCAGGCAGCGGAGCAGCGGCCAGCGCGAGTCGGCCGTGGCCAGTCCGCGTTCCCAGCTGCGGACCGCCTGGGCGCGGTCGTCGGCGTGCCACTGCGCGATGCCGAGGTGGTATTCGGTGAGCGGTTCGGCGGGGGCCGTCTCCAGCATGTCGCGCCAGTGCCGGGAGACCAGGGTGGGCCCGGGGACCGTCCCCTCGGGGCCGGGGAGCGTGCCCTGGTCGAGCAGTTCGAGCCAGGGCGCCTGCTGCTCGCCCAGCGTGTCGGCGGCGAACGGTGTGCTGGGCAGCTCGTACCGGCCGCGCCGCACCTCAAGGGCGCCCCAGCCGGAGCCGGTGGCGAGGCGTTCGCCCGGTTCGGTGTCGGCGTGGGCGCGCCAGGCGGTGTACGCGGCGTCCACGTCGGCGCGCGGCAGGGCGTCCGCGAGCCGCCGCTCGGTCTCGGCGCGGGCGGCGGCCCAGTCGTCGCCGTGCACGACGGAGGGGTCGGCGGCGAGCGGCCCGTACGACTCCAGCCAGCTGAACTCGCCGCCCGGTTCGAGCGGGACGTGTTCCAGCTGGGTGCGGGCCAGTCCGGCCTGGATCTCCGCGTAGCCGCCGGTGCCGGGCTCGGTGAGCCAGTCCTGCCAGCGCCGGCCGCCGGTCCCGCTGCCCCAGAGGAACAGTTTGCGGCCGCGCAGCAGGTCGGTGGAGGTCTGGACGAGGCCGTGGCCCTGCCCGTCCAGGGCGGCGATCCAGCGGCGGGCGCCGTCGGGCACCTCGTAGAAGTAGTCGGCGGGGTACTCGCCGCGTAGCGGGTAGGTGCGGTCGGTGCCGCCGCTCTCGGGGACCGGGACCCGGGTCAGGCTGCGTTCGTAGCCGAAGTGCCACGCCTCGTCGGCCGGGGCGATCACCCGCCCGCGCTCGTCCTCGGGGACAGCGGTGTTGGACCACCAGTAGACCGGCGCGGGCTGCTCGTGCGGGTTGCGTATCCGTACGCCGACGTGCAGGAACGCGGAGTCGGCGGGGAGCCACAGGTCCACCTGGAACGGCAGGTCGCGCAGCCGCTCCCACTCCCAGAGCCGGACCATCTCGCCGCCGTCGGGCGCCGGGACGAGCGCCGCGTGCACCGGGGCGCAGGAGAGCGTGGTGTGCCCGGTCGCGCCGATGTTCCACTCGATGCCGCCGGAGAACCAGGCGCCGTTGAGCGCGAAGCCGGCGGGCTGGAGCACCGGGTTGGTGTGGACGAGGTCGCGGCCGGACGGCTTGTGGACGAGCGAGTGGATACGGCCGCCGAGGCCGGGCAGCACGGTGACGCGCAGATGGCCGTTCTCGATGACGATCGCGTCGAGGTCCGTGGGGACGCGCTCGCGCCCGTAGCCGTCGAGGAGGCGGACGGGCAGGACGGTGGTCAGCGGGGCGTGGCCGAGCTGCCGGGCCATGTCGCGCGGGAGCCCGGCCCGGCCCCGGTCCTCGATGACGTGCGTCTCGTCCAGCGGCCGCAGCGCGGGCAGCGGGTTCTCCGGCCCGGTCGCCGCCGCGGGCAGGGTCAGGACGGCACGTCGTACGGTGGTGGCCAAGGCAACCTCGCTCCCTCGCGCGGGCCGCCACAGGTCCGGGCGCCCCCCGATGACCATGGAACACGCCGGTCGCCGCCCCGACAAGGGGTGTCTCGGCGCCCGGAATTCCGTTTCCGTCCCGCCCCCGGCCCCCGTACGCTCGCTGCGGACACCGGACGCGGCGGGCGAGAGGGACAGCGCAACAGATGAGTACGCAGCACACCTACCGGGTGATCGTGCGCGGCACGTTCCAGGATCTGACGGACGCGGCGCGCGAGCGGCTGCTGGCCGAGGTCGAGGAGCACGGGCTCGCCGCGATGCAGTTCACCGAGGAGGGGTCGCTCACCTACGACCGGGTCCTCAAGCACTTCAGCTTCCGCTATGTGGTCGTCTCGGACGCCGAGGACGGCGAGGAGATGGCCGGCGCGATCGCCGAGGACCGGGCGCAGACGACGCTGCGCGAGGCGGGGTACGGCCACGGCGAGCTGCGGTCCACGGCGACGGACATGGACACGATGAAGATCAACTACAAGCGGCGGTGAGGCCGGGCCGGGCGCCCGATGGGGGCAACCTGCCCCCGGAAGGTGATGGACCGCGCGGATTCGGGAACCCGTTCCGTCGTCCCGCCCTCACGCGAAAGGTCCGGCCCATGACCAGCGAACAGCCCCGCACGCTCGGCCCCGACAGCGATCTCACCGAGGTCTTCGAGCTCGCCCAGCAGCTGCGGGTGGACTCGGTGCGCGCCAGCACCTCGGCGGGGTCCGGGCACCCCACGTCCAGCCTGTCGGCGGCCGATCTGATGGCGGTCCTCATGACCCGGCAGCTGCGGTACGACTGGAACGCGCCCGAGAATCCGGCCGGCGATCACCTGGTCTTCTCCAAGGGCCACGCCTCGCCGCTCCTGTACGCCATGTTCAAGGCGGCCGGCGCCGTCACCGACGAGGAGCTGATGACGACCTACCGCCGCTTCGGGCACCGGCTCCAGGGCCATCCCACCCCCGAGCTGCCCTGGGTGGACGTGGCGACCGGTTCGCTGGGCCAGGGCATCGCGTACGGCGTGGGCATCGCGCTCGCCGGGCGCGACCTGGAGCACCAGCCGTACCGGGTGTGGGTGCTGTGCGGGGACAGCGAGATGGCCGAGGGGTCCGTGTGGGAGGCCCTGGACAAGGCGGGCCGGCACCGGCTGGGCAACTTCACCGCGGTCATCGACGTCAACCGCCTCGGCCAGTCAGGACCCACCGAGCTGCAATGGGACACCGACGCCTACGCGCGCCGCGTCGAGGCGTTCGGCTGCCGCGCCCTGGTGGTCGACGGGCACGACCTGACCGAGATCGACCGGTCCCTGAAGACGGCGGCGGACGGCAGCGCGCCCACGGTAATCGTCGCGAGGACGGTCAAGGGGCGCGGGGTGAGCGAGGTCGCCGACAAGGAGGGCTGGCACGGCAAGCCGCTGCCCGAGGACCTGGCCGAGCGCGCCATCGAGGAGCTGGGCGGCGTCCGCGACCTGCGGGTGGAGGGCCCCCGGCCGCCGAAGGCCGCGCCCGCCCCCGCGCGGACCGGCGGCGCCGTGGAGCTGCCGCGCTTCGAGAAGGGCGACGAGATCGCCACCCGGGTCGCCTTCGGCAAGGCGCTGGTCGCGCTCGGCGCACGGCCCGACGTCGTCGCCCTGGACGCGGAGGTCGGCAACTCCACGCACTCGGAGGACTTCGGGAAGGCGTACCCGGACCGCTTCTTCCAGACGTACATCGCGGAGCAGCAGATGGTCGCCGAGGCCGTCGGCATGGCGGTGCGCGGCTTCCGCCCGTACGCGACCACCTTCGCGGCGTTCCTCACCCGGGCGCACGACTTCATCCGCATGGCGGCCGTCTCGGAGATCACGATGGCGCTCTGCGGCACCCACAGCGGAGTGGAGATCGGCGCGGACGGGCCCTCGCAGATGGGTGTCGAGGACCTGGCGATGATGCGCGCGGTGCGCGGCTCGACGGTCCTCTACCCGAGCGACGCGACCTCGGCGGCGGCCCTGACCGTGGCGATGGCGGACATCGACGGCATCTCGTACCTGCGCACCACGCGTGGCGCCTACCCGGTGCTGTACGGGAGCGGGGAGACGTTCCCCGTGGGCGGCTCGAAGACGCTGCGACACGGCGACGACGACCAGGTCACCCTGATCGGTGCGGGGGTCACGCTGCACGAGTGCCTGGCCGCCGCCGAGCTGCTGGCCGGGCAGGGCGTACGGGCCCGGGTCATCGACCTCTACTCGGTCAAGCCGCTCGACGCCGGCGCGGTGGCGCTCGCGGCCCGGGAGACCGGGGCCCTGGTCGTGGTGGAGGACCACCACCCGGAGGGCGGCATCGGCGAGGCGGTGCTGTCGTCGCTCGCGGAGTCCGGCAGCCATCCGGCCTTCGTCCACCTCGCCGGGAGCAACCTCCCGGGGTCCGGCACCCCGGCGGAGCTGCTCGACGCGGCGGGGATCTCCCGCACGCACATCGCGGACGCGGCGCGGGGCCTCGTCAAATAGCCGGCGCCGAGTGGCGGGCGCCGAGCAGCCGGTGTCAGGCGGTCAGCGCATCTCGGCGGTGATCGCCCAGCGTTCGTGGTCGCGCCAGGCGCCGTCGATGTGGAGGAAGTCCGGCGAGAAGCCTTCGAGCCGGAAGCCGGCCCGGCGCACGAGCCCGATCGAGCCCGCGTTGTCCGGCTGGACGTTGGCCTCCAGCCGGTGCAGGGCGAGCGGGCCGAAGGCGTGGTCCAGGACGAGTTCCAGCCCTTCGCCCATGAGGCCGCGCCCGGCCGCGTGCGCGAAGGCGCCGTAGCCGAGGGCGCCGCAGCGGAAGGCCCCGGCGACGATGTTGTTGATGTTGATGAACCCGGCGATCGCCCCGGCCCCGCCCGCCGCGTCCCGCTCGCACACCAGGAACCCCGCCTTCGTGGGGTCCGCGATGAGCGCGCCCGCGTAGGCGGCGTACGCCTCGGGGGTGGCGGGCGGGAAGAGCCAGGGCCGGTGCAGGGCGGCGCTCTCCCGGGCCCGGGCGGTGAACTCGTCGGCGTCGCCGGGGGTGAAGGGGCGGATCGCCGTGCGCGGCCCCTCGGCGAGATGGCGGGTGTCGTCGGACATCGCCCCAGCCTAGAACGGCCGTACGGAGCAGGGCCGGTGAGCCCTGCCCCGTACGGCCGTCGCCCGCGCCGCTACTTGGCCCGCCTGCGGAAGACGTACGCGCCGCAGGCCATGCCGGCCACGAACATCACGACCAGCCATACGTAGAGCGGCGCCGTCACCAGCGGGACGATGAGGCGGACCTCGACGTCCTCGGTGTTCTCGGCGATGAACACGATCGAGAGGATCGCGATGACGAGGACCAGAATGCGGCCCGGGGTGAAGGCCCCGCTGCCGCTCTTCCCGCTGCTCGACACGTCCTTCGGGCTCATGAGCAGCCCCTTTCCCGGCCCTGGTACGGCCGTCGCCCCGGGGCTCCAGCATGGCTCCGCCCCCGTACCCACCGGCGGAGATGTTCGGCCGTTCGGGTGACGGGGGCGGCGGGATCGGCGGGTCAGAGCAGGGCGGGCACCTCGACGGTGAGGGTGGCCCGGCCGCCGTCCGCCGGGGCGTCGAGCACCGCGGGCACCCCGAGCGGGATCGTGAGCCCGGTGGGTCCGTGGCCGAAGCCCAGCTCCTCCACGACCGGGACGCCCAGCGCGCCCAGCCGGTCCGCGAGCACCGCCCGCACCTTCTCGTACGGCCCGCACCCCGCCCAGGACCCGCAGGCCACCCCGGCGACGCCGTCGAGCGCCCCGGCCCGCAGCAGCTGGGTGAGGATGCGGTCCAGGCCGTACGGGTCCTCGGTGGTGTCCTCGATGACGAGCAGCCCGCCCCGGGCCGAGCGGCGGGCGTGCGGGGTGCCGAGGTCGGCGGCGAGCAGGCTCACACAGCCGCCGTAGGTGATGCCGCGCGCCCGGCCCGGGACCAGCGCCCGCGCGTCCGCCAGGCCCAGGGTCAGCTGCGTCCCCGGGTCGAAGAGCGTGGCCCGCAGGGACTCCTGGGTGCGCGGGTCCTTGAGGAACGTCTCGGTCCCCGTCATCGGCCCGTGCAGGGTGGCGAATCCGGTCCGCAGCGCGAACGCCTCGTGGAGCACGGTGACATCGCTGTAGCCGACGAACACCTTGGGCCCGGCCGCGCGCACCGCCGCCCAGTCCACCAGGTCGACCATGCGGTGCGCCCCGTACCCGCCGCGCGCACAGATCACCGCGTCGACGGAAGGGTCGCACCACGCGTCCCGGAGGTCCCGGGCCCGGTCCTCGTCCGTACCGGCGAGGTAGTCCAGCTCCCGGTGGACGTCCAGCACATGGGGCATGGGCACGGGGTCGAGGCCCCAGCCGCGCAGGATGTCCAGGCCGGGTTCCAGCCGGTCGGCGGGGACGGGCCCGCACGGGGAGACGACGGCGACCCTGGACCCGGGGCGCAGCCGGGCGGGGCGGGCCGCCGGGATGAGGGTCACCGCTTCAGTTCCAGGGCGGCCACATCGGGCCGGTCGAAGCCGAACACCTGGGCGTACAGGGAGAGTTCGGATTCGAGCGCGTCGGTCATCGTGGTGGCGCGGCGGAAGCCGTGGCCCTCGCCCGGGTAGGTGCGGTACGCGTGCGGGATGGAGCGCCCCGCGACGGCGGCGAGGAAGCGTTCGCACTGCACGGGCGGGCAGATGGGGTCGTCCTCGCCCTGGAGGAGCAGGAACGGCACGGTGAGCCGGTCGGTGCGGCCGACCGGGGAGCGTTCCCGGTAGCGCTCGGGGACTTCGGCGAGGGGGCCGACCAGCGATTCCAGGTACTGGGACTCGAAGTCGTGGGTCTCGTCGGTGCCCCAGCCGGCGAGGTCGAGAATGGGGTAGATGATGGTGCCGCAGGCGTAGACGTCGGTGCCGGTCAGCGAGGCGGCGGTGGTCCAGCCGCCGGCGCTGCCGCCCCGGATGGCGAGCCGGTCCGGGTCGGCGGTGCCCTCGGCGGCGAGCGTCCCGGCGACAGCGGCGCAGTCCTCCACGTCCACCACGCCCCACTGCTCGCGCAGCCGGTTGCGGTAGGCGCGGCCGTATCCGGCGGAGCCCCCGTAGTTGACCTCGGCGACACCGATGCCGCGCGAGGTGAAGTAGGCGATCTCCAGGTCCAGGACGAGGGCGGCGTGCCCGGTGGGACCGCCGTGGGCCCACACCACGTAGGGCGGCGACTCGCCCTCGGGGCCGGTGTGTCCGGGGTTGCGCGGCGGGTAGATCTGGGCGTGGATCTCGCGTCCGCCGGGTCCGGTGAAGATGCGCAGGACCGGTTCCGGGTAGTAGGCGGGGTCGACGGAGTCCTGGTGCGGGGTGCCGGTGATCCGGGTGTGCCCGGTGGCGGTGTCCAGCTCCACGATCTCGTAGCCGCTGTGCGGGCTCGCGGCGACGCCGGTGACGCGGGAGCCGCGCACGGTGAGCGTCGGCACCCACTCGGTCCACGGGCCCGCGATGTCGACCAATTCGCCGGTCTCCGGGTCGAGTATGCCGAGGGTGGTGGTGCCCTTGCCGTGCAGGACGGCGATCAGCCCGTTGTCCAGGGGGCGGAACCAGACGAGCCCGATCTTCCACAGCGGCCCGGCGAACTCCTCCTCGCGCGGGCAGAGTTCCCGGGTGTCTCCGGTGTCCGGGTCGAGCCGGCACAGGTTCCACCAGCCGCTGCGGTCGCTCGCCAGGAGCAGCTGCCCGTCGGCGGTCCACTGCACCTGCGGCACGGATTCCTCGGGGCCGCCGGCGACGGTCCTGGCGTCCTGGAAGGTGCCGTCGGCGCCGATGTCCGCGACCAGCACCTCGGTGCCGTCCCAGGGCATGCGCGGGTGGTCCCAGCCGATCCAGGCGGCGCGCCGCCCGTCGGGCGACACCTCGGGGCCGGTGACGAACCGGTGCCGTCCGTCGCTGAGTTCGCGTACGGCGGACCGGTCGCCCGCCGCCGATCCGTCCAGGGGCACGGCCGCGAGGACCCGGCGCAGCGCGGTGGGCGCCTCGCCGGTGAACTCCTCCAGGACGCACCACACCTCACCGGCCGCGCCCCGGTCCGGCCGGACGCGCGGGTCGGCCCAGCGCAGTCCGCCGCCGACGGCGGAGACCGGGGTGAGCGGCCACGGTTCGCGGTCGCCGTCGGGCTCGTAGGCGTACAGCCGCTGGTCGGCGAAGTGGACGAAGACGACCAGCGGGCCGCCCTCCGCCCGCTCGGTGCCCGCCCAGGGCTGTCCGCCGTACTCGATGACCCGGCTGCGGACGTCCCAGGGGGCGGGCAGTTCGGTGGTGGTGCCGTCGGCGGTGCGGCGGACCAGGGCGCGCCGGCCGGCTTCGGCGGGGCGCGGTTCGGTCCACCACAGCTCGTCGCCGACCGCTCCGGTGTACTCGGGCCGTCCGTCGTGGGAGGCGGCCAGTGCGGCGTCGATCGGTGAGGGCCAGCTGCCGTGGGGCTGTGCGGTGGGCATGGGTGTGGGTCTCCCCCCGAGTGGTTCAGGCGGTGCGCAGGTAGTGGTCCAGGACCCGGACGCCGAAGTGCAGCGCGTCGACGGGGACGCGTTCGTCCACGCCGTGGAAGAGGGCCTGGTAGTCGAAGCCGACAGGCAGCTTCAGCGGTGAGAAACCGTAGCCGGTGATGCCGAGCCGGGAGAACTGCTTGGCGTCGGTGCCGCCGGACATGCAGTACGGCACGACGTGCCCGTCCGGGTCGAACCGCTCGACGGCGGCGCGGAGTCTGGCGTACGTGGGTGAGTCGACCGGGGCCTGGAGGGCGACCTCGCGGTGGGCGAACTCCCAGTCGACCGAGGGGCCGGTGAGCCGGTCCAGGGTGGCGTGGAACTCCTCGTCGCCGCCGGGGACGGTCCGGCCGTCGATGTAGGCGGTGGCGTGGCCCGGGATGACGTTGACCTTGTAACCGGCGTCCAGCATCGTCGGGTTGGAGCTGTTGCGGACGGTCGGGGCGACGAGGTCCGCGGCGGGCCCGAGCTTGCCGAGGAGTTCGTCCACGTCGAAGCCGGGGGCGTCGAGGTCGGGGTGGATGCCGTGCAGCGCGGCGAGTTCGGTGAGCGCGGCGCGGACCGTCGGGGTGAGCCGGACCGGCCACTCGTGCTCGCCGATACGGGTGACGGCGGCGGCGAGCGCGGTGACGGCGTTGGCCCGGTTGACCTTGGAGCCGTGGCCGGCCTTGCCGCGGGCGGTGAGCTTCAGCCATCCGGTGCCGCGTTCGCCGGCGCCGATGGGATAGAGCGGCATGGAGGGCCCGGCGTGGAAGGTGAAGGCGCCGGACTCGCTGATGCCCTCCGTGCAGCCGTCGAAGAGGGCGGCGTGCCGGTCGGCGAGGAAGCCCGAGCCGTCCTCGGCGCTGGCCTCCTCGTCGGCGGTGTACGCGATGACGAGGTCGCGGCGCGGGCGGATGCCGGCCCGGGCCCAGTACCGGACGACGGCCAGGACCATCGCGTCCATGTTCTTCATGTCGATGGCGCCGCGCCCCCACACGGTCCCGTCGCGGACCTCGCCGGAGAAGGGGTGCACGGTCCAGTCGGCGGCCTCGGCCGGCACCACGTCCAGGTGGCCGTGGACCAGGAGGGCGGGGGCGGACGGGTCGGTGCCGGGAATCCGGGCGACCACGTTGGTGCGGCCGGGGGTGCGTTCCAGGAGCGCGGGTTCCAGGCCGGTGGCGGCCAGGCGCTCGGCGACGTATTCGGCGGCGGGGCGTTCGCGGCAGTCGCCGCCGCCCCGGTTGGTGGTGTCGATGCGGATCAGTTCGGAGGTGAACGTCACCGATTCGTCGAGCGCCAGGGCGTCGACGGAGTCCTGGGGGGCGGTCGCCTCAGCCATACTGCTCCTCCACGGCGGACGAGACGATCGTCGTCACCGCCTTGAACGTGCGGATACCTTCGTACATCGTCGCGCTGGTGTAGGAGACCCGCCTCTCGCCGCTCGGCGCCACGCCGGGTACGACGGTGGCCGCCGCGGCCAGGTGCTCGGCGTCGAATTCCAGCTCCACGGTGAACGGGCCGCCCGCCACCGGTGTGTACCGCCCGGCCAGGGGTACGGCCCGGGCGGCGGCCGCCCGGATGTCGGCGGCGGTACGGGCGGGGGTGCGGCAGACGGCGGCGTACCGCGACACGTGGTCCTTGACGGCCACCTTCTCCGCGCCGGGGGCGTACCCCTCGGCGTCCACGCAGGTCAGGTCGTCGCCGGTGACGAGGACGACGGGGACTCCGTACTCGGCGGCGACATGCGCGTTGAGCAGGCCCTCGCTCGCCCGGACGCCGTTCAGCCAGACCCCGGTGATGGAGTTGGCGAGGTAGGTGTGGGCGAGGACGCCCTCCGTACCGGCGCCCGTGTGGTAGCCGACGAAGGCGACCGCGTCGACGTCCCCGTGCTGGATGCCCTCGACCATGCTGAGCGACTTGTGCTTGCCGGTGAGCATCTGGACGCGCTCGTCCATGTGCTCCAGGAGCAGGTTGCGCATGGTCCAGTGGGCCTCGTTGACCAGCACCTCGTCCGCTCCCCCGTCGTAGAAGCCGAGGGCGGCGGCGTTGACGTCGGAGGTGAACAGGGAGCGGCACCGCTCCCACTGCGGTGTGCCGGGCAGCACGTCGGCCGGCCAGGTCACGCCGGTGGCGCCTTCCATGTCGGCGCTGACGAGGATCTTCATGCGGCCACACGGTACGCGCCGATGAACGCCCAGGCCAGGGCTGCCGAGCACGCCACAGGTCCATTCCAATGACGGGCCCGGCGGCCGCCGCGGGCCGCCGGGGGCGGGGGGCGTCAGCCGCGCTTGGCGCCCTTCAGCAGCTTCTCGATCCGGCTGAGTTCCTTGTCGGTGAAGTCCAGGTTCCGGACCGTCTCGACGTTGTTCTCCAGCTGGGCGACGCTGCTCGCGCCGACCACGGCGGAGGTGACGCGCCCGCCGCGCAGCACCCAGGCCAGGGCGAGCTGGGCGAGGGACTGGCCGCGCGCGGCGGCGAGTTCGTTGAGCTCGCGCAGCCGGGACACCAGGTCCGGGGTGACCGCCTCGGCCGACAGGAAGGGGCTGCTGCCGGCGGCGCGGGAGCCCTCCGGGATGCCGTTCAGATAGCGGTCGGAGAGGATGCCCTGTTCCAGCGGCGAGTAGGCGATGGAGCCGACGCCCAGCTCGTCCAGGGCGGTGAGCAGCCCGTCCTCGGGGCGGCGGTCGAGCATCGAGTAGCGCGGCTGGTGGATCAGGAGCGGGGTGCCGAGCTCCTTCAGGATGCGGGCGGCCTCGCGGGTCTGCTCGGGTGAGTAGTTGGAGACGCCGGCGTAGAGCGCCTTGCCCTGGCGCACCGCCGCGTCGAGCGCGCCCATGGTCTCTTCGAGCGGCGTCTCGGGGTCGGGCCGGTGCGAGTAGAAGATGTCCACATAGTCCAGGCCGAGCCGGTTGAGGCTCTGGTCCAGCGAGGACAGCAGGTTCTTGCGCGAACCCCACTCGCCGTACGGGCCGTCCCACATCAGATAGCCGGCCTTGGTGGAGACGATGATCTCGTCCCGGTGGGCGGCGAAGTCCGTGGCGAGCGCCCGGCCCATCGCGGTCTCGGCGGAGCCGGGCGGCGGGCCGTAGTTGTTGGCCAGGTCGAAGTGGGTGATGCCGAGGTCGAAGGCCCGGCGCAGGATCTCGCCCTGGGTCTCCGGTGTCCGGTCCCCGCCGAAGTTGTGCCACAGGCCGAGCGAGAGGGCGGGCAGCTTCAGGCCGCTGCGCCCGGTGCGCCGGTAGGGCATGTTCGCGTAGCGGTCGGCGGACGGGAGGTACATACGGGCTCCATGGGAGAGGTGTGCCGGCCATGACCGGCCGGACACCCCCAGGCTCGCTCACTTCGATCCAGTAGTCCAATAGGAGATTCCGCTTGGATTCAGGGCCTAGAGTTCTCAATCATGGAGTTGCGTCAGCTGGAACATTTCGTGGCGGTCGCCGAGGAGCGGCACTTCACCCGGGCGGCGGAGCGGGTCGCCGTCTCGCAGTCCGGGCTCTCCGCCTCCGTACGGGCGCTGGAGCAGGAGCTGCGGACGCCGCTGTTCAGCCGGACCACGCGCAGCGTACGGCTGACCGAGGCGGGGCGCGCCCTGCTGGTCGAGGCGGAACGCACGCTGGCCGGGGTGCGGGCCGCGAAGGAGGCCGTCGACGCGGTACGGGGGCTGCTGCGCGGGACCCTGTCGGTGGGCGTGGAGCAGTGCGTGGCCGGACTGCGGCTGCCCCGGCTGCTCGCCGCCTTCCACCACGCCCACCCGCACATGGAGATCCGGCTGCGCCAGGAGGGCACGGCGAGGCTGGTGGACGGGGTGGCGGGCGGCCGGCTGGACATCGCGTTCGCCGCGACGGTGGACCCGGCGGGCTGGCGCGGTGAGCTGGTCCCGCTGGCCCGGGAGCCCATGGTGCTGCTGTGCGCGCCGGGCCACCGGCTGGCGGCGGCGGACCGGGCGGCCTGGGCGGAGCTGTCCGGCGAGCCGTTCATCGACTTCCACCCGGACTTCGGTCCGCGCCGCGCGGCCGACGCGGCGTTCACGGCGGCCGGGGTGCGCCGCACGGTGGCCCTGGAGGTCACCGACGTACACAGTCTGCTGGAGCTGGTGCACGAGCAGCTGGGCATCGCGCTCGTGCCGCACCACTTCTCCCGCAAGCCCGAGGCGCGCGGACTGGTGGCGGTGCGGCCCGAGGGCGCCGGCGAGGCGTTCTACGAGAGTGCCGTGGTGCTCCCCGAGGCGCGGGCGCTGAGCCCGGGGGCGCGGGCCCTGATGGCGCTGCTGCGGGACGACGCGGGGAGCTAGGGCCTGTCGTCAAACTCCCCTCGTCGCCCGGTGTCAGCCCGTGGCCAGCACGAACCACCTCGCCGGCAGGTCGATCCGGGTGCCGTCGGGCAGGTTCTCGGTCTGCGGCAGGACCGTGTCGCCGCTGTCGAGGACGGTCAGCCCGGCCGCCGCGAGCAGCCGCGGGACCTCCTCGTCGGTGGCGCTCGCCGGTTTCAGCCCGTGTTCGAAGACCCGGCGCAGCTTCGGGCCCGGTCCGCCCGGGCCCTGTGAGGCGCGTTGCAGGACGTCCTTGGAGGCGGGGGTCAGCTCGGCGACGAAGGCCCGGCCGCGTGCGCCGAGGAGCGTGGCGACGGCGGCGGCGACGGCCGGGCGGGCCTCCGGGTCGCTCTGGTGGATCACCGCCCGCATGTAGACGTTCGTGTCACCGATGCGCTCGTGCAGGGCACGCACGGCGTCGGCGTCGGTGAGGTCGAGCGCCTGGTACGCGGCGGTCTCCCCCGGGTCCGCCTTCCGGGCGTGCTCGATCGCCGCCTCCGAGAGGTCCACGCCGAGGGCGCGGGGGAAGAGGGTGGCGAGGTGCCGGGTCTGGGTGCCGCTGCCGCAGCCGAGGTCCACGACGGGCAGAGCGGTGTCGGCGTACGGCAGGAGCAGCCGGCTGTGCGGTACGGCGCTCAGATCCGGGCCGGAGTCCCAGATGGCCGCGCCGGGTTCGTCCGGTGTGGCCGCCCAGTATCCTTCCCACGCCTCGCGGTATTGCTGTGACACACCCATGCGTCCTCCCAAGTCCCGTGGTGCAGGCTCATATTGCTCAGCCAGGGACTACTGCCCAGGGGTGCCCCGGGGCAAGGGTGCGGACGCAACCTCCTTGTCAGATACGGCGGTTGGTCCGGGGGCGCGGGACGTGGGACAGGGCCTGCTCGAACCAGACGGTCTTGCCGCGCGCGGTGCCGCTGGTGCCCCACTCCCTGGCGAGGCTGCTCACCACCATGAGGCCCCGGCCGAATTCGTCGCCGTCGGTGACTCCGAGGAGGGCGGCGGGGGCCGGTTCGTCGTCGCTGACCTCGCACAGCAGCGCGTCGGTGCGGACCAGGCGGAGTCCGATGTGGTGGGTGCGGCCGTGCTTGAAGGCGTTGGTGACCAGCTCGCTGACCATCAGCTCGGCCGCCTCCACGGCGTCGGGCAGCTCCCAGTCGAGGAGTTGGCCGCGCACCAGGCGGCGGGCCCGGGACACCTCGCGGGGGTCCAGGGCGAGCTGCCATTCGGCGACGTCCTCGTCCGCGATGCCGTTCAGCCGGGCCATCAGCAGGGCGACGTCGTCCTTGCGGCCGCCACCGGTGTTCAGGGCGCGGATGATGGTGTCGCAGGCGTCGTCCATCGACGCGGCGGGGTGGGCGGCGGAGGCGCAGAGCGCGGCGAGCCCGGCCCCGATGTCCTGGCCGCGCACCTCGACCAGCCCGTCCGTGCACAGGACGAGGCGGTCCCCCGGGCGCACCCGCACGGTGGCGGTCTCGAAGGCGACCCCGCCGACGCCGATGGGCGCCCCGGTCGGCAGGTCGAGCAGTTCGGCCCGGCCGTCCTCGGCACGGACCAGCACGGGCGGGATATGACCGGCGTTGGCGATCTGGAGCTCGCCCGCGATCGGGTCGTAGACCGCGTACAGGCAGGTCGCGAGGTACTGCTCGCCGAGGCGCTGGGCAAGGTCGTCCAGATTGCGCAGGAGCTGGGCGGGCGGCATCTCCATGGTGGCCATGGTCAGCACGGCGGTCCGCAACTGGCCCATCATCGCTGCCGAGTTGAGCCCGTGGCCCATGACGTCGCCGACGACCAGCGCGGTGCGCGAGCCGGGGAGCTTCACCGAGTCGAACCAGTCGCCGCCGATCCGGCCGAGCCGGGTGCCCGGCAGATAGCGGGTCGCGATGTCGCAACCGGCCATCCGGGGCTCGACGTTGGGCAGCATGCTGTCCTGAAGCGTCTCCGCGACGTTCTCCTGGTACGTGTACATGCGGGCGTTGTCCAGGACGAGCCCGGCCCGCGCGGCGAGTTCGGCGCCGGTGGTGCGGTCCATGTCGTCGAAGGGCTCGCGGCCGGGGCGGCGCATCAGGACCATGAAGCCGAGGACCACGTCACGGGCCTTCAACGGCACGATGAGCAGCGAGCGGTGGGTGATCAGGGGGCGCAGGTCGCGCTTCTCGAACTCGCCGGAGATCCGGTTGCTCAGCTCCCCGCTCACATAGGGCACGATGACCGGCTCGCCGGTGACCATGCACTGGAAGAACGGGGTGTGTTCGGGGAAGGCGATGGCCTCGCCGACGGGCACGGTGTCGTCCCAGCGGCCCGGTTCGTCGTTGTGCTCGACCCAGACGCGGTGCCAGATGGTGGTGACGTCGGGCGGTCCGTCGGGGAAGCCCTCACCGGCGAGGACGGCGGCGCGCAGATGCGTACCGGCGAAGTCGCTGAAGCGGGGGACGGCGGCGCTGGTGACCTCGCGGATGGTGCGTTCCAGGTCGAGGGATGTGCCGATGCGGCCGCTCACCTCGTTGAGGAATTCCAGCCGTTCACGGACCGCCGCGTATTCGAGGTCCAGTTCGGGGCGGGGCACGGTGCGCTGCGGGACCACCGCCGCCTCCGTGCCGTATCGCTCCTCGCGCACCGGCAGCGCTCCGGGGCGCTTGGGCACGCCCCAGTCCGGGGTGACGGGGATGCGTTCGTGGTGGCTGAACTCCAGCACGGGGTAGCCCAGTTCGAGCACCTGGGCGACGATGCCGGTCGCCTCCTGGACGCTCATGTTCGGCAGGATCTCCGGCAGCCGCGCGGACAGCTCGGGATGGCCGGGGAAGTCGGTGTGCAGGGCGAAGCCGGGGGCGACCGTACGGGCGGGGTGGCCGTCCTCCACATCGCGCAGCTGCGCGCAGTCGGCGGCGAGCACGAGGAGCCGGGCCGGTCCGGGGCCGGCGAGCGGGTAGGCCCACCACAGCACGTCGATCCGGCCGTGCCCGGGCTCGTCCAGGCGGGCCCGGCCGGACGCGGGGTAGGGGAAGTCCCCGCTCAGCGAGCTGTCGGGCACGGGGCCCTCGTCGTACTGCGCGGGAGTGCCGTTCACCCCCAACACGCCGGTGACGGGCAGGAGTTCACCGGCCGGGCTGCCGATCGCTTCCTCGCGGGCGACGCCGAAGAGCCTTCTCGCCCCGGACGACCAGTGCGAGACCAGCCCCTCCGCGTCGACCACGGCCACGGCGAGCGGCAGGCGGCCCGCCGTGCCGTCGCCCGGCAGTGGTGTCCTCTGCGGCGGCACACCGAGGTCCATGAGGGGAAGGCTCCTTCCTCACCGCGGCATTCCGCGGCGCGTGACTCCACGGTACGGGGATGCGACCGGCGTCCGCGGGTCATCGGCGGAATCCCCCTCGGGGGTGGTGCGCCCCGCGCACTCCGGGGCGCGGCAAAAGGCCCCGGGGCGTTCAGTCCTCGTGCCCCAGCTGGAGGTCGCGCTCGGTGCGTCCGCCGCCCGCGACCTGGAGGACCGTGGCGACGGGCGGGTAGCCGGCCGCGATGACGGTGTACTCGCCGGTGGACAGGTCCACGAAGCGGAAGGCGCCGTCCGGGCCGGTGGTCACGGTGTCCACCACGTTGCCCGCCGCGTCCAGGAGTGTGACCCGGGCGTCCTCGACGGGCCGCCCGGCGGTGGCCCGGACGATCCCGCGCAGCACGGCGCCGCCGGCCAGTTCGATGTCCTGCCGGGTCTCCCGGGCCGCCTGCACGCTGACCGGAAGCGCGGCGGGCCGGAAGGCCGGGGCGGAGGCGGCAAGGGTGTATTCACCGGCGACCAGCTCACTGATCACGTAGCCGCCCTCGCGGCCGCTGCGCGTGGAGGCGACGACCTCGCCGCGTACGTCGGTGAGCGTGACGGCGGCGTCGTGTACGGGCGCCCCGTCGGCCGTGACGACGGTGCCGGCGAGCCGCCCCGCGCCGCCGAGCACCACGTCCAGCTCGACCGGGCGTTCGCCGACGGTGACGCTGACGGCCTGCGGCTGGTGGCCCCCGGCGGCGGCGATCAGGACGTACGAACCGGCGCCCGGCACGCTGAGCGCGTACCGCCCCTCGTCGCCGCTGGCGCCCCGGCCGACCTGCTGGCCCTGGACGTCGATGAGGGTGAGGGCGGCGCGCGGCACCTTCGTACCGTCGGAGTGCTGGACGCTGCCGGAGACCGGGACGCCGGAGAGGTAGCCGGCGGACGGGACGGCGGCGTCGGTGCGGGCGGCGGGGATCGGGGTGTACTCGGTGGTGGCTTCGGGGCCTGCGGTGGTTTCGGGGCTGTGGGACACCAGCGGTTTCTCCTTGAGGAAGAAGGCGAAGAACAGGCCGAGCACGAGGACCGGCACGAGGTAGAGGAAGATCCGGGGCATCGCGTCGGCGTACGCCTGGATGTAGGCGTCCCGCAGCGCGGGCTCCATCGTGTGGACCAGTTGCGGGCTGATCGACTCCGGGTCGGGGAGGTCCGCCCCGGAGGGCAGCCGGACGGCGAGCGCGTCGGCGAGCCGGCCGGCGAACAGGGTGCCGAAGACGGCGGCGCCGACGCTGCCGCCGATCTGCCGGAAGTAGTTGTTGGCGCTGGTGGCGGTGCCCAGGTCGGCGGGGCGCACGGAGTTCTGCACGGCGAGGACCAGGACCGGCATGATGAGCCCGATGCCGAGGCCGAGGACCGCCTGGGCGATGCTGTATTCGAGGCGCGGGGTGTCGGTCTCAAGACGGGACAGCAGCCACATGCCGACCGCCGAGACCGCGCTGCCCGCGATCGGGTAGACCCGGTAGCGCCCGGTGCGGGAGATGAGCTGGCCCGAGATCACGGAGGCGCCGACGATGCCGCCCATCATGGGGAGCATCAGCAGCCCGGACTCGGTGGCGGTGGCCCCGTCGACCATCTGGAGGAAGGTCGGCAGATAGCTGGCCGCGCCGAACAGCGCAACGCCGACGACGGCGCCGACCAGGGCGGTCACGTTGAAGATCGAGTCGCGGAACAGCCGGAGCGGGATGACCGGTTCGGCGGCGCGGCGCTCCACGAGGACGAACAGCAGAGTCGTTCCGGCAGCTCCGGCGCCCAGCCCCAGGATGGTGCCCGAGCTCCAGGCGTACTCCGTGCCGCCCCAGCTGGTCAGCAGCACCAGGCAGGTGGAGGCGGCGGCGAGGAGGGCGGCGCCGAGGATGTCGAGCCGGGGGCGGACGGTGGGCCGGGGGAGCTTGAGGACGACGGTGATCACGGCGAGGGTGATCAGGCCGAACGGCACGTTGATGTAGAAGCACCAGCGCCAGGAGGCGTGGTCCGTGAAGAAGCCGCCGAGCAGCGGCCCGGCCACCGAGGCGAGGCCGAAGGCGGCGCCGATGAGGCCCATGAACCGGCCGCGCTCGCGGGGCGGGACCACGTCCGCGATGATCGCCTGCACCCCGATCATCAGCCCGCCGCCGCCGATGCCCTGGAGCGCCCGGAAGGCGATGAGCTGGTCCATGGTGCGGGACCAGCCGGCCAGTGCGGAGCCGACGACGAAGACGACGATGGCGAACTGGAAGACGCCCTTGCGGCCGAAGAGGTCGCCGAGCTTCCCGTAGACCGGCAGGCCGATCGTGGAGGCGAGCAGATAGGCGGTGACCGCCCAGGACATCTTTTCCAGGCCGTGCAGCTCGCCGACGATCTTGGGGAGCGCGGTGGCGACGATCATCTGGTCGAGCGCCGCGAGCAGGAGCGTGAGCATCAGCCCGACGAAGACCAGCCGGATGCGGCGGGGGTCCGTACCGATGCCGTCGGACGGGTCGGGGGCGACGGTCTCCGTCGCGGCGGGGTGCGGCGGAGGCGGGGCGGGCGCGGGCGCCGCCTCGGCGTCCCCCGGGCCGCCGGGCTCGTCCTCCAACAGTGTGATGCCACCCACCACGTGCCGCTCCCCTCGTCGCGCTGCCGCACATTTCTCGCATCGCGCGACAAGAGAGGGCAAACGCGGCGGGGGGCGCCTGCGGCGCACTCAGGGGGCGTATCCCCCGGTGGGAGCCACTACGGCGCACAACCGCCCCGCCGCAAAGACCACCCGAACCGGTGAGGCCGGGCGGTGCCGACGCGGGGTCAGTTCTCGACCTCGGCGGCGAGGTTGGCCAGCAGCTCGTCGTAGATGCGGGCGAGGCCCTTGGGCGCGAAGGTCTTCTCGAAGAAACCGCCGATGCCGCCGGCGCCGTTCCACACGGTCGTGACGACGGCCTTGGACCTGCCCTCGCCGGCCGGAGTGACGGTCCAGGTGGTGACCATCGACGAATTCCGGTCCTTCTCCACGAGCTGGCCATCGGTCGGCTCGCTGACCTCCAGGAGGCAGTCGCGCACCCGCTTGCTGGTGGCCTGGAGCTTCCAGTGGACGAGGGTGCCCTCGCCGTCGCCGCCCTCGCGCACCTCGTACTCGCTGTAGTGGGCGGGGAGCACCTTGCCGCGGACGTCCTTGTAGTCGGCCAGCGCGTCGAACACCGCCTCCGCGTCCGCCGCGATGATCCGCTCCGTCGTGGCTTCGACCTGCGCCATGCCTGCTCCTCCTGCACTCGGTTCTTCGGGGTGTGCTGAGCCAACCACCTTGTGTGTCGGGCTCAAAATCCGGGCCGGGACGAAGGGGAAAAAACGATCATGGGAACAAGTGTTCTATTCTCGGTCCGGAACTACCGAGGAGGCGTCCATGCGCTGGGACAATCTGGCTGAAGCCAACGCCAACCACCCCACGAGCGGCACGGGTGCGCTCTTCGCCGCCGACGCGGTGACCACCCGCACCTTCGACACCCCCGAATTCCGGGGCATCACCTTCCACGAGATCCGGGCCCGTTCGATCGTGAACCGGGTGCCCGGCGCCTCCCGGATGCCGTTCGAATGGACCGTGAATCCGTACCGGGGCTGCACGCACGCCTGCGTCTACTGCTTCGCCCGCAAGACGCACGGCTATCTCGACCTCGACACCGGGATCGGCTTCGACTCGCAGATCGTCGTCAAGGTCAACGCCCCGGAGCTGGTCCGCCGCGAGATCGCCGCGCCGCGCTGGCACGGGGCGCACCTCGCGATGGGCACCAACGTCGACTGCTACCAGCGGGCGGAGGGCCGCTACCGGCTGATGCCCGGCATCCTGGCCGCGCTGCGCGACCACGCGAACCCGTTCTCGATCCTGACGAAGGGCACACTGATCCTGCGCGACCTGGAGCTGCTGCGGCAGGCCGCCGAGGTTACCGAGGTCGGCGTCTCGGTCTCGGTCGGCTTCACCGATCCGGAGCTGTGGCGGACCGTGGAGCCCGGCACGCCGTCGCCGGAGCGCCGTCTCGACGTCGTACGGAGGCTGAGCGAGGCGGGCATCGGCTGCGGGGTGCTGATGGCGCCGGTCATCCCGCACCTCGGCGACGGCCCCGAGCAGCTGCGGGCCACCGTCCGCGCGATCGCCGCCGCCGGAGCGACGTCGGTGACCCCGCTGGTCCTGCATCTGCGCCCCGGCGCCCGCGAGTGGTTCATGCAGTGGCTGGGCAGCCACCACCCGCATCTCGTACGGCGTTACGAACGGCTGTACGCGGACGGCGCCTACGCGCCGACCTGGTACCAGCGCCGGATCACCCGGTACGTGCACGAGCTGGCGGCCGAGTACGGCATCGGGCCGGCGCACCGGGGCGCGGCGCGCAAGCTCCCCCGGCGCGAGCCGCGTCCGCCGCTCGACGGCTCGGAGCCCACCCAGCTCACCCTGCTCTGAGCGGGCGGGGCGCACCCGGACGCGCAATCGGGTCATCTCTCACCACAACGGGTCCTTCCGGCGCCGATTGCGGGGAACATGCGGCGGGGGCTGCCCACCCGCGCAGCCGTGATCCCCCGTTCCGGGAGGCCATATGACGAACCGTTCAGTACTGCTGTGCGCCCTGGGGGCGACGGTCGCCGGTCTGGTGACCGCCGCACCGGCCACGGCGGACACCGCGACACCGCGCACCGCACCGCTCGCCTGGAAGGACTGCGGCACGAAGTCCTCCCCGACGCTCCAGTGCGCGACGGTGCGCTCCCCGCTCGACCACGACGACCCGTCGGGCCGCCAGGTCACCCTGGCCCTGACGCGCGTGCCGCACACCTCGAAGACCTTCCAGGGCCCGCTGCTGGTGAACCCCGGCGGGCCCGGCGGCAGCGGCCTGTCGATGGCGCCCTTCGTGGCCGCCGCGCTGCCGAAGGCGGTCGCCTCGCAGTACGACGTGATCGGTTTCGACCCGCGCGGCGTCGGGAAGAGCCGGCCGGCCCTGGACTGCCTGCCCGGGTACTTCGACCCGGTCAGGCCCGACCCCGTACCGCAGTCCCTGGGCGGCGAGCGGGTCAACCGCAACCGCGCCCGCGACTTCGCGGCGGCCTGCGGCGAGAAGTACCCGGACCTGCTCCCGTACATGGACACGGTGAGCGCGGCCAAGGACCTGGACGTGATCCGCCGCGCGACCGGGGCGCGGCAGCTCAACTACTTCGGCTACTCCTACGGCACCTACCTCGGCGCGGTGTACGCGAAGCTCTTCCCGGACCGCGTCCGGCGGCTGGTCCTCGACTCGAACGTGGACCCCGAAGGCGTCTGGTACGAGGACAACCTCACCCAGGACTACGCGTTCGACACCCGGCACAAGGCGTTCGCCGCCTGGGTCGCCGAGTACGACGCCACGTACCACCTGGGCGGTGACCCGGCGAAGGTGGAGGCCGCCTGGTACCGGATGCGGAACGCGGTGAAGAAGCGTCCGGCGGGCGAGAAGGTCGGCGCGGGCGAACTGGACGACACGTTCCTGCCGGGCGGCTACTACAACGGCTACTGGCCGGTGCTGGCCGAGGCGTTCGCCGCGTACGTCAACGACAAGAACGAGAAGCCGCTCGTCGCCGCGTTCGAACGGTTCGCCGCGGTGGACGCGGACGGCGACAACGGCTACTCGGTCTACACGGCCGTCCAGTGCCGGGACTCCGACTGGCCGCGCGACTGGAACACCTGGCGCAACGACACCTGGCGGGTGCACGCGAAGGCCCCGTTCATGGCCTGGGGCAACACCTGGTACAACGCCCCGTGCGCCGACTGGCCGGTGGAACCCCTGAACCCGGTGCGGGTTTCCAACCACGCCCTGCCCCCGGTCCTGCTCTTCCAGGCGACGGACGACGCGGCCACCCCGTACGAGGGCGGAGTCACCCTGCACCGCAAACTGCGCGGCTCCCGCCTGGTGGTCGAACAGGGCGGCGGCAACCACGGCGTCACCCTGAGCGGCAACGCCTGCCTGGACCACTACCTGACGGACTACCTCGCCAACGGCAAGGCCCCCCGAGCCGGCCGCGGCGAAGCGGACGCGGTCTGCGCGAAAACCCCGGACCCGAAGCCGGACCCCGCGAAGTCGGCCCGCCCGGCACTGCGCCCGGACACGGGCAGCACGCTGCACGGGCTGCTGGGGTTCCGGGGCTGACCCGGGCCCGGGCACCGAGGGGCGCACGCGGGACGACCGCGTGCGCCCCTTCGCTCATTCGCCCGGCAGCCGGCTGAGCGCTTCCCGTGCCGCGTCCGCCAGCCGAGCCCGTGGCAGCGCCGCCTCCAGGGCCGGGCGGGCGGTGGGGTCTCCCAGGGCGCCCAGGCCCTCGACGCACGCCAGGGCGACCCGCCAGTGCGGTTCGTCCGGGGCGAGCAGCCGGGACAGGGTGGTGACCAGCGCGGGGGCGGACTCCGGGGCCCGGAGGGCGGTGAGCAGGCGGACCGGGTGGAGGGCGTAGGCGGTGCGCAGGGGGTTGGTGGCGAGGGCGGCGGCTGCTCGGGGGGTGCGGGGGTCGGCGAGGCGGGCCAGGGCGTGGGCGGCGCTGACGCAGCGGTCGGGGTCGCGGTGGTTGAGGAGGAGCACCAGGGGTTCGAAGGCCCGGCGGTCGCCGGCGCAGCCCAGACGGAAGGCGGCGATCTCGCGGGCCCAGAGCGGGCGTTCGCGCTCGACGAGGACCCGGGCCAGCTCCTCGTCGTCCTCGGTGGCGAGCAGGGCGCGGCAGGCCGGCGAATCCCCCGCCTCGTCGGCCAGCCGGTGCGCCAGTGACCGGAACTCCTCGTCGTCCATGACCGTCAGCGTATCGGCGGACACGGTGCGTATCGACGGGGGTCCGGAATGTGGCACGGGCCACAACTGGGCAGGGCTGGCGCGCTCGTTACTCACTGGTTAAGCTCAGTTGAGCGGGACACACTCCCGTCGCTCCGATGGCCTGGTGACGCAGCCACCCGGAGTGTTGTCGGTTCGGCAGCTGTACGAGACGTGGCCCCGGGACAGGGTCCGTCGCTCTTTTCCGGTCCCGAGCGTGGATCACGCCCGGTGGTCGATCACCACGACAGGCACCTCCCGCACGCGGTGCGCCGCGCGCGCCCCGTGCGTCCCCTCAGTCGTCACTCATCCCTGGAGTCCCGTGATGGACACCCCTCTCTCCACCATTGCCGTCGTCGGCCTCGGCACGATGGGCACCGGAATCGCCGAAGTCCTGGCCCGCTCCGGCCGCGAGGTCATCGGCATCGACACCGACGAGGCCGCCGCCCGCCGGGCCGTCGCCTCGCTGGAGGCGTCCACCGCCCGCGCCGTGGAGCGCGGCCGGATCACCGACGAGGAGCGGCGCGACACGCTCGCCCGCTTCCGCACCTTCTCCGACCTCCAGGCGGCCGCCGACGCGGAGCTGGTCATCGAGGTCGTGCCGGAGTCGTACGAGATCAAGCAGCAGGTCTTCCGCGAGCTCGACGCGGTCGTCTCCCCGGGCACGATCCTCGCGACCGGCACCAACGCCCTGTCGGTGACCCGGCTCGCGGCCGAGTCGCAGCGCCCCGAGCGGGTGCTCGGCCTGCACTTCTTCAACCCGGCGCCGGCGATGAAGCTGGTCGAGGTGGTCTCCTCGGTGCTGACCGCCCCGCCCGCCGTCGAGGCGGTCACCGAGCTGGCGCGCCTGCTGGGCAAGGAGCCGGTGGCCATCGGCGACCGGCCCGGATTCGTCGCGGACGGCCTGCTGTTCGGCTACCTCAACCAGGCCGCCGCGATGTACGAGGCGAACTACGCCACCCGCGAGGACATCGACGCCGCGATGAAGCTGGGCTGCGGCCTGCCGATGGGCCCGCTGGCCCTGCTGGACCTGATCGGCATCGACACGGCCCGTACGGTCCTGGAGGCGATGTACTCCGCCTCGCACGACCGGCTGCACGCCCCCGCGCCCATCCTGGGCCAGCTCGCCTCCGCCGGGCTGACCGGCCGCAAGGCGGGCCGCGGCTTCTACACCTACGCCGAGCCGGGCAGCCAGACCGTGGTGCCGGACGCGCTGACGCCCGCGCCGCGCGGCGCGGAGGCCGCCGGGCGCCCGGTGCGGTCGGTGGGCGTCGCGGGCTCGGGAACGATGGCCTCGGGGATCGCGGAGGTCTTCGCCAAGGCGGGTTACGACGTGGTGCTCGCCGCGCGCGGCCAGGAGAAGGCGGACCTCGCCAAGGCCCGGATCGCCAAGTCGCTGGACCGGTCGGTCGCCAAGGGGCGGCTGGGCGAGCAGGCCCGGGACGAGGCGCTGGGCAGGATCACCGCGGCGGCCTCGCTGGACGCGTTCGCGGAGGTGGACCTGGCCGTGGAGGCGGTCGCCGAGGATCTGCTGGTCAAGCAGGAGCTGTTCGCCACGCTGGACAAGGTGTGCCGGCCGGGTGCGGTGCTGGCCACCACGACCTCCTCGCTGCCGGTCGTCGCGATCGCCCGGGCCACCGGGCGGCCCGAGGACGTCGTCGGGATGCACTTCTTCAACCCGGCGCCCGCGATGAAGCTGGTCGAGGTGGTGCGTACGGTGCTCACCGCCGACGAGGTGCACGCCACGGTCCACGAGGTGTGCCACACGGTCCGCAAGCACCCGGTGGACTGCGGGGACCGGGCCGGCTTCATCGTGAACGCGCTGCTGTTCCCGTACCTCAACAACGCCATCAAGATGGTCGAGGAGCACTACGCGTCCCTCGATGACATCGACGCCGCGATGAAGCTGGGCGGCGGCTACCCGATGGGCCCGTTCGAGCTGCTCGACGTGGTCGGGCTCGATGTCTCGCTGGCCATCGAGAAGGTGCTCCACAACGAGTTCCGCGACCCGGGCCTGGCGCCCGCCCCGCTCCTGGAGCACCTGGTGGCCGCGGGCTGCCTCGGCCGCAAGACGGGGCGCGGATTCCGCGAATATGCCCGGCGCTGACGCGGGAGCCGGCTGGGGCGGGCTGCTCGGGCCTCCGGGCGGCCCGCCCCCGCAGGCGCGCTCTCCCGCCCCCATGCAGTACGTTCACACCATGTCCCAGCCCGCCAGGTCCACCCGTGTGTCCGCCGCGCCCGACGTCCCGGAAAGTGCCGCCGGCACCCGGGCCGCCGCCCAGCGGCTCAAAATGCGCCGCGAGCTGGCCGCCGCGGCGATGGAACTCTTCGCGACGAAGGGATACGAAGCGACCACGGTCGATGAGATCGCGGGCGCGGCGGGCGTGGCCCGGCGGACCTTCTTCCGCCACTTCCGTTCCAAGGAAGAGGCCATCTTCCCGGACCACGACGACACCCTCGTACGGGCCGAGGCCGTCCTCAACGCGGCCCCCGCGCACGAGCACCCGCTCGACACGGTGTGCCGGGGCATCAAGGAAGTCATGCGGATGTACGCGGCCAAGCCCGCGGTCTCCGTGGCCCGTTACAAGCTGACCCGCGAGGTGCCGACCCTGCGCCAGGCGGAGATCGCCTCGGTGGCCCGCTACGAGCGGCTGTTCACCCGCTATCTGCTGGGCCACTTCGACGAGCGCGACCAGCACCCCGGCAACGACGACCCGTTGCTGGCCGAGGTCGCCGCGTCCGCCGTCGTCACCGCGCACAACCATGTGCTGCGCCGCTGGCTGCGGGCGGACGGGCAGGGCGATGTGGAGGCGCAGCTCGACCAGGCGTTCGCCATCGTGCGCGACACCTTCGGTACGGGCATCGGCGCGGGCCGCACGGCGGGCGCCGAGCCCGCGCAGCCGCCGGCCGCCTCGGTGGAGACCCAGGGCGAGGTGCTGGTCGCGGTGGCGCGTACGGACGCGCCCCTGGACGAGGTCATGCGGACGATCCAGCAGGCCCTCAAGGAGCGCTGAGCCGCCCCGGAAACCCTGTTGCCGGGGCGGACCCCCGGTGCTGGGGTGTGCGCATGAACGATCATGTGACATCGGACCCGGTCCGCCTGCTCGCCCATTTCGACCGGGTGATGCGCGAAGAGGCCCGCCCCGAGGCCCCCGGCCTCCGCGTGGAACGCGCCGGTGACGTCGTACGGCAGGTGGGCGCCGCGCACGCCTGGAACGGGGTGGTGTGGTCCGCGCCGGGCCTGGACGCCGCCCGGGCGGACGCGGCGATCGCGGAGCAGGTGGCGTACTGCGAGCAGGCGGGCTGCGACGAGTTCGAGTGGAAGCTGTACGGGCACGACCGGCCCGCCGACCTGGGCGCACGGCTGCTGGCGGCCGGTTTCGAGGCCGAGGAGCCGGAGACCCTGCTCGTGGCGCGGGTGGCGGAGCTCGCGACGAAGGTGCGGCCGCCGGAGGGCGTCCGGCTGGAGGAGGTGCGGGACGAGGCGGGCGCGGAGCTGATGGCGCGCGCCAATGAGCGGGCCTTCGGCCGGGACGGGTCCTGGCTGCGCCGGCTGGTCGTGGACCGGCTGCGGGAGGACCCGGAGCATTTCGTGGCGCTGGTGGCCCTGGCGGGCGACGAGCCGGTCAGCTCGGCCCGGATGGAGCTGTACCCGGGTACGGGGTTCGCGGGACTGTGGGGCGGCGGCACGGACCCGGCGTGGCGCGGGCGCGGCGTCTACCGGGCGCTGGTGGCCTTCCGGGCGGGCGTGGCGGCGGAGCGGGGCTACGACTACCTCCAGGTCGACGCCACCGAGGACAGCCGCCCGATCCTGGAGCGCCTCGGCTTCACGGCACTGACCACCACGACCCCGTACATCTATCGCCCCACCCCCTCCTGACCGCACATACACGGGATACATACGGGCGATTGCACCCATACCGCCGTCCGTGTTGCTCATGCGTGGCGACCAGCTGACAATTGAGGGAAATTACTGGCACCGAGTGCCTTGTCAGCTGTCACGCAGTGCCATACGTTGAAGGCGTCCGGGCGGCCGGCGTGCTGGGATCTCACGTACGCCGGCTGTCCCCGCAAGCCACCGTGCCTGCGCGCCCGGGCGCCTGCGTCACCAGGCAACCCTTCTGCTCCACCGAGCAAGCATCACCCGCCGAACCGACGGCACACCTCCAGACCCGCTTTCCCTGTTCTCAGGGCCCCTCAGCGTTCCCTCAAACGCCGCACCATCGGAGGCACCCGTGAAGGAAATCCTGGACGCGATCCAGTCGCAGACCGAAGCGAAGGGCGGCTCCGACGCGCCCACCGCCGCCGACTTCGCGGCGCTGTCCGTGCCCGAGTCGTACCGCGCGGTCACCGTCCACAAGGACGAGGCCGAGATGTTCGCGGGCGTCGACAGCCGCGACAAGGACCCGCGCAAGTCCCTCCACGTGGAGGACGTGCCGGTGCCGGAGCTCGGCCCGGGCGAGGCCCTGGTCGCGGTCATGGCCAGCTCGGTGAACTACAACTCCGTCTGGACCTCGATCTTCGAGCCGGTCTCCACCTTCGGCTTCCTGGAGCGCTACGGCCGGGTCAGCGAGCTCACCAAGCGCCACGACCTGCCGTACCACGTCATCGGTTCCGACCTGGCGGGCGTCGTCCTGCGCACCGGCCCGGGCGTCAACGCCTGGAAGCCCGGCGACGAGGTCGTCGCGCACTGCCTCTCGGTCGAGCTGGAGTCCTCGGACGGCCACAACGACACGATGCTCGACCCGGAGCAGCGGATCTGGGGCTTCGAGACCAACTTCGGCGGTCTCGCCGAGATCGCGCTCGTCAAGTCGAACCAGCTGATGCCGAAGCCCGGCCACCTCAGCTGGGAGGAGGCCGCGGCTCCCGGGCTCGTCAACTCGACCGCGTACCGCCAGCTCGTCTCGCGCAACGGCGCCGGCATGAAGCAGGGCGACAACGTCCTGATCTGGGGCGCCAGCGGCGGACTCGGCTCGTACGCCACGCAGTTCGCGCTGGCCGGCGGCGCCAACCCGATCTGTGTCGTCTCCAGCGAGCAGAAGGCGGAGATCTGCCGGAAGATGGGCGCCGAGGCGATCATCGACCGCAACGCCGAGGGCTACAAGTTCTGGCAGGACGAGCAGAACCAGGACCCGCGCGAATGGAAGCGGTTCGGCAAGCGCATCCGTGAACTGACCGGCGGCGAGGACGTGGACATCGTCTTCGAGCACCCCGGCCGCGAGACCTTCGGCGCGAGCGTCTACGTGACCCGCAAGGGCGGCACCATCGTCACCTGCGCCTCGACCTCGGGCTACAACCACGAGTACGACAACCGCTACCTGTGGATGTCGCTCAAGCGCATCATCGGCTCCCACTTCGCCAACTACCGCGAGGCGTGGGAGGCCAACCGGCTGATCGCCAAGGGCAGGATCCACCCGACGCTCTCCAAGGTCTACTCGCTGGAGGAGACCGGCCAGGCCGCCCACGACGTGCACCGCAACGCCCACCAGGGCAAGGTCGGCGTCCTGGCGCTGGCCCCGCGCGAGGGCATGGGCGTGCGCGACCAGGAGATGCGCGCGAAGCACCTGGACGCCATCAACCGCTTCCGGGACATCTGAGATGAGTGGCCGTCAGAAGGACCGCCCCTGGCTCATGCGGACGTACGCGGGCCACTCCACGGCCGAGGCGTCCAACGAGCTGTACCGGCGCAACCTCGCCAAGGGCCAGACGGGTCTGTCGGTCGCCTTCGACCTGCCGACCCAGACGGGGTACGACCCCGACCACGTGCTGGCGCGCGGCGAGGTCGGCCGGGTCGGTGTGCCCGTGTCGCACCTCGGTGACATGCGGCGGCTGTTCCAGGACATCCCCCTGGAACAGATGAACACCTCCATGACGATCAACGCCACCGCCATGTGGCTGCTGGCGCTCTACCAGGTCGTCGCGGAGGAGCAGGGCGCCGACCCGGGCAGACTCCAGGGCACCACGCAGAACGACATCGTCAAGGAGTACCTGTCGCGCGGGACGCACGTCTTCCCGCCCGGGCCCTCGCTGCGGCTGACCACCGACATGATCACGTACACGGTCAACCACATCCCCAAGTGGAACCCGATCAACATCTGTAGCTACCACCTCCAGGAGGCGGGGGCGACACCGGTCCAGGAGATCGCGTACGCGATGTCGACGGCCATCGCCGTCCTCGACGCCGTACGGGACTCCGGGCAGGTTCCCGAGGAGAAGTTCGGGGCCGTCGTCGCGCGGATCTCGTTCTTCGTGAACGCGGGCGTCCGCTTCATCGAGGAGATGTGCAAGATGCGCGCCTTCGGCCGCATCTGGGACCGGGTCACCCGCGAGCGTTACGGCATCACCGACGCCAAGCAGCGCCGGTTCCGCTACGGCGTCCAGGTCAACTCGCTCGGCCTGACCGAGGCGCAGCCGGAGAACAACGTGCAGCGCATCGTGCTCGAAATGCTGGCCGTGACCCTCTCCAAGGACGCCCGGGCCCGCGCGGTCCAGCTGCCCGCCTGGAACGAGGCGCTGGGGCTCCCCCGGCCCTGGGACCAGCAGTGGTCGCTGCGCATCCAGCAGGTCCTGGCGCACGAGAGCGACCTGCTGGAGTACGAGGACATCTTCGCCGGTTCGCACGTCATCGAGGCCAAGGTGGACGAGCTGGTCGCCGACTCGCTGGCGGAGATGGACCGGATCGAGCAGATGGGCGGCGCCATGGCAGCCGTCGAGTCCGGCTACCTCAAGTCCGAGCTGGTCTCCTCGCACGCCGAGCGGCGGGCCCGGATCGAGGCCGGCGACGAGAAGATCATCGGCGTCAACGTCTACGAGACGACCGAGCCCAACCCGCTCACCGCCGACCTCGACGGGGCGATCATGACGGTCGACCCGGCGAACGAGGCGCGGGTCGTCGCCGCGCTCCACGAGTGGCGGGACAACCGCGACGAGCCCCGGGCCACCGAGGCGCTGGCCGCGCTGAAGAAGGCCGCCGCCGGCACCGAGAACCTGATGGAGGCGACCGTCGAGTGCGCCCGTGCGGGGGTGACCACCGGCGAGTGGTCCTGGGCGCTGCGCGATGTGTTCGGCGAGTTCCGGGCGCCGACCGGGGTGTCGTCCGCCCCGGTCGCGGTCGCCGCCGAGGCGGGCTCGCCGCTCGCCCTCGTACGCGAGAAGGCCGCGCGGACCGCCGCGGACCTGGGCGTCGGGCGGCTGCGGCTGCTGGTCGGCAAGCCCGGCCTGGACGGGCACTCCAACGGCGCCGAGCAGATCGCGGTGCGGGCCAGGGACGCCGGCTTCGAGGTCGTCTACCAGGGCATCCGCCTGACGCCCGAACAGATCGTCTCGGCGGCCGTCGCCGAGGACGTGCACTGCGTCGGCCTGTCCATCCTGTCCGGCTCGCACGCCGAGCTGGTGCCGGACGTGCTGGTCCGGCTGCGCCGCACCGGGGCCGGCGACATCCCGGTCATCGCCGGCGGCATCATTCCCCCGGCCGACGCCGAGGCCCTGATCAGGGCGGGTGTCGCCGCCGTGTTCACCCCGAAGGACTTCGGTATCACGGAGATCATCGGCCGTATCGTCGACGAGATCCGGAAAGCGAACAAGCTCGACCCTCTGGAGGTCCCCGCATGACTGCCGCCGTCAACCGCCTGCGCCCGCGCCGCTCGTGTCTGGCCGTGCCCGGCTCGAACCCGCGGTTCCTGGAGAAGGCCCAGGGCCTCCCCGCCGACCAGGTGTTCCTGGACCTGGAGGACGCCTGCGCGCCGCTCGCCAAGGAGGGTGCCCGCCACCACATCGTGGACGCCCTGAACAACGGCGACTGGACGGGCAAGACCCGGGTGGTCCGGGTCAACGACTGGACGACGCACTGGACGTACCGGGACGTCATCACGGTGGTCGAGGGCGCGGGGCCGAACCTCGACTGCATCATGCTGCCGAAGGTGCAGGACGCCCAGCAGGTCGTCGCGCTGGACCTGCTGCTGACGCAGATCGAGAAGACGATGGGCTTCGAGGTCGGCCGTATCGGCATCGAGGCGCAGATCGAGAACGCCAGGGGCCTCGTCAACATCGATGAGATCGGCGCCGCCTCGCCCCGTCTGGAGACGCTGATCTTCGGCCCGGCCGACTTCATGGCGTCGATCAACATGAAGACCCTGGTCGTCGGCCAGCAGCCGCCCGGCTACCCGGCGGACGCGTACCACTACATCCTGATGCGCATCCTGATGGCCGCGCGGACGCACGACCTCCAGGCGATCGACGGCCCGTTCCTCCAGATCCGCGACGTGGACGCCTACCGCGAGGTCGCGGGCCGGGCGGCGGCGCTCGGCTTCGACGGCAAGTGGGTGCTGCACCCCGGTCAGGTCGACGCGGCCAACGAGGTGTTCTCGCCCTCGCAGGAGGACTACGACCACGCCGAGCTGATCCTGGACGCCTACGACTGGTGCACCTCCGAGGAGGGCGGCAAGAAGGGCTCGGCGATGCTCGGCGACGAGATGATCGACGAGGCCAGCCGCAAGATGGCCCTGGTCATCGCGGGCAAGGGCCGGGCGGCCGGCATGCAGCGCACCTCCAAGTTCGAAGCCCCGGAGGTCTGATATGCAGTTCGGACGCACTTACGAGGAATTCGAGGTCGGTGCGGTCTACAAGCACTGGCCCGGAAAGACCGTCACCGAATACGACGACCACCTCTTCTGCCTGCTGACCATGAATCATCACCCGCTGCACATGGACAGCAACTATGCGGAGAACACGACCGATTTCGGCAAGAACGTCGTCGTGGGCAACTACATCTACTCGCTGCTGCTCGGCATGTCGGTGCCGGACGTCTCCGGAAAGGCCATCGCCAACCTGGAGATCGAGTCGCTGAAGCACGTGGCGCCGACCTTCCACGGCGACACGGTCTACGGCGAGACGACGGTCCTGGACAAGACGCCGTCGCGGTCCAGGAGCGACCGCGGAATCGTCTACGTGGAGACCAAGGGCTACAAGCAGGACGGCACGCTCGTCTGCGTGTTCCGCCGCAAGGTCATGGTCCCCACCGAGACGTACATCAAGGAGCGGGGCGGGGAACAGCCCGGCCGCCCGGAGCTCAGCCAGCCCTCGCAGAAGAACGTGGAGAAGCAGTCATGACGCGACTCGCCCAGACGGCCGGGCTCACCGAGGTCCAGCAGGAGATCCTTTCGACGGTCAGGGACTTCGTCGACAAGGAGATCATTCCGGTCGCGACCCAGCTGGAGCACCGCGACGAGTACCCCACCGAGATCGTGGAGGGGCTGAAGGAACTCGGCGTGTTCGGGCTGATGATCCCCGAGGAGTACGGCGGTCTGGGCGAGTCACTGCTCACCTACGCGCTGTGCGTGGAGGAGATCGCCCGGGGCTGGATGAGCGTGTCGGGCATCATCAACACGCACTTCATCGTGGCGTACATGCTCAAGCAGCACGGTACGCAGGAGCAGAAGGACACCTTCCTGCCGCGCATGGCGCTGGGCGAGGTGCGGGGCGCGTTCTCGATGTCGGAGCCGGCGCTCGGCTCGGACGTCTCGGCGATCAGCTCGAAGGGTGTCAGGGACGGCGAGGAGTACGTCCTCAACGGCCAGAAGATGTGGCTGACGAACGGCGGTACGTCGTCACTCGTCGCCGTCCTGTGCCGGAGTGACGAAGGACACCCCGAGGGCACCGCGCCGCACAAGTCGATGACGACGTTCCTGGTCGAGAAGGAGCCGGGCTTCGGAGAGGTCCGCCCGGGGCTCACGATTCCCGGCAAGATCGACAAGATGGGTTACAAGGGGGTCGATACCACCGAGCTCATCATGGACGGACTGCGAATTCCGGCCAATCGAGTGCTGGGGGGTGTCACCGGCCGAGGGTTTTACCAAATGATGGACGGAGTCGAGGTCGGCCGAGTCAATGTCGCGGCCCGTGGCTGCGGTGTCGCACAGCGTGCATTCGAACTGGGCGTTTCCTACGCACAGCAGCGCCAGACCTTCGGAAAGCCCATCGCGCAGCACCAGGCGATCCAGTTCAAGCTGGCCGAAATGGCCACCAAGGTCGAGGCCGCCCATGCCATGATGGTGAATGCGGCACGCAAAAAGGACTCCGGGGAGCGAAACGACCTGGAGGCAGGGATGGCGAAGTACCTCGCCTCCGAGTACTGCAAGGAAGTCGTCGAGGACGCCTTCCGTATCCACGGCGGCTACGGCTTCTCCAAGGAGTACGAGATCGAGCGCCTCTACCGCGAGGCACCGATGCTGCTGATCGGTGAAGGTACCGCCGAGATCCAGAAAATGATCATCGGGCGCCGACTCCTTGAGGAGTACCGTTTCCAGGGTTGATCACCCCTTTCGCGGCGATTTGACCGCGAAGAAGATCACACCCTGTCATCCTCAACCGGTGCCTTCCAGACGTCCGACTCGGCTGCTGGCTTGCCCAGTTGCGGTCAGCAACCGATAACATCGCCGGAAAAGCCGCCGTCCCCCGTTGCCAGCGCGGCTCAATCCGCTACGAAGGTCATCCATGCCCGACAGCCATACCTCTGCCTCACGCGGCCGGGTCCGCATCGCACGCGGAGCTTCGCCGTGGCTCCTGCCGACCGTCGCCACCGCCGCCCTCAGCCTGACCCGCGCCCGCCGGTCCGGGCGCTGGGCGGCCGTGGCCGTGCCCACCACCGCGCTCGCGGCGGGCATGCTCTGGTTCTTCCGGGACCCGGAGCGCGAGATCACCCGGGGGCGCGTCATCTCACCGGCCGACGGCGTGGTGCAGAGCATCATGCCGTGGCAGGACGGGCGTACCCGCGTCGCGATCTTCATGAGCCCGCTGAACGTCCACGTGAACCGCGCGCCGCTCGCCGGCACGGTGACGTCGGTGGAGCACGTGCCCGGTGGCTTCGTCCCCGCGTTCAACAAGGAGAGCGAGAACAACGAGCGCGTTGTCTGGCACTTCGACACCGAACTGGGTGACATCGAGATGGTGCAGATCGCCGGCGCGGTGGCCCGGCGCATCGTGCCCTACATCCCGCAGGGCACGAAGGTGGAGCAGGGTGAGCGCATCGGGCTGATCCGCTTCGGCTCCCGCGTCGACATCTACCTCCCGGAAGGTGTGGACGTCGCGGTCGAGGTCGGCCAGGCCACCACCGCGGGGGTGACTCGCATTGACCGTGATTGATCCCGACACACAGACCGGCTGGGTCCCGGAGGCCGAGGCGGAGGACGACGCCGACGACATGCCGCTCTCGCTGCGGCTGTCGATAGCGGACACCCTCACCCTCGGTAACGCGACGTGCGGGTTCATGGCGGTGTACTTCACCACCACGGGCATCCTGATCCCGCACCTCACGGGCAGCGACGAGAGCGGCATGGCGCGGCACTCCGCCGCCACCGCCGTGATCCTCATGCTCATGGCAGCGATCTTCGACCTGTTCGACGGGCTCGTGGCCCGCAAGCTGCGTTCCTCGCCGATGGGCGCCGAGCTGGACAACCTCTCGGACCTGATCAGCTTCGGGCTCGCCCCGGCGTACTTCGTCCTCGTGTACGGCATGGTCGCGGACGACGCACACCAGCGGGTCTCGGCGCTCGCGGCGATCGTGGTGCTCCTGGCGGTGGTGCTCAGACTTGCGCGGTTCTCGTGCGTGACGCTGAAGGACGGCATGTTCCAAGGCATGCCGAGCCCCTTCGGAGCGCTCACGGTCATCTCGATCGTGCTGCTTGAGCTGCCCTTCGTCCCGACGCTGCTCGCGATCATCGGGGTGGCGTGGCTGATGGTCAGCCGGGTCGAGTACCCGAAGCCGCGGGGTGTCCTCGCGGTGGCGATGCTCGGCTGGATCGTGGCCGCGATGGGGCTGCTGGCGGCCTGGGCGCTGGACGCCCCCGGCGGTCAGCTGCTCCTCCAGACCGGCTGTGCGCTCCAGGTGGTCCTGGGGGCGGTCATCCCGCTCTTCGCGACCGCCCGCCGGGTGAACACCTTCCGTGACAACCGCCGCGAGGCACGCGCGGCGCAGCTGCCGTAGCGGCGGTACGAACGACAGAAGGGCCCGGATGCCGCAAGGCGTCCGGGCCCTTCCGCGTGTCCCTCAGGCGGTACGGGGCGCGGCGGTGGAGCCGCGTACCTCCAGGCGGGTGGAGAGTTCCAGGCGCAGGGTGTCGGCCTGTTCGCCGTCGATGATCCGGAGCAGCGTGGTCGCCGCCATGGAGGCCATGTCCAGCAGGGGCTGGCGCACGGTCGTCAGGGCGGGATGGGTCCAGCGCGCCACGGGCAGGTCGTCGAAGCCGACCACGCTCATGTCGGCCGGGATCTCCAGGGACCGGGCGCGCAGCACCTCGAAGGCGCCGAGGGCCTGGAGGTCGCTGGCGGCGAAGACCGCGGTGGGCGGCTCCTCACCGCGTTCGGCGGCCCCGTCGAGCAGCCGGGCCATCTCCTGCCGGCCCGAGCGGTCGTTGAATTCGCCGTGCGAGACCCAGCCGTCCGGTACGGGCAGCTCGGCGCGTTCCATGGCCGCGCGGAAGCCGTCGGCGCGGGCCCGGCTGCACAGCAGCTGGCGGGGTCCGGCGAGGTGCGCGATCCGGGTGTGGCCGAGCTCGATCAGGTGCTCGGTGGCGCTGACGGCGCCGGCCCAGTTGGTGGCGCCGACGGTGGGGACCAGCGCGTCGACATTGCCCACGGGGTCGACCAGGACGAACGGGATGTCCATCGCGGTGAGGCGGCGGCGCTGCTGCGAGGTGAGGTCGGAGACGACGAGGATGGCCCCGCTGCTGCGGCGCGCGGCGAGCTGGTCCAGCCATTCCCGGGTGTCGGCGCTGCGGCCGTGCACCGCGGAGAGCACCATGCTGGCGCCCGCCTCGGCCAGCACCTCGTCCACGCCCCGGATGATCTCGACGGACCAGAGGCTGTCGAGCTCGTTGAGGACCAGGTCGACCACGCTGCCCCGGCGGCGGACGGGGCGCCTCTCGTAGCCGAGGTCGTCCATGACGGACTCGACGCGCTCCTTGGTCTCGGCGGAGACGTCGGAGCGGTCGTTGAGCACCTTGGAGACCGTGGAGACGGAGACACCGGCCACCGAGGCGATCGTGTTCAGGGTGACCTTGCCCGGGGTGCCGGTGGTCTCCGTCGTCATCCTTGCCATCCGTTTCTGCGTGTGGTCATCGTGCTGCCGCTCCGGGAAGGGTATCGGCCCGGTATTCGGTCCAGTCGAAGTCGGCGGGTGCCCCGGCGCCCGTGAGGTCCTGGGCGCACAGGCCGAGGAACGCGCCGGTGAAGCCCCAGGTGCGGAAGTGGCCGGTGTCCGGGTCGCCCTGGGTGGCGTTCTCGTCGGAGAGCGGGCTGGTGTCCAGCTCGGGCCCGGCGGGCTGCCAGGCGTCCCGCCCTTCCTGTCTTTCCTGCCGTACGGAGAACTGGGCGCGCTCCCCCTGTACGGCGAGGCGCAGTTCCAGGGGCCCGTCGCCGACGGGCAGGGGCGGACAGGGTTCGCGGTATGCCCCGTGGTCGCAGACGCCCAGGCGGACGACGCGGCCGAGGGCTTCGTCCCAGGTGAGGTCGTACCTGGTGGACGTCGGTTACGCGAACGGCCTGGCCGGGACCGCCGGGCACACCGTGACCGTGGACGGGGTGCCCGCCGGGACGGTCTCGTACCCCTCCATGGGTGCCTGGCTCGGCGGCCCCCGGCAGGACGCCGTCGAGCGCACCGCCACCGTCCGGCTCACGACTGGCTGGCGCTGCGCACGGAGTAGCGGCCTACCTCGCAAGTGGCTTGCGCAGTACGCGCGTTGGGTGCGCCGAATCCTCGCCAACCGGCGCACTCAACGCATTCCTCTCAGGTTTGAGTCATAAATTTTAGTTGCTGAAGCAGAATCTTGCGCATCGTCGTGGACTTCCTTGCGAAGGTGCTCCTAGCCTGTGGGACGTCCGAAGAGCCCCCACGAGCCGCAAGGACGACTTCGACGTGACTTCCCCACCCCGACGACCGCTGTTCAAGCGGTCCATATCCGCCTCCCTCTCGCTGGCTCTCGCCGCGGTCGGCACCGCCGCCGCCGTGGTGCTGACCGGCGCACCGGCCGCCCAGGCGGCCGGTGTCCCCGCCCCCTCGCCGCTCGCCGTACCCGGCCGCGGTGCGACCGTCCCGTTCAAGGAACAGGAGGCCGAGTACGCGGCCACCAACGGCACCCTGATCGGCCCGAACCGCCTCTACGGCACGCTGCCCTCCGAGGCGTCGGGCCGGCAGGCGGTGACCCTGGACGCGGTCGGTGAGTACGTGGAGTTCACACTCACCGCCCCCGCCAACGCGATGTCCTTCCGGTATTCGCTGCCGGACAACTCCGCCGGGACGGGCCGGGACGCCTCGATCGACGTACGGGTGAACGGGGCCTCGCCCAAGGCGGTGCCGGTGACCTCCAAGTACGGCTGGTACTACGGGGGTTACCCGTTCAACAACAACCCGGGCGACACCAACCCGCACCACTTCTACGACGAGGCCCGGACCATGTTCGGGTCCACGCTGCCCATCGGTACGAAGATCCGGCTCCAGGTCTCCTCCACCGCCGGCTCACCGTCGTTCACCATCGACCTGGCGGACTTCGAGGAGGTGGGCGCGCCCATCGCCAAGCCGTCCGGTGCGCTGGACGTCGTCTCCGACTTCGGGGCCGACCCGACCGGGGCCGCCGACTCGACCGCCAAGATCCAGGCGGCCGTGGACGCGGGCCGGGCGCAGGGCAGGGAGGTGTACATCCCGCAGGGCACGTTCCAGGTCCGCGACCACATCATCGTGGACAAGGTGACCCTGCGCGGCGCCGGGCCCTGGTATTCGGTGCTGACCGGGCGTGACCCGTCGAACCGGTCCAAGGCCGTCGGCGTCTACGGCAAGTACGCCGGGGACGGTGGCAGCAGCGATGTCACGCTCAAGGACTTCGCCATCATCGGTGACATCCGCGAGCGCGTCGACAACGACCAGGTGAACGCCATCGGCGGTGCCCTGTCCGACTCGACCGTCGACAACGTCTGGATGCAGCACACCAAGTGCGGCGCCTGGATGGACGGCCCGATGGACAACTTCACCATCAAGAACAGCCGCATCCTGGACCAGACCGCCGACGGGGTGAACTTCCACTACGGCGTCACCAACTCGACGGTCACCAACACCTTCGTCCGCAACACCGGGGACGACGGGCTCGCCATGTGGGCGGAGAACGTGCCGAACGTGAAGAACAAATTCACGTTCAACACGGTGATCCTGCCGATCCTCGCCAACAACATCGTCACCTACGGCGGCAAGGACATCACCCTGTCCGACAACGTCATGGCGGACACCATCACCAACGGCGGCGGCCTGCACATCGCCAACCGCTATCCCGGTGTCAACTCCGGTCAGGGCACGGCCGTTTCGGGCACCACCACGGCCGCCCGGAACACCCTGATCCGGACCGGGAACAGCGACTACAACTGGAACTTCGGGGTCGGCGCGATCTGGTTCAGCGGGCTCAACGAACCGATCAACGGCGACATCAACATCACCGACAGCGAGGTCCTGGACAGCTCCTACGCCGCGATCCACCTCATCGAGGGCGCGACCAACGGGCTGCACTTCAAGAACATCAAGATCGACGGCGCCGGTACCTACGCGCTCCAGATCCAGGCCCCCGGCACGGCCACCTTCGACAACGTCACGGCGACGCACATCGCGCAGTCGAACCCGATCCACAACTGCGTCGGCGGCGGCTTCGAGATCACCCGGGGCTCCGGGAACTCCGGCTGGTACGCCGACCCGCCCGCCTGCACCGGTGTCTGGCCCGACCCGGTGTGGACCAACGGCGGTGTCCCGGAGGGCGGCACCGGCCCGACCGACCCCACCGACCCGCCGACCGACCCCACGGACCCGCCCACCGACCCGACCGACCCGCCCGAGGAGACCGGTAACCTCGCCCAGGGCCGTCAGGTCACCGAGTCCGGTCACGCCGATGTGTACGGCGCGTCCAACGCGGTCGACGGCAACGCGAACACCTACTGGGAGAGCAGCAACAACGCCTTCCCGCAGACGATCACCGTGGACCTCGGCGCCGCCAAGTCCGTCAAGCGGCTCGTCCTCAAGCTGCCCCCGTCGTCCGCCTGGGCGACCCGCACCCAGACCCTGAGCGTGTCGGGCAGCACCGACAACAACACGTACAACTCCCTGAAGGGCTCGGCGGATTACACCTTCGACCCGTCGAGCGGCAACCAGGCGACGGTCACCCTGCCGGGTACGTCGGCCCGCTATCTGCGGCTGACGTTCACCGCCAACACCGGCTGGCCGGCCGCGCAGCTGTCGGAACTGGAGGCGTACACCAGCTGATCCTCCGACTCCGCGCCTCAATCGCCGGCGAGGCTGGTTCTCAGCCCCGCCGGCGTTCGGGGAGCGGGGGTCCGGGGGCGGCACCCCCGGTTGCCTCAGGCCAGAAAGTCCCGCGCGATCGACTCCGCGACCCGCTCCAGCAGCGGCCCCGCCTCCGCCATGCACACCGCGGGGTCCGGCTCCAGATCCAGCAACGCGTACGCCCGCCGGATCCCCGCCCCCTCCAACGCCTCCGGCGACAGTGTCAGCCGCCCGCACACCGCCACCACTTCCACCCCCGCCGCCCTCGCCGCCGCCGCGACGCCCGCCGGGGCCTTGCCGTGGAGGGTCTGGGCGTCGAGGGAGCCCTCGCCGGTGATGACGAAGGTCGCCCGGTCGAGCGCGGGCGCGAAGCCCAGGACGTCGAGCATGACCTCGATCCCGGGGCGGAAGCGCGCACCGAGGGCGACGAGCGCGCCGTAGCCGATGCCGCCGGCCGCCCCGGCGCCGGGGAGGCCGGCCTGAGCGGGGCCGAGGAGCGACGCGTAGTGCGCGAGCGCCGCGTCGAGGGTCGCGATGTCCGCCTCGGTGGCGCCCTTCTGCCGGCCGTATACCTCCGGCGCGCCCTTGGGGCCGGTCAACGGGTTGTCGACGTCGCTGGCGAGGACGAGGTCGATGCCGGCGAACCGGGGGTCGAGCCCGGACAGGTCCGCCTCGGCGAGGTCCGCGAGACCGCCACCGCCCGGCCCGACCGGCTTGCCGTCCGCGTCGAGGAAGCGTGCGCCGAGCGCGGCGAGCATGCCGGCGCCGCCGTCCGTGGTGGCGCTGCCGCCGACGCCGAAGACGATGGTCCGGGCCCCCGCGTCGACCGCGGCGAGCAGCAGTTCGCCCGAGCCGTACGTGGTGGCCGTGAGGGGCGCGAAGACGCCTTCGGGCAGGTGCTGGAGGCCGGACGCCTCGGCCATCTCGACCACCGCGGTGGTCCCCCGCACCGCGTACGCGGCGGTGACGGGGTCGCCCAGGGGCCCGGTCACCCGCGCCTCGCGCCGCTCGAAGCCGGCGGCCACCGCCGCCGCCACCGTGCCGTCGCCGCCGTCGGCGACCGGCAGGGTCTCCACCCGTACACCGGGAACGACGCGCCGCAGCCCGGCCGTCACCCGCTCCGCGACCTGCACGGCCGTGAGCGAGCCCTTGAACTTGTCCGCCGCGACGAGCACGCGTGCGGTCACTGCTCCGTCCGTCACCATGATTCCCTTTGCATTCGAACAGGCAGTCGCGCCGCCCCGACCCTATCCGGCGCACCCCCTCCCTGCCCATGGTCCGATCGATCAAAGTGCGCCTAGGCTGACCGTGTGACCACTACTGACTACGCCACGTATATCGCCGGTCTTCCCAAGGTCCTCGTCGGTGCCGCCTGTGTCTTCCGGGACGCGCGCGGGCGTGTGCTGCTGGTGGAGCCGAACTACCGGGAGGGGTGGACGCTGCCCGGTGGGACGGTCGAGTCGGCCGACGGGGAGAGTCCGCGTCAGGGGGCGCGGCGCGAGTCGCTGGAGGAGATCGGGCTGGACATCGAGCCGGGCCGGCTCCTCGTCGTGGACTGGGCGCGCGGCAGCGACCGGCCGCCGATCGTGGCGTACGTGTACGACGGCGGGGTGCTGGACGAGGAGCGGCTGAAGGCGATCCGGCTCCAGGAATCGGAGCTGCTGTCCTGGAAGCTGGTCGAGCCGGCGGAGATCGACCGGCATCTGACCGGTGCGCGCGCCGGGCGGATGCACGCGGCGCTGAAGGCGCTGGATGCCGGCACGGGCGCCGTGGAACTGGAGGACGGCCGCCCCGTGGGCTGAGGCGGTCAGCCCTGGGTCTCCGGGGGCCTGGTCTCGTCGTCGCGCGCGGTCTCCTCGCGGGCCGCGACGCGGGCCTCCGTGCGGTGGCCGCGCGCGATGTAGTCGCGTACGACGAGCTCGACGGCGTCCTGCGGGTTGCCGACCCCCGCGAGCACCATCACTTCGAACCTGGACGTCTACCGCTTCGACCCGGACCGGGTGGCCGGGCTGCTGGAGCAGGCCGGGTTCGCGGTGCGGGCGCGCCTCGTGCGGGCGGCGGGGCCGGATGAGCGCACGCCTCAGGCGTTCCTGCTCGCGCGGCGGCGGAGCCGGGTGAGGTAGTGTGGACGGCTGCGAAGGGGAGTAGCCCCGCAAACCGGTCGTCGACACACTGGAGCCTCGCGGTTCCCGGTGGCCGGGCTCGTGGATCATCGCGGGCGGGCGAGACCTTCGGTCAGGTATGACACGCCCACGCCCTGTGGGCGGTGCCGTCATGCCGGGCCGAGTGGTCCTCCGAAACGCCGACCGGCACTTCGCGGAGATCCGGGCCCGGCTCGTACAGAAAGCCACCCGGAATGCATCTCGATCCCCTGGCGATTATCACCGCTTTCGGGCTGATCTTCCTCGCCGAACTCCCGGACAAGACGATGTTCGCGTCGCTCGCCATGGGCACGCGCATGCGTCCGCTCTATGTCTGGTTCGGCACCTCGTCCGCGTTCATCGTGCATGTCGCCATCGCGGTGGGGGCGGGCGGGCTGCTCGGTCTGCTGCCCGGCTGGATCGTCAAGCTCGTCTCGGCCTCGCTCTTCGCGTTCGGCGCGTTCATGCTGCTGCGCGGGGGCGGCGGTGACGAGGACGACGACGAGGGCCCGAAGACGGTGACCGGTTTCTGGCCGGTGTACTCGACGGCGTTCATGGCGGTGTTCATCAGCGAGTGGGGCGACCTCACGCAGATCACGACGGCCAACCTGGCGGCGAGCAACGGCACCTGGTCGACCGCGATCGGTTCGGCGGCCGCCCTGATGTCCGTTTCGGCGCTGGCGCTGCTGGCGGGCCGGTTCATCGCGAAGCGCGTACCGCTGAAGACCGTGCAGCGGATCGGCGGGCTGTGCATGCTGGGCCTGGCGATCTGGACGGTGACCGAGATCTTCACCGGCTGAGCCACGTACCCGCGTCAGAACAGCGCCGGGGTGCTCGCCTCCGTGCCGTTCTCGAAGGCCAGCAGGCGCTGTTTGCGGTCCAGCCCGCCTCCGTAGCCGGTGAGGCTTCCGGAGGCGCCGATCACCCGGTGGCAGGGCACGATGATGCCGACCGGGTTCTTGCCGTTGGCCAGGCCCACCGCCCGGGAGGCCCCGGGCTTGCCCAGGTTCTCGGCGAGTTCGCCGTAGGAGCGGGTCTCGCCGTACGGGATGAGGCGCAGCTGCTCCCAGACGCTGCGCTGGAACGGGGTGCCGGCCAGGTGCAACGGCAGGTCGAAGTCGCGCAGTTCGCCGGCGAAGTAGGCGTCGAGCTGGCGGATCGCCTCGGTGAAGGGGCGGGGGTCGGGCTCGCCGAAGGTCTCCTCGGGGGGCCGGTGGCGCTGGCCGGTCATGTAGAGGCCGGCGAGGACGCCGTCGGCGGCGACGAGGGTCAGCGGGCCGTAGGGGCTGTCGGTGATGGTGTGCTGCCGGGTCACGGGGCACTTCCTTCCGCGTCCGGGAGGTGGTTGATGGGGTGGTCGTCGACGGTCCAGAGGTACTGGACGGCGTACGCCCGCCAGGGGCGCCAGCCGGCCGCGCGGGCGGTGAGGGCGGCCGGGGTGGCGGGCAGGCCGAGCTGCTGGGCGGATCTGCGGATGCCGAGGTCGGTCGGGAGGAAGGCGTCCGGGTCGCCGAGGGCGCGCATGGCGATGACCTCGACGGTCCAGGGGCCGAAGCCGGGCAGTGCGGCCAGTTCGGCGCGGGCCCGGTCCCAGTCGGAGTCGGGGCCGAGGCGCAGCGAACCGTCCGCCAGGGCCTGGACGAGGGTGGTGAGCGTGCGGCGGCGGCTGCGCGGGAGGGCCAGTTGCTCGGGGTCGAGCCCGGCCAGCGCCTCCGGGTCCGGGAAGAGGTGGGTGAGCCCGCCCTCGGGGTCGTCCACCGGGGTGCCGTGGGCGGTGACCAGGCGGGCGGCGTGGGTGCGGGCGGCGGCGGTGGACACCTGCTGGCCGAGCACGGCGCGTACGGCGAATTCGGCGCCGTCGACGGTCCCCGGCACCCGGCGGCCCGGTGCCGTGTCGACGAGCGGGGCGAGCAGCGGGTCGGCGCGCAGCTGTTCGTCCACGGCGACCGGGTCGGCGTCCAGGTCGAGGAGCCGGCGGCACCGGCTGATGGCGAGGGTCAGGTCGCGCGGGTCGGTGAGGGAGAGCCGGCAGGCGATGTGGTCGGGGCGCGGGGCGAGCGCGACGATGCCGTGGCCGTGCGACAGGGCGAGGGTGCGGCGGTACGCGCCGTCGCGCCACTCCTCGACACCGGGGACGGCGGTCGCGGCGAGGTGGCCGAAGAGGTTGCCGGGGTTGAGCGGGGCGCGGTACGGGAGGCGCAGCGTGATGACGCCGGGGGTGGCGGGCGCGGGTGCGGTGCGGGCGGCCCGGGTGCGCAGGTCGCCGGGGGCGAGCGCGAAGACCTCGCGGACGGTGTCGTTGAAGGTGCGCACCGAGGAGAACCCGGCGGCGAAGGCGATCTCGGCCATGGGGAGCGCGGTGGTCTCGATGAGCACCCGGGCGGTCTGGGCGCGCTGGGCGCGGGCCAGGGCGAGCGGTCCGGCGCCCAGCTCGGCGAGCAGCTGGCGTTCGATCTGGCGGGGCGAGTAGCCGAGCCGGGCGGCGAGGCCGGGGACGCCTTCGCGGTCCACGACCCCGTCCCGGATGAGCCGTATCGCGCGGGCCACCGAATCGGCGCGGGCGTTCCACTCCGGCGATCCGGGGCTGGTGTCGGGGCGGCACCGCTTGCAGGCCCGGAACCCGGCCTGCTGGCAGGCGGCCGCGCTGGGGTAGAACGTCATGTTCTCGGCCTTGGGCGGCACGACGGGGCAGCTCGGGCGGCAGTAGATCCGGGTGGTCAGGACGGCCGTGAAGAACCAGCCGTCGAAGCGGGCGTCCTTGGACCGGACCGCCCGGACGCAGCGCTCGGTGTCGGTGTGCATGGTTCAAGGATGGGCCACGGGTGGGGCCAGGGGCTGGCGGAAATCCGACATGGGCGTCGGGCTGCCTGGGGCTGCCCGACGCCCATGTGCGGCTCAGCCCCGGAGAGCCGAGGCGAAGATCCCCGGCAGCCGGGACACCTTCGGGTCGGTCGTGTAAGCGGTGAGGCGTTCCATGGTCGTGCGGCCGGTGCGGTTGGTGACGTAGTACGGGGGGCGCGGGGACAGGGACGGGGAGCCGGCGAGCAGGCCGCGCGGGGCGGGTGCGAAGGGGGCGCGTACGACCGCCTTCTCGACGTGCTCCAGCATGAACGCGTTGTGCACGAAGCCGACGCCGCTGCCGATGTCCTGGCGGCTGTGCCCGGGGAAGGCGCCCCAGGGGGTGTAGCCGAGCAGGAAGCCGAACGCCGACCAGCAGTTGACGCCGAGGGTGCCGTAGCGGAGCCCGGCGACCGCCTCCTCGACCGCGTGGCGGTGGGCGCGTTCGGTGCGGGGGTGGACGAGCAGGGTCGCGCCGAGGGTGCCGGGTAGCCGGTCGTTGGCGAACTCCGTCGCGGCGCGCAGGAATTCCGGGGCGTCGGCGCCGGGCAGGCGTACGACGCCGAGGGCGCTGGCGAACACCTCGGTGTCGAGCATCGGGTCGCCCTCGTCCGTGATGTCGGGGACGAGGAGGCGGCAGGCGCCCTCGCCGTGGGTCTCGGCGTCCGGGTGGGCGCGGACGACCGCGTCGAGGCGGTCGTCCGCGCCGGGGTAGTAGTCGGCGCGGGGCGGGAGTTCGCGCAGCACCCGGCGGATCTCGGCGAGCAGCCGTTCGGTGCCGTCCCACTCGCGGGGGACGACGAGGATCTGGCTGGCGACGCAGTTGTGGCCGGAGTTGTTCATCTTGCTGGTGACGATGTGCTCGGCCTGGAAGCGGAAGTCCGCCGCGCTCCACGGGCCGGGGGTGACGATGCAGGGGCTGACGCCGCCGAGTTCGCTGGTGAACGGCTTGTCGTTGAGCGGGGTGTCCTCGCTCCTGCGCCGCTCGGCCTGCTCGTCGGTGCCCCAGACGATCGCGTCGTGGGTGCGTTCGCTGCCGGTGACGTGGATGGTGTCGACGCCGTCGTGGGTGGTGAGGTAGGCGCCGGTGCCGGCGCCGCCGTCCACGAAGCGCACCCAGCCCTGCTCGATGAACTCGGCGAACACCTGCTCGAAGTGCGGGCGCAGGTAGGCGTTGACGGGGTTCATCTTGGCGAGGACGACCTCGCCCTCCGCGTACAGCTTGTGCAGGATGTCGAGCGGGGTGATCGCGGGGACGTTCCCCGCGCCCAGGACCAGGGCGACGGCCGGGCTGCCCTGACGGCCCCGGTACTCCCCCGCCGCGTCCGCCAGCGCCTGCGCGCGGGTGGTCCCGGGGAGGGTCCACACTTCGGCGGTGAACCCGTTGAGCAGGAGGCGGTCCGTGCCGGTGGCGGGGAAGACGTCGACCAGGACGCGGCCCCCGCGCTCGCGGACGGCCGTGCGGTCCACCGGGTCCTGTCCGGCGGCGAGCCTGCGCAGCACATGGAGGTAGGCGCTCACCGTCTGGGCCAGGGCCCAGGGGGCGGTGACCCAGTCCTCGGCGGCCCAGGCCGAGTCGGCGGCGTACCCCTTGGCGGCGGCCGCGTCGGCGACCATGGCGGGCGCGGTCCCGGCGATGCGCGGGAGCATGCGCTCCAGGAGGGCGACGCGTTCGGGGAGCGGCGTTGCGGTCCAGGCGTCGGCGTGTGCGCGGAGTTCGGAGACGGCGAGGTCGAGCGGGCTGGTGTCCAGGGCGGGGGCGGCGCTCACGGGCGGGCTCCTTGGGGCGGTGGGGGCGGGTCAGGGGGTCGGGCGGGCGGTGTCGCGGGCCGGGTCGATGAGCCAGAAGGATGCCGCAGCCCCCAGGGCGAGGAGAAGACCGGAGAGCACGACGGCGTTCTGGTAGCCGCCGGTCCCCCGGGCGTCGACGAGGGCGCCCACGACGGCCGGGGCGGCCAGTCCGGCCAGGGTGACCAGGGCGTTCATGACGCCCAGCGCGCCACCGGCCCGGTCCGGCGGGGCCAGTTCGCTGACGGTGGTCGCCGCGACGGCCGCGTACGAACCGCCGAGCCCGAAGCCGAGGGCGATCAGCACGGTCTTGGCCGTGGCGCCGTCCGCGAGGGGGACGGCCAGGCAGCACAGGGCGCCGAGCGCGAGCAGCGTGCCGCCGACCCAGCCCCGGGCGCGGCGGCTGCCGGCGCCGCGCCGCATCAGCCGTCCGGTGACTCCGGCCTGGGCGAGCAGCACGACGGCGCCGATGGTCCAGGGGGCGACGACGACGGTGCCCGCCTCGCCGGCCGTGTAGCCGAGGGCGTTGCGGAGGTAGGACGGCAGCCAGACCAGCATCAGGGCGACGGTCCAGTAGCTGGTGAAGTAGGCGAAGGTGGCGCCGATCCAGGTGCGGCTGGTGAGGATCGCGCGGTACGGGACCGGGGCGGCGGGCGCCTCCTCGCGTACGGGCGTACGGGCGGTCTCGACGCGGTGTCCGCCGTCGGCGCCGAGCACCTTCCAGACGGCGGCCCAGACAAGGCCCGCACCCGCCAGCACCCACAGGGCGGTGCGCCAGCCATGGTGCTGGATGACCCAGGACAGGCCGGGCGCGGAGGTGATCACGCCGAGCGTGACGCCGAGGGTGATCAGGGCGCCCGGCAGGTTGCGCCGGTCGTTCGGGAACCAGGCGAGGGTGGCCTGCTGGGCCACGGGGAAGGCCGGGCCCTCGGCCGCGCCGAGGAAGACCCGGGAGGCGACGAGGACGGCGAGGCCGCCGCCGATGGCCGCGGGGACCTGGGCCACGGACCACAGCAGCGCCATGACGAGGAGCAGGATCTTCGGTGACACCCGGTCGGCGGCGAGCCCGACCAGGACGGCGGCGACCGAGAAGAGCAGGAAGAACGCGCCGTTGACGAGGCCGAACTGAGTGGCACTCAGATGCAGGTCCGCGCGGATCTCGTCGGCGGCGAGACCGAGCACGGACTTGTCGGCGAAGTTGACCATCATGAAGACCACGAGGAGCGCGGTCACCGTCCAGGCCCGGGTACGGGTGCCGGCGGGTGCCACCGCTGCGGTGGGGTGCGGGGGCCGTTCGATCGGTGCCGCGGTCATGGGATCTCCCGGGAAGAGGGGCGGAGGGGGTCAGGAGAGCGGTACGCCGGCGATGGCGATGCGCTCCATGACGCGGCGCTGCGGGAAGTAGTCGTTGATCGCGTAGTGCTGGGTGGCGATGTTGTCCCAGATGGCGATCGAGTCGGCCTCCCAGTGGAAGCGGACCTGGTACTCGGGGATGCGGGCCTGGAGGACCAGGATGTCGAGCAGTTCGCGGCTCTCGGCGTCGGTCAGGCCGTTGACGCGGGTGGTGAAGGGCTCGTTGACGTAGAGCGTCCTGCGGCCGCTGCGCGGGTGGCGGACGACGACGGGGTGCTCGACCTGCGGCCAGGACTTGCGGAACTCGGCCTTCTGCTCGTCGTTCATGAGGGCGCCCCAGCTGGGTGCCCAGTCGTGTACGGCGGTGAGTTCGGCGATGCGGGCCTTCAGGTCGTCCGGCAGGTTGTCGTAGGCGGCGGCCATGTCCGCCCACATCGTGTCGCCGCCCGCCCCGGGCACCTCCACGGCGCGCAGCACGGAGCCGAGCGCCGGATTGACCATGAACGAGTGGTCGCTGTGCCAGATGTTCTTGTTGCCGGCGGCCTTGGCGTCCTTGGCGAGGCGCGAGACGCCGGCCGTCCCGGTCTTCGGGAAGAACGGGTTGGGCTCGGGCGGGCCCCAGACACCGGACAGGGCGAGCTGGTGCTCGGCGGTGAAGCCGGTCTGCTTGCGGAAGAAGATCACCTTCCACTCCAGCAGCGCCTGGCGCAGCTCCTCGGCAAGCTCCTCGGTGAGCGGCCGGGTCAGGTCGACCCCGTCGAGCACGGCGCCGAAGTGCGGGGTGAGCGGACTGATCCCGACCTGCCGGTACGAGGCCGGCTCGGCGCCGGGCGCGAGGCGTTCGAGGGTCCGGCTCCCGTAGTGCATGAGCGGCTTGTCCAGGACCGGCCTGGGGTTGGTCACAGCGGTCTGCATGGGTGTTCCTCCCGACGACGGGCTAATTACGTAACCAGCAGTATCGATATGAGGATGCGGCGGGGCAAGGGGTGCGGGGCATTGATTTCCCAGCGGCTTCCCGGCGACTTTCCCAGCGGCTTCCCGGCCCGTCCGGTGGCCGTTCCGGCCGCTTCCGGGCATGCCGAAGCACCCGGCGGCGGGGCCGGGCGAAGGGGTGCGCGGCTACGCCGGGGCGGCGACCGCGCGGCCGATGAGGTCCACCACGGAGTCCACCAACCGCTGGTCCGGCAGGCGCTGTTCGCCGACCATTCGGTAAAGCAGCGAGGCGGCGACGAGCGTCGCGGCGGCGGCGATGTCGACGTCCGCCCGGACGTCGCCGCGCGCCACCCCGCGCTCCAGGAGGTGCCGGGTCTCGCTCATCACGCGGGCCGCGTAGTCGCGGTACGCGCCCGGCTCGGCGCCCGCCTCCGACGCGGAGCCGATCACCCCGGCGAGCAGGCGCGAGACACCCGGCTGCCGGTACGCCTCCATGCGCGCCGTCAGCACGGCGCGCAGCTCGGCCCGGAAGTCGCCCATGTCGGGGATGGTGAGCGGCCCGATCCGGCTCTCGGCGGCGGCCAGGACCAGATCCTGCTTGGTGGCCCAACGGCGGTACATGGCCGGTTTGCTGACGCCGGCACGGGCCGCCACGGCGTCCATCGTCAGGGCGCCCATGCCGTTCTCCGTGACCAGCTCGACCACGGCCTCCAGGACGGCCCGGGTGACGCGCTCCTCACGGGGCCTGCCGGGGCCCCGCTTCGCCTTGGTCACCTGTTCGTCGGCCATGTGCCGACCCTACGCGGCCCGGCCCGCCGCCCGCCGCAGGGGTACGGGCCCGGGCTCACCGCGTCAGCTCGTCGCGCAGCACGTGCTTGGTGATCTTCCCGGACGGGGTACGCGGCAGGCCGGGGCGCAGGACGAGTTCGCGGGGCACCTTGTAGCGGGCGATCCGGGGCTCCAGCCAGGCGCGGACGGCCTCCAGGCCGAGCGCGGCGCCCTCGCGCGGGACGACGACGGCGACCACGGTCTCACCCCACTGGGGGTGGGGCCGGCCGACGACGGCGACGTCCAGGACGTCGGGGTGGCCGCGCAGGGCGCCCTCCACCTCCTGCGAGGCGACGTTCTCGCCGCCGGTGATGATCACGTCCTTCATCCGGTCCACGACCGTGACGAACCCGTCCTCGTCCACCCGGCCCAGGTCGCCGCTGCGGTACCAGTCGCCCGCGAACGCCTCGGCGGTGGCCTTCTCGTCGTCCAGGTAGCCCACCATGCGGGTGTCGGAGCGCAGCCAGATCTCGCCGGTCTCCCCCGCGCCCGCGTCCGTGCCGTCCTGGCGCACCACCCGCAGCTCGACCCCGGGCATGCCGCCCCTGCCGATCGCTCCGGCCTTGGCGACCTGCTCGGCGGGCGGGAGCGAGGCGCCGACGGGGCCCGTCTCGCTCATCCCGTACACCTGATGGAAGTCCTCGGAGCCGTACGCCTTCATCAGACGGCGCGCGGTGTCCGCGTCGAGCGGTCCGGCGCCGTAGATCCAGGCCCGCACGGACGAGAGGTCGTACGAGGCGAAGTCGGGGACCGCCTGCGTCGGCGCGATCAGGGCGATCGGGGCGCCGAACATCGCGGTGACGCGTTCGCGCTGGATGACCTCCAGCATCCCCCGGGGCTCGTACTCGCGCTGGAGCACCACCGTGCCGCGGATCAGCAGCGTGCCCATCACCCAGTTGTTGAGCGGCGACGCGTGCCAGACGGGCATGCAGATCAGGAACCGCTCGTCCCGGCGCAGCGGGATGGCGGCGGCGGTGTAGGCGGCGGTCAGGGTGATCGTCCGGTGGGTGTGGACACAGCCCTTGGGGGTGCCGGAGGTGCCCGAGGTGTACAGGATCTGCGCGACCTCGTCGTCCGTGCCGGGGTCCCCGGCGTACGGCTCGGCGGCCGCGATCCGGGCCTCGAACGCGTCGGCGGGCAGGGCGTCCGGACCCGCGTCGGGGTGGCTGACCAGCCAGGTCACCCCGGCGTCGGCGGCGGTGGCGCGCTCCCCGATCTCCGCGTCGACCAGGGCGACGCGGGCGCCGCAGTGGGCCAGCTGGCGGGCCACCTCGGCGGTCTGGAGCTTGTGGTTGACGGGGACCAGGGTGGCGCCCGCGTACCAGGCGCCGAACGCGGCGAACAGGAAGGCCGGGGTGTTGTACGTCATCACGGCCAGCCGGTCGCCCGGGCCCAGCCCGGCCTCGCGCAGCACGGTCGCGGCGCGGCGGGCCGCGTCGCCGAATTCCCGGTAGGACCACCGCCGCTCACGGTAGACGACCGCTTCGTGGTCGCCGGCCGAGCGGACGGCGCTGTCCAGCAGGGTACTGAGGTGCATCACGTTCTCCTGACGAGCCGGACCGTGCGAACGGACCATGGCGGGAAGCTCTGAATAATGGTTCACTTCTTTCATGGCCTACCGCAAGACCCCAGCCGAAATCAGTCGGCTCGAAGCAGCCAGGGAGCATCTGATCGCCGCCGCCACCTCGGTGGTGACGGAAGTCGGCTGGTCGCAGGCGTCGGTCACCGCCGTCGCCGACTCGGCCGGCATCGCGGCCGGCTCCGTCTACCAGCACTTCTCGTCCAAGGCGGCGCTGGCCGTCGAGGTGTTCCGGCGTGCCGCCGGGCGCGAGGTCGAGGTGCTGGGCACGGTGCTGCGCGAGCCGGGGACCCCGGTCGAGCGGCTGGCCCGGGGCGTCGAGGTCTTCGCCCGCCGCGCCCTGGAGAACCGGGGCCTGGCCTACGCGCTGCTCGCCGCCCCGGCCGATCCGGCGGTCGGCGCCGAACGCCTCGACTACCGCCGCCGCTACCGCGCCCTGTTCGCCGAGGTCGTCCACGCGGGCATCGAAGAGGGCCTGCTGCCCGCGCAGAACGGCGAGATCACCGCCGCCGCGCTCACCGGCGCGGTCGGCGAGGTGCTGGTCGACCCGCTCGGCGCCGGCGACGGGGAGACCACCGAGACGCTGCTCACCGAACTCGTCGCCATGGCCCTGCGGTGTGCGGGCGCCCCGCCCGTACAGCAGCCCTGACACCCCTTCCACCAGGAGGTTCCCGTGCCCGAAACCGTCGCCCCGCGCAGCAACCCCACCGCCGCGACCCATGAAGTGACCAACCAGACACCGCCGTTGACCGGGCACGACGTGGCCGACGACGCGGTGCTCCTGGAGGGCCTGCGCCGCGAGGGCGCCGAGTGGCACACCGAGGAGCTGCACCGGCTCGGGCGCCTCGTCGGCAGCGCGCAGGCCCAGGAGTGGGCCGAGCAGGCCAACGCCAACGAGCCCGTGCTCCGCACCCACGACCGCTACGGCCACCGCGTGGACGAGGTCGACTTCCACCCCGCCTACCACCACCTGATGAACGCCTCGGTCAGCGCGGGCCTGGCCGGCGCGGCCTGGGCGGACGAGCGCCCCGGCGCCCATGTGGCACGCGCGGCCGGCTTCATGGTGATGTCGACGCTGGAGGCGGGCCACCTGTGCCCCGTCTCGATGACGTACGCCGTCGTCCCGGCGCTGCGGCACGCCCCCGACCTGACGAAGACGTACGAACCGCTGCTGACCAGCCGGGTGTACGAGGCCGGGCTCCGCACCCCCGCCGAGAAGCCGGGGCTGCTCGCCGGGATGGGCATGACGGAGAAGCAGGGCGGCACCGATGTGCGCGCCAACACCACGGTGGCCGTCGAGGCCGGCGACGGGACCTGGCGGCTGCGCGGGCACAAGTGGTTCACCAGCGCCCCGATGAACGACCTCTTCCTGGTCCTCGCCCAGGCGCCGGGCGGACTCTCCTGCTTCCTGGTGCCGCGCGTCCTGCCGGACGGCAGCCGCAACACCTTCCGCATCCAGCGGCTCAAGGACAAGCTCGGCAACCGGTCCAACGCCAGCAGCGAGCCCGAGTTCGACGACACGGTCGCCTGGCTCGTCGGCCCCGAGGGCAAGGGCGTGCGCACCATCATCGACATGGTGACGATGACCCGCCTGGACTGCGTCATCGGTTCGGCCGCCGGCATCCGCGCCGCGCTCGCCCAGGCCGCCCACCATGTGCGCCACCGATCGGTGTTCGGCGCCAAGCTGATCGACCAGCCGCTGATGCGCAATGTGATCGGGGACCTCGCGGTCGAGTCCGAGGCGGCGACCACGCTCGGCCTGCGCCTGGCCGGCGCGGCCGACCGGGCCCAGCGCGGCGACGCCGGCGAGCGGGCGTTCCTGCGGCTGGCCACGGCGGTGTCCAAGTACTGGGTGTGCAAGCGCCAGCCGGTCGCGGTCGCGGAGGCGCTGGAATGCCTCGGCGGCAATGGTTACGTCGAGGACTCGGGCATGCCGCGCATGTACCGGGAGGCCCCGCTCAACGGCATCTGGGAGGGCTCCGGCAATGTGAACGCGCTGGACCTGCTGCGCGCGCTGGCCCGGGAGCCGGAGTCGCTGGACGCCTTCCGCGCCGAGGTCGAGGCCGCCTCGGGGGCGGACCGCCGGCTGGACGCGGCCTGGCGGGAGCTGCGCGGCGAACTGGTCCTCACCGAGGACGCCCCGCTGCGGGCCCGGCGGCTCATCGAGCGCGCGGCGCTGGTGCTCCAGGGCTCACTGCTCGTCCGGCACGCGCCGACGGCGGTCGCCGACGCGTTCTGCGCCTCGCGGCTCGCCGGGGACCGGGGCCTCGCCTTCGGCACCCTGGCACCGGACACCGACTTCGCGGGGCTGCTGGAGCGGCTGCCTGCGTAGGAAGCGCACACGGAGCCGGACGCCCCGCTACCGGGCGTCCGGCTCCGTTTCCATGAGCACCCGCACCTCGGCCGCGTGGGCCGCGCCCGCCGGGTAGGGCAGGGACCGGGCCAGGTCGTCGGCACGTGTCAACGCCTCCCGGGCCGCCTCGCCGGCGCCGAGTCGGTGCAGGGCCAGGGCGAGGACCGTCCGCGCGTCCGCCTCGGCGAGCCGTTCGCCGGTGCGGGCGGCGCGGGCCACCTCGTCGGCGGACCGCCGGCGCGCCGGTTCCGGGCGGCCGCTGCGCAGGTCCGCCCAGGCCGCGAGCACCGGCACGTCCCGCTCGTGGCCCTCCAGGGCGCGCCGGGCCTGCCCGGGCAGCCCGTCGCGCAGGGCGAGTTCGGCGCGGGCCGCCCGGACCTCGTGGCCCGCCTGCCGGTCGACCAGGCCGGGGGACGACTGCGCGCGGTCCAGGAGCGCGGCGGCGCCGGGCGCGTCCCCGGTGCGCATCCGGACCAGGGCGAGGGCCGCCAGGGTGTACGGAAGGCACCAGGCGTCGTCCTGCTCGGCGCCCGCCACCGCCGCCTCGGCGAGGGTGCGCGCGGTGTCGAAGTCCTCCAGGAGCAGCCAGAGTTCGGCGAGGTTGGCCCGTTCGAAGGCGGCGCTCGCCGGGTCGCCGGACCGCTCGGCGAGGTCAAGGGCGCGCTGTCCGGTGGCGACGGCCTCGCGGAGCCGGCCGCCCCGCCGCTCGTTCTCCCGCAGGGTCGAGAGCACCGAGCCGAGCAGGGTCGGGTCGCCGTACGCCTCGGCCGGGGGCAGGGCGAGGTCGGCCGCCTCCTGGGCCTCGTCCAGCCGTCCGCTCAGGCCCAGGATGCTGGCCCGCAGCGAGTGGGCCCGGGCCATCAGCCCCTCCCCGGCCCGGCCGGGCACCCGCTGACCGGCGGCCACCGCCTGCTGGGCGGCCGGGTAGGCGTCCTCGTACCGCCCCTGGATGCGGCACAGCACGGCCTGGGCCAGATAGTGCCCCGTGGCGGGCTCCGGCGGGGTGTCCGGCGTCACCGGGTGCGCGGCCAGGACCCGCCGGCCGGCGTCGGGCAGGCCGGTGCGCCCGAGGGTGTCGGCGAGCCAGGCCGCCGCGAGCACGATGTCCTCGTGGTCGCCGCGCCTGACGAACTCGTCCAGCGCGAGCCGCAGCACCTCGGCGGCCTGGGCGAAGTTCCCCATCCGGCGCAGCACCTGGCTGTGGGCGAGGCGGGCGCGGGCGGCGTCCACATCGAGCCGGGCGACCAGGTCGCGGTAGTAGCGGTCGGCGGTGTCGTTGGCGAAGAGGGCGGCGGCCCGGGCGGCGGCCCGGCGCAGGTATTCGGCGGCGCGCGGGTCGTCGGCGCGGGTGAAGTGCGAGGCCAGGGTATCCACGGCGTCCGGGCGGCGGCGGAGCACCGCCTGTGCGAAGGCGCCGTGCAGCTGCCTGCGGCGGATGGCGGACAGCTTCTCGTAGCAGGTGAGCCGCACCAGGGGGTGGCGGAAGGTGAGCCCCACCTCGTGCCGGCCGCCGACCAGGATGTCCCGCTCCTCGATCAGCGAGGCGTCCATGGCCCGTTCCAGCGCGTCGGTGGCGGCGCCGCCGGTGACGACGGGGTGGAGTCCGTGCGCGGCGACGTCGAGCAGTTCTGACAACGATGTCTCCGGTCCGGCCACGGAAAGCGCCTCGACCATCCTGCGGGCGTCGTGGTCGAGCCGCGCGAGCCGGTCCGCGACGAGCTGCCGGACCCCGTCCGGGGCGACGGTCCCGGCGCCGTCGGCCATGCCGTGGGCCAGCTCGACGGCGAACAGCGGGTTACCGAGGGAGAGTTCCCAGATCCGGTCCGGGGCGGAGGCGGGGGCGGCCGTCAGCTCGACCGTGTCGCGCACGACGGCGAGGCACGCCTCCTGGTCCAGGCGCGGCACGTCCTCGCGGACGGCGAGGCCCTGGCGGGCGAGCGAGGACAGGCCCGCACCGCGCGGGTCGCCGTCGGGTATCTCCTCCTCCCGGTACGTCACGAGGAACCGCCAGCCGTCCGTCCGCGCGGCCTGCCGGGCCAGGTGGCTCAGCAGCTGGAAGGAGCCCAGGTCCGCGGCGTGCAGATCGTCCAGCACGATCAGCACCGGCTGTACGGTGGCCAGCTCGCCGAGCAGGCCGGCCGCGGCGCGGAAGAGGCGGTCGCGCTCCTCCTCGGGGCTGCGTTCGGAGTCGGCGCGGACCCGGCCGAGCGCCGGCAGGAAGGCGGCCAGCTCGGGGTATTCGCCGCCGACGCGGGCGCGTTCCGCCTCGTCGCGTTCGGCGAGCCAGCCGTCCAGGGCCTCGGCGAAGGCGCCGTACGGGGTGTGCCCCTCCGCGTCGTGCCCGCCGCCCCACAGGACGGCGGTGCCGGCGGCGGCCGCCTGCCGGGCCACCTCGCCGACCAGCCGGGTCTTGCCGACGCCCGCCTCGCCGGTGAGCACGGTGACGACGGCGGGCCCGTCCGCCGCGAGCAGCCGCCCGAGCACGGCTTCGCGCCCGCGCAGCGGGGTGGCGGCGGGGACGCGGAGCGAGGCGGGCAGGGAGGGCGCGGACGGCGGTCCGGCGGGCTCCGCCGCGAGCGCGGAGCGGTGCAGGCGCTCGGTCTCCGGGCCCGGCCGTACGCCCAGTTCGGCGTCGAGGGCCGCCCGGCAGACGTGGTACTGGCGGACCGCGCGGCGGCGCAGCCCGAGCCGGGTGTAGGCGTCGATGAGGAGGCGGTGGGCCAGTTCCTCGGCGGGGTTGCCGGCCAGGAGCCGTTCCGCGAGGGCGACCGCCTCCTGGGGCTCGCCGGCCCGGAGCCGGGCGTCGCCGAGGGCGAGGAGCAGCCGCTCCTTGAGGTCGGCGAGCTGGGAGCGGCGGCCCTCGGCCCAGTCGGCGTAGCGGTCCTCGGGGAGGAGTTCGCCGGAGAAGCGGTCCAGGGCCTCGCGGAGGACGTCCACGCCACCGGCGGCGAGCGCGGCCCGGGCCTCCTCCTCGGCACGGTCGGCGTCGATGCGGACGCGTGCGGGGTCGAGGTGGAGCAGTCCGCCTTCCGAGACGAGGTACGAGGAGGTGGCCCGGGAGGCCAGCTCGGGTTCGAGGGCCCGGCGGGCGGCGTGCAGGGCGACGCGCAGACTGCCCTGGGCGGCCTGGGGGTCGGTGTCGGGCCAGCAGACATCGATGACCTGTTCGCGGTGGAGCCGGTGTCCGGGTACGACGGCGAGCAGCTTCACCAGCGACTGGGCGGTCTGCCTCGGCCAGCGCTCGGCCAGCGCCGGTCCGCCGTCGCGGGTCACCCGGAATCCGCCGAAGAGATGGATGTGCACCAGGGGCGGGTCCTGGTCCGTGCTGTGTGCCGTGTGCCGCTGGTTCATGAGGGCGCCCACTCTAACCGGGCCCGCTGTGGCCCCTGGCCGGCCACCCTGGTTCGCCGGAGGGGCGGAAGGCGGGCCCCGCGACGCGCGGACGTGTCCGTTCGGCGCAGTCCCGCTCGCGCGGGCCCGTCGGGCGCCGTTGCCTGGACAGTCAGGGGGGCCGGACCCGGCGGGAGGCGCGGTGGACGACGGCGGTGCGGCGGCGCGTAACGGCTCCTCGGCCGCGGAGGTCGAGGCGCTGCGGGCACGGGTGGCCGCGCTGGAGGCGGCGGGCGCCCGGCCGTCCCGGCATCGTGGACGGTCCTTTCCCGCCGCCGTCCTCCTCGTCCTCGGCTGTCTGCTCGCCCCGCTCTCCGTCGTCGCTGCGTGGGCGTCCGACCAGATCGGGGACACCGACCGGTACGTGGACACGGTCGCCCCGCTCGCTTCGGACCCGGCCGTCCAGGACGCCGTCGCGGACCGGGTGACCGATGCCCTCATGACCCGGATCGACCTGGCCGCGCTGCTGTCCGGGGTGTCGCCGGACGACCGGCCCCGGCTGGCGAAGGCGCTGGGGCGGCTCGGTGGTTCGCTGGAGGACGCGGTCCGCGGTCTGGTCCACGACCGGGCGCGGGCGGTCGCCGCCTCGGACACCTTCGAGAAGGTGTGGACCGAGGGCAACCGGCGGGCGCACCGGGCCGTCGACAAGGCGCTGACCGGGAAGGGCGGCGGCGCGGTGGAGCTGACCGACGACGCCGTCACGCTGGACCTCGCCCCCGTGATCGACCGGGTCAAGCAGCAGCTGGTGGACCGGGGCATGACGGTCGCCGGGCAGATCCCGGAGGTCCACACCGACATCACGCTCGTCAGATCGGAGGACATCGGCAAGGTCAGGACGTATGTGCGGGTCCTTCAGTTCCTGGGCGACTGGCTCGCGGTGATCGCCGTCCTGCTGATCGCCGGGGGCGTGCTGCTCTCGGTGCGGCGGCGCCGGTCGCTGGTGGCGGGGGCCCTGGGCGCGGCGGTCGCCGTGGGGCTGCTCGGCATCGGGCTGCGGATCTTCCGGGCGGTCTATCTGGACGCGCTGCCGGCCGGGGTGTCGCCGGGGGCGGCGGGCGCGGTCTACGACGCGATGACCCGGTTCCTGGGGACGACGGTGCGGATGGTGGTGGCTCTGGGGGTCGTCGTGGCGCTGTCGGCCTGGCTCACCGGTCCGGGGCGGCGTGCCGCGACCGTCCGGGGGCTGTGGACGTCCGGGATCGGCGCGGTGCGGGCCACGGCCGGCGCGGCGGGGCTGCGGACGGGTCCGGTGGGCCCGTTCGTACGCCGGTTCCGCGCCTGGTTCACCTGGCTGCTGGTGGCGGGCGCGCTGGTGGTCTATCTGGTGTGGGCGCATCCGACCGGGTGGGTCGTCGTCGGGATCGCGCTCTGTCTGCTGTTCCTGCTGGCGGTGGTGGAGTTCCTGGCGGCCGGGCCGCGTGACGCGGCGGCCTGACGCGGGCCCTCAGCGGCGGCGGCCGGACTCCCCCGAGGCACGCAGGCTTCGCCAGACCGCCTTCGCGGCGTGGTGTCCGGACATGCCGTGCACCCCGGGGCCGGGCGGGGTCGCCGAGGAGCAGAGGAAGACCGCCGGGTGCGCGGTGGCGTACGGGACGCGGGCGAGCTTGGGGCGGATGACGGTCTGGAGGCCGGCGAAGGCGCCGCAGGCGATGTCCCCGTCCACGTAGTTCGCGTTGCGCTTGGCGATGCCGGGCGGGCCGGCGACCGCGCGGGCGAGGACCAGGTCACGGAAGCCGGGGGCGAACCGCTCCAGCTGCCGTTCGATGACCTCGGTGGCGTCGCCCTGCCAGCCCGCCGGGACATGCCCGTACACCCAGAAGACGTGCTTGCCCTCGGGGGCACGGGTGGGGTCGGTCAGGCTGGGCTGCGCGGTGATCAGGAAGGGGACACGGGGGTCGCGGCCGTCGACCGCCCGGTGCAGGGCGTCGTCGATCTCGCCCAGGGTGGGGCCGATGTGCACGGTGCCGGCCCGGCGGGGCTCCTCGGCGGTCCAGGGCACCGGGCCCGACAGCGCGTAGTCGATCTTGAAGCAGGAGGCGCCGTAGCGGTACCCCTGGTAGGCGCGGCCGAGGCCGGCGATCCGGGCGAGGGCGGCCGGGGAGGTGTCGAAGACATAGGCGCGGGCGGGCGGCAGTTCGTCCAGGCGCTTGACCTCCGTACCGGTCGTGAGGGTGCCGCCCAGCTCCCGCAGATACGAGGCGAGGGCATCGGAGATGGACTGGGAGCCGCCGCGCGGAACGGGCCAGCCCCGCTCGTGCGCGGCGAGCGCGAAGAGCAGGGCGATGCCGCTGGTCCCGATGCCGTTCATGGGCGCGATGGCGTGCGCGGCGAGGCCGGCGATCAGGCCGCGCGCCTTCTCGCCCCGGAAGCGGCGGGCGAGCAGGGTGACGGGCTGGATCGCGTCGAGCCCGAAGCGCGCCCAGCGGTACGGGTCGCTGGGCAGCCCGTCCCACGGGGTGCGCAGGAAGTCCCGGGCGAGGGTGTCCCAGTGACCGAGGTAGGGGGCGACGAACCGGCGGTAGGCGCCCGCGTCCCCGGGGCCGAGCGCCATCGCGGTCTCCCCCACGGAGGCGGCGAGCACGGCGGCGGTGCCGTCGGGGAAGGGGTGGGCGAGGGCCAGGCCGGGCTGAAGCCACTCCAGGCCGTGCCGGTCGAGGGGCATCGCGTCGAAGGCCGGGGAGCCTATGGCCAGGGGGTGCACCGCCGAGCAGGGGTCGTGCCGGAAGCCGGGGAGCGTCAGCTCCTCCGTACGCGCCCCGCCGCCGACCGCGGGTCCGGCCTCGAAGACCTGGACGGCGAAGCCCCGGCGGGCCAGTTCGACTGCGGCGGTCAGTCCGTTGGGGCCCGCGCCCACCACGACCGCATCGAGCATCGACGGCACCTTCGGACTCCTTTGTCAGCCGACGGTCGGAGCACCCAGGATATTCGCAGGCACTGACAGCCGGGGGGCGGGTAGGGTCCTCGCCCGATGACCTCAGAGAACTTCGCGGGACCCGCAGATTCCGCAACGGCCGCCCGGGTCGCCGAGATGGCCGCCCGGCTCACCCGAGTACCCGGCATCCGGGCCGTCCTGCTCGGCGGCAGCCGGGCCCGGGGCACCCACCGCCCGGACTCCGACTGGGACCTGGGCGTGTACTACCGCGGTACGCCGGACACCGCCGCCCTGTCCGCACTGGCCTCCGCCTTCCAGGGCTCCCCGGCCGAGGTGACCGGCCCCGGCGGCTGGGGTCCGTGGGTGAACGCGGGCGGCTGGCTGCGGGTGGACGGCGTCCAGGTCGACTGGATCCTGCGCGACCTGGACCGGGTGGAGGCGGTCTGGGCGGACTGCCTGGAGGGCCGCTACGAGGTGGGCGTCCAGCCCGGCCATCCGCTGGGCTTCTGGTCGCCCGCGTATCCGGGCGAGGTCGCCCTCGGGCGCGTACTGTCCGATCCGTACGGGGAGTTGACGGCCCTCAAGCAGGAGACCTCGGTCTACCCGGAACCGCTGCGCAGGGCGCTGGCCGACGCGGCCTGGGAGGCGGAGTTCTCCGTCGCGGCCGCCCGCAAGTCGGCCCCGGCGGGCGACCGGCTGCATGTCTCGCTCTGCCTGTCCCGCGCCTTCGACATCCTCGCCCAGTCGCTCCACGCCCACCACCGCACCTGGTGCCTCAACGAGAAGGGCGCCCTCGCGGCCGCCGCCGCCCTCCCCGCGACCCCGCCGGACTTCACGGACCGGGCGAACGCGGCGCTGCACGGCCTGGACCCGGCGGCGGTGGAGACGGCGGCGGAGCTGGTGCGCGAGGTGCGCGGGGTGCTGGCCGCCGCTTCCTGAGCGGGGTCAGTCCGCCCGGATCGCCGTGCCGCAGCGGGCCAGCAGGTCGCGGAGGGTGTCACGTTCCTCCGGGGTGAGCGCGTCCGCGATGCGGCGTTCGATGCGGACCGCGCGTTCGTCGGCGCGGCGCAGGGTCTCCGTGCCGGACTCGGTCAGGCGGGTTTCCAGCATCTTCTGGTGGTAGGGGTGCGCGGACCTGGCGATCAGGCCGCGTTCCTCCAGGTGCTTGAGCACCCCCGCCATCGCCTGGGGGGTGACCAGGCACTCCCGGGCGAGGGCCGCGCCGGAGATCCCGGGGTTGTCGGAGAGCGCGAGCAGCGCCGCGTACTGCGCGACCGTGAGGCCGGCGTCCTTGAGCGCGGTGCTCTTGGCTGCCATGAGGGCCTGCTCGGCGCGCTTGATGTCCAGGCCGAGGCGTTCACCGGCGGTCATTCCCATGGTCGCGAGCGTACAGCGCCGGATATACAGCAAGCACTGAGCACAAGACAAGCATGGAACATGAATCAAGAGCTTGATATAACTCAACTCATGGATACTTACATGGCACCCGACACCTTCCACGGCACCGTCCTCATCACCGGCGCCACCCAGGGCCTCGGCCTCCACCTCGCCCGCGACCTGGCCGGGCGCGGCGCGACGCTCCTTCTGCACGGCCGCGACCGCGCCCGGCTCGACCGGGCGGCCGCCGAGGCGCGGGAGCTCTCGGCCGGCCGGGCCGAGGTCCGCACGTATCTCGCGGACCTGTCCGACCTGGACCAGGTCCGGGCCATGGCGGCCGAGATCCGCGCCGCCGAACCCCGGCTCGACGTGCTCGTCAACAACGCGGTGGCGGGCGGCGGAAGCGAACCGCTGCGCCGCGAGTTCGGCGCGCAGGGCCACGAGCTGCGGTTCACCGTCAACTGTCTGACGCCGTATCTGCTCATCAAGGAGCTGCTGCCGCTGCTGTCGGCCTCGGCGCCCGCACGGGTGGTCCAGGTGGCCTCGATGGGCCAGGCTCCCGTCGATCTGGACGACGTCATGATGGAGCGCGGTTACGAGGGGCTTGAGGCGTACCTGCGGAGCAAGCTCGCGATGATCATGGCGACGTTCGACCTGGCCGAGGAGGTGACGGCCCGCACCGGCGTCACCGTCAACGCGCTGCACCCGGCCCACCTGATGGACACCGAGGGCGTGCGCGCGTACGGGCTGACGCCGGCGGTCTCCATCGAGGAGGGGGTGCGCCCGACGGTGCGGCTGATCACCGACCCGGCGCTCGCCGGGGTCACCGGCCGCTATTTCGACCGGTTCACGGACGCGCGGGCGCACGACCAGGCGTACGACTCCGAGGCCCGCAAGCGGCTCACCACGCTGACCCGGGAGCTACTGGGTCTCTGAGCGGCCTTCTCGCAGCGCCGCCAGGACACGGTCCGCGGTGGCGCGGTCGCGGGCGGCGGTGAAGGGCAGGGTGTTGCCGCCGGTGATACGGAACGGCTCGCCGGACAGGGTGGACTGCGTGCCGCCCGCCTCGGCGACGAGAAGGAGCCCCGCCGCGTGGTCCCACGCGTACTCCCAGTTGAAAGCGACGGCGTCGCTCTCGCCCCGGGCCACGGCGAGGTATTCGAGGCCCGCCGAGCCGCAGGGGCGGGCGGCGAAGCCCTCGGCGCGCAGGCCGAGCAGGGCCGCCTTCTGCTCGTCGGTGGTGTAGTCGGGGTGGGACATCGCCACGCGCAGCACGGCGTCGGGCGCGGGGGCGCCGGCCCTGATCGGGGTGCCGTCGACCCGCGCGCCCCGTCCGCGTACGGCGACGGCCATCTCGTCCAGGGCGGGGGCGTAGGTCCAGGAGGCCAGCAGTTCGCCCCGGTGGGCGAGGGCGACCAGGGTGCAGAAGCCGGGCTCGCCGTGGACGAACTGGCGGGTGCCGTCGACCGGGTCGACTATCCATACGGGCGCCTCGCCGCCCAGCGCCTCGTACACCTTCGGGTCGGCGTGGACGGCCTCCTCGCCGACGACGACCGAGCCGGGCAGGAGCCGGCCGAGGGAGGCGGTGAGGTGTTCCTCGGCGCGCCGGTCCGCGACGGTGACGAGGTCGTGCGGGCCGTTCTTCTCGACCACCTCGTGGGCGGCGAGCTGCCGGTAGCGGGGCATGATCTCGGCGGCGGCCGCTGCGCGGACCGCCGCCTCGATGTCGGTCAGGTCACCGGCGAGGAAGGCATCGATCATGCCCCCAGCCAATCATGGGCCCCCGGGGCGCCGGCGGGCCGGGCCGGTCAGCCGTTGACCGTCCACTTCTGGTTGGCCGTTCCGGCGCAGGTCCAGATCTGCAACCGGGTGCCGTTGGCCGCGTTGTTGCCCGTGACGTCCAGGCACTTGTCCGCCTGGGGGTTCACGATGTCGCGGGCCCCGCTGACCGCCCATTTCTGCGCGGCCGATCCGTTGCAGTCCCAGAGCTGGACCGGGGTGCCGTCCGCCGTGCCGCCGGAGGCCACGTCGAGGCACTTGCCGAGCGCCCGGATCGTGCCGTCGCCGCCCACGGTCCACTTCTGCGCGTCGGTGCCGTTGCAGTCGTAGAGCTGGACCGGGGTGCCGTTCGCGGTGTTGGCGGCGGCGACGTCCACACACTTGCCGGCGAGCCCGGTGATCCGGCCGCCCGTGGCCGGCGGCCGGCTGTCGCTGGTGGTGACGCGGACGTGGTCGACCACGAGCTGGTTCGGGAAGGCGGTGCTGCCGTCGGGGTCGCCGGGCCAGTAGCCGCCGACCGCGAGGTTGAGGATGAGGAAGAACGGCTTGTTGAACGCCCAGGCGTTGCCGTTGGTGTCGGCCGGGGTGCGGTGCTGGTAGACGTTGCCGTCGACCGACCAGGTGACGGAGTCGGGTGCCCAGTCGACGGCGAAGGTGTGGAAGCCGTCCGCGAACGCCTGCCCGTTCGGCAGGGTGTAGCCCGCGCCGATCCCCCCGGAGCCGGAGTAGCCCGGGCCGTGCAGGGTGCCGTGCACGGTGGACGGCTCGAAGCCGACGTTCTCCATGATGTCGATCTCACCGGAGTTGGGCCAGCCCACCTGCCCGATGTCGTTGCCGAGCATCCAGAAGGCCGGCCACATGCCCTGGCCGCGCGGGATCTTCATGCGCGCCTCGACGTGGCCATAGGTCTGCGTGAACTTGCCGGAGGTGTTGAGCCTCGCGGAGGTGTACTGACAGGTGCCGTACCAGCACTGGTAGTTGGCGGGGTTCTCCTTGCGGGCGGTGATGACCAGATGGCCCTGCCCGTCGAGCGCGGCGTTCTTGTTGCCGGAGGTGTAGTACTGCCGCTCGTGGTTGTTGACGTTGTCGCCGGTCTCGATCTGCCACTTGCCGCCGTCCACGGCCGAACCGGCCGGTCCGTCGAACTCGTCGGAGAACGTCGTCGTGGCGGTCGCCGCGGCCTGCGACATCGGAGCGGCGCCCGCCGGGGAGGGACCGCCGGCACCGGCCAGACCCGCGGTGGCCAGGGCGAGAGCGAGTGCCGGGAGTACGGAGCGCAGCAGGCGCCGCGAAAGGCGTGGGGAGTCCATGACTCTCCCTTCCGGTGTGTATGGGGAGGGAAGGGGAACCCCGCCGTGCACACGTAAGTCATGCGCATGACAGGTCGAGCACACAAGGTTGAGCACACAGTGGAGCGGACACGGTGGAGCGGGCATGGGGCACTTGGTTCGCTACGTGATTTAAGAAGTGAAGAAAGGCCGTGTCAAGACTTTGGTACGGACCACAGAAGTCGAAGTGACGCCGGGCCGTCCGCGCGTACCCCGGTCCGCAGGACTATTCCGTGCGACGGTGGCGTTGAGCCAGCCCGGACCCCGTACGCAGGAACGCGGGCCGGGCGGAAGTGGAGGCAGGACCGTGCACGGTGAGTACAAGATCCCCGGCGGCAAGCTGGTCGTGGTGGATCTGGAGGTCGAGAGCGGCGCGCTGCGGGGCGTCCGGGTGGCCGGTGACTTCTTCCTGGAGCCGGATGAGGCGATCCTGGCGATCGACGCGGCCCTGGAGGGTGCCCCGGCGACCACCGGCACGGTGGCCCTCGCGGCCCGGATCGACGCGGCGCTGCCCGAGTCGACGGTGATGCTCGGGCTCACCACGGAGGGCGTCGCCGTCGCCGTACGCCGGGCGCTGGCGCATGCCACGGAGTGGAGCGACTACGACTGGCAGCTCATCCACGACACCCCGCAGTCCCCGGCCCTCCACATGGCGCTGGACGAGGTCATCACGGCGGAGGTGGCCGCGGGCAGGCGCCCGCCGACGCTGCGGGTGTGGGAGTGGGACGCCCCGGCGGTGATCATCGGGAGCTTCCAGTCGCTGCGCAACGAGGTGGACGCCGAGGGCGTCGAGCGCCACGGCGTCACCGTCGTCCGGCGGATCTCCGGCGGCGGCGCGATGTTCGCGGAGCCGAGCAGCACCATCACGTACTCCCTCGCCGTGCCGCAGTCCCTGGTCTCCGGGCTCTCCTTCGCGGACAGTTACGCCTACCTGGACGACTGGGTGCTCGAAGCCCTCGGGGACATGGGCATCAAGGCGTGGTACCAGCCGCTCAACGACATCGCCACCGAGGTCGGCAAGATCGCCGGGGCCGCGCAGAAGCGCGTGGTCGGCCCGGACGGCGGCCCCGGCGCGGTGCTGCACCACGTGACCATGTCGTACGACATCGACGCCGACAAGATGCTGGAGGTGCTGCGCATCGGCAAGGAGAAGATGTCGGACAAGGGCACGAAGAGTGCCAAGAAGCGGGTGGACCCGCTCCGCCGGCAGACCGGCCTGCCGCGCCAGGCCGTCATCGAGCGGATGATCGAATCCTTCCGCAACCGGCACGGGCTGACCCGGGGCGAGGTGACCCCGGAGGAGCTGGCCCGGGCCGAGGAGCTGGTCCGTACGAAGTTCTCGAACGCCGAGTGGACCGCCCGGGTGCCCTAGCCCAGGGGCGGCGGCCGGTGGTCCTGCCAGCGCAGCTCCGTCTCCAGCTGGGCCGCCAGTGAGACGAGGCGTTCCTCGCTGCGCGACGGGCCGAGGAGCTGGGCGCCGACCGGGAGGCCGTCCGGGGTGAAGCCCGCCGGGACGTTGACGCCGGGCCAGCCCAGCACGTTCCACGGCCAGGCGTACGGGCATGCCTCGGTCATCGCCACATCGGTGCGCCAGGCGCTCAGCCCGTCGAACCGGCCGATCCGGGGCGGCGGCATCGCGGTCGTCGGGGTCAGCAGCACATCGAACCCGGCGCCGCCGCGTCCGTGGTGGAACAGCGCCCCGATCCGCCGGTGCTGGTGCACCTCGCGCGCCCGGGCCGCCCGCACCACCCTGCCGCCCAGCCGGGTGCCGGTGCGCAGCGCGCTGCGGGTGCGGGCGTCCAGGAGCGCCGGTTCGGGGTGCAGGGCGGCGAGCTCGGCGATGCCCGCGGTGGCGCGGGGCACAAAGCCGAGGCCGATGAGCCCGTAGCGCGGCCGGGCCTCCTCGACGTGGTGGCCGAGCCGGGCCAGCGCCTCCGCGAGCGCGGTCACCGCGCGGCGCACGTCGGGGTGGGGTGCCGTGCCGGTGAGGGTGAGCGGGGGCCGCCAGGCGAGCGCGATGCGCAGCCGGCCCGGGTCGCGGCGGGCCGCGGCCGAGGCGTCGACGGGCGGTGGGCGGTGCGGGTCCTCCGGGTGCGGGCCCGCGACGGCGTCGAGCAGGAGGGCGGCGTCCTCGACGGTCCTGGCCAAAGGCCCGTTGACGGTGAGGCCCTGGAAGGCGTCGCTGTGCGGGTGCACCGAGATCCGGCCGCGCTGCGGTTTGATGCCGACCAGGTGGGTCCAGGCGGCGGGGATGCGGACGGACCCGGCGCCGTCCGAGCCGAGGGCGGCGGGCACGAGACCGGCGGCGACGGCGGCGGCCGAACCGCCGGACGAGCCGCCCGGGGTGTGGCCGGTGTGCCAGGGGTTGCGGGTGGCGCCGAACGCGGCGCCCTCGGTGAACGGCCACTGGCCCAGCTCGCAGGAGTTGGTCTTGCCGACGATCACCGCCCCGGCCGCGCGCAGCCTGCGGACCGCCTCGCTGTCGGCGCCCGCCGCCGCCCGCTCCCCGGCGCAGCCGAAGTGGGTGGGCATCCCGGCGACGTCCGTGTCGTCCTTCACCGCGACGGGCACCCCGAGCAGCGGCAGCCGCTCCCCCGCCGCGAGTCTGCGGTCGGCCTCGGCGGCCTCGGTGAGCGCGGCTTCGGGGCGCAGGTGGCGGAAGGCGTTGAGGGTGCCCTGGCTCGCCTCGATCCGGGCCAGCGCGGCGGTGACGAGTGCGGCGGAGGTGGTCCGGCCGTCCGCGAGGGCCCGCACGCTGTCGGCGAGCCCGCGCGGGGCGGGGTCCGGGGTGTCCCGGTCGGGTACGGGTTCTTCGGCCGTTCGGGTGGCAGGGGCTGAGGACATGGGCGGCTCGCCTCCTCGTACCGTCAGGTGCGCACGTACACCTGTCCGCGCGAACGGACTTACTGGAGGGTAACGAGTGGGCGCGCCGCCCTCAACCGTTGCGGCGAAGCTCCTTACGGCCGGACGCTGATCCCGCCGATGCCCGTGCCGAGTCCGGCGCAGTGCGCGGTGGACTGGCCGGACTGGCCCGGCGCGAGGGTGACGTGCTCGCCGTCCACGTCGGGCGACCAGCCGCAGACCAGGTGGACCCAGAAGGTCCGGGTGGTGGAGCCGTTGTTCCGGCACAGCGCGTAGCCGGTGTAGTCGTCCACGGCGTGCTTGCCGGTGTCGCAGGACAGGCCGGGCGGTGTGGCGGAGGCCGGGGCGGCGACGGCGAGCCCGCCGGCCATGGCGAGGGCCGTGGCCAGGCCGGTGGCGGCGGCGCGGCGGGACAGGTTCCCCAGGGTCTTCTTCATGGTGCCCTTTCGGTGGTGACCGCCCGTGACCGCCGGTGCGGCACGCGCACGGTCGCGTACGACTCCGGCGCGGGCGGCTGCCGGAGCGGGCCGCCCGCGCGGTGCCTAACCCGGGAGCGCCGTAAAACGTCACGCTGTGTGGACGCGGCCGGGCGTGCCTTCCGCCGAACGGGCGGCGTTCACTCCTCCGGCGTACGCTCGACTGGTCCGGACCGCAGTCGTCCGGAATCCCCCACGACTCTTCCTACCGAGGAGGCGACGTGACCGGTTCACTCTTCGGCACCCGCCCGGCCGCGTGGGCCGCCGCGTTCCTGATCGGCGCCGGTGGGACCGGTGCCCTCGGCGGCGTCGCCCATGCGGAGGACATCGACCATCTCACCGCCCAGCAGATCGCCGACCGCTCCCGGGACGCGCTGCTCGGCGCGGAATCGCTGCATGTGTCCACGCGGGGCGATCTCGGCAAGGGCACCCCGTCCATGTCCCTGGACCTGGCCGTGGACCGGCACGGCAACTGCAACGGCTCGGTGGATCTGGGCCGGAGCCAGGGCTCGGTGCTGATCGTCAAGCGCGGCGACGACGTGTGGCTGAAACCGGACGCGGACTTCTGGAAGAACCAGGTACCGAACGGCGGTTCGGCCTTCGCGGCGATCGTCGGCGACCGCTATCTGAAGGCGCCCGCGGACAGCCCCCGGCTGCGCGGCCTGACGAAGGCATGCGACCTCAACACCGTCCAGAAGCTGGTCAGCGACAACGCGAACGACGACACGGGCACCCTCAACAAGGGCCCGAAGACCACCATCGACGGCAAGTCCGTGGTGCCGCTGACCCGGATGCGCGGCGACATGACGCTGACGGTGGACGTCGCCGCGACCGGCAAGCCCTATCCGCTGCGGCTCTCGTTGCACGGCGGGGACGGCACGGACGCGGTGGTGGACCTCTCGGACTTCGGCCGGCCGGTGCCGAAGAACACGCCGTCGCCCGCCGATTCGTACGACGTCAGCGCGCTGCTGGGCCGGACCTCCGCTCCGTCGTGAACCCCGCCATCAGTGCCACGTACACGAGGAGCGAGGCCGCGAGGCCGACCGCCCAGCCGTAGTCCGCGAGCGGTTTCAGGAACGGGATGACGCCGTCCGAGGGGAACGGTCCCTCTCCCGGCTTCGAGTGGGAGCCACCGATCGCGAGGACACCGCCGACCGCGAACGCGGTGACGGCCCGCCAGTTCCAGCCGCCCGTATACCAGTAGCGCCCGCCGGGCCGGTAGAGGTCGGCGAGATCCAGCACGGTGCGGCGGACGATCCAGTAGTCGGCGATCAGGATGCCGGCCACCGTACCGAGCAGCCCGCCGACCAGGCCGAGCCAGGTGAAGATGTACAGCTCGGGCGTCTCGGTGAGCTTCCACGGCATGATGACGACGCCGACGACCCCGGTGATCAGCGCCCCCGTACGGAAGCTGATGAGCTTCGGTGCCAGGTTCGCCAGGTCGTACGCGGGTGAGACGACGTTCGCCGCGATGTTGACGGAGATCGTCGCGACCAGGACGGTCACCAGGGCGTAGAGCAGTCCGAAGACGTTGTCGGTGTGCGCGACCAGCTCGACCGGGTCCCAGACGGCCTTGCCGTAGACGGCCTGCGAGCCGGAGGTGACGAGCACCGAGAGCAGCGCGAACAGGGTCATCGTGGTCGGCAGACCGAGCGACTGGCCCCGGATCTGGGCGCGTTGGCCGGCGCCGAAGCGGGTGAAGTCCGGGATGTTCAGGGAGAGCGTGGCCCAGAAGGCGATCATGCCCATCAGGGACGGGAAGAAGACGGGCCAGAAGTCCTTGCCCCAGCCCAGCTCCGACGGCTGGTCGAGCAGCGGCCCGAAGCCGCCCGCCTTGACCGCGACCCACACCAGGAGCACCACCGCGCCGACGATGACGAAGGGCGCCGCCCAGTTCTCGAACCGGCGCAGCGCGTCCATCCCCCGGTAGATGATGGCGAGTTCGAGCGCCCAGAAGAGGACGAAGCACAGCCAGAGCGTCCAGGGCTGCCCGCCGATCCCGGACGCCTCGGCCCAGCCGCCGAACACCTTGCCCAGCAGTGTGAAGATGCCGACGCCGCCGATCCAGGTCTGGATACCGAACCAGGCGCAGGCGACGGCCGCCCGGATCAGGGCCGGGAGGTTGGCGCCGCGCAGCCCGAACGAGGCCCGGGCCAGCACCGGGAAGGGGATGCCGTACTTGGGCCCGGCGTGCCCGGTGAGCAGCATGGGCCCGAGCACGATCAGGTTGGCGAGCGCGATGGTGAAGACGGCCTGCTTCCAGTCCATGCCGAGGGCGACGAGACCGGAGGCGAGCAGCCAGGACGGGATGTTGTGGGCCATCCCGACCCACAGGGCGGTGAAGTTGTACGTGGTCCAGACGCGCCGCGCCAGCGGGACGGGCAGCAAGTCCGCGTTGACGAAGCGGTTGTCGTCGGGGGCGGCGCCGGGGGCGAGTTCGACGCGGTCGGAGGTGTGGGAGGGGCCGGCCGGTATGGGTTCCGGCGAGGAGGACGGGGAGGGAGGTGCGGTCGATGTCATGGCGGCTGGACCCTTCGCTCGGGGCGGTGCCGTGCGGGGCGGGGCGCGGGGGGGTTCGCGTACGACCGGGGGGTTCGCGTACGACCGTGGGGGCGGTCAGTCGGTGAGGGCGGGGATGACGGCGGAGCCGTAGGCGTCGATGGTGGCTTCGCGGGCGTCGTGCATGTTGTACACCGCGAACTGGTCGACGCCCAGACCCTTGAGGTGTCTCAGCTTCTCGACCTGGGCGGCGGCCGGGCCGAGCAGGCAGAAGCGGTCCACGATGGCGTCGGGGACGAACGCGGTGTCGGGGTTCCCGGCGCGCCCGTGGTGGCTGTAGTCGTAGCCCTGCCGGTCCTTGATGTACGCGGTCAGCTCGTCCGGGACCAGGCCCGAGTGCTCGCCGTACCGGGCGACGAGGTCGGCGACGTGGTTGCCGACCATCCCGCCGAACCAGCGGCACTGGTCCCGGGCGTGGGCCAGCGCCTCGGGCGAGTCGTCGTCGGTGACATAGGCGGGGGCGGCGACGCAGATGGTGACGGAGTCCGGGTCGCGTCCGGCGCCGGCCGCCGCGTCCCGTACCGCTTTGATCATCCACTCGGTGAGATACGGGTCCGCGAGCTGGAGGATGAAGCCGTCGGCCTTCTGCCCGGCGAGCGCGAGGGCCTTGGGACCGTAGGCGGCCATCCAGACGGGGAGCTTGCCGTCCTTGATCCAGGGGATGCGGACGGGGTTGCCGTCCACCTGGGCCTCGCGGCCCTCCGCCAGGTCGCGGATGACGTCGATGGCCTCGCCGAGCCGGGCCAGGGTGTTGGGGGCGCGCCCGGCGACGCGCATCGCGGAGTCGCCCCGGCCGATCCCGCACACGGTCCGGTTGCCGTACATGTCGTTGAGGGTGGCGAAGGTGGAGGCGGTGACCTCCCAGGTGCGGGTGCCCGGGTTGGTGACCATGGGGCCGACGGTGAGCCGGTCGGTGTGCTCCAGGATGCTGCTGTAGATGACGAACGGCTCCTGCCAGAGCACCGCAGAGTCGAAGGTCCAGCCGTAGCGGAACCCGTTGCGTTCGGCGCGGCGCATCAGGCTGATCACGGCCGATGCGGGCGGGTCCGTCTGGAGGACGAGTCCGAAGTCCATGCCCGTTGCTCCTAGTTCAGGTACTGACAGGTGGCACGTGGGGTGTAGCTGCCGTGGCCGGCGCGGCCGGTGTACGTGCGGCGGTCGATGACGACCTCACCGCGCGAGAGCACCGTCTCGACCTGGCCGGTGAGCTGCTTGCCCTCGTACGCCGAGTAGTCGACGTTCATGTGATGGGTCTCGGCGGACACGGTCTGCCGGGCCGCCGGGTCGTAGACGACGATGTCCGCGTCCGCGCCGGGCGCGATGGTGCCCTTCTTGGGGTAGAGGCCGAACATCCTCGCCGGGGACGCGCAGGCGATCTCGATCCAGCGGCGACGCGAGATGTGGCCGTCGACCACGGCCTGGTGCAGCAGGTCCATGCGGTTCTCGACGCCCGGCATGCCGTTGGGGATCTTCGAGAAGTCGCCCCGGCCCATCTCCTTCTGCCCGGAGAAGCAGAAGGGGCAGTGGTCGGTGGAGACGACCTGGAGCTCGTTGTTGCGCAGCCCGCGCCACAGGACCTCCTGGTGCTCCCGGGGCCGCAGCGGCGTGGAGCAGACGTACTTGGCGCCCTCGAAGTCCGGTTCGGCGAGGTTGTCGGTGGACAGGAAGAGGTACTGCGGGCAGGTCTCGCCGAAGACCGGCTGCCCCTTGTGGCGGGCGGCGGCGATCTCGGCGACGGCCTCGTCGGCGGAGACGTGCACGACGTACAGCGGCGAACCGGCGACCCGGGCCAGCTGGATCGCGCGGTGCGTGGCCTCCGCTTCCAGCGCCACCTTGCGTACGTCGCCGTGGTAGCGGGGGTCGGTGCGGCCGGCGGCGAGGGCCTGTTCCACCAGGACGTCGATGGCGATGCCGTTCTCCGCGTGCATCATGATCAGGCCGCCGTTGGACTCGGCCCGCTGCATGGCGCGCAGGATCTGCCCGTCGTCGCTGTAGAAGACACCGGGGTAGGCCATGAACAGCTTGAAGGACGTGATGCCTTCGCCGACCAGGAGGTCCATCTCCTTGAGCGAGGACTCGTTCACGTCCGCGAGGATCATGTGGAAGGCGTAGTCGATGGCGCAGTTGCCGTCCGCCTTGGCGTACCAGCTGTCCAGGCCCTCGCGCAGGGAGCGGCCGACGGACTGGATGGCGAAGTCCACGATGGTGGTGGTGCCGCCCCAGGCCGCGGCGCGGGTGCCGGTCTCGAAGGTGTCGGCCGCGTAGGTGCCGCCGAACGGCATCTCCATGTGGGTGTGGGCGTCGACACCGCCCGGGATGACGTATTTGCCGGTCGCGTCGATGGTCCGGGCGGCGGTCCAGCCGGCCGCCTCGTCGCTGTCGTGGGCGGCGAGCGCGGCGATCCGGCCGCCGTCGACGAGGACGTCCGCGTGCATCTCGTCCGACGCGGTGACGACCAGGCCGCCGCGGATGACGGTACGGCTCATGGGTACCCCTCCTCGTTGTGCTGGTGGAACGCGGGTGCGGGGTCCTGCCCCGCACCCGCGTGGTTGCCGGCGCTCAGCCCACCGAGCGCAGCGCGTCGGCGAGGATGTCCGCGCCCTCCTCCGCCTCGGGGATCGCGAGCGAGAGCGGCGGGGCGATGCGCAGCACGCTGGTGTTGTGGCCGCCGCCCTTGCCGATGAGCAGGCCGCCCTCGCGTGCCGCCTCCAGGACGGCCGCGGCCGCTTCCGGGTCGGCCTCGTCGGTGCCGGGCTTCACCAGCTCGACGCCGATCATCAGGCCCCGGCCGCGCACCTCGCGGACCCGCTCCGAGGTGGCGCCGATCGCTCGCAGCCGCTCGATGAGCAGGCCGCCGACGCGGCGGGCGTTGCCCTGGAGGTCGTGTTCCAGGAGGTACGAGAGGTTGGCGAGGCCGGCCGCCATGGTGACCGGTGAACCGCCGAACGTCGAGATGGAGTTGGCGTCCAGGCAGTTCATGACCTCGGCGCGGGCCACCACCCCGCCGATGGACATGCCGTTGCCGATGCCCTTGGCGAAGGTGAGGATGTCCGGCGGCCCGTTCCGGGCGTGGGCCTGCCAGCCCCAGAAGTGTTCGCCGGAGCGCCCCCACCCCGTCTGCACCTCGTCGGAGATCCACAGCACGCCGTGCCTCTTCAGGACCTCGCGGAACGCGGCGTACAGCCCGTCCGGCGGTGAGGTGAAGCCGCCGACGCCCTGGATGGGTTCGGCGATCAGGGCGGCCGGGGTGCGGGTGTGGCCCAGCAGGTCCTCCAGGTCGGCGACGCAGGCGGCGGTGAACTCCTCGTCGCTCAGGTGCGCGTAGGGGCCGCGGGTGCGGACGCCGCCGTGCACGTACAGGGTCTGGAGCGGCGAGAGGCTGGTGGGCGACCAGGCGTTGTTGCCGGTGATGGAGACCGCGGAGAAGGACCGGCCGTGGTAGCTGTTGCGCATCGCGAGGATCTGGTTCGACCTGCGATATGTGGTGGCCAGGAGCAGGGCGGTGTCGTTGGCCTCGGTGCCGGACGTGGTGAAGAAGACCCGGGCGTCCGGGATGCCGGAGAGCGAGGCGATGCGCTCGGCCAGCTCGACCATCGGGCGGTTCAGGTAGAGCGTCGAGGAGTGGATGATCCGGCCGGCCTGCTCGCTGACGGCCTTGGTGACCTCGGGCAGGGCGTGGGCGGTCATGGTGGTGAGGATGCCGCCGAAGAAGTCGAGGTAGCGGTTGCCGTCGGCGTCCCAGACGTGGCGGCCCTCGCCGTGTGTGATCTCCAGCGGGTGGCGGTAGTAGAGGGCCAGCCAGTCGGGGCTGACGGCGAGGTGGCGGTGGTGGAGGCTGCTCACGGCTCGACCAGCCCCTCGTACGCGTCGGGTCGTCGGTCCCGGTAGAACGCCCACTGCTGCCGGACCTCTTCGATGAGCCCGAAGTCCAGGTCGCGGATGAGGAGTTCCTCTTCCTTGTCGCTGGCGACGTCGCCGACGAACCGGCCGCGCGGGTCCACGAAGTAGCTGGTGCCGTAGAAGTCGTTGTCGCCGTACTCCTCCTGGCCGACGCGGTTGATCGCGGCGATGAAGTATTCGTTGGCGACGGCGGACGCGGGCTGTTCCAGCTGCCAGAGGTAGGCGGAGAGGCCGCGCGAGGTGGCGGACGGGTTGTAGACCAACTGGGCGCCGTTGAGACCCAGTTGCCGCCAACCCTCGGGGAAGTGCCGGTCGTAGCAGATGTAGACGCCGACCTTGCCGACGGCGGTGTCGAAGACCGGCCAGCCCACGTTGCCGGGTTTGAAGTAGTACTTCTCCCAGAAGCCCTTGACCTGCGGGATGTGGTGCTTGCGGTACTTGCCGAGGTAGGAGCCGTCGGCGTCGATCACGGCGGCGGTGTTGTAGTAGAAGCCGGACTGCTCCAGCTCGAAGACCGGGACGACGATCACCATGCCGGTCTCGCGGGCCAGGTCCCGCATGCGCCGTACGGTCGGTCCGTCCGGCACCGCCTCGGCCCAGCGGTAGTGCTCGGGCTCCTGGACCTGGCAGAAGTAGGGGGCGTTGAACACCTCCTGGAAGCCGATGACCTTCGCCCCCTGCCGGGCGGCCTCGCGGGCGTGCTCCTCGTGCTTGGCGATCATGGATTCGGTGTCGCCGGTCCAGGTCGCCTGGACGAGTGCGGCGCGTACGACGTGGGACATGAGCTGCTCCTTCGACGCGGCGTCAGAGAGCCTCTTCGTGCTTCTTCTACGCCCGTAGACACGTGCGTAGGGGAGAACGTAAGCCCCGTCACACGGCGGGGCAAGACCATCGCCGTGAACCGGCTGAGTCGATCATGTTTCACACCCGTGCGGGCCAGTAGTCCGCGCGCCTCAGCGCAGTCCCGCCACACGCAGGGCATACGCGACGCCGGCCGCCCCCTCGGCGGCCGCACCCGTACGAAGGCGCAGGCCCTGTCGTCACATTCCCGTCGTCCGCCCGGAGGGCGGGCCGGGCGGCGGCAGGCGCATCCCCGACTTCTCGGCGTGCCAGGCGTCGCGGACCCGCGAAGATCCGCCGGACAGGCCCCAGCCGTTCCAGCAGCCGGGTGCGGCCGCCGGAGCTGCGGCCGAGGGCGTGGGCGCGGTCCGCGTGGAGGCGGGCGCGAGGCGGCCGGGGCTCAGAGGGTGATGGCGATCCCGGTGTGCGGGCGCTTGCCGAGGCGGACGATCATCGCCGGGTAGTCGAGCAGCCAGTACTTCCAGGTGTACTTGCGGCCGATGGCGCGGCGCACGGCGGCCGTCTCCCGCTCGTCGAGCAGCCTGGCGGTGCCCTCGGCGCTCGGGGCGCCCTCCTCGGTCCGGCCGCGTACGTCGCAGACGGTGACCCGGACCCGGGTGTCGTTGCGCAGGCGCTTGACCTTCCAGGAGTCCGCCTTGGTCCAGACGAGCAGTTCGCCGCCCTCGGCCGCCGCCCAGACGGGGGTGGCGACGGGCGTGCCGTCCTTGCGGTACGTGGTCAGGCTGACGTACTCGCTGCGCGCGAAGTCCTGGAGGCTCATGCGCCCAGCGTAGGCGCGTGGGCGCAAGCGGGGCGCGAGCATCCTCGCTACCCGGCGAGCGGGACCGCCGCCGGTTCCGGGGAGCAGCGCGGCAGGATCTCGTCCATGGAGAGGCCGAGCGCACCGGCGAGGGCGGCGACGGTGAAGAACGCGGGGGTGGGGGCGCGGCCGGTCTCGATCTTCCGCAGGGTCTCGGCGGAGATTCCGGCCCGGGCGGCGATCTCGGTCATGGAGCGGGCGCCGCGCGCCTCGCGCAACAGCAGGCCGAGCCGTTCGCCGCGCAGGCGCTCTTCGGGGGTCAGGGGGGTACGGACCATGCCGTCATTCTAATACCGCCCGGATTCTGACACCGCCCGGACCGGTATAGTAATTGCGGTATTGTAATTGGCATGGTGCAACTCAAGACGGACACATCCATCGAAGCCATGCGTACGACCGGCCGCGTCGTCGCCCGCATGCTCACCGCCGCCCGGGAGGCCGCCGAGGTCGGCGTCTCGCTGCGCGAACTGGACGAGGTGGCGCGCGGGGTGCTGCGCGAGGCGGGCGCCGGCTCGCCGTTCCTGGGCTACCGGCCGCACTTCGCCCCGGTCCCCTTCCCCGCGGTCATCTGCGCGTCGGTCAACGACGCGATCGTGCACGGCATCCCCACGGACTACCGGCTGCGCGACGGCGACCTGGTCAGCATCGACGCGGGCGCCACCCTGGACGGCTGGGCCGGCGACTCCGCGATCAGCTTCACCGTGGGCCGCGCCCGCCCCGCCGACAGCCGGCTCATCGACACCGCGTACCAGGCCCTGGAAGCGGGCATCGCGGCGGCCACCGTGGGCAACCGGATCGGTGACATCGCGCACGCCATCGGCACGGTCTGCCGCACCGCCGGCTACGGCATCCCCGAGGACTTCGGCGGCCATGGCGTGGGCCGCGAGATGCACGAGGACCCGGGGGTGCCCAACGAGGGCCGGCCGGGGCGCGGCATGCCGCTGCGCCACGGCATGGTGCTGGCCATCGAGCCGATGCTGATCGCGGGCGGCGTGGACACGTACCGCGCCGACCGCGACGGCTGGACCCTGCGCACGACGGACGGCAGCCGGGCCGCCCACGCGGAGCACACGGTGGCGATCACGAGCGACGGCCCGCGCATCCTGACCGCGCTCTAGGGCGGGTCCGGAAAGCCCCGCCCGACGGCGCGGCTTTCCGGACCCGCCCTGGTCCCCGCCCACGCGCTCCCGGCGCGCCGGTCACGGCCGCCCGGTCGGCCTCACCACCATCGCCGAGCCGCCGCCGCGCCGCTCCGGCTCGGCCGCGGCGAGCCACCGCCCGTCGGGCAGCCGTTGTACGCCGGTCGCCGCGCCGATCTCCTGGTTGAGGCTGAAGACATGGCCGAGGGATTCCAGCTTCGCCCGCAACGGGCTGTTCCAGAGGGCCGGTTCCAGCTCGGTGGCCGGTGCGTTGCGCTGGCTGGCCCGGGGCGCGGCGATGGCGTCGACCAGCGGGAGCCCCCGGTCCAGTTTGCCGGTCAGCGTCTGGAGCACGGTGGTGATGATGGTCGCCCCGCCGGGCGAACCGACGGCGAGGACCGGCTCGCCGTGCCGGAGGACGATGGTCGGCGAGATCGAGGAGCGCGGGCGCTTGCCGGGGCCGGGCAGATTCGGGTCGTGGACGGCGGGGTCGGCCGGTGCGAAGGAGAAGTCGGTCAGCTCGTTGTTGAGCAGATAGCCGCGCCCCGGCACGGTGATCCCGCTGCCGCCGGTCTGCTCGATCGTCAGCGTGTACGCGACGACGTTGCCCCACTTGTCGGCGGTCGTCAGGTGCGTGGTGTTCTCACCCTCGTACGTGGTCGGCGCGGCCTTCCCCGTGGACCGGCAGGCGCCGGGGTGGCGCGGGTCGCCCGGCGCGAGCGGGCTGGTCAGCGCCGCGTCGTCCTTGATCAGGCAGGCTCGCGCGTCCGCGAACCGCTGACCGAGCAGCTGCTTCGTCGGCACGTTCTCGAAGGCGGGGTCGCCGACCCAGCGCCCCCGGTCCGCGAACGCGATGCGGCTCGCCTCGATGTACCGGTGCAGATACTCGGCCTCGCTCGCCCGCGAGAGGTCCGTGGACTCCAGGATGTTGAGGGCCTCGCCCACCGTCGTGCCGCCGGACGAGGACGGCGCCATGCCGTACACGTCGAGCCCCCGGTAGTTCACCTTCGTCGGCGCCTGCCGCAGCGCGCGGTAGGAGCGCAGGTCCTTCGCGGTCAGGTCGCCGGGGCGTACCACCCGGTCGGACGCCGGGTCGACGGGCGGGTTGCGTACGGCCCGTACGACGTCCTCGGCCAGCTCGCCCCGGTACAGCTCGTCCATGCCCTCGCGGCCGACCTGCTCGTAGGTGCGGGCCAGGTCCGGGTTCCTGAGGACCGAGCCGACCTCGGGGAGCTTTCCGCCGGGCAGGAACAGCTTGCGGGTGGCCGGGAAGTCCCGGAACCGCTCCTCGTTGCCGGCCGTCTGCGAGCGGAACGTCTCGTCCACGACGAAGCCGTCCCGGGCGATCCGCTCGGCCGGCTTCAGGACCTGCCGGAGCGATTTGCTGCCCCAGGATTTCAAGGCGGTGTCCCAGGTGGCGGGCGTGCCGGGGGTGCCGACGCCGAGCCCGCTGGTCACGGCGTCCGCGAAGGCGAGCGGCTTGCCGTTCTCCAGGAAGAGGGAGGCGTCGGCGCTGCGCGGTGCGGTCTCGCGGCCGTCGATGGTGCGGACGGTGTGGCTGCGGGCGTCGTAGTAGACGAAGTAGCCACCGCCGCCGAGCCCCGCCGAGTACGGCTCGGTGACGCCGAGCGCGGCGGCCGTGGCCACGGCGGCGTCGACCGCGTTGCCCCCGTTGCGCAGCACCTCGATACCTGCGGCCGTGGCGTCCGCGTCGACGCTGGAGACCGCGCCCCCATATCCCACCGCGACGGGCGACTTGGGCGGTGGCGCGGGGGAATGTCCGGGATGGGCGGACGAGGAGGGGGCGGCGGCCCCGACCGACACGACGGCGGCCAGAATCGCCGCCAACGACACATTTCGCCTGCTGGAACGTCGCATGCGCAACCTCCGGTGAAGGATCGTCCGCGCAGGGTAACGCCGCCCCGGCCGCCCCGTCAGGACCGCCTCGAACTTGAGGCCGAATGCCCGCTAACATGCCCGCCCATGACTGACGACGTACGCAACATCGTGCTGGGCGTGCTGGCCGCCGGCATCAGCGCCGCCCTCGGCTGGCTCGCGCGCACCTATCTGTGGCGCCGGAAGCTGCGCCGCAAGCAGGCGTTCTTCGGGCTGCCCGGGAACTCCGAGTGCCTGCTCGTCGTCAACCGCGACGCGGGCGGCGACGGCTCCGTCCACCGCCACGACGTCTTCGCCCTGCTCGAACTGTCCGCGCTGATCAAGGACTGCGAGGCGCACGCCCAGATCCTGTCCCATGACATCGCGCAGCAGGGCATAGGCGAGCGCACCGAATTCTGCGTCGGCGGCCCGGTGTCGAACCGCCGGATGGCCGCGCACCTCCACTCGCTGCTCCCCGGGGTGCGGATCAACACCGAACCGGAGCCCGGCCCCGACCGGGGCGCCTTCCAGATCGGCTCGGAGCGCTACCGGGTCGAGAAGGGCGCCAGTGAGTACGTGCTGCTGGCCCGGCTGACGACCGGTCAGGACGCCAGACCGGTCTTCCTCTTCTGCGGCCAGCAGGCCATCACCAACCAGGCCGCCACCCGCTACCTGGCCCGTAACCACGAACGCCTCGCCCGCAAGCACGGCAACAACACCTTCTGCCTGCTCCTGAAGGTGGTCAACTCCCAGGCATACGGCCCCGATGTGGTCGAGCTGGTGGCCGACGTCACCCGCGCGGCCCAGGCCCCGGTCCCCGCACCGCGCGCCTCGCACCGCGCGGGGACATAGGACGGGTCCGGCTACTGGCCGAGGCTTTCCGCGGGCTGTTCGCCGCCGCCGCGCAGCCGCCGGCGCAGCCCGCCGAGCATCGGCATGGTCAGACCGGCGAAGGCGAAAAGGACGGCGAGCCCGCTCAGTGCCGGGCTCACCGCCTCCTCGGCATCGAGGGACCAGGGGCTGCCGAGCGCGTAGAAGACGAGGTACGACCCCTTGGACACCGTGTAGCCGACGCCCAGGGCGGCCGCGAGCACGCACAGGGTGAAGCCGGCGCCGGTCCAGGGGCGGGCGGCCCGGGCCCGGCGGGCGGTGCGGCCGCACATGAAGGCGAGTTCACCGCAGGTGATCAGGACGTAGAAGAGGTAGACCAGCAAGTAGGCGGTCACGGACGAGTGGTCGGCGTACGCCGTGGTGAACTCGACGTCCTGGCCGTTCGTGGCGAGGAACAGCGGGACCATGACGGCCAGGATGACCACCGCCAGGCACACCCGCTGGTACATGGCGGCGCGCAGATACTCCGGGCGGTAGGCCAGGTCCACCATCGTCATCTGGAGTGCCGCGCACCAGAGGATGGCGCAGATGTGCGCCACCAGCTTCCCGGCGTTGTCCAGGCCGGTGACCTCCTCGGCCGCCCCGGCGACCGCGGGGACCGCGAAGAAGACGCCCACGGTGCACACGCCGAACGCGACCGCGATTAACCAGGTGAACACGCGCGGGTGGTGCAGGGCTCTGCGGGCGCAGAGCGCGGTGACGAGCACTCCCGCGACGGTGCAGGCGCCGAATATCAAGCCGTCCATCAGAGACCTTCCAGTGCATCGGCCGCATACTGGGCGGCTTCGGTTTTGGTCCGTCGGCGCCGGGCCCTCTTCGGCTGCTCCGCGCCCGGACCGTCGTCGGGCACGGCGGGCAGGCCGAGGGTTCGGCGCCGGTCCTCCAATTGCGCGATCACCTTACGGACTTCGCTCTCCGGCAGGTCGCCCAGCAGGACGAGCACGCGTCGCGCGAGAGGGTTCTCGAAGGCTTCGAGTGCGGCGAGGTCGTCGTAGCCGGGGTGCGGCAGCAAATAGGCGGGCGGCACATCGCCGAGCGCCCGGCACAGGGCGAGGACGGTCTTGATCGTCGGGTTGTCCTGCTGGCCGCCGGCGAGTTTCGCGATGAGCGCGAACGAGGTCGTCGCGGGCGGGTCGGGCAGATCGTCGACGGCCTGCGACAGGGTGCGGGAGACATAGGCCCTGCCCCGCGCGTCCTTGCGGTGGGCCATGAGCGACTTCAGCTTGTGCGCGAGGGAGCGCGGTCGCGGACTCGGCCCTCCGGCGGCAGCGCCCCGGTGGGGCTCCCCCTCGTCACGGCTCGCGCTCACGTGGTGATCTCTCTCGCCGTCATCAATCCTGCTCTTGTGTACTTTAGTTGACATGTTGTCGGGTGCAAAGGCAGGATCGCGGCATCGGCAGACTCTGGAATCCGACCGCAGCGGCCGCCGAGAGGAGCGCCACTTGAGGCAGCACGGCTTACCCGCCCCGGTGATCGACACCGGTCGGCCTCATTCCGCAAGGATCTACGACTACCTGCTCGGCGGCAAGGACAACTACCGGGTGGACCAGCAGGCCGGCGAGGAGCTGGTGGCCGCCGCGGCCCAGGAACGGGCCGGTGCCCGGGCCAACCGTGCCTTCCTGGAACGCGCCGTCCGCCATGTCGTCGGCGCGGGCCTGCGGCAGATCCTCGACATCGGCACCGGGCTGCCCCACTCCCCCAATGTGCACGAGGTCGCTCTGGAAGCGGCGCCCGATGTGCGCGTCGCGTACGTCGACCACGACCCGATCGTCGTCGCCCACGCGGACGCCCTGCTGCGCGGCTCCGACCTGGTCGGCGTCGCGCTCGCCGACCTCCGCGACCCGCGGGCCGTGGTGGAGCATCCCCAGGTCCGCGAAGTCATCGACTTCGGCCGGCCGGTCGCCCTGGTCCTCACCTCGGTGCTGCACTTCCTCACCGACGCGCAGGGGCCCCGGCAGGTCGTCGCCACCCTGCGCGACGCGCTCCCGGCCGGCAGCTGTCTGGTGCTCTCGCACGCCACCGACGACTTCGCCGACTGCCGGGCGGCGCAAGCCGTGTACGCCACCGCGACCACGCCCCTGACCCCGCGCTCGCACCCGGAGATCGAGAAGTTCTTCGACGGCTTCGAGCTCCTGGCGCCGGGCCTGGTCCCCGTCCCGTCCTGGCGGCCGGACGCACCGGTCGCGGCGGTGCCGGCGACGATCGGCATCTACGGGGCGGTCGCCCGTAAAACCGGCTGAGCGGCCTCAGCGCGGTCAGACCGAGCAGTGCGTCGGGCCGATGACGCCGTCCGTGCCCTTCACCGTGACCGCCTCGGTCCGGTCCGCCGTACGGGCCCGGGCCGCCGTGCAGACGAGCTGCTGGCGGGCGGCCTCGGAGAGCCCGGTGACCGGGATGTCCACGGTGACCCGCACACCGTCCGCGTTCAGCTCGACGGCCACGCGTGTCCGGCCGGTGGGCAGCTCCGTGCGGAGTCCGGCGTCGTGCTCGGCCCTGGTCGGCCCGATGAAGAGGAGCAGGAGGGCGTCGGACGCCCCGGTGGGCCCGGCCTCTTCCCAGGACCCGCCGTCGCCGGTCCGCACGGGGCGGGGCTTCCGGACGACGGGCATCAGCCGGGAGGCCGAGGACGAGGACACGAAGTACAGCAGGGGGCCGAGCTGATCGGCCGGGGCCACCACCACGGTCGCCGGTTCACCCGCCTCCACGACCTCCGTCGCGCGGATTCCGCACCCGGTGACGAGCAGCAGCCCGGGCAGCAGCGCGCCGAGCACGCGCCCGCCCCTCACCGCTCCCCCATCGGCAGCTCCACGGTGAACACCGCGCCGCCCCCGGGCCGGTTCGCCGCGCCGACCGTCCCCCCGTGCAGCCGTACGTTCTCCTGGGCGATGGCGAGGCCGAGGCCGCTGCCCGCCGACCGGGTCCGGGCCGCGTCGGCCTTGTAGAACCGGTCGAAGATGTGCGGGAGCACCGCCGCGTCGATGCCCGGCCCGCTGTCCGCCACCTCCACGACGAGCCGGTCGCCGCCGCGCACCCGTACGGTGACGGGCTCCGCGCCGTGCCGCAGGGCGTTGCCGACCAGGTTGGCGACGACCACGTCGAAGCGGCGCGGATCGAGCAACGCCCGCACGCCGTCGGGGAGTTCGGTGGTGACCCGACCCTCCCAGCGGCGGCCCTGGAGGGTCTTGCGTACGGTCTCGGCGACATCCACCTCGTCCAGATGCAGCTCGGCCGCGCGGGCGTCGAAGCGGGATATCTCCATCAAGTCCTCGACCAGGGTGGCCAGTTTGCCGGTCTCCGTGCTGATCAGGCGGACGGCGGCGGCGGTGTCGGGGCGCAGCTCACCGGCGTCCTCGTCCAGGACCTCGGTCACGGCGAGCATACCGGCGAGCGGGGTGCGCAGTTCGTGGGAGACATCGGAGGCGAAGCGCCTGGCCCGCTCCTCGGCCCGGCGCAGCTCCTCGACGGACTCCTGGAGCTTGGTGGACGACTCGTTGAACGTCCAGGCGAGCTCGGCGAGTTCGTCGGAGCCGCGCACCGTGATCCGGGTGTCGAGCTCGCCCCTGCCGATGCCCGCCGCAGCCCGGCGCAGATCGCGGACCGGGCGCAGGACGCTGCGGGAGGCGAGCAGCGCGGGCACCAGGGCGACGAGCAGGGCGGGCAGGGCGCCGTCGCGGGCGGCGGTGACCATGGCGGCCACGTTGGCCTCCTCGGTGGACAGCGGCATCACGGCATAGAGGACGAGGCCGGTGGGCTGTCTGCCGTCGCCCCGGTCGAAGAGCGCGGGCATGCCGACGGTCAGCCAGGGCCTGCCGTCCTTGACGACGCGCTGGAACGAGCCGTGGGTGCTGTCGCGGGTGGCGGTGCGCAGCTCGGCGGTGATCACCCCGGACGAGGACCGGTCCGAGGAGGAGGCCCGCAGCTTCCCGTACTCGGCGAACACGGTCCAGCCGCGCCCGCCGCCCGCCCGGGCCAGCCCCAGGCAGACCTGGCGCAGCTGCTCGCCGTCGATGGGCAGGCTGACGGACTGGTCGCCGACCCGGTCGCGGAACTGGTCGACGGCGGAGTCCTGCGCCTGCTGGAGGATCGCGGAGCGGGCCTCACGGTAGGTGAGCGCGGCGGTGGTGGCGGCACTGACGGCCGCGACGAACAGGAACGCCGCGATCAGCCGGGTGCGCAGGCCGAGGCGGGCGGCAAACAGTTTCACGTAAGCGGTCCGAAGCGGTAGCCGAAGCCTCTCACCGTCTGGATGTAGCGGGGGCTGCCCGGGACGTCCTCGATCTTCTGGCGGAGGCGGCGGACGCAGGCGTCGACCAGGCGGGCGTCGCCGTGGTAGCTGTGCTCCCATACGTGTTCCAGGAGCTGCTGGCGGCTGAAGACCTGTTCCGGCGAGGCCGAGAGGTGGAGCAGGAGTTTCAGTTCGGAGGGGGCAAGGAGCAGCCGTTCGCCGGCCTTGGCGACGGCGAGGCCGGCGCGGTCGACGGCCAGTTCGCCGTGCGACTCGGTGCCGCCGCGCCCGGCGGGGACGGCGAGGCGGCGCAGCACGGCGCGGATGCGGGCCTCGATGACCTCGGTACGGGCGGGCTTGACGATGTAGTCGTCGGCGCCGGCCTCCAGGCCCACGACGACGTCGAAGTCGTCGCCGCGCGCGGTCAGCATGATCACGGGGAGCTGGCTGGTCTCGCGGATGCGGCGGCAGACCTGGACGCCGTTCATGCCGGGCAGCATCAGGTCGAGGAGGACCAGGTCCGGCCGGAAGTCGCCGAGCGCGGCGAGTCCGGCTTCGCCGGTGCCGACGGCCCGCAGCTCGTGGCCGCGCCTGCGCAGGCCCAGCTCGACCCCTTCGCGTACCGAGGGGTCGTCTTCTATGAGGAGCACGCGAGGCATGGCGTCAAAATCCCAGCGGTCAAGGAATGGATGCGAACAGGCGTGCGGGGCGGGCCGGTTCAGCCGCGCCGCAGCCGGCCCCGGGCGGCGTTCAGCGCACCGCTCACCTCGGTGAGCCGCAGCGGCCGGGCCAGCCCCGCCACGACCAGCGCGAGGACGGCGGTCCCGGCACCGAGCGCGCCGAAGTCCCCGAGCCCCGAGCCCTCCGTGTCGACGGCGCGGGCCGCCCCGTACGCCAGCGCACCGGCCGGCACACAGGCGGCCACCAGCCGCACATGCGCCCGCGCCCCTGGCGAGCGGCCGAGCGAGGGGCGCGGCGCACCGCGCGGGGAGAGCCTGCGGTGCAGCACATACGCGGTGACGGCGAAGCCGGTGAGCAGGGCGACGGAGTACGCGCCCGCCATGCCGGTCACCGCCCAGCGCGCGGGCAGCGTCAGATAGGCGGCGACCGAGAGCCCCGCGTTGAGGGCCGCGATGACCAGGTTCAGCAGGAACGGGGTGCGGGTGTCGCTCATCGCGTAGAACCCGCGCGAGAGCACGTACTGCCCGGAGAAGGCGATGAGCCCGGGGGCGAACGCGGCCATCATGCCCGCCATCACCGTGATGTCCGCCGGGCCGGTGCGCCCGTAGCCGAAGACCGAGCCCATCACCCAGGGCGCGAGCGCCAGGAGGAGCGCGGCGGCCGGGACCACCACGGCGGCGGAGGTGCGCAGCGCGTACGAGAGGTCGCGCCGCACCCCGGCGAGGTCGCCGCCGGCCGCCGCCCGGCTCATGCGCGGCATCAGCGCGGTGACGAGGCTGACGGTCACGATGCCCTGCGGGACGACCCAGAGCTGGTAGGCGTAGCTGTACGCGGTGTAGCCGGCACCGCCCGCGAGGTGCTGGTCCGCCGCGTGCTGGCCGCTCGCGGTGGCGAGCCGGGTGATCACCCAGTAGGCGGCCTGGTTGGTGAGGACGAGCATGACGAGCCAGCCGGCGGCGCGCAGCGGCCGGGTCAGTCCGCTGCCGCGCCAGTCGAACCGGGGCCGCCAGCGGAACTTCGCGGCGCGCAGCGAGGGCACCAGGGCGAGGCTCTGCACGGCGATGCCCGCCGTGGTGCCCCAGCCCAGCCACTGCGCCTGCGCGGCGGTGAGGGCGCCGTCGGAGTTGGCCGCCGTCCAGAGGTAGAGCCCGAACACGGCGATGATCACGAGGTTGTTGAGGACCGGCGTCCACATCATCGCGCCGAACCGGTCGCGGGCGTTGAGGACTTGGCCGAGGAGCGTGAACAGGCCGTAGAAGAGGATCTGCGGCAGGCAGTAGCGGGCCAGGGCGATGGTGAGTTCGGCCTGGTCGCCGTCGTAGGTGGGGGCGTACACGTGGATGATCAGCGGTGCGCCGAGGACGGCGAGCGCGGTGAGGGCGAGCAGGCCCACGGTGCACAGGGTGAGCAGGCGGTCGGTGTACGCGGCCCCGCCGTCGCCGTGTTCCCTGGCGGCGCGGACGAGTTCGGGGACGAAGACCGCGTTGAGGGCGCCGCCGATGAGCAGCATGTAGAGGATGTTGGGCACGGTGTTGGCGACGGCGTACCCGTCGGCCCGCAGTCCGGTGCCGAGCGCGGCGACGACGACCGCCGAGCGTATGAACCCGGTGGCCCGGGAGACGACGGACCCGGCGGCCATCACGGCGCCGCTGCGCAGCACCGAGCCGGAGCCGCGCGCGCCGCTCTCCGCCTCGGGGGCGGCCGCCTCCGGTGCGGTGCCGGCGGCCGTCACCGGCGTGCCAGGTACGCCTGGAACGCCCGGTACAGCGTGTTGTTGGCGGCTCCGCCCACCGATGTCTCCCACTCTCCGAGGGTCTCCACGACCTCCCCGCCGGTGCCCAGCTTCCAGCGCAGCAGCCCGAAGGGCCGGTCGTGGGGGTCGAGGGTGGAGGATACCCCGCGCATGTCGTACACCTCGGCGCCACCGGCGAGGGCGTCGCACATCATCCGCCACTGGAGCGCGTTGCTGGGGCGGACCTCGCGGCGGTGGTCGGCGGAGGCGCCCGTCTGGTACCAGACCCGGCGGCCGGTGCTGATCATGGTGTGGGCGGCCAGGATCTCTCCGTCGTGCACGGCGAGGCAGAGCTTCATCCGGCCGGGCCGCTCGGCGTTGAGCACCGCGTACTGGCGCTGGTAGTAGCCGAGCGAGCGGCCGAGCCGGAAGCCGTCGCGCTCCTCGGTGATCCTCAGCAGCCGGTGGAACTCGGGCAGTTCGGCGGCGCTCCCGGTCACGACCCGCACCCCGGCCCGCTGCGCGCGGCGGACGTTGCGGCGCCATTCCTGGTTGAGCCCGGACCACAGGTCGTCGGCGGTGCGTCCGGCGAGCGGCACCCGGAAGACGTACCGGGGCTGGGCGTCCGCGTCGTCGCCGTCCCCGCCGCAGCGCCGCCAGCCGCGCGCCCGCAGCCGGTCGGCCACGGCGGCGCCGAGCGGGTCGACCTCGCTCGCCAGGACGTCGCCGACGGTGCGCCCCGGGCCGGTGGCGGCCTTGAGGCGGGCGCCGGTCCAACGGCGGTAGGCGGGGCCGGGCCCGATGCGGACGGCGAACGCCCCGGCCGCGCGCAGATGGGCGAGCAGGGGGCGCAGCCAGCGGTCCATTCCGGGGTCGGCCCAGTCGGCCGCCGGGCCCTCCGGAAGATAGGCGAAGTATTTCCGGGTGCCCGGGAATTGCCGGTAGAGGACGAGTGCGCTGCCGTTCAGGACGCCGTCGTCGTCGTGCCAGCCGAGGCTTTCCGAGGACCAGCCCTCTTTCACCCCGGCCCAGGAGGGGTGCTGGAGGAAGCTGGCGCCGGCCCGGGTGGCCAGGTGGGCCCGGTGCTCGTCGGCGGTGAGGCCGTGGACGCGCAGGTCCCGTTCCCTGCGGCGGTCTCCGGTCGCGAGCAGCGCTGACATGTCGGTGGCCCTCCCCTTGTGGGCCCCGCGGTCTGCCCGGCGGGGCTGCACAGGATGCTCACAGCGGTCCGTGACGGGTCCGCGCGCCGAATGTGACCGGACGATGACCGTTGCGCTGCGCTTCCCGTCACACGGGGAATTCCCGCTTTTCCACGGATTTACGGAACTTAGGCTCCGGTGCGTTCCTCTTCACCGATGACCGAGTACGGCCCTGGAGGTAATTCCGTTGAATCCCGCATTCCTGATACCGGCGCGCTCGCGGCGCCCCGCCCGGCTCGCGCTGATCGCCGGCTGCGCGGTGCTCGGCGTGACCCTCACGGCCTGTTCGGGCGGTGCCGCCGCGTCGGGGAAGAACGGTGGCGCCGCCCCCTCGAAGGCGGCCCCGGCCTCCATCTCGGTCAGCCTGCGCGGCACATCGGCCGCCGCGGGGAAGCCGGTGACGGTGACCCTGGCGGCCGGGAAGCTGCGTGAGGTGACCGTTTCGGCCGGGGAGGGCGGCGCGCTCGGCGGCCGGATCTCCGCCGACGGGCGGACCTGGACGTCCGACCGGGTGGCGGCGCCCGGCACCGCGTACCGCGTGGAGGCGCGCGACACCTCGGGCGGCAGTGACACGGCCTCGTTCACGACGAAGGCGGCGGACCAGGTGAACAAGCTGAGCCTCGCGCCCGGCAAGAACACCACGGTGGGCATCGCGCAGCCGCTGTCGATCGTGTTCGACAACCCGGTCAAGGACAAGGCGGCCGTCGAGAGGGCCCTCAAGGTGTCGACCTCGAACCACACCGAGGGCTCCTGGGGCTGGCTGCGCGACTACTCGGGCCGCGACCGCGTCGACTGGCGCCCCAAGGAGTACTGGAAGTCCGGTACGCGCATCACGCTCGACGCCGAACTGAACGGCGTCGACTCGGGTCCCGGGGGCGGCTTCTTCGTGCGGGACTACGCGACGACGTTCACGGTGGGCGCGAGCCAGGTGGTGCGGGTGGACCTGGACCGGCACCGGCTGGCGCTGAAGCGGGACGGGCGTACGGTCATGGACGTGCCGGTGTCCGGCGGCACTCCGGGCGGCGACAAGCGGTCGTGGCGGGGGACGGCCGTGCTGATGGCGAAGGAGGGCACGATCAACATGCGCTCCGAGACGGTGGGCCTGGGCCACACGTACGACAAGATGGTCGACTACTCGATGCGGCTGACCTGGTCGGGCATGTACGCCCACGCGGCGCCGTGGAACGCGGCGTACTTCGGGCGGGCCAACCACAGTTCGGGATGTGTCGGGATGAGCGACGCGGACGCCGCAGCCCTCTACCGGCAGGCCCGCGTCGGCGACCCGTTCGAGATCACGGGCGCGGAGACCAAGGGCACGGTCGCGGAGGGCAACGGCTACGGGGCGTGGAACGTCTCGTGGCACGAGTGGCAGACGAGGAGCGCCCTCGGCTGACCGGTCCGCCGGCGTGCAGCTGACCTTCTTCCCGCGTGCGAGAAGTGATCACCGGCTGCTGCCGGGCGGACCCCGCTCCCGTCCGTCTACCGCCCTCCCGGCATCAGCGTGCCGGGCTGTGCCGGTCCGACGCCCACCGCCTCCGTCTTCGGATTGCGCCGTTGCCGCCTCGCCACCCAGGTGGCGAACCAGGAGAGCAGCATGCACATCCCGATGTAGATCGGTGAGATCACCATCACCACGGGGATGAAAGGCAGATCGTAGTCCAGATTGGAGGCGATGAGCTTGCCCGCGTGGAGGAATTCCTCGTACGTGATGAGGTAGCCGAGCGAGGTGTCCTTCAGGGCCACCACCAGCTGGCTGATGATGGTGGGCAGCATCGCGCGGATCGCCTGCGGTGCCAGGACGAAGGTGGTGACCTGTGTCTTCCGCATGCCCAGCGCGTACGCGGCCTCGCGCTGGCCGCGCTCCACGGAGTTGATGCCGGTACGGAACACCTCGGCGAGCACCGAGCCGTTGTAGAGCGTCAGTCCGGCGACCAGCGCGGGCAGCGGCTGCACCTTCAGCGCCACGAAGATGAAGAAGATCATCACCAGCACGGGCATGGCGCGGAAGAACTCGACGAGGATCGTCGCCACCCAGCGCACCGGGCGGTGTTCGGACAGCCGCCCGACCGCGAGGACGGCACCGAGGGCCAGCGAGAGCACGGCGGCGTACGCGAACGCCTTGAGGGTGTTGCCGAGTCCGCGCAGCAGAAGTTCCTGGATGCCCTTGTATTCGAAGGGCGTCCACTTGGCGGCGGTGAACTGGTCGGTGTCGAAGAGGAGATAGATCACCCAGCCGATCAGCGCGAGGATGAGGACCGTCGACACGATGCCGTAGAGGCGGTGCCGTTTACGGGTGTGCGGCCCCGGGATGTCGTACAGGGCGTTGGCGGTGGGTGCGGTGCGGGTGGTCATCGGGCGACTCCCCAGCGCTTTTCCATGACGTGGAAGAGCGCGCTGATGGCGAGGGTGATGATCAGGTATCCCACGGCGATCCACACGAAGGTCCAGATGATGCTGTATCCCAGCTCGTTGAGGGTCTTGTAGGTGCCGAGGAGTTCGGTGACGCTGAACGCCCCGGCGATCGCCGAGTTCTTGGCGAGCGCGATGAGCGTCGAGCCGATCGGCGGGATCACCGAGCGGAACGCCTGCGGCAGCACGATGGACCCGAGGCTCTGCCCGAAGGTCATCCCGAGGCTGCGGGCCGCCTCGCCCTGCCCGGTGGGCACGGTGTTGATGCCGGAGCGCAGCACCTCGCAGATGAACGCGGAGGTGTAGCACCCCAGCGCGAGGACCGCGAACACGTTGAACGGCAGGACGAGCCCGAAGCGCGGCAGGCCGAGGAGCACGGCGAAGAAGAGCAGGGTCAGCGGGGTGTTGCGCAGGACCGTCACCCAGACGGTGCCGAACACCCGGAGCGAGCCGACGGGCGCCACCCGGAACGAGGCCATGACGAAGCCGAGGACCAGCGCCAGGACCGAGGCGTAGACGGTGAGTTCGACGGTGCCGAGGAAACCCTTGCCGTAGAGCGAGAAGTTGTCGGTGAGTACGTCCATGAGGGTGGGCCGTCCTCTCAGTTCGCCGGGTAGCGGTCGATGGGCGGCGGCTCGGGCGCGGGGGTGCCCGACAGGCCGAGGGTCGCTTCGAACGCCTTCTTCCAGTTGCCGTTCCTCTCGTTGGCCTCCAGTGCGTCGTTCAGCGCGAAGCGCAGGGCGTTGTCGCTGCGCGGGACCCCGATGCCGTACGGCTCCTCGGAGAACGGTTTGCCGACGACCTTCATCTCGTCGGGCGCCTTGGCGGCGAAGCCGAGCAGGATCGCGTCGTCGGTGGTGACGACGTCGACCTGGAACGTCAGCAGGTTGTCGACACAGATCGAGTACGTGTCGTACGCGACCAGCTTCGCCTTCGGGTAGTCGGCGGCGATCCGCTGGTACGGGGTCGAGCCCGCGGCCGAGCAGACCGTCTTGCCGGCCAGGTCCTGCGGGCCGTGGATGTCGTCCTCGTCGGTGCGCACCAGGAGCCCCTGGCCGGCCATGTAGTAGGGCCCGGCGAAGCCGACGAGCTTCTTGCGCATGTCGTTGATGGTGTAGGTGCCGACGTAGTAGTCGATCTGGCCGTTCTGGAGGGCGGTCTCGCGGTTGGCGGAGGCGATCGTCCTGAAGCGGATCGTCTTCGGGTCGAAGCCCAGCGAGGCGGACATCATGCGGGCGATCTCGATGTCGAAGCCGGAGTAGACGCCGGTGGCCGGGTCCTTCTCGCCCAGGTAGGGCTGGTCCTCCTTGGCGCCCACCCGGAGGTAGCCGCGCTTCTTCGCGTTCCGCCAGGTCCGGGAGCCGGGCAGTTCGAAGCCCTTGTCGACCTGGTAGACGGGCAGTTGGTCGGCCTTCGGGCCCTTGACCGGGGGGCTGCCGTCCTTGCCGCAGCCGGCGGCGAAGAGGGCGAGCAGGAGGCCGGCACAGGCGGCCAGCAGTTTCCTCGTACGCAACTCAGGGCCTCCCGTCAGTGCTTGAGGATCTTGGACAGGAAGTCCTTGGCCCGGTCGCTCTCCGGGGCTGTGAAGAAGTCCTCCGGGGTGCGGTCCTCCACGACGCAGCCGTCGGCCATGAAGACGACCCGGTTGGCGGCGGAGCGGGCGAAGCCCATCTCATGGGTGACGACGACCATGGTCATGCCCTCGCGGGCGAGCTGCCGCATCACTTCGAGGACTTCGTTGATCATCTCCGGGTCGAGCGCCGAGGTCGGCTCGTCGAACAGGAGCGCCTTGGGGTCCATGGCGAGGGCGCGGGCGATGGCGACGCGCTGCTGCTGCCCGCCGGAGAGCTGGGCGGGGAACTTGTCGGCGTGCGCGCCGAGCCCGACCCGGTCCAGGAGTTCGCGGGAGCGCTGGTCCGCCTCGTCCTTCTTCCGCTTGCGCACCTTGACCTGGGCGAGGGAGACGTTGGCGAGGACGGTCTTGTGCGCGAAGAGGTTGAACGACTGGAAGACCATGCCGACTTCGGCCCTCAGCTGGGCCAGGCCCCGGCCCTCCGAGGGGAGCGGTCTGCCGTCGATGGTGATGCGGCCCGACTCGATGGTCTCCAGCCGGTTGATCGTCCGGCAGAGCGTCGACTTCCCGGAGCCGGACGGGCCGATGACCACCACCACCTCCCCGCGGCCGACGGTGAGATTGATGTCCTGGAGTACGTGCAACTTTCCGTAGAACTTGTTGACGTCTCGCAGCTCGATCAACGGATCGACGGCCATACGCTGCCCTACCCACTTGTCGCTCGGTCGAGGTCAGCGCAAACTAACCAGCCCGGCAAGGGACTTCCCGACCGACACGCACCAATGGGGCAAAAGGATTCTTATCGCTTCGCACGGTCCGTCGCGCGGCGGTCAGCCCTCGGCGGACTCCGCGTACACCTGGGACAGTTCGGGGCTGCCGGACATCGCCCAGTCGAGACCCGCCTCCACCACATCGATCTCGCGGCCGGAGGCGAGCCGCACGACGGGCTGGCCGCTCGGCCAGATGTGCCAGTGCGCCCCGGCGACATTGCGCACCAGGACCGTGCCGAGGTAGAGCCCGGCGTCGTTGCCCAGCCAGGGCAGCTCCTCCGGGTCGTCGCGCCAGCGCGGCACCAGCTGGTCGAGAGCCGTCAACGAGGCGGGGCTGTCGTCCAGTTCGATACCGCGCTCCCCCACCCGGACCCGGAGCAGCTCGCATTCGGCGAGCAGCTCTGCCACGCCCTCCGGATCGGCGTCGACGGCGCCCGCGAGGCCCGTCCTCCGCGTCCCGTCGTGACGCTTACGCCAGTTGTCCAAGAAAGGGATGTTCATACCACTCACCATCGCACCCCCGCGCGCCCGCGCACCACAGGGCGCGCGGCGCCGGGCCCGCTCAGAGATCGAGGTCGACCACCACGGGGGCGTGGTCGGATGCGCCCTTGCCCTTGCGCTCCTCGCGGTCCACGTAGCTGTCCTTCACCGCGGTGGTGAAGGGGTCGTTGCCGTAGACGAGGTCGATGCGCATGCCCCTGTTCTTCGGGAAGCGCAGCTCGCGGTAGTCCCAGAAGGTGTACGGGCGGTCGTACTTCAGGGGGCGGGGCATGACGTCGGACAGGCCCTCGGCGCGCAGGGCGGCCAGGGCTTCGCGCTCGGCGGGTGTGACATGCGTGGCGCCCTCGAAGAGGGCCGGGTCCCAGACGTCCTCATCGGTCGGGGCCACGTTGAAGTCGCCGAGCACGGCGAAGGGGGCCGCCCCCGCGGCGTCGGCGGCCACCGCCTTGCGCAGCGCCTCCAGCCAGCGCAGCTTGTACGCGTAGTGCTCGTGGGCGACCTCGCGGCCGTTGGGCACGTACACCGACCAGAGGCGCACCGGGCCGCAGGTGGCGCTGATCGCGCGGGGCTCCTGCGCGTCCTCGTAGGCCGGTCCCTCGGGAAGGCCGAGGACGATGTCGGAGAGGCCGGCGCGGGAGATCAGCGCGACTCCGTTCCACCGCCCGTTGGCGTTGACCGCGGAGTCGTAGCCGGCCTCGCGGAGCGCTTCGGCGGGGAACTGCTCGGCGGTGCACTTGGTCTCCTGGAGGCACAGCACGTCGGTGCCGCTGCTCTCCAGCCAGGCCAGCAGCCTCGGCAGGCGGGCGGTGATCGAGTTGACGTTCCAGGTGGCGATGCGCATGTACGTAAACCTAACGCCTGCCACTGACAGCAGCCGGAGCGGTGGCCGTCACAGGCCCGTCGAGTCGCCCGGTGCCATCCGGCCGTGGTCGGAGCCGCCCAGCTCGCCGATCTGGCGGTCGTAGATCGGGCGGGCCAGGTCGGTGAGGAGCGCGTCGTGGATGTCGATCGCGCGGCGCGGCTTCACCTCGCGCACGTAGTCGATCACTTCGGAGATCTTGTTCCAGGGGGCCATCACCGGGAGCAGGAGCGTGTCGACGGCCCGGCCGGGGACGGTCAGGGCGTCGCCGGGGTGGAAGACCTGTCCGTCGGCCAGGAAGCCGATGTTGGTGATGCGCGGGATGTCCGGGTGGATCACCGCGTGCAGTTCGCCGTGCACCTCGATGTCGAATCCGGCGGCCGAGAAGGTGTCGCCGTGGCCGACCGTGTGGACGCGGCCCGGGAAGGCCGGGCTCAGCCGCTCCGCGACACTGCGCAGGGTCCAGACCCGGGCGGCCGGGTCGGCTTCGAGACCGGCCCGGATGCGCCCCTCGTCGAAGTGGTCGGGGTGCTCGTGCGTCACGAGGATCGCCTCGGCGCCGATCGCCGCGTCACCCTCCGAGAAGCCGCCCGGGTCGATGACGAGCGTGCGCCCGTCCTTCTCCAGGCGGATGCAGGAGTGCGACTGCTTGGTCAGGGTCGGCGCGGCGTTCCCGGCGTGGCTGCTCATATGCCCATCCTGCTACGCGGGCGGTGTCGTTTCCGCCCGAATCACCGACTGCGCGATCGTGAAGGCGGCGCTCGCGGCCGGGACCCCGCAGTACACGGCGGTCTGCATCAGCACCTCCCGGATCTCGGTGGGCGTGAGGCCGTTGCGCAGGGCGGCCCTGGTGTGCGCGGCCAGGCTCTCCATCCGCCCGGAGGCGACGAGCGCGGTGAGCGTGACGGTGGAGCGGGTGCGCCGGTCAAGCCCCTCCCTGCTCCACACCTCGCCCCAGGCGTACCGGGTGACCAGCTCCTGGAAGTCCTCGGTGAAGGCGTCGGCGGCCGCCAGGGCTCCGTCCACCTGTGCGTCGCCCAGCACCTCGCGCCGCAGCCGCATGCCCGGCGCGTACGGGTCGGGACGCCCGCCGGCCGCGGCCTCGGGGGCCGGTCCGGCGGGGGCGATCTCCGCGACGGGCTGGACGGGGGCGGAGAGCCGGGGCACGGATTCGGGCATCGGGATGGCCGCCTGGGTGTCCTGCCAGGCGGTCGAGAAGTGGGTGAGCAGGAGATCGGTGACCGCCCCGGGCTGCTCGACGGGCGCGAGGTGCGAGGCGCCGGGCACCAGCGCGAGCCGGGCGTCCGGGATTCCGGCGACCAGGGTGCGCGCGTCACCGGGCCCGGTCACCCGGTCCTCCGCCCCGACCACGACGAGGGTGGGGACGGGGATGCGGCTCAGTTCCGTACGGACGTCGAATGCGGCCAGGGCCTCGCAGGCGGCGATGTAGCACCCCGGGTCGGTGGTGCGCACCATCTGGACGGCCCACTCCACGATGGCGGGCTGCGCGGCGGCGAAGGCGGGCGTGAACCAGCGCTCGGGCGCGGTGCGCGCCATGGGCTCCAGGCCGTTCGTACGGACGATGACGCCGCGCTGCCGGAACTCGTCGGCGCTGCCGAAGCGGGCGGAGGACGCCACCAGGGCGAGCGCGGCCACCCGGTGCGGGTGCCGCAGCGCCAGGTCCGCGCCGATCGCGCCGCCGATGGAGCACCCCACGTACCCGAAGCGCTGCACCCCGACCCCGTCGAGCGTCGCGAGGAGCCGGTCCCCCAGCTCCGCCACGGTGGTCGCGGGCCGGGCGGGGGCGCCGCCGTGCCCGGGGAGGTCGTACCGGAAGACTCTCCAGTGCCGGACGAGCTCGGGTATCTGGCGGTCCCACATGTGCCATGTGGTACCCAGTGAGGGGCCGATGACCAGGACCGGCGCGTCCTCGGGGCCGTCGAAGCGGTATTGCAGGGTGTTCGGTGGTGTCTCACTCACGCCCTCGACCCTCTCACGTAGCGGGACAGCGTCCATGGGCGGGTTCTCGCCGCGGCCCGGAGGAACCGATGCAAAGACTCTGTTGCAAAGAAACCCTTGCAACAGAGTCTTTGCATGGCTAACGTTGAGGCCATGGAAGAACAGCCGGACGGACCGATCCGCAATCTCGACGCCCGCTCCTTGCGGGGGCTCGCCCATCCGCTGCGCATGCAGCTGCTCGACGCACTGCGCTTCGACGGACCGGCCACCGCTTCCCAGCTCGCCGCGAAACTGGGTGAGTCGAGCGGGGCCACCAGCTACCACCTGCGGCAGCTCGCGGCGCACGGCTTCATCAAGGACGCCCCCGAGCACGGCAAGGGGCGGGAGCGCTGGTGGCAGGCGGCGACCCAGGGGCTGAGCTTCGACGACTCCCTGCTCGACCACTCCAGCCCGGAGGTGCGCGGCGCCGCCGAGATGTATCTGCACGAGGTCGCGCTCACCCAGGCCCGGGAGCTGTCGGCCTGGCTCGGTGAACGCAGCGGCTGGCCCGAGGAGTGGAACCGCAGCTGGGACATGAGCAGCGCGACCCTGCGGCTGACGCCCGGGCTCGCCGGAGAGCTCGTCGAGAAGATGCACGCGCTCATCGACGAGTACCGCGACCGGATCACCGACGAGGACCAGAGCGACAGCGCCCGCGTACGCGTCCACACCCATGCGTTCCCCCTCACCACCGAGTAAAGGAGAACCGCCCATGCATGCCCAGACCCACCTCGCCCTGCACCACGTCCGCGCCGCCGAGCTCCACGCCGAGGCCGACGAATTCCGCCTCGCCCGGTCCGCCCGGGTCCCCCGCCCCCTGCGCACCGTGCTCGGCTGGACCCTGATCGAGGTCGGCCTCCGCCTGACCGCCGCACCCTCCCGGCCGGCCGTCGCGCTCTCCCGGGGCTAGGGGCTTCCCGAGGGCGGTGGCCGTCTCCGGGGCTTCGGGGGCGACCGGGTACAGTGCCCGGCGGCATTCCGGCCGTCCGAGGAGGAAACGTGACCGACACCAGCGAGGCCCGGTCCGCGGACGGCGGGGCGGCGGCCCCGCCCGGCCGGGTGCGGCGCCTGATGCGTTACGTCCCCCTGGTCGCCCCGGTCCTGCTCTGGGCCGTGCCGTGCTGGGTGCTGCTGTACACCGGGCAGCACTGGCCGCTCCCCGTCACAGCGGGCGCCACCTGTCTCTTCGCGCTCGGCCTCGTCACCATGCCGGTGGCGATGGTGCGGGGGCACGGCAAGCGGCAGCAGGACCGGGCGGCGATCCTCGGGGACAGCATGCTCGGCTCCATCTGGGTGCTGTTCACCTGGTCCGTGCTGCTCGGGGTCCTGCTGCGGCTCGCCCTGACCCTGGCCGGGACCGGCGACGGGCAGGACCGGGCCAGGATCGTCACCTGGTCGGTGCTCGGGGCCGCCGCCGCCCTGCTCGGCTGGGGTTACGCCGAGGCGCGCCGGGTGCCGAGGGTGCGCCGGGTCGACGTACAACTGCCGCGCCTGGGGCCGGGGCTGGACGGGACGCGGGTCGCCCTCATCACCGACACGCACTACGGGCCGCTGGACCGGGCCCGCTGGTCGGAGCGGGTCTGCGCGGAGGTCAACGCGCTGGAGGCGGACCTGGTCTGCCACACCGGTGACATCGCCGACGGCACCGCCGACCGCCGCCGCGCCCAGGCCGCCCCGCTCGGCACGGTGCGCGCCGCCCACGCCCGCGTCTACGTCACCGGGAACCACGAGTACTACAGCGAGGCGCAGGGCTGGGTGGACCTGATGGACGAGCTGGGCTGGCAGCCGCTGCGCAACCGCCATGTGCTGCTCGAACGCGGCGGCGACACCCTCGTGGTGGCCGGGGTGGACGACGTCACCGCCGAGTCCTCCGGTCTGGCCGGTCACCGGGCGCACCTCGCGGGGGCGCTGGACGGCGCCGATCCGGAGCTGCCGGTGCTGCTCCTGGCGCACCAGCCGAAGTTCATCGACCGGGCCGCCGAGGGCGGTGTCGACCTCCAGCTGTCCGGCCACACCCACGGCGGTCAGATCTGGCCGTTCCACTACCTGGTCCGCCTCGACCAGCCGGCCGTCGCCGGGCTGAGCCGCCACGGTGACCGCACGCAGCTGTACACCAGCCGGGGCACCGGCTTCTGGGGCCCGCCGTTCCGGGTGTTCGCGCCCAGCGAGATCACGTTGCTGGTGCTGCGTTCACCGGCGGGAGCGGCGGGGTCCGCCGCGATCTGACGGGGGCCCGACGGTGTGGCAGGAGATGGCGGCGGCCGAGATGGCGCCGGACAACCGGTTCGAATGGTTCCAGCAGGTGGTGTCCGACGTCCTGCTTCCCACGGAGTTCCGCGCCGCGGACCCAGGCGGCTTCGACGCGCGGGGCGGGATGCTCGGGCTCGGGACCGTACAGCTGGCACGGTTCAGCTATGGGCCGCTGCGGTCGCGCAGGACCCCGGCGCTGATCCGGCGGGGCGATCCGGAGCAGTACCAGCTGGCGCTGGTGACCCGTGGCTCGGCGTGGTTCGCGCAGCAGGGCGGCGAGGCCGAACTGGGCGCCGGCGGCATGGCGTTGTGGGACACCTCGCGCCCGTACGAGTCCGGCTCGGGGACGGACGGGCGGGACGTCGAGGTGATCGTCCTCCAGATACCGAAGGCCCGGATGCCGCTGCCCTCGCAGCGGGTGGACCGGATTCTCGCGCGGAGCGTCCCGGGCGATACGGGGATGGGTGCGATCCTGGCCGGTTTCCTGACGAACCTCGCCGCCACGGGGGCCGGCTGTTCGCCCCAACAGCTCGGCGTGCTGGGCGAGATGGCCGTGGACATGGCCGCGTCCTGCCTGGCCGACCGGATCGGTTCGTCCCCGCTGCGGGCCCCCGCCGAGCTGCGGACGCATGTGCTGCTGCGGCGGATCAGCGCCTTCATCGACCACCACATCGGTGACCCCGGGCTGTCCCCGAGCCTGATCGCCGCCCGCCACCATCTGTCGCTGCGGAGCCTGCACGCGCTCTTCCGGGACCAGCCCGAGAGCGTCGCCGCGATGATCCGCCGCCGCCGGCTCGACGGCTGCCGCACGGACCTGGCCCGCCCCGAGCTGCGCCGGCAGCCCATCCAGGCCGTCGCCGCCCGATGGGGCTTCACCGACGCCACCGTGTTCAGCCGGGCGTTCCGGACGGCGTACGGGATGGCTCCGCGCGACTACCGTGCGGCGGCCCTGCGCCCGGCGGACGGGGCCGGTCGGGGCGCCGGGTAGCAGGAGCGGGTGCCGGACGTGCGGGGGTGTCACAGCTTCTTCATCGACGTGAGGTGGGCGAAGACGACGACGTTGGCCGCGTAGCCGTCCTTCTTGTTGAAGCGCCCGCCGCAGGTCATCAGGCGGAGTTCCGGACGGCCGGTGCCGCCGTACACCTTGTCGTCGGGGAACTTGTCCTTGGTGTACGTCTCGACCGCGTCGACCGTGAAGACCGCTTTCCGCTTGTCGGCCCGGGTGACGGTGACCTTGTCGCCCTTGTGCAGGGCGTTGAGGTTGAGGAAGATCGCCGGTCCGGTCTCCGTGTCGCGGTGGCCGACGATCAGCGAGGTGCCCTGCTCGCCGGGCGAGGGCCCGTCCCGGTACCAGCCCACCTCCCTCGGCCTGCTCATGGGCGGGGCCCCGAGGTGCCCCTTCTTGTCGAGTCCGAGGCCGGTGACCGGCGCCTCGATGAAGATCGCGGGCACCGCGACCTTCACCGGCCGCGACGGGGACAGGGGTGCGTGCGGGACCGGCCGGTCGCCGCCGCCCGCGGCGTCGTTGCCGTGGGCGGCGGCGACCGCATCGTCGGACGAGTCGGAACTCGCCCAGACGATGCCGGTCACCAGCGAGGAGGTCACGCACAAGGTCATCGTGAGACGACACGCCCGGCTCGGGCCCCGTCGGCGTCTTCTGCGCGGGTTATGCCTCGTTGCGGGCACGGCGGCGTGCGGCTCGGCGGACCATGATCAGCCCGGCGGCTCCGACGGCGCCGGCCGCCAGCGCGGCGGTGGTCCCGACGTTCGAGTCGCTCTCGGAGCTGACGCCCTCCATGTCCGGGACGCCGCCGCCACCGGCGGGGACGCCGCCGGACGGCTGCTCGTAGCCCGCCTCGGAGCCCGAAGCGGCGGAACCGCGCTGGGCGTTGTTGGCGGACCCGTTGTTACCGGCGGGCTTGGTGCAGTTGACCTTGAACGCCTTGTTCTTCGGGCCGGACGGCACGATCCACACCAGCTGGTACGTGCCCTCGGGGAGCAGGTACTCCTGGCTGCGCGCCGAGCCGTTCACCAGGGGCAGGGTGCTGGCGAGGGTGTCCCCCGGGGGGATGGTCGGGGGCTGCGCGGTGATGGTCCACGGCACGGCCGGCATGTCGCCGAAGTTGTCGGCCTGAAGAACGAACTTGCAGACCTCGTTGCCGTCGCCGCCGCGCGCCGCCCAGCCGCCGGCGCGGACGTCGATGTCACCGCTGTCGCCGGGGGCGGCGAAGGCGGCCGACGCCCCGCCCAGCGTGGCGGCGGCGGCCGCGGCCACGGCGGCCGCGACGGTGCCCGCGCGGACGCTGCGGGCACGGACGGAAGCGGAAATACGCATGCTGAACTCCTTCGAGCCGGGATGATTGTCGTACTGATCAATCGATCGACCTAAGAGATGCCATGACGCATGGGATAAATGCCGCGTAACACTCTGAAAAGTGCGATAAGTGCCCTGAGTAGCCGATAGCGGTCCGCCCCGAAGAGCCCTCGGACACGCCAACGGGGCGCCCGGTGAGCGCCCCGTTCACGTCCGTATCCCCGCAGGTCAGCCCGTTCGGGCCGCGGCCTCGGCCGCCGCGCGCCGGCTGCGCTGCCCGGCGACGTCCGCCACCGGCGAGGCGAGCAGCAGGGTGCGTGTGTAGGCGTGGCGCGGCGCGGAGGTGACCGTCGCGGCGTCGCCCGTCTCCACGATCTCGCCCCGGTGGATGACCGATACACGGTGGCTCATGAAGCGGACGACGGCCAGGTCGTGGGAGACGAAGAGGTACGCGACCCCCGTCTCCTCCTGGATCTCCAGGAGCAGGTCGAGCACCGTGCGCTGGGTCGTCAGGTCCAGCGCGGACACCGGCTCGTCGCAGATGACCAGCCGGGGCCGCAGCGCCAGCGCCCGGGCGATCGCGACCCGCTGCCGCTGGCCCCCGGAGAACTCCCGGGGCAGCCGGTCCGCCGCGTCGGACGGCAGCTGGACGCGGTCCAGCAGCCCGGCGACCCTCCCCCGGGCCTCCCGCGCCGCCGCGCCCTGCCCGATCAGCGGTTCGGCGAGGGTGTCCCCGATGGTGCGCGACGGGTTCAGGGAGGTGTACGGGTCCTGGAAGATGACCTGGAGGTCGCGGCTGAGGGCCCTGCGGCGACGGGCGGTGGCGTGCTCGACGCGCTCGCCGTCGAAGGTGACCGTGCCGGAGCGCACCGGGACGAGCCCGAGGACCGCGCGCCCGATGGTGGACTTGCCGGAGCCGGACTCGCCGACCAGCCCCAGGGTCTCCCCGGGCCGCACGGAGAGGCCGACGCCCTTGAGGACCTCGGTCTCCGGGGCGCGGCGCCCCTTGCCGGGGAAGGAGACCCGCAGGTCCCGCACGGAGAGCAGGGCGTCCGCGTCGGCGGGCGCGGCGGCTTCGGGCCTGGCGGCTTCGGACGCGGCGTCGGGGGTCTTCATGCGGTGACGGTCCTTGCTTCTCGGGGCTGCCAGGGGGCGCGGGCCGGGGCGTCGTCCAGGACGGCCGCGAGCAGGGTGCGGGTGTACGGGTCGCGGGGTGCGCCGAGGATCTGTCCGGTGGTGCCGGTCTCCACGATGCGGCCGGCGTTCATCACGGCCACCCGGTCGCAGAGGTCGGCGACGACCCCGAGGTTGTGGGTGACCAGGAGGACGCCGAGGCCGCGTTCGTCCCGCAGCCGGCGCAGCAGGGCGAGCACTTCGGCCTGTACGCGCACGTCGAGCGCGGTGGTGGGCTCGTCGGCGATGAGGAGGTCCGGGTCGCAGGACATGGCTCCGGCGATCAGGACGCGCTGGGCCATGCCGCCGGAGATCTCGTGCGGGTAGAGGCGCAGGGTGCGGTCCGGGTCGGGGATCTCGACCAGCCGCAGCAACTCGCGTGCCTTGTCGGCGGCTTCCTTGCGGCCGAGGCCGAGGTGGTGGCGTACGGGCTCGATGAGCTGGCTGCCGATGGTGAAGGCGGGGTCGAGATTGCTCATGGGTTCCTGCGGTACGTACGCGAGGGTGCGGCCGCGCAGCGCGCGGTGGTCGCGTTCCCGCAGGCCCGCCGTCTCGCGGCCGTTGACCGTGATGCTGCCGCACGTGACGCGGCCGCCCTCGGGCAGCAGGCCGAGCACGGAAAACGCGGTCTGGGTCTTCCCGGAGCCGGACTCCCCGACCAGGCCCACGATTTCGCCGGGGCGCACATCGAGGTCGACGCCGTGCACGACCTCCTTGTCGGTGCCGTCGGGCCGGGCGTAGGCGACGGTGAGGCCGCGCACGGAGAGCAGTTCGGCGCGCGGGGCGGTGGATGCCCCTTCGGCGGGGGCGGCGGCGGGCCCGGTGCGCCGGCGGCGGGCGGGCCGGGGCGCCTGGTCCTCCAGGGCGTCGCGCACGGCTCCGGCGAGCAGGACGAGCGCGCAGTTGGTGAGGCCGAGGGCGAGTCCGGGCCAGAGGATGAGCCGGGGCGCGCGCTGGATGTTCTGGAACGCCTCGTTGAGCATGGCGCCCCAGGTCGCCGACGATCCGCTGCCGACGCCGAGGAATTCCAGGCCGGCCTGGAGGGCGATCGCGATGCCGGCGACCAGCGCGGTCTGGATGATGATGGGGCCGCGTACGACGGTCAGGACGTGCCGGGCGACGATGCGCGGGTCGGAGAGTCCGGAGACCTTCGCGGCGTCCACGTACAACTCGCCCCGGACGTTGGCGACGATGCCGCGCACCAGGCGGAAGAAGCTGGGCGCCACCAGGACGCCGAGCACGATCATCAGCACGTGGACGTCCGGGCCGAGGATGGCGCGGGAGGCGAGCAGCACGACCATGGCGGGCAGGGCCATGACGAGGTTGACCGTCCAGTTGGCGGCCGAGTCGAACCAGCCGCCCCGGTATCCGGCGTAGAGCCCCGCCGGCACACCGAGCACCAGCGCGATGGCGAGGGCGAGCAGCGCGCCGCCCAGCGTGTTGCGGCCGCCGTAAAGGACCCGGGCGAGGATGTCGCGCCCCGCCGAGTCCATGCCGAGAGGGTGCCCGCCGCTCGGCCCGGCGAACGCCTCGCTCAGCGACGAGGCGCCCGGGTCCTGCGAGGCGAGCACGGGTGCGAGGAGCACGGCCGCGACGACGATCAGGAGCAGGGCGGCGGAGAGCCCGCCGAGGGGGTTGCGCAGGACCCTGCGCAGGGTGCGGCCGGTACTCATGCGACCCTCGCCTTGGGGTTGAGCCAGCCGATCAGGATGTCGACCAGGAGGTTGATCAGGACGACGCCGACGACGGTGAGCATGACGAGCGCCATGATCACGGGGATGTCGCCGCGGGTGGTGTAGGTGACGGTCATGGAGCCGATGCCGGGGAGCCCGAAGATCTGCTCCACGAGGACGGCGCCGCCGAGCAGGCCGACGAACTGCATGCCGAGCACGGAGAGCGCGGGCGCCGAGGCGTTGCGCAGGACGTGCTTGAACACGATGCGGGACGCGGGCAGTCCGCGGGCGCGCAGGGTGCGTACGTAATCCTGCCGCAGGACGTCGATGACGGCGCCCCGCACCTGCTGCGAGACCCCCGCGACGGAGGCCACCGACAGGGAGAGCACCGGCAGGGTGATGGTGGAGAGCCAGCCGCTGGGCGAGTCGGTGAACCCGGTGTAGCCGATGGCCGGGAACCAGCGGAGCCGTACCGCGAAGACCAGTACCAGGACGAGGGTGAGCAGGAATCCCGGCAGGGCGTACCCCACCACGCCCAGCACCTGCACGAAGCGGTCGGCGGCGCCGCGCCGCACCCCGGCCCACACGCCGAGCAGGAAGGCGAGGACCGTGGTGACGGCGGTGACGCCGAGCATCAGGCTGGCCGTGACGGGGAGGCGGTTGCCGACGGCCCGGCCCACGTCCTCACTCGTGAACCAGGAGGTGCCGAGGTCGCCCCGGACGGCGTGGGCGAGCCAGCTCCCGTACTGCTGGAGCACCGGGTCGTCCAGGCCCAGCGACGCGTTCTTGGCGTCGATGGCGCTCTGGGACGCGCTCTCGCCGAGCAGTTGCCGGCCCACGTCGATGTGCGGGACGGACAGCAGCAGATAGGTGAGGAAGGAGATCACGACCAGGAGCAGGGCTCCGGAGGCGATCCTGCGGGCGATGAAGTTCAGCATGACACTCGGTATCCGTCGGCGCGGGGCGCTACTTGGCGGGCGCGTAGTTGTAGATCGAGGGGACGGCCATGCCGGACTGCGGCGCGATCTTCACGGTGCCGTCCGAGACGTGCAGATAGCTCATCCGGTAGAAGGGGACGAACCAGGCTTCCTCGACCAGGTGTTGGTTGAGTTCGCGGGCGGCCGACTTCGCCTCGGCCTCGCTGCCGGCCTTGAGCGCGGGCAGCAGCTTCCGCGTCACCTCGTCCGTGGTGCCGAACATGTTGAACGCGCCCGGGGTGACCAGCTCGTCGGCCGCCGCCCAGTCCGAGGTGGACTGGCCCATGTTCATGACCATGCCGGAGTACTGGCGGTCCTTGAACACCTTCTGGACGGCCGAGGCGCCGTCGAGCGTGTCCCAGACCAGCTTCACGCCGATGGCCTTGAAGTCGGACTGGAGCGAGGCGGCGAGCGCGTCGTTGACGATCGCCGTGATGCGCGGCAGCTTCAGTGTGAAGCCGTCTCCGTAATCGGCCTGCCTGAGCAGGGACTTGGCCTTGGCGGGGTCGTGCGCGTAGTAGCCGTCCAGCTTCTTGTCGTACGCCTGGGTCTCGGGGCCGAAGACCTGCGAGGTGGTACGGCCGCGGTTCTGGCGGATGCGGTCGAGCATGGTGTCGCGGTCGACGGCGTAGTTGAGCGCCTGCCGCACGCGCGGGTCGCGCAGGGCGGGGGTGATCTTGCCGTCGCGGTCGAAGAGCAGCAGCCCCTGGAAGTCGAACTCCTGCTTCTCCGTCTTGACCTCGGGGTCGGTCTCGATGGCGATCTGCTGGTCGGCGGTCTGGAGGAGCGCCGCGTTGATCTGCCCGGTCTTGAGGCCGTTGGTGATGGCGGTCTCGTTGTCGAAGAAGCTGATGTCGATTTTCTGGTACGGGAGTTCCTCGCCCCAGTAGTCGGCGTTGCGGCTGTAGGACCACTTGGTGCCGACGGTGGTCCGTGTCTTGTCGAGGCGGTAGGGGCCGGTGCCGTCCGGGGTGGTCTTGAGGCTGTCGCCCTTCGCGAACTGCTCGGGGTTCGCCATCAGGCCGGGCGCGTCGCTGAGGTAGAACTCCATCGCCGGGTTGGGCTGCTTGAGCTTCAGCGTGACGTGGGTCGCGTCGGTGACGTCGACGGCCGCCAGGTCGTTCAGCCACTTCGCGGAGGCGCCGCCGCCCTTCTGGAAGCGCTCCAGGTTCGCCTTGACCGCCGCGCCGTCGAAGGCGGTGCCGTCGGCGAACTTCACATCCTCGCGCAGGGTCAGCGCGAGCGCGGTGCGGCTCTTGTCGTACGTCCACTCCGTGGCGAGCATCGGGCTGAAGGTGCCGTCGGGCTCGCGCTTGATGAGGGTGTCGTACACCGCCTGGAAGTACGGCAGGGCGCTGCCGGTGGCGACAGCGGGGTCCAGGCTCTGCGGGAGGGTCATCGTCGCGATGTTCAGCGTGGACGCTCCGGCGCCCGCGGTGCCGCCGTTGTCGCCGGCGCATCCGGCGAGGGCGAGCGAGGCCGCGACGCAGGCGGCGACCGTCGCGGTTCGGGCAGTTCTGCTCATGTCTTTCGCTCCGTCTGGAGAGCCGGGGGCACCGCCCCGGCGAAGATTGCCGGTGAGCCTACTCACGGAATTAACCACTTGGTAGGTTTTTGCTCGGTGGAATTAACCAGCCGGTAAGTTCTGCTGGACGAGACCCGATCGCGGCAGGAGACCGAAGTGACCGAGACCGCGCCCGAGGCGCCCCGGCGGCTGTCGAAGGGCGAGCGCACCCGCGCCCGCGTCCTGGACTCCGCGGCCGAGCTGTTCGCCCACTCCGGCTTCCTCGCGGTCTCGCTGCGCGACATCGCCGCCCACGCCGGGCTCACCCACGCCGGGGTGCTGCACCACTTCCCCGGCAAGGAGGCCCTGCTCCTGGACGTGCTGAGCCGCCGCGACGAGCTGGACGCGCGCCGCCTCTTCCCCGGCGTGCTCACCCCGGGCGAACCGGAGCCGGAGCCCGCCGAGCGGCTGCGCCTGCTGCTCGACGTGGTCGACCGCAATGCCCGGACGCCGGGCCTGGTCGCGCTGTACGCGAAGCTGTCGGCGGAGGCGTCCGATCCGGACCACCCCGCTCACACCTACTTCGTACGGCGCTACCAGGTCCTGCGCCGCGAGCTGACCGGCCTCCTCGCGGAGCTGTTCGCGGCGGCGGATGTCCGGGAGGACCCGGCCGCCGTGGCACAGCAGCTGCTGGCCCTGATGGACGGGCTCCAGACGCAGTGGCTCCTCGACCCGGACGCGGTCGACATGGCGGAGCAGGTCCGCGCCTTCCTCCGCCGCTGCGGCCTGGCGGCGGAGGGACGGGGCTGAGGCGTCAGTGACCGAGGGCGGCGAGGACGGCATCGGCCGTGCTCCTGTGTCCGGAGGCGTTCGGGTGGAAGCCGGCGCCCTCGGCCGAGTCGGCCGGTTCGATCCAGCGCACCCCCGCGGCCTGGCAGGCGTCGTGCCCGACGGACGGGCCGTAGGTGTCGACGTAATCCGCACCGCGCGTCCCGGCCCGCTGCGCCAGCATCGCGTCGAGCTGCTTCTCCTTGTCCCGGACCCAGCCGAAGTCGCCTTCGGCGAGCGGGACCGTGGCACGGCAGGCGCTGCCGTCGTCGGGCATCAGCGACGGGTAGCCGACGACGAGGACCCGGGCCTGCGGCGAGCGGGCGTGGATCGCGTCGAGCACCGCGTCGAGCTTCGGCGCGGTGGCGTTGATCCGGGAGCCGATCTCGTCCGTGCCGAACAGGGTGAAGCTGGTCTTGCAGGGCGAGCCGTGCGGGGCGAGGTAGCCGACCAGGACGCACCGGGTGATGACCCCGGCCAGGTCCAGGTCGTTGCCGCCGATACCGAGGGTGACCAGGGTGGTGTCGGGGCGCAGCGCGTCGAGCTGGGGCGCCACGGCGTCCTGCGGCCCCGCCATGTGTGTGGTGTCGGCCCCGGCGCAGGTGACGTCGGTGAACGACGCGGCGCCCACCGCGGCCGCAACCAGCGACGGGTAGTTGCGGTCGGAGCGGCCGCAGCCGGTGTCGGTCTGCTGCGGGATGCCGAGCCCGGAGCTGTACGAGTCGCCGAGCGCCACGTACCGGACGGGCTCGCCGGACGCCGGGGCGGCGACGCCGGGGGTCGCGGCGGCCGCCAGCAGTGCGGCGGCGGCCGCCGCCGCGAGGGCCAGGCGCGGGGCGCGGGCCGGGTGGCCCGTCACTCGGAGCGCGGGGGTGGTCGACCGACCGGATACCGACATGACCGTTCCTCGATTCGTGGGAGTGCGGGGCGATTCATGGGAGTGCGGGGCCGATGAGGCGGTCGGCAGCAGGGAGCTCATCGGAGCGGACCGCCCGAGCTCGAAAACCGTACGGTGATCGGTTTCTAGCCGTCAAGGGCCGCGTCCGAAATGAAATCCGGCCGGTCGAGGGGGTCCCGCACGCCGCGCGCGGGGACCCTTGACAGCGAAAACCGATCACCATACGTTTTTGGGTCGCATGCCGTCTTGCCCCGATTCGCTCCGCCGGACGGCCACGGCCCGCCCCTCGCGCCCGGCACTCGCCCCCTTCACGGAAGCCCGACAGGTATTCGTATGACTCAGCGATCCACTCCCCGCCCCTCCCCCGCGACCGCCCTCCCGCTCGCCGAGAAGGCCGCCCTGACCAGCGGTTCCGGGGACTTCGTCAGCGAGGGGTCCGAGGCGGCGGGGCTGCCCGCCGTCCGGATGTCCGACGGCCCGCACGGGCTGCGGCTGCCCCGGGAGACCGGCGACGGCGGCCAGCTCGACCTGCACAGCGCGGCGCCCGCCACCTGCTTCCCGCCCGCCGTCGCGCTCGGCTCCAGCTGGAATCCGGAGCTGGCCGAGGAGGTCGCCGCCGCCATCGCGGCCGAGGCGGTGGCGCACGGCGTCCATGTGGTGCTCGGTCCCGGCATCAACATCAAGCGGTCACCGCTGTGCGGCCGGAACTTCGAATACTTCTCCGAGGACCCGCTGGTCTCCTCGGAGCTGGGCGGCGCCATGGTGCGCGGGCTCCAGAACGCCGGGGTCGGGGCGTCGCTCAAGCACTACGCGGCCAACAACCAGGAGACCGACCGGATGCGGGTGAGCGCCGACATCGACGAGCGTCCGCTGCGCGAGATCTATCTGCGCGCCTTCGAACGCGTCGTCCGCCGCGACAACCCCTGGTCCGTCATGGCCTCCTACAACGGCGTCAACGGTGTGCCGGTGGCCCAGCACACCCGCCTGCTGACCGAGATCCTGCGCGACGAGTGGGACTTCGACGGGATCGTCGTCTCCGACTGGGGCGCGGTACGCGACCGGGTCGCCGCCCTCCGCGCCGGCCTCGACCTCCAGATGCCGGGCCCGGGCGGGCACACGGACCGCGAGGTGGCCGCCGCCGTGGAGTCCGGCGCGCTGGACGAGGCGGTGCTCGACCGGACCGTCGAACGGCTCGCACTCTTCGCCGACCGCGCGACCGGCGGAACCGGGGCGCCCGGCACCTTCGACGCGGACGTCTCGCACCGCATCGCCGGGCGGGCCGCCGACCAGTGCGTGGTGCTCCTGAGGAACGACGACGCACTGCTGCCGCTGGACCCGGCGCGCGGCAGCCTGGCGGTCATCGGGGAGTTCGCCCGTACGCCCCGCTTCCAGGGCGCCGGCAGCTCGCAGGTCACCCCGACCCGGCTCGACGTCCCGCTGGACGGCCTGCGCGAGCTGGCGACGGGCGCGGAGGTGCGGTTCGCCGCCGGGTACGCGCTGCCGGGCGCGGAGGACGGGCCGCCGGACGCCGAACTGGCCGACGAAGCGGTGCGGCTGGCGGAGGCGTCGGACACGGCGGTGCTGTTCCTCGGGCTGCCCGCGCAGGACGAGTCCGAGGGCTTCGACCGCGACCACTTGGACCTGCCCGCCGCCCAGACCGAGCTGCTGCGGCGGGTCGTGGACGTCAACCCGCGCACGGTCGTGGTGCTGTCCAACGGCGGTGTCGTCCGCACCGCGCCCTGGCAGGACCGGGTGCCGGCGCTCGTGGAGGGCTGGCTGCTCGGCCAGGCGGGCGGCGGCGCGCTCGCCCGCGTCCTGTTCGGCGCGGTCAACCCGTCCGGAAAGCTGACGGAGACCGTCCCGCTGCGCCTGGAGGACTCCCCGAGCCACCTCACGTTCCCCGGCGAGGAGGGCAGGGCCCGCTACGGCGAGGGGATCTTCGTCGGGTACCGGGGGTACGACGCGCAGCGCCGCGAGGTCGCGTTCCCGTTCGGCCACGGCCTTTCGTACACGACGTTCGGCTACGAGGACCTGACCGTACGGGAGGACGGGGACGGCTTCCTCGCCACGCTGACCGTCACCAACACCGGCCCGGTGGCCGGGCGCGAGATCGTGCAGCTGTACGTGGCCGGGCCGGACGGTTCACGCGTCCTGCGGCCGGTGCGCGAACTGCGGGGCTTCGCCTCGGTGTTCCTGGAGCCGGGCGCGAGTGCCGGGGTGGCGGTGCGGGTGGCGCGGCACGATCTGGCGTACTACAGCGAGCGGGAGGGCGGCTGGAAGGTCGAGGACGGCCGCTACCGCTTCGAGGCCGGCGCCTCCTCGCGCGACATCCGCGCCCAGGTGGAGACCGACGTGGCGGGCGACCCCTCGGGGCTGCGGCTGACCGGCCGGAACACCCTCGCCGAGTGGTTCGAGCACCCGGTGGGCGGCCCGCTGCTGATGGAGGCGTTCGCGAAGGCCCGTACGGACGAGTCCGCGGGCGCGCTCGCCGATCCCGTGATGCTGCGGTTCCTCGCCGGGGTGCCGCTCGACGTGATCTGCGAGTTCCCGCAGAGCCCGCTGTCCCCCGACAGCCTGCCCGCCCTGGCGGACGAGGTGGCGGCGCGCGCGGAACAGCGGGAGGGCTGAGATGGTCACCGGCCGGGTGGCGCCCGGCTGGGAGCCCGTCCGCGACGCCTTCGTACGCGGCTGCGCCGACGACCCGGGCGCCGCGCAGCTGGCCGTCCACCACCACGGCCGCCCGGTGGTCGACCTGGCCACCGGTCCGCCGGACTTCGGGACGGACTCGGTCGGCGCGCTGATGTCCGTGACCAAGGGGCTCGTCGCGGTCTGCGCCCACCTGCTGAGCGAACGGGGCGCCCTGGACCTCGACGCGCCCGTGGCCCGCTACTGGCCGGAGTTCGCCGCCGCCGGGAAGGCCGGGACGACGGTGGCCGGCCTCCTCACGCACCGGGCCGGGCTGCCCGCGTTCTCGGCCGGTCCGGCGGGGTGCGGGCTGCCCGGGCTGTTCGACCGGGACGCCCGGGTGGCCGGCCTGGCGGCGATGCGGCCGGTGTGGGAGCCGGGCACGGCGTGCCTGTACCACGCGCTGACGTACGGCCATCTGGTCGGCGAGGTGGTGCGCCGGGTGAGCGGGCGGAGCATCGGGGCGTTCTTCGCCTCCGAGGTGGCGGCGCCGCTGGGGCTCGACCTGTGGATCGGGCTGCCGGCCGAGGAGGAGCACCGGTTCGCCCCGCAGTTCTCCGTACGCCCCGATCCGTCTCCGGAGCGGGTCGCCGGCTTCCTCGCCGGGCTGGGGCTCGCCCCGGACGCGCCGCTCGCGACGGCGCTGCGGGCCTCGCAGGCGGAGCTGGCGGCGGCGGTCCGGGGTCTGGCGACCCGCGAGGGCCGGGCGGCCGAGCTGCCCGGCGCCGGTGGGATCGGCAACGCCCGGTCGCTGTCCCGGATGTACGCCGCGCTGATCGGCCCGGTGGACGGAGTGCGGCTGCTGTCCCCGGCGGCGCTCGCACGGGCGGTCGCCCCGCGCGACGACGTGCCGCCCCCGCCACCGCTCGACGGCGGGGACCCGGCCGGCCGGTCCCGCTTCGGGCTCGGCTTCGAGCTGCCCCGGAAGGGGCTGCCGATGCTGGGCGAGGGCTCCTTCGGGCACGCGGGGGCGGGCGGCCGGCTGGGCATGGCCGACCCCGGCAGCGGTCTCGCGGTGGGATACGTGTGTACGGCGATGGCCTGGGAGCCTGCGGCCGGACCCGATCCGCGCTGGACGGACTGGACGGAGGCGGTGACCGCGACGGCGGCGGCGCTCTGACCCGTAGAGAAAAGTGGAGGGGCGGCGCATGCGCGCCGCCCCTCCACTGCTGGTCAGGCCCCTTCGGGTGCCGGGCGCGGGTCGAGCACGGCGAGCAGGTCCTCGATGGGCTGCTCCATGTCCGTGGAGCGGTCGATCAGCCATTGCAGCTGGATGCCGTCCGCGACAGCGACCAGGAGCACGGCCAGCCGCTCCGGCGGGATCGCGGAGCTGATCCGCCCCTCCGCGACCCTCTCCCGGACGAAGTCCGCGACGCGTTCGCGCACCACCGGGTAGCGCTCGGCGAAGTGGGCGTGGGCGGGGTGGGCCGGGTCGCTGGCGGCGGCGGCCATCGAGACGAACAGCTCGACCAGGCCGGGGGTCTTCGCGCCCTCCCGGATGATCTCGCGGTAGCCGTGCGGATCGGCGCGCTCCGCCTGCCGCACCCGCGCGGTCTCGTCACGCATCCGCAGAACCTGGGTGAGCAGGTCCTCCTTGGAGTCGAAGTAGTGCATCAGACCGGGCAGGCTGAGGCTGCACTTCGCCGCCACCTTCCGCAGAGAGGTACCCCGGTACCCCTCGGCGGCAAAGATCTCCAGGGCCGCGTGCAGGATCTCGCTGCGCTTGGCCTCGCCCTTCTCGTACGGGCCCCGTTTCGCCATGCCGGTCACCCTAACGCGCGGAGGGCGCGGCCACCGACCCGAGCGGGGCTCCGGCGGGCAGCCGCCGGTCCCGGGACAGGCCGCCCAGCCAGCGCGCCGACTCCTTGGGCGTCCGGGCGAAGGTGTCGCGGTCGACCGCGATCAGCCCGAACGTCGGCCGGTAGCTCCCCCACTCGTAGTTGTCGAGGGCGCTCCAGTGCAGATACCCGCGTACGTCGACGCCCTCGGCCATCACCTCGGCGAGGCTCGCCAGGGCACGGGCGGTGTAGGCGACGCGGCGCTCGTCGTCGTCCGTGGCGATGCCGTTCTCGGTGACCAGGACGGGCACCTGCGGGCCGACCACCTCCGCCGTGTGCCGCACCGCTTCGCCGAGCGCTTCGGGGTAGAACTCCCAGCCGGTGAGCGTCAGTTCGGCGCCCGGGGGCGGGGGCAGGGTGCCGTCCGGGCCGATGCGGTGCCGGGTGTACGCCTGGACGCCGATCCAGTCGTCCTCGCGGGCGGCCTCCAGGAAGACGTCCTCGCGGGGCCATGCGTAGGCGGTCGCGGCGGACTCGCAGCCCGGCTCGGGCTCGTAGACCTGGTTGGCCACGGTCCAGCCGACCTGGACGCCGGGCACGGTCTCCTTCAGCGCGGCGGTGGCGGCCCGGTGGGCGCGGATCAGGGCCCGGATCACCTCGGGGTCCGGGGCGAAGGAGGCCGGGTCGACGGCGGCGGCCCCGGCCTCGCGGGCGGCGTTCGCCCCGTGCGCGACGCTCTCCCAGCCGTGCTCGGCCGCATGCCGCTTGAGGGCGTACATCAGGGCCATGATGTTGGGCTCGTTGATGGTGGCGACATGGCGGACGCCCTCGCGCAGGATGCCGGCGCAGGTGCGCGCGTAGCCGGCGAACAGTTCGTCCGCGCCGGGGGCCGTCCAGCCGCCGAGGTCGCTGAACCACTGGGGCGAGGTGAAGTGGTGGAGGGTGACGACCGGGGTCAGCCCGCGGTCCAGCGCGCCGCGCACCATGGCCCGGTAGTGCGCGAGGGCAGCACGCGAGATCCGGCCGCGCTCCGGCTCGACGCGGGCCCACTCGATGCTGAACCGGTAGGCGTCGAAGCCGAGTCCGCGCAGCAGGTCCATGTCCTCGGGCCATCGGTGGAAGCTGTCGGCGGCGTCCCCGCTGGGCTCCTGGACGAAGCTCCCGGGGTGGTTCTCCAGGGTCCACCAGTCGCTGGAGACGTTGTTGCCCTCGACCTGGTGGGCCGAGGTCGACGCCCCCATGAGGAAGCCTTCCGGCAGGGCGAAACCGGGTCCGGCCTCGTGCACCATCGGGTTCTCCTTTCGCCCGGAGGCGGGCCGTTCGCCCCCTCCGCAAAAAGCGTTCATTGATCGGTTTTCGTGTTAGCGTACAGGTGGCAGCGGTACGGGAGAAGAGGCGGCCGGTCCGGTCTCGCCCCGGCACCCGCGCCGAACGCCCAGGGGGCCGGACCCGCCGGAACCTGACGCCGCCGCTCCGGCCCCCTGGTCCACCCGCGCCCCAGGGAGAAGCCCGTGAACGCCGTCATTCCGCACGCCGACGCCCGACCGTCATCCCCCGCCGGCGCCCTGCCCGCCGCCGGCCCCTGGCACGTACGGGCGGCCGACCCGGCGCTGGCGGAGGTGGCGGAGACCGTACGGGCGCTGCTCGCCCCGCACCTGCCGGACGCGCCGGGCGGAGAACCCTGCGAACTGGTCCTCGGGCTGGACGAGTTGGCGTCCGCGCCGCCCCTCGGGGTCTCCCCCGGCGGCGGCACGGACCCGGTGGACGAGGGCTACCGGCTCCGCGTGGCCGCCGACGGCATCACCTGCCACGGCCTCACCCCGGCCGGGGTGTTCCGGGGCGCGGCCACGGCCCTCCAGCTCATCGCCACCGGCCAACTCGCGTACCAGGAGCTGGCGGACGCCCCGCGCTACGCCTGGCGGGGGCTCATGGTCGACCCGGCCCGCAGCTTCCTCACCCCGGACGAGGTGCGCCGGATCATCGACCTGGCCGCGCTCTACAAGCTCAACGTCCTGCACCTCCACCTCACCGACAACGAGGGCTGGCGCATCGAACTGCCCGGCACCCCGGCGCTGACGGCCCCGGGCGCGGAGTTCTACACGGCGGCCGAGTACCGGGAGCTCCAGACGTACGCGGCCCGGCGGTTCGTCACCGTCGTCCCCGAGATCGACCTGCCGGGGCACTGCGCGACGCTCCGGGCCGCCGTCCCCGGACTGCCCCCGGCCCCCGCCCCGGCCGGGCTCACGGACCGCTTCCCGTTCGTGCCCCCGCTCGACCTGACCGACCCGGCGACCCGCACCGCCGTCGCCCGCGTCCTCACCGAGGTCTGCGCCCTGACGGCCGGCCCGTATGTGCACATCGGCGCCGACGAGGCGTTCGGCGCGACCCCGGAGAGCTTCGACGCCTCCGTACGCGAACTGCGCGCGCTCGTCCGCGAACTGGGCAAGCGCCCGGTGGCCTGGCAGGAGTCCTCGCGGGCCGGGACCGAGCCCGGGGACATCGCGCAGTACTGGGTGGACGTGGCGATGATGGACCTCCCGGACACGGCGGAGGAGCTGGCCGCCCGGCCCGAACTCGTGGCCGCCGGGCGGACCGTGGAAATCATCGCGGCGCTGAAGAAGTTCTTCGCCCCCACCGACGACGACCTGCGCCGCACCGTCGAGGGCGGCGGACGCGTGCTGCTCTCCCCGCAGTCCCACCTCTACCTGGACCGCCCGTACGCGGCCGAGTTCGCCCCGCCCGGGCAGGCCGCCGAGGCCGCCCGGCTCGGCTTCGACGGCTACCGGCCGCTGGGGGTCCGGCACACGGCGGCCTGGGACCCGGGCGCCTATCCGATTCCGGACGCGAACGTGGCGGGCGTGGAGGCCACGGTCTTCGCCGAGCGGTTCAAGGGCTTCGAGGACGTCTCCCTGCTCCTGCTGCCCCGGCTGGCCTCGGTCGCGGAGGCGGCCTGGTGCGGGCGCGCACCGGAGTGGGCCGAATACCGCGAGCGGCTGGCCCACCACGGCCGCGTCTGGGCCGCCCGGGGCCTGCCCTACTTCGCCTCCACGGAGGTGGACTGGCGCTGAGGGCTGCCCCTCACGCCTCCACCCCGAGCAGTTCCGCGAACGCCGTGCCGCCCTCCGGGGTCACCTTCACCGCGCGCCCCGAGCCGACGCGCCGGACCCAGCCGCGGTCCAGGGCCGCCGTGCACAGCGCCGCGCCCAGGGCGCCGGCCAGGTGGGAGCGGCGCTCGGTCCAGTCCAGGCAGGTGCGGACGAGGGGACGGCGGGCCCCGGCGGGCGGCCGGTAGTCCAGGGTGCCGGCCAGCCAGGCGCGGCCGGCCGGGGTGACGGCGATCCCGGAGCCGGTGTCGACCAGGCCGCGCGCGGTCATCGCGTCCGCCAGGGCCACGCCGAGCCGGCCCGCCAGATGGTCGTAGCAGGTGCGTGCCCGGGCCTCGGCGTCCTGGCGGACCGAGGCGCGCAGGGTGCGCGGGCGGGGCGTGCCGGGGGCGTACGCGGCCAGCGCCTCGGTCAGTGCGGCCGCCTCCGGGCCCGCGAGCCGGACATAGCGGTGCCGGCCCTGGCGCTCCTCGGCCAGCAGGCCGCCCGCCACGAGGCGGGAGATCTGCTCGCTGGCGGTGGACGCGGTGACGCCCGCGTGCCGGGCCAGCTCGCCGGACGTCCAGGCCCGCCCGTCGAGCAGCGCCTCACAGAAGGCGGCGCGGGTGCGGTCGGCGAAGAGGGCGGCGGTGCCGGCGAGAGAGGACATGCCTCCATGGTGGCGCAGGGACGGTTCGGCGGGCGCCGAAGTGTTCCGGGCCTACGGTCGGAGCCATGAGCCACCCGACGACCCATGAGTTCAGTCAGTACGCGGAGGTCCTGGCGGCCCTCGCCGACCCCGCGCTCGTCCCGCCGGCGCCCGGCCCCTGCGAAGGACCGCCCGGCGCGAGTGTCGCCTGGTTGCGGGCCACGGTGGCGAGGTTCGCCTCCGGTGAGCCGCACCGGCGGCGCCGGGCCCTCGTGGAGGCCGAGCTCGCCCGGCTCGCCCCGGCCGATGTGCACCGGGCGGCCTCGGCACCGGCTTCCGGGGAGGGCGGTCCGCGGACGCGGGTGGTGAGCTGCCTGGCCGCCGCCCTGGACATGCCGGAGCCGGAGCGGGTCGCCCGGGAGGTGGCGGTGGTGGCGGACGCGTACTTCGGCGCGGACTGCGGGGCCGAGGCCGACCGGGCCGTCGCCCGGCTGGTGGACCTGCTCGCGCCGGGCCCGGCGGACGAGGCCGGGCTGGAGGCCGTCGCCAACCGCATCGGGCTCCTGGCCCAGGCGTGCGCCGCGACCGCCGCGCTGGCCGGGTCCGTCGCGGCGGCCGGGCCCGGGGCGCCGACGGCCCGGGTGCTGCGGGACGATCCGCCGGTGCGGGCCATGCGCCGGGTCGCCGCGCGGGCCACCCGGATCGCCGGACGGGAGATCACCGAGGGCGACGCGGTGGTCCTCGATCTGGCGGCCGCCCAGCAGGGCAACTCCGTGCCGCTCGCCTTCGGCGCGCCGCCCCGGGTCTGCCCGGGCCGGGCCCACGCCCTCGCGCTCACGGACGGGCTGCTCGGGCGGCCGATGACCCCGTTCGCCCGGCTCCACCACCGGGGCGAAGCCTTCCTGCTGCCCAACGCCTGGGACTACGCGTCGGCCGCCGCGCTGGCCGCCGGGGGATTCGGGGCGGTGGGGACCACCAGCCTGGGCGTCGCGGCGGGGCTGGGGCTGCCGGACGGGGCCGCGGCGACGAAGGAGGCGACCGTGGACCTGGCCCGGCGGCTGGGCCGGGGGCCGTTCCTGTTCAGCGTGGACGCCGAGGGAGGGTTCAGCGACGACCCGGCGGAGGTCGCCGTCTTCGCGCGCCGGCTGTACGAGGCGGGGGCGGCCGGGATCAATCTGGAGGACGGGCGGGCCGACGGCACCCTGGCGCCGGTGGAGCTGCACGCCGCGAAGATCGCCGCCGTGAAGGAGGCCGTGCCCGGGCTGTTCGTGAACGCCCGCACGGACACGTACTGGCTGGGGCTCGACCGGGAGCGGACCGCCGGGCGGCTCGCGGTCTACGAGCGGGCCGGGGCGGACGGGGTGTTCGTGCCGGGTCTTTCGGACCGGGCGGGGATCGCCGCCCTGACCGCCGCCCTGGTGACCCCGCTGAACGTGCTGTACAGCCCGGCCGGGCCGGGCATCGCCGAGCTGAGCGCCCTGGGGGTGCGCCGGGTCAGCCTCGGTTCGCTGCTGTACCGGGAGGCGCTGACCGGGGCCGTGTCCACGGCTGCCGCGATCCGGGACGGCGGGCCGGTGCGGGGCGGGGCGCTCCCGTACGCCGAGGTGCAGGCGCTGGCGCCCGGCGACGGGTCAGGGGCTCGCGGCGGAGACGACGTACACGACGGGTGACATCGGGTCCGTCATGTCGACGGTGATGTCCTGGGTGGGGCGCGGGTCCTCGTTGGTGTGGGTGGTGCCCGCCCAGGAGACACCGTCGCCGAAGTACCAGCCGGCGATTTTCGTATCGCGCTTGCCGATGGTGACCTTGCCGGGTTCCAGGGCGGCGCGGCCGGTGCCGAGGTTGGTCAGGAAGGCGTCCAGGCCGTTGGACGTCGTGCGGAACTGCACGTACATCCGGCTGGCCTTCCAGTTGTTCGTCTCGTAGTACTGCACGCCGGTCGCGTAACCCGGGATCGGGACCTCGAAGATGCGGCGCAGCATCTTCGACGGCCAGCCGGGGCGCAGGCCCTGCGCGGCGGCCTCGGCGGCCTTGTCCTGGCCGGACCGGCGGCTCTGGCCCGCCGAGATCAGCAGATATCCGGCGGGGATGCCGATGAGCAGCACGATGATCGTCGCCGTGATCAGGCGCCGGCGGATCAGATGGCGGCGGGTCTCGGGGGCCGGCCCGTCGCCCTCGTCCGGCGGCGGGGACTGGCGCGGCAGGACGGGGTGCTCGGCTGCGGTCATGGGTGAGGGGCCCCTAGGAAGTGCGGGTGTTGCGGTTGCTGCGGAGGGTGCTCGCGGCCTGGTCGTAGATCTGCGCGTACCGCTCGTACCGCTCGACGCGGCGGCGGTTGGTGCGGCGGAAGCGCCGCGCGACCAGTCGGGCGAGGTCCGCCGCGCCGACCATACCGGCCTCCGGGCCGAGCTGTGCCTTCGCGATCCGGGCCTCGGGGCGGTAGCCGCGGCCGGTGAGGTGGCGTTTGAAGGCGTCCCGGGCGGGGCCGATGAGCAGGTCGTCGGCGGCGCTCACCCCGCCGCCGATGACGAAGCAGGAGGGGTCGAGCGCGGCGGCCAGATTGGCGATGCCGACGCCGAGCCACTGGCCGATGTCCTGGAGGAGTTCGACGCACATCGCGTCGCCCTCGCGGGCCAGTTCGGTGATGAGCGGTCCGGTGATGTCCGGGACGTTGCCCTTGACGCGCTCGATGATCCCGTGGGCCACCGGCGAGTCGGCGGCGGCCAGCTCGCGGGCCTCGCGGACCAGCGCGTTGCCGGAGCTGTACTGCTCCCAGCAGCCCCGGTTGCCGCAGGGGCAGCGGTGGCCGCCGGGCACCACCTGCATGTGGCCGAACTCACCGGCGACGCCGTACTTGCCGCGCTTGACCTGGCCGTCCTCCAGGATCGCGCCGCCGATGCCGGTGCCGAGGGTGATCATGACCAGGTGGTCCTCGCCGCGCCCCGCGCCGAAGCGCCATTCGGCCCAGGCGGCGGTGTTGGCGTCGTTGTCCACCATGACGGGGACGACGAGCCGGGAGGCGAGGGCGTCGCGCAGGGGCTCGTCGCGCCAGGCCAGGTGCGGGGCGAAGAGGACCTTGGAGCGGTCCGCGTCGACCCAGCCGGCCGCGCCGATGCCCACCGCGTGCACGTCGTGCCGGTCGGAGAGGTCGAGGACCAGCTCCACGATGGTGTCCTCGACGACCTTCGGGCTCTTCGACTTGTCCGGGGTCTCGGTGCGCACGGTCTCCAGGATCGTGCCGTCGGCGTCCACGACACCGGCCATGACCTTGGTGCCGCCGATGTCGATCCCGACGGTGGGGACCCGGGGCGCCGTGAGGTGCGAGCGCCTTTCCCGGGTGCCCACGGTCCGCAGGACGGTCGCGCGGGCGGAGCCGCGGTGTGCGAAGTCGCGGTACGTGCTCATCGTCCCTGAAAGGTGTGGGGTGACCGGGTCAGGAGTGATCCCGGTGGCGGACGGCGCCCGTCCGTCCCGATTCTGCCATTGCCCGGGGGGCGGGGCCGTCGGACGGGGCGGGCGGGCGGCGCCGCTACGGCTTGCCGAGGGTGCCCGGCCCCGAGGTGCGCTCCAGCTCGTGGCTCAGCTCCTCCAGCTCGCTGCCGCCCGCCATCTGCCGGGTCAGCTCGTCCAGCGTGACGCCGTCCTTGGTGTGGCTGCCGGCCATGGCGCCCCGCTTCAGGAGGACGAACCGGTCGCCGACGAGATAGGCGTGGTGCGGGTTGTGCGTGATGAGGACCACGCCGAGGCCGGCGTCCCGGGCGGCCGCGATGTACTTCAGGACGACCCCGGACTGCTTGACGCCGAGCGCGGCCGTCGGCTCGTCCAGGACGAGCACCTTCGCGCCGAAGTGGACGGCGCGGGCGATGGCCACGCACTGCCGCTCACCGCCGGACAGGGTGCCGATGGGCTGGTCCACGTCGCGCAGGTCGATGCCCATGCGGAGCAGCGCCGAGTGCGTCGTCCCGCGCATCAGCTTGACGTCGAGGCGCTTGAAGGGGCCGGCGCCGGTCGTCGGCTCGGAGCCCAGGAAGAAGTTGCGCCAGACCGGCATCAGGGGGACGACCGCGAGGTCCTGGTAGACGGTGGCGATGCCCCGGTCCAGGGCGTCGCGCGGGTTGGCGAGGGTGGTCTCCTCGCCGTCGATGAGGAACCGCCCGGCGTCGTGCCGGTGCAGCCCGGCGATGATCTTGATGAGGGTGGACTTGCCGGCGCCGTTGTCACCGAGCACGCAGGAGATCTCGCCCGCGTGCACGGTGAGGGAGACGCCTTCCAGCGCCTTGATGTTGCCGTAGTACTTGGCCACGTCGTCCAGCTCGACGAGGGCCTGCCGGCCGGTGTCCTGGGGCCCTTCCGGGGCCTTGGGGGCCGTCATTTCGTCGCCTCCGCGCGCTTGCGTACCCATGCGTTGAGCAGGGTGGCCAGGAGCAGCATCGCTCCCAGGAAGAACTTGAACCAGTCCGGGTTCCACTCCGCGTACACGATGCCCTTGCTGGTCATGCCGAAGATGACGGCGCCGACCGCCGAGCCGATCGCGGAGCCGTAGCCGCCGGTGATCAGGCAGCCGCCGATGACGGCCGCGATGATGTAGATCAGTTCGTTGCCGACGCCCTCGCCGGACTGCACGACGTCGTAGCTGAACAGCAGGTGCTGTCCGGAGACCCAGGCGGCGAAGGCGACGCCGAGGTAGAGCCCGATCTTGGTGCGGATGACGGGGACGCCGACCGCGCGGGCCGCGTCCGCGCCGCCGCCGACGGCGAAGATCCAGTTGCCGAAGCGGGTGCGGAGCAGAATCCAGGTGGCGACGGCCACCAGACCCGCCCACCACAGGAGCGTCACCTTGAGCTCGACACCGCCGACGGTCCAGTACGAGGCGAAGAGCTTGCGGGCGGAGGGAAAGCCCTCCATGTTGCCGATGGTCTTCGTGGAGACGGTCCCGCTGATCAGCTTGGTGAAGCCCAGATTGAGACCGGTCAGCATCAGGAACGTGCCCAGCGTGATGATGAAGCTGGGGAGTTTCGTACGGGTCAGCATGAAGCCGTTGAACGCGCCGATGGCGAGCGTGACCAGCAACGACACGAAGACGCCGGCCCAGACGTTGGCGGTCATCTGGTAGCTGAACATCGAGGAGACCAGCGCGGAGCTGGTGACCAGCACCCCGGCGGACAGGTCGAACTCGCCGCCGATCATCAGGAGCGCGACCGGGGCCGCCATGATCCCGATGGTGGAGGCCGCGTACAGCACGGTGCCGAAGCTGGTGGCGCGCAGGAAGCTGTCGGCGACGACCGCGAAGAAGAGGAAGACGGCGAGCGCTCCGACGACCGAGCCCAGCTCCGGGCGGCCGAGGAGCTTGCGCAGCGGTGAGGTGCGCAGCAGCCGTTCGTCCACGACGGCGGACGATCCGGGCCCGGCGGTCATCGGGTGCCCCGGTCGGCGTACTCGGCGAGCGTGCCGGCGTCCTTGGCGGTGATGATCTGCGGGCCGGTGAGGACCGGGCGGCCGCCGCCGAGGACGTTGCGGTTGTAGCGGTAGAGCCAGAGCAGGTCGACGGCCTCGTAGCCCTGGAGGTAGGGCTGCTGGTCGACGGCGAAGCCGAGGGTCTTGGCCTTCAGCCCGGCGGCGACGGTGGGGTTCAGGTCGAAGGTGTCGATCTCGGCCTTGCTGCCGGCGGTCTTCTTCGCCTTGACGGCGGCGTCCGCGAAGGGCGCGCCGAGCGTGACGACCGCGTCGATGTCCTTGTCGGACTGGAGCTTCGCCTCGATGGACGCCTGGACATCGGGCATGTTGGTGCCCTCCACGTACAGGTTCTGCATCTGGCCGTCGAAGGTCTTCCTGGCGCCGGCGCAGCGCTGCTCGTGGCCCACGTTGCCCTGCTCGTGCAGGATGCAGAGGGCCTTCTTCCGGCCGCGCGCGTTCAGCTCCTCGCCGACGGCCTCACCGGCGATGGACTCGTCCTGGCCGATGTGGGTGAGGGCGCCGTACGCCTTGGACTCGGCGGAGCCGGAGTTGACGGTGATCACGGGGATGCCGGCGCGGACGGCCTTGGCGACGACGTCCTTGAGGGCATCGGGCTTGGCGAGCGTGACGATCAGCCCGTCGACCTTCTTGTCGATGGCCGCCTGCACCAGCTGGGCCTGCTGCTGGCCCTCGTCGTTGTGCGAGTACAGGAAGTTGATGTTGTCCTTCTTGGCGGCCATGTCGGCGCCCTTCTGGACGATGTCCCAGAAGGTGTCGCCGTCGCCCGAGTGGGTGACCATGGCGAACGTCCAGCGGGGTGTGTTCACCGCGGAACGGCCTTCGGCCGCGGCCTTGGCCGCACGCTCCTCCGCCCGCTTGCCGCCGGTGCTGCTGCATCCCATGAGGGACACCCCCAGCACCGCCGCAAGCACGGCGCCCATCGCACGTACCCCTGTCCGAACCCTTGCCACGACGCCGTGCCCTTCTTGTGCTGCTCGCTGTGCTGCTGCCGGTGGAGCCGGGGCCCTGTGGTCCCGGCCCGGCTGGGCAAGTATCCCCGAGCGGGCGCCGCCGCGACCCGGAGGGGCGCGCGGGAGGGCGGCGGCGCGTCGCTCACCAGCGCACCGGCAGGCGGCGCACCCCCCGGATCAGGGTGCCGGGCAGCCAGTCGAACGGGGCGGCCTCCGGGTCGGCCGCCAGGCCGGGGCAGCGTTCGAGGAGCGCGCGGATCGCGATGCGGCCCTCCATCCGGGCCAGCGGGGCGCCCAGGCAGAAGTGGATGCCGTGTCCGAAGGCGAGGTGGCCGCGGGTGTCACGGCGGATGTCGAAGCGGTCGGGCTCGGGGTAGCGGGCCGGGTCGCGGTCCGAACCGGCGAGCGAGACCAGGACCGCGTCACCGGTCGCGATGGTCCGGGAGCCGGCCCGGACCGGTTCCCGGGCGAACCGGAGGGTGGCCGTCTCGACCGGTCCGTCGTAGCGCAGCATCTCCTCGACGGCGCCGTCGAGGAGCGAGAGGTCGGCGCGGAGCGCGGCGAGCTGGTCGGGGTGGGCGAGCAGCGCGCGTACGCCGTTGGAGATGAGGTTGACCGTCGTCTCGTGGCCGGCGACGAGCAGCAGGAAGGCCATGCCGACCAGCTCGTCGGGCGAGAGCGCGTCGTCGTCCTCGTGGCGGGCGGCGATCAGGGCGCTGAGGAGGTCGTCGCCGGGCGAGCGGCGCTTGTCCTCGATCAGCTGTACGAGGTAGGCGCCCATGGCGCGGACCGCCTCGCCCTCCTCCTCCGCGGTCGCGGGGGCGACGACGCCGTTGGACAGCTTGCGGAAGGCGGACCGGTCCAGGTCGGGGACGCCGAGCAGCTCGCAGATCACGGTCATGGGGAGCGGGAAGGCGAGCGCGTCCACGAGGTCGGCGCGGCCCTCGGGGACCATCAGGTCGAGGAGTTCGCCGGTGATCTGCTCGACCCGGGGGCGCAGCGCCTCGATGCGGCGCGGGGTGAACGCGCGGGCGACGAGCTTGCGCAGCCGGGTGTGGTCGGGGGCGTCCGTCTCCAGCATGTTGGCGTTGATCGGGTCGCCGCCGGTCTCGCCGGGCAGCGAGCGCCAGTCCTTGCCGAAGCGCTGGTCGGCCAGGACGGCCCGGCCCTCGTCGTAGCCGACGACGAGCCAGATCCGGTCGAACTCGTCGGTGCGGACGAGGTGCACGGGCGCGGCCGCCCGCATCCGCTCGTAGTAGGGGTACGGATTCGCGGTGAAATCGGCCAACCCGCTGAGATCCACATCGACTTCGGACATGGGCCCGCCCTCCCGGTCGTGTCGTCCCGGCCCTCGGGGCCGGCCCGTTCAGCGTATGCCGGGCGGCTTGCGGGAAGGGGCCGGTTCAGGCCGGATTCGATCCGTTCTCGTCGTCCTCGTCGTCCAGGAGACCGGCGTCGTGTACGAGCAGGGCGATCTGGACGCGGTTGTTGAAGCCGAACCTGGCGAGGATGCGGGAGACCTGGGTCTTCACCGTGGCGACGCTGAGGTAGAGCGTCGCGGCGATCTCCGCGTTGGACCGGCCCCGGCCCACGGCGACGGCCACCTCGCGCTCCCGGTCCGCGAGCAGCGCGATCCGCTCGCGCGCCCGGGCGGCCCGGTCCACGCGCTCCCCCTGTCCGGAGCCGGCCGCCCGGGCCATGAGCTGCCGGGTGACGGCGGGCGAGAGGACCGGGTCGCCGGCCGCGACCCGGCGCACCGACTCCACGATCCGGGCGGGCGGGGTGTCCTTGAGGACGAAGCCGGCTGCTCCGGCCCGGATGGCGCGGAGCACCTGTTCGTCGGCGTGGAAGGTGGTGAGGACGACGATCTCCGGCGCGCCGGGCCGGGCGCGCAGCGCTTCGGTGGCGGTGAGGCCGTCCATGACCGGCATCCGGATGTCCATCAGGACCACATCCGGACGCAGCCGGTCGACCAGGGCCGTGGCCTCGCTGCCGTCGGCGCCCTCGCCCACGATGTCGATGTCGTCGGCGCCGCCCAGCATCAGCTTCAGCCCGGCCCGGACGAGCGGGTCGTCGTCGATGATGAGCAGGCGGACGGGCGCGTCGGTCATGACGCCCACGGTAGCCAGGCCCGTACCGCGAACCCGCCGCCGGGGGCGGGCCCGTGGTCGAGGCGGCCGCCGGCGAGGGTGGCCCGTTCGGTGAGGCCGATGAGCCCCTGGCCGGAGCCGGGGACCGGGGTGAAGGGCTCGGTGGGGGCCGGGTTGCGCACCTCGACGGTGATGCCCTGGCCGGGTCCGCCGGTGACGGCGACGGTGACCTCGGTGCCGGGGGCGTGCTTGCGGGCGTTGGTCAGCGCCTCCTGGGCGATGCGGTAGACGGTGCGGCCGGAGGCGGCGGGCACGGCTTCGGGGTCGGCGAGGCGGTTGTCCAGGGTGACCCGCATGCCCGCTTCCCGGGATTCGGCGACGAGGGCGTCGAGCGTGGCGAGGGTGGGCTGCGGGCGGTTGCCGTCCCGGTCGCGGGGGCCGCGCAGCACGCCGATGATCTCGCGGAGGTCCTGAAGGGCCTCGTGCGCGCTGTCCCGGATGACCCCGGCGGCGCGGGCGACCTCGGCCGGGGGCGCGTCGGGCCGGAATTCCAGGGCGCCCGCGTGGACGCTGAGCAGGGTCAGCCGGTGGGCGAGCACGTCGTGCATCTCCCGGGCGATCTCCTCGCGGGCGAGCCGCTGGGCGTGCTCGGCGCGCAGGGCGGCCTCGGTCTCGGCGCGGACGGCGCGTTCGCGGAGGGAGACGACGAGCTGACGCCGGGAGCGTACGACCATGCCCCAGCTGAGGACGAGCAGGATCAGCAGGAGCCCGACGATGGTGGACACCAGGAACGACGTGTTGGGGTCGGGGCGCAGATACGGCTGTACGGGGACGACGGCCAGGGCCAGGGCGCCGACGAGGGCGACCGGGCGGAACGGCCGGTGGACGGCCACACTGAACAGCGCGACGAGGAGGGCGCCCGCCGCGACCGGTTCGACGGTGGACAGCAGGGTCAGGGCGAGGGCGAGCCCGACCGGCCAGCGGCGCCGGAGCCACAGGGCGCAGCAGGCGGCGGCGCCGACGAGGGAGTCCACCAGGACGAAGGTGTCCGATGTGGTGGGGTCGGCCTCGATCGTGGTGAGCGTGGCCAGGCCGATGCCCGCCGCGCAGAGGAACGCGGTGAGGTCGACGGCCCAGTCCCGCACGGTGCGGCGGGACCGGCCCCGGTCGCCGGGCAGCTCGGGTCCGGCCATCGCCGAGGGCAGCAGCCAGGGATACTCCGTACGCGTCATGTCGGCAAAGCTACGCACGCGGGCGCCCGAATCCGGGTGTCCGGGGCGCGGGAGCGACCAAAGTCGCGGAGCCGGAGACTTTCGGACCCGGCGGGCAGCCCACCGGCCGACGCGGCGGAGCGGCCCCGGCGGCCAGGCTCGGGGTCATGAAGAAACTCTGCGAGACGGTCGGGTTCCTGGTCTTCGTCCAGGGGGTCGCCGGGCTGCTCCATGTGTGGCTGGACTGGTTCCGCTTCTTCAACCTGGTGCAGAAGCTGCCATTCGCCGACGAGTACCCGGTCTTCGTGTCGATCGTGCTGATGGCGGCGGGCGCGGCCGTCATGGTCGCGGCGGACGCGATCACGGAGTGAGCCGGTCAGGGAGTGAGCCGGTCAGGGCGCGCCCGGGTCCGCGCTCCGGCCCGCACCCCCGTCCGCACCCCGGTCCGCGCTCCGCCGCCCCCACGCGGTCCCGGCCAGCACCAGCGCGGCGCCCGCCGCCCCGGCGGCGCCCAGCCGCTCGCCGCCGATCGCGATGCCGGCGGCGGCGGCCCACAGCGGTTCCGTACCGAGCAACAGGCTGACCCGGGACGGGGAGGTGCGGCGTACGGACCACATCTGCACGAAGAACGCGAAGAGTGTGCAGAACACCGAGAGGAAGAGCAGCCCGCCCCACTCCCGGACCCCGAATCCGGCGGCGACCGTCCAGGGCACCGCGCCCGTCCCCGGCACAGCGGCCAGCAGGGCGAAGACGGCGACGGAGCCGCCGAGCTGCACGGTCGTCAGGGACAGCGAGTCCGCGTCCTGGACGGACTTGACGCGGGCCATGAGCAGCACGTGCAGGGTCCGGGCGAGGGCGGCGGCGAGCATCAGCAGGTCACCGGCCGAGGGGCTGGTGAATCCGCCGCCCTGGGTCAGCAGCACCACCCCGGCCACGGAGAGCCCGGCGGCGGCCAGGAAGGCCCCGGTCGGCCGGGTCCGGGTGACGGCGGCCTCGGCGAGCGGGGTGAAGATCATGGTGAGGCTGATGATGAGCCCGGCGTTGGTCGCCGAGGTGTGCACGATGCCGTACGTCTCCACCAGGAAGATCCCGCTGAGCACCAGGCCCAGCAGCCCGGCGCCCCGCCACTGCGCGGCGCTCAGGGCACGCAGCCGGCGCCGTCCGGCGACCACCAGGACGGGCAGCACGACGGCGAACCGCAGCACGAGCACGGCGACGACGGTCTGCGGGGTGGTGATGCCCTTGGCGGCGAGATAGCTGGACCCCCAGACCACCGCGACCAGCAGGACGGGCAGATCGGTGAGCCAGGCACGGCGCGGCGGGGCGAGGACGGGGGCGGAAACGGCGGCGGAGGACACCTGGACTCCTGATCTCTCCACAGGGACGACGTGGAGACGGCACCGGCTCGCACTGGGGAACGATCACGCTACCGGGCGTGCTCCCGCCGTGGCGAGCCCCCGGATTCGGCGTCCGTTTCCCGCCGGTCTCCGGGCTGCCGGACGACTTTCCTGGTTCCTGTCGGCACGACCGGCAACGGACGCAACGGACGCACAGGACGACCGCCCGCCGCACGAGCGGTTCGGCTTCCGCATCGTCCGGCGCGGATACGACCGCGACCAGGTCGACGCCTATGTCACCGGGCTCCTGGGCGGTGCCCCGCCGGCCGAGGCCGTCGGCTTCGAGCTGGTCCGCCGGGGCTACGACCGGGCCGGTGTCGACGAGGTCATCACTCGCCTGCACGCGGAGGCCGCGCGGGGGCGGTGACCGTCGCCCGCGCCCGTCCTGCCACCCCTCCCCGCCCCGCCTACGCTGGGCGGGGAGGCAACCCCATAACGGCAGACGAGGAGAAGGGGCGATCATGTCCGGCATCCCGGCGCACACCCTGAACGACGGCCGTACGATCCCGGCGGTCGGGCTCGGCACCTATCCGCTGGACGACGACGCGGCGGAGCGGGCGGTGTCCGGGGCCCTCGGTCTCGGCTACCGGCTGGTGGACACCGCGCTGAACTACGGCAACGAGACCGGTACGGGGCGTGGCATCGCCCGCAGCGGGGTGCCGCGCGAGGAGGTCGTCGTCACGACCAAGGTGCCCGGCCGGCACCACGGTTACGAGAAGACGCTCGCCTCGTTCGAGGAGTCCCGGCACAACCTCGGCCTGGACTATGTGGACCTGTACCTCATCCACTGGCCGCTGCCCAAGGTGGGGCTTTACGTGGACACCTGGCGGGCTCTCATCAAGCTGCGCGAGGACGGGCTCGTCCGGTCGATCGGGGTCTCCAACTTCACCGCGGAGCATCTGAGGCGGCTGGAGGACGAGACGGGCGTGGTGCCCGCCGTCAACCAGATCGAGCTGCACCCCCGGCTGCCCCAGGAGGAGCTGCGCGCGGCGCACGCGGCGATGGGGATCGTCACGCAGAGCTGGAGCCCGCTGGGGCGCGGCCGGGATCTGCTGGCCGACCCGGACGTGGTGGCGGTCGCCGAGGCACACGGTGTCACCCCGGGGCAGGCGGTGCTGCGCTGGCACACCCAGCTCGGGGCCGTACCGATTCCGAAGTCGGCCGACTCGGGGCGGCAGCGGGACAATCTCGACCTGTTCGGCTTCGAGCTGACGCCCGAGGAGCTGGGGCGGATCTGCGGCGGCCGCAGGCAGCGGTTCGGCGGGGACCCCGAGGAGCACGAGGAGTTCTGACGCTCCCGTTCCGCTCCCCGGGGTAACGGCGCGTCAGCCGCCGAGTTCGGCGTGGCGGGCGGTCAGCCGGGCCGTACCGCGTTCGGTGAGCGAGCCGAAGAGGCGGAGCCGGGAGATGCCGCCGTCCGGGAAGATGTCGATCCGGACCTGGTCGGCGCGTACGGCCACGGGCAGCACGAAGCGGTGGTCGGTGTCGGGCTGGAGCCGGGTCCGGGGCAGGAATTCGGTCCACGCGCCGGTTTCCGCGTCCCGGGCGGTGAGCCGGGCCCAGCCGGCCGCGTTGCCCTTGAGGCAGGCGGTGTCGATCTCGACGGCGCGGATGTCCGCCTCTTCGGCCAGGTGGTAGTGGATCCAGTCGTTGCCCCGGTCGCGGCGGCGCCGGGTCTCCCAGCCGTCGTCCATCTTGTGGGAGCGGCCGGGCTGGATGGTGTTGGTGGCCGGGGAGTAGAAGCGGTCCGACGCGTCCTCGACGCGGCCGCCGTTCTCCAGGGCGACGACGTCGAACGTGCCGAGCGCGGTCAGCCAGGCGGGGTCGGGGGCGACCTCGCCGTACACCCGCAGGCGGGCGATGCCGCCGTCCGGGTGCTGGTTGAGCCGCAGATGCGTGAAGCGGCGCTCGACGTCGACTGCGAAGCCGTTGGCCGCGTGGCCGCCGACCGCGGTACGGGGGACGAGCGTCGTCCACTTCACGTCCGGGGCGAGCAGTTCCTCGGGCGAGGGCGAGCCGGGCAGCGAGACGGCCTCGACGGAGACGGCCTGCGGGTAGTTGCCGCGGAAGTGGGCGGTGTCCACGACCAGGCCGCGCACGATGCCGGGGGCGCCGAGGCGGATCAGCGCCCAGTCGTGGTCCTCGTCCACCGGGTGCGGCCGCTCGGCGCTCGCGCCGCGCCGGCGGCGGGTCTCCCAGCCGTCCATGATCTTGCCCTTGTGCCCGAAGCGCTCCGGGTCGAAGTGGGCGGGCTCCGGCTTGAGCAGGTTCTCGCGCTCGGCGAAGAACTCGTCGTTGGCGGCGATCACGCCCGCCCCGAGCCGCCGGTCGGCGAGGTCCACGAGGTGGGTGAAGGGGTGGTCCGCGGTGCGGTAGTCGGCGTACGGGTCGCCGCCGCCGTACGGGTTCGCGTCGCCGGTGAAGTGCGCTGTCGCCGTCATGCCTGGGAGTCCCTTGTCTGGAGGCGGCCGGTGGGTTCGGAGAGCACGCCGTCGGCGGCGATGCGTACGCCGCGCAGCCAGGTGGAGCGCACCACACCGTGCAGGGTGCGGCCGGCGTAGGCGGTGACCTGGTTGCGGTGGAACAGCTCGGCCGGGTCGACGGTGAAGGCGGCGTCGGGCGCCAGAACCGCGAAGTCGGCGTCGCGGCCCGCCTCGATGGCGCCCTTGTGGTGCAGCCCGGCGAGGGCGGCCGGGGCGGCGGACATCCAGCGGGCGACGTCGTCCAGGGTGTGGCCGCGCCGGCGGGCCTCGGTCCAGATGGCGGGCAGGCCGAGCTGGAGGGAGGAAATGCCGCCCCAGGCGGAGGCGAAGTCCGGGGTCTTGAGGTCGGTGGTGCACGGCGAGTGGTCGGAGACGATGCAGTCGATGGTGCCGTCGGCGAGCCCCTGCCACAGCGCGTCCTGGTTGGCGGCCTCCCGGATCGGCGGGCAGCACTTGAACTCGGTGGCCCCGTCCGGGACCTCCTCGGCGGTGAGGGTGAGGAAGTGCGGGCAGGTCTCGACGGTGAGCCGGACGCCCTCGCGCCGGGCGGCGGCGATCAGCGGCAGCGCGTCGCTGGACGAGAGGTGCAGGACGTGGACGCGGGCGTTGAGCCGGCGGGCGTGGGCAATCAGGCCCTCGATGGCGGTGTTCTCGGCGTCGCGCGGCCGGGAAGCCAGGAAGTCCGCGTAGGCGGGGCCGGGCCGCTGCGGCGCGGATGCCAGGTGGTGGGGGTCCTCGGCGTGCACGATGAGCAGCCCGCCGAAGCCGGCGATCTCGGCCATGGACCGGGCCAGCTGCTCCTGGTCCAGCTCGGGGAACTCCTCGACGCCGGACGGCGACAGGAAGCACTTGAAACCGAACACCCCGGCCTCGTACAGCGGGCGCAGGTCCTTGACGTTGCCGGGGATCGCACCGCCCCAGAAGCCGGTGTCGACGTGCGCCTTGGGCCCGGCGACGCCCTGCTTGACCCGCAGGTTCTCCACCGTGGTGGTGGGCGGCAGCGAGTTGAGGGGCATGTCGAGCAGCGTGGTGATGCCGCCGGCCGCCGCCGCGCGGGTGGCGGTCCAGAAGCCCTCCCACTCGGTGCGGCCGGGGTCGTTCACATGGACGTGGGTGTCCACGAGGCCGGGCAGCAGGACGTCGTCGCCGAAGTCCTCGACGCGGGCACCGGCCGGGGCCTCGGTGTCGTACGGCAGAACGGCGTCGATGGTCCCGCCGGTGACGGCGACCGAGGCGGGCCGGGTCCCCTCGGGGGTGACGACGCGCGTCGAGCGCAGTAGCAGCTTCTCGTCCGGACCGGACACCGGTGCTCCTCACTTCGCACTTTCAACGAACTGTTGAAGGAGTCTTCACTCGGGAGCGCGACCCGTCAAGACCCCTCCCCCGCACCGGGCCCGCCGTCACAGCCGCGCTGGAGGTTTCCACAAAGTAGAAGGTGAATTTCGGAGTACGGAACGTAGAATGGGCCAGGTGCCACCCGGCCGGGCCGCCGCACGGCCTGCGGACACCCGGACAAACGGGCGCTGACCGGCCAGGACGGCCCCCGTCGGCTGTGGGCCGTCCGGAAAGGGCCCGGTAGGCTGCTGACTTGCTCCTCCGCTTCGAAAGGACCGTTGTCGTGCCGCCGTCCCACGCCAGCACTTCCGACTCCAAGCCCGCCGGTTCCAGCGGCGGTGTGCAGTCCCTTGAGCGCGCCTTCGACCTGCTGGAGCGGATGGCCGACGCGGGGGGCGAGGTCGGCCTGAGCGAGCTCTCCGCGAGCAGCGGGCTGCCGCTGCCGACGATTCACCGCCTGATGCGCACGCTGGTCCTGTGCGGTTACGTACGCCAGCAGCCCAACCGGCGTTACGCGCTCGGCCCCCGGCTGATCCGTCTCGGCGAGTCCGCCGCCCGGCTGCTCGGCACCTGGGCCCGCCCGTATCTGGCCCGGCTGGTCGAGGAGACGGGCGAGACGGCCAACATGGCGCTGCTCGACGGCGACGAGATCGTGTACGTGGCGCAGGTGCCGTCCAAGCACTCGATGCGCATGTTCACCGAGGTGGGCCGCCGGGTGCTGCCGCACTCCACGGGCGTCGGCAAGGCGCTGCTGGCGCACACCCCGCCGGACGAGGTGCGCGCCCTGCTCGCCCGCACCGGGATGCCCGCCGCCACCGAGAAGACGATCACCACGCCCGACGGTTTCCTGGAGGCGCTGGACCAGGTCCGCCGGGTGGGCTACGCGGTGGACGACAACGAGCAGGAGATAGGGGTCCGGTGCCTGGCGGTCTCGGTGCCCGACTCCCCCACCTCCGCCGCGATCTCGATCTCCGGCCCGGCGGGCCGGGTCACCGAGGCGGCCACGGAGCGGATCGTGCCGATCCTCCAGCAGGCGGCCAAGGAGCTGTCGGACGCGCTGGCGAGCAGCGGTGCGACGGGCTGAGCGGCCATGAGGCGGGCCCGGACCTTTTGCGAGGTCCGGGCCCGCCCGCGTTTCAGGCCGCCGCCGTTTCGAACCGGAGCCGTTTCAGGCCGCCGCCGGGACCGTCAGGCGCCCGTCCAGCATCGTGACCGTCCGGTCCACGTGGTCCAGGTGGGCGCGGTCGTGCGTGACCAGGACCGTCGCCGTGGACCGCTCCCGGGTCAGCGTCACCAGCAGGTCCAGGACGGCCGCGCCGCGCTCGTGGTCCAGGGCGCTGGTCGGCTCGTCCACGAGCAGCAGGGCCGGGTCGTTCATCAGGGCCCGGGCGATGTTGATCCGCTGGCGCTGCCCGCCGGACAGCTGGTGGGGCCTGCGGCCGGCCTGCCCGGCGAGACCGACCGCGTCGAGCAGGTCGAGTGCCCGGGCCCTGGCCGCCCCGGCCCGGCCGCCCGACAGATGGGTCATGACCTGGAGCTGTTCCACGGCGGTCAGGGACGGCAACAGGTTGGGCTGCTGGAAGACGATGCCGATGCGTTCCCGCCGCAGCGCCGCCTTCTCCGCGCGCCCCAGCCCCGTGGTGTCCGTACCGGCGACGACGACCGCCCCGCAGTCCGGCGCGACCAGGGTCGCCGCCACCGCGAGCAGGCTGGACTTGCCGGAGCCGGACGGGCCGACGACGGCGGTGAGGGTGCCGGCGGGCACATCGAGCGCGACGCGGTCCAGCGCGGTGAGCCGCCCTTCGCCGTCCGGATAGGTGAGGGTGACATCGGTGAGCGTGAGGGTCATCGGGCACTCCCGAGCGCGGTGAGCGGGTCGACGGCGGTGATCCGCCGGATGGACAGGGCGGCCCCGGCCGCGCCGAGGGCGATCATCACGGCGGCCGGGACGAGGACCGTCGCCGCGTCCAGGACGAACGGCACGGCCCCGCCGGCGACCAGGGCGCCGATGCCGGAGGCGAGGGCGGTGCCCAGCCCCGTGCCGACGGCGAGCATCACGACGGCCTGCCCGAGCGCGTCCCGGAGCAGATACGGGGTGGAGGCGCCCAGCGCCTTGAGCACGGCGACGTCGCCGCTGCGCTGGATCGTCCAGACGGTGAAGAACGCGCCGATGACCAGGGCGGAGATGGCGAACAGGAAGCCGCGCATCAGCTGGAGCGAGCCGTTCTCGGCCTGGTAGGAGCCGATGGCGGTCAGCGAGTCGTCCAGCGAGAGCGTGCGGGTGCCGGCCGCCCGGTCACCGGCGGCCAGATCGGCGGCGCCGGTGGTGGTCAGGGCGATCACGGTGGCGCGCCCGTCCCCGCTCCCGGACCGCCGCCAGTCGGCGAGGTCGGTCCACACCACCGGGGTGTGGCTGTACGAGGCGTCGCCCGCGACGGCGGCCACGGTGGCCTCCCGGCCGCCGAGGGTCAGCCGGTCCCCCGGGCGTACGCCCAGCTCGTCGGCGCCGCCGCGCGAGAGCACCACCTCGCCGGGGCCGACCCGGGCGGGCGCCAGGCCGCTGCCGGGCTCGACGCCGAACGCGGAGACGGCGGCGGTGCGCTTCCCCGTACCGGCGGTGGCGTTCAGGGTGCGGATGCCGAGCGGGTGCGCGGACGCCACGCCGGGCCGCCCGGCCCAGGCGCGTACGGCGTCCTCACCGACGGCCGAGTCGGTGAAGGACACCGAGCGGCCGTCCGGCGGGGCGGCGAACGCGAGATGGTCGGCGTTCAGCCCGGTGACGGCCGAGGTGTTCTCCCGGGCCAGCCCGGCGGTCAGGCCGGACAGCAGGCCCACGAGCAGCGTGATCAGCACGATCACCGTGCCCATGAGCGCGAACCGGCCCTTGGCGAACCGTAGGTCTCTCCATGCGACGAACATGCGTCCAGCGTCGTTTCCCGCCGCCCCGGAAACATCGCCCCCGGGCTGGTGACGACATCAACCTTTCGATTGACCGGCTCCGGGCGGGCCGCGCCTAGGCTGGAACATCATGGAAACGCGTGTCCATCCCCCGGTCGCCGCCGCGCTGCGGCTGTGTCTGCACGGGCTGATGCTCGGCCTGCTGGCGCTCAGCGCCGTCAAGGCGTTCACCGACGGCCGCCCGCACCCCGGCGCGGTGACGGCGGTCGCCGGGGTGCTCGCCGGGGTGTACGTGGCGGGCGCGGCGGCCCGGTTCGTGCAGCCGGGAACCCGGGCGGGCGCGGGGTGGCTGGCGGTGCTCGGGGTGCTGTGGGCGGCGCTGCTGGTGCTGTCGCCGGACGCGCTGTGGGTGGCTTTCCCGCTCTACTTCCTCCAGCTGCATCTGCTGCCGACGCGCTGGGGCCTGCCCGCCGTGGCGGTGACGGCGGGCGCCGCCATCGCGAGCTTCGTGCTGCACGGGCAGGCGGTCACGCCCGGCACGTTCATCGGTCCGCTGCTCGGCGCGGCCGTCGCCGTCGCCACCGTCCTCGGTTACGAGGCGCTGTTCCGGGAGAGCGAGCGGCGCCGCGAACTCATCGAGGAGCTGGTCGCGACCCGTGCGGAGCTGGCCGGGGCGGAGCGCACCGCCGGCACGCTGGCCGAGCGCGAGCGGCTGGCCCGGGAGATCCACGACACCCTCGCCCAGGGACTGTCCTCCATCCAGCTGCTGCTGCGCGCCGCCGAACGGGCGCTGCCCGAGGACGCCCCGGCCGCCGCCCATGTGCACCGGGCGCGCGAGGCGGCACAGGACAACCTCGCCGAGGCGCGCCGCTTCGTCCGCGCGCTCACCCCGCCCGACCTGGCGAACGGCTCCCTGACGGCCGCCCTGGAACGGCTGTCGGCCCGTGCCACGACGCCCGCGCTCACCGTGCGGTTCGCGGTCAGCGGCACACCGGTCGAGCTGCCGACGCCCTACGAGGTGGCGTTGCTGCGGACCGCCCAGTCGGCGCTGGCCAACACCGTGCGGCATGCCGGGGCGGGGCGGGCGGAGATCACGCTGAGCTTCATGGACACCTCGGTGGCGCTGGACGTGGTGGACGACGGACGCGGCTTCGCGCAGGACGTCCCGGCGGCCGGTGCCACCGAGTCCGGCGGCTTCGGGCTGCCCGCGATGCGCTCCCGGGCCCGGTCGCTCGGCGGCACCCTGAGCGTCGAGTCGGCGCCCGGCCAGGGCACCGCCGTCGCGCTGACGCTGCCGCTGCCGGCGGGCCGGGCCGGGCGGGAGGCGGCATGAGCGCGGAGCCCGTCCGGCTGCTGCTCGCCGACGACCATCCGGTGGTACGGGCGGGGCTGCGGGCCGTCCTGGACACCGAGCCGGACTTCCGGGTCGTCGCGGAGGCCGCCACCGCCGAGGAAGCCGTCGCCCGGGCGGCGGCCGGCGGCGTCGACGTCGTGCTGATGGACCTCCAGTTCGGCGCCGGGATGCACGGCTCGCAGGCCACCGCCGCGATCACGGCGGCGCCGGACGCGCCCCGGGTGCTGATCCTGACGACCTACGACAGCGACGCGGACATCCTGGCGGCGGTCGAGGCGGGGGCGGCGGGCTATCTGCTGAAGGACGCGCCGCCCGAGGAGCTGGCGGCCGCGGTCCGTACGGCGGCGGCCGGGCGCTCGGCGCTGGCCCCGGCCGTCGCACACCGGCTGATGGACCGGATGCGCACCCCCGCCCAGGCGCTCACCAAGCGGGAGCTGGAGGTGCTGCAACTGGTCGGCGAGGGCCTGTCGAACGCGGAGATCAGCAAGCGGCTGTTCCTCAGCCAGGCGACCGTGAAGTCCCATCTGGTGCACATCTACGCGAAGCTCGGCGTCGACTCGCGCACGGCGGCCGTGGCGGCGGCGACGGCCCGCAGGCTGATCCGGCGCTGACCGCGGCGCGATCGGACCGGTCAGCGCTGCGGCGGCTCACCGAAGAGGTCGACGGCGACCCGGACGTCGCGCAGGGCCGCGGCCAGGGCGCTGACCGAGCCGATCGCGCCCGCGATCAGCAGCAGCGAGCGGCGCAGCCGGGGGATCTCGGGCGCCCCGCTGAGCGCCATCGCGTCCAGCGCGGCGAGCTCGTCCTCGGCGATGGCCCGGTCGGGGAACTGCCCGGGGTGCCCGGCCAGGGCCCGCCGGAGCCGGGAGACCGCGGTACGCAGCTCCGCCACCCTGGGGTCCTCACCGCTGCCGGTCACCCGCTCCTGCCCGACGCTCTTCAACAAAGCTCCCCCTCGCACACCCTTGTGCCGGTGTCGTTCCGACCGGTCCCGGGACCGTGGTCAAGTGTCCGGGGATGCGGGCAAGTTAACGCCATAAAAGGTGCCGGGCGCCACTCCGCGTACGTAACACACGCCGCTGAGGTACGAGGCGCTGGGCGGGAGCGGCCGCCGTGGGGTATCCAGGCGGCATGACACACGCACAGATCGCCGGACTGCTGCTCGCCGCGGGCGGCGGCCGCCGGCTCGGCGGACGCCCGAAAGCCCTGCTGGAACACCGTGGCGGACTGCTCGTCGAGCACGCGGTGCGCACGCTGCGCGCGGGCGGCTGCGGCCCGGTCCAGGTGGTGCTCGGCGCCTCGGCCGACGAGGTGCGGGCCCGGGCCCGGCTCGAAGGCTGCGGTGTGAGCGTCAACCCGGAGTGGACCGAGGGCATGGGCTCGTCGCTGCGGGCGGGGCTGGACGCGCTCGCGGGGACGGGCGCGGACGCGGCGCTCGTGCTGCTGGTCGACCAGCCGGGGATCGGGGCGGCGGCGGTGGCCCGGGTGTGCGCGGCGTACCGGGACCGGACGAGCCTGGCGGCGGCCTCGTACGCGGGGGAACGCGGGCATCCGGTGCTGTTCGGGGCGGACCGGTGGGCGGACATCGCGGCGGGTGCGGTGGGCGACCAGGGGGCCCGGGGCTATCTGCGGGCGCACCGGGCGGCGCTGACGCTGGTGGAGTGCGGTGATGTGGCACAGGCGTACGACATCGACACTCCGGCGGACCTTTCGCACCTGGAGTGAACGCCCTGGCACGCTGCGCCAGCACCCCGGCCGTTCTGTCGACCCGAAGAATCTCGACATCAACAAACCATTGAACTTCCACCATGAGGAAACTACTATCCACTGTTCAGAAGCCCTCTGCACCTCAGACGGCGGCCACAGCCGTATCCCGGAGCCCTGGCACGCCGTGCCGAATCGGGCGGCCCGGCGGCCGTGACGCCGTCCGCACCGCCCGCTGAAGGAGTGACAGCTCATGTCCGCACCAGCGCCGTCCTCGCTGGCCATCGTCGATGCCGAGCCCCTGCCCCGGCAGGACGAGGTCCTGACCCCCGCGGCCCTCGCGTTCGTGGCCGAGCTGCACCGCCGGTTCACGCCCCGGCGGAACGAGCTGCTCGCCCGCCGCGGTGAGCGCCGCGCCGAGATCGCCCGCACCTGTACGCTGGACTTCCTCCCGGAGACCGCGGCGATCCGGGCGGACGACTCCTGGAAGGTCGCGCCGGCCCCGGCCGCGCTGAACGACCGCCGGGTGGAGATCACCGGTCCGACCGACCGCAAGATGACCATCAACGCCCTGAACTCGGGCGCCAGGGTCTGGCTCGCCGACTTCGAGGACGCCTCGGCCCCCACCTGGGAGAACGTGGTCCTCGGCCAGCTCAGCCTGATGGACGCGTACAACCGCTCCATCGACTTCACCGACCCGGGGTCCGGCAAGTCGTACGCGCTGAAGCCCGCCGAGGAGCTGGCGACCGTCGTCACCCGCCCGCGCGGCTGGCACCTGGACGAGCGCCACCTCCAGCTCGACGGCACCCCGGTGCCCGGCGCGCTGGTCGACTTCGGCCTGTACTTCTTCCACAACGCCCAGCGTCTGATCGACCTCGGCAAGGGCCCGTACTTCTACCTGCCGAAGACGGAGTCGCACCTGGAGGCCCGCCTCTGGAACGACATCTTCGTCTTCGCGCAGGACGAGCTGGGCATTCCGCAGGGCACCGTCCGGGCCACGGTCCTGATCGAGACCATCACCGCCGCGTACGAGATGGAGGAGATCCTGTACGAGCTGCGCGACCACGCCTCCGGGCTGAACGCGGGCCGCTGGGACTACCTCTTCTCCATCGTGAAGAACTTCCGCGACGGCGGCGCCAAGTTCGTCCTGCCGGACCGCAACGCGGTGACGATGACCGCCCCGTTCATGCGGGCGTACACCGAACTCCTCGTCCGCACCTGCCACAAGCGCGGCGCCCACGCCATCGGCGGCATGGCGGCCTTCATCCCGTCCCGCCGCGACGCCGAGGTCAACAAGGTCGCGTTCGAGAAGGTCAAGGCCGACAAGGACCGCGAGGCCAACGACGGCTTCGACGGCTCCTGGGTCGCCCACCCGGACCTCGTCCCGATCGCCATGGCCTCCTTCGACGCGGTCCTCGGCGAGAAGCCGAACCAGAAGGAGCGCCTGCGCGAGGACGTCTCGGTGGCGGCCGGCGACCTGATCGCCATCGACACCCTGCACGCCAAGCCCACGTACGAGGGCCTGCGCAACGCCGTCGCCGTCGGCATCCGCTACATCGAGGCGTGGCTGCGCGGCATGGGCGCGGTCGCCATCTTCAACCTGATGGAGGACGCGGCCACCGCCGAGATCTCGCGCTCGCAGATCTGGCAGTGGATCAACGCGGACGTGGTCTTCGAGAACGGCGAGCACGCCACGGCGGACCTGGCCCGCAAGGTCGCCGCCGAGGAACTGGCCGCGATCCGCGCGGAGATCGGCGAGGAACCCTTCGCCGCCGGCCAGTGGCAGGAGGCCCACGACCTGCTCCTCCAGGTCTCCCTGGACCAGGACTACGCGGACTTCCTGACCCTGCCGGCGTACGAGCGGCTGCGCTGACGTCGGTACCACCGCACGGAAACCCCGCCCCCTGGCGTACGCCTCCGGGGGCGGGGTTTCCGCGTTCAGCCGGCCCGGATCGACGTGACCTCGTAGACCATCGCCGCGCTCGTCGCCGGGCCGTTGCAGGTCAGTTGGTGTGGTGGGGCGCGGTGTGCGGTGACCTCCACGTCGTACGCGGTCGTGCGGGGCGGGGGGCCGGTGAGGCGGATCAGCCAGTGCGGGCCGGTCCGGGAGGTGCCGGTGACCGTGTAGGCGTGGCGGCCCGCCGGGCCGAAGCGGGCGAGGACCGCGGCGACGGCCGCCTGCTGGGCCGGGAAGAGGTCGGTGTATCCGCGCAGGTGGGCGGCGTGGACCCGGTCGGCGAGGTGCTGGCCGACCACCGTCACGGCGGAGGTGGCGTCCAGGCCGCCGTAGTAGACGCCGTCGGGTGCGACGAGGACGTTGGCGGCGAAGCGGTCGCCGCCCACATGGGTGCACTCCCACACCGGGTCCGGCCACCGCTCGGCCAGCGCGCGGGCCGCCGGGCGTCCGCGCAGGGCGCAGCAGGTGTCGTGCCGGCCGTGGGCGCAGACGAGGACGACCGGCGGGTGCCCGGTCTCCCCCGGCGCGGCGAGCGCGGCGGCGGCGAGCGCCAGGTCCTCGTCGCGCTCCCAGGTCCCCCACTGCTGGCGGTGGGCGCCGGTGCCGTCGTAGCGCAGGACGGCCCAGCGCGGGGGGCCGGCCCCCTCGGGGCGGCGGCCGTGGCGGCGGATCAGGAGGATGCGGGCGCGCACCGCCCGGGCCGCCTCGTAGAGCAGGGACTTCGGCACGGGGTCGAGCGCGAGGCCGTCGTAGCCGTTGGCCGGCCAGGGCGCGTGGTACTCCACGAGGACCCAGACCAGGCCGTACGGGGCGGTGCCCGGGAGCGCGTCACCGCGGGCCCGGGCGGCGTCGGCGCAGAAGAAGCGTTCCGCTGTCACCGCAGGCGTTCCGCGCTCACTGAGCGGCCGGGACGAGGACACCGGCGCGCAGCAGCCTCCCCGCACAGGCGAGGCCGAGGTCACCGGCGGTGCGCACCTCGCCGGCGAGCAGGCGGGCCAGGGCGGGCAGATCCGCGTCCGGGAAGTCCAGCCACCCGACCCGGGTGACCAGGCGGTGGTCCTCCAGTCGGGCTTCCAGCGCGCCCCGGAGGCGGACCGGGGTGCCGGGGGCGAGTCCGTCGACGGCGGCGAGCTGGGCGAGCGGGCCGAGCGGGGCGGGGCGGGCCTGGGCGCGCCGGGTGCGGTGGAAGTGCGGGGCGGGGTCGGCGCCGGCGAGGGCCGCGCCGAGCCGTTCGCGTACCGGAGCGGCCTCCTCGGCCGGGTCCGCGAGGCCCAGCGGCAGGGAGCCGCGCATCCAGGGGTCGTCGCGCAGCTCCGCGAGCGCGGCGCGCATCAGCTGTTCGGCGAGGGCGTACCGGGTCCAGGTGTGGACGCCGAGCGTCAGATGGACGGAGACCTCGCCCTGCGCCTCGGCGGCGTGCAGCCAGCCGCGCGGCAGGTAGAGGACGTCGCCCGGTCCGAGCACGGTGTCCAGATACGGTGCGCCCCCGGCGGCCTCGGCGACGGCGCGGCGGTGGTCGGTCCAGGGCTGGTCGCGCAGCGGGTCGGGGTGGACGGGGCGGTGGACGATCCAGCGCTTGGCGCCCTCGGTCTGGAGCACGAAGACGTCGTGCACGTCGTAGTGGGCGTCGAAGCCGCGGTTCTGCGGCGGGGTGACGTAGGCGTTGGCCTGCACCGGGTGGCCGAGTTCGGCGGCGAGCGCGGTGGTGAGGTCGGCGACGGGGGCCCAGGTGCGCTGGAGGGCTTGCAGGACGAGGGTGGCGCCGTCGGCGAACTCCCGCCACAGCGCGGTGTCGTCGGCCTGGTCGCCGATGGTGGCGCCCGCCCCGGCGGGCGAGGTGAACGAGGAGTCGGGCAGCGTGGCGCCGTTCTTGGCGACGCGGAGAAACGGCGTCCGCAGTCCGCGCCGCGAGACGAGTTCGTCCACGGCGGCGGCCGGGAAGAGGTCGGAGAAGTCATCGGCCCGGCGGGTGAGCAGCGCCTCACGGCCCCAGAAGTCGCGGGCGAACGCCTCCCGGCTCGTGCCGGGCGTCAGGCGCGACTCCAGGACCCCGGGGGCCGCGCTCGCGGCCAGGGGGTCCTGGGTGCCGGTCGGGGATGTGCTCAAGAACGGTCCGCGCCGCCGTCGGCCCCGCCGTCGTGGACACCGGGGGTGCCTGCGGCGCCACCGTCGGCCGGACCCTCGGCGCCACCGTCCGCACCGCCGTCGTGGACGCCCGGCGTGCCGGACGCGCCGCCATCGGCCGGACCTTCGGCACCGCCGTCGGCGCCACCATCGGCACCGCCGTCGGCGCCGCCGTCGTGGACGCCGGGCGTGCCCGCCGCGCCACCGTCCGCGGGGCCTTCCTGCTGGTTCGGGTCCTGCTCGGGGCTGGTCATGATTCCTCCCGCGCATCGAACGGCTGGGGCCGGACCCGTAACGGAGCCCGGTGGTCAGGCACGGCGGTGCCACGGGGGCACCGCCGCGACCAGCCTACCGCTATGGGCGGTAAGTCTCGATTTGAGGGAAATCAACCAGTGACGGGCTATTTCAGCCCGTTGTCCAGGGCACCCATCAGCGTGCCCTGGGTGGTGTCGCCCGACATCTCCCAGACCATGACGCCGAGCAGCCCCTTGTCCTTCACATAGTCCGTCTTCTTGCCGATGGACCAGGTGTCGTCGAAGGACCACCACTGGCTGCCGGTGTAGCCGTACGTCGAGATGGACTGCTCGTCGTGATGGACCGTCATCGTCGGATAGGCGCCGATGAGGTTCGAGTAGCCCCGTGTTCCGGCCTCCTCGGCGAACTGCCCGGGTGCGGCTCCGCCCGCCGGCTGCCACTCACCGGCGACGCCGCCGTCGGTGACGCCCTGCCAGCCCCGTCCGTAGAAGGGGATGCCGAGGGTCAGCTTGCGGGGTTCGACGCCCGCGTCGGTGTACGCCTTGATGGCGGTGTCCGCGCTGAAGTGGAAGTCGTACGGGTCCTGCTCGTCGTTGTAGAGGTTGGCCTGGTGGCCGGTGCGGTCCGGTTCCCAGGAGTTGTCGCTGCCGGAGCCGTGGAAGTCGTAGCCCTGGACGTTGGCGACGTCGAGCGAGTCGAAAACCTTGGACAGGTCCCAGCCCTCGTCGATCTTCTGCGGGTCGGCGGGGGTGAAGGCGGTGAGCAGGCGGTGGCCGCCGCCCAGTGCGTCGAGCTGCTTGCGGAACTCGGCGAGCAGCAGGGTGAGGTTGTCCTTGTCGTCGGGCGAGTAGTGGTTGCCGGGGTGCCCGGTGCCGGTGCCCGGCCACTCCCAGTCGATGTCGAAGCCATCGAAGATGCCGGCCGCGCTGCCCGGGCCGCCCGCGCCGTTGTACTCGGGCAGGTTGCCCTTGATGTACATGTCGATGCAGGAGGAGACGAACTTCTTGCGGGCGGCGTCGGTGGCGGCGACGTCCGAGAAGTACTTGGAGTACGTCCAGCCGCCGAGCGAGACCACGATCTTCAGGTCGGGGTGGAGCTGCTTGAGCTTCTTCAGCTGGTTGAAGTTGCCGCGCAGCTTGCCCCAGCCGTCGTCCGCGACCCCGTCCACGGACTGGGCGGCGCTGAACGGGCGGGCGTAGTCGGCGTCCGCGTCACCCGCACCGGTGCCCTGCTCGGGGTCCTGGGGGTCGGCGGTGGTGCCCTTGGTGACTCCGTTGAGGCAGGTGAGGTTGTTGGGGTCGATGTTGGCGAAGGCGTAGTTGACGATGTCGAGCTTGTCGGCGGCGCCCGAGGTCTCCAGGTTCTTGACGAAGTACTGGCGGCCGTAGATGCCCCACTGCACGAAGTAGCCGACCTTCGCGTAGTTCCCGGCGCCGACGATGTCGTCGGTCTTCACGGTGAGGGTGTTGCTCGCCGGGGAGGCGTTGTCGGCGGCGTCGCGGGCCTTCACGGTGAAGGTGTACGAGGTGGAGGGCGACAGGCCGCCGACGGTCGCGGTGGTCGTGGTGCCGGAGACCGTGGTGGCCAGGGCGGAGCCCCGGTAGATGTCGTACGCGGCGACGCGCTGGTCGTCCGTCGACGCGGCCCAGGCCAGCGTCACGGACGAGGAGTCGGTGGCGGTGGCGCGCAGGGCGCCGGGGGCCGTCGGGGCCGAGGTGTCGGTGGCCGGGTCGACGGTCGTGACGGTCAGCGGGGCGCTCTCGGCGGAGACGTTGCCCCGGGTGTCCTTGGCCCGGACGGTGAACGCGTAGGCGGTGGCCGGGGTCAGGCCGGTGACGGTGGCGGAGGTGGTCGCGGTGGCGGAGCCCACGACCTCGCCGTCCGCCAGGATGTCGTACGAGGCCACGGGGAAGTCGCCCGCGTCGGCGGCCGTCCAGGACAGCGACGCGGTGCGGGCGGTGACGTCGGTCTGCTTCAGCCCGCCGGGCGCACCCGGGGGCGCGTCGGCGGAGCCGTCGCACTTGTCGCCGTTGATCCGGCACCCGGTCGGTGCGGTGATCGGGCCGGTGGCGACGAACCAGAAGCTGTACGGCTCGGTGCTGCTGTGCGCGGCGACCGTGCCGTTGTAGTGCGCGTTGACGGCGGTGATGTGGCTGCCCTGGGTGGTGGTGGTCCCGTTGTACGAGGACTGGATGGCGACCCCGGAGGGCAGGTCGAACTCCAGGCTCCAGCCGGTGACGGCGGTGTCCGTGTCGTTGTGCAGGACGTAGGTGCCCTTCCACCAGGGGCCGTTGTCGGCGGAGGTGAAGTCCGCCGTGAGCTTGCCCGCCGCGTGCGCGGGGACGGCTTGCAGCGACAGGAGCGCGAGGAGGAGGCCGAGCACGGCGAGCAGTGCGGTCGCCGTTCTCCGTCTCAGTGGCATGTGCTCGAACATGGTTCTCCCTTACGGCAGGGACCGGTGAGGCGGTCCTCGGGGAGGTGCGGATGTCGTGCCATGGAGCACACGGGAAGGTAATTGGTCTGGACCAAGTCGTCAATAGGTACAGACCACTTGAAGCAAAGCCGGCTCAGTCACCGAGCACCACCGTGCGGGCCGCCGAGAAGTCGCCCCACTTGCCGTCCGGGAGCTTGGCGCGGAGCTTCATCGAGTAGCGGGTGCCGCGCGGGTCGGTGACGGTGAGTTCGTAGTGCGCGCGGCCCGTGGGCGGCTCGCCGCCCCAGACGATCGTGGTGGTCAGCTTGCCGTTCATGTACAGCTGGTACGCGGGGATCTTGCCGCCCGTCTCCGGCTGCTCCCAGTCCAGTTCGACGGTGTGCGCCTTGCCGTCGGCCCGGTTGGTGATCCGGAGGTCGGCCGGGGCGGTGGAGGCGGGCGCGCCGGGGGCCGACGCGGTGGTGAGGTCGAGGCTCTCGCTGTCCGGTGACGAGGTGTCGGCCGCGTCCCGGGCCCGCACGGTGAACGTGTAGATGGTGCCGGGGCGCAGCCCGGTGAGCCGTGCGGTGGTCTGCGTACCGGGCACGCTGTGGATGCGGGAACCCTCCTGGTAGATGTCGTACGCGGTGACGCCGACGTCGTCCGTGGAGGCGCCCCAGGACAGGGTCGCGGCCCGGCCGCCGTCCGCCTTGCCGCGCGGCTTGCCGGGCCGGGTCGGGGGCTCGTGGTCGGCGGGGGTCGGGGCGGGGGTGGTGACGGATGCGGCGGTGCTCGGCGCGGAGAGGTTGCCGGCCGCGTCGCGGGCGCGGACGGTGAAGGTGTAGGCGGTGGAGGCGGTGAGCCCGTCGATGTCGATCATCAGCCGGCTCGCGGACACCGACTTGACCTTCTCGCCCTGGCGGTAGACGTCGTAGCCGGTGACGGCCGTGTCGTCGGTGGCGGCCTGCCACATGACATGCGCGGAAGTGGCGCTGCTCGCCTGCGCGGTCACCCCGTGCGGTGCGGTCGGCTCGTCGGTGTCCGTGTGGGCCTCGGAGCCACAGGCGGTGGTGAGCGCGGCGAGGAGCAGGACGGCCGAGCATGCCGACGCGGCATGCGTGTGGGGGGATCGCACGGGTCTTGCCTTCCATCCGGGAGCAATGGTCCAGACCTGTATCGCATGGCGCGGGGGTCGCCGACAAGAGGGCCGGCGAGACGACGGAGCGGAACCTTCCGCAATGTGCCGGTGTGCCCCCGCCCCTGGGCACACACGGAGCCTGACGTACCGTCGGCGGATGCTGTGCGTACGAGGTACGGCATGCATCTGGACCCCGGGCTGCTGGACCGGATGGCGGCGCAGGGCACGGCGTTCGTGCCGACGCCGGCGGCGTTCGGCAGGGGCGTGGACGCGATGCGGGCGCGGGAACCGAGCGTGCGCCGCGATCTGTGGCCGGCCGGCTGGGAGACCATGTCCGGCAACGTCCGGGCCGCCCACGAGGCGGGCGTCACGGTGCTGGCCGGCACCGACTCGTTCCCCTGCGGGACCGTCGCGAGCGAGGCGTCCTGGCTGCTGCGGGCCGGGCTGCCGGCCGAGGCGGCGCTCGGCGCGGCGTCCTGGACGGCCCGGTCGTGGCTCGGCCTGCCGGGCCTGGTGGACGGGGCGCCGGCCGACCTCGTCGCGTACGGCACCGATCCGGCCGCCGATCCCGCGGTGCTCGACCACCCCCGCCGGATCGTTCTGCGGGGACACATGGTGCGTTGACCGATGAGTTGGCGGCGGTCCGGCAGTCTGCACTCGTATGGATACCCGACCACTTGACCTGGAACCGGCCGCGCGCCGGATCACCGCACAGCTCGACGCCCTGGACGACAGCGCGCTGGAGGGCGCGACACCCTGCCCCGGCGTGACCGTGGGCGCCCTGCTCGCCCATGTCGCGGGCCTGGCCGTCGCCTTCCGCGACGCCGCCCGCAAGGAATCCGGACCGACGGCCGAAGCACCGCCGGCCATCGAGTCCGGCGTACTCCCCTCCGGCTGGCGCACCACGCTGCCCGCCGCGCTCGACGCCATGGCGGCCGCCTGGCGCGCCCCCGACGCCTGGGAGGGCATGACCAGGGCGGGCGGCGTGGACCTGCCCGGCCGGGTCGCGGGCATGGTCGCGCTCAACGAGCTGGTCCTGCACGGCTGGGACCTCGCCAAGGCGACCGGGCAGCCGTTCGACGCCGAGGAGGCCCACTTGCACAACACGCTCGCGCTGCTGGCGAACCAGAGCGACGACCCGGCCCCCGGCTCCCCGTTCGGGGCACCGGTGAAGGTCCCCGATGACGCACCCCTGCTGGACCGGGCGGTGGCCAGGGGCGGGCGGCGACCGGACTGGCGGCCGGGGGACTGAGGAGCGCGGGGCGCGCGGGGTCGGGGGCTGAGGGGGGCGCGGGGACTCGGGGCGCGCGCGGGCGCCCGGCGCGCGGACCCGGGCCCCGGCGTGCGCGCCGGAACGCGCGCCCTCAGCTCGTGAAGAACTCCGTGATCCGCTGGGCCGTCTGCTCCGGATCGGCCTCGTGCGGACGGTGCCCGCCGCCCATCGTGACCAGGTGGCAGTCCGGAATCACCGACGCCATGTCCTGGAGGCGCCCCTGCGGCATCGTGCTCGCCGGTCCGCCCGCCAGCAGCAGCGTCGGCGCGACGATCTCCCCGAGCCCCCGCGCCCAGGCCGGGTCCGGGTCCGCCAGCTCGCCGTTCACCGACGCGAGCACCGCCTCGTCGTAATCGGCGGGCCCGTCCGGCTCGACGGCCGGGCCCGCCGCCCCGGGGAACGGCGGCGGGGTCTCCACCAGCACCAGCCGCTCCACCCGGTCCGGGTGCTCCTGGGCGAGGAGGTGGGCGACGACGCCGCCCATCCCGTGGCCGACCACGCCCGCCCGGTCCAGCTCGCACTCGTCCAGGAACCCGAGCACGTCGTCGCGCATCAGCTCCAGGTCGTACGCGTCGGGCCAGTCGCTCTCGCCGTGGCCGCGCAGGTCGATCCCGTACACCCGCCACTCCCGCCCCAGCAGGCTCCCGGCCGCTTCCCAGCTCGCCGCGCTCGCGCCGAGATCGTGCAGCAGTACGACGGGCGACCCGAACGGGTCACCCCAGCTCCGGTACGCCAGCCGCACGTCGCCGACATCCACCACAGACTGATCATCCATGCCCCCGACGCTACCGCCGAATGCGCCGGGATCACGCCCCTGGCCTGGCAGGCTGGACCGGTGAAGCTCACCCCGCGCGCCCTGGTCACCCCGCTCGCCGCCCTCCTGCTGACCGCCACCACGCTCACCGGCTGTGCCCGGGCCGGGGATTCGTCCGGCAAGGGGGCGGCGGACGGGCTCGCCGCCCCGGCGAAGAAGGACATCGCCATGCGGCTCGTCTCCAGCGCGGAGAACTCCACGCTGGACTGGAAGGCGCAGTACAAGTACATCGAGGACATCGGGGACGGCCGCGGCTACACGGGCGGCATCATCGGCTTCTGCTCCGGTACGGGCGACCTGCTCCGGGTCGTGGAGCGGTACGCGGAGTCCCGGCCGGGCAACCCGCTGGAACGGTTCCTGCCCGCGCTGCGGAAGGTGCTGGGCGGCGACGCGCACACGGGGCTGGGCGGGGCGTTCACCCGGGCCTGGGCCGAGGCGGCGGGCGACACGGCGTTCCGGGAGGCGCAGGACGCCGAGCGGGACGCCTCGTACTTCGATCCGGCGGTGCGCCGGGCGAAGCAGGACGGGCTGGGCACGCTGGGCCAGTTCGTCTACTACGACGCGTATGTGATGCACGGGGAGGCCGACGCGGACGGCACCACCGGTTTCCGTACGATCCGGAGCCAGGCGCTCGACGCGGCCAGGGCCCCCGCGGACGGGGGCGACGAGACCGCGTATCTCGACGCCTTCCTCGACGCCCGGATCGAAGCGATCCACGAGGAGCCCTCGCACAGCGACACCAGCCGCGTCGAGACCGCGCAACGGGTCTTCCTGGACCAGGGGAATCTGGACCTGGACCCGCCGCTGGCCTGGAAGGTGTACGGCGACAGCTACGAGATCAAGGGCCCGTAGCCTGGGGCCCGTCGATCGACTCACCCGACTCGAAGGAGCCCAAGTGCCCGGCACCGCCCCGACCGGTCTCGACGATCCGGCGAAGAAGGACATCGCCATGCAACTGGTCTCCAGCGCGGAGAACTCCACGCTGGACTGGAAGGCGCAGTACGGCTACATCGAGGACATCGGCGACGGGCGCGGCTACACCGCGGGCATCATCGGCTTCTGCTCCGGCACCGGCGACCTGCTCGACCTGGTCGAGCTGTACACGCGGCGCAGGCCGGACAACGTACTGGCCGGATATCTGCCGGCCCTGCGCGCGGTGGACGGCGGCGATTCACACGACGGTCTGGACCCGGGCTTCCCGGACGCCTGGGAGACGGCCGCCCGGGATCCGGACTTCCGGCAGGCGCAGAACGACGAGCGCGACCGGGTGTACTTCGATCCGGCCGTCAGCCGGGCCAGGAGCGACGGGCTGGGCGCGCTGGGCCAGTTCGCGTACTACGACGCCTTCGTGATGCACGGCGACGGCGACGACGGCGCGAGCTTCGGGTCCATCCACCGGCGCGCCCTGGCGCAGGCGCAGCCGCCGGCCCGGGGTGGTGACGAGGTGGCCTACCTCGACGCGTTCCTGGACGCCCGGGTGTGGGCCATGGAGCAGGAGGAGGCCCACTCGGACACCAGCCGGGTGGACACCGCCCAGCGGGTCTTCCTGCGCGACGGCAATCTGGACCTGGACCCGCCGCTGGCCTGGAAGGTCTACGGGGACAGCTTCCACACCGGCTGAAACCGGCTGTGGCGCGTACGGCCAACCCCCGTACGCGCCACAGCCTGCTGACTGTACGTCAGTGAGCGGCCACCTCCATCGCCTTCACCGGGCCGTGGCCGCCGGGGGCGGTGCCCGGCTCGTCCGGCTCGGGTTTGCGGCCGAGGTGGTTGAAGGCCAGGTTGAGGACGATCGCCACGACGCAGCCGGTGGAGATCCCCGAGTCGAGGACGACGAGGAGGTCCTTCGGGAAGGCGTGGTAGAAGTCCGGCGCCGCGATCGGTATCAGCCCGACCCCCACGGCCGCCGCGACGATCAGCGCGTTCTCGCCCTTCTCCAGCGCGGCGCCGGCCAGGGTCTGGATGCCGCTCGCGGCCACCGAGCCGAACAGGACGATGCCCGCGCCGCCGAGCACCGGCAGCGGCACCAGCGCGATGACGGAGGCGGCCACCGGGACCAGGCCGAGCAGGATCAGGATGCCGCCGCCGGCCGCGACCACGAAGCGGCTGCGCACCTTGGTCATCGCGACCAGGCCGATGTTCTGGGCGAACGCGCTGCACATGAAGCCGTTGAACAGCGGGCTGATGGCGCTGCCCAGGGTGTCGGCGCGCAGCCCGCCCTCGATGGTCCGTTCGTCGGCGGGGCGGTCCACGATCTTGCCGAGGGCCAGCATGTCCGCCGTGGACTCGGTCATGCAGACCAGCATCACGATGCTCATCGAGACGATCGCGGCGATCTCGAACTGCGGGGCGCCGAAGTGGAACGGGGTGGGGAAGCCGATCGCGTCCGCGTTCCTGATGGCGCCGAAGTCGGTGATGCCGACCGGGATCGCGATCAGCGTGCCGATGATCAGGCCGAGCAGGATCGCGATCTGCTGGAGGAAGCCGCGCAGCAGTTTGCGCAGGGCCAGCACGATGACGAGGGTGACCGCCGCCATGGTGATGTTGGTGGTGGACCCGTAGTCGTGGGCGGTCGCGTTGCCGCCCTGGGACCAGTTGAAGGCGACCGGCAGCAGCGAGACACCGATCAGGGTGATGACCGTGCCGGTGACCACGGGCGGGAAGAAGCGGACCAGTTTGCAGAAGTAGGGGGCGAGGACGAAGCCGAGGAGGCTCGCCACGATGATCGCGCCGAAGATGACGGCGATCCCGTCGTGCCCCCGGTCCTTGCCGATCGCCACCATCGGGGTCACCCCGGCGAAGGAGACGCCGTTGACGAACGGCAGCCGGGCGCCTATCCGCCAGAAGCCGAGCGTCTGGAGCAGGGTGGCTATGCCCGCGGTGAACAGGCTCGCCCCCATCAGGAACGCGGTCTCCTGGGGGCTGAGGCCCACGGCGGGCCCCACGATCATGGGCGGGGCCACCACGCCCGCGTACATCGCGGCCACGTGCTGGAGGCCGCTGGTGAACATCTTCAGCGGGGGAAGCGTCCCGTCGACCGGGTGTTTCCGGCCGGACGCCTCCGTCGTCGTCGGGTCCTCGTCGGGGTGGGGGGTCGCACTTGCGTCGTCGCGAAACCTGGGCGTAGCTGCCACGGCGGTTCCTCCGGTCGGTTACACGTCGGCGGTGACGTGGGGTTCAGGGAGGTGGTGCCGGGGCCGGTCCGCCGGACCGGGCCCCGTGTGCTGCGGTGGTGCGGTGAGGCAGGTCGAACGGCTGGTGCGTGCGGGCAGCCGGGATGGCCGGTGCGGGAGGCGCGTGCGCGTGGGCGGCGCGCCTCCCGCACCGGTTGCCGCGGACCCCGCTCGGGTCCACGGCGGCTCGGACGAGGGCCGTCCCCCTCGTCCGGCCGTATTCGGGGCCGCCGGGCCGTTAGGCTCCGGCGGCGATCTGCGCGAGGCGGCGGGCCTCGTCGCGGGTGGCGCGGGCGATGGCCTCCTCGTCCGCGGTGACCAGGCGGCCGGACTCCACGACCGGCTTGCCGTCGATGAGTGACAGGGTGACCGGGGCGGCGGCGCCGAAGACGAGCGCGGTGACCGGGTCGGCGATGGAGGCGTGGGCGAGGGTGTCCAGCTTCCACAGGACCAGGTCGGCGAGCTTGCCGGCCTCCAGCGAGCCGGTCTGCGCGGCGCGGCCGAGGACCTGGGCGCCGCCGTAGGTACCGAGGCGCAGCGCCTGACGGGCGTTCAGGGCGCGTTCGCGGTGCGGGCCGAGGCGGTTGATGAGGAGGGCGTTGCGCAGTTCGGTGTGCAGCTCGCCGGACTCGTTGGACGCGGTGCCGTCGACGCCGAGGCCGACCGGGACGCCCGCGGCGAGCATGTCCGGGACGCGGGCGATGCCGGCGGCGAGGCGGGCGTTGGAGGACGGGCAGTGGGCGACGCCGGTGCCGGTGCGGGCGAAGGCGGCGATGTCGGAATCGTTCATGTGGACGCAGTGCGCCATCCACACGTCGTCGCCGAGCCAGCCGGTGGACTCGAAGTAGTCCGTGGGGCCCATACCGAACAGCTCGTGGCAGAACTTCTCCTCCTCCACGGTCTCCGAGCCGTGGGTGTGCAGCCGCACGCCCTTGCGCCGGGCCAGTTCGGCGCCCTGGCGCATGAGTTCGGTGGATACGGAGAACGGCGAACAGGGGGCGACGGCGACCTGGGTCATCGCGTCGAAGGAGGCGTCGTGGTGGGCGTCGACGGTCGCCTCGGTGGCGGCGAGCGCGCCTTCCAGGGTCTCCACGGCGAAGTCCGGGGGCAGCCCGCCGTCCTTCTCGCTGCGGTCCATGGAGCCCCGGGCGAGGGTGAAGCGTACGCCCATGTCGCGGGCGGCCCCGATAATGGCGCCGGACAGGTCGCCGGAGCCCTTCGGGAAGACGTAGTGGTGGTCCATCGCGGTGGTGACGCCGCCGAGCGCCATCATGGCGAGCGAGCCCTGCGCGGCGGCGCGGGCCATCGGCTCGTCGATGCGCGCCCACGTCGGGTAGAGCGCGACCAGCCAGTTGAAGAGGTTGTGGTCCGTGGCGAGGCCCCGGGTGATCCACTGGTAGAAGTGGTGGTGCGTGTTGACCAGGCCGGGGGTGGCCAGGTGGCCGGTTCCGTCGATCCGGCGTACGACGTTCTCCAGGCCCTCGGGTGCCCGGCCGGCGCCGACGGACTCGATGCGGTTGCCGGCGACGACGACATAGCCCGAGGCGTACTCGGTGTCGGCGGCGTCGACGGTCGCGATCGAGCAGTTCTCGATGACGATGCGTTCCACCCGGTCGGGGGCTGCCGGTGCTGCCATGGTGCTTCCTTCTCTCATGCGGGATGTGGGCACGGCAGGACCCTAGGAGGATTTGAGTGCCACGGCGGTGCGGCCGTGGGTGCCGAGATGGTGGAAGAACAGGTTGAGCAGGACCGCGACGAGCGCTCCCGCACTGATTCCGGAGCCCAGGACGGTCTGGGCCCAGGACGGGAAGTCGGCGTAGAACCCGGGCGCGGCGAGCGGGACGATGCCCGCGCCGAGGGCCACGGCGACCAGGATGATGTTGGAGCTGTCGTCCAGGCCGGCCTCGGAGAGCGTACGGATGCCGCTGACGGCGATCGAGCCGAAGAGGACGATGCCGGCGCCGCCGAGCACGGGCATCGGGACGAGCGAGACGACCGCGCCGAGCACCGGGAAGAGCCCGAGGACCAGCAGGGCGGCCCCGGCCGCGGCGACCACGTAACGGCTGCGGACCTTGGTGAGCGAGACGACGCCCACGTTCTGTGCGAAGGCGCTGGTGGGGAAGCCGCCGAAGACGGGGCCGATCAGGGTGGCGAGGCCGTCGGTGCGCAGGCCGCGGGTGAGGGTGCGTCCGTCGGTGCGGCGGTCGCAGATCTCACCGACGGCCAGCATCCCGGCGGACGACTCGGTCATCAGGACGAGCATCACGATGCACAGCGAGAGGATCGCGGCCGGCTGGAACTCCGGCGCGCCGAAGGCGAACGGAGTCGGCACGGCGGCGAGCGGGGCGTCGCGCAGCGCGGAGAAGTCGGCGAGCCCGAACGGCACGGCGGCCAGCGTGCCGACCAACAGACCCATGAGCAACGCGACTTGGCGCAGGAATCCGCGGCCGAAGCGCTGGATCAGCAGGATCACGACGAGGGTGAAGGCGGCGAGCGCGAGGTACTTCATGTCGCCGAAGTCGGCGGCGTTCTGGTCGCCGCCCTGCGCCCAGGAGACCGGTACGGGCATCAGGGTGACCCCGATGAGGGTGATCACGACACCGGTGACCAGCGGCGGGAAGAAGCGCAGGAGTCTGCCGAAGAACGGCCCGACGACCAGGCAGAACGCTCCGGCGACGAGCACCGCGCCGTAGATCGCGGGGAGTTGGTGCCCGGGTGCGCTGGTCTCGGCGATCGCGAGCATCGGGGCGATCCCGGCGGAGGAGGCGGCGTTGACGAATGGCAGCCGGTTGCCGGCGAGGCCGCCGATGCCAAGGGTCTGGAGCAGGGTGGCGCAGCCGGCGATGAGGAGGCTCGCCGCGATGAGCCGGGTCATGCCCGCCGCGTCGAGGCCGACGGCCTGACCGATGATCAGCGGAGGGGTGACGACGCCTGCGTACATGGCGGCGATGTGCTGGAGGGCGGCCGGCAGGAGCCGCGAGGGGGTGAGTTTCTCGTCCACCGGATGCACCGCACGCTCCGGCGGGGTGGAACAGGGGCCTTCTGCTTCCGCGGGCCCGGATGCTGGCTGTGCCATGAGGGTTCCCTCCGGCCCGGCCGGTGCCCGGCCGCGAGGGCCTGTCTCAGGACAGGACCCGGGGGCGGGCGGGCACCGGCGCGGCGCCGCGTCAGAGGTTGGTCATGTCGACCGGGATCTGCGGCTCGACGCCGTCCCGGAGCACGGTGCCCTCGATGAGCCCGTACGGACGGTCGGCCGCGAAATACACCTCGTTGTCGTTCTTGAGCCCGAACGGCTCCAGGTCGACGAGGAAGTGGTGGTTGTTCGGCAGCGAGAAGCGGATCTCGTCGATCTCGCTGCGGTTGTTGATGATGCGCGAACCCATCTGGTACAGGGTCTGCTGGAGCGAGAGCGAGTATGTCTCGGCGAAGGCGTGCAGCATGTGCTTGCGCGCCTGCTCGTAGGACTTCTCCCAGTTCGGCATGCGCTGCTCGTCGCTGGTCCAGTTGTAGCGCCAGCGGGCGGAGACGTCGGTCGCGAGGATGCGGTCGTACGCCTCCTTGAGCGTCGTGTACTTGTCCTTGACGTAGCCCCAGAACTCGGAGTTGGTCGAGTTCAGCACGGTCAGGTCCTTGAGCCCGGAGACGACCTGCCACTTCTCACCGTCGAAGGTGATCTGGGCGGTGCGGATCTCCTGGTTCTTGCGGACGAAGGAGTGCTTGACCTCGTCGGACCCGATGAAGCGGGAGTTGGCGTCGGAGGTGGCGATGCGCTCCCAGGCGTACTCCTCGATGCGGATGCGCGCGGTCTTGATCGGCTCCTGCGAGGTCACGAAGTGACGGGCGAGGTGGATGCCGAACTGCTCGGCGGACTCGATCCCGTGCTCCTTGGCAAACGCGAACACCGTGTTCTTGGTGGTGTCCGTGGGCACGACGTGCGCGTTGGAGCCGGAGTAGTGGACGTCGTCCATCTCGCCGGAGAGCGCGACCGAGACGTTCAGGTCCTTGATGTGGTGGGTGTCGCCGTCCCGCGTGATCTTGACGACGCGGTTCTCTGCTTTGCCGTACTGGTTCTGGCCGAGAATCGTGGGCATGTGTCTGCTAGCTCCCTCGGTATACGGAGTAGCCGAACGGGTTGAGCAGCAGCGGTACGTGGTAGTGCTCGCCCGGGGTGACGGCGAAAGTGATCGCCACCTCGGGGAAGAACGCGCCGCTGTCCCTTACGCGGGGGGCGTCCTGCTGCGCCTCGGCTTGCTTCTTGGCTGTGAAGTACGGCTCGGTCTCGAAGTCGAGCCGCACATGGGTGGTGCCTTCCGGCAGGGCCGGCAGGTCCTTGCAGCGCCCGTCCGCATCGGTCGCGGAGCCCCCGAGCGTCACCCACTCGGCACCGGCGCCCTGGCGGGCGGCGAGCGAGACGGCGACATCGGCGGCGGGGCGGCCGATGCTGGTGTCCAGGATGTGGGTGGACACCGATGCGGTGGCGAAGGTGCTCAAGACTCTCCTTGTGTTACGCGTCTTCCGTGACGAGGCGGGTGAGGCGGATGCGGTTGATCTTGCCCAGTTCGGTGCGCACGATCCCCCGCTCCCGCTCGGGTGAGTTCCCGATGCGGGACTTCACCGCGTCGCGCATCTGCTCACCGGTGGCGCCGGTGGCGCAGATCAGGAAGACATGTCCGAACCGCTCCTGGTAGGCCAGGTTGAGTTCGAGCATCTCGGCCTTGAGCTCCTCGGAGGCCCCGGCCATGCCCCGCTGTTCGCGGGAGGAGGTCGGGTCCCCGGGCTTCGGGCGGCCGATCGGCGGGTGACCGGCCATGGCCTCGGCCAGGTCCTCCGCGCCGAGTGCCGCCGTGGCGGTGTCGCTCGTGGAGAGCAGGGCTTCGGTGGTGGTGTACGGGCGGTGGGCGAGGATCGCTCGTCCCCATGCCGCACTGGCACACACCTCGTGCAGTGCGGCGGCCGCCTCGGCGTCCGCCTGGGTGTTGAACCGGGTGAGGCCCGGTGTGGAGCTCGAAGTCACGGGAGCCTCCGTGGCTGTTCTTCGCTGTGCGTTGGTCGGGCTGCGGATAGCTAACGCCCTCCGCAACACGACGTCAACAGTTTGTTGAAATTCCGTATACAGAAAAAGCCGCCGCCCGGTGGTCCGGGCGGCGGCTTGATCGATCATGCATCGGCAGTCGGTACGTGGATGGCCCAACTACCCGCTCTTGGCCCCGTTTTCCCTGTTCAGGTAGTTGTACACGGTGAACCGGGAGACGCCCAGCGCCCCTGCCACGGTCTCCACCCCGTGCCGTACGGAGAAGGCACCGCGTGCCTCCAGGAGCCGGACGGCCTCCTGCTTGGACTTACGGTCCAGCTCGGCCAGCGGCATGCCGTGCCGGCGCTCCATCGCGGCCAGGATGTGGTCCAGCGACTCCGAGAGCTGGGGCAGCCGGACCGCCACGACGTCCTCGCCCTCCCAGGCCAGCACCACGTCGTCGGGGTGCGCCTCACGAGGGCCGATGAGCTCGGCCCCCATGGCGTCCGCGAGCGGCTTCACGGCGGTGACGAGCGGGTGGTCCACCGGTCCGGTCACTTCGGGTCCTCCCCGATGACGTTGACCTGGAGCGAGACCCGGGTGGCACCCGATGCCAGCGCCTGCCGCAGCAGGCTGTCCACGGCGGTGAGCACCTGGTCGGCACCGCCCTCCGCCGTGTTGCCGAACGGGCCGACGTCGACGGCGTCCAGCCCTGCCCCCTGGATGACCTCGCGCGCCACGACCGCGTGCGCGGGCGCCTCGTCCAGATCGAAGGGCTCGGTGGTGAACTCCACTCTCAAGCGCATGGTGCCTCCCTGATACGGCTCGGGCTCGACCTTAGCGCCCTACACCGGCAGCACGCAGACGGCCGCCGGGGCCGGGTACGGGGTTCCGGCCGAGGTCAGGGCGCCCGATTCGGCGTCCACCCGGAAGGCGGTGACCGTGCCGGACTTCTGGTTGGCGGCGAAGAGCAGGGTGCCGTCCGGCGAGAACGCGGTGTGCCGGGGGAAGTCACCGCCGACGGGCACGGTGTCGAGCAGCCGCAGCGCGGCCCCGCCGTCCTCGATCGCGTACCGGGTGATGCTGTTGTGCCCCCGGTTGGCGAGGTAGGCGAACCGGCCGTCGCCGGTGACCAGGAACTGCGCGGGGTAGCTGGTGCCGGAGCCGGTGCCGGTGGACTGCGGGTCGCCCGGGGTGAGCGTGCCCGTGGCGGGGTCGTAACCGCAGACCACCGCCGTGTTGTCGAGCTCGCAGGCCAGGTAGGCGTGGCGCCCGTCGGGGTGGAAGGTGAGGTGACGGGGGCCCGCGCCCGGCCGCAGCGCGGCGTACGAGACCTGTTCCAGGGTGCCGCGCGTCTCGTCCAGCCGGTACGTGTACACCGTGTCGTTCCCGAGGTCGACGGCGAGCACATGGCCGCCGTCGGGCGAGGTGATGATCTGGTGCGCGTGCGGCCCGTCCTGCCCGGGTCCGGGGGCGGGCGAGCTGTGGGCGACCAGGTCGGTGCGCTCCCCCACCGATCCGTCGTCGGCGAGCGGGTGCACGGCGACGCTGCCCGAGGTGTAGTTGGCGCTGAGCAGCCACCGCCCGCCCGGGTGGACCGAGAGATGACAGGGTCCGGCGCCGCCGGTGGACCGGGTGCCGAGCACCCGGAAGCCATCGGCGAGAGCGACCGCGGTGACGCCGCCGTTCTGCTGCTCGTCCACCGCGTAGAGCGTGCCGCCCGTGGGGTGGAGGGCGAGGTACGAGGGGTTTTCGACGCCCGTGACGACGGTGCGGGCGGTGATGCCCGCCGTCTCCGGGTCGTACGCGGCGACGCCGACGCCGGTGCCGCCCGGGCTGGTCGAGGTGTAGGTGCCGAGGTAGAGGGTGCGGGTGCTCCGGGTCGCGGGGTGGGCGGGGTGCGGCGGGCGCGGCAGGTGGTGGGGGTGGTGGGGCACGGGGTGGGGCGCGGTGCGCGGGAGGCTGGGGGCGGCGGCGAGGGCACCGCCCGCCAGGAGGGCTCCGAGCAGGGTGCGGCGGCTGGTGGGGGACGTCATGCGAGGCACCTCGTGGGGTCGGTAGCGTCGGATGTGGCAGCCACAGTGGCCCTCCCCGAGGCCCACCGCAAGAGGTGCACCGGCCATTGCACAGGGCGCAACACCATGGCGCCCTGTGCGGGCGCGGCGGGGCCCCTGCCCGCCCCCTCAGTCTCCCGACTGGATGTCCCCCCGCGTCGAGGACGTGATCGGCTCGCGCTGTGCGAAGTCGCCCGGCGGGATGCCCGGGTGGTGGCCGCCCTCCAGGGGCTCGACGGCGGCGGCCGGGCCGAGGGCCAGGCGGGAGACGATGCGGTAGCGGTCGCCCCGGTAGAGCGAGTGCACGTATTCGACGGGGCGGCCCGTGGTGTCCGAGGTCAGCCGCTCGAAGAGCAGCGCCGGGGACAGCTCGGGCACGTCCAGGAGGCGGGCCTCGGCGCGGGTCACCACGGTCGGCTCGATCGCCTGGACCGCTTCGTGGACGTGCACGTCGTGGCGCTCCCGCAGGTGCTCGTAGAGGTCGCCGCTCTCCAGCTCCTCGGCGGAGAGCCCGGGCACCAGCTCGGCCCTGATGTGCAGGTGCTCGATGGCCATGGGCGCGCCGTCGACCAGCCGCAGCCGGGCCACGTACACGATGTCGGCCGCCGGTGACATGCGCAGCTTCCGGCCGACCCGGGCGCCGGCCTGGAGCGTGGTGAACTCAAGCAGCCGGCTCGACCAGGCCCCGGCCGCCCGCGGCACGGACAGGGCGAGGTCGGCGGAGATCAGCTCCTGAGTGATCTTCTCGGGCGCGACGAACATGCCCCGGCCGTGCTCCCGCACGAGGAGCCCCGCCGCGACCAGCTCGTCCACCGCGGCGCGCAGGGTGGGCCGGGAGACGCCGAGCGTGGCGCACAGGGACCGCTCCGAGGGGATCGCGTCGCCCGGGCGCCGGGACTCGATCATTTCCAGGATGGCGTCCCGGGCCCGCTCCCGTTTGAGCACCGTCCCCGATGCGTCGGCGTCCATGAGCTGCCCCCTTCTGGCGGGTTACATACCTAACCACTGGACTACTGGTCAGGTCGATTGTAGCCGCTCCAGCGGGCCACCCCTCCGGGAGATCGCCAAAATCCTTTGAATACCAGGGGGTTGACGGCTTCATTGGTCCATGCCACCTTCATCCACCAACAAGAGGTGAGCTGTCCAGCGGCCTTCACTGGTCAGGTGGTCAGGTCCTGTTCTCCCAGAGGTGAACCGTGAAGTACCGCTTGCTTGCCGGTGGGTCCGCGCTCGTGCTGGCCGCCGTCCTCAGCGCCTGTGGCTCGTCCGACGACTCCTCCGACGCGTCCGGTGACGGCCGGACCAGCATCGACGTCTGGCTGATGCGCGACAGCGTCTCGGCGCAGTTCCAGAAGGAGTTCGTCCAGGGCTTCGAGAAGGCGCACCCCGGCATCCGGGCCCGGATCCAGATCCAGGAGTGGGACGGCATCGGCGAGAAGATCACCGCCGCGCTCGCCAGCAACGACGCCCCGGACGTCATCGAGAGCGGCAACACCCAGGTCGCCCAGTTCGCGCAGAGCGGCGGGCTGCTCGACCTCAGCGACAAGGTGGCCGAGCTGAACGGCGAGGACTGGCTCAAGGGCCTGGCCGAGCCGGGGGCGTACGAGGGCAAGCAGTACGGCATCCCGTACTACGCGGCGAACCGGGTGGTCATCTATCGCACCGACCTCTTCGAGAAGGCCGGCATCGACGCGAAGGCCATCAAGACCCGCGACCAGTGGATCGCCGCCACCGAGAAGCTGAACAAGGGCGGCAACCAGGGCATCTACCTGCCGGGCCAGACCTGGTACGCGCTGGCCGGCTTCGTCTGGGACGAGGGCGGAGACCTCGCCACCGGGTCCGGGGGCAAGTGGAAGGGCGCCCTGGACACGCCGGAGGCGCAGCGCGGGATGGAGTTCTACGGGAAGCTCCAGGCGCTCGGCAAGGGACCCAAGGACGCCGACGAGGCCGACCCGCCGCAGGCCGATGTGATGGCGCAGGGCAAGGTCGCCCAGGTCATCTCCACGCCGGGCGGCGCCAATGTCGTCATCGAGAAGAATCCGGAGCTGAAGGGGAAGCTGGGTTTCTTCCCGATCCCCGGCAAGACCGCCGACACCCCGGGTGCCGTTTTCACCGGCGGCTCGGACCTGGTGATCCCCACCGCCTCCGGCAAGCAGGAGGCCGCGCTCACCTTCATCAAGGAACTCACCGGCGACACCTGGCAGAAGAAGCTCGCCGTCGCCATGAGCTACGTGCCGAACCGGACCACGCTCGCCTCCGCGGTGGCCGCCGACCCGGGCGCGGCCGCGATGGCGGTCGGCGCGGCGAACGGCCACGCCACGCCCAACACGCCGAGCTGGGCCGCGGTCGAGGCGGAGAACCCGATCAAGGACTACATGACCGCGGTCCTCACCGGCGGTGACCTGGCGAAGGAGGCCGCGAAGGCGTCCGCCGACATCACCCGGGCCATGAACTCCGGCTCCTGATCCCCCGCTCCCACCCACACCGTCGAGAGGAGGCGTGCCGTGTCGGTCATCCGGGAACGGACCGCACCCCCCAGTCCCAGGCGCCGGGCCGTACCCGGCACGTCCGGACCGCCGCCCCGCCGGCGGCGGTCCGGGGAACCGCGCGGCCTGTGGCCGTACGCCCTGATCGCACCGGCCGTCGGCGGCATGCTCTATCTGCTGGTCTATCCGCTGCTGCGGGCGGTCCTGATCTCGCTCCAGGACTTCCGGCTGCGGCAGCTGATCACGGGCGACGCGGAGTTCGTCGGGCTGCGCAACTACCGCACGCTGCTGAGCGATCCGCGGTTCTGGGAGGTGGTCCGGCGCACCTTCCTGTTCATGGCGGTCAACGTGGTCCTGATCATGGTGATCGCGACGCTGGTCGCCCTGATGACCGAGCGGCTCGGCAAGGTCGCCCGGACGGTGGTGCTCAGTTCGCTGGTGCTGGCCTGGGCGATGCCGGTGATCGCGGCCACCACGGTCTTCCAGTGGCTGTTCCACTCCGAGTTCGGCATCGTCAACCATCTGCTGACCGGTGCGGGCTTCTCCTCGTTCGACCGGTATCCGTGGTTCGCGCACGGCACCGCCGCCTTCGCCATCCTGGTCCTGCTGGTCGTGTGGCAGTCGGTGCCGTTCGCGGCGATCACCCTCTACTCCGCGCTGACCACGGTCCCGGCCGAGCTGTACGAGTCGGCGCGGCTGGACGGGGCGAGCGGGGCCCGGATCTTCCGCTCGGTCACCCTGCCGGTGCTCCGGCCGATCTTCCTGCTGGTGTTCTCGCTTGAGGTGATCTGGACGTTCAAGGCGTTCGTCCAGATCTGGGTGATGACCCGGGGCGGCCCGGGCGACGCGACGACGATCCTGCCCGTGTACGCGGTCCAGACCGCACTCGCCGGCCAGCGTTACGACCTGGGCTCGGCCGCCTCGATGGTCACCGTGGTCCTGATGTCCGGGGTGCTCGTCCTCTACTTCCGCCAGATGCTCCGCCAGGAGGACGAGATCCGATGAGCCGTGCCCGTAGCGCCCGACTGCGCCGGCTGCCGCTGAACGCCGCCGCCACGCTGACCGTCCTGGTCTGTCTGTTCCCCGTGTACTGGATGATCTCCACCGCGTTCAAACCGTCCAGGGACATCCAGTCGTCGAACCCGCAGCTCTTCCCGCACACCTGGACCCTGGACCACTTCCGCACCGCCGTGCAGGCCGACGGCTTCGGGATGTTCTGGCGCAACAGCGTGCTGGTGACGGTCAGTTCGATCCTGCTGGCGCTGATCGTCGCCCTGGCATCGGCGTATGCGGTGGCCAGGCTGCGCTGGAAGGGGCGGCGGCAGTTCATGCTGATGGTGTTCATCGCGCAGATGGCGCCCTGGGAGTCGCTGATCATCCCGATCTACATCATCTCCCGCGACACGGACATGCTGGACCGGCTGCCCACGCTCACGCTGGTCTATTTCATGGTCACGCTGCCGTTCTCGGTGATCGTGCTGCGCGGCTTCATCGGGACGATCCCGCCGGAGCTGGAGGAGGCCGCGCAGGTCGACGGCTGCACCAGGACCGCCGCCTTCCGGAAGGTGGCGCTGCCGCTGCTCGCGCCCGGTCTGATGGCCACCTCGCTGTTCGGCTTCATCACCGCCTGGAACGAGTTCGCGTACGCCAACTTCCTGATCATCAAGCACCAGGACAGCCGCACCCTGCCGGTCTGGCTGTCCTCGTTCCAGAACACCTTCGGCACCGACTGGGGCGCCACGATGGCCGCCTCCACCCTCTTCGCCCTGCCCGCGCTGGTGGTCTTCCTGCTGCTCCAGCGCCATGTCACCTCCGGCTTCGCCGCCGGCGCCGTCAAGGGTTAGGGCCTTTCCTTTGCCCTGATCCGCCGGACCCGGCCCGACCGACGACCCCGCACCCCCTCCCGGAGGCCCCGCATGCCCGAACCCCGCCCCGAACACTCCCTCGTCCCCCGCCCCCGCAAGATCTCCGCGCGCCCCGGCCGCTTCACTCTGACCCCGGACACCGGCATCCGGGCCTACCCCGGCGCGGAGGGCGCCGCCGACCTGCTGCGCACCCTGCTCGCCCCCGGCACCGGGCTCCCCCTCGCCCCCTCCGCCACCGGCCGTATCGTGCTCGCCCTGGACCCGCAGCTGAGCGGCCTCGGCGAGGAGGGGTACGGGCTCACCATCGGCCCGGACACGGTGCTGCTGCGGGCGGCCCGCCCGGCCGGTCTGCTGTGCGGGGTCCAGACGCTGCGCCAGCTGCTGCCCGCCGAAGCGCTGGCGGCGGGGGCCCGGCGGGGCGGCACGTGGTCGCTGCCGTGCGTGGAGATCAGCGATGTCCCGGCGCATCCGTGGCGCGGCACGATGCTCGACGTGGCCCGGCACTTCCAGCCGGTCTCCTACCTGCGTCGTTACGTGGACCTGATGGCCCTGCACAAGCTGAACACGCTGCACCTCCACCTCACCGACGACCAGGGCTGGCGGATGCCCGTCCCGGCCTACCCGAGACTGACGGGGATCGGCGGCCACCGGACCCAGTCGATGGACGGTCCGCCGGGCGGCCCCGTCGAGCGCTTCGACGGCATCCCGCACTCGGGGGCGTACACCACGCGGGAGCTGCGCGACCTCGTCCGGTACGCGGAGGCGCGCGGGGTGCGGATCGTGCCGGAGATCGAGATGCCCGGGCATGCGCGGGCCGCCCTGGCCGCCCATCCGGAACTGGGCAACGATCCGTCGCGGCGGCTGGGTGTGTGGACCAAGTGGGGTGTCTGCGACACGGTGTTCGGGGTGCACGAGGAGGTCTTCGACTTCTGCCGGACGGTGCTGGACGAGGTCATGGACGTCTTCCCGTCGCCGTACATCCACGTCGGCGGCGACGAGTGCCCGACCGCCGAGTGGGAGAACAGCCCGGCGGCCCGGGAGCGGGCCGCCGCCGAGGGGCTGCCCGACGCGCGGGCGCTGCACGGCTGGTTCATGGGCCGCATCGGGGCGTACGTCACCGAGCGGGGCCGTATCCCGGTCGGCTGGGCCGAGACCGGCACCGGACTCCCCCCGGAATTCACGGTGATGACCTGGCGCGACCCGGCCCACGCCCGTGCCGCCGCCCGCCGCGGCCACCAGGTGGTCGCCGCCCACCACCGGGTCACCTACCTCGACTACGCGGAGTCCGACGCCCCCGGCGAACCGCTCACGCAGCCGGGCCCGCCCGTCGAGCTGCGCACGGTGCACGGCGACCGCTCGCTGACCGACGACTGGGAGCCGGGCGACGCGTCCCGGCTGCTCGGGACGCAGGCCCAGCTGTGGACCGAGTACGCGCGCACCCCGGACCGGATCGAGTACCAGACGTATCCGAGGCTGTGCGCCCTCGCGGACCGCGCCTGGTCCGGCGGCGGCGACGGCTGGCCCGGCTTCCTCGCCCGCCTCGGCCACCACACCACCCGCCTGGACGCATTGGGCGTCCGCTATCGCCCCCTGACCCCCCGGCCGCTCACCGCGGCATCCCCAGGAACAGCGCCAACCTCGTGATTCCCCACTCCCCCACGACGTTCCCGGAAGGAACAGACGCATGAAGTCACACGCGAAGAGCCGGCTGCGCGCCGCCGCGGCGGCCGCGGTCACCGTGGCCCTCGGCTGTACGGCCCTGGCCGCCGTCCCGACGACGGCGAGCGCCGCCGGTGAACCGATCTCCGTGCAGTACCGCACCGGCGCGTCCGGCGCGAGCGCCGACCAGAGCGAGCCCTGGCTGAAGGTGCGCAACACCGGCAGCGGGTCCGTGCAGCTCAGCGACGTGAAGATCCGCTACTACTTCAAGGGCGACGCGGTGGGCGAGGTCTACCGGTTCGCCTGCTCCTGGGCGGTGAAGGGCTGCGGGAACATCACGGGCACATTCGGCACGCTCGCGCATCCGACCGCCACCGCCGACCGCTATCTGGAGATCGGCTTCACCTCCGGCGCGGGCTCCCTGGCACCGGGTGCCGACTCCGGTGACATGCAGCTGCGGTTCTACCGGTCCAGCTGGCAGCCGCTGGTGCAGAGCGACGACTACTCGTTCGGCGCCGGCGCGACCTCGTACGCCGACTGGACGAAGGTGACCGCGCAGCTCGGCGGCGCCACGGTCTGGGGCACGGCCCCCGAGGGCAACGACCCCACCGACCCGACCGATCCCACCGACCCGACCGATCCGACGGACCCGGGTGAGGACGGGCCGACGCTCTTCGACGACTTCAACTACAGCGGCCACACGGACCCGCAGATCGCCGCGCACGGCTGGAGCGTCCGATCCAACGCGGGCGGGCCCGGGGTGCCGGGCGCCACCTGGGCGCCGGAGAACGTCACGTTCGCCACGCAGAGCGGCAACTCCATCATGAACCTGGAGACGTCGACGGCGGGCAGCGGCGAATCGACCAAGCAGACCGAGATCCTGACCCAGTCGATGAAGTTCCGCAACGGCACCTACGCGGCGCGGGTCAAGTTCAACGACGCGCCGAAGTCGGGCCCGGACGGCGACCACCTCGTCCAGACGTTCTTCACCATCAACGACCTCAAGGCCCCGATGGCGGACGACTACGCCGAGTACGACTTCGAGTACCTGCCCAACGGCGGCTGGGGCGAGAGCGGCAACATCCTCTACACGACCTCCTGGGAGACCTACCGGCCCGACCCGTGGGAGGCCGTCAACCAGCACACCGAGTCCCGGCAGAGCTACGCCGGCTGGCACGACCTGGTGGTGACCATCGACGACAGCGCGATCACGTACTACATCGACGGGCAGCTGTTCGGCACGCACGGGGCGGCCTATCTGCCGGAGCGCGGGATGTCGATCAACTTCAACCAGTGGCTGATCGACCTCGCCGGGCAGACGAGCACCGGCCCGCGCGCGTACGACCAGCAGGTGGACTACGTGCTGCATGTGAAGGACCAGGTCCTCACGCCCGCGCAGGTGAACGCGAAGGTGGCCGCGTACCGCGCGGCGGGGACGACGTTCCAGGACACGGTTCCGGCCGGGTGATCCGGTAGCGGGACGCAGGGGCGGGGCGGCGGCCGACGGGCCTCCGCCCCGCCTTTCGCATGTCCGGAGCATGTCCGGAACGTATCCGGAGCTTCTGCCCGGGACCGCTGTCCCGAGTCGTAGGGACCTCCTGACCGGCGCGAATTCCCGGGACCCTCTTGACAGCCCCGCCACCCGACAGGCAATCTTCCATTAAGCAGAAACAAACTTCCGCAATACGGAAGGAGCGCCGAAACCCTCATGGGCTACCCGGACCAGCGCTTCGATGTGAACCTCTCGATCCTCTTCACGGAACTCCCGCTCCTGGAGCGTCCCGCGGCAGCCGCCGCGGCCGGCTTCACGGCGGTCGAGCTGTGGTGGCCCTGGATCGAGACCCCCACCCCCGAGCAGGCCGAGCTCGACGCCCTCAAGAAGGCGCTCGACGACGCCGGCACCCGGCTGGTGGGCCTGAACTTCTACGCCGGACAGCTCCCCGGCCCCGACCGCGGCGCGCTCTCCGTGCCCGGCGCGGAGTCGGAGCGGTTCCGGGCCAACATCGAGGTGGCGGCCGATTTCGCCGCCTCGGTCGGCTGCAAGGCGCTCAACGCGCTGTACGGCAACCGGGTCGACGGCGTCGACCCCGCCGCCCAGGACGAACTCGCCCTGGAGAACCTGGTACTGGCGGCCCGCGCCGCCGACCGGATCGGCGCGGTGCTGCTGATCGAGACCCTGAACGCGCCGGAATCGCCGCGCTATCCGCTGGTGAGCGCACCGGCCGGGATCGAGGTCGTGGACCGGGTCAACGCGGCGACCGGCCTCGGCAACGCGAAGTTCCTGCTGGACCTGTACCACCTGTCGATGAACGGCGAGGACCTGAGCCAGGTCATCACCGCGTACGCCGACAGGACCGGGCACGTCCAGATCGCCGACAACCCGGGCCGCGGCGCGCCCGGCACCGGCTCGCTCCCGCTGGAGCAGCTTCTGGACGAGCTGACGAAGGCCGGTTACGAGGGCTGGGTCGGGCTGGAGTACAAGCCCGGCGACCGCCCGAGCGCCGATTCCTTCGACTGGCTCCCGGCCGCGGCGCGGCCCGCCCGCTGAGCGCGGCGAGAGCCCTCTCATACACGTAGATCGGAAGACACCCTCATGAGCAACAACCTCCCCAAGGTCGCGTGGATCGGTCTCGGCATCATGGGTTCGCCCATGTCGGAGAACCTGATCAAGGCCGGTTACGACGTCACCGGCTACACCCTGGAGCAGGACAAGGTCGACCGGCTGGCCGCGGCCGGCGGCACCGGCGCCTCCTCGATCGCCGAGGCGGTCCGGGACGCGGACGTGGTCATCACGATGGTGCCCGCGTCCCCGCAGGTGGAGGCCATCTCGTACGGCCCCGACGGCATCCTGGAGAACGCGAGGCGCGGGGCGCTGCTGATCGACATGTCCTCGATCACCCCGCAGACCTCCGTGGACCTCGCGAAGAACGCCGCCGAGAAGGGCATCCGGGTCCTGGACGCCCCCGTCTCCGGCGGTGAGGCCGGTGCGATCGAGGCCGTCCTCTCCATCATGGTGGGCGGCGAGCAGGCGGACTTCGACGCGGCGAAGCCGGTGCTCGAAGCACTCGGCAAGACCATCGTGCTGTGCGGCCCGCACGGCTCCGGCCAGACGGTGAAGGCCGCGAACCAGCTGATCGTCGCGGTGAACATCCAGGCATGCGCCGAGGCCGTGGTCTTCCTGGAGAAGTCCGGCGTGGACCTCGCCGCCGCGCTGGACGTGCTGAACGGCGGCCTGGCCGGCTCGACGGTGCTGACCCGCAAGAAGGACAACTTCCTGAACCGGGACTTCGCGCCCGGCTTCCGGATCGACCTGCACCACAAGGACATGGGCATCGTCACGGACGCCGCCCGCAACGTCGGTGCCGCGCTGCCGGTCGGCGGTGTGGTCGCCCAGCTCGTCGCCTCGCTGCGCGCGCAGGGTGACGGCGGCCTGGACCACTCGGCGCTGCTGCGCTCGGTCGAGCGCCTGTCCGGCCGGCCCGTCCAGGGCTGATCCCGGCCCCCTCCCCCTCAGACTTCCGGACGGTGCCGTCGCTGACACCTGTCCTGTCGCGCCCAGGCGCCGGCACCGTCCGGAACACCCTCCCACCACGAATTTCAACAAACTGTTGACGTCAGGTTCGGAGCGTATTTACGCTCCTGGAGCCCCGAGCCGTCGCAGTTCAGCAGCTCCCCGTACGGAAGGTCGCCCCGACACCATGACGCAGCGTGTGCTTACAACCGAGTCCGGCGCCCCGGTCGCCGACAACCAGAACTCCGCCACCGCGGGTGCCGGAGGCCCGATCCTCCTCCAGGACGGCCACCTCCTGGAGAAGCTCGCCCGCTTCAACCGCGAGCGCATCCCGGAGCGCGTGGTGCACGCCCGGGGCTCCGGCGCGTACGGCTACTTCGAGGTGACCGACGACGTCACCGCGTACACCCGTGCCGACTTCCTCTCCGAGGTGGGCCGCCGCACCGAGACGTTCCTCCGCTTCTCCACCGTCGCCGACTCGCTGGGCGGCGCGGACGCGGTGCGGGACCCGCGCGGTTTCGCGCTCAAGTTCTATACGAACGACGGCAATTACGACCTCGTCGGGAACAACACCCCGGTGTTCTTCATCAAGGACCCGATCAAGTTCCCCGACTTCATCCACTCGCAGAAGCGCGACCCGTTCACGGGCCGTCAGGAGCCGGACAACGTCTGGGACTTCTGGGCGCACTCCCCCGAGGCGACGCACCAGATCACCTGGCTGATGGGCGACCGGGGCATCCCCGCCTCGTACCGCCACATGAACGGCTACGGCTCGCACACCTACCAGTGGACGAACGCCGCGGGCGACGCGTACTTCGTGAAGTACCACTTCAAGACCAACCAGGGTGTGCGCTCGCTCTCCGCCGACCAGGCCGCCGAGCTCGTCGGCAAGGACGGCAGCTCGCACCAGACGGACCTGCTCCAGGCCATCGAGCGCGGCATGAACCCGTCCTGGACGCTGTACGTGCAGCTCATGCCGGCCGCCGAGGCCGCGGACTACCGCTTCAACCCGTTCGACGTCACCAAGGTGTGGCCGCACACGGACTACCCGCTCCAGCGGGTGGGCCGGCTGGTGCTGGACCGCAACCCGGACAACGTCTTCGCCGAGGTCGAGCAGGCCGCGTTCTCGCCGAACAACTTCGTGCCCGGCATCGGCCCGTCCCCGGACAAGATGCTCCAGGGCCGCCTGTTCGCCTACGCGGACGCGCAGCGCTACCGTCTGGGCATCAACCACACCCAGCTCCCGGTGAACGCGCCGCGCGCCGCCGCCGCGGACAACTACGGCCGCGACGGCCTGCACGCCACCCAGTACGGCTCGCGCCACGACAAGAACTACGAGCCCAACTCGTACGCGGGCCCCGCCCAGACGGACACGGCGCTCTCCGCCCCGCTCCCCGTCCAGGGCTGGACCGGCACCCACGAGGCGCCCGCCCACACCAAGGACGACGACTTCTTCCAGGCCGGCGAGCTGTACCGGCTGATGTCGGCCGACGAGAAGGACCGCCTGATCGCGAACATCGCGGGCGGCCTCTCCCAGGTGACCCGGGACGACGTCATCGAGAAGAACCTCGCCCACTTCCACGCCGCCGACGCCGACTACGGCAAGCGCGTGGAGGAGGCGGTCCGCGCCCTCCGCGAGGACTGACCTCACCCCCGAACCCTGCTCGCGCCGACGCGTCCACCCGGATGAGGGGTTGTTGCGCGGTGCGGGCAGGACGAGGCCGCGGCGGTGGTGTGATGCCAGTGCGGTGGTACGCGGGAGGGCGGCCCGGTCACCAGACCTGAAGGCCCGTGCAGCCCCCCTTCGCGCCGCCGCCGCGGCCCCTGTTCCCCCCTGAACGAGGGCGCGGAGTACGGATACGGTCCCGTACTCCGCGCCCTTCTCTGTTGCCGCAGGCCCGGGTCAGGGCCGGGCGGCCTTCTGCTTGCTCCACGTGCCGGCTTCGTCATCGTGGCCGTGGTCGTGGCCGTTTCCGTGGTCGTGCTCGTGGCCGGGCTTGTCGCAGTCCTCGGCCTTGTTGACCTTGATGGTGACGGTGCAGGCACCGGTGGCGGTGCAGGTGCCGCCGGGGGCGGTGGGTACGGCGGTGTTGGACAGGGTGTGATTGCCGGTGTCCGGCGTGTTCACCGTCACCCGGTAGGTGATGGTCGCGGTCGCGTCGGGGTCGAGGGTGCCCGTCCAGGTGAGCGTGTCGCCGCTGACGTTCGCGTCTCCGGTGGTGGAAGTGAGAGAGCCGGGGACGAGGGTGGCGTCGTCGAGGACATCGCCGAGGTCGTCGGTGAAGTCGCCGCTCGCGGGGGTGGTGCCGGTGTTGTGGACGGTGACCTGGTAGGTGATGTCGTCGCCCTCGTCGGCCTTCCCCGCCGGTGTCGCCGTCTTGGCGACCGTGTACGCGGGAGTGACGCAGGTGCCGGAGTCCTGGGTGGAGGTGGCTCCGTAGAAACCGCTGCCGGTCGCCTTGACGGTCGTAACGGGCAGCGGGTCGGTGGAGGCGGTGGTGGGCAGGCTGTCGAGCCGGTTGATGTCGCCGCTGGAGGCGAAGGCGTAGACCGTTCCGGCGGACTTCGCGGCACCGAAGGTCTGCGGGACCGTGCCGATCTGCACGATGGTGTTGTCGGGGTGGATCCGGAAGACCGGGGACGGGCTCGTCGCGTCCGGGGTGCCGAAGGCGAGGATGTCGCCGTCGTCCAGCGTGATGAAGTCGCCGGCGGAGACGACCCCGGCCGGGAAGGACGCGGGGAACGGCGTGGAGACGCCCGTGGCGGGGTCGATCAGGAAGATCTGGCCGGTGTCGAACGAGCCGGCGATCAGTGCCCCGTCCGCGCGGGCGGTCAGGCCGTTGACGGCGGGCAGCGGGGTGACCTCGGCGAGGGGGCCGGTGATCGGCGTGCTCGCCGTCTCCGCACCGGTGACCGGGTCGATGGTGTAGAGCGTGGTCGCCCCGGCGTCGCCGGGGAAGTCGACCCCGTACAGGGTCGATCCGTCCGGGCTGAACGCGATGTCGCCGTAGTCGCGGACGAGCGGGGCGGTGCTGAGGGCGGTGCCCTCGGTGTCGTACTGGATGAGGTCCCGGGTGGCTCCGCCGGTGTTGGCCCACAGCGTCGTGGGCGGGCACTCCGCGCGCGGAGTGGGGGCGGCGGCAGCCGTGGCCGGAGCCGCGCCCACGTCGGCCTGTGCGGCCCCCGCGGCACCCGTGACGGCCAGGACGAGGCCGATCGACGCACTCGTCAGCACGCGCCGCAGGGCGGGCCGGTGGTTCACCATGAAGTCTCCTCGTTTGTTCCCGTCCTCCGCAGGAACACGTGGCACGTGCTTTCCGCCGGCCGGGAAGTCTCGGCGGCTGCGCAGGTCACCGGAGCCGGTCCGGGTGCATATGACGATGCCCCCGGGCCCATGGCGCCGCCACGCGGAGCGGCCGAAGTCTCCCGTCTGGTCCATCGCCACCACCCGGGTGGGCCCGCCGGTGTTGCCGGACGACGCGTCCCGTCACGTATCAGAGCTCGCGGTCCTCGACACCCGCCTCGGCGGCGATCCTCGCGGAGGCCGCCACGGTGTCGCCGCTGATCAGGATGTCGGCCACCAGGTCGTGGTCGTAGTCCAGGCCGAAGCGGTCGGCGATGAGGAACGAGACCTCCACGGCCGCCATGGAGTCCCCTCCCAGGTCGTGGAAGTTGTCGTCGCGGCCGACCTCGTCCAGGTCCAGGACCCTGGCCCAGATCTCGGCGATGTGGACCTCCAGTCGGGTGGCGGGAGGGAGGAACGGGCGGCCCGAATCGGGGCGGCTGCGGGACGGGACGGGGAGGCGGGTCCGGTCGACCTTTCCGTGGGCGCTGAGCGGGAGTTCGTCCACGAGCACGATGCGGCCGGGCAGTGAACGGCTCGGCAGCCGCCGCACCAGGTGCTCGGTGATCGCGCCGCCGATGTCCGTGCCGCGTGCCTCCGGGGCGACGACGGCGTACGCGGACAGGCAGAGCCGTCCGGTGGCGCTCTCGTAGGTGCGGGCGCAGGCGCCGGTCACGGCCGGGTGGTCGCGGACGGCGGCTTCCAGTTCACCCAGCTCGATCCGCTGTCCGCGGATCTTCACCTGGTCGTCCGCCCTGCCCTCGTACTCGATCAGGCCGTCCGCGGTGTACGTGCCCCGGTCCCCGGTGCGGAAGGTCCGCCAGCCGTCCGGGGTGGGGATTCCCAGCGGGGCGAAGCGCTCGTCGTCGCCGGCGTCGGCCCCGGTGTAGCCGGCGGCCACACCGAGCCCGTTGATGTGGATCTCACCCGTCTCCCCGACGGGGCAGACCCGGCGGTCCTCGTCGAGGATGTAGATCCGGGTGTTGGCGATGGGGCGGCCGATGGGCACCGGCGTACGCGCGCCCTCGCTCGCGTCGAAGTGCGTGACGTCGATGGACGCCTCGGTCGGACCGTAGAGGTTGTGCAGCCGGGCCCCGCTCTGGCGGCGGAACTCCTCGACCAGATCGGCGCCCAGCGCCTCGCCGCTGCAAAAAACCAGCCGCAGGTCCGGGCACCGCCGGGCGCCACCGGCCTGGAGCCACAGTCGCAGCATCGAGGGGACGAAGTGGGTGACGGTGACCCGGTGCCGGGTGAAGAGGTCGGTGAGCGCCTCGGGTGAGGCGTGGGCGCCCTCGGGGATGACCACGGTCCGCGCTCCGGCGTACTGCGGCCAGAAGAGTTCCCAGCCGGCCACGTCGAAGGTGAAGGGTGTCTTGAGCGCGACGCGGTCGTCCGGTGTCAGCGCGAAAGCGCGCTGCATCCAGTGGATGCGGTTGGCGAAGCCGCCGTGCGTGCAGAGGACCCCCTTGGGCCGCCCGGTCGACCCCGAGGTGAAGATCACCTGCGACAGGTCGTCCGCCAGCGGCTGTACGGGGGTGAGGTCCGCGGCCGGACCTTCGGGGCCGGTCACGTCGAACCGCGGAATCCCCAGGGTCTCGGCGTCCGCGCCACCGTCGACCAGTACGGCGGCGGCGCCGCTGCGCGCGGCGATCGAGCTCCGCCAGGCGAGCGGGTCACCGGTGCCGAGGGGGCAGTACGCATGGCCGGACAGCGCGACGGCGTGCGTTGCGGCGACCAGTTCGGCCGAGCGGCCGAGCGCCACCGCGAGGGTCTTCCGGCCCGCCCAGCCCTGCTCGTCCCCCATCGCCGCGAGGCGGGCGGCGAGGGCGGACACCTTGTGTCCCAGCGCCTCGTAGCTCCATGCGCGGTCGCCGTCGACCAGGGCGGTGCGCTGCCCGAGGTCCCGGTAGTTTCCGGCGATGCGGCGCACCACCTCATCCGGAGCGACGTCCTCCGGGCGCCCCTGGAGCTCTTCGATGATCTTCCTGTCCGTCGGGCTGCAACGGCCCCACGGATCCTGGTCGTACGACATTCCTCACCCTGCCCACGAGAATTCAGTTGGTGTGCCGCAAAACAAAAGCCGCAAACAAAGCCGCAAACAAAAGGGGCTGCCGCCGCGCGGCGCCGGAATCAGTGGAACCGCGCGCCGGCGCCGCCCTGTTCGAGCTCGGTCAGGTCGATGGAGACACCGAAGTCGAGCAGAGCGGGCAGGCAGTCCCCGACGTTCATCAGCGGAGCCGCGGCGGTACGGAACTCCCGCGGGTCCACCAGCCCTTGGAGGCCCAGGTCGCAGATGGTGTCCACGGCCCGCAGCGCCTGGTGGACGGAGGGCGCCAGATAGGGGTGGCGGCGGGCGGCCTCATGGATGCCGTCCAGGTCGAAACGGCCCCGGTGCCACAGGAGTTTGATGTGGCACAGGGATTTGAGGCCGGTCTCCTGGAGCACGGTGCAGTCCACGTACAGCCGGTGCAGCAGCGCCCAGCCGAGCACATCGTCGCCGAGCGTCCTGACGGCCGCGCCGCCGATGTGCACCTCCTGGGTCCCCTCCCACCAGCTGTCCTCGCCCGGCTTGACGCGTGTGCCGATGTCCTCGGTCAGCAGGTTGAGGCTGTAGTGCAGGTCGATGGAGACCCTGAGGTGCAGCTGTCCGGACACGGTGCAGAACGTCCGGGGCATGAGCGCCTGCACCCGATCGGACACGCCTTCCAGGGCGGGGACGGGCACCAGCCGGTGGTACGGCTGGACCTGCCCGTACGAGTAGACCGATTCCTCGGTCATTCTGCTGATGCGCGCGGGCATCCGCCGCACCCGTCCGTTGTCGATGCGGATGCCCGTCTCGTAGCCCAGGCCCTCGATGATCTTCCTGGCGTCGGCCAGTGAAGCCTTCCGTACGAGCAGGTCGATGTCGTTGCTGAACGACGGGGCCTCGGTGTTGTCGGTCAGGGCGTCCAGGGCCAGGCCCTTGTAGACGAGCAGCGGGACGTCCTGGGTCCGGAACTCGGTCGCGACCGACGCCAGTTCGGTGCGGTGGATCTCGCGGATCGCCAGCGCCGCCGTCCGGTAGAGCTGGAACGGCCCGTCCTCGGCGGCCACGGCCGGGTGACCGGCATGGCTGACGAGTGTCGCGTTGATGACGTTGCGCTGCCGCAGATACGAGTAGACGGTGCCGTCGCCGTGGCGCTCCAGAAGGCGGTCGAAGCAGTCCCGGTGCGGTCCTGTGGCCTCTCCCGGAAAGGGGGCGAGGCTGGATCTGATGATGCCTATGCGTTCGGCGACGGTGAGCGGGGACATGTTCTCTCGCCTTCTGTGTGTACGGGTCCGGGCCGTGCGGGGCCGCCGGAGGACGGTCGGAAGCGCGCCGCGGGCCGGGTCACGGTGTGTCCCGGCCCGCGGCGCCGCGCCGGCCGGTTAGCCGGCCGTCACGTCCGCGGCGTGCCGGACCCGGCCGCCCACCCCGTCCTGCGGGGCGAAGGCCGTGGCGGCGACGCGGTACTCGTGGTCCAGCGCCTGCCACACCTCTTCCAGGAGCTGTTCGGCGTCGCCGGCACCGACCAGGACGTCCAGGTGGTGGCGGGCGGTCGCGACCTGCACCCCGTCCGACTCGTAGGTGGAGAGCAGGACGCCGTGACCGACCGGCAGCGGGCCCACCTCGGTGACGGTGGTGTCGGTGCTCTCCCGGCCGTTCCCGGGGCGGCGGGCGGCACCCAGCCATGCCTTGCCGTCGGCCCGCCCGACCACGACGGTGATCCGGGGCGTGAAGATCGGCGGGTCCGGCTCGTAGTCCAGGCCGTGCAGCGCCTCGGCCGGTGACTGCCCCCCGGTCAGCCGGGCCGCTACCTCGGCGACCTGCTCACCGTTTCCGTAGACGGTCCAGGGGCCCGCCACGCATGCGGCGACGTAGTGGCGCAGCGCGTCGTTGTCCTGCGCGCCGACGGGTACGACCGCGAGTTCCCCGGCCGCGGAGCCGTCCAGGCGGCGGGCCCGGGACGCCTCGCTGCGCCCGGTCAGCGCATACGCGGCGGTGAGGACGCCGTCGTGCGTACGCCCCAGCACGACCAGCCGGCCGGGGTACCGGTTGGCGCGGAGTGCTTCGCCGAGATGTTTCATGTGCCAGTCCTCTTACTCGTTGCAGATTCGGGTGCCCGGTCCGGCCGGCGCAGGAGCGTCAGGTCTTCGAGCCGGAACAGGGCGGTGAGCGGGCAGTCGATGCGTTCGAGCGCTTCGGCCGCACCCTGTTGCCGGTCAAGTATGACGAACGCGCCCACCACCGGGTGCTGTTGACGCCGCAGCTCAAGGACCGTGCGCTCCAGGGCCGCGCCGGTGCCCGCGACGTCGTCCACCACCGCGAAGCGCGTGCCCTCGGGCACCCGGCTGGACAGCCGCCCGGAGAGTCCGTAGTCCTTGGCCGTACGGCGTACGGCCCTGGCCTCCAGGGGGCGGGGGGTGGACGCGCTCACCAGCGACACCGCGGTGGCGAGCTGGCCGCCGGCGGCGACCTCACCGGCGACCACCTCGGCCGTCGTCGCGGCGATCCGCTCGTGCAGGGCGAGCGCCAGGGCGTGCAGCAGCGCGGGTTCGCCCAATACCCGGTGGCCGTCGAAGTAGTCGCTCAGCAGCAGGCCGTCCGACCGGTGGGCCGTCACGAACGGGGCGCGGTCCAGGAGCGCCTGTGCCAGCGCGGCGGAGGTCATGCCCCGGTCCCCGGGGCGCTCTCGCGGTCGGCACGCGCGGCCTCGACGGCCTTGAGGGCGGCGCGGAGCGTTTCGTCCGCTTCGCAGACCGAGGTGTCCAGGCCGGTCAGGTGGCCGGCGTCGACGAGGTCGAGGAAGCCGGTGCGCACGCGGGTCATGTGCGCGATGTCGATGGGCCGGTCGCGCTCCTCGGGGCGCTGCCGGATGCGGCTGACGGCCACATCGACCGGGCTGTGCACGAGCAGGGCCAGGTCCGGCTCCGGCAGCAGCGCGACCGTGTCCTGGAACCAGCCGTCGAAGTGCTGTCCCCGGGCCAGTGCGTTGGCGACGGTGGTGTAGATGTAGCGGTCGCAGAGCACCGTCTCGCCCGCTTCCAGCCGGGGGAGGATCGTGGCCCGCGCGTGGTAGAGGCGGTCGCCGAGGGTGACCAGGTAGAGGGCCCGGTGGATCGCCGGGTCGTCGCCGCCCCGCTCGGCGAAGCCGCGGAACACCTCGGTGGCGCGGGCGCTCGGGGTCGGCTGGAAGGTGTCGTACACCTGGTGACCGGCGGCCCTGAGTTCGGCGCTGAGCCCCTTGACCAGGGTGGTCTTGCCCGCACCGTCGGTGCCTTCGACCACGACGAGGAGGCCGGGCGCGGTGTGCGGCCGCATCCGGCGGAGGAAGCCGGCGGCGGGGTCCTGCGACGGCCGGGCACCGGAGGAGGTGTCGCGTACCGAGACGCCGTCCGGGGTCACGTCGATCCGGATGAGGGAGGTGATCTCCAGTCCCGTCCGCGACCGGAGCGCGTCCCGGCCGCTGTTGGCCGGCTTCTCCACCACGACGGCCGCGTCGATGACCTCGGCGCCGATCTCGCGGACGGCGTCCACCAGGGCGATGAGGGTGCCGCCGGTGGACAGGGTGTCGTCCACCAGGCAGACCCGGTCACCGGCTTCGATCCCGTTGACGAAGAGGGAGCCCCCGGTGTACTCGCTGTCGAAGTCGACCCGGTGTCCCGGGACGGTGTAGGGGTAGGTACGCGCGATGGCCAGCGGGATTCCGGTCGCCAGCGACACGGCGGCGCCGATGACGGCCCCCTTCTCCTCCTCGACCAGGATCTTGGTGCAGCCCTCCAGGTCCAGGGCGGCGAGCAGTCGTCCCGTCACATGCTCCAGCAACCGCGGTCGCAGCGCGGGGATGTGGTCGCAGAGTTCGTTCACGCTGGTGAGGTAGCGGCCGGAGTCGACCACCCTCGCCGCGGCGTAGGAGTCTTCGAGAATCAACGGTCAGCCTTCCAGGATGGCGAGAACACGTGCCCGGTCGGGCTTGCCCGAGGCCGTGCGCGGAATGTCGGGTGTGAAGACCCAGCGGCGGGGCACCGCGAAACCGCTGAGGCGTTCACGGAGGTGCTTGGCCAGCTCCGCGGCGGTGGTGCCGGGGTCGGCGTGGACGAGGGCGGCGACCATCTCGCCGCGATCGGGGTCCGGGACCCCGGCCACCACCGCGTCCTTCACCAGCGGGCTGTTCAGCAGGTGGTGCTCGACGTCGAACGGGCTGACCTTCGCACCGGCCACGTTGATCAGCACCTTCGTCCGGCCGGTGAGCCAGAGCCGTCCGTGCTCATCGAGTCTGCCCAGGTCGCCGGTCTCCACGAAGCGCGCCGTGGGGCGGTCTCCGGGAAGGGCGGGGCCGACGGGGACCGGGGCCCGTCCGCCGCCGCCCGTGAGGTAGTGGGCGGGGGTCGCGGGCCGGTCGATCACGACCTGTCCGGCCTGCCCGGCCCCGAGGGGTGAGCCGTCCGGTCCGAGGATGCGCACGGTGACTCCGGGAACCGGCAGCCCCACCGATCCCACCGTGTCCGGGTGCGCGGCGAGGTTCATCGTGGCGATGCCGCCCTCGGACAGCCCGTACTCCTGGCAGATGGGTACACCGGTGACGTCCTGCCACGCCTCGGCCCAGGAGGGGTGCAGCGGCGCGCCGCCCGAGAGCGGGTGGCGGAGCCCGGGGAGGCCGGTGCGGCGGGCCTCCTTCGTACGGGCGACCGCGCGGAACACGTAGGGGGTGCCGCAGATGGTCCCGGGGCGGTGTTCGTGCGCCGTCCGGACCATTCCCGCCGGGTTGTAACGGGGCGTCAGCAAGCTGGGTGAGCCTGCCCGGAGCGCTGCGGTGAGCAGCCCGGAGGCGAAGCTGTGCGACACGGGCGTGCCGGTCAGGACCGGGTGCTCCGGGCCGAGGCCGAGTGCCTGGGCGACCGCGGCGGCCTCGTCCTCGATGTTCGCTTCGCTCCGCAGGACCCCCTTGGAGGTGCCGGTGGTCCCGGAGGTGAGGTGCACCAGCGCAAGGCGTTCGGGGTCCGTTTCGACGGGCTCCCGGCCGGGCAGCCGCCCGACCCCGTCGGCGGTGACGAAGAGGGTGGCCGCCATGTCGCGGGCCAGCGCTTCGGCGGTGGTGCCGGGCATGGCCTCGGGCAGCGGAAGGACCGGGTGTCCGCAGGACCGCAGGGCCAGGAAGTCGATCACCCACTGGCAGTCGCCCGGCCGGTGGAGCGCGGCGAGTCCGGGGCGGACGCCGGGTGCCGGGGCCAGCTCGCGGGCCCGTTCCGCGACCCGGTCGACCAGCTGGGACCAGGTCAGTGTGCGCTCCGGATCGGCCAGGGCGAGCGCGTGCGGGCGTTCCACGGCGTGGCCGTGGAGGAGGTCGAGCATCATGCCGCCCCCTCCGGCCCCGGACGCCGGTAGTGGACGAGCACCGTGGCGGAGTAGGCCCCCGTGCCGGCGACCACCGCTTCCTCGATCTCACCGCGCGCGATCATGTCCATGGCCTCCAGATGGGCGGTCAAGGGGTCGGCGGCGCCGCCCAGTGCCTCGTACTCCGTCCAGCCGGAGTACGGCGCGAGGACCGCGCTCGTCCCGTCGAGCCCCGTGGCGATCAGGGTCTTCGGCCGGGCCGGGCAGAGCCTCGCGAGCCCTTCCTCCAGCACGTCGAGCCCGGCCGGTGCGGCGGCGACGGGGAGCCGGACCGCTGCCACCAGCTCGACCGCGGACGCCTCACCCCGGGCGGGCCCGGCGCCGAGTGCGATCACGGTGCCCGTGGGCGGGACCGGTGGGTCCCCCGCTTCCGCCCAGAGCCGGTTTTCCGGGGCGTCGTAGCCGCCGGCGAGGCAGCCCGAAGCCCTTTCCGTCGCGACCAGGTGGGCTGCCGAGACAAGCGCCTCGACCCCTGCCGTCCGGCCGAGGAAGGTCTCGGTCTGGCCGGTGACGCCGAAGAGGACGGACGCCATGGCGGCGGGGGTGTTGAACGTGGACAGCGCGAAGTCCATCGGGTCGACGCGCCGTGGCCCCCGTTCCTGGAGCGTGGTCCAGATGCGGGAATGGTGGCTCTGCATCCCGTACTCGGTGCCGAGCAGCAGACCACCGGCGCGGAGGTCGGCCCGCGTCGTCCCGCGCAGACCGCCCAGGAGGGTGCCGACCGCGTCGGCCACCAGGAGGCAGGTCCGGTCGGGGCGGGGGTTGCCGACGGGCGCGGCGGGGACGGCGGGCGATCCGCCGGCCCATCCGGCGGACCAGCCGCGGGCGGTGGCGCGGCCGTCCACGACCGAGGCGGCCGCGTACACGTAGACGGGTCTGCGGTCCATGGGGCGGGGTTCGGCCGGGCGGTCGTCCAGCACCACGGTGCAGTTGGCGCCCCCGAATCCGGAGGCGTGCACCACGACCGACCCCCGGGGGTGGGGCGCGTGTCCGTCGGAGAGCGCGAGCGCCCCGGTCCGGGGGTCCTGCTCCCCGGAGTGGAGCACCGGGGGCGTCGCGTTCCGGATCAGTCCCTCGGTGGCGGCGATGAAGGTGAACAGCCCGGCGGCGCCTTCGGTGTGTCCGGCGGCGGCCTTGGTCGCCGTGGTCCGTACCGGGAGCCCGCCACCGGCGAGCACGTCGGCCACGGCCTGCGCCTCCGCCAGGTCGCCGGCCTGCGAGGCGGTTCCGTGCGCGTGGTAGAGCCCGATCTCGTCCGGGCTGCGGCGGGCGTCGGCGAGCGCCCGGGTCAGGGACCGGGCGATGCCCTGTGCGGCGGGTGTCGTCAGATGGACGGCGTCGGAGCCGGCGCCCCAGCCCTGGACGGTGGCCAGCGCCGGGTGCCCGCGTTCCGCGGCGTGCCGGGCGTCCTCCAGGACCACGACCGCCGCCCCCTCCGCCAGGACGAAGCCGTCCCGGTCGGCGGCGAACGGCCGTGTCGTCGTCCGGGACAGCAGGCGCATCGAGTGGAACCCGGCGAAGACGACCTCGGCCAGCACATCGACCGCGGCGACCAGCACGACCGGGGCCTCGCCGCTTCTGATCCGCTCGGCGGCCCAGGCCAGTGCCCCGGTGCTCGACGCGCACGCGGAGGACAGCACCGCGCAGGGGCCGTCCAGCGCGAGCTGTTCGCGCAGTGAGACGGCCGGTCCCTCCTTGCGGTACCGCCTGGCGTCGGTCCCGCTGTCGGGCGGTACCGCCCCGAAGGCCACGTCCGGCAGGTGCCAGCCGGCGCTCGTGGACGCGAGCGCGAGCCCGGCGGTACGCAGGTGCTGCGGCGCCAGACCGGCCTGGGCCAGGGCCTCGCGCGCCGATGCCGCCAGCAGTTCGGCCGGGCGGTCCTCGGACGAGCCCTCCCGGAAGGGGACTTCGTGGACGGCCGAGGTCCGGTAGGCACAGGCGCCGGGCCAGTCCGCGGTGTCCGGCGACCGCCCCGCGTAGAGCCCCTCCCAGAAGCGCTGGACTCCGGTCCCGAAGGGCGAGACGCAGCCCATGCCGGTGACCACTACCCCCGTTGCATCGGTCACGTCGCTCCGCCCCCGGACACGCCGTCCACGAGACGCGCGAGGTCGGCGACGGTCTTCGCGGCGTCGAGATCGCTGTCTTCGATGTCGATCCGGAAGGCGTCCTCGATGTCGGCGGCCAGCGACAGCAGCTCCAGCGAGTCGATGCCGAGGTCCGCCAGCCTGGCCTGCGGCGACACCGCCGCGCTTCCGTCCCGCAGTTCGGGGCTGTGCGCGATCAGCAACTTCTCCAGAGCGTCGGTGATGCCCTGCTCGGTCATGTGCTCGTCCTTGTCTCTGTCCGGCCGGACCATGTCGGTGGTGGTTGCGGACCGGGTCAGTGGAAGTCGGGGTCGAGTCGGCCCATGGCCGCCAGTCCGACCTTCAGCTGGCCGTCCGGGTCGAACGTGTCGTAGAAGGTGCCGCGTTCCAGGTCGAAGATGCGCGCGGCGCCCATGACGGAGGGGCCGCGGACGAAGAGGGTCAGACAGGGGTCGGTGTCGCTGTCGTTCATGACCTGGTGCGGCCGGCCGGCCGGAAGCGAGTTGGACTCCCCTTCCGCCAGGGAGTGTTCAAGATCCTCGTGGAGCAGGGCCGTACCGGCCGCCTCGTCGGTCTTCCGGATCTCGAACTGCTTCTCCCGGTAGCCGCCTCGCAGCATGACGGTGCTGCAATGCCACTTGTGGTAGTGGACCCGTTCCTCGGCGCCGCCGTTCTGCGACCTCGTCTTGAACCGGTGCAGCCGGATGCGGAAGCCGTTGCCGGGTTCCGTGTGGAGGACGAACTTGTCCATGAGGATTCTCGGATACGCGGAATGCGGAGCGAGGCTGCGGAACAGCTCACCGTCCGCGAGGATCTGGTCGGTGCGCTCCGCGAAGACCTCCGGGCGGGCGGCCGCGGCCCGCAGGATCTCCTCGACCACGGGCGCCTGCCGCTCCAGGTACGAGCTGTCGGTCCAGTCGACTTCGCCCCGCAGGGCTGTCACGAGTTCGTTCCACGTGCTGATTGCCACGATTCCCCCATGGGATGCGACGAACGGTCGGATGAGTGCGGGAGGTCAGGTCATGCCGGGGAGCCCTCGGCGGTGCCTCCGGCGGGAAGTACGGTCAGTAGCGCGGGCACCATGGCCCCGGGATAGTCCGGCAGGGCGCGGTGCGCGGCCCGGCGCAGCTCCGCGACGTCGACGGGCTCGTCGCAGAAGACCCGGGCCGCGAGGACGGGGCCGTTCTCGCCTTCTCCGGCCCCGGCCTCCACACGCCGGCCGGGGAGAAGGCCCGAGAGCAGGGACACCACGTCGGGCAGGTGGACCCAGCAGTGGTCCACCAGGGCCCAGTCCTCGCCCCGGTCAGGGGGGCGGCACCCGTCGGCGGCGACGAGGCCACGCAGCTCGGAGAGCGGCAGGTCGGCGCCGGCGGATGTGATGAGCACCCGCTCAAGGCCCCGCATCAGCCGTTCCGCCGACTCGGCCGGCATGAAGGCGGTGTCGATCATGGCGTATACGTGATCGCAGTCGCCCAGGGTCCGGGCGTGGAAGAAGAACTTCGCGTCCTGCCGGTCCCATTCGCCGATCCAGGCCAGTCGCGTACGGCTCGCGAGCGCGTCCAGGTCGGCGCTGTCGTCCGGTCCGGCGGAGCGCTCGCCCATGAACACCCGGATGTCGTTGAAGAACGACGAGAGGTCGAGGTGAACGCCTCGTTCATCGTTGACCCGCGCCGTCAGCCGTTCGCGCTCGGCCGGGTCGCACTGGCTGCGCAGCAGGTCCGCCCTGGTGGCCTGCGCCACGGAGTGGACCAGACCGGTGAAGGTGCCGTCCGCGAGGTCGGCGCACACCAGGCCGTTGCTCACGGCGCTGCTCACGATGCGCTTCAGATCGGGGAAGGACCGGTTGCCGAGGATGGTCTTGAAGGCCACACGCCGGTGGCCCGTGAACACGCCGAGCATCAGGGCGGTGGCGGCGAGGAGTACGTTCGACGTGGTCGTTCCGTCGCGCCCGGCGATCCGGCGCAGCGCCTCGGTGAGGGCCGGGGAGCGCATTTCGAGCCGCTTGAAGCGGTGTGCGCCGGGCGTGAGCCGGGGCCCGGGGAACATGGTCTGCGGCATCGTCCGCAGCTGCCGCTCCAGCCGTTCGAGCGAACGCGCGGAGAGGCGTTGGCCCGCCGCCGACTGTTCGTGGGCGGCGCGGTCCAGGGGCTGCGGGGCGGGCACGGCCCAGGAGGCGGGCGGGACGGGCCCGCTCATCGCTTCGGCCAGCTCCTGGGAGAGGACCCGGGTCGCGCCGCCGTCCGCGAACACATGGGAGAGGACCATGACGACCTTCGCGGGCATCCCCCGGACGGCGACGACGCAGAGGCGCGCGGGCCATTCTTCGAGCAGGTCGAAGGAGCGGCCGGACAGCTCTTCGCGGCAGCGCGCGGCGACCTCGTCCACGGCTCCCTCGGCCGCTTCCGCCAGGAGCACCGGCAGGGTCCCCGAGGCGGCGACCTCCTGAAGCGGCTCGCCGTCGGCGGCGAGGGTGATGCAGCTGCGGAACGCCTCATGGCGGTGGACGACACGGCTCAGTACGTCCATGACCTCGTCGTACGACAGCCCGTCGGGCACCGGGACGGAAAGCGCCATGTTGAAGTAGTGCGCCTCCTCCCCCATCCACTGGCAGTCGTTCCACAGCAGCCGCTGCGCCCACATGAGGGGGCCCGGCCCGCGCGCCCGGCCGGAGAAGGCGATGCTTCCCGGGGTCCGCGGCTCGGCGGCGGGGTTCCCGGACCTGTCGCTCGTGGCGGTCACAGCGCTGAACACTCCGTCCGGTGCGGAAAGGGACTGCGGTCTCTCGGCGCGCGACCGGCTGTGAGGACAGCGTCAACAGCGCCCTTTCGGCCCATAGTTGGGCCGCAGTGGCTGAAACTGAGCCCATATTGGCCTGGACCAATGAAGGGTGTCAAGATCGTCTCACCATGCTGAACGCCGTCAACGGGCATTCGGGCGGGCCCAGTTGAAGATCGCCGGCCAAGGCATCCGGATACCGGGAAGCAGCGGTCAGGTGGTGTACGCCCCCGCCTGAAGGTCGAACATCTCCTGGTAGAGCCCCTGTCGGGCCATGAGTTCCTGGTGGCTGCCGGCCTCGGCGACCCGGCCGCCGTCGAGGACGACGATCCGGTCGGCGAGGCGGACCGTGGAGAAGCGGTGCGAGACGAAGACCGTCGTACCACTGGCCGAGGAGGCGGCGGCGAAGCGCTCGAAGAGGGAGTGCTCGGCGGCCGCGTCCAGGGCGGCGGCGGGCTCGTCCAGGACCAGCAGCAGCGGATCGGCGCGGAGCACGGTGCGGGCCAGACCGAGGGACTGCCACTGGCCGCCGGAGAACTCCTGGCCGTCCCCGTAACCGCGTCCGATCAGTCCGTCCAGACCGCCCGGCACCTTGCCCTCCAGCGCCCCGGCCCGGGCGTCCACGAGTGCGGCGCGCAGCGCGGCGTCGTCGTCCAGGGCCGCGAGCCTGCCGACGCCGACGGACTCACGGAGCGTCAGTTCGACGCGGGCGAAGTCCTGGAAGAGCGTCGCGAGCCGCTGCTGCCACTGCTCGGGATCGAGGTCGGCGAGGTCGGTGCCGTCGACCAGGATGCGGCCCTCGGTGGGCCGGTACAGCCCGCAGAGGAGTTTTACGAGGGTGCTCTTCCCGGCTCCGTTCTCACCGACGAGCGCGGTGCTGGAATCGGCCGGGAGGAAGAGGGAGACATCGTCCAGGATCTTGCGGTCGCTGCCGGGGTAGGCGAACGAGACGTGTTCGAGCCGGATGCCCTCGCGCAGTGCGGGCGGCGGGGCGGCGTGCCCGGAATCCTCGGACACGGCGCCCAACGCGCGCAGGTCGGCCAGGAGTTCGGTGATCCGGCCGGCGCTCTGGAGCCGCCCCAGCTGGCCGAGCGCGGCGGCGACCTGCCCGCCGACCTGGACGGCCAGGGTGAGGGTGAGCACCAGTTCACCGACGCCCGCCTCGCCGCGCGCGGCCCGCCGCAGCACGAGCAGGATCGCCGCCCCGTAGGCGACGGCGAACCAGACCTGTCCGGCCGCGCGGACCAGTGCCCCGCGCAGTTCGCCGCCCAGCTGCCGCTGGGTGACGCCGCGCCAGGCGGTCCCGTGCCGTTCGGTGACCGCTTGGCGGGCTCCGAAGAGCCGGATCTCCTTGGCGGTGGCGGCTGTGGTGCCGATCTCCACCAGGTGCCGGGCGAGCTGGAGTTCGGAGGCGCTGCCGGTCCGTGCGGCGTCGACGATCCGCTGGGCCCGGCTGCCGGCGAGCACCGCGGGGACGGCGGCGAGCGGCAGCAGGACGAGCCAGGGGTCGACGCGGGCGAGCACCACGGCGGTCAGCAGCCCTTGCAGCAGCGAGCCGCCGAGCAGCAGCAGTGCTTCCAGGGCGGCCCGGACCTGGAAGATCCGGTCGCCGAGCTGGGTCAGCGTCTCGCTGAACCGGGGGTTGTCGTGGGCCTCGATGCCCGGCGAGCCGTTGACCACATCGGCGATCTCCCGCCCGATGGCGAGCTGTTGGAGCTGGGCGAGCTCGTAGTAGGAGAGGTGCGCGAAGTGCGCCATGGTCAGGTCGAGCACCAGCACCAGGCCGATGCCGACGGAGAGGGTCAGGGCCGCGTCGCCCCGTCCGTCCAGTGCCGCTTCGGTGAAGGCGGCGAGCAGTACGGCGGCGACCGGCGCGGCCACGTATCCGGCCGCGAGCAGGCCGACCGAGGTGAGCAGCCGCGCGGGGCTGAGCCGCCACCCGAGGGCCAGCAGATAGCGGGCCGAGGCCATGACGGTTCTCAACTTCTGCTCCCGACGGTGTCGTTGTCGTCCTCGAAGCGCTGGGCCTGGAGCCGGAAGAGTTCGGCGTAGCGGCCGTCCGCGCGCATCAGGGAGTCGTGGTCGCCCTGTTCCAGGACCCGGCCGTGCTCCACGACGACGATCCGGTCGGCGTGCCGGACGGTCGAGAAGCGATGCGAGATGATCAGGCTGGTGATGCCGCGCGAACCGGCCTCGGCGAGGAACTCGTCGAAGAAGGCGACCTCGCCGCGCACGTCCAGCTGCGCCGTCGGTTCGTCCAGGACGAGCAGCGAGGCCCCGCCCTCGACGGCGTGCAGGGCGCGGGCGAGGGCGATGCGCTGCCACTGGCCGCCGGAGAGGTCGTGCCCGCCGTCGTAGCGGCGGGAGAGCGGGGTGCGCAGTCCGTCGGGGAGCTTGCCGACGACCGCGCCGGCCCCGGCCCGGCGGGCGGCGTCCAGCAGGAGGGCTTCGTCGGCCGCCAGGTGGGGGGCGCCGAAGCCGATGTTGTCGGCGGCGGGAAGTTCGTAACGGAGGAAGTCCTGGAAGACGACGGCGATCCGGCGCTGCCAGGACTCCGGGCTGTGCGCGGCCAGATCGGCGCCGTCCACGGTGATCCGCCCCGAGGTCGGTTCGTAGAGCCGGGCGAGCACTTTGACCAGGGTGGTCTTCCCGGCGCCGTTGAGGCCGACGATCGCGGTGCAGGAGCCGACCGGGATCTCCAGGTCGAGGCCGTCCAGGACCAGGGGCGTGTCCGGGCGGTAGGAGAAGGCGACGTCCTCGAACCGGATGCTGTGCCCGGGGCGCGGCGCGGGCTCCGTGCCGGCCGCCGGGCGGGGCTTCGACTCCTCCAGCGCTTCGAGCCGTTCGAGTGCGTGGAAGGACACCAGGCCGAACTGGGTCTGGGTGTCGCACTCGGGGAAGGCGATGCCGAAGCGCATGGTGACCAGGGCCGCCTGGAGGCCGATGCCGAGGGCGAAGAGGTCGGTGCGGCCCTGTACGGTGCCGTGCGCGAGCAGCGCGAACACGGCGGTCCCGCCGGCGAATCCGGCGGCGGCGAGGGCGATGAACGGCCAGAACTGGAGGCGGCGGCTGCCGGCCCAGAGCGGGCGCAGATGCGCCATGGTGTCGCGGCCGAAGCGGGCGCTGAGCCAGGGCATCAGGCCCAGCAGCCGGATCTCCTTCGCCGCCCCCGTCCCGGTCGCCAGCTGACGGATGTAGCCGGTGCGCCGCCGGTGTCCGGCGAGGGAGTCCCAGAGGGCGGCGTAGCGGCCCAGGGTGCCACGCACCCCGAACCGGATCGCCAGCGCCGTGACGGCGGTGACGACGGCGCCGACCGGTCCGGCCGCGTACCCGACCAGGGCCACGGCGAAGGTGAGTTGGAGGTACCGGGAGAACAGCAGCGGCAGCGCGGCGGCGGCCTCGCCCGGGGTGGGTACGGTGCGGGCGAAGGCGGCCCTGGCGTCCGCGAGCAGGTCCTCGTGCGCGGTGTCCTCCAGCACCCCGAACGGCGCCCGGCGCAGCGTGACATCGAGCAGCCGGCCGATGCAGTGACCGTCGACCCGCCGCGAGACCGCCTCGGTCAGCGCGGGCTGGAAGGGCGTGAGGGTGTGCTGGAGCGCGAAGGCCCCGACGACGACGGCCAGCCACCCGTACACCTCCCCCGTCAGCCCCGACCCTCCGGCGACACGGTCCAGGAGCACGCTCGCCGCGAGCATGAACCCCCCCGGCAGCAGCCCGAGAACGGTGTTCACCAGAAGCGACGCCGCCACCAGCGGCATCCCCGCCCGGGGCAGCAGCCGCGCGAGGTCGATCCAGCGGCCGGCCCTGCGCCGTATGACGCCTATGGCTCCGCCGAACGGTCGTGGTCCTGGTCCTGGCACAGCGCTTTCCCCCCGGTACTTCCGTGCGTCCGTACTTCCGTGCGACAGCGACGGCCGGCGCGGACCGCGCACCCGGAGGCACGGCCGGGTCCCGGAGGCGCTCGATGATCCACATATTGGCCTGGACCAATTCCGGGCGTCAAGGCTCCTTGTGCCGCCCGGCCCCCGAACCGGGCCTTACCGAATCGCCGCCGATGCGGCGGCGCGGACCAACGTGTCCGCCAGGAGCAGCGCGTCGTCGGCGTCCAGGTAGTCGAAGCGGATACGGTTGCCGCCGCGCCGGCCCCGACAGTGCCCGCAGGTGGGCACCGACTCGACGGGCAGCACCTGGCCGGTCGCGGCGATCGTTCGCTCCAGTTCCCGGGCGAACCGCTCGTGATCGTGCCAGTCCCCGAGATCGAGGGCGCGCAGGACCGACTCGTCACCGCCGAGACCGCGATAGAGCAGCGCGGCCGCGTCCGTATCGAACATGCCGATGTCGATGAGGGCCCGGCTCCCCACGTCCTGAATATCCACATGCCGCTCGACGCCGAGGCGGGCAAGGGCGCGATGCAGCTGCAGGGCCGCGTTCTGTACCTCGGTGAGACCTGTCTCCAACAGCCGCACGAGAGCGCGGACTTCCTGCTCCGACGGCAGGGCGAGAGCCGGCCCGGGGCCGCCGGGACCTGGCGCGGGCGCGAGGTGTTCCACCTGAACGGTGATGCCTTCGGCGAGCAAGTTGGCCCGCATGTCTCCGCGCGTCCAGGGATGGGCGGCCGAGGGAGCCAACCACAGGCGGCAGCCACCCGGCGCGGGACCTTCCTCCAGCTCGAAGCCGAGACCGGCGTACTCCAGGACAAGCTTCAGGGCGCGAGCGGTGGCCATCGGGGGCGTCAGCGAGTTCGTCATCGGATAATCCTCGTGAGGTAGGTCGAACACCTGCATGCGTGTGCGGCGGCACGCCGCTCGGGGACGGAGGGCCAGCCGGCCGGCGCGCTCAGAGTTCCTTGATGCCGACGAGCACCCGACCGATGAGGTTCGGGTCGGCCTGTGCACCTCCGGACGCCCGGAGACCGTCCGTTTCGGGCAGGCCCGGAGACGACGCCGAAGCGTCGCGGCCCTCGTTCGACCGCTCGGCGGCAAACGCGATCTCGGCCCACACCACTTTTCCCGGCGCACGGCGAGCCGGGTAGTACCCCCAGGCCCTGCTCATCGCCGCGACAATGAAGATCCCCCGCCCGCCCATCGCATCGACACCCACCTCCTTCAGAACAGGCGGCCTCGGATCGCGGTCCCACACGGACAGCCTGACGGCGCCGGAAACGGCCTCCAACAACAGCTCGAAGGTCTGCACGCCGCACTCCGACGAGGGCGGAGGCGTCGGCGCCTCCCCCCGCTCCGAGTGCCGCACGGCATTGGTCGCCAGCTCGGACACCAGGAGCTTCGCCGTCTCGACCACGTCGGAGGACGCTCCCCAGCCAACGAGAACATCGGCAGTGTGCAGCCGCGCCAGAGCCACGGCATTGCACGTATCCGCCAACGCGAGCCGGCTCCTCCGGGGGTGTTGGTGGGGCATGGCGAGCCTCCTGCTTCAAAGAAGGGAACAAGTAGTCACCGGTTACTCGCGAAGAGTGACCGGCATCTAGATAACTCCGTTCCGCCGAAGGCTGGTTAGGGCGCTCAAGCACCATCGAGCGGGCTCACCTAGGACGTTTTGACCTGCCCTTTACGTGGTGAGCCGAGAGCCCGGCGGCTACCGTGCCCGCATGGTGGCGATCCGTAACACCGTCCTTAAGGCATGGATGACCGAGCATGGGCACAGCTCCAACAGCCTTGCCGATGCAGTGAACAGTGCCGTCGAAGAGCTGACGGGCCGTATAGGAGGGCTCGACGGGTCATCGATCCGGGCGTGGAAAGCGGGCCGAGTCACTTGGCCGAAGTCAGCGACGCGTGCCGCGCTTGAGACGGTGACGGGATTACCCGCTGTCGCTTTAGGGTTCGTGCCACGGGGCCGACCATTGCCCACCCTCGCGTCATCGCAGCAGGAGGAGTCCGACATGAAGCGCCGATCCCTCGTCGGCGGCATCGCTGCGGCCGCTGCCGCAGCGGCAACCCCAGGGACCGCGTCACCGCGCCGGATCGGCATGAGCGACGTCAACCGGCTGAACAGGCGCTTCGCTGAAATCGTCGCCAACGACCACCGCCACGGCGGGCAACCCCGCATCGAGGAGCAGGCCACCGCGCTCGCCAACGAAGCACTCAACCTCCAGAACTCGGGCAGCGCGACCCAGAGAGTACGCAACAGTCTGTACGCCTCAGGCGCCGCATTCCGATCGTCCGCGATGTGGGCGGCCATCGACGGCCGGCGCTACGAGGCCGCGAAGGCGCACATGCGCGAGGCCCAGGCCCTCGCGGAGATGTCGGGCGACCAGGCGATCAAGTTCCGCATCTGGAGTCACGCGGGCACCATGTATCGGCACATGGGCCGCCCCGCCGACGCGATCGCCGCGAACGACGTCGCCCGCAACCTGCATCTCACCCGTCGCGATCCGCTGTTCGCCTGCCTGGGCCACGCCCGCCACGCCGCCACCCTCGGTGTCACAGGTGACGCGACAGCGGTGAAGCACGCTCTCGGCTGCGCCCGGGACGCGTTCGAACGTGCCGATCCGGATCTCCCCCGTCCAGCCTGGATGTCCGGTGTTCGCAACGGCGCAGAATTCGAGACCCTCGCGCTGTCCGCGTACCTCCGCGTCGGAAACTTCGAGCAGGCCGAGTCACACGCCCACCGAAGCCTGACCCTGCTTCCCCCTCAGGTCCAGCGTGACCGCGCCATCAATACCGCCCGGCTCGCACAGGCCCAACTCGGTCAGGGCGCACCCGACGCCGCTACGGCCACCGCGATGAGCGTGCCGGCCGACGCGGCCACCCAGCACGCCCGGGTCGCCCTCATGCTGCGCGACTTCGGGACCACGTTGCGCACCTCCGTACCTGGCAGTTCTGCCGTGGAAGCCTGGAGCGAGCACACCGCCTCCTGGCGGGTGACCACATGAGCATGCGGCTCGCCGGCGGCCACGCCAACCCGCGACGACGCGCCCGACGTGCATGCCGAGGTACGCACCCTGTCCCTCCACCTGCCCCATTACGCGGTCACCGCGTTCGGCGAACGTATCGACCGGCACGCCACCGAACCCGGATTCACAGCCGTCCTCGCGTACGCGGACAACCAGCCGGTCGGCTACGCGTACAGCAACACCATCGAGCACGGGGACCGCTACTGGCAGCGCACCAGCCCGGCCCCGACGGAGAAGTACACCGAGCGCCCGGCCATGGCACTCAAAGAGATCGGCGTCCACCCGTCCTGGCGCAAGACCGGCACCGCCCGCCGCATCCACGACACCTCCTCGCCACCGGCGAGGAGCCGTACAAGTCCTGGGGCTACGAGGACATCGGCCAAAGCCGGCCGTCCCCGGCCTCGCCGGTCCTCACCGTGATGATCCGTGACACCGCCCAACCGGGAAACGAGCACCGCAGAAGCTGAACCCGGACCCCAGTCTCGGCGCCGTCCATCGACGCCAGAATCCTGGAGACCACCCATGGCACACCCATACGTCCTGCTCTCCGCAGCGGTATCGATCGACGGCTACCTCGACACCCGCCCGGGCGAGGACCGGCTCATGCTGTCCAACAAGGCGGACTTCGACCGGGTCGACTCCGTACGCGCCGGCGTCGACGCCATCCTCGTCGGCGCCGGGACACTGCGCGCCGACAACCCGCGCCTGCTGGTGAACTCGGCGCAGCGCGGGGCGGCCCGGCTGGCTTCCGGGCGGTCGGAGTACCCGCTGAAGGTCACCGTCACCGCAACCGGAGACCTCGACCCGGACTGGAAGTTCTGGCACCACGGCGGAGACAAGCTCGTCCTGGCCGCCGGCGACGCGGCCACCAGCAAGGCCCGTGCCAACCTCGGCGGCCTGGCGGCGATCCACACCGTCCCCGCCGAGGCCGTATGGCCGGCCGCTCTCGATGCCCTGGGTGATGTGTACGGCGTCAAGCGGCTCATGGTGGAGGGCGGCGGCGCCGTCCACACCCAACTCCTGGCGGCAGGACTGGCCGACGAACTGCACCTCGTGGTCGCCCCGCTGCTCGTCGGCCAGCCGGACGCGGTGCGGATGCTCGGCCCTGCCACCTACCCCGGCGGCCCCACCGCGCGCCTGCGACTGCTGGAAACGCGCCAGATCAACGACGTGGTACTCCTGAGGTACGCCCCCAAGGACACCTCGACGGAGCCACGATGAGCGCCACGCCCACCTCACCCGACGCCCCCGGCACAGGCCGCGAGCCGAACGCCGCCGACGGCAGATGGCTCGCCCGCGCCTGCGAGCTGGCCACCCTGTGCCCGCCCTCGGAAACCGCCTTCAGCGTGGGCGCGGTAATCGTCGCCGCCGACGGAACCGAACTCTCCCGCGGCTACTCCCGGGAATCAGATCCGCATGACCACGCCGAGGAAGCCGCCCTGGCCAAACTCCCACCCCAGGACCCCCGCCTCACAACAGCCACGATCTACAGCTCCCTGGAACCCTGCGCCAAACGAGCTTCCCGCCCCCACCCATGCGCCCAGCTCATCGCAGAATCCGGCTTGCGCCGCGTAATCACGGCCTGGACCGAACCGGACACCTTCGTCCCCGACGCGAACGGAACGAAGAAACTTGAAGCCGCCGGCGTGACGGTCGTAACGCTGGCCACGTACGCGAGCGCTGCGCAGTCCCCCAATCGACACCTGCTGTGATCGTCTTTGATCGCTGCCATCAAACGATGCCTCCCATGTGATCTGAGTCAGTTCGTTGTTCCGGCGGGCCGGTCCGGGCCATGCGGAGGTTCGGCAGCTTGTCTCGCCACAGGTGCCGCTCGCCGGTGTCTTCGAACCCGTAGTGCTGGTAGAAGTTGATGGCCCGCTCGTTGTAGGCAGTGACCCACAGGCGGATGGGTGCGTCGTTGGCCCAGGTGAGGAATGCCGTCATCAAGTTGCGTCCGATGCTTCGGCCCTGCGCCTGGGGCAGCAGGTACATCGGTCCGAGGCTGACCGCTTCGTCGCGGCGCCCGCACAGGAAGCCGATGATCTCGTCCCCCTGGCGCACGACACGGCAGAAGAGATGTGCGGGCCGGCGCTCAGCCTCCTCGATGAACTCCCGCCACTGGGCGATGCCCTCGTTGGTAACCACGTCGCCGCGCTGCGCCCGGATCCATGCCTCGTCGATCCCCGCGTTCTGGTTGGGGTAGGTCAGTAGCCAGGCCGCCAGGAGGGTGTGAGCAAGGGCTGGGGCGTCCTCCACTCGGGGGATGTCGATCACGAAGTCCACCTGGGCATTGTTCAGCGTGGTCCTTCGGGTTGTCTTGCGATATTCGTCCTGGACCGTCGCCTACGCAGGTCACAGCGCGGGGCCGAGCAGTCGCAGGTTCGAGCCCCCTTTCGGGGTGTGAACAGAAGGAGCACCTGCGGGGATCCGCAGGTGCTCCTTCCGGGGCAGGGCCGTCAGCCCGCCGGCGTCACGCCCCCACGAACGGCCTGATCGCCGTAGGCGCGTGTGACGGGTCCGTCGCCACGTCCTCGAACTCGTTGACCGAAGCGATGTCCGAGCCGCTCATCGAGATGTTCGTGACGCGTTCCAGGATCGCTTCGACCACCACCGGGACGCGGTGTTCGGCGGCCAGCTTCTTCGCTTCCTCGAAGGCCGGGAGGAGGGCGTCCGGTTCGGTGACGCGGATGGCCTTGCAGCCCAGGCCCTCGACGACCTTGACGTGGTCGACGCCGTAGACGCCCAGCTCCGGGGAGTTCTGGTTCTCGAACTCCAGGTTGACCTGGAAGTCGATGTCGAAGTTGCGCTGGGCCTGGCGGATCAGGCCGAGGTAGGAGTTGTTGACCAGGACGTGGACGTACGGGATGCGGTGCTGGGCGCCGACGGCCAGCTCCTCCAGCATGAACTGGAAGTCGTAGTCGCCGGAGAGGGCGACGACCGAGCCCTCCGGGTCGGCCGTCGCGACGCCGAGCGCCGCCGGGATCGTCCAGCCGAGGGGGCCCGCCTGGCCGCAGTTGATCCAGTGGCGCGGGCGGTAGACGTGGAGCATCTGGGCGCCGGCGATCTGGGAGAGGCCGATCGTCGTGACGTACCGGGTCTCCGGGCCGAAGGCGCGGTTCATCTCCTCGTACACCCGCTGCGGCTTCAGCGGGACGTTGTCGAAGTGCGTACGGCGTTGCAGGGTCGCACGGCGCTCCTGCGTGGACGCCGCCCACGCCGAGCGGTCCGCGAGCTTCCCCGCCGCCTTCCGTTCGCGGGCGACCTCCACGAACAGTTCCAGCGCCGCCTTCGCGTCGGAGACGATGCCGAGGTCCGGGGCGAAGATCTTGCCGATCTGGGTGGGCGCGATGTCCACGTGGACGAAGGTGCGGCCCGCCGTGTAGACGTCCAGCTTGCCGGTGTGGCGGTTGGCCCAGCGGTTGCCGATGCCGAGGACGAAGTCGGACTCCAGGAAGTTCGCGTTGCCGTAGCGGTGCGAGGTCTGGAGGCCGACCATGCCGGCGTTCAGCTCGTGGTCGTCGGGGATGATGCCCCAGCCCATCAGGGTGGGGACGACCGGGATGCCGGTCAACTCGGCGAACTCGACCAGGAGTTCGGAGGCGTCGGCGTTGATGATGCCGCCGCCCGCGACGAGCAGCGGGCGCTCCGAGGCGTCGAGCATGGCCAGCGCGCGCTCGATCTGCTTACGGGACGCGGCGGGCTTGTGCACCGGCAGCGGCTCGTACAGGTCGGGGTCGAACTCGATCTCGGTCATCTGGACGTCGATCGGCAGGTCGATGAGGACCGGGCCGGGGCGACCCGTGCGCATCAGGTGGAACGCCTGCTGGAAGACGCCGGGGACCTGCGCGGCCTCCAGGACGGTCGTCGCGGCCTTGGTGACCGGGGCGGCGATCGAGGCGATGTCGACGGCCTGGAAGTCCTCCTTGTGCAGGACGGCGGTCGGCGCCTGGCCGGTGATGCACAGGATCGGGATCGAGTCCGCGATCGCGGAGTACAGGCCGGTGATCATGTCGGTGCCGGCGGGCCCCGACGTACCGATGCAGACGCCGATGTTGCCCGGGCGGGCCCGGGTGTAGCCCTCCGCCATGTGGGAGGCGCCCTCGACGTGGCGGGCGAGCGTGTGGTGCACGCCGCCGGCCGCCTTGAGGGCCGCGTAGAAGGGGTTGATCGCGGCGCCGGGCACACCGAACGCGTTGCTGACGCCTTCGCGCTTGAGGATCTCGACTGCCGCGCGGGCAGCGGTCATACGAGGCATTGAGTGCTCCTGCTCGTCCCTGGGTGGAGTCGGGGGTTGAGTCGGGCTCTGTCGCGCCACCTGAGAGCACCAATTCACCGATTCCGCATTGCGGAAAACTTCTTCTGTTATGTGGAAGCCAATCTAAAGCGAGACCGGAGGGCCGTCAAGGGAGCGGGAAGGCGCGCGGCGAGGGGCGCGAAGTGGAGCGATTCCGCACCCGGCGGCGGGCTCTTGGGGGAGCATGGACGGATCACGGAAGTGGCATGGAGGGAGCACGGGGTGGAGTCGGTGCCGGTACGGTGCCCGGCCTGTCGCCGCGACCACGCGTACGTGGTCCCCGTCTACCCGTGCCCGTGCGGGGAGCCGACGGCCCCGCCGTTACTGCGCGGCGCCCCCGTCGTCCCGATCACCCATCGCACCTGGACCGACGACTGGGTGACCGTACGGTGCCGGAGCTGCGGGCGGCACGACCAGTGGCCGCAGCCCGAGCTGTGCTGCCCGTGCGGCGCGGTGCTGCGGGTGCCGGTGCGGCCGGTGGCGTCCGCCGGGGCGGTCCGGCCCGCGCACATACCGCTGCCGCGCACGGCGGCGGCGCCCCGTCCGGCGTTCCGGCCGCTGACCATCCGCACCGCGCGGGACGCGGTCGCGGCGGCGGCGCTCTATCTGGCCTGGCTGGGCTTCCGGGACGTGACGCACCCGGTGAACCGGCCGGCGTCCCGGATCGACCTGCGGGCGGCCGGGCTGATCGCCGAGGTCGACTCCACGACCCGGCCGACCGGGCTCCGGGACGTCGAGTGCCTGTGGCTGAACGCGCTCAACGGCTCGGTGCGCGGGGTGCTGTTCTCGCTCGCGGGCTATACGCCGGAGGCCCGGAAGCGCGCGGACACCTTACGGGTGCCGCTGTTCGTCCTGGACCTCACCGGCACGCCACAGCCGGTGAACGGCGCGGCCGACGAGCTCGTCAGCACCGGCGCCTGACCCGCGCGCACCCATCAGAATCGGACACCCGGGCCGGGCGACGTGCCGTACCTCACAGAAACCGCCCGGCCACCCTGCGTGTGATCCGTCACGTTCTGGCCAACGGCCCCGATCTGCGGTTCGTTGTCAGTGGCGGGCCCTACAGTGGAGCGCATGGTCTTAACTCCACGGACTTCACCACCCTCGGACACTCCCGCGCACGCCCCGGCGCTCGCCGGCCGCGCCGCCCTGGAGGCCAACGAGGCGATACGGGCGTTCGTGGACGCCCGCGCGGGGCAGGAGTGGTCCCCCGTGGAGTCCGCCGCGTACGAGGTGCTACTCATCGAGTGGGCGGCGGCGACGCGCGGGCCGGCGGCGGGGGATGTCATCGAGGCGGCCTGACGCGGGCTACCTCCGGTAGTCCTCCCGCAGCTCGATCTTGCGGACCTTGCCGCTGACCGTCATCGGGAAGGTCTCCAGGATCTGGAGCAGGCGCGGGATCTTGTAGTGCGCCAACTTCCCCTCGCAGAACGCCCGTACGTCGTCCAGGGCCGGCGGGTCGGCGGGGTCGGCGGGGATGACGCAGGCCAGCACCTCTTCCCCGTAACGCTCGTCGGGCACGCCGACCACCTGCACATCGGCGATCTTCGGGTGGCGGTACAGGAACTCCTCGATCTCGCGCGGGTAGATGTTCTCGCCGCCCCGGATGATCACGTCCTTGATGCGGCCGACGATCTGTACATAGCCGTCCTCGCGCATCACCGCGAGGTCCCCGGTGTGCATCCAGCGCCCCGCGTCAATGGCCTCGGCGGTGCGCTCGGGCTGGTCCCAGTAGCCGAGCATCACGCTGTAGCCCCGGGTGCACAGCTCGCCGGACCGCCCGCGTTCCAGGGTCACGCCGGTCGCCGGGTCGATGACCTTGACCTCGATGTGCGGCATGACGCGGCCGACGGTGCCGGTGCGGCGCTCCAGGTCGTCGTCGCGGCGGGTCTGCGTGGAGACCGGCGAGGTCTCCGTCATGCCGTAGCAGATGGACACCTCGTCCATGTGCATCTCGGCCACCACGCGCTTCATCACCTCGACCGGGCACGGCGACCCGGCCATGATGCCGGTGCGCAGCGAGGACAGGTCGTACGAGGCGAAGTCCGGCAGATTGAGTTCGGCGATGAACATCGTGGGCACCCCGTACAGCGAGGTACAACGTTCCTGCTGCACGGCGCTCAGCACGGCGGCCGGTTCGAAGGAGCCGCCGGGGATCACGATGCAGGCGCCGTGCGAGGTGATGCCGAGGTTGCCCATCACCATGCCGAAGCAGTGGTAGAAGGGCACGGGGAGGCAGACCCGGTCCTGCTCGGTGTAGGCGACCAGCTCCCCCACGAAATAGCCGTTGTTGAGGATGTTGTGGTGCGAGAGCGTCGCACCCTTGGGGAAGCCGGTGGTGCCGGAGGTGTACTGGATGTTGATCGGGTCGTCGCAGGACAGCTCCGCCTCACGGGCGGCGAGCTGATCAGCCGTCACCTGCGGTGCTGCGGAGAGGAGTTCGCCCCAGGACGCGTCGCCGATGTAGTGCACCGCACGCAGGTCCGGGCAGTTGGCGCGGACCTCCTCGACCAGCGCCCGGTAGTCGCTGGTGCGGTGGGTGAGGGAGGCGGCCAGCAGGGAGATCCCGGCCTGCTTCAGCACGTACTCCAGCTCGTGTGCCCGGTAAGCCGGGTTGATGTTCACCATGATCGCGCCGATGCGCGCGGTGGCGTACTGGACGAGCACCCATTCGGGGCAGTTGACCGCCCAGATGCCGACCCGGTCCCCCTTGGCCACGCCCGACGCCATCAGCGCCCGCGCCAGCTCCTCGACGGCCGCGCCGAACTCGGTGTACGTCCAGCGGCGCCCGGACGGTACGTCGACCAGCGCCTCGCGGTCGGGCCAGGCGGCGACGGCCCGGTCCAGATTGCGTCCGATGGTGTCGCCGAGCAGGGCGGTGGTGCCCGTGCCGTGCGCGTACGAGAGCTCGGTCATGCCAGGTCCCCTTCGGCGTACTCGGTGCCGCCGCCCTGGGCGGTGCGCTCGCGCAGTTCGATCCGGCGGATCTTGCCGGAGACGGTCTTGGGCAGCTCCGCGAACTCCAGCCGCCGCACCCGCTTGTACGGGGCGAGCACGGACCGGGAGTGGGCGAAGAGCACCTTGGCGGTGTCGGGCCCGGGCTCCCAGCCCTCGGCGAGCACCACATATGCCTTCGGGACGGAGAGGCGGACGTCGTCGGGGGCCGGTACGACGGCGGCCTCGACCACCGCCTCGTGCTCCAGCAGGGCGCTCTCCAGCTCGAACGGGGAGATCTTGTAGTCGGAGGACTTGAAGACGTCGTCGGCGCGCCCCACGTAGGTGATGTAGCCGTCCTCGTCGCGGGAGCCGATGTCACCGGTGCGGTAGTAGCCGCCGGCCATCGCCTCGGCCGTGCGCTCCGGGTCGCCGTGGTAGCCGGTCATCAGGCCCACCGGGTGCGCCGACAGGTCGAGCGAGATCTCGCCCTCGGCCGCGCCGGGCTCCCCGCTCACCGGGTCGAGCAGGACCACCCGGAAGCCGGGGCTGGGGCGGCCCATCGAGCCGGGCTTGAGGACCTGGCCGGGGCTGTTGGCGACCTGGACGGCGGTCTCCGTCTGGCCGAAGCCGTCGCGGATGGTAACGCCCCAGGCGCGCCGGACCGCCTCGATGACCTCGGGGTTCAGCGGTTCACCGGCCGCGACGACCTCGCGCGGCGGGGTCTTCAGCTGGGTCAGGTCGGCCTGGATGAGCATGCGCCACACAGTGGGCGGGGCGCAGAAGCTCGTGATGCCGGAGCGGTCCATCTCGGCCATCAGACGGCCGGCGTCGAAGCGGGTGTAGTTGAAGATGAAGACGGTGGCCTCGGCGCTCCACGGCGCGAAGAGGTTGGACCAGGCGTGCTTGGCCCAGCCGGGCGAGGAGATGTTGAGGTGTACGTCGCCGGGCTTGAGCCCGATCCAGTACATCGTCGCCAAGTGGCCCACCGGGTACGAGACATGGGTGTGCTCGACCAGCTTGGGGCTGGCGGTCGTGCCGGAGGTGAAGTAGAGCATCAGCGGTTCGTCCGCGTCGGTCTCGCGGTCCGGCGTGAACGGGCGGGGCGCCTCGGCGGCCGCCGCGTAGTCGAGCCACCCCTCGGTCGGGGCGCCGACGCAGATCCGGGTGTAGGAGCCGGGCACCTCGGCGAACTTCGCGGTGTCGGTGTCGCGGACCAGGACGTGCCGGACCCGGCCGCGCTCGACGCGGTCGCGCAGGTCGGCGGGGCCGAGCAGCGGGGTCGCCGGGATGACGACGGCGCGCAGCTTCATCGCGGCGAGCGCGGTCTCCCACAGCTCGGCCTGGTTGCCGAGCATGACGAGGACGCGGTCGCCCTCGCGCACCCCCTGGGCACGCAGCCAGTTCGCGGCGCGGTCGGAGCGGGCGGACATCTCGGCGAACGACACCTCGGTGCGGGTGCCGTCCTCCTCCACGATGTGCAGGGCGGTCCGGTCGTTGTCCCGGGCGATGACGTCGAACCAGTCGAGCGCCCAGTTGAAGCGGTCGTCGCGGGGCCAGCGGAAGCCCTCGTAGGCGGCGGCGTAGTCCTCGCGGTGCCGGAGCAGGAAGTCCCGGGCCGCCCGGAACGTCTCCGTCGCACTCGTTTCCGGCATGTGCCCTCCTCTTTACCGACCCGGCCGGTCCTTTGGCTCCTCACATGATGTAAACAGTGACTCAGGTCTCACCACCCCCGGACGGGGGTGTCGCGGGGCCGCCATCCCATCGGGGGCCGGGCAGAGAGGCGGCAGGGTGCCGGAATCCGTCGACGCGGTCGAGATGCAAGCGGCGCTGCTGCGGCTGCGCCGGACGAGCGGGCTGCCGGTCGCTTTCGGCGGGCTGCTCTCGGACAGCCGGCACGCCAGGATCGCCGAGGTGCACGGGGCGCGCTCGGCGGCGCTGCGCGGGCTCGTGATCTCGTCGGGCAGCGGCCTGGGCGGCAAGTCCATGGCCCTGGCGCGGCCGTGCGCGGTGACCGACTACCGCGTCTCGCGCCACATCAGCCACGAGTACGACACGGCCGTCGCGGCGGAGGGCCTGCGCTCGGTGGTCGCCGTCCCCGTCGTGGTGCGGCGCGAGGTACGGGGTGTGCTGTACGGGGCGCTGCGCGAGCCGCTCACGCTGGGGGACCGCACGTTCGACGCGGCGGTGGCCGCCGCCCGTGATGTGGAGCAGGCGCTGGCGGTCCGGGACGAGGTGCGGCGGCTGCTGGCGGCGGGCCGCCCGGAGCCGGATGCCGCTCCGGGAGCGGCGGCGGGGGCCTGGGAGGACGTCCGGGAGGCGCACCGCGAGCTGCGCGCCCTGATGCCGAAGGTGCTCGACCCGGCGCTGCGGGACGAGCTGCTCGCGGTGTGCGGGCGGCTGGCGTCGGCGACGGGCACCCGGGAGCCCGGGGCGCGCGAGGTCCGGCTGGCGCCGCGCGAGGTCGATGTGCTGGCGTGTGTGGCCGCGGGCGCCACGAACGCGGTGGCGGCGGACCGGCTGGGGCTGCGCCCGGAGACGGTGAAGGGCTATCTGCGGTCCGCGATGCGGCGGCTGGGGGCACACACCCGGCTGGAGGCGGTGGTGGCGGCGCGGCGGGCGGGGCTGCTGCCGTAGGCGCGTCCCGCGCCGTCGGGCGTCCTCCCGCACCGTAGGGCCCCCAACGCCGTAGGGCGTCCCCCCGCCCCGTAAACCGTCCCCCCGCATCCGCGCCCCCGTCAGCGCCCCAGGTCCACGAACGCCCCGAAGCGGACGTCGTGCTCCGTCGCCGAGGTCATCGCCGCCATCAGGTCTCTCGCCTCCCCCGTCACGGCCTCGCACTCCGCGGCCGTCAGCGGGCGCACCTCCTGGACGGTGACGGCGGCGGGGGCGTCGCGCGGCGTGTCCAGCCGCCAGACCGCCGCGAAGAGGCCGTCCACCAGCACGCTGCCGTAGGTCTGGTTGCCCACCCCGTTGAGGCCCTTGAGGGCTGCCGGGATGATCCGGGTGCGGTCGGCGTGGCCGAGGAGGACGTTGTCGAACTCGGGCAGGAAGCGGGGCGGCGCGGGGGTGTCCTCGGCGGGGCGCGGGGCGTCGGGCAGATCGAAGAGTTCGGTGCCGTGCTCGTCGCGGAAGGTGACGAGCCGGCGCCGCAGCCGGTCGAAGACCTCCTTCAGGCGGGTCAGCCCCGCCCAGCTCTGCATGTCCTTCACCGACGCGGGGCCGAACGCGCCGAGGTAGCGCAGCACGGCGCGCTCGATGTCGGGCGCCGCCTCACCCCCGTGACCGAGCCAGTGTTCGACGGTGGTGAGCGCGACGCCGCCGCTGATGCCCCAGAGGCCGCGCGGGGTCACCTGGACCAGCGGCAGCAGGCAGCGGGCGGCGATACCGAGGGCCTGCGGGTCCGCGTCGGGCCACTCCGTGAGCAGCCGTGCGCGGATCTCCTTCGGGGTGCGCGGCGCCTCCTCCACGTACGCCCGGCTCAGCGCCCGCACCCGGTCCAGGTCCACGCCCGGGAGCCGCTTGCGGAACATGTTCAGCTCGCGGTCGACGGCGGGCTGCATCAGGGGGCGCAGGGTCAGGGCGTCCTCGGCGGTGTGGGTGTGGATGGTCGAGCGCAGGGAGACGATGCGGACGGCCTCGCGCGCCTCCATCAGCAGGGACAGTTCGGCGGGCCGGAAGTCCTGGAGCCGGGCCAGGAGCTGGTAGTACGGCGGCTTGGTGTTCTGCGCCTGGAGGCCGACGAGGTGGGCGACGGCGTCCTTCGCGCTCATCGCGGTCCGGCGCAGCAGCAGCTGGCGGTCCAGGGTCGCCCGGCCGAGGGCCCTGGGCGTGAGCACGGGGACGGGGGCGGGGGCGGCACCGGCGGGGGTCTTCTTCGTTACGGCCATGACGGCACGCTACGCGTCCATGCGGCCGGATTCTGTCCTAATAGCGCGGTCCGGGGGACGCCATGCCCCTGGTCCGGGGCCGCCACGCCCTCGCCCGGCGAAGCCGGAATCGCGGTGCGGCCGCCCGCATCATGGTCCCGTGATCGCCGTCCTGTTCGCCGTCCTGACCGCCCTCAGCAACGGCTCCGCCTCCGTGTTCCAGCGCCGGGCCGCCCTCGACGTGCCGCAGACCGGGGCCCTGCGGGTGTCGCTCATCGGCCATCTGCTGCGCCAGAAGGTGTGGCTCGCGGGGATCGTCCTGGTGATCGTCGCCGCCGTCTGCCAGGCCGTCGCGCTGGCCACCGGGCCGATCTCCGTGGTGCAGCCGATCTTCGTGATCGAGCTTCCGGCGACCCTGCTGCTGGCCGGTTTCATGATGCGGGCGCGGCTGCCCCGGACGGTCTGGCTGGGGGTCGCCGCCGTGACGGCCGGACTGGCCCTCGGGATGGCGGCGGCCGCGCCGGGCGGCGGCGTCGACAGCGTGCACGGGGCGGCGTGGGTGCCGGCGCTGATCCTGACGGGCCTGGCCGGGACACTGCTGATCGCGGGCGCGCTGGCCACCCGGGGCGATGTCCGGGCCGCCCTGCTGGCCACGGCCGCCGCCTGCGGTTACGCGCTGACCGCCGCGCTGATGAAGGACGCGATGGCGCGGCTCGACACGGGCGGCGTGGGGGCGCTGTTCAGCTCCTGGCAGCTGTACGCGATGGCGGTGGCGGGGGTCGGCGCGCTGTTCCTGCTCCAGAACGCCCTTCAGGCGGGCACGCTCGTCGCCGTACAGCCGTGTCTGACCCTGGGCGACGCCCTGATCAGTGTCCTGTACGGGGTGACGCTGTTCGGCGAGGAGGTGCGCACCGGCTGGTGGGTGCTGCCCGAGCTGCTGGCGCTGGGGCTGATCGCGGCGGGGTGCGTGGAGCTGGCGCGGTCGCCGCTGGCCGCCGGGAACCCGACGGCCCCGGCCCGCGCCCGCCGGGTCGACTGACCTGGCGCGTGCGGACCGGGGCCGGACCGTTCGCGTACTACTTGCTGATCGCGAAACGCATCAGGGCGTGCTCGTCGCCCTGCTTGATCTTGCCGGTCTCGTTGATGACCTCAAGCTTCCAGCCGGCGCCGACGCGCACGGCCTTGGCGACGGCGCAGCCGTTGTCATGCGTGAGCAGGCTCGGCCAGATGTCGGCGACCTGCTGGCTGCTGCCGCCCGTGGCGTCGTAGACCTTGATGCTGACGTTGCGCGCGTTCTGGAAGGAGCTGCCCTTCTTGTACGCGGCGGCGATGAAGACGATCGCCGTGACATTCGACGGGACCTTCGCGAAGTCGACGGTCACCGTCTCGTCGTCGCCCTCGCCCCTTCCCGTCTGGTTGTCACCGCTGTGCACCATCGAGCCGTTGCCCAGCGGGTCCAGGGAGTCCAGGCCGGCCAGCCGGACCGGGTCCGCGCCCTGCATCGCGATGGCGATCAGGTCGAGGTCGGTGCCCTTCTTCTGCTTCAGCTTCCCCATCAGCCCGCCACTGCTGCCGACGGTGGGGTCCCAGGAGACGCCGATGGAGAGGTGGGTCACCCCGTCCAGGTCCGCCGGGCCGTCTTCCTTCTTCAACGTGATCATGCGTGATCCTCTTCGTGGCGAGATTCCTACAGGGTGAGTCTGCCTGGTGCGCTTCCGCTACCCCTCATCAGGGGCAAAATTTCGACCAAGTGTGGGAGGCACCCGGCCGGATTGTCCTGCCTCGGCATGATGTACGGGTACGTGTCCACGTGATACGGACACGGCGAAGACGCCCGGTCCGGGGCGTGGACCGGGCGTCGGTTGTCGGCCGTTTCAGGCGGCTTCCTCGCGCACCACCAGCGGGGCTCCGAGGTGCTGGTGGCCGCCGCTGGCGAGCATGCGCACCTCCGCCTGGTCGCTGATCTCGGCGCGGACGATTCCGGTGCCGTCCTCGTAGACGGGGTGTCCGCCCGCTCCGCTCTGTGCCGTCCGGTGGACGGTGACGGCGTCGTCCTCCACTGCCGAGGACTGGAAGACGAGCTCGTAGCTTTCCGGATAATCCATGAGGGCTCTCCAGACGACTTTCGCCGGGCCGGCCCCCGGGGCGCGCCCGGCCTGCACTGTCCATGGTCGCGCAGACCCGGGCCGGACGCAGGGGCGGGCGTGTCCTGCGGGCCGGGGCGGGGGCTGCCTATGCTGAAGGAGAGCCCCGCCGCGGGAAGGGAAGCGCCATGGACGAGGCCGGTCTGGGCGACGACGTCTATCAGCCCCAGCAGGAGTCGGAGGCATCCGATCCGGTCGAGCAGCTCGACACGGAGGACACCCTGGCCGATCCGGACGTGGACGACGTCCTGGACCGGGGTTATTCACCGCCGGAGCGCCCGTACGCGGTGGACGACGTGGGCACCACCGCCGCCGAGCAGCACCGGGGCGAGTCCCTGGAGAGCCGGCTCGCGCGCGAGCGGCCCGAGGACGACGGCCCGCCCGGGGACGGGGTGGGCGATGTCGTGGACGGGGACGGGGAACCGTGGGACCGCGAGGTCGGCACCGTACGCGCCGGGCGGCTCACCCGGGACCTGGACATCCGCGAGCCGGACAGCACGGCGGGCGAGGACGTCGGGATCGACGGCGCCGCGGCCTCGGCCGAGGAGGCCGCGGTGCACGTCATCGCGGACGAGGCGTAGAAGGGCCGGCCCCTCCCGCCGGCCCGTTCCCCCTTACCCCGGAGGTAATCGACGCCCCGCGCGGCCTCGGACATCGTGTTCCTCACGAGCACAGCGCTCCCGGCCCACCGGCCGGAAGCCCTTACCGGAGGGACCCACGATGACCATGTACGACGACGCCGTGCAGCGCTACTTCACCGCCTGGAACGCCGGTCCGGACGAGCGGGAGAAGGCCGTCGCCGCCGCGTTCACCGATGAGGCCGCGTACACCGATCCGCTGGCCGACGTACGGGGGCACGAGCAGCTGGCGGCCGCCATCGGCGGGGCGCGGCAGCAGTTCCCCGGGTTCACGTTCCGGCCGGTCGGGGCGGTGGACGGGCATCACGCGGTGGTCCGCTTCGGGTGGGAGCTGGTGGCGCCCGACGGCTCGGCGCCCGTCGCCGGATTCGACGTGGCGACGCTCGCCGACGACGGCCGGATCGCCTCGGTCAGCGGCTTCCTGGACCGGGTGCCGGCCGTCTGATCACGCGGCGGGGTGCGAACGGCGGCGCAGGGCCGGGTCGGTGAGGTCCGCCGGGTGGTAACCGGCGTCCTGGGACGAGAGGTTGGTGCCGGGCGGCACGATCTTGTCGATCCGGTCCAGCACGTCCTGGCTCAGCCGCACCCGGTCCGCGCCGAGCTGGCCCTCCAGCTGTTCCAGGGTGCGCGGGCCGATGATCGCCGAGGTGACGGCGGGGTGTTCGAGCACGAAGGCCAGGGCGAGCTGTACGAGGGTGAGCCCGGCCTCGTCGGCGAGCTGGGCGAGCGCCTCGGCGGCTTCGAGCTTGGCGGTGTTCTCCGGGGACGCGATGTCGAAGCGGCCGGGCCGGCGTGCGGCGCGGCTGGAGTCCGGCCGGCCGGCGCCCCTGCGGTAGCGGCCGGAGAGCCAGCCGCCGGCCAGCGGGCTCCAGGACAGCACGGCGAGGCCGTGCCGCCGGGCGGTGGGCAGCACCTCGCGCTCGATGCCCCGGGCGAGGATCGAGTACGGGGGCTGCTCGGCGACGACGCGTTCGCGGCCGCGCCGCTCGGCGGTCCACTGGCCCTCCACGATCGCGGACGGCTCGAACGTCGAGGTGCCGATGTAGCGGATCTTGCCCTGGCGGACCAGGTCGGAGAGGGCGCCCAGGGTCTCGTCGAAGTCGGTGCCGGGCTCCGGGCGGTGCACCTGGTAGAGGTCGATCCAGTCGGTGTCCAGCCGGCGCAGGCTGTTCTCCACCTCACGGATGATCCAACGTCGGCTGTTCCCCTGCTCGTTGGGGTCGGTGCCGAGGCTGCCGTGGAATTTGGTGGCCAGTACGACGTTGTCGCGGCGGCCGCCCGCCAGCGCCTTGCCGACGATGGTTTCGGACTCACCGGCCGAGTAGACGTCGGCGGTGTCCACGAAGTTGATGCCGGAGTCCAGGGCGTGGTGGATGATCCGGACGCTGTCGTCGTGGTCGGGGTTGCCGCGGGCACCGAACATCATGGTGCCCAGGCACAGCGGGCTGACCCGCACTCCGGTGCGGCCGAAGGGGCGGTAGTGCGTCATCGTGCGTTCTCCTCCAGGCCGATTCCGTAGTTGTCGGCGTCGCGGGTGACGGGGTCGAAGAGGCGGTTGGCGGGGCGGGGCAGTCCGTAGTGGCCGCGCAGGGTGCTCGCGGTGTATTCGGTGCGGAACAGGCCGCGTTCCTGGAGGATCGGCACCACCCGGTCCACGAAGACCTCCAGGCCGGACGGGAGGACGGCGGGCATGATGTTGAAGCCGTCGGCGGCCCCGCTGTCGTACCAGTGCTCGATGGTGCCCGCGACCTGCTCGGCGGTCCCGGCGAAGGTGCGGTGGCCGCGCCCGCCGCCGAGCCGGCCGATCAGTTGACGTACCGTCAGCCTCTCGCGTCTTGCCAGCTCCACGACGAGCGTGTAGCGGCTCTTGGCGCCCTCGATGTCGTCCTCGGTGGGGATGTCCTCGGGGAGTTCCGCGTCCAGGTCGAGGTCGTCGGGGGCGATCCTCAGCCGCTGGGAGAGCTGGAGTTTGGCGTACTCGGGGACGATGAGGTTCTCCAGCTCGGCGTCGAGCGCCAGCGCCTCGGCCTCGGTGTCCCCGATGACGGGGACGATGCCGGGCAGGATCTTGATGCCGTCCGGGTTGCGGCCGAGGGCGGTGGTGCGCTCCTTGACGTCCTTGTAGAAGGCGATGCCCTCCTCCAGGGTCTGCTGGGCGGTGAACACCGCCTCCGCGTACCGGGCGGCGAAGTCCTTGCCGTCCTCACTGGAACCGGCCTGCACGAGCAACGGGTAGCCCTGCGGGGGCCGTTGTACGTTGAGCGGTCCGTCGACCCGGAAGAACTCGCCCCGGTGCCCGATCTGCTTGACCCGCTCGGCCAGGGCGTGCACCCCGCGCTCCTTGTCGGCGATCACCGCGTCGTCGGCCCAGCTGTCCCAGAGCTTGGTGGACACCTCCACGAACTCGCCGGCGCGCCGGTAGCGGTCGCGGTGCAGCGGGGTGTCGTCCAGGCCGAAGTTGCGGGCCGCGTCGGCGCCCGCGGTGGTGACGATGTTCCAGCCGGCCCGGCCGGCCGAGACATGGTCGAGCGAGGCGAACCTGCGGGCCAGGTTGTACGGCTCGTTGTAGCTGGTCGACGCGGTGGCGATGAGGCCGATGCGGCTGGTCGCGCCGGCGAGGGCGGTGAGCAGGACCGTCGGCTCCAGCTTGGCGGCGGGGCGGCGGCCGGGGTCGCCCATCAGGACGGGGCTGTCGGCGAGGAACAGCGAGTCGAGCCGGCCGCGTTCGGCGATCCGGGCGAGGTTCTTGTAGTGCTCGATGTCGGAGTTCGCCTCGGCCGGGCTCTCGGGCAGCCGCCAGGACGCCTCGTGGTGGCCGGTCGACATGAGGAAGGCGTTGAGGTGGAGCTGCTTGCGCTCAGGCGTGCGGGTCATGGGAGTCCTTCGCTTCGGTACGGGGCTGAGGCTGGGGCTCGGTGACCCCGAGGGCGGTGAGGAGGGAGTCCCGGTACTGCTGGAAGCGCGGGTCGCGGCGGGAGCGCGGGGCCGGGAGGTCGACGGGGAGGTCGACGGAGATCCGGCCGTCCTCCAGGACCAGGACGCGGTCGGCGAGTTCGACGGCCTCGTCGACGTCGTGGGTGACCAGGAGCACCGCGGGGCGGTGGCGTGCGTGGAGTTCCCGGAGCAGGTCGTGCATCTTGATCCGGGTCAGCGCGTCCAGGGCGCCGAACGGCTCGTCCGCGAGGAGGAGTTCGGGTTCGCGGACCAGGGCGCGGGCGAGCGCGGCGCGCTGCTGTTCGCCACCGGACAGCTCGTGCGGCCAGGAGCGGTCGCGGCCCTTCAGGCCGACCTCCGCCAGGGCGGTGAGGCCGCGTTCCCGGGCGCCGGGGCCGCGCAGGCCGAGGGTGACGTTGTCGATGAGCCGGAGCCAGGGCAGCAGCCGGGAGTCCTGGAAGGAGAGCGAGACCCGGTCGGGGACGCCGAGTTCGCCGGAGCCCGCGACGGTGTGGTCGAGGCGGGCGACGGCGCGCAGCAGGGTGGACTTGCCGGAGCCGCTGCGCCCGAGCAGTGCGGTGAACTCGCCGGGGGCGACGGTGAGATCGAGCTTCTTGAGGATGTCGCGGTCGCCGAAGCGGCGGACGAGTTTCCGGGTGCGGATGGCGGGGCGCGGGGCGGGGGCCGTCGCGCCGGGGGCGGTCAGCCCGCCAGGGTGCGTCGCCATGACAGGACCTTCCTCTCCACGGCGCGTACCGCCGCGTCCGACGCGAAGCCGAAGATCCCGTAGGCCACCAGGCCCACGATGATCACGTCGGACTGGGCGTACTGCTGGGCCTGGAACATCATGTAGCCGATGCCGCTGGTGGCGTTGATCTGCTCGACCACGATCAGGCCGAGCCAGGACGCGGTGACGCCGAGGCGCAGCCCGACGAAGAACCCGGGCAGCGAGCCGGGGACGACGACCTTGCGGATGAACTGCGCGCGGCTCAGGTCGAGTCCTTCGGCGAGTTCCACGTAGCGGCTGTCGATGCCGGTGAGCGAGGCGTACGTGTTGACGTACATGTTCACCGCGACGCCGAGCGCGATGACGGTGACCTTCATCTGCTCGCCGATGCCGAGCCAGAGGATCAGCAGCGGGAGCATGGCCAGGGAGGGGATGGCCCGCTTGATCTGGAGCGGTCCGTCGAGGAGGTATTCGCCGGTCCGGCTCAGCCCGGCGGCGACGGCGAGGAGGACCCCGGCGCCCACCCCGAAGAAGAGGCCGAGCCCGGCGCGCTGGAGCGAGACGAGGACGTTCTCCTGGAGCCGGCCGCTGGAGAGGAGGTCGGACGCGGTGGAGAGGACCGTGCCGGGGCTGGAGAGTATCCGGGGGTCCAGGTAGCCGGTGGCGGAGGCGGCCCACCACAGGGCGATGACCAGGACCGGGCCGATGAGCCGCCCGAAGGGGACGGACCGGCCGGGGCCGAGCCGTCTGCGGGTCTTCGGCGCGGGGGCGGGCGCGGCGGCCTTCACCGGTGGCGCGACCGGGGGTGCTGCGGGGCGGGTGGTGTGGGTCAGCAGCTCGGTCATGACTTCTCCCGGTATTCGGCGGGTACGGCCTGGGCCGCCAGCCCCTCGAAGCGGCGGTCGAACAGCTCGGTGGCGTCCTGCTCCGGTACGAATCCGCCGGCGGCGAGCAGGTCGGCGGTCTCCTGCTCCCAGGCGATGGCCGCGTCCCAGGAGGCCGGGAAGAGCGGCTTGTTGAGGGAGGCGACGATGCGTTTGCCGTCCTCCCGGGAGACGCCCTGGTCCTCGACGTAATACGTGTCGATCCACTCGTCGGTGTGCTCCCAGGCCCAGACCTGGCCCCGGGCCCACAGCGGCACGAAGCTGCGGACGGCGGCGGCCTTGGCCCGGTCGTTCAGCACCTCGTTGGGCGCCCAGAGCACCGTGAGCAGGTCCACCACATCGGTCTTCACACCGCGTGCCCCGTCCTTGCCGTACTGGGTGAGGTATTTGGTGAGGGTGGGTTCGCCCAGCGGGGCGACGTCGACCTGCCGGGACTGGAGAGCGGTGAGGAACTGGGTGCTGGGCAGGGCGACCAGCTCCACGTCCTTGGTGGGGATGCCCGCCTGCTTCAGCGCCCGCAGCACGACGACTCCCTGGGCCTGCCCCTGGGAGAACCCGATCTTCCTGCCCCGGAAATCGTCGGTGGAGCGGATGCCGGAGCCGGGTGCGGTGGCGAAGACGTACGAGGGACTGTTCCGCACCTGCACGGCGACGATCTTCGCGCCGACGCCGATGGCGTGGGCCTGGATCGGCGGAATTCCGGCGTTGACGGCGAGGTCGATGGAATGGGCCCGGAATCCCTGGATGATATCGGGGCCGGCGCCCAGGTTGGGCCATTGTGAAACGGTGAAGGGAAGGTCCTTCTTCAGTCCGGCCGGGCCGAGCTGGAGTTGGGTGGAGCGCACGGCTACGGAGAGTTTCGTGCCGGGCGGCGGCGCTCCGGACGGCAGTTTTCCGGCCGGTTCGGCGCTCGCCACGGATTGTGTCCGCGGCGAGCAGGCGGCCAGCGTACCGATGAGGGCGGAGCCGCCGAGGGCGAGAAACGAGCGGCGGCCGAGCGCCGGGGATGCGTGATGGCGTGACATGGGAAAAGGTCCTGATCCGGTCAGAGGGAGAGGTAGGCGCCGTCGTGGAAGAGCAGCGGGCCGCGGCCCTCGTCGTGCTCGGCCTCCACCACCCGGGCGATGACGATGCGGTGGTCACCGGCCGGCACGATCTGCTCGACCGCCACCCGCAGATGGCCGGCCACCCCGTCGAGCAAGGGCTCGCCGCCGGGCAGGCGGTGCCAGCGGGTAGGGGCGGCGAAGCGGTCGATGCCGCTGGTGGCGAAGGTGGCGGCCAGGGGCTGCTGGTCGGCGCCGAGGAAGTGCACGACGGCCGTACGGGCGTGCTCGAAGTGCGGCCAGGACGAGGTGGTGGTGCCGATGCCGAACGAGATGAGCGGCGGGGTCAGCGAGAGCGAGGTGAGCGAGGTCGCGGTGAAACCGACCGGGCCGCGCCCGGAATCGGTGGTGATGACGACGACCCCGGCGGGGTAGCGGCGGAACGCCTGCCGGAACCGGTCGGGGGCGATCCCCGCCGGGGCGGGGGCGGCGGCCTGGGCCGCGTACGAGGGCACGGTGACGGTCAAGGTGTCTCCCGAAGGTGAAAAGCCGAAAGGGCAGCAGAGAAAGGCAGCGGGAATTACGCGAAGGCGTGGACGCGCACGGCGAGGCGCACGGAAGCGCGGAAAGTTCGCCGGATATCAGCGGGTGTTTACCGGAGACCCGGACAGCGGCCGCGACACGGCTGCGAGGCGGCGAGCGCGGTGGGCGCAGAAGCAGAAACAAAAGAAGACGCGGACGAGCGGAAGCGCGGCGTCATCGAGGACGCTTTCGCTGCATTCCGCTGTCGGCTGGTCATGAATCCATCATCCCGTCGGCGTTCGCGGCCGGTCAACAATGCAACTGGCTGAATTAAATCGGATTACGGAAGGGCGGGGCAGGCCCGTCGTCAGGACACCGCGGGCAGCGCAGGCCACGGCCCCAGCGGGTCCGTGTACAGCGAGCCGAGGGCCACCGCCGCACCCGCCACGGCCAGGACCGACCCGGTGAAGCTGCTCGGCACCACGGCCCGCTCGGGGTCGTCGCACACCACCGACCGCGCGCCCGCCTCCGCCCGCAGATCGGCCAGGCACTCCGGCATCCGCCCGGCCCCCGGCTCGACCACGACCAGGACCTCCGGGTCGAACATGTCGAGGAGCAGGGCCGCCGCCCGCCCCACCAGCCGGGCCCGCCGGCGGAACAGCGCCACCGCCCGGGCGTCCCCGGCCAGCGCCCGGTCCAGCAGCTCCGGGAAGGACCCGGTCACCAGCCCCTGGGCGGCGGCGCGCCGCACCATGGCCCGCTCGGACACCTCCGACTGGAGGCAGCCGGACCGCCCGCAGGGGCACGGCTCCGCACCGCCCGATCCCCCGGCACCCAGGGGCAGATGGGCGACGCTGCCCGCGCCGGAGCGCGGTCCCCGGTGCAGGGTGCCCCCGGTGGCGAAGGCGGCGTCCACGACCGCGCCGACGAAGAGCAGGACGGTGCTGGCCCGGGTCGACTCCTGGCCGAACAGCTGCTCGGCCCGGGCCAGGGCGCGGGAGTGGCTGTCCACCTGGACGGGCAGCCCGGTCGCGGCGGCGAGCAGCTCGCGGGCCGGGACGTCGCGCCAGCCGAGCTGCGGGTGCGCCACGATCACCCCGTCGACCGGATCGACGCGGTGCCCGGTGGCCAGGCCGAGCGCGAGGACGGTCCGCCCGCCGGCGTGCGCGGCGGCCAACGGGGGCAGCCGGTCGGCGAGTTGGGCCAGGAGGCGGTGGGGGTCCGTGGTGGTGTGGGGGCGCCGGTCCTCGGCGACGATCCGGCCGCGCAGGTCCATCAGCGACAGGGTGGAGTGGGCGACGGCGATATGGGCGCCGGCCACCAGATAGCTTCCGGTGTCGATCTCGACGGGGATGTGCGGCCGGCCGAGCCCCTTGGGCCCGGCGGTCTCGGCGGCCTCCCGGACCAGTCCGCGGGCGAGCAGCCGGCCGACATGGCCGCTGACGGAGGCGGGCGAGAGGCCGGTGAGGCGGGCGACCGTGGACCGGGCGACGGGCCCGTGGTCGAGGATCGCGCCGAGGACGGAGCCGGTGCCGGTCGGGCGGCGGCCGGGCCCGGGGGCCGGTATGTCGGCGCGGCGCGGCGGGGTGGTGCGGGTGTCGTGGGGGCGGCGGACGGGGGCGGCGAGACTCTTCACCGTGTCTTCCAGACCTCGGGGCGGCGATGGGCGCGGTGTCGGCGCGGCACGGGGCCGGGGCGCACAGGGCGCGGGCGCGGTGCCTCAGGCGCGGTGACACACGGCGGAGCACACCCGCTTGAGGTCGATGTGACCCCGCGTCGTGAGGTATGCGGATCGCTGCATGCCGCGCAACGTAGCCGGACCGGCGCAACCCGGTCAAACCATTGCCGCATCCTGGACAGCTCCGGGCGTGACCGAACGTTTTCCGGAATTCACCTCTGATGCCTTGTCATCGCCTGTTCTACGCGCATAGCTTGTGCTCCCTCACCACACTCTGAGGGGCATTCTCCGTGCGCATATCCACCACCCGTTCCGCCCTGCTGGCCGGCGCGGTAGCCGTGACGCTCTCGGCGACCGCGCTGCCCGCCGCCTTCGCGGCCCCGTCCGCGACCGCCGTGATCTCCGAGGTGTACGGGGGCGGCGGGAACTCCGGTGCGACGCTGACCCGTGACTTCATCGAGCTGGCCAACGCCGGCTCCGCCGCGTACGGCCTGGACGGGCTCAGCGTCCAGTACCTGCCGGGCGCCCCGTCGGCGGGCTCGCGGTGGCAGGTGTCCACGCTGACCGGTTCCGTCGCCCCGGGCGGCCGCTATCTCGTCGCGGAGGCGGCGGGCACCGGCGGCACGGTGGCCCTGCCCGCCCCGGACGCCACGGGCACCGTCGCGATGTCCGCCACGGCCGGCACCGTGGCCCTGGTCTCCGGGACGGAACCGCTGACCTGCAAGACGGCCGCCGACTGTGCCGCCGACACCCGGATCGTGGACCTGGTCGGCTACGGCACCGCGGTCGTCCGGGAAGGCGGCGGACCGGCCAAGGGCACCTCGGCCACCGCCTCCGTGGCGCGGGCGGCCTCGCTCGCGGACACCGACGACAACGCCGCCGACCTGACCTCGGGCACCCCGTCCCCGGTGAACGCGGCCGGTGAGACCTCGGGCGGCGGCGAGGACCCGGGCGGTCCGGGTGACCCGGGCAACCCGACCGAGCCCGGCACCGTGCGCATCCACGACATCCAGGGCACCACCCGGGTCTCCCCGCTGGACGGCCAGGCGGTCACCGGGGTCCCCGGTGTCGTCACGGCGGTCCGCACCTCGGGGTCACGCGGTTTCTGGATGCAGGACACCACGCCGGACACCGACCCGCGCACCGGCGAGGGGGTGTTCGTGTACACCGGCTCCGCCGCCCCGGCCGTCCAGGTGGGCGACTCGGTGCTGGTCAGCGGGACCGTGGACGAGTACTACCCGTCGTCCACCACCCAGTCGGTCACCGAGATCACCGCCCCGAAGGTCACGGTCGTCTCGTCCGGGAACGCGCTGCCCGCGCCGGTGGTGCTGGACGCGAAGGCGGTGCCGTCGAAGTACGTGCCCTCGGCCGGGGGCGGCTCGATCGACGCGCTGCCCCTGGAGCCGTCGACGTACGCACTGGATCTGTACGAGTCGCTGGAGGGCACCCGGGTCCAGATCGCCGACACCAGGGTCACGGGCGCGACGACCAAGTACCACGAGGTCTGGGTGACGGTCGAGCCGAAGCAGAACCCGACCCGGCGCGGCGGCACGCTCTACGCCTCGTACACCGACCAGAACACCGGCCGGCTCAAGGTCATGTCGCTGGACCCGGCCGCGCCGGTGCCCACCGCGAACGTGGGCGACGTGCTCGCCGGGACCACCTCGGGCGTCCTGGACTACGACTCGTACGGCGGCTACAACCTCCAGGCCACCGCGCTCGGCGAGGTCACCGACCACCACCTGAAGCGCGAGGTCACACGCAAGCAGAAGGGCAAGGAGCTGGCGGTCGCCACGTACAACGTGGAGAACCTCGACGCGCTGGACGATCAGGCGAAGTTCGACACGCTGGCCGAAGGCGTCGCGGTCAATCTCTCCTCGCCCGACATCGTGTCGCTGGAGGAGATCCAGGACGACAACGGCGCGGTCAACGACGGCACGGTCGGCTCCGAGGCCACGCTGAAGCGGTTCACGGACGCGATCGTCGCGGCGGGCGGCCCGCGCTACTCGTGGCGCTATGTCGCCCCGGAGGACGGCAAGGACGGCGGCGAGCCCGGCGGCAACATCCGTAACGTCTTCCTGTACAACGCGAAGCGGGTCGGCTTCGTGGACCGTCCGGGCGGCGACGCCACCACCCCGGTCGCGGCCGTGAAGACGAAGAAGGGCGTCACGCTGTCGGTGTCGCCGGGCCGGATCGCCCCGACGAGCACGGCCTGGGACAGCAGCCGCAAGCCGCTGGTCGGTGAGTTCCGCTTCCACGGGAAGCCGGTCTTCGTCATCGGCAACCACTTCGCGTCGAAGGGCGGCGACCAGCCCCTGCACGGGCGCTACCAGGAGCCGGTGCGCAGCTCGGAGACCCAGCGGGTGCAGCAGGCGAAGGAGGTCAACACCTTCGTCAAGTCGCTGCTGGCGGCGGACAAGTCGGCGCGGGTCGTGGTCCTCGGCGACCTCAACGACTTCGCGTTCTCGCCGACCGTGGGCGCGCTGACCGCCGGCAAGGTCCTCAAGCCGCTGATCACCACGCTGCCGAAGAACGAGCAGTACAGCTATGTGTACGAGGGCAACTCGCAGACCCTCGACCACATCCTGACCAGCCCGGGCGTGCGCCGCTTCGACTACGACGTGGTGCACATCAACGCGGAGTTCGCCGACCAGGCGAGCGACCACGACCCGCAGATCGTACGCGTCGACGTGAACGCCCAGGAGCACGGGCACGGCCACGGAAACGGCCACGGCCACGGCCATGACCACGGCGGGCACCGCGGGCACCACTGACCCGGCCCGCGGGCGGGCGGTTCAGCCGCCCGCCCGCGGCAGCACCGGGGCCGTCGCGCTCGTACGCGGGCGCGGCAGCGGCGCGACCGGCCGCAGCGCGGGCGCGGGTTCCAGCGGCCGGTCGGTCAGGAAGCGCGCCACCAGGTCCGCCACGTCGTCGGGGCGTTCCAGGACGACCCAGTGGTCCGACTCGCCGATGGTCAGGAAGCGGCTGCCCTCGATCGTCGCCGCGAAGGCCCGCTGGTGGTGCGGCGAGGTCACGGTGTCGTGCTCGCCCGCGAAGACGAGCGCCGGGACGCCGGTCAGCCCGCCGGAGAAGTCCGGGCGGTGCTCAAGGGACCGGCGCAGTGAGCGCTCCGCGTGCGGGGACTGCGTGAGGGCGTGCACGAAGGACCGGCGGACGTAGCGGAGGGCCAGCTCCCGCCGGTGGACCGGCCGTTCGGGGTCCAGGCACATCAGCGCCTCGGCGGTCAGGGCGGCGAGCCCTTCCGCGTCCCCGGCCGCCAGCCGGTCGACGGCCCGGCTCCAGCCGTCGCGCTGGGCGTCGCTGAGATGCGACGGTACGCCGCCGAGGACCAGGCGGGCGATCCGGCCGGGGTGGCGACGGGCGCAGCCGAAGGCGATGGACGTGCCGTAGGAGAAGCCGAAGAGGTTGACCCGGTCGGCGCCCAGGTCGTCCATGACGCCGGTGACAGCGGCGCACAGGAGGCCGTCCCCGGTGCCGGGCGGCAGCGGGTCGGCGCCGCCCATGCCGGGCAGGTCGAGGGTGATCACCGAGGCGTGCGGGCCGAGGTGTTCGTCCATCTGCGGCCAGCCGTGGATGCCCTGGAGGGCGCCGCCGAGGACGACGACCGGTTCGGTGCGGGGCGCGGGCTGCGGCAGGACGCGGTAGCGGTAGCGCAGCCCGTCGACGGTGAGGGTGCGGATGATTTCAGCGGTCATGAGGTCTGGTTCCTGGCCCCGGTCACCTGGTGAGGACGAGGGCGGCGTTGTGGCCCCCGAAGCCGAGCGAGGTCTTGACGGCCGCTTCGAACGCGGCGGGCCTGGCCTCCTTGCTCACCACCTCGACCGGGATGTCCGGGTCGGGGGCGTCGAGATTGACGGTGGGCGGGATCAGCTGGTGCTGGAGGGCGAGGACGGTGAGCGCGGTCTCGATGCCTCCGGCGGCGCCGAGGGTGTGGCCGGTCATCGCCTTGGTGGAGGTGACGAGGGGGTGTTCGCCCAGGACCCGGCGGAGCATGGCCGTCTCGATCAGGTCGTTGGAGACGGTGGAGGTGCCGTGCGCGTTGACGTGGCCGATGGCGGCGGGGTCGGTCCCGGCGTCCGCGAGGGCGGTGCGCAGCGCGCGTTCGATGCCGAGCCCGTCCGGGTCGGGGGCGACGGCCGAATAGGCGTCGCTCGACGAGCCGTAGCCGGTGACGTGGGCGCGGACTGTGGCGCCCCGGGCGCGGGCGTGTTCGGGGCGTTCCAGGACGAGGAGCCCGGCGCCCTCGCCGACGACGAAGCCGTCGCGGTGGGTGTCGAAGGGGCGGCAGGCGGCCTGCGGGTCGTCGATGCGGGTGGAGACGGCCTTCAGGCGGCAGGCGCTGGCGATCAGGAGACGGGAGCAGACGGACTCGGCGCCGCCGGCGACGACGATGTCGCAGGCGCCGGTGCGCAGCATCTGGTGGGCGGTGCCGATGGCGACGGTGCCGGAGGAGCAGGCGGTGGAGACGGCCTGGCTGGGGCCGTGGGCGCCGAGGTCGGTGGCGACGCTGCTGGCGGCGCCGTTGACGACGGTGAGCGGGGCGAGCTTGGGCGAGACGCGGCGGGCGCCGCGTTCGGTGAGGGCGGTGTGCTGTTCGTCGTAGAAGGGCAGGCCGCCGTGGGCGGAGCCGATGACGACGGCGACCCGGCCGCTGTCCCAGACGGCGGGGTCCAGGCCCGCGTCGGCGACGGCCTCGCGGGCGGCGATGACGGCGAGGTGCGAGAAGCGGTCCATCAGCCGGTGGGCGGCGACGCCGAGCACGGCCCGGGTGTCGAGGCCGGTCACGCTGTACATGAAGTCGCAGGGCAGTCCGGCCAGTTCGGTGCGGTGCGGCACACAGGGCGCGGTCGCGGGGTCGTTCACGGCGCGCCAGGTGGCCTCGGCGCCGACGCCCGCCGAGGTGACGAGGCCGATGCCGGTGACGGCCGCGGCGAACGGCGGCAGGCGGTAGGGGGCCGTCACGCGGCGGCCTTGCGGTGCACGGCGTCGACCAGCTGGCCGACGGTGTCGCGCGAGGTGAGCTGGATGTCGTCCAGGTCGATGCCGAGCCGGTCCTCGATGAGGAGCCGCAGCTCCTCCAGCGCCAGCGAGTCCAGCCGGAGCTGCCTGAGCGGCACGTCGGGGCGGATCGCCACGGGGTCGGTTCCGAAGTTGGCGGTCAGCAAGGTGCTGACCTCGTCTGCCGTGCTCATGCTCATCGGGCGCTTCTCCGCTGTCGTACGCGGTGACGCCTTGCCGCGTGAGATGTGAGTGCCATCGGGGACGCCGGCCGGTCCGGAGTTCTCTGTTATACGCCCTGTCGGCGGCGGGCCCGGCCCGCGTTCCCCCGTGCGGTGGGCTGTCGCCCAGGTGTACGAATCCGGCGCGGCGCGCACGTACTCACGGGCCGTCAACTCCTCCGGAGTGGCGGTGGTTCGACACGCGCGCGGACTGATTGTCATACCTTCGGTGGCTCTCTATCGTGAGCAGGCTTCGCGGGTGCCCGGCCCCGGGCGCCCTCCCCCCACAGAGCAGGAGCAGGTATGCCCACACGTGCCTCCGCCCTGGCGGCCCTCACCGCCACCGTCCTCGTCGCGACCGGCTCCCCGGCCCTCGCGGCGGCGGACCCCGGGCACCCGATGGACCGGGCGTTCACTCGGGCCGCCCGGGCCTTCGACGTACCGCGCGATCTGCTCGCCGCCGTCGGGTACGGCGAGACCCGCCTCGACGGCCACTCCGGACACCCGAGCCAGGCGGGCGGCTACGGGGTGATGCACCTGGTCAGCAACCCGACGCGGCACTCCCTGGAACGCGCCGCCGCCCTCACCGGCGAGCCGGCCGCCACCCTGCGCACCGACACCGCCGCCAACATCCTGGGCGGCGCGGCCCTGCTGCGCGGTTACGCGGACGGGCTCGGCCTCGACGCGGCGGACCGCGACGACCTCGACGCCTGGTACCCGGCCGTCGCCCGCTACAGCGGCACCCGGGGCACCGCCGCCGCGCTCTACGCCGACACGGTCTACACCTTCCTGGCCGACGGGCTCGACGCGCTCACCCCGGGCGGCGAGCGGATCACGGTGACCGGGCGGCCGGTCTCCCCGGAGCGGGACGGGGTCCCGGTGGCGGGCATCGGTGCCCGGAGCGCCGACTACCCGGCCGCGCTCTGGGTCCCGGCCGACCCGAACAACTACGCGAGCGGCCGGACCGCGAAGATCGACAAGATCGTCGTCCATGTCACGCAGGGCTCGTACGCGGGCTCGATCAGCTGGTTCCAGGACCCCGTGTCCGAGGTGAGCGCGCACTACGTGGTGCGGTCGTCGGACGGGCAGATCACCCAGATGGTGCGGGACTCCGACACCGCGTACCACGCGCGCAGCGCCAACGCCTCGGCACTGGGCATCGAGCACGAGGGCTTCATCGACGACCCCACCTGGTTCACGGACGCGATGTACCGCTCGTCGGCCGCGCTGACCGCCTCGCTGTGCGACAGGTACGGCATCCCGAAGGACCGGGCGCACATCATCGGGCACAGCGAGGCCCCGGGCAACGACCACACGGACCCCGGCCCCTACTGGGACTGGGACCGCTACATGGAGCTCGTCACCGGCAGCGGGACGGGCGGCGAGACCCGGGACGGGCTGAGCTTCGCCACGTACACGACCCAGCGGTCCGGCTCGACGGGTCCTCAGGTCACCGCCCTCCAGCGGCTGCTGAACGACCAGGGTTACGCGGCGGGCGAGGCGGACGGCAGCTTCGGGCCCGCCACGGCGGCCGCGGTGACCTCGTTCCAGTCGGCGCACGGACTCGACGCGGACGGGGTCGTGGGCGCCAGGACATGGACGGCGCTGCTGTCCGCCGGGGCGACCCCGGTGCTCGCCGAGGACGCCACCGGCGAGGACGTGAAGCGGCTCCAGCGGGCCCTGACGGCGGCGCTGGGCTCGACGGTGGACGCGGACGGCCGCTTCGGCCCGGCGACCGCGACCGCGGTGCGCACCTATCAGACGGGGCGGGGGCTGACGGCCGACGGGATCGTGGGCCCCGGCACCTGGGCGGCGCTCCAGGCGGGCCGCTGACGGAGCCGGCGGAGCGGTGGCGTCCCGGGCCGGCCCCGGGGCGTCACCGGCCGGCGGGCTCGTAGCGCAGTTCCACGACCCCGTTGCCGAAGGCGCGGGTGCCGGTGAGGCGCAGCGGCCGCACGGTCTCCCCGGCCGGGAACATCGGCTTGCCCCGGCCGATGAGGACCGGCTGCACATAGACGCGGTACTCGTCGATCAGGCCGAGCGCGGCGAAGGACGCGGCGAGCCCGGCGCCGCCGAGCGCGAGGTCCCCGTCGGTCCGCTCCTTGAGGGCCGCGACCTCCTCCGGGACGACCTCGCGGACGATCGTGGTGTTCCAGTCGGCGTGCTCCAGCGTCCGCGAGTACACGTACTTCGGGGTGTTCCGCCAGATGGGGGCGAATTCGGCGGTGGGCCCGGCGTTGGCCGGGTCCTCGTCCGCGGTGGGCCAGAAGTCCGCCATCAGTTCATGGGTGACGCGGCCGTCCAGCATGGCGCCCATGCCGGCCAGCTGGTCGTTGAAGTAGCGGTGCAGCTCGTCATCGATCACATGCCAGCCGATGTTCCGGTCCGGGCCCTCGATGAAACCGTCGAGGGACATCGACATCCAGTAGACGACCTTGCTCATGGCACACCTCACCGGGCGTTCACGGGGACGGGGGGCGGGAAACGCCGCCGACGTTACCGGGCGCCGGCCCGCTCGTGCTTGACGCCGAGCCGGACCGGCGCGTAGGTGTCGGGCATGAGGATCGGAGAGGCGCGTGCCGCCGCCGCGCACTGGGTGGCCGCGTACGCCCGGCCCGCGCCGGACTATCTGGGGGCCTACTTCAGCGGGTCCACGGTCGGGCGGCCGGACGACGCGGAGCTGCCGGTCTCCTCGGACGTGGACGTGGTCGTGGTGACGGCCGGGGCCGCGCCGGAGAAGCCCGGCAAGCTCCCGCACCGGGGCGCGCTCCTGGAGATCACCTACGAGCCGTGGTCCCTGCTGGCCGACCCGGCAGCGGTGCTGGGCGCGTACCACCTGGCGGGCGGCTTCCGCCGGGACACCGTCGTCGACGACCCCACGGGGCGGCTGCGCGCGCTGCACGCGTACGTCGCACCGCGTTTCGCCCGGCGGGACCATGTGCGGCGGCGGTGTCTGGACGCCCGGCACCGCGTCGAGAGCCGGCTCGCCGCGCTCGACCCCGCGCAGCCGTTCGCCGCCCGGGTGCTGGCCTGGCTCTTCCCCACCGGGGTCACCACGCACGTCCCGCTGGTGGCCGCCCTGCGCAACCCGACCGTCCGGCTGCGCTACCCCGCCGTGCGCGATGTGCTCTCCGCGTACGGGCAGGAGGCGCGGTATCCGGAGCTGCTGGCGCTCCTGGGCTGCGCGGAGGTGTCCGCGCCGCTGGTCCGGCACCATCTCGCCGAGCTGACGCGGACGTTCGACGCCACGGTCCCCGTCGCGCGCACGCCGTTCTTCTTCGCCGGCGACCTCACCGAGCGGGCCCGGCCCGTCGCCGTGGACGGCAGCCGGGAGCTGATCGACCGGGGCGACCACCGGGAGGCGGTGTTCTGGATCCTGGCGACCTTCGCCCGCTGCCACACCGTGCTGGCCGCGGACGCGCCCGCCCTGCACACCGCCCGGCTGCCGGCCTTCCGGGACGCGGTCGCGGACCTCACCGGCCTCACGGACACCGCCGGCCTGCTCGCCCGGCGCGACGAGGTGCTGCGCTTCGTGCCCCGGCTGTGGGCGGTCACGGAGGAGATCCTGGCGGCCAATCCGGAGGTCGTCGGGTAGGGCGGGCCTCTGCTACCTTGCCCGCGTGTTTCTTCCTCGTGCGTAGGACCCCGTCGAGACCGCGCCCGGCGTACCGGGTGCGGCGCTCCGGTGTCCCCGCATACCTGTGGCGCGGCGAGCCCGCGCCGCCCTCCCGAGGAAGACCGTCGTGTCCACTCCTTCGTACCTCGCTGTCCTGCGCGTGCCGCACGCCGCGCGCGCCTTCGCCGCCGCGCTGACCGGGCGGCTCTCCTACGGAATCGCCCCGCTCGCCCTGCTGCTCGCCGTCAAGGACGCCACCGGCTCCTACTCGGCCGCCGGTGCCGTCATGGCCCTGTTCGGGGCCGCCAGTGTGTGCCTGTCCCCCGCCCGGGCCGGGCTGATCGACCGGTACGGGGCGCGCCGCGCCCTGCCGCCGATGGCCGGTCTGTACGCGGTGCTGCTCAGCGCCCTCGCCCTGGTCACCTGGCGGCCGGGCGCCTCCCCCGTGGTCCTCGGGGTCCTCGCCACGGCGGCCGGGGTCTGCACTCCGCCGCTCGGCCCGGTCATGCGGACGCTGTGGAGCGACCTCGTCCCCGACCGGGAGCTGCTGCGCCGCGCGTACAGCCTGGACGGGGTGGCCGAGGAACTGCTGTACGTCACCGGGCCGTTGCTGGTGGGCGTCGCGGTGACGGCGACCGGGCCCGCCGCCGCCGTGCTGGCCGGTGCGGTGCTGATCGCGGTGGGGGCGGGGGCGCTGGCGGCCTCGCCGGCCGTGCCGCGCGGGAAGCCGGTCCACCGCACTGCGGCGGCCGGACCGGCCGCGCCCGGTCTGCGGCTGAGCGCCGTACCCGCGCTGCGGCGGGCCGTGCTGCTGACGGCGGCCGTGGGGCTCTGCCTCGGGGCGCTGGACCTGCTGGCGGTGGCCCTCACCGAGGCGATGCACCGGGCGTCGGCGGTGTCCTGGGTGCTGGCCGCCCTGTCGGCGGCGAGCGCGGTCGGGGGCCTGGCCTACGGGGCGCTGCGGTGGCGGGCCCCGCTCGGGGTGCGGCTGCCGGTGCTGGCCGCCGGACTTTCCGGCGCGGTCGCGGTGGCCGGGCTCGCGGGCAGCGTGTACGTGCTGATCGCCGTGGCCGGCGCGGCCGGGCTGTTCCTCGCACCGGCGCTCACGACCGCCTACCTGATCGCGGACGAGTCGGCGGACGCGGCCCGGCGCACCCGGGCGGGCGCCTGGGTCAACACCGCGTTCAACGCGGGCTCGTCGGGCGGCACCGCGACGGTGGGGCTGCTGGTGGACCGGCTGCCGCTCGCCCTGTGCTGCGCGGTGGCGGCGGCCCCGGCGCTGCTGTGCGCGGCGGCGGTGTGGGGCGCCGGTGTGCGGCGGGTCCGTACGGGGGCGGAGGTGGTGGACGCGGTCTGACGCACGGGAACGGCCGCCCGCCCCGGAAGGGGCGAGCGGCCGCCTCGCACGAAGGGTTCAGCGGGTCACTTCAGGCCGAACGCCCGGATGATCTCCTGGTCCACCGCGAGGCCGCCGGCGGCCTCGGCGTGGGCCTTGAGGGAGACCGCCTTGGCGCCCTTCTTCGGGGTCTTGAACCGGGCGGTCCAGGAACCCGTCCGGTCCTTCTTGAGCGACACCGCGCTCCAGGTCTTCCCGTCGTCGTAACTCACCGACAGGGAAGCCTTCGTGGCCTTCACGGCACCGTCCAGCCACTCCTGCGTGGTGGCCGACAGACCGATCTCGGTCCACTTGCCGGCCCGCACGTCACCGGCGAGGTCCGTGGCGACGTCGTAGTCCAGCTGGAGCATCGGGATGTCCACCTGGTACGGACCCTCCGGGTCGAGGGCGCCCGAGACGAACGACCACTCCGAGTGGGTGCGTACGGACGTCTTCCAGGTGTCCGCGTCGCGCGAGGCGTCCAGCACCAGGCGGTAGGGCAGCTTCTCGTCGGGCAGGTCGCCGATGTAGCCGGCCCGGCCCGGGGACTCGTCGAGCAGCTTGTCGCCCTGGTAGACCGTCACCTTGCCGGTGTCGTACTCCTTGTCCGGCATGGAGCCCGAGTGCCCGGCACCGCCGTCCGTCCACGGGGTGATGTTGTACTGGATGTCGCCGTACTGGGAGCGGTTCGGGCCCCAGAAGGCGGTGCCCAGGCGCGGCCGGGTGACGGGCGCGAACCACTGGGCCCTGTTGGTGGAGCCGGCCCGGTAGTCCATCTCGCCGCCGCGCTCCTCCAGCGCGGTGTCGGTGCCCTCCTCGTTGAACTGGGAGTGGTTCTCGTACCAGAAAGAGGCGCCCGGCAGCGGGGTGACCCACTCGGTGCGGGTGCCGGGGAACTTCTCGTACTCCTCGAAGCCGAGCCCGGGGCCGTATTCGGGGATGTCGTAGCGGAAGCCGCCGCCGACGACGTCGCGGTGGCCGTAGAAGGTGTTCTCGATCTTCGCCAGCTGCCGGGTGGACGGGGTGTAGGCGAGCGAGCGGTCCGGGACCGCGCCGTTGTGGCGGTCGACCAGGTCGTAGACGTAGCTCGCGAACCGGTGCTGTTCGACGGTGAGCTTCCTGCCGCGCTGGGCGGTCTTGATCAGGCGCTCGCCGGCGAGCCGCTGGACGGTGGCGACCGGGATGGGGAGCGTGGTGCCGTAGTCGGCGTACGCCTCCATCAGCCGGCCGTCGCCCTGGTTGACGACGAACAGCGCCTTGGCGCCGGCGGCGATGGCGGCCGCGGCCCGGTCGGCCGGGGTCACCGTGTCGCTGCCGCGGATGACGACGGCCTTGCCCCTGGCGTCCAGGTGCTTGTACTCGGCGGCGGAGCCGGTGCCCGCGTAGACGCCGCGGAGCTTGGCGCGGCTGTCCTCGGCGACCGGCGAACCGCTCTGCACGGTGGCCGGGACGTCCCGGCCGTCGGCGGTCAAATCGAGCAGCTTCTCGCTCTGGCGCCAGCGGGTCAGGAAGGAGAAGTCGCCCTGAGTGACCTTCTTGGTGGGAGTCGCCCACAGCTGGTCGTACGTCAGCGGGATCTGGTACGCGTCGCGCTGGACGGTGCCGTCCGGTGCGGTGCGCGCCATGTCGTAGCGCAGCTGCCGGGTCTCGGTCTCCTTCGGCGTGCGCACGCTGACCTTGCGGGCCTCGGAGGCGTCGAGGGTGGCCGTGACCGGCTTGTTCAGGATGATCTCGGGGACCGCCAGGAAGGCGATGGCCCGCGAGTCGGCGGTGTCGCCCTTGACGTCGGCGGCGGCCCAGGCGGTGTAGTTGCCCGGGGGCAGGCGGAGCGTGGTGTCACCGGACACGGCGACCGGCGACAGGTTCGGGTCGCCGAGCGCGCCGAGGACGACGGTGCCGTCCATGGGCTTGCCGGAGCGGTCGCGGAGCCGGAGCGTGAGGTCGTAGAGCTCCTGCTCCTTGGTGAGCGCGAAGCCGGTGTGCGCGACGACGGCGCCGGACGCGTCCTCGGCGATCACCTGGCCGGAGAACGTGGTGCCCGCGTCGACCTTCGACGGGTCGAGCGTCAGGACGGCCTCGGCGGTGGAGCCGGCCGGGACGGTCAGCCGCTTCGCGGACAGCGTGTACGCGTCCGAGCCGCTGTCCGTCGCCAGGTCGAGGGTGACATCGGCGGCGCCCGTGTTGCGGTAGGTGAGGGTGCGTTCGGTGACCGGGTCAAAGGCGCTGTGCGGCCAGTCGTACGCGGCGACCGCGACGGAGCCCGTGGCCTCGATGGTCGTGTCGACGGCGGCCTTCACATCGAGGCGGCCGGTGCCCTGCTCGTACGGGGTGTAGTCGGGCAGCACCTTGGACGAGGTCATCAGCGCGTCCTTGATGCGCTGACCGGACCAGTCGGGGTGCCGCTGCTTGAGGATGGCGGCGGCGCCCGCGACGTGCGGGGTGGCCATCGACGTACCGGACATCGACTGGTACATGCCCTCGATGCCGGGGACGGACTGCGAGGCGGCGGCGTTGATGTCGACGCCGGGCGCGGACAGGTCCGGCTTCAGGCCGTAGCTGCGCACCAGCGGGCCCATGGACGAGAAGTCGGCGCGGGCGTCCCGCTTGTCGACGGCGGCGACGGTGAGCGCCTTGTCGGCGGAGCCGGGCGAGCCGATGGTGCCCGCGCCGTACGCGTTGCCGGCGGCGATCACGAAGAGCGGGCCGCCGTCCGCGGAGAGGGTGTTGACGGCCTGGGACATGGGGTCGGTGCCGTCGTCGGCGACCGGTGAGCCGAGGCTCATGGAGACGACGTCGGCGCCCTCCGCCCTGGCCCACTCCATGGCCTCGATGATGCCGGAGTCGGCGCCGGAGCCCTCGTCGCTGAGGACCTTGCCGACGAGCAGCCCGGCCTCGGGGGCGACGCCCTTGTTGACGCCGCCGGACGCGGCGCCGGAGCCGGCGATGGTGGAGGCGACGTGCGTGCCGTGGCCGTTCTTGTCGTCCACCTCCTCACCCGGGACGAAGCTCTTCGTCTCCAGGATGCGGTCCTTGACGTCCGGGTGGTCCTCGTCGATACCGGTGTCCAGAACGGCGACCTTGATGCCCTTGCCGTCGTAGCCCTCGGCCCATGCCTGCGGGGCGTTGATCTGCGGCACCGAGTCCTTGAGCGCGGCCTCGGCGCGGCCGTCGAGCCAGAGCTTGGCGATGCCGTCGTCCAGCGAGCGGGCCGTGGCGGTGCGCGCGATGTCGTTCCAGAAGGCGCGGGCGGTGTCCTTGCCGGCCTTGAGGGCGGCGCCGTGGATGGACTCCAGCTGCCGGACGGTCCTGCTGCCGCGCGGCGCGACGGGCAGCGAACGGGCCTTGGACGCGGGGTAGGTGGCGATCAGCGGGATGCCGCCGGTCCTCTTGTCGTCGTAGCCCATCTTCGCGAGCGCCGAGACGTTGAAGAGGCGGCGGTCCAGCTTCCCGGCCGCGAGCAGGCTCTGCGCCTCGTCGGGCAGGACGTAGAGGTCGTCCCCGGCCTGCTGGACGTGGACGCCCCCGGTCGCGCCCTCGGGGCGGTCCACGGTGACGGTGTCCTGGTTGCCCGTGCCGTCCGTGTAGTGGACGACGTCACCGGTGACCAGGGTGATGTCGTAGCGGTGAACGGGCGCCGAGGCGGGGGTGGTTGCCGGGGTGGTCGCCATGGTGGGGGAAGCGGGGGCGGCGTGGGCGGCGCCCGCGACGGGCAGCAGCGCGCCGCTCATCAGGGCCGCCGCGGTGGCTATGACGAGGGTGCGTCGCCCGGCGCGTGCGAGTCTCGCCCGGCCGGTCGCGGTGGAGGGGGAGAAAGTCATGGGTGATGATCTACCGGTAAACCGGCCGCCGCGGGACGGTCCGCGCCTGGCGCGAATGTGCCGTGGCGGCTAACCGCCGGTCCCGGACGGGGCGTTACGAGGGCGAGTTCAGGCCACCCTCAAGCCGCCTCACGCCACCGAGCCGATGCGCCCCGCCGGGGGCAGCCCGCCCGGGTGGTGGATCGGGGTGTGCGCGCCGGTCAGCGGGGCACCGCTGCCGCCGCGCCGGGCGGCGACGATCTCGGCGGCGATCGACAGGGCCGTCTCCTCGGGCGTACGCGCTCCGAGGTCGAGCCCGATCGGCGAGTGCAGCCGGGCCAGCTCCAGCTCGGTGACCCCGGCCTCGCGCAGCCGGTCGTTGCGCTGGAGGTGGGTGCGGCGGGAGCCCATCGCGCCGACGTACGCGACGGGCAGCTTCAGCGCCGCCTCCAGCAGGGGCACGTCGAACTTGGCGTCGTGCGTGAGGACGCACAGCACCGTGCGCGCGTCCACCGCCGTTCCGGCCAGATAGCGGTGCGGCCAGTCCACCACCAGCTCGTCGGCGTCCGGGAAGCGGGCCTTCGTCGCGAAGACGGGCCGCGCGTCGCACACCGTGACGCGGTAGCCGAGGAACTTGCCGGCCCGGACCAGGGCCGAGGCGAAGTCGATGGCCCCGAACACGATCATCCGGGGCGGCGGCACGCTGGACTCCACGAGCAGCGTGAGGGGCTGCCCGCAGCGCGAGCCGTCGGCGCCGATGGTGAGGGTGCCGGTGCGGCCCTGGTCCAGCATGGCGCGGGTCTCGGCGACCGCGGTGCGGTCCAGCTCGGGATGTCCGCCGAGCCCGCCCTCGTAACGGCCGTCGGGGTGCACCAGGAGCGGCCGGCCGAGGAGTTCGGCGGGCCCGTCGGTGATCCGGGCGACCGCCGCCGCCTCCCCCCGTACGGCGGCGGCGAGCGCGGCGGCGTACACCCGGCGGGCGGGGTCGGCCGCCCGGACCGGGGTCACCAGGATGTCGATGACGCCGCCGCAGGTCAGGCCGACCGCGAAGGCGTCCTCGTCGCTGTAGCCGAAGCGTTCGAGGCGGGTCAGACCGTCCTCCAGCGCCTCCTGGCACAGCTCGTACACGGCCCCCTCCACACACCCGCCGGAGACCGAGCCGATCGCCGTGCCGTCGCGGTCGACGGCCAGCGCGGCCCCCGGCTGGCGGGGCGCGCTGCCGCCGACGGCGACGACGGTGGCCACGGCGAAATCGCGTCCCTGCCCGGCCCAGCGGTCGAGCTCTTCGGCGATGTCCAGCATCTCGGTCTCCTTGGCGGGTGAGTGGGGCGGCGGGTCAGCTGACGCCCAGCCAGCTCTCGATCGGGTGCAGGGCGAAGTAGACGACGAAGATCACCGTCAGGCCCCACATGAACGCGCCGACCTCGCGGGCCCGGCCCTGGGCGGCCTTGATGGCGACGTACGAGATGACGCCCGCCGCCACGCCGGTGGTGATGGTGTACGTGAACGGCATCAGGACCACCGTCAGGAACACCGGGATGGCCACGGAGCGGTCGCTCCAGTCCACGTGCCGGGCGTTCTGCATCATCATCGCGCCGATGACGACGAGAGCGGCGGAGGCCACCTCGGCGGGCACGATCGCGGTGAGCGGGGTGAAGAAGAGGCAGGCGGCGAAGAACAGGCCGGTGACGACGGACGCCAGACCGGTCCTGGCGCCCTCGCCGACGCCGGTCGCGGACTCCACGAAGACCGTCTGCCCGGAACCGCCGGCGACACCGCCGATGGCCCCGCCCGCGCCGTCGATGAACAGCGCCTTCGACAGGCCCGGCATGCGGCCCTTGTCGTCGGCGAGCCCGGCCTCCGTACCGACACCGATGATGGTGGCCATCGCGTCGAAGAAGCCGGCGAGCACCAGGGTGAAGACGATGAAGCCGACGGTCATCGCGCCGACGTCGCCCCAGCCGCCGAAGTCGACGTCGCCGAAGAGCGAGAAGTCCGGCGAGGAGACCGCGGAGCCCTTCAGCTCCGGCGGGCCGCTGCTCCAGGTCTTGGGGTCGACGTCCGCGGCCTTGTTGATCACGAAGGCGACCACGGTGCCGACGACGATGCCGATGAGGATCGCGCCGGGGATGTTGCGGGCCTGGAGCATGAAGATCAGCAGCAGGGTGACCGCGAAGACGAGGACCGGCCAGCCGGCGAGTTCACCGGCCGGGCCGAGGGTCACCGGGGTCGCGGTGCCCTTGCCGACGAATCCGGCCTTGTAGAGCCCGATCAGGGCGATGAACAGGCCGATGCCCATGGTGATGCCGTGCTTCAGCGGGAGCGGGATCGCGTTCATGATCAGCTCACGCAGACCGGTGACCACCAGGAGGCAGATCACCACGCCGTACATCACACACATGCCCATGGCCTGCGGCCAGGTCATTTCGGGGGCGACCTGCGAGGACAGGACGCCGGAGACGCTGAGGCCCGCGGCAAGCGCGAGCGGGACCTTGCCGACGAAGCCCATGAGCAGGGTGGTCACGGCCGCCGCGAGCGCGGTGGCGGTGATCAGGGCGGGCTGGCTGAGCAGATTGCCGTCGACGTCCTTGCCGCCGAGGATCAGCGGGTTGAGCAGAAGGATGTACGCCATGGCCATGAAGGTCGTGACACCGCCGCGCACTTCCCGGGCCACGGTCGAACCGCGGTCGGATATGTGGAAGTACCGGTCGAGCCACGATCTGCCGGCGGGGACGCGCGAGCCGGAGCCCGCGTCCTCCGGACCGGTCTTCGGCTGCACTGACTGCTGGGTCATGATGCCTGACTCCCAAGGTTCACAGGGGCACCCGCGATGGAGAATCGAAATGCGGGATTTGGGATGACTGCGCTGGCGGCACGACCCGGGGGACGGCCCGAGACGAACTGTTCATGCAGGAGGAGACGGAACGGGTGGTGCTGTTCCGGTGCGGGGGGGTACGGGGGCCGCGAGCGGGGCGGAACCCTGGGCCTCCGGGCGGTGCGGGCCGGGGAAGTGTGACGTTCGCCGGTGGCACGCACCGCCCGGAGAGCTGGTGGCGGAGCCTCGTCAGACGCCGGTGAGGTGTTCCGGCCGGACCGGCGTCCGGTCGAGCTCCAGACCCGTCGCGTTCCGGATCGCCGCGAGGACGGCCGGGGTGGACGACAGGGTGGGGGCCTCGCCGATGCCGCGCAGCCCGTACGGGGCGTGGTCGTCGGCGAGTTCGAGCACGTCGACCGGGATGGTCGGCGTGTCGAGGATGGTGGGGAGGAGGTAGTCCGTGAAGGAGGGGTTGCGCACCTTCGCGGTCACCGGGTCGACGATGATCTCCTCCATGACGGCGATGCCCATCCCCTGGATGGTGCCGCCCTGGATCTGGCCGACGACCGACAGCGGGTTGAGCGCCTTGCCGACGTCCTGGGCGCAGGCCAGTTCGATGACCTTGACCAGGCCGAGTTCGGTGTCGACCTCGACCACCGCGCGGTGTGCGGCGAAGGAGTACTGGACGTGGCCGTTGCCCTGTCCGGTGTGCAGGTCGAAGGGCTCGGTGGGCCGGTGGCGCCACTCCAGCTCGATGTCGATCGCCTCGTCCTCCAGGACGTCCGCGATGTCGGCCAGTACCTCGCCGCCGTCGGTGACGACCTTGCCGCCCTCCAGGAGGAGTTCGGCGGTGGCCCAGGCGGGGTGGTAGGTGCCGAGCTTGCGCCGGCCGAGCTCCAGGAGCTGTTCGCGGACGGCCTCGCAGGAGTTCTTGACCGCGCCGCCGGTGACGTACGTCTGACGGGAGGCGGAGGTCGATCCGGCGGAGCCCACCTGGGTGTCGGCTGGGTGGATGGTGACCTGGGCGACGCCGAGTTCGGTACGGGCGATCTGGGCGTGCACCGTGACACCGCCCTGCCCGACCTCGGCCATGGCGGTGTGGACGGTCGCGACGGGTTCGCCGCCGATGACCTCCATGCGGACCCGGGCGGTGGAGTAGTCGTCGAAGCCCTCGGAGAAGCCGACGTTCTTCAGACCGACCGCGTAGCCGACGCCGCGCACGACGCCCTCGCCGTGGGTGGTGTTGGACAGGCCGCCGGGCAGCGCGCGGACGTCGGCGTGCTCGCCGGCGCTCTCCCACTGGCGCTCGGGCGGCAGCGGCATGGCCTTGACGCGGCGCAGCAGCTCGGCGACCGGGGCGGGCGAGTCGACCTGCTGCCCGGTCGGCAGCAGGGTGCCCTGCTCCATGGCGTTCAGCTGCCGGAACGCGACCGGGTCCATGTCCAGTGCGGCGGCCAGCTTGTCCATCTGCGCCTCGTAGGCGAAGCACGCCTGGACGGCGCCGAAGCCGCGCATGGCGCCGCACGGGGGGTTGTTGGTGTAGAGCGCGATGGCCTCGATGTCGACGTCGTCGATGACGTACGGGCCGACGGCCAGCGAGGAGGCGTTGCCGACGACGGCCGGGGACGCGGAGGCGTAGGCGCCGCCGTCCAGGACGATGCGGCACTTCATGTGCGTGAGCTTGCCGTCGCGGGTGGCGCCGTGCTCGTAGTGCAGGCGGGCCGGGTGGCGGTGGACGTGCCCGAAGAAGGACTCGAAGCGGTTGTAGACGATCTTCACGGGCTTGCCGGTGCGCAGCGCGAGCAGGCAGGCGTGGATCTGCATCGACAGGTCCTCGCGTCCGCCGAAGGCGCCGCCGACGCCGGAGAGCGTCATGCGGACCTTGTCCTCGGGCAGGCCGAGGACGGGCGCGATCTGGCGCAGGTCGGAGTGCAGCCACTGGGTCGCCACGTACAGGTCGACGCCGCCGTCCTCGGCGGGTACGGCGAGGCCGGACTCGGGGCCCAGGAACGCCTGGTCCTGCATGCCGAAGTAGTAGTCGCCCTTGACGATCACATCGGCCCGGGCCTCGGCGGCGGCCGCGTCGCCGCGGACGATCGGCTGGCGGTGGACGATGTTGGGGTGCGGCACATGGCCGATGTGGTGGTCGTCGCGGCCCTCGTGGATGAGGGGGGCGCCGGGGGCGGTCGCGGAGGCTTCGTCGGTGACGACGGGCAGCTCGCGGTAGTCGATGCGGATCTTCGCGGCGGCGCGGCGGGCCGTCTCCGGGTGGTCGGCGGCGACGAGCGCGACGGGCTCGCCGTGGTGGCGGACCCGGCCGTGGGCGAGGACGGGGGTGTCCTGGATCTCCAGGCCGTAGTTCTTCATCGCGGCGGGCAGGTCGTCGTAGGTGAGGACCGCGTAGACGCCGGAGGTGGCCAGCGCCTCGGAGACGTCGATGGAGACGATCTCGGCGTGCGCGACGGTGGAGCGCAGGGTGTGGCCCCAGAGCATGTCCTCGTGCCACATGTCCGAGGAGTAGGCGAACTCGCCGGTGACCTTCAGGATGCCGTCGGGGCGCAGCGTGGACTCGCCGATGCCGCCCTTGGTGCGGCTGCCCTGGTTGATGTTGGTGGGGGAACCGGTAACGCCCATGGCTCAGACCGTCTCTTCCGCGCGGGCGGCCGCGAGGCGGACCGCGTCGAGGATCTTCTCGTAGCCGGTGCAGCGGCAGAGGTTGCCGGAGAGCGCCTCGCGGATGTCCGCGTCGGACGGCTGCGGGGTGCGCTCCAGGAGTTCGTCGGCCGCGACCAGGAGGCCGGGGGTGCAGAAGCCGCACTGGACGGCTCCGGCGTCGATGAACGCCTGCTGGATCGGGGAGAGCTCGCCGGTGTCGCGGGTCTCGTCGCCCGCGGCGGGCTCGGCCTTCCAGCGCTTGGCCCGGTCCAGCGAGGTGCCGCAGGCGCCGGAGGCGCAGCCGGTGCCGGGGTGGGCGTCGGCGCGGTGGGCGGCGAAGTCGGCGAGACCTTCTACGGTGACGACGTCGCGGCCCTCGACCTGGCCGGCGGCGACCAGGCAGGAGCAGACGGGGACGCCGTCGAGGCGGACCGTGCAGGAGCCGCATTCGCCCTGCTCGCAGGCGTTCTTGGAGCCGGGCAGGCCCATCCGCTCGCGCAGGACGTAGAGGAGGGATTCGCCCTCCCAGACGTCGTCGGCCTCGTGACGGCGGCCGTTGACCGTGAAATTGACACGCATGATCAGGCGGCTCCTTCGGTGCTGCGGCCGTTGCCGCGGTATGACTCCCAGGCCCAGCCGAGGGTGCGGCGGGCCATGATCCCGACGGCGTGCCGGCGGTAGCTCGCGGTGCCGCGCACGTCGTCGATCGGGTTGCAGGCGCCGGCGGCGAGGGTGGCGAACTGCTGGGCGACGGACGGCGTGATGATGGTGCGGCTGTCCCAGAACCCGCCCTCCTCAAGGGCGGCGTTCAGGAATGCCTCGGCCTCCTTCGCCCGTACGGGTGTCGGGGCGGCCGATCCGATGCCGGTGCGGACCGTGCGGGTCTCGGGGTGCAGGGCGAGGCCGAAGGCGCAGACGGCGATGACCATCGCGTTGCGGGTGCCGACCTTGGAGTACTGCTGCGGGCCGTCGGCCTTCTTGATGTGCACGGCCCGGATCAGCTCGTCCGGTTCGAGGGCGTTGCGCTTGACGCCGGTGTAGAAGGCGTCGATGGGGATCAGCCGGCTGCCGCGTACGGACTCGGCCTCCACCTCGGCGCCGGCGGCGAGCAGGGCGGGGTGGGCGTCACCGGCCGGGGACGCGGTGCCGAGGTTGCCGCCGACGCCGCCGCGGTTGCGGATCTGCGGGGACGCGACGGTGTGCGAGGCGAGGGCGAGCCCGGGCAGCTCGGCCCGCAGGTGCTCCATGATCCGGCTGTACGGGACCGAGGCGCCGAGCCGTACGCTCTCCTGGCCCACCTCCCACTCGGTGAGCTCACCGATGCGGTTGAGGTCCAGGAGGTACTCGGGGCGCCGGTGGTCGAAGTTGATCTCGACCATCACATCGGTGCCCCCGGCGATGGGCACAGCCGTCGGGTGCTCGGCCTTGGCGGCGAGCGCCTCCTCCCAGCTTGCGGGGCGAAGGAAGTCCATGGTGGCTCTCTTCTTCTCAATCGGGTCTGCGCGGGGGGCTGGGTGACGGCCGGCCCTCGAACTTGTTCATGTCTTGTTCACGCGGTGTGTGGCCCAGTACACAAGCCCTGCTCCACCTGGTGCAGTCACCGAACCCATGAAGCGGTTGGCCGGTCTCCGCTCATGTCTTGTAGATTCGAACGAATGGCGGGGCTCAACGGCCTCACCGCAACACCCAGACTCCACCCGTACCAACGAAAGAGATCGGCGGCGACCAGATGCGGCTGCGCGCACTGCTGGAGAACGACGCGCTGGGGCTGCGGCTGCTCGGCGGCGACGAGGAGCTGGACCGGTCGGTCCGTGGCGTGATGACGACCGACCTGCGTGACCCGAGCCGCTATCTCACCGGCGGCGAGCTGGTCCTGACCGGTCTGGCCTGGCGCCGGGACGCCGGGGACTCGGAGCCGTTCGTGCGCATCCTGGCGGGCGCCGGGGTGGCCGGGCTCGCGGCCGGCGAGGCGGAGCTGGGCGATATCCCGGACGATCTCGTGGCGGCGTGCCGCCATCACCGGCTGCCGCTGTTCGCGGTCCATGAGACGGTCGCGTTCGCAACGATCACCGAGTATGTGGTGCGTCAGGTGTCCGGCGAGCGGGCGGGCGACCTGGCGGCCGTGGTGGACCGGCACCGTCGGCTGATGACCTCGGGCCCGACCGGCGGCGGCCCCGAGGTGGTCCTCGATCTGCTGGGCTCCGACCTGGACCTTCACGCCTGGGTGCTCTCCCCCACCGGGCGGCAGATCGCGGGCGCGGGTGCCCCGCTGCCCGCCGCCGCCGGGGCGGAGCTGGCCGGGCTGCATCTGGCCGCCGTCCGCGCCGGCCGCCGCGCCCCGCACCGGGCGGCCCTCGACGGTACGACGTATTCGCTCTTCCCGATCCGGAACAACGGCCGGGGCGGCGCGGTGCCGCCCGCCCGCGATGTGCGGGAGTCGGTGCTCTCCGACTGGCTGCTCGCCGTGGAGGCCGACGCGGGCGACTGGCCGGCCGCGCGGCTCGACCTGCTCCAGGGCGTCACCCAGCTGATCGCCGTCGAGCGCGACCGGCGCGACGCGGCCCGCACGGTGCGCCGCCGGCTCGCCCAGGAGGTCCTGGAGCTGGTCCAGGCGGGCGCCGCGCCCGCCGAGATCGCCGCCCGGCTGCGCGTGGCAACGCCGGTCCTGCTCCCCGGCCTCGGCACCGCGCCGCACTGGCAGGTCGTGGTGGCCCGGGTCGAGTGGGACGAGGACGGCGCGTCGGGGGTCCGGGGCGGCCCGGTCGCCCAGGCGCTGCTGGAGGAGATCCTGGTCGACCCGGCGGTGACGGGCCCCGAATCGGCGGACCGGATCGCCGTCGCCCACACGGACGACGAGGCGATCGCCCTGCTGCCGCTGCCGGCCACCCCGGACCGGGCGGCGGTCCAGGCGTCCGGTGGCGCGTCCGGCGGCGGGGACGGTGGCCAGGACGGCGGGAACACCGGCACCGGGAACGGCGGACCCGGGAACGGCGGACCCGGCACCGGCCCCGGCGAAGGCCCCGCCCTGCACGCCGACGCGCTGCTCGCCGCCGTGCGCGCCCCGCTCTCCGCGGGCCTCGGCGACGACGGCCGTCTGACACTCGGTGTCAGCGCCTCGGTGCACTCGGCGGAGGGGCTGCGCGGCGCTCTGGAGGAGGCCCGGCACGCCCGCCGGGTGGCGGCGGCCCGGCCCGGCCGGGTCTGCGCGGCCGGCCACCACGAGCTGGCCTCGCACGTGCTGCTGCTGCCGTTCGTCCCGGACGACGTGCGGCGGGCGTTCACCGCGCGGCTGCTGGACCCGCTGCGCGAGTACGACCGGCGCCACCGCGCGGAGCTGATCCCGACCCTGGAAGCCTTCCTGGACTGCGACGGTTCCTGGACCCGCTGCGCGGCCCGGCTGCATCTGCACGTCAACACGCTGCGCTACCGGGTCGGGCGAATCGAGCAGTTGACGGGGCGTGATCTGGCGCGCCTGGAGGACAAGCTCGATTTCTTCCTGGCCCTGCGGATGAGCTGAATTCCCGGGCCGGGCAAGGGCCCTGGGGGCACCCGGCCCCAGGTGGCCGATTGTGAAAAGTTTCACCTGACATTGCCTCGACCTCTTGGCCCGGCGTGCCATTCCGTGCTGTGATGCGGCCCATACTCAACAGCTCGACGGCGCGCTCGGGGAGGGCAATGTGGCGCATACCGCCATGTCTGGTTCCGGAACGACAGCAGATGACGATCCTCCGCTCCAGACCGCGGTATGGCGGCTGCGCTCACGCGCCTGCTGGACCGACGCCGCGGCCCTGCTGGAGCACGACGCCGCCACCGACCCGGCCGCGGCGCTCCAGCGGACGGCCCTGCTGACCGAGCGCTGCCTGTACACCGGGGAGGGCTGGACGGACGCCGAGGACGCCCTGCGGACCGCCGAGGCGATGGCCCACGACGACGAGGAGCGCGGCGCGGCGGCCTGCGAGCGCGGGTATCTCGCGTACGCCTCGACCCTGCTCGGGGTGCGGGACAGGGCCGACGAGGCCCGGGTGGCGCTGGGGCGGGCCGCCGCCCTGCTCTCGCCCGCCGCCCAGGGCCGGCCGCTGCTCGACTTCCGGCGCGGCCTGATCGCGCAGAACATCGCGGACTCCCCGCAGGCCGCCCGGGCCGCCTACCGCAGGGCGCACGCCGGTGCCACCGCGCAGGGCGACGCGCTGCTGCTCTCCTCGACCTGGCGCCATCTCGCCCTGATCGCCCTGCGCGAGGGCGAGCTCGCGGAGGCCCGGCACGGCTTCGCGGAGTCCCTGCGGATAAGGGAGGAGCTGGGCTATCTGGTCGGTACGGCCCCGGCGCTCATCGCGCTGGCCGACGCCGAGCCGGAGCCGGAGGCGGCGACCCGGCTGCGCGCCGAGGCGGCCCGGCTGTTCCGGCTGCTCGGCGGCGTCCCGACCTGGCTGGGCCCGCATCTGGACCAGCCCCCGCCGGAGACGATCGAGGCGAACTGAGCGAGGGCGCCGGCCCGTCCCCGTACGCACCGGGGGTTACGGGGGTCAGCCGTCGGCGCCCGCGAAGTGTTCGCGTACCAGCGACTGGACGACCGCCACGTCCTGGGCGATCAGGGCGTCGAGCAGCGCGGTGTGCTCGGAGGCGTCGGCCAGCAGGTCGGCGCGCCGGGTGACCGGGTTGTCCACCAGGGGCCACTGGGAGCGGCGGTGCAGGTCGTCGGCGACGGCGACCAGGCTGTGGTTCCCGGCGAGGGCGAGCACCGCGCCGTGAAAGGCCCGGTCGGCCTCGGCGTAGCTCGCCCGGTCACCGACGGCCGCCGCGGCCACGGTGGCGTCGGCCAGCGGGCGCAGTGTGCACCAGCGGGCGGGCGGGACGGTGCGGGCGAGCCGCAGCATGACGGGGACCTCGATCAGGGCGCGGACCTCGGCCAGCTCCGCCAGCTCGCGCGGTCCGCGCTCGGCGACCCGGAAGCCCCGGTTGGGCACGACCTCCACGGCCCCCTCGGTGGCCAGCCGCTGCATCGCCTCGCGCACCGGGGTCGCGGAGACGCCGAAGCGGGCGCCGAGCACGGGCGCCGAGTAGACCTGGCCGGGGACCAGCTCGCCGTCGACCAGGGCGGCGCGCAGGGCCTCCAGGATCTGGCCGCGCACGGAGTGCCGGCGCACCTGGACGCGGGGGGCCTCGTGCGGCTGCTCCCCGTGGGTGTGCTCGCCGCGGGCCTGCTCGGGCACCCGGATGGCCGAAGCGGGCACGGCCGCGCCTACGCCGTACGGGGGACGCACCTCCTCGCGCGCTCCGCCCTGCTCCACGGGCACCTCCTCGGCCTGTCACGGGCGCGCTCGCGCGTCGGGCGCCCTGAGTGCACGATAGGCGTAAGGGGCCCCAGTTCAAACAACGGTCCGGCAGGGTAAGGTAAGCCTTACCTGCTGACGATCGTGAATCGGTGGTCCCCCGCATGACCCTGCCCGCCCTGCTCCCCGCGGTGACGGCCTCGCCCGTGGCCGACGCCTACGCGCGCCTGACCGAGGTCTTCCCCGGGGTGCGCGCCGAGATCCTGGCCGAGGGCGAGAGCGCCCCCGGCGGCCCCGGCTGGGTGGGTGCGCACGAGCTGGCGGCCGGCGGTGAGGCCCTGGACACGTTCCTCGCCTTCGACGCCGAGCAGGTGCGGCGGGACTACGGCCAGGAGGGCCGGCCCGATGTGATCGCCAGCTTCGGACTGCACCGGTACGCCTGGCCGGCCTGTCTGCTGGTGACGGTGCCGTGGTTCCTGCACCGCCGGGTGCCCCGCGTCCCGGTCGAGGACGTCTCGTTCCAGCGCGCGCTGGGCCATCTGACGCTGCGGGTGCGGGAGTTCGCCTGCCTGCCCGACGACCCGGCGGCCGGGCTGCCGGGGGCCCGGGTGGTGGCCGACGAGTCGGCGTTGCGGGCCGAGGTGCTGGACGCGGTGGCCGAACACCTGGGCCCGGTGCTCGACGGCTTCCGGCCGCGGATGCGGCGCGGCAAGCGGGCCCTGTGGGGGATGGCGACCGACGAGATCGTCGAGGGCCTCTGGTACGTCGCCCATCTGCTGGGCGAGGAGCGGCGCGCCATGACGGAGCTGGAGGCGCTGCTGCCGGGCACCACCAAGCCGTACGTCGGCACCGCGGGCTTCCGCGAGCTGACCGGGCCGAACGGGGAGTCGCTGCCGACCCGGGACCGGGCGAGCTGCTGCCTGTTCTACACGCTGCGCCCCGAGGACACCTGCGTCACGTGCCCGCGTACGTGCGACGAGGAACGCGTCCGCAAACTGACGCCCGCGCCCTGATCCACTCCGCCGGATTCACTCCGCCCGGACGGGTGGCAAGTATTCGAACATCATGCGTAAAGCGCTGAAGGGCGTTCGACCAGAACGGCCATATCGGCGGCCTCCTGCACCCCTTTGGCGTTCTCTTGCCCCGAAACCGCCTGGCCGTGACGGGATTTCCGCCACGATGGCGCCCGAAACGCCCTACGTGACGCAAGGGACCGCGCATGAGACTGACCGACATATCGCTTGACTGGCTGCTTCCGGGCGCCGTGCTGCTCGTGGGGGTCATGGCGGCGGTGGCGGTGGTCGCGCGTGGAAGGCGCGCCTCTGACGCAGCAGCCTCGGCCGACGACAGCTGGGAACGCAGCGAGGAGCGGCGCAGACGCAAGGAAGCGCTGTACGCCACCGCTTCGTATGTGCTGCTGTTCTGCTGTGCGGCGGTCGCCGCCGCACTCTCCTTCCACGGGCTCGTCGGCTTCGGCGAGCAGAATCTCGGCCTCTCCGACGGCTGGGAGTATCTGGTGCCCTTCGGTCTGGACGGGGCGGCGATGTTCTGCTCGGTCCTGGCCGTACGGGAGGCCAGCCACGGGGACGCGGCGCTCGGCTCGCGCCTCCTGGTGTGGACCTTCGCGGGTGCCGCCGCCTGGTTCAACTGGGTGCACGCGCCGCGCGGCATCAACCACGCGGGTGCCCCGCACTTCTTCGCGGGCATGTCGCTCTCGGCCGCCGTGCTGTTCGACCGCGCGCTGAAGCAGACCCGCCGTGCCGCGCTGCGCGAGCAGGGCCTGGTTCCCCGCCCGCTGCCGCAGATCCGGATCGTGCGCTGGCTGCGCGCGCCCCGGGAGACCTTCGGCGCCTGGTCGCTGATGCTCCTCGAAGGCGTACGCACGCTGGACGAGGCGGTCGACGAGGTACGCGAGGACCGCAGGGAGAAGGAGCAGAACCGTCTCCGCAGAAAGGACCAGGAGAAGCTGGACCGGGCCCACATCAAGGCCCTGAACCGGCAGAACCGGGCCTGGGGGCGGCTCGGCCGGGGTGGCCCCCCGGTCGAGGTGGCCGCCCTGGCACCGGCGACGGGCTCCGCGCAGTCCGCCGCGGAGCCGGCCATATCCGAGCCGGGTCAGCTGCCCCTGCGGCCCCGGCCATCCCTGCAAGCCGTGAACCACTCGAACGCGGCGAGCGTCCCTGAACTGGGCGCGAGCGAATCGTCGGCGGCCGACCCGGCCGCCGACGACGACACCCAGGCCCTGCCCCGGCTCGATTCGCTGGAGCAGAAACTCAAGGACCTGGAGCAGCAGTTCGGCTGATACGGGACAGCGGATGCGAGAAGACGGCCCTGCCGGTCCGGAAGGACCGTCAGGGCCGTTCGCCGTCCAGCTCGAACCACACCACCTTGCCCAGCGAGCGGGGGCTGATCCCCCAGGAGTCGGCGAGGCTCTCCACCAGGATCAGCCCCCGGCCGTGCGTACCGTCGTCGGCGGGCGGTACGTGCGGCTCGGTGTCCATTCCGGGGACGAAGTCCCGCACCTCCACGCGCAGCCGGCGGGGTGCGACGCTCACGGCGACGACCGCGCCGTCGTCCGTGTGCACCAGGGCGTTGGTCACCAGCTCGCTGAGCAGCAGTTCGGCTACCTGCGCCGGTTCTTCCTTCCACCGGTAGCGCAGTAACTCCCGGACCGCTCCCCGGACTTCCCCCACGGCTGCCAGATCGGCCCGGTCCACCCTGCGGTGCATCCGGGCCTCTTCGTGACGCTCCATCGTTTCCCCCGCCCACACGGCCAGTCGCCCCCTGTCTCGAAGGTGCTCACGCAATGCATGCCCCGCCTACCGGCTGTCACGCTTGCGGAGCCCTTCGGACCGGAGGGAATCGTGTGGGATTCAGGCCCGCTTGTAGAAGTATTTGAACCCGCCGACGTCGTGCTGGATGCCGTCGCCGTTGGTGACGAAGTAGGACGGGTCCACCGTTTCGACGAAGCAGTATCCGGGGTTGGCACCCACACGCTTTCCGGTGCCGACGTTGATGCGGCCGCTGCTGCTGGAGGTCACCTTGGCCTCGAACGGGCAGTTGTTGTAGGGATAGTCGCTCAGGCGCACCACACCGGTCTTGGAGATGGTGATGGTGCCGGGCTGACCCGTGTTGTAGATCTCTCCGAACTTCCAGGTGCCGACGAACGACGCCGGCACCGTGCTGCCGCCCCCGCCCGAGCCGCCGGTGGCGGAGCCGCCCGAGGTGCTGGTGGAACCCCCGCCGGATGTGCTCGTGGAAGAGCCGCCCGTGCTGCCGCCTCCCGAACTGCCGCCGCTGGTCGTGGTGGAGCCGCCGCCCCCGGTGGAGGACGAACCGCCGCCGCCCGTGGCGGACGAACCGCCCGAGGACGAACCGCTTCCCGTGGAGCCCGAGCCGCCGCCCGAACTGCCGGTGCTGCGGCCGTCCTTGCCCGGCTTCCCGTCCTTGCCGTCCTTCCCGTCCTTGCCGGCGTCCGCCTTCTTCTTGCTCGGCGACGCCTTCGGGCTCTTGCTGCCGGCCGGGGACGCGCTGCCGGCCACCGAGGGCTCCGGTGCGGCGGTCGGGCCGGTGGAGGTGGCGGCCGGGGGCGCCGCGTGCGCGTCGCCGCCGTCGTGGCTGAACGGCTGGAGCATGACCAGCGTGCCGCCCCCGCCGCCGAGGACGACCACCAGCGGGACGGCCACCAGCCAGGGGCGCCGGCGCTTCGGCTTCTCCTTCTCCGCCGTCTTCGCCCCCTCCACCACGGCCCCCTCCACCACGGCCCCCTCCACCACGGCCGCCGCCGCCTCGGGCGCCGACCCGAGGCGCATCGTGGCGCGATCACCCTCCTGCCGCAGCGGCGCAGCCTCCGCGTCGAGCAACTGCGCCGACTGGCGGGCCAGATGACCCACCACGGCGGCCGGCAGCCAGGAGGCGGCGGCCGGATCGGCTGCGCGCCCCGGCTCGGCCAGCAGCTCGTCCACGGAGGGCCGCTCCTCGATCGGCTTGACCAGCAGCCGGGCGATCAGCTCCTTGAGATCCGCGTCCCGGACCCGTTCGAGCTCGGGCTTGGCCTCGGCGATCCGGTACATGATCGCGTGCTGGTTGCTCGCCCCGTGACCGAAGGGGAGCGTCCCGGTCGCCGCGTACGTCAGGACACAGCCAAGGGTGAAGACGTCGCTCTTCGGGACCGCGGTCTCCCCGCGCACCTGCTCCGGGGCCATGAAACCGGGCGTGCCGATCATCATGTTGGTGCTGGTGAGCAGGGACTCGACGGCGGTCCCGACGGCGCGGGCGATCCCGAAGTCGATGACCTTGGGCCCCTCCATCGTGAGCATCACGTTGGACGGCTTGAGGTCGCGGTGGACGATGCCCGCCGCGTGGATGTCCTTCAGCGCGTGCAGCAGCCCGGTGGCGAGTGCCCGCACCGAGGCGGCGGGCAGTGCGCCGTGGCCCCGCACGACCTGTTCCAGGGAGAGCCCGGGCACGTAACCCGTGGCCACCCAGGGGAATTCGGCGTCCGGTGCCGCGTCCAGGACGGGCGCGGTCCAGCGCTCGCCGACGCTCCGCGCTGCCTCGACCTCGCGCCGGAAGCGGCCCCGGAACTGCGGGTCCGCGACGTGCTCCGCGTGCACCACCTTGACCGCGACGGTGCGGCCGCCGTCGGAGCGGGCGAGATAGACTCGGCCCATGCCGCCCGCGCCGAGCCGGCCCAGCAGCAGATAGGGCCCGACGCGCGCCGGGTCCGTCGGAGTCAGCGGTTTGATGCCTCCGTCGAGGTAGTCCTCGTTGTCCGCGTGGTCGTCGTTGTTCACGCCGGTCTCCTGAAGTCCCCATGTGTGGCCGCGACTTGGCGCGACAAACGTTCAGTGTGAAGCAAAGTGGGCACTGATTGGAACAACTTCTGGAAACAATTCCGGAATCTTCTTCTACGCTGTCCCCCGGGTGCACCATGAGGAGCCAGAGATTCCGGAACCGGGGGGCTGCGTCGATGAGTCCGAAGCAACAGCGCGGGGAGGCCACGGCCGCCCAGGTGCTCGACACCGCCCTGGAGCTGTACGCGGCCCGGGGTGAGGCCGGCCTCACGCTGAACGCGATCACCTCGGCCAGCGGCGTGAGCGCGGGCAGCATCTACCACCACTTCGGCAGCCTTCAGGGCGTGGTCCTGGCGCTCGCGCAGTCCTGGCTGGGCCGCCTCCTCGGCGAGGTGGTCGAGGCGCTGCACCAGGTGACGGACGCGCGCGGCGGGGTGCGGGCGCTGACGGAGACGTATCTCCGCTTCATCCAGGAACATCCGGACGCGGCGCGGCTGATGCACTCGGTCACCGCCGACCGCGAGGCCATCACCAACGCGCGCCAGCTGCGGGGTGCCCAGGAGGCCCGGATCGCCCCGCTCGCCGCCTGGCTCCACGCCCATCGGGAGTCGGGCGAGCTGGTGGCGCTGCCGCTGCCCGTCCTGGAGTCGCTGATCCTGGGCCCGGTGACGAGCATCGCGCGGCGCTGGCTCGCGGTGGGCGACATCGACATCGAGGAGGCCGTCCGCACGGTCCCGCAGCATATCTGGCGCTCCGTCAGCCCATGAGAACGGCCGCGGCCGCCTGCGCGAGGGGTGTGCGCAGACGGCCGCGGCCGCTCCGGGGGTGTGCCGGGTCAGTAGCGCGTCGCGACGCTGACCCGGTCGAAGTCCTGCACGCCGTACAGGCTGATGTAGTGGGCACCGGCGGCCGGGTGGTCGACGGTGAGGGTGTGGGCGTTGCCGCTGCCGGTGGCCCGGGCGGTGTACGAGCCGGTGGTGGCCCAGCCGGTGGAGCTGTAGTAGAGGTCGGCGTCGCCCGTGCCGCCGCTGGTGGTGATGGTCAGCCGGTCGGTGCCGGCCGGTATGTAGAGGTACAGGTAGGCGTAGTTGCCCCGGGTCGCGTACTGGCCGTCGCGGGCGCAGTCCTGGCCGAGTTCGCGGGTGTCGGTGCCGGTGCACTGGGCGGTGGGCTCGGTCGGCGGGTTGGTGGCGGTGCCGCAGCTGCCGGCCGCGCAGGCCGTGAGCCAGTTCGCCCAGTCGGTGTCGTAACGGGTGCCGATGGTGGAGGTGAGCAGGGTGCGGGCGCCGTTCCAGTCACCGGCGCGGTAGAGGCCGAGGAGCTTGTCCATGTCGGCGCGGTGCGACTGGAGCATGTAACGGACGGCCAGGTAGCCCCAGTTGTAGATGCGGGTCTGGTCGGCGTTCTCGTAGGTGGTGTCGAAGAGGGTGCGCAGGGTGTAGGTGTGCGTGCCCGCCTGGGTGAGGGCGTCGTCGTAGGTGACGTCGCGGTACGAGTAGGAGACGTACTCCGCGAAGCCCTCGATCCACCACACGGTCGGGGTGGTGACACCGGCGTCGAAGTCGCCCGCCATGTCGAACCGGCCGTCGAGGTAGTGGGTGTACTCGTGGTTGAGGTTCCAGATCTGGAAGTCGGGTCGGACCCACTCGGCCTCGTAGGCGATGAACCTCGGCTGGTTGCCGGCCGCCGACGGGTCGCCCTCCAGGTACATCCCGCCGTTGTTGGTGTCGATGCCGTAGATGGCCCCGGCGTAGGTCTGGTAGTCGGTGCTGGAGTCGAAGACGACGACCTCGATGGTGGTGTTGAGGTCCCCGGCGACGGGTCCGCTGTCCCGGGCCACCTGGTGGAAGTAGGCGTCCTGGCCGCGCAGGCTGGTGCACGCCTCGGTCAGGTCGGCCGAGGACATCTGCTGGGCGAGGATGCGGATGCTGTCGCTACAGGTGTACGAGGTGGGCAGCACGGCGCTCTTGAGCCGGGCGGCCAGGTCGCAGGTGCCGTAAGCGGAGCAGTTCGCGCTGTCGTAGTAGTCGGCCATCTCGGCGAGCCCGACCCAGAGCGGCGCGGTGGGCCCCGTGATCGAGGAGCGGCCGAGGAGGTCGATGACCAGCTTCTTCGCGGTGGGCCTGAGGGCGTCCTCCTGGAGGAAGCGGGCCAGCTCGCGGCCCGCGTTGGAGGTCAGGTAGGACTGGTCGGTGCCCAGCAGGTCCAGGTGGTCGCGGGCGAATCCGGCGAGCGCGCCGAGCAGGCTCGGGTCGGCCTCGACGGCGCTGATGAACGCGGGCAGCTGATGGCCCCGGAAGGTCACGGTGTAGACGTTGTTGACCGCGTTGAGCATGTACCAGGAGCTGTTGTACGAGGAGTCGTAGCCGGCCAGCAGCCGCTTGACGACGTCCAGGTAGCGGGCGTTCTGCTCGGCGCTGTCGATGAGGATGACGGCCTCGGCCAGGGTCTCGCCGTTGGCGTCGGTGACGTCCCGGGAGTGCGCGGAGGCGAAGAAGGCGTCCAGGCCGCCCTGGATGGCGGTGCGCAGGGCGGTGCCGTACGAGCCGACCGTACCGGGGTCGTAGTACTGCACGTAGTACCCGGCCCGGAGGTAGAGCACCAGTTGAGGCATGCCGGTGCTGCTGTCGCCGGGGTAAGCGGCCGATCCGGCGCGCAGGGCGTCGGCCACGGTGACCATCTGGGCCTCGCGGAAGGCGAGGTAGCCGTCATTGCCCTTGACGGAGAAGAGGGTGTTGACGCAGTCGGTGGTGGACGCCTTGATCTGCTGGACGAGGGCGCTGCCGGTGCGGCTGGTGAAGTCGGAGACGGAGCAAGCGGCCGCCCGGGCAAGGGACTTCGCCTTCATGGAGGGGGCCGGGTGGCTCGGTTCGGTGGCACGCGGGTCGTCGTAGTCGCGCCGCAGCACGTCCTTGGAGGCGCTGAGCGGGGCCCGCTCGGCGGGGCTCACGGCCGTCTCGCCCAGGTGGGCCGGGTCCTGGGCGGGCGCGGTGGGGGCCTGTGCGGTGGGGCCGCCGGGCTCGGGCGACGCCTCACCGGCCGTCCGGTGCGCGGCGGCGCTCGCGGCCGCCGGGATGGAAGGCCGGGGCTCGGCGGCCGGGGCGGGTGCGGCGAGCATGCCGATGCCCAGGCAGGCCGCTAGGGCGTGTCCGCAAAGTCCCGTCGTACGCCCGAAGGGCGTGGCCCGCGGCGCATGGCGCGTGCTCTCGGCGTGCCGGCCGACATCCCTCGTACTGGACGTACTAGGGATTTCGGCCGGTGCGGCGAGAGTGCGTGCCAGGCGTCGCGGGCCAGACGGGACTTTGCGGACACGCCCTAGGACCGCGGTGGTGAGTCCGGTGACTCTCTGTCGGACCGTTCGTTTCTTCACGTGCCGCCTCCCAGCGGTGTGAGGGCCGCGCGCCGTTGCGCGGCCGTGGGGGATGGCGCGCGGGTGAGGCCGGACGGGGACGGCGGGCGACCGGAACGGTCAGCAAAGTGACATGGACACGACCTCAAGCGCGACCGTCAGTACAATGGCACATGTCACATGTCTTTAGGAAGCGGCCGAGACGGCCGTCTTTGTGAAGCTGTCGTGACGGCATCCGTCGGCGCGTCAACGCCCGCGCCTACGGGGGAGCTTGAGGCGTTACGCCTGGCTCGCCGGCTCACCCCGGCGGCCGTCCGCCCACAGCGAGCGGACGTGCGACATGTGGCCGAGCATGCAGGATTCGGCGCCCTCGGCGTCCCCGGCGACCACCAGGTCGAGCAGCTCGATGTGCTCCTCGGCCGAGGCGGTCAGCTGCCCGGACTCGGAGAGCCGGTTCAGCCCGAAGAGCCTTGAGCGCTTCCGGAGTTCGCCGACCTGCTCGACCAGCCGCCGGTTGCCGGCCAGCCCCAGCAGGGCGAGGTGGAAGCGCCGGTCCGCCTCCAGGTAGCCCAGGATGTCGTGCCGGCGGGCGGCCGCGACGATCTCCTCGGCGACGGGCCGCAGCGCCTCCAGCTCGTGCGTCAGGCCCATCCGCGCGATCCGGCCGACCGTGGGGACCTCGATCATCGCGCGCAGCTCGGTGTAGTCGTCCAGGTCCTGGTCGGTCAGTTCGGTGATCCGGAAACCCTTGTTGCGGACGGCCTCGACCTGGCCCTCGCGGACCAGGTCGAGCATCGCCTCACGTACGGGGGTCGCGGACACACCGAACTGGGCGGCCAGCGCGGGCGCCGAGTAGACCGTGCCGGGCCGCAGCTCGCCGGAGACGAGGGCCGCCCGCAGCGCATGCGCCACCTGGTCGCGCAGGTGCTCCTGCGCCGAGATGGCGTTGAGCGAGGTCAGGCGGGCCATATCTGTTCCTCCAGCACCGTGCGGAGGGTCAGAATACAATGTCACGTTGGACCTGAACCCGGCGCGGGCTCACAACAGGAAGCCCTCCGGGAAGGGGTCGTCCGGGTCCAGGAAATACTGCGCGGTCCCGGTGATCCAAGCCCTCCCCGTGACCGTCGGCACGACGGCCGGCAGCGCGCCCACCGTGGTCTCGCCGACCAGCCGGCCGGTGAACCGGGTCCCGATGAAGGACTCGTTCACGAAGTCCCGGTCCAGCGGGAGTTCGCCCCGCGCGTGCAGCTGGGCCATGCGCGCGGAGGTGCCCGTGCCGCACGGCGAGCGGTCGAACCAGCCGGGGTGGATGGCCATCGCGTGCCGCGAGTGCGCCGCGTCGGAGCCGGGCGCGATCAGCTGGACGTGCTTGAGCCCGTGGATGGCCGGGTCCACCGGGTGGACCGGCCGGTCGGTCGCGTTGACCGCCTCCATCAACGCCAGCCCGGCTGCCAGCAGTTCGTCCTTCCGCGCCCGGTCGAACGGCAGCCCCAGGTCCCCCAGCCGCACCATCGCGTAGAAGTTGCCGCCGTAGGCGAGGTCGTACGGCACCTCACCGAAGCCGGGCACCTTCGCGGTGAGCCCGAGCCCGGCGCTGAAGGCGGGCACATTGGTGAGGGTGACGGAGGTGGCGGCCCCGCCCTCCACGCGTACGTCCACGCCGACGAGCCCGGCGGGGGTGTCGAGCCGTACGGTGGTGACCGGTTCGGTGACCGCGACCATGCCGGTCTCCACCAGCACGGTCGCCACCCCGATCGTGCCGTGCCCGCACATCGGCAGGCAGCCGGAGACCTCCATGAACAGCACCCCGAAGTCGGCGTCGGGCCGGGTCGGCGGCTGGAGGACGGCCCCGCTCATCGCGGAATGGCCGCGCGGCTCGTACATCAGCAGGGTGCGCACCGCGTCCCGGTGCGCCATGAAGTACGCCCGGCGCTCGGCCATGGTGGCGCCCGGGAGTGTGCCGATCCCGCCGGTGATCACACGGGTGGGCATGCCCTCGGTGTGCGAGTCGACGGCGTGGAAGACGTGGCGGCTGCGCATCGTCCCTCCCCTCTCAGTCCAGGCCCTCGGCGAGGGCCTTCTCCGTCGCGGCGCGTACGGCGGCCAGCGCGTCGGCGTCGAGCGGCAGCCGGGGCGGCCGGGTGGGCCCGCCGTGCCGGCCGACGATGTCCATGGACGCCTTGATGGCCTGGACGAACTCCGGCTTGGAGTCCCACCGCAGCAGCGGGTGCAGCCGGCGGTAGAGCGGCAGGACGCGCTCCAGGTCCCCGGAGACGGCCGCCCGGTACAGCGCGACACAGCTGCCCGGCAGCATGTTGGGGCAGCCCGCGATCCAGCCCACGGCCCCCGCCAGGGCGAGTTCGAGCAGCACGTCGTCGGCGCCGACGAGCAGATCGAGCCCGGGCGCCTCCTCCGCGATCTCGTACGCCCTGCGGACATCGCCGCTGAACTCCTTGACCGCGACGACCGACCCCTCCGCGTGGAGCTGCCCGAGCAGCCGGGGCGTCAGGTCCACCTTGGTGTCGTACGGGTTGTTGTACGCGACGACGGGCAGCCCGGCCGCCGCCACCTCGGCGTAGTGCGCGCGGACGGCCGCGTCCTCGCACGGGTAGCCGTTGGGCGGCAGCAGCAGCACGGACCCGGCCCCCGCCTCGGCGGCCTCGTCGGCGCGGCGCCGGGACTGCGCGCTGTCGTACGAGGAGACCCCGGGCATCACCCTGCCCCCGTCCCCGGCCGCCTCGACCGCGACCCGCACGACCTCCCGGCGCTCCCGGTCGCTGAGGGTCTGGTACTCCCCCAGCGATCCGTTGGGCACCACACCGTCGCACCCCGCGTCGATGAGGTCGCGGACGTGTGCGGCGTACGCGTCGAAGTCGACGGACCGGTCCTCGCGCAGGGTGAGGGGCGTGGCGACCATGACACCCCGCCAGGGGGCACCGGTGCGGCTGGGCTCGGAGGTCATACGGGCTCCTTCGGGGTGGGTGTACGGGGTGGTGGCGGATCGGGTGCGCGGGGTCACTCGCCCTCGTCGCGGGCGGCGCGGGCGAGTGTGGCGAGCGGGACCGGGCAGGCCAGGGGGCGCCGGTCGGGGGGCGCGTCGGTGTCGGGCGGGGCGGTCAGGGCCCGGACGGCGAAGCCGCAGGTGCGGCCCTGGCACCAGCCCATGCCGGCCCGGGTGAGGAGCTTGGCGGTGCGGGGGTCGCCGGCGCCCAGTCCGGCGACGGCGGTCCGGAGCGTGCCGGCGGTGACCTCCTCGCACCGGCAGACCTCGGTGTCCGGGGCGAGCCACCCGGTCCACCCCGGTCCCGGCCGGTGCGCGGCCCCCATCAGCCCGGCGAACGCGCGCATCCGGCGCCGACGGCGGCGCAGCGCCCCCGCGCGGGCCGGGGCCCGGCCGCCCCGCGCGTCGGCGATCACCGACAGGGCGGCCAGCTCTCCCTCGGCCAGGGCGAGTCGCACCCCGCCGACGCCCCCGGTCTCGCCGGCGGCCCAGACTCCGGGCACGGTGGTACGCAACTGCGCGTCGACCTCCAGGACCGCCGAGCCGTCCGTGCCGGTGCGGGTGGCGCAGCCGAGGCCGAGGGCGAGGTCCAGTTGCGGGACGAGGCCGTGGCCGACGGCGAGCGCGTCGCATTCGATGCGCCGTCCGGTCCCCGGCACGGGGTGCCAGGCGCGGTCGAGCCGGCTGACCGTGACCCCTTCCACGCGTGCGGTTCCGTGGACGGCGGTGACGGCCCGGTGCGTGAGCATCCGCACCCCGTACCGGGCGAGGCCCGCCCGGTGGCGTGCACCCTCCGCGAGCCGGCCGGGGTTCGCGGCCAGGGTCAGGGGCGCACGGGCGTACGCCGCGTAGCCGGCGGCCTCCACCAGTGCGGGCACCCGGGCCCCGGCCCGGGCCAGTGAGAGGGCGACGGCCTGGAGCAGCGGCCCGCTCCCGGCGACGACGACGCGCCGGCCGGGGAGCACGAGCCCGGACTTGAGCATGGCCTGGGCCCCGGCCGCGCCGACCACGCCGGGCAGGGTCCAGCCGGGGAAGGGGAGTTGGCGCTCGACGGCGCCGGTCGCGATGACGAGGCGGCGGGCGCGCGGGGCGGCCCCGTCACCGCCGTCCGGGCCGGTGACCGCGTGCAGGGTCCAGTCCTCGCCGGTCCGTGTCACCGCCCAGACCTGGTGGCCGGTGAGATGGCGCACCCGCCCGGTGGTGCGGTGCCGGCCGAGGCGGGCGGTGAGCGCGGTGAACGTGCCCCAGCCGTGGTGCAGGGCATCCGGGCGGGTGGCGCCGAGACCGGGCGCGGGTGCACGGTAGTACTGGCCGCCGGGGGCGTCGGCCGCGTCGATCAGCAGCACGTCGAGCCCGGCGTCGGCGGCGGTGACGGCGGCGGCGAGCCCGGCCGGTCCGGCACCCACCACGGCGACCTCGGCGCGGTCAGGGGCGGGGTGCGGCATGTCCGTTGCCTTCCTGGGTGGTGACGGCGTCGCCGGGCCGGGCGGGCAGCAGGCAGGCCCGCAGATTGGGGCGCCCGTTGACCGTGGCCAGGCACTCGAAGCAGGAGCCGATCCCGCAGAAGGCGCCCCGGGGCCGCCCGTTGACCCGGGTGGTACGCCAGCTGAGGACGGACGCGGCCCACAGCGCGGCCGCGATGCTCTGCCCGGGCAGGGCAGGTACCGGCCGCCCGTCGAAGGTGATCTCGAACCCGGGCCCGGGCTCGGCCCCGGCAAGCCCGGCCGGGGTGCGGTCGCGTCGGCGTGCTCGTCTCACCGGGGCTCCTGTCTCGTGGATCGGGCGGTACGGGGAGGGGCGGGGGCTCACGGAAGGGGCGGGCGGCTCACGGGGAGCCGGACCCGGTGTCCGCCCCGAAGCGGTCCGGCCGGAACGGCTCCGCGTCCAGGGGCGGTTCCTCGCCCCGGATCGCCGCCGTGACCAGGGCCGCCGTCGCCGGGGCGAGGCCGATGCCCGCGCCCTCGTGGCCGCAGGCGTGGAAGAGGCCGGGGACCCGGCGGTCGGGCCCGATGGCGGGGAGGTGGTCGGGCAGGTACGGGCGGAAGCCGTGGTACGCGCGGAGCACCCGGGCGGCTCCGAGGACCGGGAACAGCGCGGCGGCCGCCTCGGCCAGTCCGCTGATCACCGGCACGGACAGGGTGCGGTCGAAGCCGACCCGTTCGCGGCTGGCGCCGATGAGGACGGGCCCGGCGGGGGTGCCCTCCACGACCGGGGACGTCTGGAGGGCGGCCGACGCGCTGGACACATCGGCCACGTACTCGGCGGCGTACACCTTGTGCCGGATCAGCGGCGGCAGCGGCTCGGTCACCAGGACGAACCCGCGCCGGGGCAGCACCGGCAGCGCCACCCCGGCGAGCGCGGCGAACTCCCCGCCCCGTACGCCCGTCGCGTTGACCACGGCCGGGGCGAGCAGGTCCCCGGCCCCGGTCCGGACACCGCGCACCGCGCCCGTGCGGCCGGTGAGCACGGCGGTGACCGGGCGGCCGGTGTGCAGGGCGGCCCCGGCGTCGCGGGCGGCGCGGATCAGGTGGGCGGCGGCCAGGGCGGGCTGGACCTGGGCATCCTCCGGGTAGCGGACGCCGCCCGCGAGGCCGGGGGCCAGGTGCGGTTCCAGCTCGGGCAGTTCGTGCGGGGCGACGGCTGTGGTGCGTACCCCCGCCCCGGCCTGTCCGGCGGCGGTCGCGGTCAGGGTCGCCAGGGACCGCTCGTCCGCCGCGACGACGAGGCCGCCCTTCTGCTCGTACTCGACCGCCCGGGGCAGCACATCGGACAGCTCGCGCCAGAGCGCGGCGGAGAGCCGGGCGAGGTCGAGTTCGGGCCCGGGCGGCTTGTCGGAGACCAGGAGGTTCCCCTCCCCCGCCCCCGTGGTGCCGCCGGCGACCGGTCCGCCGTCCACCACCGCGACCGAGAGCCCGGACCGGGTGGCGTAGTACGCGCAGGCGGCGCCGACGACCCCGGCTCCGACGACGACAACATCCAGAGGCTGTCTCGTGAACACGCCAGTAATATGTCACATGGTTCTGGGGGTGCCAAGGGGCCACGCGGCGAAGGAAGTTGGCCCCCTGGGGGCGTCGGCTGCCGGCCGTCCCCGCGGCGGCGGGGACGGCCGGGCCGGATCAGATCCGGACGCTGGAAGCGGGCGATCCGGTACCGGTGGCGATCACGCCCTGGTCGGACCACTTGACGGCCCCGGCGCTGCCCACGGTGTGGAGGTAGGCGTGGATGGCGCCGTTCTCGTCGAGGACGAGGTAGTCGGCACGGCCGTCCCCGCTGATGTCGGCGAAGCGGACCTGGGCGGCGAGCCAGCCGGACGAGCCGGTGGCGATGACGCCCTGGTCGGACCAGCCGCCGTGGCCGTCGCCGCCCGTGTTGACGTACGCGTGGGTGGCGCCCTGGTCGGCGAGGACGAGGTAGTCGGCCTTGGCGTCGCCCCCGACATCGGCGAAGCGGACCTGGTCGGCCGTCCAGGCGCTGGAACCCGAGGCGATGACGCCCTGGTCGGACCACTTCACCGCCCCGGTGGCCGGGTCGGTCGTGTTGAGCAGGGCGCGGGTGGAGCCGTTGGCGCCGACGACGAGGTAGTCGGCCTTGGCGTCGCCGCCGACATCGGCGAAGCGGACCTGCGCACCGGTCCACGCGCTGGAACCGGTGGCGATGACACCCTTGTCCTGCCAGCCGCCCCGGCCGTCGCCGCCGGTGTTGATGAACGCGTGCACCGCCCCGTTACCGGGGTCGAGCACCAGGTAGTCCGCGCGGTCGTCGCCCCCGACGTCCGCGAAGCGGACCTGGTCGGCCGTCCAGGCGCTGGAACCCGAGGCGATGACGCCCTGGTCGGACCACTTCACCGCCCCGGTGACGGGGTCGGCCGTGTTGAGCCATGCCTGAACCGCCCCGTTGGCGCTCACCACGAGGTAGTCGGCCCGGCCGTCGCCGTTGATGTCCACGTCGTAGTCACCGAGGGCCGACGCCTGGCGCGGCGGGGCCGGCTTGACGTCGACGGTCTCCTTCACCCAGCCCCGGCCGGCGAGGTCCGCGATGCCGCCCAGGAAGGCGTCCGCCATCTTGGCGTAGCCGGTGTTGTCGGGGTGCAGGTTGTCGTTGAGGTCACCGGTGGTCAGCGCGCCCATGCCGACCTGGACGATCTTGTAGCCCCGCTGGGCCCGGTCGGCGACGATACCGGGGATCGCCCGGTTGTACGTGTCGATCCGGGCCTGCACGGCCGGGTCGGTGGCGGGGACGAGCGAGGCGACCACGACGGCGGTGTCCGGCGATGCGGTGTGGATCTGGTCGATGAGCGTCCCGAGCCGCTGCGGGGCGGTCGACACCCGGTTGTCGCGGTTCATGTCGTTGGTGCCGATGTGCAGGGTCACCACATTGGGCCGGGCGTCGGCGAGCCAGGTCTCGATGTTCGCCTGCAACTGCTCGATGAGCCAGCCCGAGTGCCCCTCGTGGTGGGTCACGCCGTCGGCGTCGACCTGCGAGCCCACGAACTCCACGGTGCCCGCGTGCCCGGCGAGGGCGCTCGCCAGCGCGGGCCGGTAGCCGGTGCGGGTGCTGCTGCCCACGCCCAGCGTGATGGAGTCGCCCAGGGGCATGACCGCGAGCCTCGGCACCTGCCACACGGGCGCCGGCGGGGGCGGGTTCTGGGCGATGATCGTGTTGATCATGGCGTATCCGGGGTAGTCCATCATGACTTCACCGGTGCGGGTGCTCACGGAACCGAGCGGCCCGAGGACCTTCTCGTTCACCCGGTCGGCCACGGCCTTGGGATAGGCCGCGCCGCTGGAGCCGCTGGTGTAGTTGATGTACATGTGCTTGAGGTCGGTGTCGGTGTTGGCCGCCTCCAGATGGCGGACCACCTTGTCGACCTTGCCGTTGATGGCGCCGGGCAGCAGGTTCGCGACGGTGTAGTCGTCCTGGATGCGGAAGCTGTCACCGGCGAGACCGTACTTGCCGCTGAGGTCGTCCACGTTGCGGAAGCGCTCCAGGACGATCTTCCCGCGCACCTCGCCCAGGGTCGGCACGTCCGCCTGCTTGGTACCGCTGACCGCGGGGCCCCAGAAGAACCCGCCGTTGGGGTCCTCGTCGAGGTACTTGCGGAACACGTCCACGCGGTCCTTGCCGGTCGTGCTGGTCGGGTCGTCCTTGCAGTCGACGCTGAACGGGCCGGCGTCGTTGTCGCACTCGGCCCGCAGGTGCATCATCACGGTCTCGGTGGGGTGCGCCGTGAGGAACTCGCCCAGCACCTTGAGCACATCGGCGAAGTTCGCGTCCTGGTACACCTTGCTGTGATGGATCGTGAAGCTGCCGCCGATGACCCGCACCCGGATGTCGATGGAGCGGATGCCCGCCTGCAACTGGGCGGCCAGGGTCTGCGCGCTGGGGCCGCCGTTCTGCTGGGTGTAGGTCATGTCGCCGCCGCGGATCGACAGCGTCTCGTGCGTGCCGGGAACGGAGAGCGCACCGAGCGAGGTGCCGTTGCCGAGCGCCCGCATCCAGTCGGGGTTGTCCGCCTTCCCCAGCGACCGGTAGGCCGGGTTGTCGGTGTCGTCAGGCAGCGCCGCCCACGCCGTGCCGGGGCTCAGGACGGCGATGCTTCCGGCCATGGCCATGAGCGCGGTGAGCAGGACGGCCGCCCTGCGCCACCAGGCCGTCGCCGTAATTCGATGTCTCACTCGGGTCTCCAGGAGAGTCTTCACACACGGGTCTCCCGAAGCATCGTGCAGAGCGCTGAATTCTCGGTAACACGCGGCTAATCCGCGCCCGTTAGCGACCGGCCGCCGGACCGGCGGCCGCTCAGGGTCGCGGCACGTTACGAAGGTTGGAGCGGGCCATCTGAAGCATCCGGCCCACCCCGCCGTCCAGCACGATCTTGCTGGCGGACAGGGCGAAGCCGGTCACCATGTCCGCGCTGATCTTCGGCGGGATGGAGAGCGCGTTGGGGTCGGTGACGACGTCGACCAGCGCCGGTCCCTTGTGCTTGAAGGCGTCCTTGAGCGCGCTGTAAAGCTCCTTGGGCTTCTCGACGCGGACACCGTACGCCCCCGCCGCGCGCGCCACGGCCGCGAAGTCCGGGTTCTTGTTGGTCGTCCCGAACGACGGCAGACCGCCGACCAGCATCTCCAGCTCCACCATGCCCAGCGAGGAGTTGTTGAACAGGACCACCTTGACCGGCAGGTTGTACTGGACGAGGGTCAGGAAGTCGCCCATCAGCATGGTGAATCCGCCGTCGCCCGACATCGAGACGACCTGCCGGTTCCGGTCGGTGAACTGGGCGCCGATCGCCTGCGGCAGCGCGTTGGCCATCGAGCCGTGACTGAACGAACCGATCACCCGCCGCTTGCCGTTGGGTGTCAGATAGCGGGCCGCCCAGACGTTGCACATGCCGGTGTCGACGGTGAACACGGCGTCGTCGTCGGCGAGTTCGTCCAGCACCGAGGCGACGTACTCGGGGTGGATCGGGACGTGCTTCTCGACCTTGCGGGTGTACGCCTTGACCACGCCCTCCAGCGCGTCGGCGTGCTTCTTGAGCATCCGGTCGAGGAACTTGCGGTCGGACTTCGCCTTCACCCTGGGCGTGAGGCAGCGCAGCGTCTCGCGGACGTCGCCCCAGACCGCCAGGTCCAGCTTGGTCCGCCGGCCGAGGTGTTCCGGCCGCACATCGACCTGCACGATCTTCACGTCGTCGGGCAGGAAGGCGTTGTACGGGAAGTCGGTGCCGAGCAGGATCAGCAGATCGCACTCGTGGGTGGCCTCGTAGGCGGCGCCGTAGCCGAGCAGTCCGCTCATGCCGACGTCGTACGGATTGTCGTACTGGATCCACTCCTTGCCGCGCAGGGCGTGCCCGACCGGGGACTTGATCCGCTCGGCGAACTCCATCACCTCGGCGTGCGCGCCCGCCGTGCCGCTGCCGCAGAACAGCGTCACCCGTCTGGCCTCGTCCACCATCCGGCACAGCTTCTCGATCTCGGCGTCGCCCGGCCGCACGGTGGGGCGCGAGGTGACCAGGGCGTGTTCGGCGGACCGTTCGGGCGCGGCCTGCCCGGCGACGTCGCCCGGCATGGTCACGACGCTGACCCCGCCCTGGCCGACCGCGTGCTGGATGGCGGTCTGGAGCAGCCGGGGCATCTGCTGCGGGTTGGAGATCATCTCGTTGTAGTGGCTGCACTCCTGGAAGAGCAGCTCGGGGTGGGTGGCCTGGAAGTAGTTGAGGCCGATCTCGCTGGACGGGATGTGCGAGGCCAGTGCGAGCACCGGGGCCATCGAGCGGTGGGCGTCGTACAGGCCGTTGATGAGGTGCAGGTTGCCGGGCCCGCACGAGCCGGCGCAGGCCGCGAGGTCGCCGGTGATCTGCGCCTCCGCGCCGGCCGCGAACGCCGCCGTCTCCTCGTGCCTGACCTGGATCCACTCGACGTCCGCGTGCCGCCGTACGGCGTCGACCACCGGGTTGAGGCTGTCCCCCACGACCCCGTACAGGCGTTTGACGCCCGCCCGGGCGAGGATGTCGACGAACTGCTCCGACACATTCTGCTTGGCCATGGGTGACGCACTCCCTCTGCCTGTGCTCCGTGCACGTCCGGCTGTCCGGGACGCGGGGCGTCAAACCCCGGCCCGGACGGTATCCGGAATCCATCAACCCATGGCGTGCGCGGTTACGCCTCCCAGACGCCGACCGCCGTCCGGTCGTCCGCGTACCCCTTCACCCGGATCTGGGTGTCCGCGAGGAATGCCCCGAGGCCCGGCGCCTCCACCGGCGACCAGCGCGTGGCGAGCTCGGCGGCCAGCTCCGGTTCACCGCGCAGCGGTTCGGCGAGGCCCGCCCCGCACAGCAGCAGGGTGTCCCCCGGCCGGGCGACGGAGGCCCGGAAGCGGAACGGTTCCGCAGGGGGCGGCAGCGGGTCCTCCACATAGGGGGCGGGGCCGGTGACGATGTCCAGATCCATGGTCAGCCGGTCCCCGTCGGACCCGCTCTCGGGCGCGGACGAGCCGAAGCCGACGACGGGTTCCCCGGTCAGCGCGGCCGGTGGCGGCAGCGCCGGTTCCAGGTCGTGCCAGCTGCCGTCCCGGAGCCGGAAGAGGCCGCCGGCGCCGATACCGAAGAAGACCCGGGTGCGGCAGTCGGGGTCGGCGGACAGCAGCAGGCAGCGCAGGCTCGCGGTGTACGCGTCCGGCTCGACGCCCAGTTCGGCGGCGCGGGCGCGAAGCTTGCCGAAGGCCCGGTCGGTGAGCCGGTGCAGCCCGGACTTCAGATCGGCGCGGCGGCCCGCCCTTATGTCGTCGGAGAGCCGGGCGTGACTGCGCCCGACCGCCTCGCCGATCCAGTGGCAGGCGTCCGCCGCCGCCGTGTGCGCCCCCTCCGCGCCCCGCGACGCGCCCGCGACGGCGACCAGCACCAGCGCGCTCTCCCCGCTCCCGAAGCGCACCGTCAGCAGCGCGTCCCGGCGCGGCTCGCCCCGGAACCGGGCCGAGTCACCGCGTACGGACGCGGCGCGCAGCGTGTACGTGCCGTACGTGGCACCGTCCAGCACCGTGTCCGGGACGACCCGGCCGAGTTCGTACGGGTCGGTGGCGGGCAGCGCCGTGGGCTCGGCGTCATAGGTGGGCGGCCGGGCCCCGACATGGGCGACCCGGGGCGGCGCGGGCGCGACGGCCGGCTCCGCCGGCGCCTCCTCCGGGGCGGGTTCGTCCGCCTCGGCCCGCTCGGTGACGGGCCGCCTGGGCAGCGGAGGCGCTTCGCGCCCGGCGGGCACACGGGGGTCCTCCGGGGCGGGCGGCTCGGGGGCCGGCGGCCCCGGAAAGGTGCGCGGGAGCGCGGGCCCGGTCATCGGCTCCCACGGCGCGCGGGACGGCACGCGCACGTCCCGCGGCACGCGGGCGGCCGGCTCCGGCGGCCACGGCTCCTCCCTGGGTTCGGGTATCTCCCCCGGCGTCCCGCGGGCCGCGCCCCTCTCGGACGCCACCGTCTTCTCGGACGCCACCGTGTCCGACGCCGAGTCGAATCGGTCGTCGAGACTGTCGGCGGCCTGGGCCGCCCCCGCGTCCGGGGCGGATTCGTCGTACAGCCTGCGCCACCAGTCGTCCTCGTGGGCCGCGGGCTTCTCCCCCTGCTGACTCATGTCCTTATTGTCGACCGCGGGGGCCGTACGAAAACGGGCATCCGGAAAATGGGTCCGCCGGGCGGCCCCACCCCCCACGGGAAGGACGCCCGGCGGACCCGGTCCGAGCAGCGGGAACAGGACACGACCGCCGGTCCCGCCGTGCCGCCACATTGGCAGAGTGGCGCACGGTACGGCGATGATGTGCCGTGGCGAAATCACGCCGTGGCGACTTTTCGCCACACGGGGTGCGTCGCACGCGTACGCACGGGTCCGGGGAGGGGTCGGGATGCTGGCAGCCATAGGTCTTGACGAGAGGCAGGAGTCGGCCTATCGCGCACTCGTGGCGCTGGGGGCCGCCGAGGTGTCCGACCTCTCGCACCGGCTGGCGCTCCCCGAGCGGGACACGGAACGCGCGCTGCGCAGGCTGGAGCAGCACGGCCTGGCCGCCCAGTCCTCCGCCCGCACGGGCCGCTGGGTCGCGGCCCCGCCCGGGGTCGCCCTGGGCGCCCTGCTCACCCAGCAGCGCCATCAGCTGGAACAGGCCGAACTGGCGGCGGTCCTGCTCGCCGAGGAATACCGCGCCGACGCGGCCGAACCGGCCGTCCACGACCTGGTGGAGGTGGTCACCGGGGCGAGCGCGGTGGCCCACCGCTTCCACCAGCTCCAGCTGGGCGCGACGAGCGAGGTGTGCGCGCTGGTCACCGGGAAGCCGATCGCGGTCAGCGGCCTGGACAACGAGTCCGAGGAGGAGGCGGCCACCCGCGGGGTGTCGTTCCGGGTGGTCGTGGAGCGCGAGGTGCTGGGCCTGGAGTCCGGGATCACGGAGCTGTCGGCGGCGCTCAGCCGCGACGAGCAGTGCCGGGTGGTCCCCCGGGTCCCGACGAAGCTGGTGATCGCCGACCGGGCGCTGGCCATGGTGCCGCTGACCGGGCGCGGCGCGGAGCCCGCCGCGCTGGTGGTGCACGCCTCGGGGCTGCTGGAATCGCTGACCGGGCTCTTCGAGGCGGTGTGGCGGGAGGCGATGCCGCTGCGGCTCGGCGAGAGCGGCGCGGTCCTGCCGGAGCCGGGCGGCCCGGACCCGACGGATCTGGAGATCCTGTCGCTGCTGCTGGCCGGCCTGACCGACGCGAGCGTCGCCAAGCAGCTGGACCTGGGCCTGCGCACCGTGCAGCGCCGGGTCAAGGGCCTGATGGAGCTGACCGGCGTCTCCACCAGGCTCCAGCTCGGCTGGCACGCGTACGAGCGGGGCTGGGTAGCCCGCTCGTAGCCCTGGTCAGAACGGGCGGGACCGGGTGGACTCCGGCACGCTGGTCAGATGAGTGTGTGGCAGCTCGTCGCCGTGGGACTGGTGATGCTGCTCGGTCTGATCGGGGTGCTGGTGCCGGGCGTGCCGGGGCCCGCGATCGTGTGGGCCGCCGTCCTGTGGTGGGCGCTCACCGACACGACGCCGACCGCGTGGGCCGTGCTGATCGGCGCGACCGCGCTGCTCCTGCTCAACCAGGCGCTCAAACCGCTTCTGCCGCCGCGCCGGCCCCGTGAGTCGGGGGCCCCGCGCCGGACGCTGCTGCTGGGCGGGCTCGGCGGCATCGTCGGCTTCTTCGTGCTGCCCGTCGTCGGGGCGGTCGTCGGATACGTCGGGGTGGTCTTCGGGGCGGAGCGGCTGCGCCTCGGCAGCCGGGGCGCGGGCTGGGCGTCGGTCCGCACGGTGATGCGGGCGACCGGCTACTCGGTGCTCGTGGAGCTCTTCGCGTGCCTGCTGGTGACGGGCGCCTGGCTGGGCGCGCTGATCTGGGGCTGACCGCAGGACCTGGCCCGCCGCACCCCGTACGAGCGCCAGGGGCGCCAGCCGCTCGCGCCGGGAGTGCCGTACGGGTCCACGTCCGGGTCGCTCAGGCCGCGCATCCGGATCAGCGCGGCGGTGGCGGGGCCGATGCCGGGCAGCCGGCGGAGCGCCTGCTCGGCCTCGTCGCGGTCGGCGCCCGCGTCCAGGCATACGGTGCCGTCGGCGAGCGCGGTCGCCAGAGCCCGCAGGGCCGGGTCACCGGGCGCCTCGGCGAGCACAGCCGGTTCGGGGAAGACATGGGTCAGCGCGCCGCACGGCACGTCCAGCGCCTTGCCGTACTCCTCGACCAGCTCCTCCGCCGCCGCGTCGCCCACCAGGGCCCGCACGGCGAACTCCTCGGCGTCGGCCGCGCCCGGCGAGCGCACACCGGGCCGGGCGGCGACGTCCGGGGCGAGCGCGGGGTCGGCGGACAGCAGCTCGTCCACCGCGTACGGGTCGGCGTCCAGATCGAGGAGCCGACGCAGCCGCTGGACGGCCGTGGTCAGGTCGCGCAGGTCGGTGAGGTGGATGCGGGCGTCCAGCCAGTTCCCGGCGGACCGCTCGTCCACGGAGGTGACGGCGGTGCCGTACGGGAGGCGCAGCGTGCGCCGGTAGGTCCGGCGGCCGGGCTCCCCGGCGATCTCCTCGACGCGGGCGACCGAGCCGGCGGCGAGCAGGTCGAAGACGTCACGGGCGGCGTACGGCCCCCGGTGGGTGAGCCGGAGCGGGATGCCGGTGGTGCCGGCCCGGCGGACCGCGATGCCCAGCCCCGTACCGGCTTCGGCGCGCAGGGCGCTCGGGGTGCGGGCGTAGATCTGCCGGACGGTGTCGTTGAACTGGCGCAGGCTGCCGAATCCGGCGGCGAAGGCGATCTCGGTGACGGGCAGGGCGGTGGTCTGGAGCAGGATGCGGGCGGTGTGGGCGCGCTGGGCGCGGGCCAGGGCGACGGGTCCGGCGCCCAGTTCCGCGTTGAGCTGGCGCTGCACCTGGCGGGAGCTGTAGCCGAGCCGGTGGGCGAGCCCGGGGACGCCCTCCCGGTCCACCACACCGTCGCCGATCATGCGCATGGCGCGTCCGACGACATCGGCCCGGACGTTCCACTCGGCGGAGCCGGGCACGGCGTCCGGGCGGCAGCGGCGGCACGCCCGGAAACCGCTGGTCTGGGCGGCCGCCGCCGTCGGGTAGAAGCGGACGTTCTTCCGCTTGGGGGTGACGGCGGGGCAGCTCGGCCGGCAGTAGATGCCGGTCGTCTCGACGGCGAAGAAGAACTCGCCGTCGAAACGGGCGTCACGGCTGCTCACCGCCTCGTACCTGGTCTCTTCGTCCATCACACCGTCCAGTGTGCGCCTCGCCGGGCACCGTCACTCGCGGTTTTCGGACGTCGACCAGAGGTGGTCCGGCTACCGGATGCGGCCGCGCTTGGCGTCCATCGCGGCCCGGCCCTCGGCCCCCTTCCGCTTCCAGTCGCGCCGGATCTCGGCCCGGACCCGGGCGTCGGTCTTGGCGACGATGCGCTGGTTCTCGCGCTGGAGCTTGCGGTAGCTGTCGAAGCGGCGCTCGGGCAGGATGCCGTCCTCGATCGCCTCCCGCACGGCGCAGCCGGGCTCCGCCTCGTGGGCGCAGTCGTGGAACCGGCAGCCCTCGGCCAGCTCCTCGATCTCCGAGAAGACCTGGCCGACGCCGACCCCGGCGTCCCAGAGGCCGACCCCGCGCAGTCCGGGGGTGTCGATGAGGACCCCGCCGGTGGGCAGCACGAGCAGATTGCGGGTGGTGGTGGTGTGCCGGCCCTTGCCGTCCACGTCGCGGGCGGCCCGGACCTCCATCACGTCCTGGCCGAGCAGCGTGTTGGCGAGGGTGGACTTGCCAGCGCCGGACGCCCCGAGCAGCACACTCGTACCGCCGGAGACGATCGCGGAGAACACGTCGACGCCCTCGCCGGTGGCGGAGCTGACCGGGAGCACCTGCACACCGGGGGCGATGTGCTCGATGTCCTGGACGAGGTGGGAGAGCGTGCCCGCGTCCGGGACCAGGTCGGCCTTGGTGAGGACGACGACCGGTTCGGCGGTGCGCTCCCCGGCCCCGGCGGCGTCGCCGAGCAGCGCGTCACCGCCGGAGCTGGACATGGCGAGGGCCAGGAACCGTTCGACGCGGCCTAGGTCCAGCTCCACGGCCAGTGAGACGCAGATGACGATGTGGTCGACGTTGGTGGCGAGCACCTGGCCCTCGGAGCGCTTGGACGAGGTGGAGCGTACGAAGGCGGTGCGCCGCGGCAGCAGCGTACGGACGAACCGCGGGTCGCCGGCGGCGTCGACGGCCGCCCAGTCGCCGGTGCAGATGATCCGCATCGGGTCGCGCGGCACGACGAAGGCGGTGTCCGCCCAGACCGTGCCCTCGGGCGTGACGATGTCGCAGCGCCCGCGGTCCACCCGCACCACGCGTCCGGGCACCAGTCCCTGGGCGGCGTACGGGGCGAACTCGGCGGCCCAGTCGTCGTCCCAGCCGTAGGCGGCGAGCGGATGCGAGGCGCTGGAGGGGGAGGAGGAGAAGGCGGAGAAGGACGGGAGAGACAAGGGAGACCCTTCACAGGGTGGCCCGGCGGTGCGCGTGAGGGCGCGAAGAGGTCAGCCGGTGGCCACGGAGGTGACAAAGAGGAACTTCGACTCGTGGGCAGCGCCCACCGCAACGACCGTCGTCAATGTCCTCACCTCCGCATTCGTCCAGGTCCGGTACCGGCGGCAGGTCCGCCGTCCGTCTCGTCGCACACCTTAGCCCCGGGCGGTCCGGCGGCTCAACGGATTATTCGCGCGGACCCGGTTGTGGCAGTCGTCCCCCGATCGGGTGATACGCATGGAGTTGGACCGGTCGCGGACGGTTAGGGTGCCGCACATGACCTCCCCCCAGACAGCCACCGGCTCGTTCACCCAGGCCCAGTTGGGCACCCTCATCCTGATCGGCTGGAGCGGCGAGTACCGGCAGAGCGGGCGCGACGCCGCCTTCCTGCTCGCCTACTCGCTGGGCGACGGATCGGATGGCCCGGCGGCCGGTGAGCACGCGATGCGGCTCGCGTTGCAGCGCTGCGGGCTCCCCGTCGGCGGTGCTCCGGTGCGGGCCGACGAGACGCCGGGACTCCCCGTGAAGCTCCTCGTCCAGGCCGGCCAGGCCGTCCTGACCCTGCCGCACTTCAAGGCGCAGTACCCGGTGCCGCCCGAGTGGCTGGCGGCGGCGAACGAACAGGGCGAGGTGCACGCGATGTTCGCGACCCGCCCCTGGCCGCAGGGCGCGCCCGGGCTCCCGATCGGCGAGGCGGAGCTGCGGGCCTTCGCGGGCGACCCGGACACCATCGCGACCGCGGCGCACTGTGTGCTGCCGGTGCGCAGCCTCGGCTGACCCGGTCCACGGAAGAGGCCCACGGAAGAGGCCCACCACCCGGCGAGGGTGGTGGGCCTCCGTCATGCCGTACGCGCCCGCGCCGCACAGGACGGACGACGCGGGCGCGGCGCGCAATCAGTCGTTGGCGACGCCGTTCCCGGAGAGGACCGGGATGTCGTCCACCAGGTGCGACAGGGGCTCGTCGCCCTTGGCCTGGGTGGAGTTGTCGGCGCACTGCTGGTTCTGCGGGTTGGACAGGACGTTGACGTCCTGGACCGCGACGGGCACCAGCAGACCCACCAGCGAACCGACGTTGGCCTTGACCGGGGCGCCGACGCACAGGTCGTTGAGCGAGCCCTGGATGAGCTGGGCCTGCGGGCTGCCGTCGCCCTGGGTCTCGGCGTTGCCGTAGGAGCTGGCGGCGCCGTTGCCGTTGACCGAGGTGGTGCCCCCGTCATTGCCGATCGCCATGGCCGAGGGGGCCGCGGCGGCCGTCAGGCCGACCAGGGACACGGCCACTGCCGCGCCGGCCATCATCTTCTTCATCACGCTTCACCTTTCGGAGCGTTCCGTTTGGAACGTACTGATCAACCCCGTGCGGACGCTTCGGTTCCGCTGATCCACCCAAATGGGTTCGATCCCGCATGAGTTCGACGGAGTCCGACGGCCCCGGTCAGCTCCGTCCGCCCGCCTCGGCCGAGGTGCGCGCCGGAGGCACGAGTCCGCCGGCGCGGGCGGGGCCCGGGTCCGGGGCAGGTTCGGCGCGGGCGGCCCGCCACTCGGCGAGGAGCCGGTCGTAGATCGGGGTTGCGCTGCCGGGGTGCCTGCTGTGGTGCTGGTCCATGCGGAGGCCCTACCCGCTGCGGCGCGGAGCGGCCGCCCGCACTACGGCAAGCGGCCCAGCGAGCCGCCCTTTCGGGCGACCGCCGGGCCGCGTGTGATGCGCCGTCGGTACCGGTCAGTTGTTGCCGGCGCCGTTGCCCGAGAGGATCGGGATGTCGTCCAGGATGTGCGACAGGGCCTCGTCACCCTTGGCCTGGGTGGAGTTCTCGGTGCACTGCTGGTTCTGCGGCGAGGACAGGACGTTGATGTCCTGGACCGAGATCGGCACGAGGCCGAGCAGGGAGCCCACGTTGGCCTTGGCCGGCAGGGCGATGCAGGGCTTGTTCAGCGAGCCCTGGATGAGCGCGAACTGCGGGCTCCAGTCACCGTGGGTGGCGGAGTTGCCGTACGCCTGCATGGCACCGTTGCCGTTGACGGTGGTGGTGCCCTGGTCGTTGCCGATGGCCATGGCCGACGGGGCGACCGCGGCGGAGACGCCGACGATCGATGCGGCGACGGCCGCCGAGGCCATCATCTTCTTGATCATGAAACTGCCCTTCTGGTTTTTCTCTGGTTGCCCGCCGGTGCCGAGCGCACTGATCAACTCGGCGGAGCGGGAATGGTTGTGGCGCTTCACCCGAAAGGTGCGGTTCAGTTCGAGAGCGGGAGGCCGCCGAGGAGCGGGGCCGCGCCCTTGACCGCGCCGGCGCCCTGGCCCGCGACCTTCGCGACGGTGCCGTCCTCGTGCAGGCGTTCGGCGGCGCCGCTGACGGTGTCGAGCACCGGGTCGACCACCTGCGGGGCGGCCGCCGTCACCTGGTTGACGCCTCCGTCGAGGCTGAAGTTGGGGGCCGTGGTCGTGGTGACGGCGAAGGCGGGAGCAGCCGTGCCGAGTGCGACCACGGAACCGGCGAGGAGCGCGGCGGACTTCGCGTACTTCACTTTCGGGTTCCCTTCTCAGCGGCGGCCGTCACGGTCGCATCCCCGCGCCGCACGGGCCTTCTTTGGCCCTGTCCCCGGCCGCCCTTTCCCTGGCTAACGAACCGGATACGGCGGGGAAACTGGACGGCGCGGTATTTCTCGGGGTGCGGGATCTCTCTGGACACGGGCACGGGAAAAGCCCCGGGCCGCCGAGAGTGCGGGCCGGGGCTTTTCGAGCCGAGAGAATTCGGCGGGATGGATCAGTCGTTGACGCAGGCGTTGCCGAAGGCCGGGTTCAGCAGGCCGATGACGTCGATGGTGTTGCCGCAGACGTTGACCGGGATGTGCACCGGCACCTGAATGGTGTTGCCGGAGATGACACCCGGGGAGGCCACGGCCGCACCCTCGGCGCCCGAGTCGGCGAAGGCCGGGGCGGCGGCACCCACGGCCATGAGCGTACCGGCGGCGACGGCGGCGATCTTGGTGTACTTCACTTGGAACCCTTTCTTGTGCGGAGTCCGGAGCGGCCACGGCTTTCGTGCCGCACGAGCGCGGACCTGATCGCTCGTGACTCCGCCGCTTTCATTCGTAACGATTTCGGACGGTATGCGACACTGCTCAGCGAGCTGATTGCTCCAATAGCGCCCGAATGATGCAGTTTCGGTCAGCCGACCGTGTCCCGCCCGACCCTCGCGGGGCGGCAGCGGGCCCGGGCCGTCCGGAGGAGGAACACCGGCGGCCCGGGCCCGGGAGGGGGCCGGATCAGCTGTTGCCGGCGCCGTTGCCCGAGAGGACCGGGATGCCGTCCAGGATGTGCGACAGCGGCTCGTCGCCCTTGGCCTGGGTGGAGTTCTCGGTGCACTGCTGGTTCTGCGGGTTGGACAGGACGTTGACGTCCTGGACCGCGATCGGGACGAGGCCGATGAGCGAACCGACGTTCGCCTTGAGCGGCAGGCCGACGCAGGGCTTGTTCAGCGAGCCCTGGACCAGGTCGAACTGCGGGCTGCCGTCGCCCTTGGTCACGGCGTTGCCGAACGACTGCGAGGCACCGTTGCCGTTGACCGAGGTCGTGCCACCGTCGTTGCCGATGGCCATCGCCTGCGCGGCGCCGAGCCCGAGGATGGAGGCGGCGACGGCACCCGTAGCCAGGACCTTCTTGATCACGATGAACCCTTCTCGTACTGGATACCCCGTAGCCGGAGCGCCCTGAACAACTGCCGGGCCGACGTTTGGTTATCACCATTCACCCGAATGCCTGGAAGACACGGACGTCCGTACGAAAGTGATCGAGTAATACTGTCGGAAATCGAGAGACGAAACGTTCACTCGTAGCCCCGCCGCGTGCGCACAGAAAATTCACGGCATTCACGTTTCCCATGCACGCGGACGTCGTTATGGGTGTCGTCAAGCCGCTCCGCCAGGAGGGCCGCCTCCGGATGGGCGGGTCCGCCGGCTGCTGCACCGCCTGATGAACGAACTGTGGGCCGTGCGCCCGCGAGAAATGTCCCAAGGAAGGGCACCAATGCGAAAAGCCTTGAGTAAAAGCATGCTCGTCATGGCGGCGGCGTCAGGCATCCTGACCGCCTCCGGCGGCTATGCCTTCGCCGATGCCACGGCCGACGGTGCGGCCGTCGGTTCGCCCGGCGTCGCTTCGGGCAACGTCGTGCAGGTCCCGGTGCACGTGCCCGTCAACGTGTGCGGCAACACGGTCAACGTGATCGGCGCGCTCAACCCCGCCTTCGGCAACGAGTGCGAGAACAAGGGCGGCTCCGGGAACGGCGGCTCGGGCGCGAGCGCCCAGGGTGTGGCCGCCGGCTCCCCCGGTGTGCTCTCGGGCAACGTGGTCCAGGCCCCGGTCGACATCCCGGTCAACGTCTGCGGCAACAGCATCAACGTGGTGGGCCTGCTGAACCCGGCCGCCGGCAACAAGTGCCAGAACGGCGGCGGCGACGAGGGCACCCCGCCCACCGAGGAGCCGCCGACGGAGGAGCCGCCCACGCACAACCCGCCGCACCACCACAAGCCCCCGCACCACAAGCCGCCGACGGGTCACCACGACCACGACTGCAACTGCGGCCACGAGCACAACCCGCCGGAGCCCCCGAAGCCTCCGAAGCCGCCGGTGCACCACCACGACGACGACTGCCCGCCGAGCCACCACCACCACAACCCGCCGAAGCCGCACCACCCGCCGAAGCCCCCGACGCCGCCGAAGCCCCCGGTGCACCACCACGACGACGACTGCCCGCCCAGCCACCACCACAACCCGCCGACCCCTCCCACCGAGGAGCCGCCCACGGACAACCCGCCGACCCACACCGGTTGGCACCACACGCCTCCGAAGCACCACAAGCCGCCGCAGATGGCGGACACCGGTGCCAACGAGAACCTGGGCATCGCCGGTGGCGCCGGCGCCGCACTGGTACTCGGTGGCGGCCTGATGATGCGCCGCGCCCGCGCCGCGAAGAAGTGAGCTGACGCTCCCCCGAGCACGAAGAGGTCCGGCCCGACAGCCCTGAGCTGTCCGGCCGGACCTCTTGTCTTCGGTGCCGCGTGCGGCGTACGGGTCAGACCGTGCCGAGCCCCGCGCGGTCCAGGCAGGCCGCGACCGCCGCCGTCTCCCCGGCGTCCAGCGGGCGCATCGGCGGGCTCATCACATTGGTGGCGATGATCCCGCGCAGCATCAGAGCGGTCTTGAAGGCGCCGAGCCCCGCCGCCGTGGCCGACGCCGTGCCCGGGCGGGCGGCGCGCACGATGTCGAACAGCGCGACCAGACGGTCCTGTTCGGCTCGCGCGGCCGCCCAGTCACCGCGCACCGCGGCCTCGTGCAGACGTACGTACCCGTGCGGATCGACGTTGCCGAGCCCCGGCACCGAACCGTCGGCGCCGCCGAGCATCATCGCGTCGACCACCAGTTCGTGGCCGGTCAGCACGGAGAAGCCGGGCAGCTCGCGGGCGCCGATGACCAGCCGGCGGAACGAGCCGTCGTCGCCGCTGGAGTCCTTCACCCCGGCCAGCACCCCGTCGGCGGCCAGCGGCAGCAGCAGTTCCGGGTCGAGCTTGCTGTGTACGCAGACCGGCACGTCGTACGCCAGGACCGGCAGGTCCAGGGCGGCGGCGACGTCCCGGAAGTGGCGGTCGATCTCCGTGGCGTGGGTGCGGGTGTAGAAGGGCGCGGTCACGACGGCTTCGACTTCGGGCTGAGCACGGTGCAGGCGGCCAGTCTGATCTCCGGCGCCTTCATCACCCGCTGGCTCGGCGGCGCGGTGCTCGGCGCCCTCGGCGACCGCTACGGCCGGAAGCTGTCGATGGTGGTGAGCATCCTGCTGTACTCGCTGGGCACCTTCGCCTGCGGGTTCGCCTGGAACTACCACAGCCTGTTCGCCGCCCGGCTGGCCATCGGCATGGGCATGGCCGGGGAGTACAGCGCCGGCTCCACGTACGTCATGGAGAGCTGGCCGCCCGCCCTGCGCAACCGGGCCAGCGGCTTCCTGATCTCCGGGTTCTCGGTGGGCTCGGTGCTGGCCGCCCAGGTGTACGACTGGGTGGTGCCCTCGCTCGGCTGGCGCTGGATGTTCTACCTCGGGCTGATCCCGATCGCCATCGCGCTGTGGATGCGGCGGGCGCTGCCCGAGGCGGAGGAGTGGACGGAGTCCGTCGCGGACGAGGGCGCGGAGCCCCATCCGTTCCGGCCGCTGTTCCCGACCCCGCGCCGGGCGGCCGTCAACACGGTGCTGGTGGCCGTCGCCACGCTCTCGCTGTTCCTGGTCTTCACGCCGGGCGGCGCGGGCCTGGTGCCGGTGCTGTCGGTGGTCGCCGGGATCTCGCTCGCCGCGCTCGCGGTGCAGCTGGGCGGGAAGCGCGGCTGGGTGCTGTATCTGTCGATGATCGTGACGCTGTTCTTCGCGTTCCTCTACTCCTGGCCGATCCAGGCTCTGCTGCCGACGTATCTGAAGACGGAGCTGGGCTACTCCACGAGCCAGGTCACCGATGTCCTGTACTTCGCGGGCTTCGGCACCATGGTGGGCTGCTGGACGGCCGGCTTCCTCGGCGACCGGCTCGGTACGAAGAAGGCGTACGCGCTGACGCTGCTGGCCTCGCTCGCCTTCGTGTACCCGGTCTTCGCGGTGGAGGACAACCTCCTGCTCCTCGGCGCCCTGCTCTTCCTGCTCCAGGCGACCAGCTTCGGCATCTCCGGCCTGCTCCCCCGCTACATCGGCGGCCACTTCCCGACCCGCAGCCGGGGCGCGGCGCTCGGCTTCACCTACAACGTGGGCGCCCTGGGCGGTGCGGTCGCCCCGGTCCTCGGCGCCCATCTGGCGTCCGGGATGAGCCTGGGCGGCGCGCTGGCCGTGCTGACCTTCGCGGGCACGGTGATCGTGGTCCTCCTCGTCGGCTTCGACGTCCCGGCCCGGCTGAACCGGCTGACGGACCCGGACGCGACGGACGACCACCTGGCGGCGGGGGCGGTCGAGGGCCGGCCGGCGGCCGTGGAGCGGCCGGGGCCGGTACGGCGGTGAGGGGGCGGCGCCGGGGCCCGCGTTCAGGGCGTCACGCGCTCGAAGACCGCCGCGAGGCCCTGGCCGCCGCCGATGCACATGGTCTCCAGGCCGTAGCGGGCCTCGCGGCGGTGCAGTTCGCGGGTGAGGGTGGCGAGGATGCGGGCGCCGGTCGCGCCGACCGGGTGGCCCAGTGAGACACCGGAGCCGTTCACGTTGATCCGCTCCTCGTGGTCCTTCTCGCCGAGGCCCATCTCGCGGGTGCAGGCCAGCACCTGGGCGGCGAACGCCTCGTTCAGCTCGATCAGGTCGAGGTCGGCGAGCGTGAGCCCGGCGCGGCCGAGCGCGGCCGCCGTCGCGGGGACGGGGCCGAGGCCCATGGCCGCGGCGGGCACCCCGGCGCGGGCGAAGGAGACGAGCCGGACGAGCGGGGTCAGGCCGAGGCGGGCGGCGGTGGCGGCGCTCGTCACCAGGCAGGCGGCCGCCGCGTCGTTCTGGCCGCTGGCGTTGCCCGCGGTGACGGTGGCCTCCGGGTCGGACTTCAGCATGACCGGGCGGAGCGCGGCGAGCTGTTCGGCGGTGGTGCCGGGGCGGGGGTGCTCGTCGGCGGAGATCACCGTCTCGCCCTTCCTGGTCCTCACCGTAACGGGGACCGTCTCCTTCTCGTACCGACCCTCGGCGGCGGCCCGCCCCGCCCGCCGCTGCGAGCGCAGGGCCAGCGCGTCCTGGTCCGCGCGGCTGATTCCGTACGTCCGGCGCAGGTTCTCGGCGGTCTCGATCATGCCGCCGGGCACCGGGTGGTGCACGCCGCCCGCGGTGACCCGGCCCCGGGCGAGCGCGTCGTGGAGCTGGAGGCCGGGGCCCTTGATGCCCCAGCGCCCGTCGTGCGTGTAGTACGGGGCGCCGCTCATCACGTCGACGCCGCCCGCGATCACGACCTCGCTGAACCCGGCCCGGATCTGCATCGCCGCGTCCAGGACCGCCTGGAGTCCGGAGCCGCAGCGGCGGTCGGTCTGGAGGCCGGTCACCGACTGCGGGAGCCCGGCGTCCAGGGCGGCCACCCGGCCGATCGCGGGGGCCTCCGCCGACGGGTAGGAGTGGCCGAGGATCACCTCGTCCACCCGGTCGGGGTCGATGCCGGTCCGGGCCACGACCTCGGCGATGACCCGGGCCGCGAGGGCGGCCGGCTTCTCCCCGGCGAACACCCCGCCGAAGCGGCCGATGGGGGTGCGCAGGGGTTCGCAGATCACGACATCGAGGGCGTCGGGCACGGCGGGGCCTTTCCGGGAGACTGAGTGCGGGGTCCGGCACGACCCTCGCACCCGGCGGCGTGACCGGTCCAATACCCAGTTTCCCCGGAACCGAGACGCCCGGCGTCTCAATCGGCCGCGCCGCCCGGCGTGGGGAGCGCCCGCTCCGCCACGTCCAGCACCGCGCGCAGGGCGGCCGACGGATTGTCCGTCCGCCAGGCGAGCGCCGGCTGCCGCCGGATCGGCGGCCCGGCCAGCGGGCGGTAGACCAGGCCGCTGAGCTGGATGTGCTGGACGGAGGTGACGGTCAGCGTCACCCCGACGCCCGCCGCGACGAGCGCCAGGATGGTGTACGAGTCCGGCGCCTCCTGCACCACGCGCGGGCCGAACCCGGCCGCCTCGCACGCCTCGGTCATCGCGTCGCGCACGGTGGAGCCGGTGTTGGCGGGGAACGCGACGAACGGCTCCCCGGCCAGCGCGCCGAGCGGGATCTCGGGGCGGCCGGCGAGCGGATGGTCGAGGGGCAGCGCGCACACCAGCTCCTCCTCGTCGATCACCCGGCAGCTCACGCCCGGCGCGGTCACCGGCAGCCGGACGAACCCCAGGTCCAGCGAGCCGTCGGCGACCCGGGCGAGCGCCACGTCGGCGTAGGTCTGGCCGGTCATGACCAGCTCGATGCCCGGGTGGGCGGCCCGCACCGCCCGGGTGAGCAGCGGCAGCGTCTCGTGGCTGGAGGCGCCCGCGAAGCCGATGCGGACCCTGCCGTAGGCGCCCTGCCCGGCCGCCCTCGCGGCCCGTACCGCCGTGTCCAGATCGTCCAGCACGGTCCGCACCGGCTGGAGGAAGGACTCCCCGGCGCTGGTGAGCCGTACCGAGCGGGTGTTGCGTTCGAAGAGCTGGACTCCGAGCTCCTTCTCCAGCCGGCGGATCTGCTGGCTCAGCGGCGGCTGTGCCATCCGGAGCCGTCTGGCGGCGCGGCCGAAGTGCAGTTCCTCCGCCACGGCGAGGAACGCGGACAGATACCGCAGCTCCATGCCGCCCCTCCCCCGGGCCGGCCCTCATCATTGAGGAGCCTCGGCCATTGATTCGTCAGACGTCTCGGTCCGAGCCTAATTCGGTATTGGACGGCGATCAAAGCCACTGAAAGCGTCGGCAGCGCGGGCACCCGGCCCGCCCCAGTGAGAGGACCGTGACCCGCATGCGTATCAGGATCGTCGGCGCCGGAGCCATGGGCCGCGGCATCGCCCAGTGGGCGGCCGCGGCCGGACACACCGTCGAGCTGTGCGACGTACGCGCCGAGGCGGTGGCGGACGCCGTCGCCTTCGTACGTTCCATGCTGGACCGGGCCGTGGCCAAGGGTCGGATGGCGGCGGCGGACGCGGAGTCGGCGGCGGAGCGGCTGGTCCCGCTGGACGACCCGTGGGCGGCGGGCCCCGGGGTGGAGCTGGTGATCGAGGCCGTACGGGAGGACCTGGCGACGAAGACCGAGGTGTTCGGCCGGCTCGAACAGGCGCTGCCCGCGTCCACCGTCTTCGCGACGAACACCTCCTCGCTCTCGGTGACCCGGATCGCCGCCGCGCTGAAGGACCCGACGCGCCTGGCCGGGCTGCACTTCTTCAACCCGGTGCCGCTGATGCGGATCGTGGAGGTGGTGCCCGGTGCGGCGACCCGGCCGGAGATCCCGCCGTTGCTCACCGCGCTCGTGGAGGGCTGCGGCCACCGTGCGGTGACGGTCGCGGACACCCCGGGCTTCCTGATCAACCACGCCGGGCGCGGCCTGGTGACGGAGGCGCTGGCGCTGCTTGAGGAGGGCGTCGGGGAGCCCGCGGACATCGACCGGATCGCGCGCGACGTACTGGGCCTGCGGATGGGCCCGTTCGAGCTGACGGACCTGACCGGGCTCGATGTGACGGCCGCCGTCATCGACTCGATCTGGGAGGGCTTCCGTTACGAGGACCGGCTCCGCCCCTCCTTCCTCACCCCGAACCGGGTGGCGGCCGGGCTGCACGGCCGCAAGACCGGACGCGGCTGGTACGCGTACGGCCCCGAGGCCACCGGACCCGCGCCGGAGCCGCCGGTCACCGGGGACGCGGACCGCCCGGTGCACGTCTTCGCGCCGGACCCCGCGCGGGAGGCCGGGGCGGCCGCGCTCCGCGAGGCGCTGGCCTCGGCGGGCGCCGCCGTGTCGGGCGGCGGGCGGCCGTCGGACGCGGCGGTCGTCCTGGTCCCGGTCTGGGGCACCCCGGTCGCCTCGGCGGTCGCCGCGCACGGGCTGCCCGCCGGGCGCACCTTCGGCGTCGACCCGCTGCCGGCGGCGGGGCGGCGGCGCGTGCTCGCGGTGACCCCGGCGGCGGACGCGGGGGCGGCGCGGGACGCCCGCGCGGTGCTGGCCCGGGCCGGGGACGGCGGTGAGCCGTTCGCGGTGTCGGTGGTCCGGGACACGGCGGGCTCGGTCGCCCAGCGGCTGCTGGCCTCCGTCGTGTCGGTCGCCGCGTCCATCGCGGAGCGCGGGCTCGCCGCCCCGGCCGACATCGACGTCGCCGTCACGACGGGGCTCGGCTATCCGGTGGGCCCGCTGGCCTGGGGCGACCGGATCGGCGCGGCCCGGATGCTGGAGCTGCACCGGGCGCTGCACGCGTCGACGGGCGACCCGCGCCACCGCCCGACGCGCTGGGTCACGGAACGCGCGGCACTGGGGCTCGCGCTGACGGACCCGGGGACGTCACCGGCGGATGTGCTGGGGGCGCCGTGACCGACGCGCGCGGGACGGCGGGCCGGTGGTGCGCCCGGACGACCGTGCGCCCTGCGTAACTGCCGTCCGTACCACTAGTGTCGACGGACACGGCAGCGTACGTAAACCGGTTACGGGGGCGGTCATGGCGTCACTGATGGAGTTCACCACGGACAACGGGGCGACGGTGACCGTGGAGGTCGACCGGCACGCGCCGGGGGCGCAGTTGGTGTCGCGGGACGGGCCGCACGCCCTGGCGCGCGCGGGGCGCACGTTCGACAGCGCGCTGGAGGGCATCCGGTCGGCCGCCGAATCGGCGCTCGCCGTGTTCCGGGACGGGCGGCTGAAGCCGGACGGGGTGGAGCTGGAGTTCGGCGTGAAGATCACCTCGGAGGCGGGCGCGGTGATCGCGAAGAGCGCGCTGGAGGGCCATCTGACGGTGAAGCTGTCCTGGTCGCCGGGGTCGCAGAGCCCGGCGACCACCGACTGAGGCTCACTCGTCGTACGGGCTGCCCCGGTCCGCGTCCTTCTCGCGGCCGGGCTTCTGGAGCCGGGACTTCACGTCGTCCGGCGGCAGGAACCGCGACCAGCGCTCGGGGAACTCGGAGGGCATGTACGGGCTGTCGCCCTCGTCGTCCTCGTCGTCCTCGTCGGCCGGCGGGCCGCCGTGCCAGCTCTCCGCCCGGGTGCGGGCGACGAACTCGGCGGCCTGGGCGGCGCGCACCCGGTCGTTCGCGGCGCGGGCGGCGGCCGTCGTCACCGAGGGCCAGACCCGGTCGATGGCCGCGTTGACGGCGGCGCCCACCAGTACCGCGAAGGCGGAGACGCCGATCCACAGCAGCACCGCGATGGGCGCGGCCAGCGATCCGTAGATCGTGGGGCCCTCGACCGTACTGGTCAGGTAGATCCGCAGCAGGAAGCTGCCGAACACCCACATGGCCAGGGCCACCAGGGCGCCCGGCATGTCCTCGATCCACGGCGAACGGACCGGCACGGACACGTGGTAGAGGGTGGTGAGGAAGGCGACCGAGAGCACGATCACCAGCGGCCAGTACAGGACGCTTATGACCTCGGTGCCCCACGGTATGAGCTCCACGACCCGGTCCGGGCCGACCACGAGCAGCGGCAGCACGACCGCGCCGAGCAGCAGCGCCACCACGTACAGCAGGAAGGCGAGCATCCGGGTCTTGACGATGCCGCGCTGGCCGTCGAGTCCGTACATGACGGTGATGGTGTCGATGAAGACGTTGACCGCGCGGGAGCCGGACCACAGGGCGATGGCGAAGCCGAGGGAGATGACGTCGGGCCGGGCGCCGGTCGTGACGTCGGCCAGGAGCGGCTTGGCGAAGTCGTTGACGCCGCGCTCGGACAGCATGGTGTGGGCCGCGCTGAGAATGTTGCGCTCGATGGACGCGACCGTCGTGGTGCTCGTCCACTCGTCCACGTAACCGAGCAGGCCGATCAGGCCGAGGAGCAGCGGGGGCAGGGACAGCAGGGTGAAGAACGCGGCCTCGGCGGCGAGTCCCAGGATGCGGTACTCCATGCACGAGTTGACCGTGTCCTTGAGCAGTTGCCAGGCGAGCTGCCGCTTGGAGACGTTGCGGTAGAGCACTCGGGCCCGGTGGAGCCGGCCCGGTGGCCGCTCGGGTGTTTCGTTTGCTGCCTGCACGTCCTTACCGTATCGGCATGGCGACCACCACCCACACCGTGTCCAACCAGGCCCCTCCGCTCCTCGGCCATGACGTCTTCGGCACGGACCGGGTGCTCGGCGAGGCGGTGGAACGTCATCTTCCGCCCGAGGTCCTGGACGAGACCCGGGACGGGCTCACCGCGCTCGGCCGGGCGGCCGGCTCCGCGCAGGCCGCGTCCTGGGGCACCGAGGCGAACGCGAACCCGCCGAGGCTGCGCACCCACGACCGCTACGGCCGCCGCGTGGACGAGGTCGGCTTCCACCCGGCCTGGCACCGGCTGCTCGGGCACGCCGTCGGGGCCGGGCTGACCGATGCCTGGGACCGGCCGGGCGGGCATGTCCGCCGGGCGGCGGGCTTCCTGGTGTGGACGCAGGCCGAGGCGGGACACGGCTGCCCCGTCTCCATGACGCACGCGGCGGTGCCGGCCCTGCGCGCCGAGCCGGAGGTGGCCGCCCAGTGGGAGCCGCTGCTGACCTCGCGGGTGTACGAGGAGGGGCTGCGGCCGCCCGCGCACAAGGCGGGGGCGCTGCTCGGGATGGGCATGACGGAGAAGCAGGGCGGCTCGGACGTACGGGCGAACACCACGCGTGCCGAGCCGCTGGCCGAGGACGGCGCATACCTGCTGACCGGGCACAAGTGGTTCTGCTCGGCCCCGATGTCCGACGGCTTCCTGGTCCTCGCGCAGGCCCCGGACGGTCTCACCTGCTTTCTGCTGCCCCGGGTGCTGCCGGACGGCAGCCGCAATCCGTTCGCGATCCAGCGGCTCAAGGACAAGCTGGGCAACCGGTCCAACGCCTCGGCGGAGGTCGAGTTCGACGGGACGTGGGCGCGGCGGATCGGTGAGGAGGGGCGGGGCGTCCGCGTGATCATGGGGATGGTGGCGGCGACCCGGCTGGACTGCGTGACCGGTTCGGCGGCGCTGATGCGGCAGGCGGTGGCGCAGGCGGTGCACCACACGACGCACCGGTCCGCGTTCGGCGGGCCGCTCGTGGACAAGCCGCTGATGCGCAATGTGCTGGCCGATCTGGCGGTGGAGTCGGAGGCGGCGACCGTGCTGGCGATGCGGCTCGCGGCGGCGTACGACGACGGCGGCGAGAGCGAGTCGGCGTTCCTGCGGATCGCGGTGCCGGCGGCGAAGTACTGGGTCACCAAGCGGTGCACGCCGCTGGTGGGCGAGGCGCTGGAGTGCCTGGGCGGCAACGGCTATGTCGAGGAGTCGGGGATGCCCCGGCTGCTGCGGGAGGCACCGCTCAACTCCCTCTGGGAGGGGTCCGGGAACGTCCAGGCGCTGGACGTGCTGCGGGTGCTGCGGCGCGAACCGCTCGCGCTGAACGCGTTCCTCCAGGAGGTCGGGCGGGCCCGGGGCGCCGATCACCGGCTGGACGCGGCGATCAGGGACATGCTGACGGAGCTGGCCGACCTGGCGGGAATCGAGGCGCGGGCGCGCCGGGTCGTGGAGCGGATCGCGCTGGTGCTCCAGGGCTCGCTGCTGGTGCGCTGGGCGCCGCCCGAGGTGGCGGACGCCTTCTGCGCTTCGCGCCTGGGCGGGGACGGGGGCGCGGCGTTCGGGACCCTGCCGCACACCCTGGATCTGGCGTCGGTCGTGGCCCGGGCCCGGCCGGCGGAATCCTGACCGGGCACAGCGACGGGGGGTGGTGCTGCGCCGACACGGCACCACCCCCCATGCTGTACACACCGCACGTGAGGGCCGGGGCCCGCGGCGCGGTGTGCCGCCACTCTTGTACGGTCCGGGGAGCCTCGCCAGAGTTGCAGAGGGTTGCAACCATTGTGTGGAGTTGCGTTATCGGGGCCCGGGCGGCGGCAGGATGGGGGCGCGGCCCGCGTACCGGGCCGGGCAGTGGGGTGAGGGGGAACCGGCGTGGAGACGACTCCGGCGGACGGGCTGCGTCCGATTGCTCAGGAGAGCCCGCAGGCCAGGCGGCTGGTGCACCGGTCCCGGGAGGCGCGGATGGCGGGCGACCGCATGCCCGCCGCGCCCCGGGCGGAGATCGGTGCCTCCTGGGACCGGGTGCTGCGCAGCGGCATCGATCCCGAGCAGACGACGCACAGCAGGCTGCTGGAGGCGGACGAGATCGAGCACCGGCGCCGCAGCTCCGCGCTGGGCGAGGTGATGCCGCTGCTCAGTGACGGGCTGACGAGCATCGCGGACGCCTCGCAGCAGATCATGGTCGTCACCGATGTGGAGGGCCGGGTGCTGTGGCGCGAGGGCAACACGGGGGTGCTGCGCCGGGCCGACGGCATCTGCCTCGCGGAGGGCGCGGCCTGGTCCGAGGAGATCACCGGCACCAACGCGATCGGTACCGCGCTGGCGTCCCGCGCCCCGGTGCAGGTGCACTCGGCGGAGCACTTCGTGCGCACCCTGCACGGCTGGACGTGCGCGGCGGCCCCGGTGCGCGATCCCCGGGACGGCCGGCTGATGGGGATCGTGGACATCAGCGGGCCCGCGTCCACGTTCCACCCGACGACGCTGGCCCTGGTGCGGTCGGTGGCCCGGCTGGCGGAGAGCGAGATCCGGGTCCGGCATCTGGAGGCGGTGGACCGGCTGCGGGCGGTGGCCGCCCCGGTCCTGAGCCGGATCGGCGGCCGGGCGGTGGCGGTGGACGGCCACGGCTGGACGGCGGCGGTGACGGGGATGCCCCCGGTGGACCGGCTGCCGCTGCCGAAGTCGCTGGGGCCGGGCCGGGTGTGGCTGCCGTCGCTCGGGATGTGCCGGGTGGAGCCGCTGCCGGGCGGCTGGCTGGTCCAGGTGGCGGACGGGACGCTGGACGGCCCGCCGCGCCGGGTGGTCCTCGATCTGAGCCGGCCGCGCGCCCTCGCGGTGAACGTGGTGAGCCCGGTCGGCACCTGGACCCAGCCGCTGTCCCCGCGCCACGCCGAGCTGCTGTACGCGCTGGCGCTGCACCGGGAGGGGCGCACGGCCTCCGAGCTGGCCCAGGACCTGTTCGGTGACGCGACCAGGACGGTGACGGTGCGGGCGGAGATATCGCGGCTGCGGCGCCATCTGGCCGAGGTGCTCGCGCACCGCCCGTACCGGTTCGGCGAGGGCGTGGAGGTGGAGGTCGTCCATCCGGAGCACCCGGCCGATCTGCTGCCGCGCTCGCAGGCCCCGGTGGTGGCGGCGGCGCGGGGCGCGCGGGAGCGGGAGGGGCTTGAGCGGGAGGTTCGGGAGGCGGAGGGGCCGGGGCCCCGGTGATCCGGGGCCGGGTGGGGCGAGGGGTGCGGGGCATGGTTGTCTGGCTGCCATGAGCGACCCCGTACGTCCCGAGCCGCCGGCCTCCGAAGAGGTGACCATCTGGTCCCTGGAGCAGAACTCGCCCGATGAGCTGCGCCCGTCCTCGGTGCCGGACGCGGAGGTCCGGATCGTGCGGTCCGGGGTGCCGCTGCCCGAATTCAGCCGCTTCCTGTACACGGCGGTGGGCGGGGACATCCGGTGGACGGACCGCCTGGGCATGACGTACGCGCAGTGGCGGGAGGCCCTGGAGCGGCCGGGCGCGGAGACCTGGGTGGCGTACGCGAACGGCACCCCGGCGGGGTACGTCGAGCTGGACCCGCAGGACGACGGCGTGGTCGAGATCATGTACTTCGGGCTGATTCCGGCCTTCCGGGGGCGGCGGATCGGCGGTCATCTGCTGTCGTACGGGACGGCCCGCGCCTGGGACCTGGCCGAGCGGTGGCCGGAGCGGCCGGCGACGAAGCGGGTGTGGCTGCACACCTGCTCCAAGGACGGCCCGCACGCGATGGACAACTACCTGAGGCGCGGCTTCCGGCTGTTCGACACGCGCACGGAGCTGGAGGAGCCGGTGGACACTCCCGGCCCGTGGCCCGGCTCCGGCCGCTGAGCGCCGCCCCCGCGCACAGCGGTCAGCATTTCCGTGGCAAATCAGCCCAGTTGCCCGGTTTGCACTCCACCCCGGCACGCGCCACGCGCGTGATGCGTGCCACTTTGTCTCGCCAGGTGGGACCAGGGCGTCCACATCATGGATAGTGGTGGACTGCCGCGAGATCCCCATGACAGGCTTCCGTCATGTCCGGAACTGGAATTGCCTTGGTGAGTCGACGCCACGTCGACCTCGGCCGCATGTCCAGCGCCATCTGTCCGGCGAGCTGAGAGTCCCAGCACCGCCGAGATTTCCTTGCTTCAGTTCAGCACTGCGCACCGCCGCGCCTCACGCGAGTGTGCCGTTCAGAGCCGCCCTCCTGCAGTCCCGAAGGACGTATCGCCATGGCCTCCAGCCCGGAGAAGACCGCTACCACGACGCCCCGCCGCAAGGCCGGGCGCCATCGTGGCGAGGGCCAGTGGGCCATGGGCCACCACACGCCCCTCAACGCGAACGAGCAGCTCAAGAAGGACGACGACAGTCTCAATGTGCGGACACGCATTGAGACGATCTACTCCAAGCGCGGATTCGACTCGATCGACCCGTCCGACCTGCGCGGCCGGTTCCGCTGGTGGGGTCTCTACACCCAGCGCAAGCCCGGCATCGACGGCGGCCGCACCGGGGCCCTGGAGCCGGAGGAGCTTGAGGACAAGTACTTCATGATGCGTACGCGCATCGACGGCGGCCGGCTGACGACCGATCAGCTCCGCGCCATCGGTGAGGTGTCGCAGGAGTACGCGCGCGGCTCGGCCGACATCACGGACCGGCAGAACGTGCAGATGCACTGGGTGCGCATAGAGGACGTGCCGGCCATCTGGCAGAAGCTGGAGGCGGTCGGGCTCTCCACCACCGAGGCGTGCGGCGACTGCCCGCGTACGATGATCGGCTCGCCGGTCGCCGGGATCGCCGCCGACGAGATCATCGACGGCTCCTCGGCGCTGGACAAGATCCACGACCTCTACATCGGCAACAAGGAATTCTCCAACCTGCCCCGCAAGTTCAAGACCGCGATCTCCGGCTCTCCGGTGCAGGACGTCGTCCACGAGATCAACGACATCTCGTTCGTCGGCGTCGACCACCCCGAGCACGGTCCGGGCTTCGACCTGTGGGTCGGCGGCGGGCTCTCCACCAACCCCCGGCTGGCCGAACGCCTCGGCGCCTGGGTGCCGTTGGACGACGTGCCCGACGTCTGGGCGGGGGTCACCGGCCTGTTCCGGGACTACGGCTACCGGCGGCTGCGCAACCGCGCCCGGCTGAAGTTCCTGGTCGCCGACTGGGGCGTCGCCAAGTTCCGCCAGGTGCTGGAGGACGAGTACCTGAAGCGGCCGCTGCTCGACGGGCCCGCCCCGGCCGAGCCGGCCTCCCGCTGGCGCGACCACGTCGGCGTCCACCCGCAGCAGGACGGCCGGTTCTACGTGGGCTTCGCGCCGCGCGTCGGCCGCCTGGACGGCACCACGCTGACGAAGATCGCCGAGCTGGCGGAGGCGCACGGCTCGCACCGGGTGCGCACCACCGTGGAGCAGAAGCTGATCATCCTCGACGTGGAGCAGGACCGGGTCGAGTCGCTGTCCGCCGGTCTGGAGGCGCTGGGGCTCCAGGTGAAGCCCTCGACCTTCCGGCGGTCCACGATGGCCTGCACCGGCATCGAGTTCTGCAAGCTGGCCATCGTGGACACGAAGAACCGGGGCGCCTCGCTGATCGAGGAGCTGGAGCGCCGGCTGCCCGACTTCGACGAGCCGCTGACCATCAACCTCAACGGCTGCCCCAACGCCTGCGCCCGCATCCAGACCGCGGACATCGGTCTCAAGGGCCAGCTCATGGTCGACGCCGACGGCAATCAGGTCGAAGGCTTCCAGGTCCACCTGGGCGGCGCGCTCGGCCTGGACGCCGGCTTCGGCCGCAAGGTGCGCGGCCTGAAGGTCACCTCGGAGGAGCTTCCGGACTACGTCGAGCGCGTCGTCGGCCGCTATCTGGAGGAGCGCGAGAGCGACGAGCGCTTCGCCACCTGGGCCGCCCGCGCCAGTGCGGAGTCGCTGTCATGAGCGAGCGCGCCGCCCCGTTCCACTGCCCCTACTGCGGCGACGAGGATCTGCGCCCGCACGAGGCCGGGCACGGGGCTTGGGAATGCGCTTCCTGCAATCGGGCGTTCCAGCTGAAGTTCCTGGGCCTGCTGAGCCGGGGACTGAAGGCCAACGACGTTGGAGGGAACGGGATATGACGGTCACTCAGAACATCGACACGCTCACCGGTGAGGAGCTGCGGGAGCTCGCCGAGCGGGCCGGTCGCGAGCTGGAGGACGCCTCCGCTCTCGACATCCTCAAGTGGGCGGCCGACACCTTCGGGCCCCGGTTCTGCGTCACCTCCTCGATGGAGGACGCGGTCGTGGCGCACCTGGCCTCCCGGGTGCTGCCCGGCGTGGACGTGGTGTTCCTGGACACCGGCTACCACTTCGAGGAGACCATCGGGACGCGGGACGCGGTGGACGCCGTGATGGACGTCAACGTGATCACGCTGACGCCGCGTCAGACGGTCGCCGAGCAGGACGCCGAGTACGGGCCGAAGCTGCACGACCGCGACCCCGACCTCTGCTGCAAGCTGCGCAAGGTCAAGCCGCTGGAGGAGGGCCTGACCGCGTACGCCTCCTGGGCGACCGGGCTGCGCCGCGACGAGTCCCCGACCCGGGCGAACACCCCGGTGGTCGGCTGGGACGAGAAGCGCCGGAAGGTGAAGGTCTCGCCGATCGCCCGCTGGACCCAGGACGACGTGGACGCCTACGTCGCCGAGCACGGGGTGCTCACCAACCCGCTGCTGATGGACGGTTACGCCTCCGTGGGCTGCGCGCCCTGCACCCGCCGGGTGCTGGAGGGCGAGGACGCCCGGGCCGGCCGCTGGGCCGGGCGCGGCAAGACCGAATGCGGGCTGCACGGCTGATGACGACTGATCAGGAGACTTCGATGAGCGTGACGGAGACGGGGGCCACCGTCTGGCTGACCGGTCTGCCGAGCGCCGGCAAGACCACCATCGCCTATGAACTCGCCGGGCGGCTGCGCGGCGAGGGCCACCGTGTGGAGGTGCTCGACGGCGACGAGATCCGCGAGTTCCTCTCGGCGGGCCTCGGCTTCTCGCGCGAGGACCGGCACACCAACGTGCAGCGGATCGGCTTCGTCGCCGAGCTGCTGGCGGCGAACGGCGTCAAGGTGCTGGTCCCGGTCATCGCCCCGTACGCGGACAGCAGGGACGCCGTCCGCAAGCGGCACCAGGCCGAGGGCACCGCGTATCTGGAGGTGCACGTCGCCACTCCGGTCGAGGTGTGCTCGGAGCGCGATGTGAAGGGTCTTTACGCCAAGCAGGCGGCGGGCGAGATCAGCGGGCTCACCGGGGTGGACGACCCCTACGAGGCCCCCGAGTCACCCGATCTGCGGATCGAGTCGCACCGTCAGACCGTGCAGGAGTCCGCGGCGGAGCTTTACGCGCTGCTGAACGAGAGGGGTGCGGCGTGACGACCGTCGCGACTGTGCAAGAGGGCACCGACAACCCGTACGCGCTGAGCCACTTGGACTCGTTGGAGTCCGAGGCGGTGCACATCTTCCGTGAGGTGGCGGGTGAGTTCGAGCGGCCGGTGATCCTGTTCTCCGGCGGCAAGGACTCGATCCTGATGCTGCACCTGGCGCTCAAGGCGTTCGCACCCGCACCGGTGCCCTTCACCCTGCTGCACGTGGACACCGGCCACAACTTCCCCGAGGTCCTCGCCTACCGCGACCGCGTGGTCGCCGAACACGGACTGCGGCTCCACATCGCCTCCGTCCAGGACTACATCGACGCCGGCAAGCTCCGCGAACGCCCCGACGGCACCCGCAACCCCCTCCAGACCGTGCCCCTGACCGAAGCCATCCAGCAGCACCGCTTCGACGCCGTCTTCGGCGGCGGCCGCCGCGACGAGGAGAAGGCCCGCGCCAAGGAACGCGTCTTCTCCCTGCGCGACGAGTTCTCCCAATGGGACCCCCGCCGCCAGCGCCCCGAACTCTGGCAGCTCTACAACGGCCGCCACGCCCCCGGCGAACACGTCCGCGTCTTCCCCATCTCCAACTGGACCGAACTCGACGTCTGGCAGTACATCCAGCACGAGGGCATCGACCTCCCCGAGATCTACTTCGCCCACGAACGCGAGGTCTTCAACCGCAACGGCATGTGGCTCACCGCGGGCGACTGGGGCGGGCCCAGGGAACACGAGGCCACCGAGACCCGCCAGGTCCGCTACCGCACCGTCGGCGACATGTCCTGCACCGGCGCCGTCGACTCCGACGCCACCACACTCGACGCCGTGATCACCGAAATCGCCGCCTCCCGCCTCACCGAACGAGGCGCGACCCGCGCCGACGACAAGATGTCCGAGGCCGCGATGGAAGACCGCAAGCGCGAAGGGTACTTCTAAATGACCACCACTGCTGAGCAGTTGAGCGCCACCACCCTGCTGCGCTTCGCCACCGCCGGGTCCGTCGACGACGGCAAGTCCACCCTCGTGGGGCGCCTGCTGCACGACTCCAAGTCGGTCCTCACCGACCAGCTGGAGGCCGTCGAGCACGCCTCGCGCAACCGCGGCCAGGAGGCGCCGGACCTGGCGCTGCTGACCGACGGCCTGCGCGCCGAGCGCGAGCAGGGCATCACCATCGACGTCGCCTACCGCTACTTCGCCACGCCCCGGCGTCGGTTCATCCTGGCCGACACCCCGGGCCATGTGCAGTACACCCGCAACATGGTCACCGGCGCCTCCACGGCCGAGCTGGCCGTGGTCCTGGTCGACGCCCGCAACGGGGTGGTCGAGCAGACCCGCCGGCACGCCGCCGTCGCCGCCCTGCTGCGCGTCCCGCACGTGGTCCTGGCCGTCAACAAGATGGACCTGGTGGACTACGCGGAGCCGGTGTTCGCCGCGATAGCCGAGGAGTTCACCGCGTACGCGGCATCGCTCGGGGTCCCCGAGATCACCGCGATCCCGATCTCCGCGCTGGCCGGCGACAACGTCGTCGAGCCGTCCGCCAACATGGACTGGTACGGCGGCCCCACGGTCCTGGAGCACCTGGAGACGGTCCCGGTCAGCCACGACCTGACCGCCTGCCACGCCCGCTTCCCGGTCCAGTACGTGATCCGGCCGCAGACCGCGGAGCACCCCGACTACCGGGGCTACGCGGGCCAGATCGCCGCCGGGGCGTTCCGGGTCGGCGAGTCCGTGACCGTGCTGCCCTCGGGCCGCACCTCCACGATCGAGGGCATCGACCTGCTCGGGGACCCGGTGGACATCGCCTGGGCGCCCCAGTCGGTGACCCTGCGCCTGGCGGACGACATCGACGTCTCGCGCGGTGACCTCATCGCACCGGTGGACGACGCGCCGGCCGTCACCCAGGACGTCGAGGCGACCGTCTGCCACGTCGCGGACGAACCGCTCACCGTGGGCCGGCGGGTGCTCCTCAAGCACACCACGCGCACCGTCAAGGCGATCGTCAAGGACATCCCCTCGCGGCTGACCCTGGACGACCTCTCCCAGCACCCGGCCCCGGGCAAGCTGGTCGCCAACGACATCGGCCGGGTCGTCGTCCGGACCGCCGAGCCGCTGGCGCTCGACGCGTACGCGGACTCGCGCCGCACCGGTTCCTTCCTGCTGATCGACCCGGCGGACGGCACCACCCTCTCGGCGGGCATGGCGGGCACCTCGTTCGCCGCCGCCGAGGAAGCGCCGGCCGCGGACGACGACGCGGAGTGGGACTTCTGATGGGCATCGACGTCTTCTCGACCTTCGCGAAGGAGGGTGGCCGCGTCGGCAGCGGCGCGGTGGGAAGTGGCCAGGGCGGAGTCGGGCGATGTGCGCGATGACGTACGCGCACTGCCCGCGCGCCCGGACGCATGGCCCGCACCGCCCGCACAGCCGCACACCCGCCGCCTTCCCGGCCGCGCCCCCGCACTGACGAGGGGCGTGCGCACCGGGCCTCCGAGAGGAAGACCACCCGTGCCTGCCCCCCGTACCACGCCGCGCCGCGGTATCGCCGCCGTCGCCGCCCTGCCCCTGCTGGCCGTGGCCCTCACCGCCTGCGGCTACGGCTCCCAGGCGGTGGACGACGGCAAGGCGAACGTCGCACACGGCAAGAAGCTCTCCGCCGACACCGTGCGCATCGGGTACTTCCCGAACCTCACGCACGCCACCGCGCTCGTGGGCGACCAGGAAGGGCTGTTCCAGAAGGAGCTGGGCGGCACCCAGCTGAAGACCGCCACCTTCAACGCGGGACCGTCCGAGATCGAGGCGCTGAACGCCGGCTCGATCGACATCGGCTTCATCGGCCCCTCGCCGTCCATCAACGGCTACACCAAGTCCAAGGGCCAGAACCTGCGGATCATCGGCGGCTCCGCGTCCGGCGGCGTCAAGCTCGTCGTGAACCCGGAGAAGATCAAGACCCCGGACGACCTCAAGGGCAAGAAGATCGCGACCCCGCAGCTGGGCAACACCCAGGACGTGGCGTTCCTCAACTGGATCTCCGAGAAGGGCTGGAAGGTCGACGCCCAGAGCGGCAAGGGTGACGTCTCCGTCGTCCGTACGGACAACAAGGTGGCGCCCGACGCCTACCGCGCCGGTTCCATCGACGGCGCCTGGGTCCCCGAGCCGACCGCCTCCAAGCTGGTCGCCGCGGGCGCGAAGGAACTGCTGGACGAGTCGACGCTGTGGCCGGACGACAAGTTCGTGATCACCAACATCATCGTGTCGCAGAAGTTCCTGAAGGAGCACGGGGACGTGGTCGAGGCCGTGCTGCGCGGCTCGGTGCGGACCAACGCCTGGATCAACGCCAACCCGGACGAGGCGAAGGACTCCGCGAACACCGCGCTGAAGAAGCTCACCGGCAAGGAGCTGCCGGCCGAGGTCATCGACCCCGCCTGGAAGTCGATCCAGATCACCGACGACCCGCTGGCCGCGACGCTCGACGCGCAGGCCCAGCACGCGGTCAAGGCCGGTCTGCTGGAGAAGCCCGACCTCAGGGGCATCTACGACCTGAAGCCGCTCAACAAGATCCTCAAGGCCGCGGGCAAGCCCGAGGTCGCCGACGCCGGCCTCGGCGTCAAGTAACCAGCCGCCCGAAGACCCCCAGGAGGTGACGACCATGGCGAACACCCTCACCAAGGCCGAGGACCGTGTCCAGGTCGGGCACGCCGCCCGTATCGCGCATGTCTCGAAGTCCTTCGCCGGGCCCGCGGGAACACAGCTGGTCCTGGACGACATCAGTCTCGATGTCGCCCCGGGCGAGTTCGTCACCCTCCTGGGCGCCTCCGGATGCGGCAAGTCGACCCTGCTCAATCTGGTGGCCGGGCTCGACCGGCCGACCGCGGGCAGCATCGAGACCCCCGGCGGCCGGCCCGCGCTGATGTTCCAGGAGCACGCCCTGTTCCCGTGGCTGACCGCGGGCAAGAACATCGAACTGGCCCTGCGGCTGCGCGGGGTGCCGAAGTCGCAGCGCCGCGCCGAGGCGGAGCGGCTGCTGGAGCTGGTCCGGCTCGGCGGGGCGTACGGGAAGCGGGTGCACGAGCTGTCCGGCGGGATGCGGCAGCGCGTGGCGATGGCCCGCGCGCTCGCTCAGGACAGCCAACTGCTGCTGATGGACGAGCCGTTCGCCGCGCTCGACGCCATCACCCGCGATGTGCTGCACGACGAGCTGACCCGGATCTGGCGCGAGACGAACGTCTCCGTCCTCTTCGTCACACACAATGTGCGCGAGGCCGTCCGCCTCGCCGAGCGCGTGGTGCTGCTCTCGTCCCGGCCCGGCCGGATCGCCCGTGAGTGGACGGTCGACATCGAGCAGCCGCGCCGTATCGAGGACACCGCCGTCGCGGAACTGTCCGTCGAGATCACCGAACAACTGCGTGGGGAGATCCGCCGTCATGGCCAGCACTGACATCAAGTCGGACGAGGCCGGGTCCGGCGGGAGCGGGAGGCCGGACGACCTGGCCGGGCTCGAAGCCGGTCTGGACGCCCTGGACGCGGTGCAGGTCCAGCGCACCCCGGTGCGCGAGGTCCTGCTGCGCAAGGTCCTGCCGCCGCTCGTCGCGGTCGCCCTGGTCCTGGTCGTCTGGCAGCTGCTCGTCTGGGGCGAGGTGACCGAGGACTACAAGCTGCCCTCGCCGTCCGCCGTCTGGGACAGCGCCCGTGACATGTGGTTGCAGGGCACGCTGCTCGACGTGGTGTGGACCAGCGTCTCGCGCGGTCTGCTCGGCTTCCTGCTGTCGGTCACGATCGGCACCCCGCTGGGGCTGCTGGTGGCCCGGGTGAAGTTCGTCCGGGCCGCGATCGGGCCGATCCTGTCCGGGCTCCAGTCCCTGCCCTCGGTGGCCTGGGTGGCGCCGGCGGTGATCTGGCTCGGGCTGAACGACTCGATGATGTTCGCGGTCATCCTGCTCGGCGCGGTGCCCTCGATCGCCAACGGGCTCGTCTCGGGCGTCGACCAGGTGCCCCCGCTCTTCCTGCGGGCCGGCCGGACCCTGGGCGCGACCGGGCTGCGCGGCACCTGGCTGATCGTGATGCCGGCCGCCCTGCCGGGCTATCTGGCGGGCCTGAAGCAGGGCTGGGCGTTCTCCTGGCGTTCACTGATGGCCGCCGAGATCATCGCCTCGTCCCCGGATCTCGGACTCGGGCTCGGGCAGTTGATGGAGAACGGCCGCAACAACGCGGACATGCCGGGGATCTTCCTCGCCATCATCCTGATCCTGTTCGTCGGCATCGCCATCGACCTGCTCATCTTCAGCCCGCTGGAGCGGTGGGTGCTGCGCAGCCGCGGTCTCCTCGTCAAGAACTGAGCCCCCCATGTCCTCTCCGGTCCTCCTCGTCATCGCCCACGGCAGCCGTGACCCGCGGCACGCCGCGACCGTGCACGCGCTCACCTCGCGGGTACGGGCGCAGCGGCCGGGGCTCCGGGTGGAGACGGCCTTCCTGGACTTCAACGCGCCTTCGGTGCCGCGGGTCCTGGAGCGGCTGGCCGCCGAGGGCGCGCCCGAGGTGGTGGCGCTGCCGCTGCTGCTCACCCGGGCGTTCCACGCCAAGTCGGACATCCCGGCGGTGCTGCGCGAGGCCCGCGCGGCGCTGCCTCGGCTGCGGGTCCGGCAGGCCGAGGTGCTCGGCCCGTCGCCGCTGCTGAACGCCGCGCTGGAACGGCGGCTGTACGAGGCCGGGGTGCGCCCCGGCGACCGAAGCTCGACCGGGCTCGTCCTGGCCTCGGCGGGCTCCTCAGACCCGGAGGCGATCGCAGTGATCGCTGAAATCGCGCGGGAGCTGCGGCACACCGGTTGGTGTTCCGTGCGGCCTGCGTTCGCCTCCGCTGTAAGTGCCGGGGGTCTCTCGCGTACCGAGGACGCGGTACGCGCCCTGCGGGCCGACGGGGTCCGCCGGGTGGCGGTCGCCCCGTATGTGATCGCGCCCGGCCGCCTCCCGGACCGCATCGCGGCGGGGGCGGCCGAGGCCGGCGCGGAGGTGCTGGCCGGGGTGCTGGGCCCGGCCCCGGAGCTGGCCCGGCTGCTGCTCGACCGCTACGACGAGGCGGACGCGGCGGCGGCGCGGCCGGTCGCGGTCAGCGCCTGAGGCGGGCGGCGCGCCGGGCGGGCCGCCCGCTCAGCCGACATCGATGCCGCCGGTACGGGTGCGCTTGAGCTCGTAGAAGTCGGCGTGGCCGGCGAGCACCCGGAAGCTGTCGAAGAGCCGGGCCGCCTCCTCACCGCGCGGGATCGCCCGCAGCACGGGCCCGAACCACACCGTCCCGTCGACGTGGATGGTGGGTGTGCCGACGTAGCCGCCCGCCTCCGGGTCCTGTCCGGCCTCGTGGCTGCGCCGCACGGCCTCGTCGTACGCCTCGTCGTGCGCGGCCTGCGCGAGGTGCGCGGGCAGCCCGAGTTCGGCGAGGGACTGGGCGACGACCTCGTCGAAGTCCTCGTTCTTCTGCTGGTGGATGCGGCTGCCGAGGGCGGTGTAGAGGTCGCGCAGGATCTCCCCGCCGCGCTCCTCGGCCGCGGCGGCGGCGACCCGGACGGGGCCGGTCGAACGGTCGACCAGGTCGCGGTACCAGTCGGGGAGTTCGTTGCCGAGGTTGTGCAGGTAGAGGCTCATCACATGGAAGCGGAGCTCGATGTCGCGGTGCTGCTCGACCTCCAGCATCCAGCGGGAGGTGATCCAGGCGAACGGGCAGGCCGGGTCGAAGTAGAAGTCGACTACGGGCCTGCCCCGTTCCGGGGCGGGGTGAGTGGTCATGGGCCGAGCCTAGCCAGCCGGTGGCACACTCCCCCGGGCCATTCAGCACCCGTTCACCTGGGCCAATCCCGGCCCGCGCGCCCACCGATAGGCTTCCGGTGCGCAGAAAGGCGCTCGCGCCCGTACGAAGGAGCAGTCGCACGTGACCACCACCGCACCCCTGTCCCCCTCCGTCGTCACGGCCCCGGTCCCGGTCATCCGGGCCGACGAGGTCTCTCTCGTACGCGACGGGAACGTCCTGCTCGACGCGGTGTCGCTGACCGTGCGCGGCGGGGAGCACTGGGCGCTGCTCGGGGCGAACGGGGCGGGCAAGAGCACCCTGCTCGGGCTGCTCGGGGCGGTGACGCATCCGACGCGGGGTTCGGTCGAGGTGCTGGGCCGCACGCTGGGACGGGTGGATCTGCGGGAGCTGCGGACGCTGCTCGGCCATGTCAATCCGCGCCATCCGCTGCGTTCGCCGCTGACGGTGAGCGAAGTCGTGCTGACCGGTCTGACGAACTCGGTCGAGCCGGTGCCGCGCTGGTCGCCGGGGACCGGGCAGCGGGAGCGGGCGGAGCGGCTGCTGACGATGCTGGGGATGGGCGACAGGACGGGGTCGCGCTGGCCGGCCCTGTCGCAGGGCGAGCGCGGCCGTACGCTGATCGCCCGGGCCCTGATGCCGCAGCCCCGGCTGCTGCTCCTGGACGAGCCGGCGACCGGGCTGGATCTGGCCGCCCGGGAACAGCTGCTCGACAGTCTGGACGCGTTGCGCGAGGAGCATCCGGAGCTGGCGACCGTGCTGGTCACCCATCATCTGGAGGAGCTGCCCGCCTCCACCACGCACGCGATGCTGCTGCGGGGCGGGCGGTGCCTGGCCTCGGGCGGGGCGGACGAGGTGCTGACCACGGGCCTGGTCAGCGAGTGCTTCGGGCACCCGGTCCGGATCAGCCGGACGGACGGCCGGTGGACGGCCCGGGCGAGCCGAAGGGTGTCGCCTGGTGGTAGTAGAGGAGCCAGCCTGTCGGGGTGAGCCGCCAGAGCGAACTGCGGTGGGCGCGCCTGTTCCTGGCCTCGGTGTCGAAGGTGAGATGGACGAGCCCGTCCGCGAGGTGCACGCCCCGCATCCGTGAGGCGGTGAGCGGGCCGGGCCCCGGGGCCGGTCCCGAGACGAGCAGGTCGATGATCGTGGCCCGGTCCCAGTGGCGGCCGGTGGTGTCCACCTCCCGGTAGTCGGGGTGCAGCACCTGGCCGAGGAGGTCGGCGGAGGCCCGGACCAGGGGGTCCAGGAGCCGGAGTTCCCCCTCGATGGCCGCGTCCACGCCCGGTGCCGGTCCGGTCATGCCCGTCTCCCGTCCGCGTCGGTCGTCATGGGGCAAGCGTAGGACGGTGGAGGCGGACCGGGCGGCCGCCGCGCCCCGTGGGGGAGAGCGCGGTGGCCGCCGGCCGGTTGCGCGGTTACTCGACGATCTTCAGGAGCTTGTTCGCCGTGCCCTCGGTGGCGTTGCTGATGGCGTCCGGGGTGGCGCCCTCGGTCAGGGCCGTGGCGACCTCGTCCGGGGTGGCGTCGGGGTGCCCGGCCAGGTAGACGGCGGCGGCGCCGACGACGTGCGGGGTCGCCATCGACGTACCGGAGATGGTGTTGGAGGCGGTGTCGCTGTCGTTCCAGGACGAGGTGATGTCGGAGCCCGGGGCGTAGATGTCCACGACCGGGCCGTAGTTGGAGAACGACGACTGCTCGTCGTCCACGGTGGACGAGGCGACGGTGATGGCCTCGGGGACGCGGGACGGGGAGCCCTCGCCGGCGTCGCCGGCCTCGTTGCCGGCGGCGACCGCGAAGGTGACGCCGGAGGCGATGGCCTTCCGCACGGCCGCGTCGAGCGCTTCGTCGGCGCCGCCGCCCAGGCTCATGTTGGCGACGGACGGGCCCTCGTGGTGCTCGGTGACCCAGTCGATGCCGGCGACGACCTGCTCGGTGGTGCCGGAGCCGGAGTCGTCCAGGACGCGGACGGCGACGATCTTCGCCTTCTTGGCGACGCCGTAGGTCGCCCCGGCTATGGTGCCGGCGACGTGGGTGCCGTGGCCGTTGCCGTCGTCGGCGCTGTCGTCGTTGTCGACGGCGTCGTAGCCGGAGCCGGCGCGGCCGCCGAACTCCTCGTGGGTGGTGCGGACTCCGGTGTCGATGACGTAGGCGGTGACGCCCTCACCCGCGCTGTCCGGGTAGGTGTACGCGTTGTCGCCCGCGGTCTCCGTCTGGTCGATGCGGTCCAGGCCCCAGGACGGCGGGTCGTCCTGGGTGGCGTCGATGTGGAACTTCTTGTTCTGGACGACCTTCGAGACGGCCGGGTCGGCGGCGAGCCGCTTGGCCTCGGTCTCCGAAAGGCCGCTGGCGGAGAAGCCGTTGATGGCGGAGCTGTAGTTGCGCTTCAGCTTGCCGCCGTACTCCTTGGCGAGCTCGGCCTTGTCCGCCTTCCGGTCCAGCATCACGATGTAGCTGCCGGAGACCGCGGTCGCCGCGTCGGCACCGTAGATCTTGCCCATGACCGGAGCGGGTGCCGCTCCGGCGAACGAGGTGCCCAGCAGGGTGACGCCGGCGACGGCCGCGACCGCGGTGATGGAGGCGGTCAGCTTGATCCGGCGTGCGCGCTTGTGAATGGCCATGAAGAGGGGTCTCCTCGTCATTCTTTGTGGGGGGATTGGCCCCCGGCCGGAAAATCTCCGGGGGTTGGTTCGAAACCCTGACCGATTGACGCGCGCAGATCAATACCTCCCTACAGCTCCGACGCACTCGCCAACTTTTCGTCACAGGAAGGTCGCAGGAGCCCCGCGATACGCCGATCACCTTTACGTGTAAGGGGCTTTGATCCTCCTTCTCGGGGGCACGCCCCGTCCCCAGGGCGGAGAGCGGCCGCACCCGCCTCGCCGGAGAGCATGACGCACACGCTTTATGCCGCCCCTACCTTCGAATCGGGAGGCGACGGCGAGGGGCCGGGGCCGTTCACGAGGGGGCAGGCCCGTCATGGGGAATGTGGATGCGGCACGGACGCGGGGGCCGCGGGTGCGGGGTGTCGCGGCCCGGGCGGGCGGTTGGAGCGCCCGGCACCGCTGGGCCGCGGTGACGATCTGGGTGCTGTTCGTCGTCCTGGCGATGGGGCTCGGCTCCGCGGCCGGCCGGGTCGACGTCAAGGAGAGCGAGCAGATGTCCGGCGAGGTGGGCCGGGCCGTGCGGATCATCGAGGACGCGGGGCTCAAGGACCCGGCCGGTGAGACCGTGCTCATCCAGTCGGAGGGGAAGAACGGGGCGGTGGCCGGGTCGGCCGAGTTCCGGGCGGCCGTCAAGGACGTCATCCGGGCCGTGCAGGACACCGGTGAGGTCACCGCCGTCACCTCGCCGTACACCACCAGGACCATCTCGGCCGACGGGCACAGCGCGCTCGTCCAGTTCGAGATGAGGGGCGACCCCGAGACGGCGAGCGAGCGGGTCGGGCCCGTGCTCAAGGCCGTCGAGAAGGTGGACGGCGCGCACGACGGGCTGCTGATCGAGGAGATCGGCGGCGCCAGCATGGGCAAGACGTTCAACGACGCCTTCGGGAGCGACTTTCAGCGGGCCGAACTCTCCGCCGTGCCGGTCGCGCTCGGCATCCTGCTCATCGCCTTCGGCGCGCTGGTCGCCGCGCTGCTCCCGGTCGCCCTCGCGCTCACCGCGATCATGGCGACCATGGGCCTGATGGGTGTGGTGAGCCACTTCCAGCCGATGAGCGACACCGCCAACTCGGTGATGCTGCTGGTGGGTCTGGCCGTCGGCGTCGACTACTGCCTGTTCTATCTGCGCCGGGAGCGCGAGGAGCGGGCCAGGGGCCGGGACGCCCGGACCGCGCTGATGATCGCCGCCGCGACCAGCGGACGCGCCATCGTCGTCTCCGGTGTGACGGTCTGCGTCGCGATGGCGGGCATGCTCTTCACCGGCATCGCGGAGTTCCAGGCGATGGGCCTGGCCTCGCTGATGGTCGTCGCCGTCGCCATGGTCGGCTCGGTCACCGTGCTGCCCGCGCTCCTCTCGCTGCTCGGTGAACGGGTCGAGAAGGGCCGGGTGCCGTTCCTGAACCGCCTGAAGCGCTCGGAGCGGGGCGGCGCCGACGGCGAGAGCCGCGTCTGGCGCGCGGTGCTCACCGCCGTGCTGCGCCGCCCGTGGACCGCGCTCGTGGTCGCCGCCGGGGCGCTCGCCGCGATCGCGCTGCCCGCGCTCGGCATGCACACCCAGAACCTCACCCTGGACCAGGAGTTCGGGGACTCGCTGCCGATCGTGCGGACCTACGACCGGGTGAACGAGGCGTTCCCCGGCGGTGCCGACCCGGCGCGGGTCGTGGTGAAGGCCGACGACATCGGAGCGGCGCCGGTACGCCAGGCGCTGAAGGAGTTCCGCGAGCAGGCCGTCTCCTCGGGGGCTTCGAAGGGCCCGGTGGAGATCGTCACGCACGACGCGGAGAACGTCGCGGTCATCGACGTACCGCTGGTCGGCGGTTCGGACCAGAAGAAGGCCGAGAAGAGCCTGGACCTGCTGCGGGACACCGTGCGTCCGGCGACGCTCGGCAAGGTCGCCGGGGTGGAGGCGCCGGTCACCGGGCAGGTCGCCGGGTCGAAGGACTTCAACGACCAGATCGTCGGCTCGGTCGCGCCGGTCTTCGCCTTCGTGGTCGTCTTCGCCTTCCTGCTGATGCTGCTCTGCTTCCGCTCGCTGACCGTGGCCGTCACCTCGATCATCCTCAACCTGCTCTCGGTGGGCGCCGCCTACGGCATCCTGACGGCGGTCTTCCAGCACGGCTGGGGCGCCTCGCTGGTGGGCGCGGAGGGCGTCGGCGCGATCATCTCCTGGCTGCCGCTGTTCCTCTTCGTGATCCTCTTCGGGCTCTCGATGGACTACCACGTGTTCGTGGTCTCCCGCATCCGTGAGGCCCGGCTCCAGGGCCGTAACACCCGGGACGCCATCGCCCACGGCGTGGTCACCACGGCCGGCGTCGTCACCAGTGCCGCCGTGATCATGGTCGCCGTGTTCGCGATCTTCGGGACGCTGTCGATGCAGTCCATGAAGCAGATGGGCGTCGGCCTGGCGGCGGCCGTGCTGATCGACGCGACGATCATCCGCGGGGTGCTGCTCCCGGCCGTGATGGCCCTGCTGGGCGAGCGCAACTGGTACTTCCCGAAGTGGCTGCGGTGGCTGCCGGACATGACGCACGACGAGTCGTACGACGACGAGCCGGCCCCGTCCGCACCGGCGCACGGCGGCGAGGAGCCGGAGCGGGTCGGCGTCTGATCCCCTCTTGTACGCGGTCCCTCCTCTCGGACGCCGGGAGGAGGGACCTTTGTGTTCAGCGCTGGTAGCGGGCCAGGACCCGGTTGCCGTCGGTCACCAGACGCTTCTTCAGCTCGGCCGCGTCGATCGCCCCGCTGTAGAACTCCTGGAGGGCGGGGGTCGCCACCTTGTCCTTCCATTCGGGGTAGCCGCGCACCGACTGGGCCGGGGCGGACCGCAGCGCGGTGGCGAGCGCGGCGCCGGTCGCCCAGCCCCGGTCCGCGGTGTGCAGGGCGGGGTCGGCCAGCGCCTCGGTGCCGGTGGGCAGCATCCAGTCCCCCTCGGCCAGCCGGACCATGTTGGCGGGCCGCAGCAGGAAGTCGATGAACTCCACCGCCTCCTTCTTGTGCGGGCTGTCCTCGGCGACGGACAGGGTCTGCGGGCTCACCCCCTGGGCCAGCCCGTCCCGGCCGGCCGGGGCGGGCAGCACCGTCCACTCGAAGCCCTTCGGCGCCTGCTCCACGATCTGCTGGCGGTACGAGAACCCGAGCGGCACCATCGCGTACTTGCCGCCGAAGAAGCCGGGCAGGGCGTCGCCGCCGCCCATGCCGAGCGCGGTGCGGGCGGCGCTGTGGTCGGTGTTGACCTGGTCGTGGATGGTGCCCGGAACGACCTGGTCGCCCTCCCCCATCGCGACGGTGACCTTGCCGTCGGCGCCCCGGTGGAAGAGCTCGCCGCCCGCCGAGAGGCCCAGGTTGAGGGTGACGGAGACCGGCTCCTTGAGCGGCCAGGCGACCCCGTAACGGCCCTCGCCGGTCAGCTCCTCGGTCACCTGCCGGAACTCCGGCCAGCTCCACGGCTTCTCCGGGGTCGGGATGCGGACTCCGGACGCCTTCAGGATCTTGGTGTTGGCGATCAGGACCCGGGGCTCCTGGAGGAAGGGGACGCCGTAGACCCCGCCGTCGAAGGTGGCCGTCTCCCAGCTGTTGCGCGGGATGTCCTCGGTCAGCGCGTCCGGCAGGAGGGGGCGGAGGTCGGCGAGGTAGCCCCCGTACGCGAAGTCGGCGAGGTCGTCGGAGGCGTCGTGGATGATGTCGGGCGCCTCGCCGCCCTCGAAGGAGGTGAGCAGCTGGTCGTGGACGCTGTCCCAGCTGCCCTGGACGTACTCGACCCGGATGTCGGGGTGGGCCGCGTTCCACTCCTTCACCAGCCGCTTGTTGATGTCGACGGACTCCTTCTGCCAGGCCAGCGACTGGAAGCGGAGGGTGACCCTCCCGTCCGCCCCGCCGCCATCGCCCCCGCCGCAGCCGGTGAGCAGCAGGGCGAGCGCGGTGGCCGCCGCGGCAGCGTTGCGTACCAGCGCGCGCATCAGTTCTTCACCGCCCCGGCCAGCATGCCGCCGGTGATCCGGCGCTGGATCACGGCGAACAGCACGAGCGAGGGGAGGGTGGCGAGGAACGCGGCGGCGGCGAGCGGCCCGAGGTCGCCGGCGCCCTCGGCGCCGAGGAAGTGCGTCAGTACGACCGGCAAGGTCTGCTTCTCCGGAGTCTTGAGGAGCACGAGCGCGAAGAAGAACTCGTTCCACGCGGTGATGAACGCGAAGAGGGCCGTGGCCACGATGCCCGGGGCCAGCAGCGGGGCGGTGACCGAGACCAGCGTGCGCAGCCGCCCGGCCCCGTCGACCGCCGCCGCCTCCTCCAGCTCGCGCGGCACGGCCCGTACGTAACCGACGAGCATCCACAGCGCGAAGGGCAGCGCCCACACCACATAGACCAGGATCAGCCCCCAGAGGGTGTTGATCAGGTGCAGGTTCTTCAGGACCAGGAAGAGCGGAATGATCAGCAGGACGAAGGGGAACGCCTGGCTGACCACCACCCAGCCGGTGGCGGCCGTGGCGAGGCGGGTGCGGTGGCGGGCCATCACATAGGCCATCGGGGTCGCGATCAGGACGGCGATCAGCCCGGCCGAGAGCGCGGCGATCAGCGAGTTGGCGGTGGCCCGCAGCAGCGGCTGCTCGTCGAACGCCTGCCGGAAGTTGTCCAGCGTCGGGTGTTGCGGAATCCAGGTCGGGTGCAGGGAGCCGAGCTCCGGGGCGGGCTTGAAGGCGGTGGAGATCAGCCACAGGAACGGGAACGCCAGGAAGATCAGGTAGCACAGCAGCGCCACGTACTGCCCGGCACGCACGGACCGTCCGGTACGCATACTCATCGGTCGTCGCCTCCCCTGAGCCGCCCGGCGAGATACCCGGCGAGGATCACGGAGATCACGGCGACCATGACGCAGCCCATCGCGGCGGCGTAGCCGAACTGCCCGTAGCGGAACGCCTCCTCGTACGCGAAGAGCATCGGCAGCCGGGTGCGGCCGCCGGGGCCGCCGTTGGTCAGGACGTAGACCAGGGCGAACGAGTTGAAGTTCCAGATGAAGTTGAGCGCGGTGATGGAGAGCGCGACCGGTCTGATGGCGGGCCAGGTCACCGTGCGGAACCGGCGCCAGGCACCCGCGCCGTCGAGCGCGGCGGCCTCGTGGAGTTCGTGCGGGGTGTTCTGGAGCCCGGCCAGCAGGGCGACCGTGGTCTGCGGCATGCCGGACCAGACGCCGACGAGGATCACTGCGGGCAGCGCGGTCGCCAGCCCGGTGAGCCAGTCCCGGCCGTCCCCGAGCCCCAGATCGCGGATGGTCTCGTTGAGGATGCCGGCGTCCGGGTTGTAGACGAGCCGCCACATGATGCCGACGACGACCTCGGGCATCGCCCACGGGATGATCGCCAGGGCGCGGGCCGGCCAGCGCATCCGCAGGTTCTCGTTGAGCAGCAGCGCGAGGCCGAGGGCGAGCACGAACTGCGGGACGGTGACGCCGACCGCCCACACCAGGCCGATCCGGAACGACTCCCAGAACAGCCCGTCGTGCAGCAGGTCCTGGAAGTTCAGCGTGCCGGTCCACCGCGTGGAGCGTGTGCGGCCGGACTGGGCGTCGGTGAAGGCGAGCGCGATGCCGTAGAGCAGCGGGCCGACGCTGAGGACCAGGATCGGGATGAGGGCGGGGAGGACGAGGAACCAGGTTCCGGCGCCCCGGTCACCGGTGCGCTTGCCGGTGCGGTTGCCGGGTGGTCCGTGGCGCCCGGACCGCACGGTCGCGCTCGCTAATGCCATACGTATGCCCCCTTTGCGTCGTTCGACCGGCTTGTTGCCGTTCTGGCCGCTCAGGGGCCTCCGTCATCGTGCTGACGGGCCGCCGGTTCGTCAAGGCAACCTGCACGGATGCGAAAATCGGACCATGAACGAGATGGAAGCGCGCGAGGTGCTGGCCGCCGCCGGGTTCCCCGGGGGCGCGGAGCTGCTGGCGCTCGGTGAGAACGCGGTGTTCGCGGCCGACGGCCTCGTCGTCAAGGTCGGCCGGGACGCCGTGCGCCACCCCGAGCTGCTGGAACGCGCCGAGCGCGAGGTGGCCGTCGCCCGGTGGCTCGCGGCCGCCGGTGTCCCCGCCGTGCGGGCCGCCGAGGAGCGGGCCCGGCAGGTCGGGGGCCACCCGGTGACCGCGTGGCACCGGCTGCCCGAAGCGGTGCGGCCCGCCGAGCCGCGCGATCTGGCCCCGCTGCTGACCGCCGTCCACGCACTGCCCGCCCCGGAGGGCTTCGCGCTGCCGCGCCGGGAGCTGCTGGGCGGCGTCGAACGGTGGCTGCGGCTGGCGGGCGACGCGATCGATCCGGCGGACGCGGCGTATCTCCGCGAGCGGCGCGACGGCTTCGCGGCGGCGGCCGCTGCGCTGGTGCCGCAGCTGCCGCCGGGTCCGATCCACGGGGACGCGCTGGCGCGCAACGTCCATGTCGGCGCGGACGGGCCGGTCCTGGTGGACCTGGAGACCTTCTCCGCCGATCTGCGCGAACACGACCTGGTGGTCCTCGCCCTGTCCCGCGACCGGTACGGGCTGGCAGCGGACGCGTATGACGCGTTCACCCGGGCGTACGGGTGGGATGTGCGGGAGTGGGACGGGTGCGGGGTGCTGCGGGGGGCCCGGGAGACGGCGAGCTGTGCGTGGGTGGCCCAGCACGCGCCCTCGAATGCGGCCGCCCTCACGGAGTTCCGGCGCCGGGTGGCATCGCTGCGCGACGGTGACGCCTCGGTGCGGTGGTATCCGTTCTGAGCCGGTGAGGTGCCCCGGCGCGCCGGACCGGCGTCTGCCCTCAATCGCCGGACGGGCTTGATTTCGCCGTCGTACGGGCCGGCTCCCGCACCGGCCACTGGCCGTCCACCACCGCGTCCGCCGTGCCCTTGCGGCGGAGGAAGTCCTGGAAGTCCGCGGCCCACTCCGCGTGCCAGGTGATCTGGCGGGCGTGCAGGGCGTCCGCCGGGAGGTCGGCGACGACGCGGTGGCGAGCGGCTATCGCGTAGGCCACGCGCACCGCGGCCAGGGCGTCCGCCGCCGCGTCGTGGGCGCCGCCGTGCACCACGCCGTACTCGACGCAGACCGCCTCCAGATTCCGCTTGCCCTTGCGGTAGCGGTCGACCGCACGGTCGATGGTGTACGGGTCGATGACGGGGCCGACGGGCGCGCCGCCCAGCCGGCCGGCGAGCGGGGGCAGCCCGTGGCGGTGCAACTCGGCCGTGAGCAGCGTCAGGTCGAACGCGGCGTTGTACGCGACGACCGGGACGCCCCGGCGCCAGTAGCCGGCCAGCGTGTCGGCGATCTCGTCGGTCACCTCGCGTGCGGGCCGGCCCTCCGCCGCCGCCCGCTCGCTGCTGATGCCGTGGATCGCGGACGCCTGGGCCGGGATGCGGATGCCCGGGTCGGCCAGCCAGGTGTGCCGGGCCGCCGGCTCACCGTCCCGGCCGTCCACCGCGATCACCGCGGCCGTCACGATCCGGGCCTCCAGCGGGTCCGTACCCGTCGTCTCCAGATCGAAGCCGACCAGCGCGTGCCGGTGCCAGCTCATCCCGTACCTCCTTCATGGTGCTCCCCCGGATGACGACCACCCTCGCACGGGCCACTGACAACGCCGCTCAGGAGACCGGCCGGGAGTCCGTCCACACCGACTCGAACTCCTCGCGGTACGTCTCGAACAGCCCGTGCTCGTATCCCTGCCCCGCCCGGACCACCGCACGCCCGCCGCCGCGCAGCACCAGCACCGGCGCCTCCATGCCGCGCGCCCGGCGCAGATAGGTCTGGACGACCCCGACCGCGTCGGCCCCGTCGCCGTCCACCAGGTAGGCCGTGAAGCGCGGGGTCTCGTCGAAGACGTGGATCTGGAAGGCGTCCGGGTCGCGGAGCTTGGCGCGTACCCGGCGGGTGTGCAGGATGTTCATCTCGACGGACCGGCTCAGCTCGCCCTTCTTCAGGCCGAGCTCCCGCTCGCGGCGCTTGACCGCGCTGCTGGCCGGGTTGATGAAGAGCAGCCGGATACGGCAGCCCGACTCGGCGAGCCGGATGAGACGGCGTCCGGAGAAGTTCTGCACCAGCAGATTGAGCCCGATGCCGATCGCGTCGAGCCTGCGGGCACCGCCGAACAGGTCCTCGGCGGGCAGCTGGCGCTGGAGCCGCACCCGGTCGGAGTGGACGGAGACCACGTCCGCGTACCGGTCGCCGACCAGGTCCTCGACCGCGTCGACCGGCAGCCGGTCCGCGGAGGGCACCCCCGCGCCGCTGCCCAGCATCTCCAGGAGCCGGGCGGAGGCCCGCTCGGCCTGGGCGAGCACCGCCTCGTTGAGCGCGCGGTTGCGGGAGACGACGTTGCGGGCGACCTCCAGCTCGTCGAGCGCCAGTTCGACGTCACGGCGGTCGTCGAAGTACGGCTCGAAGCACGGCCAGTGCTGGACCATCAGCTCGCGGAGCTGCGGCAGCGTGAGAAAGCTGAGGACGTTGTCGTCGGCCGGGTCGAGCAGATAGCCCTTGCGGCGGGAGACCTCGCGCACGGCGACCGCGCGCTGCACCCACTCCTGCCCGGCGGGCCCGGCGGCGGCCACCACCCAGTCCTCGCCGTGGACGGGCTCGTAGATCGGCCGGAGCACCGCCGCGACGACGGCGCGCAGCCGCTGTTCGACCAGATTCAGCCAGATGTAGGCGCGCCCGGCCCGCTGCGCGCGCGTGCGCACCTCGCTCCAGGCGTCGGCGCCCCAGTCCAGCTCCGCGCCGATCTCCAGGGGCTGTGCCAGCGATACCGCCCCGGGCGGGACCTCGGCCACGTCCCCCTCGTGACCCGCGTCACCCGGGGGCAGCTCGAACCCTCCCGAGCTCACCCACGCACCGCCTTCCACTCCCCCACCAACGATCAAGGAAGGGTACTCCGGGAGCGGGAGCCGGTGCAGCCCGATGCGCAGGCTCCTTTACCAACTCCCCATGGAATCAAACCTGTTCCGGTCGGTGGGTTCGACGGGAGTGAGCGGATTCATAGGGATTAAACACCCCAGCGGGGGCCGCGAACCGGACAGCTCGGGCAGGAGCCCGGCCGGGGGCCGGTCCGGGGCGACGCGGAGAGGCACGAGGTTGACCGACGGGCCGACGTCCTAGGTAAGGGGAGCTCTTTCGGGGAAGATCTGGCCCGGGGACCAGGCGGCCCGTATTCCCCAGGGCGACCGCGGCAGGACGGGAAGAGTCGAATCCATGCAGGTGTGGCCGGGACAGGCGTACCCGCTCGGTGCCACGTACGACGGCGCCGGGACCAATTTCGCGGTCTTCTCGGAGGCCGCCCACCGAATCGAGTTGTGCCTGCTGCACGACGACGGTTCCGAGACGGCGGTGGAGCTGAGAGAGACCGACGCGTTCGTCCGGCACGCCTATCTGCCGGGGGTGATGCCCGGTCAGCGCTACGGCTTCCGCGTGCACGGCCCGTACGAACCGCAGCGGGGCGTCCGGTGCAACTCCGCCAAGCTGCTCCTGGACCCGTACGCCCGCGCGGTGTCCGGCCGGATCACCTGGGGCGAGTCGGTGTACGGCTACCCGTTCGGGAAGCCCGACGCGCGCAACGATCTCGACTCCGCCCCGCACACCATGACCTCGGTCGTGGTGAACCCTTACTTCGACTGGGGCGACGACCGGCGCCCCCGTACGGACTACCACCGCACGGTGATCTACGAGGCCCATGTGAAGGGCCTGACGATGCTCCATCCGGGGCTGCCGAAGGAGCTGCGCGGCACGTACGCCGGGCTGGCGCATCCGGAGATCATCGCCCATCTGACGGAGCTGGGCGTCACGGCGATCGAGCTGATGCCGGTGCACCAGTTCGTCCAGGACCACCGGCTCGCGGACGCGGGGCTCGCCAACTACTGGGGCTACAACACGATCGGCTTCTTCGCCCCGCACAACGCCTACGCCTCCTGGGGCGACCGGGGCGAGCAGGTCCTGGAGTTCAAGCAGGCCGTGCGCGCCCTGCACCAGGCGGGCATCGAGGTCATCCTCGACGTGGTCTACAACCACACCGCCGAGGGCAACCACCTGGGGCCCACGCTGTCGTTCCGGGGCCTGGACAACGCCTCGTACTACCGGCTGACCGACGACCAGCGGTACTACATGGACACCACGGGCACCGGGAACTCGCTGCTCATGCGGTCGCCGCACGTGCTCCAGATGATCATGGACTCGCTGCGGTACTGGGTGACCGAGATGCATGTGGACGGCTTCCGCTTCGACCTGGCGGCCACGCTGGCCCGGCAGTTCCACGAGGTGGACCGGCTGTCGTCGTTCTTCGACCTGGTGCAGCAGGACCCGGTGGTCAGCCAGGTCAAGCTGATCGCCGAGCCGTGGGACGTGGGCGAGGGCGGCTACCAGGTGGGGAACTTCCCGCCGCTGTGGACCGAGTGGAACGGCAAGTACCGGGACACGGTCCGCGACCTGTGGCGGGGCGAGCCCCGGACGCTCGCCGAGTTCGCCGGGCGGCTGACCGGGTCTTCGGACCTGTACCAGGACGACGGGCGGCGCCCGCTGGCCTCGATCAACTTCACCACCTGCCACGACGGCTTCACCCTGCACGACCTGGTCTCGTACAACGACAAGCACAACGAGGCCAACGGCGAGGGCAACCGGGACGGCGAGAGCCACAACCGGTCGTGGAACTGCGGCGCCGAGGGCGAGAGCGACCGGACCGAGGTGCTGGAGCTGCGCGAGCGTCAGATGCGCAACTTCATCGCCACGCTGATGCTGTCGCAGGGCGTGCCGATGCTCAGCCACGGCGACGAGTTCGGGCGTACCCAGCAGGGCAACAACAACGCCTACTGCCAGGACAACGAGCTGTCGTGGGTGCACTGGCCGGAGCCGGCCTCGGCGGTGGGCGAGGACGGCGAGGACGAGGACGACGGGGCGGACGGCGACGTCCGGGACATGAGCCTGCTTGAGTTCACCCGGGCGATGGTGTGGCTGCGCCGCGACCATCCGGTCTTCCGCCGCCGCCGGTTCTTCCACGGCCGCCCGGTGGAGGGCACGCACGACGAGCTGTCCGACATCGCCTGGTTCACGCCCGAGGGCCAGGAGATGACCCAGCGGGACTGGCAGGCCGCCCACGCCAAGGCCCTGACCGTGTTCCTGAACGGGCACGCCATCTCGGAGCCGGGGCCGCGCGGGGAGCGGATCTCCGACGACTCGTTCCTGCTGATGTTCAACGCGAGCGCCGAGACGCTGGAATTCGCGGTGCCGGTCAACCACGGCCGGCAGTGGCACGCCGTGGTCGACACCGCGCGCCCGGCCGGGGTGCTGCCCGGGGCCGGGCCGAAGGTGGCGGCGGGCGATCGGGTGACGCTGGTGGGCCGGAGCATGGTGGTGCTGCAACGCCCGGCCTGACCGGTCGCGCGGGGCCCGCCCACGTCACCCCGTCGTGCCCCAGGGCCTGTCCGGCGGATCAGGGTCGCGACCCCGGCCCTGATCCGCCGGACAGGCCCTTGTGCCGGGCAGGGTGACACACGCGGCCGCGATGTGGGTACGAAGGTCCCATGACGCCTACCGCCACGTACCGGCTCCAGCTCCAGCCGGAGTTCCCGTTCCGCGCCGCCGAGGACGCGGTGCCGTACCTCGCCTCGCTCGGCGTCTCCCATCTGCATCTTTCCCCGGTCCTGGAAGCGGTGCCGGGCTCCCGGCACGGCTATGACGTCACCGACCACGGCCGGGTCCGGGACGAGCTGGGCGGTGAGGAGGGGCTGCGGCGGCTCGCACGCACCGCGCGGCAGCACGGGCTGGGCCTGGTCCTGGACATCGTGCCCAACCACATGGCGGCCGACCCCGTCCGCAACCACGCCCTGCGCGAGGTGCTGCGCGAGGGCCCGGACTCCCCGTACGCCCGCTGGTTCGACATCGACTGGGCGGCCGGCGACGGGCGGCTGCTGCTGCCGGTGCTGGGCGGCCGGATCGGCGACGAGATGGCGCGGATGCGGGTGGACGGCGAGGTGCTGCGCTACGGCGAGCAGGAGTTCCCGCTCCGCGACGGCACCGCCCACCTCCCGCTGCCGGAGCTGCTGGACGCCCAGCACTACCGGCTCGGCTGGTGGCGGCTGGCCCGTACCGAGCTGAACTACCGGCGGTTCTTCACCATCTCGGAGCTGATCGGGGTGCGGGTGGAGGACCCGGAGGTCTTCGCCGCCACCCACGGCAAGATCCTCGAACTGGTCCGGGACGGGGTGGCCGACGGCCTGCGGATCGACCACCCGGACGGGCTCGCCGACCCGGCCGGCTATCTGGCCCGGCTCTCCGAGGCGAGCGGCGGGGTGTGGACGGTGGTGGAGAAGATCCTCACCGGCTCCGAGCCGCTGCCGGCCGGCTGGGCGGTGGCCGGGACCACGGGCTACGACGCGCTGTACCGGATCGACGGCCTGTTCACCGACCCCCAGGGCGCCGCCGAGCTGCTGGGCCACTACCGCGAGGCCGCGTCCCCGGCCGGTGACCGGGGCGGCTACTGGACGGCGACCGTGCGCCGGGCCGCGTACCGCGTCGTCACCCATGAACTGGCGGCGGAGACCGAGCAGCTGACCCGCCTCGCCTCCCGCATCTGCGCCGGGGACCCGGCGCTGCGCGACCACGCCCCCTGGGCGCTGCGCACCGCCGTGCGCGAGCTGCTGGTCCGCGTCCCGGTCTACCGCCCGTACGTGACGGCGGGCGGCCCCTGCCCGGAAGAGGCCGGGGCGACGCTCGACGCGACGGCGGTGAGCGACGCCAAGGCGGTGTTCGCGGTACGCGAGGAGGCGTCGGCGGTCGACGTGGTGCGGGACCTGGCGCTGGGGCGGCTCGGTCCTGGCCGGAGCTCCCTCGCGGGTGAAGGAGCGATGTCCGGCGCCGTCGAATCCAAGGCGGAGGAGGGAGTCGACGCGGAGCGTCGGCGACCGACGACAACGCCGGAGGCGGCGGTGCCGGGCGCCGCGACGCCGCGAGGGAGCTCCGGCCAGGACCTCGGTGGCGGCGCGGACCGGGCCGCTTTCTGCGCCCGGTTCGCCCAGACGTCGTCCGCGCTGCGGGCGAAGGCCGTCGAGGACACCGCGTACTACCGCTATCTGCCGCTGATCTCGGCGAACGAGGTGGGCGGTGACCCGGGGCATCCGGCGGTCGAGCCGGAGGACTTCCACGCCTTCTGCACCCGGCTGGCCCGCGACTGGCCCGCCACCGGGACGGCGCTGACGACGCATGACACGAAGCGCAGCGCGGATGTGCGGGCGGGCATCGCGGTGCTGTCCCAGTGTCCCGGGCGGTGGGCGGGTCTGGTGGCGGGGCTCGGGCGGTCCGCCCAGGCCGCGCCCGATCCGCAGCTGGCCTGGCAGGCGTGGCAGACGGCGGTCGGCTGCGCGGGGATTCCGGCCGGGGAGCGGGCGGCGCGGCTGGAGCCGGCGCTGCTGAAGGCGGTGCGCGAGTCGGGTCTGTTCACCAGCTGGACGGAGCCCGATCCGGTGTACGAGCGGCTGGCGTCGGACTTCGTCGCCGCCGGGCCGGCCGCGGACACCGGCCCGGTGCGGTCGCTCGTGGCGGAGTTCGCGGCCCCGCTCGCCGTCCATGTGCGGGCGCAGTCGCTGGGCGCGGCGCTGGTGCATCTGACGATGCCGGGGGTGCCGGACCTGTATCAGGGCACCGAGCGCGCGTATCTGGCGCTGGTCGATCCGGACAACCGGCGGCCGTTCCGGGAGCCGGCGCCGGACGCGCCCGCCGACGAGAAGGCGGAGCTGACCGGGGTGGCGCTGCGGCTGCGGCGGGAGCGGCCCGCGGTGTTCGGCGAGTCGGGCACGTACGCCCCGCTGCGCGCCTCGGGCCCGGCGGCCGCGCACTGTGTGGCGTTCTGCCGGTCCGGGGAGGTCGTCACGGCGGTGACCCGGCTGTCGCTGCGGCTCGCGGAGTCGGGCGGCTGGCGCGGGACGCGGCTGGCCCTGCCGGACGAGGGCGTGTGGCGGGATCTCCTCACGCCGGGCCGGGAGTTCACGGGCGGCACGGCGGAGGTGGCGGAGCTGTTCGCGGACCGGCCGGTGGCATTGCTCGTACGGGGCTGAGGCTCAGCCCGGCCGGACGAGGAGGGAGCGCGGGCCCCGGGTGAGCAGGCCCGTGGCGGCCGGGCGGAAGCCCTCCGCCCAGCGGAGCCCGGGCATCGCGTCGAGCAGGGCGCGCAGCCCCTGTTCGGCCTCCAGGCGGCTGAGCGCCACGGCCGGGCAGCCCGCCGGGCCGGTCAGCGTGCGGTCCTGGTCCGGGCGGAACGGGTCGAAGGCGTCCGGGGCGGCGAACCGCCCGGGGTCGCGGGCGGCGGCCCCGACGAGGCAGGCGACGGGCGCCCGCGCGGGGAGGGTGCCGCCGCTGAGCGCGACTTCGGCGACCGTGCGGCGCAGGACGACCTGGACCGGCGGGTCGCGGCGCAGCGACTCGGTCCAGGCCCGGCCGGCGAGCGCGGGTTCGACGCGCAGGGCGGCCAGCAGGTCGGGGGCGTCCAGCAGGTTGGCGAGGAGCGAGGCGAGCGCGGTCCGGCGCAGGGCGGTGTCCCGGGCGCAGGGCCCGTCACCGGCGGGCGCGGCGGGCAGCCAGCGGCAGAACTCCTCGACCAGGTCGGCGCGGGTGGAGCGGGCGATCCGCCGGGCGAGCACATAGGCGGTGCGTTCCACGCGTTCGGCGAGCCCGTCCGGGACCGTGCCGGTCACCACGGTGTACCGGTCGGCGGGCAGACAGCGCGGGCTGCCGTGGCACAGGCCGAGCGGCGCGGGCCCGCCCCGGGGCGCCCCGTCCTGCGGGAAGCCGGTGAACCGGGGGTCGGTGAGCACGGCGGTCACATCGTCGTACCGGCTGATCAGCCAGGCGCCGAGGGGCGCGTCGTAGCTCAGCGGATAGCGCTCGCGCAGCATCCCGTAGAAGCGGTACGGGTCGTGGGCCGCGCCGGGCGCGAGGAGGCTGGGACCGGTGCGGGGGCGCGTGGACCGGCGGCGGGGCTCGGGCGAGGCGGTCGGGGCCGGTATGTCTCGGGGTGCGTCGGCCTGCATGGCGTTCCCCCGGGGCGGGTCGGTGCGCCGGTGCGCGGCGCGGGTCCCCTCAGGCCATCACCTGAACGGTCCCGTCGCAGTCGGCGCGCACCCGTTCGGGTGACATCGCGGGGGCCGGTGACGACGTCCCGCTCAGCCGCCGGTCCGTGGTCCGGGCGGCCAGGTCGTGGTCAGGAGTTCGGTGAAGGCGGCGGCCGCGCCGGTCTGCTCCACCCGGGAGAAGACCGCGAGGGGGCGGGCCCACGGCGGGTCCACGGTGAGCACCGCGCAGTCCTCGCCGACCGCTCCCCGTACGACGTGCGCGGGCGCGGTGGCGACGCCGACGCCGGCCGCCGCCATGCGTACCGCGGTCGACGTGTGCTCGGTGCGGACCGCCGTGCGGGGGACGAATCCGGCCCGGGCGCAGGCGAGGTCGAGGAACGGGGTGCCGTCCACGAGCGGTTCCATGGCGCAGCGCACCCAGAAGCGGTCGGCGAGTTCCTGGAGGCGGACCGAGGCGCGCCCCGCGAGGGGGTCGTCGAAGGGGACGACGAGGACGATGTCCTCCGCGCCGACGGGGACGACCGGGCCGCTCCAGCGGGCGGGCGGCGGGCCGACGGCGAGGTCGGCGGTGCCGCGTTCGATCCGGTCCTCCAGGGCCTCGGTGGTGGCGTACTCGTGCAGGACGAGGGCGACTCCGGGGTGGGCGGTCCGCCAGCGGGCGAAGACGTCGGGGAGGATGCCGACGGCGATGGCGTGGACGGTGGCGATGTGGAGTTCGCCGCCCCGCGCACCGGCCGCGGCGCGCGCGGCGCGGCGGGCCTGGGCGGCGCTGCGCACGGAGCGTTCGGCGTGCGGCAGGAACGCGCGGCCCATCGCGGTGAGCCGCACCCCGCGCGGCAGCCGTTCGAGCAGCGGCCCGCCGACGGCCCGTTCCAGGGCCTTGATCTGGTGGGAGAGCGCGGGCTGCGTGACGTGGAGCCGCTCGGCGGCCCGGGTGAAGGACACCTCCTCGACCACGGTGACGAAGTACTCCATCTGCCGCAGGCTCACCGCGCCCTCTTCCCATGCGCTCCGTGCATGGAAACCACACAAACATTGCCTTGGACTCATGGCAAGGACCGGGCGGAGGGTGGGAGCCATGACACAGGACCAGCGGGTGGGGGAAGCGGACGTCGTCGTGATCGGCGGCGGGACCGGGGGTTATTCGACGGCGCTGCGGGCGGCCGGGCTCGGGCTGAGCGTGCTGCTCGCGGAGCGCGACAAGGTGGGCGGGACCTGTCTGCACCGGGGCTGCGTCCCGAGCAAGGCGATGCTGCACGCGGCCGAACTGGTCGACGGCATCGCGGAGGCGCGTGAGCGGTGGGGTGTGAAGGCGGTGCTGGAGTCGGTGGACTGGCCGGCGCTGGTCGCCACCCGCGACGACATCGTGGCCCGCAACCACCGGGGCGTGCGGGCCCATTTGGCTCACGCCGGAGTGGAAGTGGTGGCGGGCAGCGCCGAGTTGACCGGGCCGCGCTCGGTGCGGATCGAGGGGTACGGGGAGGTGGCCGCCCGGCGCGGCATCGTCCTCGCGACCGGCTCGCGGCCCCGGATGCTGCCGGACCTGCCGGCGGACGGGCGGCGTGTGGTGACCAGTGACGACGCGCTGTTCGCGCCGGGTCTTCCGGAATCGGTGCTGGTGCTGGGCGGCGGGGCGATCGGCGTGGAGTACGCCTCGCTGCACCGGTCGATGGGGGCGCGGGTGACCCTGGTGGAGGCGGCGGACCGGCTGGTTCCGCTGGAGGACGCGGAGGTGTCCCGCCATCTGACCCGGGGGCTGAGGAAGCGGGGTGTCGACGTGCGGACGGGGACGCGGCTGCTGGAGACCGCGCTCCTGGACGACGGTGTACGGGCCACGCTCCGCACCCCGCGCGGCGAGACCGTGACGGTGGAGGCGCGCCGGCTGCTGGTGGCGGTGGGCCGGGTGCCGGTGACGGACGGGCTGGGGCTCGCCGCAGCCGGACTGGCCACCGACGCGCGGGGGTACGTGGCACCGGCGGACCGGTCGCGCCTTGAGACCCCGGTGCCGGGCGTCCACGTGGTCGGGGACCTGCTGCCGCCGCCGTCCCTCGGTCTGGCCCACGCCTCGTTCGCGGAGGGGCTGTTGGCCGCGGAGGCCCTGGCGGGGCGCCGTACGACGGCGGTGGACTACGACGCGGTGCCCCGGGTCACGTACTCGGCGCCGCAGACGGCGGCGGTGGGGCTGTCCGAGGCGGCGGCGCGCGACGCGGGCCACGACGTCGTGGTGAACACCATGCCGCTGACCGCCGTCGCCAAGGGGATGGTGCACGGGCAGGGCGGTCTGGTGAAGGTGGTCGCCGAGCGGGACGGACGGGTGCTCGGCGTGCATCTGGTCGGGCCGCACGTCTCGGAGATGATCGCCGAGTCCCAGCTGATCGTCGGCTGGGACGCGGAGCCCTTCGACGTGGCCCGGCACATCCACCCGCACCCCACGCTCTCCGAGGCGGTCGGCGAATCGTTCCTCACCCTGGCCGGCCGGGGGCTGCACCAGCAGACGTGACCGGGTGCGTCAGGCGGGCGGCCGGAGCGCCGGGGCGGAGAGCCGGAACATCATGCGGCCGAAGCTGACCTGGTCGCCCTCGCGCACCGGGACCGTGCCGGTGACCCGCTGCCCGTTGACGCAGGTGCCGTTGGTCGAGCCGAGGTCCCGCAGCAGCCAGCGGTCGCCGTGCGCGGTCAGCTCCGCGTGCATCCGGGACACGGTCTCGTGGCTGAGCCGCAGTCCGTTGCCCGGGTCGCGGCCGATGAGCAGGGGGTGCGGGCTGGGGGCGGGCAGCAGCAGCTTCGGCAGCCGCTCCGCCCGCCACGCCCGGCGGACCCGCTCGGGGAAGCCGGAGACCCCGCCGACGACGCGCAGCAGCCGGCGCGACCAACGGCCGTCGCGTTCCAGGTCCTTGGTGAGGGCTTCCAGCTCCTCGGGGCGGCTGGTCGTCAGCGCCACCTCCATGCGCCGCATGAAGGTGTCCTGGGAGAGCTTGCCCTGGGCGGCGCCCTCCCTGAGCACGCCGAGGACGCGGTCGCGCTGCGCGTCGGACAGGCGCGCGGTGGGCGTGTGGTACTCGAACGGGGACGTCACGGCTCGATTGTCGGCCGGACGGCCCCGGGGTGTCCAGATGAACCCCGGTTTCCGGCACCTCTGACCTGCACCGGATAACCGGGGGCGGCCCCGGTGGAACGTTACTAGGGTCGGCCGCCGCCGCCCGGTGACCGCCGTGGCGTGCTCGTACGAGCTGGGAGTTCAGTGCCCGACGCACCGCTTGATCCGACCATCCGTCCGCTGACCGGCCCCGAGGAGCTGAAGCTCTTCCTCGGACTCCCGTATGTCCTCGACCACGAGCTGGCCGACGATCTCGCCACGGGCCGCCGCCGCCCGGAATGGATGTGGGTGGCGCTGCGCGGTGACCGCGTGGTGGCGCGGGTCGCGTGGTGGAGCAGGGACGGCGCGGCGCCGCTGCTGCTCGACTTCTTCGACCTGGACGACACCCTGCCGCCCGCCGAGCGCGAGGAGGCCGGGCTGCGCCTGGTCGAGACCGCCACGGCCGCCGTCGTCCCGGCCGGGGCGCCGCGCCCCGAGTACGGGCGGTTCGTGCCGGCCGGCTGGCGCGAGGACCCGGCCGTCCGGGAGGCCGTCGAGGCCCGCATCCGGGTCATGGAGCGCACCGGCGCCCGGATGCTCGTGGAGCGGCTGCGCCTGGAGTGGCGGGCGGGGACCCCGGTGCCGGCCGCGAGCGGGCGGCTGCGGTTCCGGCCGGTGGCGGGGCGCGAGGACCTGCTGGCGCTGATGACGTCCGTGATGGAGGGGACCCTCGACGCGCACGGGCGGCAGGACCTGGCGTCCGGCCTGACGCCGTGCCAGGCCGCCGAGAAGCATTACGACGAGGAGCTGGCCGGGTATGCGACGCCCCGGGAGTGGTGGCGCGTCGCGGAGCTGCCGGACGGCGAGCCGGTCGGCTTCGTGATCCCGGCCCGTAATGACTACAACCCGGTCATCGCGTACATCGGTGTGCTGCCCGCCCACCGCGGTCACGGCCACATCGACGACATCCTCGCCGAGGGGACGCGGATACTGGCCGCACAGGACGGTGTGCAGCGCATCCGGGCGGCGACGGACCTCGGCAACGTTCCGATGGCGAAGGCGTTCGCCCGGCTGGGCTACGTCAATTTCGAGCGCGCCTTCGACATGGTGTGGGACGACTGACGGGCGCCTCGCCTCCGTAGCACCATGGGCCGGGGCGACCGGGCCCCGGGAGCGAGGGAGTGCTGCATGTTGTTCGAGGTATGGGCACCCGATGCGGGGTCGGCCGCGCTGCGGCTGACGGGCGAACTGCGGCCCATGGCGCCCGATCCGGACCGGCCCGGCTGGTGGACCGCCGAGGCACAGGCCGCCGACGGCGACCGTTACGGCTTCGCCCTGGACGGCGGTCCGGTGCGCCCCGACCCCCGCTCGCGCCGCCAGCCGGACGGCCCCGACGGCGAGTCGGCGGTGGTCGACCACGACGCGTACGCCTGGCGCTCGGAGTGGGCGGGGCGCGAGCTGCCCGGGGCGGTCCTGTACGAGCTGCACATCGGCACGTTCACCGCCGAGGGCACCTTCGACGCGGCGGCGGCCCGGCTCGGCCATCTCGCGGAGCTGGGCGTCACCCATGTGTCGCTGATGCCGGTGTGCCCGTTCCCGGGGGTGCACGGCTGGGGGTACGAGGGGGTGTCGCTGTGGGCCGTCCACGAGCCGTACGGCGGGCCCGAGGGACTCAAGCGCTTTGTCGACACGGCGCACGGTCTGGGGCTCGCCGTCGTCCTGGACGTCGTCCACAACCACCTGGGCCCGTCCGGGAACCACCTCCCCGCGTTCGGCCCGTACTTCACCGAGACGCACCACACCCCGTGGGGCGCGGCGGTCAATCTGGACGCGCCGGGCTCCGACGAGGTGCGGGCGTATCTGCTGGGCAGCGCGCTCGCCTGGCTGCGGGACTACCGGCTGGACGGGCTGCGGCTCGACGCGGTGCACGCCCTGGCCGACACCCGGGCGCTGACCTTCCTGGAGGAGCTGTCCGCCGGGGCCGACGCGCTCGCCGCCGGGCTGGGGCGCCCGCTGCCGCTGATCGCGGAGTCCGATCTGTGCGACCCGCGCACCACGACCCCGCGCGAGGAGGGCGGGCTCGGGCTGCACGCGCAGTGGAACGACGACTTCCACCACTGCCTGCACACCGCGCTCACCGGCGAGTCCCAGGGCTACTACGCGGACTTCGCGGCCGCCCCGCTGGCCGGGCTCGCCAAGACGATGACGAGCGCCTTCTTTCACAACGGCACGTACTCCGGCTTCCGGGGGCGCACGCACGGCCGCCCCGTCGACGTCACCCGCAGCGCCGCCCACCGCTTCGTCGGCTACGCCCAGACCCACGACCAGATCGGCAACCGGGCCCTCGGCGACCGGCTCGCCGCCTCCCTCTCCCCCGGGCTGCTGGCCTGCGCGGCGGCCCTCGTGCTGACCGGCCCCTTCACGCCGATGCTGTTCATGGGCGAGGAGTGGGGCGCCCGCACCCCGTGGCAGTTCTTCACCGACCACACCGACCCGGAGCTGGCGGAGGCCGTACGCACGGGCAGGCGGCGGGAGTTCGGGGCGCACGGGTGGGCGGAGGAGGACATCCCGGACCCGCAGGACCCGGCCACCCGGGCCCGCTCCTGCCTGGACTGGGACGAGCTCCGCCACGAACCGCACGCCCGGCTGTACGCCTGGTACCGCGAGCTGATCGCCCTGCGCCGCACCCTGCCGGACCTGCGCGACCCGGACCTGGCGAGCGTCAAGGCGGCGTACGACGACGGGGCTCGGTGGCTCGCGGTGCGCCGGGGCGACCTGCGGATCGCGGTCAACCTCGCCGGGGAGCCGGCCGCGATCCCGCTGGGCAACGGGCGGCACCGGGGCGGTCCGGGGCGGGTGCTCGCCGCGTGGCTGCCGGTGGACCCGCCGGGCCCGGACGGGATGCTGCACCTGCCGCCGGAGTCCTGTGTGGTCCTCGCCGACGACTGAGGCGAAGGGCCGCCGGGCTACTCCACGATCGCGAGTTCGCGGGCGGTGGCGTTGAGCCGGCGCCCGCCGTCCTCGGTGACGGTCACGATGTCCTCGATGCGGACGCCGAACCGGCCCGGCAGATAGATGCCGGGCTCCACCGAGAAGCACATGCCGGGCACCAGCGGCTGCTCCTCGCCCTCGATCATGTACGGCGGTTCATGGGTGGTGACGCCGATGCCGTGGCCGGTGCGGTGGATGAAGCGTTCCCCGTAGCCGAACTCGGTGATGACCGCGCGGGCGGCCCGGTCGATCTCCTGGCAGGCGACGCCGGGGCGCACCGCCGCACAGCCCGCCTGCTGCGCCTCGCGGACGATGTCGTGGACCCGCTGCTCCTCGGCGGTGGGCTCGCCGACATGGACGGTACGGGAGGTGTCGGAGCCGTAGCCGTGCTTGAGGCCGCCGAAGTCGAGGACGACCATGTCGCCGTGCTCGATGGTGCGCTCCCCCGCCTCATGGTGCGGGTTGGCCCCGTTGGGGCCGGAGCCGACCACGGTGAAGTCGACCTGGGAGTGCCCGTGTCCGGTGAGCAGCCGGGCCAGGTCGGCGGCGACCTCGGTCTCCTTCCGGCCGGCGAAGCGGACCTTCAGGATCTCCTCGTACGCGGCGTCGGCGGCGGCCCCGGCGGCGGCGATCCGGTCCAGCTCGTGGGCGTCCTTCACCGCGCGCAGCATCGGGAGCGCCTGGGTGAGCGAGGCGTACGAGGAACCGGGCAGCCGCTGCTGGAGGCCGAGCAGGTGCATCGCCCAGGCGTTGTCGCTGATCCCGAACCGGCCCCGCGCGTCCAGCAGCGGGGCGGTGACCTCGTACGGGTCCTTGCCGTCCGTCCAGTCACGCAGGGTCAGGGCGGGGGCGCCGACGGCCTTCGCCGCGTCCGGCGCCTCCAGCGTCGGCACGACGAGCACGGGGTCCCGGTCCGCCGCGAGGACGAGCAGGGTGAGGCGTTCGGTGATCGCGGTCGGCTGATAGCCCGTCAGGTACACCAGGTCGGGGCCGGGCGCGACCAGCACCCCGGCGAGCCCGGCCGCGGCGGCGCTCTCGGCGGCCCGCGCCATCCTGGCCCGGTAGTCGTCGGCGGTGAACGGCACGGGCTGGTTCGTGGGCATGCGGGCCTCCTGACGGCACGGAACGGCCCTCCCATCCTGCCCGCCGGCGAGGCGGTGCGCACGGGCGGGGAGGCCCTTTCCTTCCGCACCGGGCCCTCGGCTTCGAGCTGGTCGAGGACACCGACCGGAGGGCCCTCAGCCCGCCGCGCCCGCCAGCGCTTCCAGGACCGGTGCGATCAGCGGGTGGGCCTCGGCGCCCCGGCGCACCGCCGCGAAGACCCGGCGGGTGGGGGCGGTCCCGCGGACCGGGCGGACCACCACACCGGTCAGAGGCATGCCTCGGAGCGCGGTGCGCGGCACCAGGGCCACTCCGGCGCCCGCTCCGGCGAGGGCGACGACCGCGTGGAAGTCGTCCGACGAGTGTTCGAGGTTCGGTGCGAAACCGGCGTACTCGCAGGCCAGGACCACCACATCGTGGCAGGGGTTGCCCGGGTACGGCCCGATCCAGGCGTCCTTGGCCAGCTCGGCGACGGCCACCTGCTCCTGGCCCGCCAGCCGGTGGCCCACCGGGAGCACCGCGTCGAACGGCTCGGAGTAGAGGGGGACGCGGGTGAGCCGGCGGTCGTCCTCGCCGGGGGCGCCCCGGTATTCGACGGCGACGGCCACATCGACCTGCCGGTCCAGGACCATGGGGACGCTCGCGTCGCCCTCGGCGTCCTGGACGCGGACCTTGATGCCGGGGGCGGTCCGGCCCAGCGCGGCGATGGCGGGGGCGAGCACCAGGCCGATGCCGGTGGCGAACGCGGCGACCGTGACCGTACCGGCCTCGCCGGAGCCGTACGCGGCGAGCTCGGCCTCCGCCCGTTCCAGCTGGGCCAGGACCGCGTTGGCGTGGGTGAGCAGGATCTCGCCGGCCGGGGTGAGCCTGGCCCCGCGCGAGCCGCGTTCGACCAGCCGGTGGCCGGTCTCCTGCTCCAGGGCGGCGAGCTGCTGGGAGATGGCGGACGGGGTCAGATACAGCGCGGCGGCCGCGGCGGTCACCGTGCCGTGGTCCGCCACGGCACGCAGGACGCGCAGCCGCCGGGCATCGATCATGTGCCCATTGTCCCAGGTCCCAGGACGGTCGCGGGGGCGCCCCGACCGCCCCCGCGACCGTCCTGGGACCGCCCTCAGCCCTCCAGCTCGGCGCGCGCCGCGATGAACGCGTCGACCGCGCGGTTCACGTCCTCCGTGGAGTGCGCCGCGGAGAGCTGGACGCGGATGCGGGCCGCGCCCTGCGGGACGACCGGGTACGAGAACCCGATCACGTACACACCGCGCTCCAGGAGCAGCTCCGCCATCCGGCCCGCCTTCGCCGCGTCCCCGATCATGACGGGGGCGATGGCGTGGTCGCCGGGCAGGATGTCGAAGCCGTTCTCGGTCATCCGGGTGCGGAAGAGCGCGGTGTTGGCGTTGAGCCGCTCGCGCAGGTCGCCGGCGGACTCCAGGAGGTCGATGACCTTGAGCGAGGCGGCGGCGATGACCGGGGCGAGCGAGTTCGAGAAGAGGTACGGGCGCGAGCGCTGGCGCAGCAGGGCGACGATCTCGGCGCGGGCCGCCACGTAACCGCCGGAGGCGCCGCCGAGCGCTTTGCCGAGGGTGCCGGTGATGATGTCGACGCGGTCCATGACGCCGTGGAGCTCCGGCGTACCGCGCCCGCCGGCGCCGACGAAGCCCACGGCGTGCGAGTCGTCCACCATGACCATGGCGTCGTAGCGCTCGGCCAGGTCACAGATCTCGCGCAGCGGTGCGACGTAACCGTCCATGGAGAAGACGCCGTCGGTGACGATCAGCCGGCGCCGGGCCCCGGACGCCTCCTTGAGCTGCTTCTCCAGGTCGGCCATGTCCCGGTTGGCGTAACGGAAGCGCTTGGCCTTGGACAGCCGGATGCCGTCGATGATCGAGGCGTGGTTGAGGGCGTCGGAGATGACCGCGTCCTCGGCGCCGAGGATCGTCTCGAACACGCCGCCGTTGGCGTCGAAGCAGGAGGAGTAGAGGATCGTGTCCTCCTGGCCCAGGAAGGCGGAGAGCCGCTGCTCCAGCTCCTTGTGGACCTCCTGGGTGCCGCAGATGAAGCGGACCGAGGCCATGCCGTAGCCCCAGCGGTCCAGCGCCTCGTGGGCGGCGGCGATCACCTCGGGGTGGTCGGCGAGACCCAGGTAGTTGTTGGCGCAGAAGTTCAGCACCTCGCCGGGGCGGCCCCCGGCGGTGACGGCCACGGTCGCGGACTGCGGGGTGCCGATGACGCGCTCGGGCTTGTGCAGCCCGGCCGCCTCGATCTCTTCGAGGGTGGTGCGCAGATCGTCGCGTACGGAGTCGAACATGCCGGATTCCTTAGGGAGGTGAGGAGGTCAGACGGTCCAGTCGAGGATGACCTTGCCGCCGCGTCCGCTCGCCGCGTCGTCGAAGGCCGCCTCGAAGTCGCGGTAGCCGTACCGGCCGGTGATCACGGGGGCGAGGTCGAGACCGCCCTCCAGCAGGACGGACATGGCGTACCAGGTCTCGTACATCTCACGGCCGTAGATGCCCTTGACCGTGATCATGGAGGTGACGATCCGGGCCCAGTCGACGGCGAACTCCTCGGCGGGGAGTCCGAGCATGGCGATCCGGCCGCCGTGCGTCATGTTGGCGATCATGTCGCGCATCGCCTCGGGGCGGCCGGACATCTCCAGGCCGATGTCGAAGCCCTCGCGCAGGCCCAGCTCTTTCTGGCCGTCGGCGATGGTGTGTTCGGCGACGTTGAGCGCCAGGCTGACGCCGACCTTGCGGGCCAGTTCGAGGCGGGCCTCGCTGACGTCGGTGATCACGACGTTGCGGGCGCCGGCGTGCTTGGCGACGGCGGCGGCCATGATGCCGATCGGGCCTGCACCGGTGATCAGGACGTCCTCGCCGACGAGCGGGAAGGACAGCGCGGTGTGGACGGCGTTGCCGAACGGGTCGAAGATCGCGGCGACGTCGAGGTCGACGGGGACCCGGTGCACCCACACGTTGGACGCGGGCAGCGCGACGTACTCCGCGAAGGCGCCGTCGCGGCCGACGCCGAGGCCCAGCGTGGAGCGGCAGAGGTGGCGGCGGCCGGCCAGGCAGTTGCGGCACTTGCCGCAGACGAGGTGGCCCTCGCCGCTGACCAGGTCGCCGACGGCGATGTCGACCACGTCCGCGCCGATCGCGGCGACCTCGCCGACGAACTCGTGGCCGAGGACGAGCGGGGTGCTGATGGCCTGCTGCGCCCAGCCGTCGTAGTTGCGGATGTGCAGGTCGGTCCCGCAGATGCCGGTGCGCAGGACCTTGATCAGTACGTCGCCGGGGCCGGTCTCCGGCTCGGGGACGTCCATCAGCCAGAGTCCGGGCTCGGCCTTCTGCTTCACGAGTGCCTTCACGGCTGCGGCTCCCTGTACGGCGTTGAGCTCCCCGGGCCGGGGGCATGTCTGAGGAAGCCTGCGGCCCGGGGAAGGATGAGAGGGACGGCATGGCAGCGCGCTCGTACCGGCTGCCGCGCACCATCCTCCGCCGTCACGGAGAAATCTGCCGTACCCCGCGCCCCAGGTCCATCGAGGTTTTCTTAAGCGGGGCCGCAGCTGCGCTTCACACCGAGGTGCTGAGCCCGAGGAAGCGGGTGCGTCCCCCGTCGACCCGGTGGAGGAAGATGCCCGGCCGGGGCAGCACCTGGTGGGTCGAGGCGGAGAAGGACAGCTTCCGGGTGATGCCCTGGTATCCGGTGCTCAGGATTCTCCCGGCCACCCCGTCGCGCGGGGCGTCGACGGCGCTGGTGGTGCGGGCGGCCCGCGCGATCAGGCCCACCGCGTCGTACGCCTCGGCGGCCCAGGTGGCGGGCGGCGCACCGAACCGTTCGCGGTGGGCGGCGGTGAACGCCTCGGCGGCGGGCAGGGCCGTCGGGTCGGTGTACGCCTCGGCGAAGACCCAGCCCTCGCCGGCCGCGCCCGCGTCCCGGAGGAAGGCCGGGGCGAGTACGGGGCCGAGCGACGTCCCGGTGCCGGTGAATCCGGCGGCGGCGAGGTCCTTGGCGCAGCGGGCGCCCCGGGCGGCGGACGATCCGGCGTAGACGACCGCGCCCGCCCCGGCGGCGACCACGGCACGGGCGGCGGGGGCGAAGGTGCGGGCGGTGGCCGCGACGGTCTCCGTGGTGTAGCTGACCCCGTAGGCCGGCGCCTTCGGCAGCAGGTCCCTGATCGCCCAGCTGTTCTGCGCGTCCGCGCGGTCCTCGATGAGGACGACGTGGTCGGTCGGCCGGACCCGGGCCAGGTAGGAGATCAGCCCGATGACCAGCACCGGGTCGAGCGGCCGCAGTACGCACAGGGACCGGGTGGTCGCCACATCGGCGCCGGAGGAGCCGGCCGCGACGACGATCTGGGCGAGGCGCGCCTTCTCGTAACGGCCGGCGATCCCGGCGTCCACGGCCTCCGCGGTGGGGCCGATGACGGCGAGCACCCGGGGGTCGGCGGTGATCCGGTCGGCGGCCCGGCGGGCGCGGCCGGGGTCCCCGGCGTCGTCCTCGGTGCGCAGCGCGAGCGTGAAGGTCTTGTCGGTACGGGAGTTGTGGGCGTCGATCGCGAGGAGGGCCCCGCGCCGGTGGGCGAGGCCGGTGTCGCGGCCCGTTCCCGTCAGGTCCGCGTGCAGGGCGATGCGGTACGCGGGAAGGGGGCCGGGTGCCTTTCCGGTGCCGCCGCGCCGGGTGGCGGCCACCCAGGCGACGGTCCCCCCGCCCGCGAGGGCGACGGCGCCGGCCGCTCCGGCGGTGAGCAGGCGCCGCCGGGTGGGGCGCCGTGGCCCGGGGTCCGGGGTGGCGGGGGGCGGTTCGGGGTCGGGGAGGGCGAGGGCGGCGGCGGAGCGGGCGGCGACCGTGGCGGGGAGGCCGGGCACCGTCCAGTCACCGGGACCGTCCGCGAGGGACCGCGCGATCTCCCCGGCGCCGGGCCGGTCGGCCGGGTCCTTGGCCAGGCAGGCGGTGATCAGGGGCAGCAGCGTGGCCGGCAGCCCGTCCAGGTCCGGTTCCTGGTGCACCGTGCGGAAGAGCACCCCGGCCGGGGTGCCGTCCCCGAACGGGCGCCGGCCCGTCGCCGCGTACACCAGCACGCAGCCCAGCGAGAACACGTCGCAGCCGGGCCCGACCGGCCCCGCCACGGCCTGTTCGGGGGCCAGGTAGCCGGGTGTGCCGATCACCACGTCGGTGGCGGTGAGCGCGGTGGCGCCCTCGTGGCGGGCGATGCCGAAGTCGATGAGGCGGGGCCCGTCGAGGGCGAGGAGGACGTTGCCGGGCTTGACGTCGCGGTGCACGAGGCCGGCCGCGTGCACCGCGCCGAGCGCTTCTGCCAGCCGCGCGCCGAGTGCCCGGACCGTGGCGACGGGCAGCGGCCCTCCGGTCCCGACGGCTTCTCCGAGGGAGGGGCCGGGCACGAAGGCGGTGGCCAGCCAGGGCTCACGGGCCTCGGTGTCCGCCCCGGTCACCGGGACCGTCCAGGGGCCGGTGACCCGTGCCGCGGCCTCGGCCTCGCGCCGGAACCTGGCCCGGAATCCGGGGTCGGCGGCATGCTCGGCGTGGATCACCTTCACGGCGGCGAGCGCGCCTCCGGCCGTACGCGCCAGATAGACGACGCCCATGCCGCCGGCGCCGAGCCGGGCGAGGGTGCGGTAGGCGCCGATGGTGCGCGGGTCGTCCGGGGTGAGCGGTCGCATGCGGGATCAGGCCGTGGCCTTCGGTGCGGCGCCGAGGTAGGCGTAGTGCCCGTCGCGCACCCCGTAGAGGTAGGCGTCGTCGCCCTTGATCCGGTGGTTCTCGTCGAAGACGTACGCGCGTGAGACGCCCTGGTACGTGGACGCGGCGATCTTCGCGACGAGTGCGCCGCGCGACGGGCGCTTCGGCTTGCCGGGCGCCGTCCCGGCGAGGGCGGTCACGGCGGCGATCGCGAGGCCGGCCGCGTCGTACGCCTCGGCGGCCCAGTGGGCGGGGGCGGCGTCGTAGGCGGCGCGGTGGGCGGCGGCGAACTTCTTGGCGGCGGGTGCCGCCGGGTCGATGAAGGGCGCGGTGAACTCCCAGTCATCGGCGGCCGGTCCGGCGTCCTTGAGGAAGGCCGGGTTCATGGCCGTGTGCAGGGCCATCCGGGGCCCCTTGAACGAGGTGCCGGCGAGGGCACGGGCGGTACGGGCGGCGCCGGCCGCGTCACCGGCGTAGAAGAGGGCGTCGCTGGCGTGCGCGAGCATGTCCGCGATCACGGGTGCCAGGTCCCGGGTGCCGGCCGGGACCACGCGCGGGTAGGTGGTCCCGGTGGTGAGCTGCCCGGTCAGCATGTTGGTCAGATAGCCGACCTGGTACGCGGAGTGCCCGCCGGCCCGGTCGAGCAGGACGCCGAGCCGTTCGACCTCGGGCCGCAGGACCAGCCGCCGGATGACCGGCTGGGCCAGGACGCCGTCGGCGGGGGCGGCCTGGAAGAAGGACTTCCTGGCCCGGGCCGCGTAGGTGAGCTGGAGCGAGGACACGGTGAGGACCGGCAGCATGGCCTCGTCGTAGGTGCCGAGCACGGCCTCCGTCACGGCGTCACCGGTCGGGCCGACCACGGCGAGTACGTCGCGGTTGCGCGCGAACCCGGTGGCGGCCCGCACTCCGCGGGCGGGGTCTCCCCCGTCGTCGCGGACCTCGACGGTGAGGGTGAAGGGCTTGTCCGCACGGGCGTTGAACTGCTCGACGGCGAGCCGGACCCCGCGCTCCTGGGCCCGGCCCGCGGCGCTCCGCGGGCCGGACAGGTCGGCTTGCAGCCCGATGGTCCAGGCCCGTTCGCCGGCGGCCGCCGCCGGTGCGGCGCTGTCGTCGCGCAGCCACTGCCGTACGGCGAACCCGCCGCCGGCCGCGGCCACGAGCCCCGCGCCCGCGATCAGCAGGGCCTTGCGCCGGCCGGGTCCGGATCGCGTGGCGCCGTCGGCGAGCGTCGGGTCGACACCGGGCAGGCCGAGCAGGGCGGCGGAGCGTTCCGCCACCAGGGCCGCCATGCCGGCCGGCAGCCAGTCGACGGAGCCGTCGGGCAGGTCCTCGGTGATCCGGGTGTCGAGTGCGGCGGCGGTGGGGCGGGCCCCGGGCTCCTTGGCGAGCAGGGCGTCGAGCAGGGCGCGGAGTTCGGGGTCGTCGATGCCCGCGAGGCCGGGTGCCTTGTGGACGGTGCGGTAGAGCAGGGCGTCGGCGGCTCCGCTGCCGAACGGCGGACGCCCGGTCGCGGCGTACGCCAGGAGGCAGCCGAGGGAGAAGACGTCGCTCGCGGGGCCCGCCTCGGTGCCGCCTCCGGTGGCCTGTTCCGGGGAGAGGAAGCCCGGGGTGCCGACCACCAGGCCGGTGCCGGTGAGCGCGGTGGCGTCGGCGGACCGCGCGATGCCGAAGTCGATCAGGCGCGGACCGTCGACCGTGAGCAGGACGTTGCCCGGTTTGACGTCGCGGTGCACGAGCCCCGCCGCGTGGACGGCGGCCAGCGCGCGGGCGAGCAGCCGGCCGAGCACCCGGACGCCCCGGGCCGGCAGCGGGCCGCAGCGGGCGACGGCCTCCGACAGCGTGGGCCCGGGCACGAACGCGGTGGCCAGCCAGGGCCGTTCGCCCTCCGTGTCCGCGCCGGAGACCGGCACGGCCCAGGGGCTGTCCACCCTGCGGGCGGCCTCGGCCTCGCGCCGGAAGCGGGTCCGGAAGGCGTCGTCGGCGGCGTATTCGGGCAGGATCACCTTGATCGCGGCCAGGGTTCCGGCGTCCGTGCGGCCGAGGTAGACGACGCCCATTCCGCCGGCGCCGAGCCGCCCGAGCAGCCGGTGTCCGCCGATCCGGGCGGGGTCGGAGGGGCGCAGCTTCTCCATCACGGTCCCTCGCTCAGCTCTGCTTCTCGACGGCGGATTCGAGGTTCCGCAGCATGGTGGAGTGGGCCTGGTTCGTCAGCGCGTCGACCTCGTCCTCGCTCCAGCCCTTGGCCCCCTTGCCGGTCACGGCCACGGTGAACCGGAGGGTCTGCGACAGATACCAGGAGTACGGGTAGGGGCCGCCGCCCAGTGCCTCGTTGCGGTACTCCCCGGTCTCGAACAGCACGTCCTCGGCGCTGTGCTGGGACTCCCCCCGGGCCAGGGCGGAGGCGAGCATGGACCCGATGGACTCGCCCTGCCGCAGTTGCTGCGTGGGGCAGCGCATCGTCTCCTCCAGGGACTCGGCCATCTCCCACCGGGCGTCCTCGCGGGTGCGGTGCACGGTGACGACGGCGGAGAGCCGCAGTGGGCCCTTGCCGCCCGCCGCCGGCACCTCGAAGTAGCGGCTCAGGCCGGCCAGGACGTCGGCCGCCGGCTTCTCCTGCCGCCAGACGCAGTCGGTGCCGAGGACGGGCCAGGTCGCCGGGTCGCTCTCGTACGGGCTGCCTTCGACCACGGCGGGGCCGAACGCGGCGGGCTCCGCGATGACCTCGCGGATGAGGCGGAGCGCCTTCGCGCGGGTGGCCGGCAGCTTGGCCGGGTCCGCGTCGATGACGGCGGTTTCCGTGGGCCCGGGGGCCGGGGCGGTGCCGGCGGTGGCGCTCGCGGAGCTCCTGGTCCCGGCCGGAGTTCCGCCGCCCGCGCAGGCCGCCAGCACCAGTGGAGCCAGCAGCAGCGCTCCGTATCCCCGTAGTCCGCGTATCGCCCCCGCGCGCGCCACGATCGCCCACCCCGTTTCCCCCGAAGACCGCTCCGATCCTATGAGCAAGGGCCGTCCGGCGGCAGGGGACCGGCTCAGTCGCGCGGCCAGGGCCTGCCGTCGAGGCGTTCGATGTCGCGGTTGAGCCGGGCCAGGTCGTCCGCGAAGCGGGCGGCCTCCTCCGGGGTCCACTCGGCGAGGACGCGTTGCAGGCCCTCGCGGTTCTCCGCCCGGTCCCGGTCGAGGCGGCGTTCGCCCTCGTCCGTGATGACGAACTTGCGCGCGATCCCGCCATCCGGGTCGGCGATGCGGTCCACCACACCGGCCCGGAGCATGGCGGCGGTCTGCCGGTTCAGCGTCGAGGTGTCGAGGCCGAACGCGTCGTGCAGCTGGCCGATCGACATCGGGCCCTCGACCCGGATGCGGCTGAGGAGGATGTACGCGCTGCGGTCGAGCCGGCCGCCGCCGCGCGAGGTGAGCAGGCTCATGTGCCGGCCGAGCAGCATCGTCTCGAACTCGATCCGGTCCACAGGCATGTCCACGCACGGCTCCCTACGACTGCGGTACGCCTCCCCCACGGAACGACGACCTCTCTGTACACATATACCACGGAATGTGTGCACGATGCACGTATCATGCATGCTGCACAACGCCCCGCGCGCGGGGCCCGGGCAGGTTTGAACGGCGGCGACCACTCGAACCGGTTGTCCTGCCCGCCCGGGAGCCACACAATCCGCTTCACCGGTAGCCGTTCACGCTCCCGGCCGTAGACTCGCCGGATGGCGAAGTATTTCGACGTACACCCCGAAAATCCCCAGCAGCGCACCATCACCAACGTGGCCGAGAACATCCGCTCCGGGTCGCTCGTCGCGTATCCGACGGACTCCTGCTACGCACTCGGGTGCCAGCTCGGCAGCCGGGACGGCCTGTCCCGCATCCGTGCGATCCGCAACCTCGACGACCGCCACCACTTCACGCTGATGTGCCAGAACTTCGCCCAGCTCGGGCAGTTCGTGCACATCGACAACGACGTGTTCCGTACGGTCAAGGCGGCCACGCCCGGCCAGTACACCTTCATCCTGCCGGCCACCAAGGAGGTGCCGCGCCAGCTCCTCCATCCCAAGAAGAAGACCGTGGGCGTCCGCATCCCGGACCACCCGGTCGTGCAGGCCCTCCTGGGCGAGCTGGGCGAACCGCTGCTCTCCAGCACGCTGTTGCTGCCCGACGAGGCCGAACCCCTCACCCAGGGCTGGGAGATCAAGGAGCGCCTGGACCACGAGGTGGACATCGTCCTCGACTCCGGCGACTGCGGCACGGAGCCGACGACCGTCATCGACTTCTCGGGCGGCGAGCTGGAGATCGTACGCCGGGGAGCCGGCGACACCTCCCGCTTCGAGTAGTCCGGCCCGGATCGCCGGTGTCCCGCGCCCCCGGCCTTCCGGCCGCAGGGGCGCAAGGGCGTGTCGCTCCTTGATAGCGTCGCCCCAGCGACTGCGGAGCACTCCCCGCCGGGGTCGCCGCTCTCTGCCGGGACGGCGCTGCCACCGCGAGGGCGGGTGCGGGTGGCAGGGGATCTTCAGGCAGGGACGAAGAGAGCCGACGCATGAGCCTCGCGCAGTTGCACTACACCTCCGCGGACGGGGACGGGACCGGCGAGGACGGCCCAACCACCGCCCGGTTCACATCGGTTGACGCCTCGATACCCGCGTCCGTGCTGACCGAGGCGGGACCGCTGCTGGCTTACGAGGCGCCGCGCGGCACACCGGACCGGCTCACGGACACCGCCCTGCGCGCCCTGCCGGAGGCGTACAGCTTCAGCCTGCTCTCCGACGGCAGCGGGCTGCTCGCCCGGACCATAGCGGTGCGCTCCCCCCGGACCTCCGCCGTACGCTTCCACGCCCACGCGGTCCATCTGCCGCCCGGCATCCGGCTCCCCGGGGGGACGCTGCCGCTCACCGCCTGCCGGTCCGCCCGCTGGGCCGCCGCGACGCCGGACCGCCCGCTGCCCGATCCGCTCGCCGCGCTGCCCGCCCCGGCCGGCCACGAGGCCCGCGAGCGCGAGGCGTTGAACGACTTCGCCGTCTCGCGCGGCCCCTGGCTCGCCGGGGTGCTGTCCGACCTGCGCCGGCTGCACGGACCGGACGGACCGGAGCGGGTCGTCCTGGCCGAGCGGCAGAGCGCGGACGTCGCCCGCTGGATCGCGCTCGCCGGGCTCGCCCTGCCGGACGGGCTCGCGGAGCACCTGACCTTCACCACGTACACCCGCCGCCCCCGCGAGGCGGCCGGGCGGGTGGTCGGGGTGCTGCCCGAGGACGCCGAGGAGCTGGCGGGCCCCGGGCTGCGCGTGCATCTGTGCGGCGGCCCGCGTCCGGAGGGGCCCGTCGGCGACACCTGGGCCGAGACGGCCGCCCGGATCTGGCGCGGCCGGGCGCCGGAGCTGTTCCGGGAGGCGGCCGCGCTGCCCGGGGAGCCGTTCGCGGCGGGGCCGCTGGCGGTGACGGCCCTGTGCGCCGGCATACCGCTCGGCACCGAGGAGCGCGCGGCGGCCGCCGACTGGGCCGCCGAGCGGCCGTACGCCCTGGACGGGACCCGGACCCACCGGCTGGTCGAGGCGCTGACGGCGCCCGGGACCGACGACCGCTCCGGGCCCGAATTCGACGCCGCCGGGCGACTGTTCGCGGCGCTCGACGGCCGCTCCCCGGCGACCACCACCGCCCCGCTCGCCGCGATGCTGGTGACGGAGGCGGTGCGCGGCGGCAACGGCTCGCTGGAGCTGCCCGGCCGCACCGCCTTCAGCGGCCCGGAGGGCGCGGCCGTCGCCGGGCTGCTCGGGCCGGAGATCGTGACCGAGCTGGGCGGCACGGGAGTCGGCCTGGACGTGGCCCGTACGGTGCAACTGCTGCGGGTGGCCCGGCTGCTCGGGGTGGACTGCGCCGAGCTGCTGCCCTCCGTGCTGGACCGGCTCGCGCCCGCGCTGCTGACCGGCGGCGAGGAGGGCGCCCCGGGCTGGGCGCCCGCGCTGCTTGAGCTGATGGACGAGCAGTTCGATGTGCGTACGGCCCTGTTGGGCGCGCTCGACCGGATCGCGCCGGACCATCCGGCCGGGGTCGCCCGGCTGCTGAGCCGGGTCCCGCTGCCGTTCACCGGCACACAGGCGCTGCCGCATCTGCGGATGTGCGCCGGGGCGCCGGAGGCCAGGGCGGACTGCGGCGACGACCGGGTCGCGACGCTCCAGCGGATTCTGCGGGCCGGCGGGGTGTCGCCGTTCGCGGAGCCGCTGGTGCTGCGGACGGCGGTGGGCCTGGTGTGGGACGCGGGGGCGCCGGCGGCCGCCGAGGCCCGGCAGCTGCTTGAGGCGGCGACCTCGGACGCGCACCGGGCGGCCGGCACCTGGTCCCTCCTGGTGGCCGCCGCGCTCGCGGCCGGCGCCGACGACGGGGCGGCCCCGGAGCTGGCCCACGACCTGCTGCGCGGCTTCCCGCAGGAGACCGGGGGCCGGGTGCGGGCGGCGCTCCAGCTGCTTGAGTTCGCCGGCGAGGTGCGCTCGGGCGCGGCGGAGCCGGACTGGGCCGAACGGGTGCGGGCGCTGCGCGCGGAGGCGGAGCCCGTGGAGCCGGGTGTGCTCGGGCAGGCGTGCGACGCGGTGGCCGGGCGGCTGCTGGCACCGGAGCGCCCCGACGAGGAGCTGTACGCCCTGGTGCAGAGCGGGGACGCGGACCTGATCGCCGCCTACGCCCGGACCGCCCGCGGCGACGGCGTCCGGGCCCGGCTGGCCGCCGACCCGGCCTACGCGGCCGACTGCTTCACCGTGTGGACGGCCCACCCGCACGCCGGCGCCCCATGGACCGGGGCCGCCGCCGGACTCCTCGACGAGGTGCTGCGTCCCGTGATGCGGACGCTGCCCGCGGACCGGATCGCGGCGGTCGCGGACGCGGTCGGCCACTCGGGCAGCAGCGCCCGGGCCGACGCCTTCCGCGACTGGAACCGCCGCGAACGCGGCACCCTGGGCCGCCTGGGGCGGCGGATCGCGGGGCGGGTGCGGCGGGGCTGAGCAGCGCTGCGGGGCCGGGCGTGCCCGGCCCCGTAACGCCGGAAGGGTCAGGCGTCCGGTGTCAGCCGCAGCGAGATCGAGTTGATGCAGTAGCGCTGGTCCGTCGGGGTCGGGTAGCCCTCGCCCTCGAAGACGTGGCCCAGGTGGGAGCCGCAGCGGGCGCAGCGGACCTCGGTGCGGACCATGCCGTGGCTGCGGTCCTGGATCAGCTCGACCGCGTCGGTGTCCTTCGGGTCGTAGAAGGACGGCCAGCCGCAGTGCGACTCGAACTTGGTGCCGGAGCGGAACAGCTCCGCGCCGCAGGCCCGGCAGGAGTAGACGCCCTCCGTCTTGGTGTCCGTGTACTCACCGACGAACGCGGGCTCGGTGCCGGCCTTGCGCAGCACCGCGTACTCGGCGGGGGTGAGCTCCTCCCGCCACTGTTCGTCCGGCTTCTCGACGTCGTACGTCACGGTGGCTCCTTCAGCTCGACAGGTGGTCCAGGATGCGCGGGCCGAGGTCGGTGACGTCCCCCGCTCCCATGGTGAGAACGAGGTCGCCGGGCTTCGCCATTCCCGCGATGGCCTCGGGCACCCGGTCCTTGTCGTGGACGGCGGTGACGTCGGCGCCGGCGGCGGTGGCCGCGTCGATGATCAGGGCGCTGGTGACGCCGGGGACCGGGTCCTCGCGGGCCGGGTAGATGTCCAGGACCAGGGAGGCGTCGGCGAGGGCGAGGGCCTGGCCCATCTCCGTACCGAGCTCCTGGGTGCGGGAGAACAGGTGCGGCTGGAAGACGACGAGGAGGCGGGCGTCGGTGGCGGCGCCGCGCATGGCCTCCAGGTCGGCGGTCATCTCGGTGGGGTGGTGCGCGTAGCTGTCGATGACCTGGACGCCGGCCGCCTCGCCCTTGAGCTGGAGGCGGCGCTTGACCCCGGTGTACTTGCCGAGGGCCGAGGCGAGGTTGTGGGCGGGGATACCGAGGGCGATGCCGGCGGCGAGGGCGGCGACCGCGTTGAGCGCGTAGTGGCGGCCGGGCACGGACACCGTGAAGGTGAGGAACTTCCCGCCGAGGATCACCGTGACCTCGCTGGTCAGGCCGCGCGGGGTGATCTTGTGGACGCGCACATCGGCGGTGCCGGACTCGCCGTAGGTGACGACGGTGAGCGCGGGCAGCGCCGCACGGACCCGGCGGGTCAGCTCGACGGCGCCGGACTGGTCGGCGGAGACGACGAGCGTGCCCCCGGGGACGATCTTCCCGGCGAAGGTCTCGAAGGACTCGTAGATCTCGTCCATCGACGCGTAGTTCGCGTGGTGGTCCAGCTCGACGTTGAGGACGATCGCGACGTCGGGGTCGTACTTCTGGAAGCTGCGGTCGCTCTCGTCGGCCTCGGCGACGAAGAGGTCGCCCTCGCCGTGCGTGGCGTTGGTGCCGGGGCCCGCCAGGTCGCCGCCGATGGCGTACGAGGGGTCGAGGTCCAGCTCGCTCAGGGCGACGGCCAGCATCGAGGTGGTGGTGGTCTTGCCGTGGGTGCCGGCGACCGCGATGGAGCGCAGCCCGCCCATCAGCGAGGCCAGGGCGTCGGAGCGGTGCACGACGGGGATGGACAGCTCCCCGGCGCACACCAGCTCCGGATTGTCGGCGCGGATGGCGCTGGAGACGACGACGCAGCTGGCGTCGTCGGCCAGGTGCCCGGCGGCGTGCCCGATGTGGACGGTCGCCCCCAGCGCGCGCAGCGCCTCGGCGGTCGGGGACTCCTTGGCGTCGCTGCCCGCGACCTTCGCGCCGCGCTGGGCGAGGATCTTGGCGATGCCCGACATTCCGGCGCCGCCGATGCCGATGAAGTGCGGTCGTTCCATGGCGGCGGGGATGCCGGGTGCCATACGTGTCTCTCCCAGGTGCGTACGGGTAGGGGCTCCCAGCCTATTCGCTGTGCGCGAAGAGCTTGAGCACCGGGACGCCGACCTTGTGCCGGGCCCGGGACGCCCAGTCGCGGTGGAAGAACTCCTCGACGTAGTGGGGCGCGGTCAGCACGATGACCTCGTCGGCCTCGGACTCCTCGACCACCGAGGTGAGCTTGTCCAGGGGGTGACTCTCGATCACCTGTCCGACGGCTTCGCAGCCCGCCTGGCGCAGGGCCTCCAGGGAGACCTGGAGGGCGAGCGAGGCCGACTCCCTGGCGCTGCGGCCCTCGGGCTCCTCGCTCTCGCGGGCCGCTTCCTTCAGTTCGCCCATCGCCAGGTCGTCGATGGCCCGCAGCAGGACGTCCGCCTGGTCGCCGCGCGGCTGCATGAGGACGACGAAGGAGATGCGCTCCTCCCCGTGCAGGGTGGTGACGAATTCGATGTCCCCGGAGGTGAGGGCCTTCTCGATCATCAAAACGCTGGTGAACACCACAGAGCCCTTCTCTTCAGCGACCGTCGCGGGCCGCTGCCGAAACCATCCTTCCCCGCGCTCGCACGGGGTCTGCGAGATCCATTCTGCCCACGGAACGCTAACCGGAACATGATATTCCGCTCATTGCCACCGCACGGGCGGTGCCATGGGCGGTAGGGGGAGAGCTCTGGGGCATACGGGGACGGCGGGGCCCTCAGGACCGGCGGTAACGGCTGAAGAGGAAGCCGTCCTCCTCCAGCAGCGAGGCCAGGGAGAATCGTTTCGGCACCTCAACGGCCGGCCCGCCCGCGATCCGCTGGGCGTCACCGGCCGTGAGCATCGGCGCGAGGGTCAGGCACAGCTCGTCCAGCACCCCCGCCGCCACGAACTGCCCGAGCAGCCGGGGCCCGCCCTCCGTCAGCAGCCGCCGGTGCCCCCGGCCGGCCAGCTCCCGCACCGCGCGGGCCGGGTCGACGCGCGAGCCCTCACCCGCGATCACCACCTCGGCGCCCGCCTTCCGGGCCGTCTCGATCCGGTCCGGGGGCGCGCCCGCCCCGGTCAGCACCAGCGTCGGGACCAGCGGCGAGACGAAGAGCGGCAGCGAGAAGTCCAGGTCCAGGCTGCCGCTGACCACGGCGACGGCCGGGGCCGGGGGCTGCCCGGCCGCCGCCCGCCGCGCCGCGAAGGCGTCCCGCGCCCTGGCCGGGCGGTAACCCTCCTGGCGTACGGTCTGGGCGCCCGCGATCACCACGTCGGCCAGGCCGCGCAGGGTGCCGAAGATCCGCATGTCGCTCTCGCAGGAGATCGGCTGCGAGCGGCCGTCGTGCTGGGCGGCCCCGTCCAGGGTGGACACCATGTTGGCGCGCAGCCAGGGTCCGTCCGCCGCCGGGTAGGCGTAGGCGTCGGCGAGGCGGTCCAGGCTCCAGTCGCCGGAGGTGTCGGCCGCTGTCAGGTCGGTCACAGGGAACAGGCGTCGCATGTCCGGCAGTCTGGCACGGGTCGTAAGCTTGACGGTTGTGTCGTCCTCCCACGCCGTGCCGGGGTCCAGCCCCATAGCCGAAACGGCCCCGCTGTCCCTGTGCGCCCGCGAGCCGCACGTCCCCGCCGACCGTCTGGTCGCCGAGATGGTGCCGCCACCGCGCTTCGACTCGGTGCGTTTCGATACGTACGTACCCGACCCGAACCAGCCGAGCCAGACCGAGGCGGTCCGGGTGCTCAGCGACTTCGCCGCCGGGCTGGGCGGGGCGCATGCTTCGGGGTCCGGGAAGCGCAAGTGGTTCGGCCGGAAGGCGGAAGCCAAGCCGTCCGGCCCGCGCGGGGTCTACCTCGACGGCGGGTACGGGGTCGGCAAGACCCATCTGCTCGCCTCGCTCTGGCACGCCACCCCGGCCGCGCCCTCGCTGAAGGCTTTCGGCACCTTCGTGGAGCTGACGAACCTGGTGGGCGCGCTGGGCTTCCAGCAGACCGTACGCACGCTGAGCGGGCACCGGCTGCTGTGCATCGACGAATTCGAGCTGGACGACCCGGGCGACACCGTGCTGGTGTCCTCGCTGCTCAGCCGGCTGGTCGAGGAGGGCGTCGCGCTGGCCGCGACCTCCAACACGCTGCCCGGCAAGCTCGGCGAGGGCCGGTTCGCCGCCGCCGATTTCCTGCGCGAGATCCAGGGCCTGTCCGCGCACTTCCGCCCGCTGCGCATCGACGGCGAGGACTACCGCCACCGCGGACTGCCCGAGGCCCCGCCGCCGTTCTCGGACGAGCAGGTCACCAAGGCCGCGTACGCCACGCCGGGCGCCAGCCTGGACGACTTCCCGGCGCTCCTCGACCACCTGGCCCGCGTCCACCCGAGCCGGTACGGGGCGCTGACGGACGGGCTGAAGGCGGTGTGCCTGACCGAGGTGCGGCCGGTGCCCGACCAGTCGACCGCGCTGCGGCTCGTGGTGCTCGCGGACCGGCTGTACGACCGGGAGGTGCCGGTCCTCGCGGCCGGGCTGCCCTTCGACCGGCTGTTCAGCGACGAGATGCTGAACGGCGGGTACCGGAAGAAGTATTTCCGGGCGATCTCCCGGCTCACCGCACTGGCGCGTGACGCGAAGGGGCTGGTGGCGCAGTAGGTTCGGGGGCGTAAGGACGTACCACCGGCGGCGCACGACGCAGTGCCCGCCGTGTCCGTACCACCGCGCACCGTTCGAAGGGACCAGCATGGCTACCACGCGTACCGCCCACACGGAATGGGAAGGCAACCTCCTTGAGGGGAAGGGGGTCGTCACCCTCGACTCGTCCGGGATCGGCGAGTACCCGGTCTCCTGGCCGTCCCGCGCGGAGGAGGCGAACGGAAAGACCAGCCCGGAGGAGCTGATCGCCGCGGCCCACTCCAGCTGCTTCTCGATGGCGCTGTCGCACGGTCTGAGCGGCGCCGGCACCCCGCCGGCCCGGCTGGAGACCAAGGCCGACGTCACCTTCCAGCCGGGCACCGGCATCACCGGCATCCACCTCACCGTGGTGGGCACCGTGCCGGGTCTGGACGAGGCCGGCTTCGTCAAGGCGGCCGAGGACGCCAAGGCCAACTGCCCGGTCAGCCAGGCGCTTTCGGGCACCACGATCACGCTGAGCGCGTCGCTCGCCTGATCATCGCTCTCCCACTGTGTCCCCGGGCCGTCCGCCCGGGGACACAGCCGTTTGCGCACCCGCCGTGTTCACCTTCCGGCCATCTTTAATCCTCCTGCAATACACCCGGGTTTCTCATCGCTTCCTCATCCGTCGTTGGTTGCGTATCGCGGGCCGGCCGGTCCGGCACGGACGACGAAGGAGGCGCACGGTGTCGCAACCCGACACGGCCACGGACGACCCCCCACCGCTGCATGTGGCGAGCAGGCTGCACGCCTTCAACAGATACGAGCTGAAGTACCTGGTCCCGGTCGAGCGGGCCGCCGAACTGCGTGACGAGCTCGGCGAGCGGATGGACCGCGACCTGAACAGCCCGGTCGGCGGGTACGGGGTGTGGAGCCTGTACTACGACTCCCCCGAGCTGCGGTTCTACTGGGAGAAGATCGAGGGCCTGAAGTTCCGCCGCAAGCTGCGCATCAGGCACTACGGCGACCCGGCCGGCGTCACGGACGAGTCCCCGGTCTGCGTGGAGATCAAACAGCGCGTCAACCGGGTCACCCAGAAGCGCCGCATCACCCTCCCGTATGCGACGGCCCGTCAACTCTGCGACGCACGCGAGCTGGTGGAGCACTCCCCCAACGAGCGCGCGTTCGTCCACGAGGTGCTCGACCTGGTCGTACGGCTGAATCTGCGGCCCACCGCGATGACCGGCTACCAGCGCGAGGCACTGGTCGGGCGCGCCGCCGACACCGGGCTCCGGGTCACCTTCGACCGGCGCATCCGGGGCCGCGACCGCGACTTCCACTTCGGGCAGGCGAATCCGGAGAACCGGTTCACCGTGCCGCCGCACATGTCGGTGATGGAGATCAAGGTCAACGAGCGGACCCCGCACTGGATCACCGACCTCGCGGCCCGCCGCGACCTGAGCCTCATCCGGGTCTCCAAGTACGTCCAGTCCATCGAGGCGTTCGGGCTGGCACCCCGGTCCGCCTTCCATCTCGAAGCGGGAACACAGTGAATTTCGATCTTCAGGAACTCAGCGGGACGTTCAGCGTCGCCGACGTCGTCGTGGCGATGGCCCTGTCCTTCGTCCTGAGCACGGTCATCGGTTACGTCTACCGGTACACCCACCGGAACGTGTCGTACAGCCAGTCCTACGTCCAGACCCTGGTCATCGTCGGCATGATCGTCGCCCTGATCATGCTCGTCGTCGGGTCCAACCTGGCCCGGGCGTTCTCCCTGGTCGGCGCGTTGTCCGTGGTCCGCTTCCGGAACGCGGTCAAGGAGACCCGGGACGTCGGGTTCATCTTCCTGGCCATGGCGATCGGCATGGCCTGCGGTGCCCGCTTCTACACGCTGGCCGCGGTCGGCGCGGTCGTGATCTGCGCGGTCGTCGTCATCATGCACAAGTTCGACTGGTTCGCGCTGAACGTGCAGCGCCAGGTCGTCAAGGTCCAGGTCCCGGCGGGCGAGGACTACACCCCCGGCATCCGTGACGTGCTGATCAAGTACACGACCGAATTCGAGCTGGTCTCCACGGAGACGATCCGGGGCGGGGCGCTGAACGAGGTCTTCTACACGGTCCGGATGAAGAAGGGCACCGAGCCCAGCGACCTGGTCACCGCACTCCAGGAACGCACCTCCGGCCAGCGCGTGACGGTCCTGACCGGTTACGACACCACCGACCTGTGAGCCCCGTCGACGGCACGCCCCGCGGGCGACGGCTGCGCGACCGCGTGCCCGTACGCCTGCGGCACCACTGGAAACCCGCCGGGGCGCTGTGCGCGGGGCTCGCCGTGATGCTGTACGCGTTCGGCGACGCGCGGGTCTCCCCGTACGTCACCTCCGCCTCGCGGGTGGAAGCCGACACGATCACGGACGATGTGCGGGGCACGGTCGGGCTGTATGACACGTCCGTGAAGCACTCCATACGGCTGGAGTACAAGCAGACCGACTTCGACAAGATGATGAAGGAGTTCAAGAAGGACGGCACGAAGGACTCCATCCCGGCCGACCTCACGATCGACGGGGTCTTCCTGAGCGACGTCGGCATCCGCCTCAAGGGCAACTCGACCCTGATGTCCCTGCGGGGCAACCGGGGCGGTGCTCCGGGCGGCGCGGAAGGCGGAATGCCGGGCGGCGGGATGCCGGGCGGCATGCCGTCGGGCGGTACGGGGCAGCGCGGCGGTGAGGGCGGTGAGGCCGCCGGTGGTGGTCAGGCCCCGGGGGGTGCGGGCGGGGGGCGCGGTGGTGGGATGACGCAGTACAACCTGTCCGCCGACAAGCCCGAGGAGCTGCCCTGGCTCGTCAAGATCGACGAGTACGTGGAGGGCCGCGCCTACCAGGGCGAGCGGGAGATCTCGCTGCGCCCGGGCAGCAACGCTCAGGTGCCCCTCAACGAGGCGCTGGCGCTCGCGCTGATCGACGGCACCGGGGAGCCGGCCGAGCGGTACGGCCTCACCACGCTGAAGGTCAACGACCGGCCGACCGCCGTACGGCTCATGGTCGAGAACCCCGACACCGAGTACGCCGAGGCGGTCGACGGCGAGTCCGTGGTCTACAAGGCCAGGGCGGGCGGCACGTTCGACTACCAGGGCGACGACCCGTCGAAGTACGAGACGTCGTTCCGGCAGCTCAACAAGGTCGGCAGCCAGGATCTCGAACCGGTGATGAAGCTGACCAGGTGGGTGGAGGAGTCCTCCGACGAGGAGTTCGCCGCCGGCCTCGGCAAGCACGTCGACGTCGACTCGTTCGCCCACTACGTCGCCACGCAGAACCTGCTGATGAACTTCGACGACATGGCGGGCCCGGGCAAGAACTACCTCCTCGGGTACGACCTGAACAGCAAGAAGTTCTCGGTGCTCGGCTGGGACTACAACCTCACCTTCAGCGGGGACGCGACGGCGGGTCCTGACGACCGGATGAGCATGGGCGGCGGCCGCCCCGGCGGAGGCCGGGGAGGCGGTCCGGGCGACGGCGACCAGCCGGAAGGCATGCCCGAGGGCTTCCCCGGCGCACCGGACGGCGGTGACGGCGACGACGACGCGGCCGGTGGCCGGCGCGGCGGCGGCATGATGTCCGGGCACGCCCTGAAGGAACGGTTCCTGGAGCTCGACGCCTTCGACGCGGTCTACCGGAAGGCGTACCAGGACCTGTACGAGAAGTTCTTCGCCTCCGGCAAGGCCACGAAGACCCTGGACGACCTCACGGAGCAGGCGACCCGGGCCGGTGTCCCCGCGAAGGACGTCAAGAGCGCGGTCGGCACCCTGCGCACCACGGTCACCCAGCGCACGGCGGCCCTGGCGAAGGACCCGTCCGTCTCGAAGAGCAAGGAGGTGACCGGCTGACCTCCGGCGCGCCCCGGACCCCCGCCGGGGCGCGCCCCGTTCCTGTGAACGCGCACAAGTTCCGCCCGTAGCATCGCGCCGCACGGCGCCACCCGGGCCGTGTCCGCAACGCCGCGAGGTGATCCTTCCCATGGGCGACCGGTCAGCCCGGCACACCGTCCTGGTCGTCGAGGACGACCCCGGTATCCGTACGCTGCTCACCTCCGCCCTGACCGCGGCCGGTCACAGCGTCGCCTCGGCGGCGAACGGGCGGGACGCGCTGGACGAGGTGGAACGCCGCCGGCCGGACCTGGTCGTGCTGGACGTGCTGCTGCCGGACACGGACGGCTTCGCCGTGACCCGGGCGCTGCGGTCCCGGGGCGACTACACCCCGGTGCTGTTCCTGACCGCGCGCACGGACATCGAGGACCGCATCATCGGGCTCAGCTCGGGCGGCGACGACTACGTCACCAAGCCGTTCCACATCCAGGAGATCCTGCTGCGCATCCGGGCGATCCTGCGCCGCACCGGTGGCGCGCCCCGCCCGCCGGCCGAGCAGCCGCCGCTGCGGTACGCGGACCTGAGCGTCGACCGCGACCGGCACACCGTGCACCGGGGCGGGGAGCCGGTGCGGCTGTCCCCCACCGAGTTCCGGTTGCTGGTCTGCCTGGTGTCGCGGGCCGAGAAGGTGCTGGAGAAGCAGGACATCCTGCTGGACGTGTGGAGCTACGGCTTCGCCGGGGACACCCGCATCGTGGACACGTACATCAAGAACCTGCGCCGCAAGATCGACCGCGCGGACCGCCCGCTGATCCACACCGTGCGCGGGGTGGGCTACTGTCTGCGGCTGCCCCGCGAGGACGCGCCGTGAGGTTCCTGCCGCGCCGGCCGCGCTCGGTGCGGACCCGGCTGGTGCTGATCTCGACCGTGCTGGCCACCGTGGCCGTGCTGGTCTCGCAGGCGGCGGGGCTCGGGGTGATGCGGTCGTGGCTGACCGGCCAGATCGATCACCGGCTCGTCCAGTTCCGCCCACCGCCGCCGGCCGCGTACGGGAGACCGCCGCACGGCCCCGTGCCCGAGGACGCCCTGCCCTCCGACTTCCGGGTCTTCTTCTACGGCTCCGACGGGCGGCTCAGGCCCGGCTCGCTCGGCAGCGGCAGCGGCCGTCCCCGGCTGCCCGGCACCGTCTCCGGCCTCGCCCTGGAGCGCGGCCGCCCCGCCACCGTGCCGGACGCGGACGGCGGTTCGGCCTGGCGGGTGGTCGCCGACACGGGTCCGGACGGGCGGCGCGTCGTCGTCGCGCTGCCGCTGGGCACGGTGGAGGGGGCCACGTCGAAGCTGCTGTGGTTCAGCCTCGCGATCGGGGTCGCCACCGCGGCCGGGGTCGGGCTGCTCGGGAGCGCCGCCGTGCGCCTGGGGCTGCGCCCGCTGGCCCGGATGGAGCGGACCGCCCTGCGGATCACCGGCGGCGAGTCGGCCCTGACGGTCACGGACACCGACCCGCGCACGGAGACCGGGCGGCTCGGGCTCGCGTTCAACACGATGCTCGGCCAGGTCCGGGCCGCGCTGCACCGCAAGGACGCCTCCGAACAGCGGCTGCGCCGTTTCATGGCGGACGCGGGCCACGAGCTGCGCACCCCGCTGACCTCGGTCCAGGGGTTCGCCGAACTTCTCGTGGAGCAGCCCCGGCTGCCCGCCGCCCGCCGGCGCGAGGCCCATGTGCTGATCGCCCGGAACGCGGAGCGGATGAGCCGGCTCGTGGACGACCTCTTCCTGCTGGCCAAGCTGGGGTACGCCCCCGTGGCGCATCGCGAGACCGTGGACCTGCTGTCGCTCGCGGCTGACGGGGTCGGCGCGGCCGTCGTCGCGCATCCGGGCCGCGACGTACGGCTGGCACCGCTGGGCGGGGACGGGCGGGACGGGGCCGGGTCCGCGCTGGACGTGGTGGAGGCGCTGGGCGACGCCCATCAGCTGTCCCAGGTCATCGGCAATCTGCTGGCCAACGCGTGTGTGCACACCCCGCCCGGGGCGCGCGTCGAGGTCCGGGTCGGCGCGGTGCGCACCGGTCCGGACACCGGCGGGACCGACCGGCCCGGCCGCTCCGCCGCGTCGGCGGCGCTGGCGGCCGGGGTGGAGGCGTGTGTGGTGGAGGTCGCGGACGACGGGCCGGGGCTGCCGGGCGACGCGGCGCGGCAGGTCTTCGAGCGGTTCTACCGGGCGCCGCCGGCGGACCGGGAGGGCGCCGAACCCGGGTCCGGGCTCGGCCTGTCGATCGCGGCCACCATCGCCGAGGCGCACGGCGGGCGGCTCGAACTCGACACCCGGCCGGGCGACGGGGCGACGTTCCGGCTGCTGCTGCCCCGGAGCGTCGGCGCGGGTCCGTGATACGCGGCGTGACAACGTTCACCGACGGCCCCGAACGGGCAGGTCCGCTCGTGACGATGCCGTGCCGCCTGTTTCCCCACACAGGGAGTTGCCCATGTCAGTCGCACCCCGTCCCGGCGCACCCCGTCCCGCCGCGTCCCGGCGCAACGTTCTGGCGACGGGTGCCGCCGCCGTCTCGATCGCCTTCACGGGGGCGTTCACCGATCTCTTCGCGGGCAGCTCGGCCGCGCGCGGTCACGAGGGTTACGGTCCGCTCGTGCCGGACCCGGACGGCCTGCTCGACCTGCCGGCGGGCTTCCGTTACCGGGTGCTGTCCCGGGAGGGCGACCGGCTCCGCTCCGGCGAGGGGCGGGTGCCGAGCCACTGCGACGGCATGGCCGCGTTCGCCGGCCGGGGCGGGCACGTACGGCTGGTCCGCAACCACGAGAACCGGGTGGACGCCGCGATTCCCGTACCGGTGGTCGAGGGGCTGACGTACGACCCGATGGGCAGGGGCGGCTGTACGGCTCTGGAGCTCGACGGCCGGAACCGGGTGCTGTCCGAGCGGGTCGCCATCGCCGGTACGGCGGTGAACTGCGCGGGCGGGCGCACCCCGTGGGGCACCTGGCTGACCTGCGAGGAGACCGAGGACAGGGCCGGTACCAACGGCTACACCAAGGATCACGGCTACGTCTTCGAGGTGGACGGCGCCGATCCGCGCCGCACCGGCGCGGTGCCGCTGACCGCGCTGGGCCGCTTCCAGCACGAGGCCGTCGCGATCGATCCGCGCGACGGGACGGTGTACGAGACGGAGGATGCGTTCGAGCGGCCGTTCGGGCTGTTCTACCGCTTCCTGCCGGAGAAGCCGCTGGGCGGTACGGGTTCGCTGCGGGCGGGCGGCCGGCTGGAGGCCATGCGGGTGCCGGGGGTGCCGGACCTCTCGGCCGTGCGGGAGACCGGGACGGTGTTCGAGGGCGTCGAGTGGGTACCCGTACCGGATCCGCAGGCGGCCGAAACCCCCATCCGCTTCCAGGACTTCGGCCCGAAGGGCATCACGCACGGCCAGAAGCTGGAGGGCTGCTACTGGGGCGGCTCGTCCGTCTACTTCGTCTCCAGCTTCGCGCACCGCGCGGAGGGCTCGGCGGCGGACCACTACGGGCAGGTCTGGCGCTACGACCCGCAGCGGCGCCGGCTCACCCTGGTCGTCGCCTTCGGCCCCGGCACCGACCTCCAACTCCCCGGAGAGTCCCCCGACAACATCACCCTGGCCCCCGACGGCGGCCTGATGGTCTGTGAGGACGGCGGCGGTGCCCAGCATGTGTTCGGCCTGACCCGGCGGGGCGAGGTGTACCCGATGGCGCGCGGCCGGCAGAACATCGGGACGCCCGAGGAGCCGGAGTGGGGCGAGTTCGCGGGTGTCACGTTCGCACCGGACCACGGGACGATGTACGTGAACGTCTACACACCAGGCACCACGTTCGCGGTCACGGGCCCGTGGCGCTGACGGACCGATAGGTGCGGCGGCACACCCCGCCACCTCTTTGGGACATCGACCCCGACGGCGTTCGTCGGGTCCTGAAGCTGAAGACGACCGCCTCGGACATCCGGGCCACGGGCAAGGACGTCCACACGGCCTTCCAGGCGCTCGACCCGGTCTATGACGCCCCGGAGCAGGAGGAGTTGCTCGACTCCACCCTTCCCCACAACACCCGAAGGACCCCCGCATGACCCAGGACGTCGTCGCACTCACCCGGCGGATGCCTGACTCGCTCAGTGTGCTGGCCGGGTTGCTCGCCGGTGGCCCGGGCTGCGGGTGGGGAGCGCCGGGGCGGAGGCCGCACCGGAAGGGGACGGGCCCCGGTGGTGGGTCGAGGCGCGGGCCGCCGCCGGGGTGGACCGGGCCGATGAGCTGGCCGGGGCCTTCGCCGCGCGGCTGACGATGCTGCTCACCGACGAGGCGGCCGTGGTCCTCCAGGACCGCCCGGTCGTCCCCATGACGAGCTGACTGACGGAGGCGCTGCGGGCCACCGTGGAAAGCGAACGGTCGCTCCAAATCGTCACCCCGCCCCGCTGCACACTCTTCCCCGACGCGTTCGCACCGGACCGGCGCGAGGACGGGCAGACCCCGGTCGCGGAGGCGTTCACCGAGGCCGGGCCAACCGGCGACCGGCAGCTCGTCGTGTCGCTCCGGACCGTGCACCGCCCCACCGCCGGCCTGGTGCTCGGCGGCGCCCCGGAAGCCGCCTGGGAGGCGCTGACCGGCGCACCCCCGGCGGGCTGGGGCACCTCGGAGCCGGCCGGGCTCATATGGTCGCGGCGGCGGCTGACCGACCTGGCGTACGAGCGCGTGCCCCGGCCGGCCTGGCTGGTGGCCGTGGGCGGCCCGGACCGCCCCGACGAGCGGCCGCCCCTGGACGCGCCGGCGGGGCTCGCCGACGAGCTGGTGACCCGGCACGGGCTGCGGACCATGCTCTGCCGGCTGGGCGAGGGCCGCCGCGACCTGAACGCCCCGCCCCGCTTCGAACGGCCCCCGCTCCCGTACGCCTTCGTGCTCGGCTCCGCCGAGGTGACCGAGGTGGGCCCCGGCGGCAGGCCGGGCTACTACTACCCGCTCGGCGACGGCGAGACCGCCGAGAGCTGGGCGGCCCTCGAACAGCTGATGCGCCATCTGCGTGGGGCGCCGCCGGTCCAGCGCGCCAGCCCGGCACACCGTCCGGCCGATCGGTTACCTTCCGGAAGTGATCGGATTTGCGCATAAAGCAGCCGTTTTGGGTGTGCTGAGCGCGGTACTCGTCGGCTGCGGCCGGGCCGAGCCCCGTACAACCGCCGAACGGCCGCCCGCCTCCCCGAAGCCGGCCGCCGAGCCCCCCGTCATGGCCCCCGGCCCCGGCGGGCTGACCCCCGTCTTCAAGCGCGGGCCGCAGCGCGCCGCGAAGGTCGTCGCGCTGAGCTTCGACGCCGACATGACGGCCGACGAGGGACCGCGCGCGGCGGCCGGTGAGCACTTCGACAACCCGGAACTGATCGCCCTGCTGCGCCGCCTGAAGGTGCCCGCGACGGTGTTCATGACCGGGCGCTGGGCCGAGGAGTATCCGGACCAGGCGCGCTCCATCGGCACCGATCCCCTCTTCGAGATCGGCAACCACTCCTACAGCCACTACGCGTTCACCACGCCCTGCTACGGGCTGCCGACGGTCGAGAAGGGCGCGGTGCGCAAGGAGGTCCAGCGGGCGTTCGGGGCGATCCGGGCGACCGGCGCCCGCAATGTGGTGCCGTACTTCCGCTTCCCCGGCGGCTGTTACGACGACGCCACGCTGCGCGCCCTCGGGCCGGAGAAGGTGACCGCCGTGCAGTGGGACGTCGTCAGCGGCGACGCCTTCGCGACGGACGCGGACGCCGTCGCCGAGCAGGTTCTGGACGGGGTGCGGTCCGGTTCGCTCGTCGTCATGCACTGCACCCGCAGCGCGGCACCGGTGACCGCCGAGGCGGTCGCCCAGGTCGTGCCGGAGCTGCGGAAGCGCGGTTACCGCTTCGTCAGGGTGTCCGAGCTGATGGCGGGCTGAAGCACCTCAGCCGGAGCAGGCCGTGCGCTGGGCCTCCTGCCACTCGCACACCGGGCACAGCGTGATCCCCTTGACCGACTCCGCGTATTCGGTCGGCTTCCGGCACAGCACGCACTCGGCGTACGGCGGCCCCTCGGCCCGCTCCGGCGACTCGGCGGGCGACGTCTCGCAGTAGGGCCCTGATTCCTCAGTCATACGTACGAGCCTACTCAGCCCCGTACGGAAGCGAGCCGGCGGACGAGCGCGAACGCGGCGGCCGGGAACGGCTCGGGACGTAAGCCGTGCGCGGCCGGCCGCCGCACCAGGGGCCACGCGCCGGTGCTCAGTGGGACGACGCCCTCTCGGGCTTCAGCTCGCTGGGGCGTACGATCACGAACCCCTGCCCGTCCAGGCGCAGTTGGACGGCTTCACCGGAGCCGCCCCGGATCATCGAGCCGACGCTCTGCGAGCGGTGCAGCGAGGTGTTCAGCTGGGCGCTCCAGCCGACGACGGCGTCCGTGTCCACGAAGACCGGCTGCTGCGGGGTGACGGGGATGACGATGGGATAGCCGTCGCACATCAGGCCCAGCTTGCCGTAGCCGGTGAAGACGCTGTTGAAGAGTCCGCCGCCGGTCATCCCGGCGCCCTTGACCGTCTTTATCTCGTACGAGAGCGACGCGTCGAAGCACAGGACGTTGCGGCCGTTGATGGTGAGGGCGTCGCCCTGCTCCATCTCCACGATGAAGCAGTTCGCGGCCTCGTGCGCGAACCACGCCTCGCCCTGGCCGCGCACGGCCATCAGCGGCAGCCCCTCACCGGTGACCGCCCGCTTGAGCAGACCGCCGATGCCCTGGCTCTTGTGCTCGAACTGGAGGTTCCCACGGAAGGCGACCATCGATCCCTGGCGGGCGTGCATCTCCCCGTTGACCGCGTATTTGATGGATTTGGCGTTCTGCAGGGTCATCCCGGGGACGGTCGCCTGCTCGGCCATGTGCTCGCTGGAAAAGAGATCGCTCTTCATGGACGGCATCCTCGCCCGGAGCCTCCCATTCCGCCAAAAACGGTGTCCGGGGCGACTGGCAGACTGGGCGGGTGAGCAGCAGCAATGACATCCCCGCGTCCCCGTCCGCCGTGCCCGTGGACAGCCCCTTCCGGTCCGAGCGGACGGACCGGGACGAAGCACCGCAGTACGTACTGCCGTTGGTGGTGCACATCGAGAAGGCCGCACCGCCCGCCCGCACCGACGCCCTGCGCACGGCCGCCCGCGCGGTGCTCGTGATGCTGTCCGACGAGCGGTCGGTGGGCGAGGGCGAGTGGGCGCGGGTGATGCGGGACTGGCAGGACGCCCGCATCCGCAAGGTGGTCCGGCGGGCCCGGGGCGCGGAGTGGCGCAAGGCGTCGGCGCTGCCGGGGATCACGGTGACGGGCGAGGAGGCGGAAGTGCGGGTCTTCCCGCCCGTGCCCTTGGACGGCTGGCCGAAGGAGCTGGCCAAGCTCCAGGTCTCTGGCACCGACCTGGACGACCCGGAGCCGCCGGCCGCGCCCGACCCGGCGCACCCGGTGCTCTGGCTCAACCCGGACCTCGGCATGTCGGCCGGCAAGGAGATGGCGCAGGTCGGGCACGGGGCGCAGCTCGCCTGGTGGGAGCTGTCGGAGACCGGGCGCAAGGCGTGGCGCGAGGCCGGCTTCCCGCTCTCGGTGGCCACGGCGGAGCCGGGCCGCTGGGCGGAGCTGACGGTGAGCGGGCTGCCGGTCGTACGGGACGCGGGCTTCACGGAGATCGCCCCGGGGTCGTGCACGGTGGTCGCCGACCACCCGGCGCTGCGGCACCTCCGCTGAGCGGGCCGGGGCCGCCGGAACCTCAAATGAAGCTCTGAACGTCTCCGCTTCCGGATTCAGGGCCGCGCTCCGGGGCCATCACCCCTGCACGGAGCGAGGGGGAAGCGACATGGGGGACGGTATGAGGCTGGGCATCGGGATCGGCTGGCGGCCGGAGATCGCCGCCGAGGTGGAGGCGCTGCCGGGGATCGACTGGGTGGAGGCGGTCGCGGAGAACCTCTGCGCCGATCACCTGCCGGACTCCCTGGTACGGCTGCGGGAGCGCGGGGTCACCGTGGTGCCGCACGGCGTCTCGCTGGGCCTCGGCGGCGCCGACCGCCCCGACCCGGGGAAGCTCGCGGACCTCGCCGCCCGGGCCACGCTGCTCGGCGCGCCGCTGGTGACCGAGCACATCGCCTTCGTACGCGCGGGCGGGGCGCGCACCGGGTCGCCGGTCCTGGAGGCGGGCCATCTGCTGCCGGTGGAGCGCACCCGGGCGGCGCTGGACGTGCTGTGCGAGAACGTGCGCATCGCGCAGGACGCGCTGCCGGTGCCGCTGGCCCTGGAGAACATCGCGGCGCTGGTCTCCTGGCCGGGCGAGGAGCTGACCGAGGGGCGGTTCCTGGCGGAGCTGGTCGAGCGGACCGGGGTGCGGCTGCTGATCGACGTGGCCAATCTGCACACCAACCAGGTGAACCGGGGCGAGGACCCGGCGGCCGCGCTGGACGAACTGCCGGTGGAGGCCATCGCGTACGTGCATGTGGCGGGCGGGGTCGAGAAGGACGGCGTGTGGCACGACACGCACGCCCACCCGGTGACCGCCCCGGTGCTCGATGTGCTGGCGGAGCTGCGGTCCCGGGTGGACCCGCCGGGGGTGCTGCTGGAGCGCGACGACGCGTTCCCGCCGGCCGGTGAGCTGGCGGGCGAGCTGGACGCGATCCGTGGGGTGCTGGAGAAGGGCGGGGGCGCCTCGGGGGCCTGGGCTCCCCCGGAGGTCCCGCCCGCCGCGTCCGTCGCGGAGCCCGTACGGGACCGTGTCGCCGTCGCTCAGACGGCACTGCTGTCCGCCCTGGTCGCCGGGACGCCCGTGCCCGAGGGCTTCGACCCGGGCCGGCTCCGGGTGCAGAGCCGCGCCCTGGCCGCCAAGCGCGCGGACGTCGTGGCCAAGGTGGCGCCCGAGCTGCCGGAGATCCTGGGGTCCGGCTACCGGGCGGCGTTCCTCGCGTACGCCGGGGCGCGGCCCATGACGTCGGGATACCGGCGGGACGCCCTGGACTTCGCCGAGCACCTGCTCATCGCGGGCCGCCCGGCGGACGACGCGGCCCGGCGCCGGCTGACGCGGTGGTGGCGGGACCGGGCCGCACCCCGGCCGCCCGGGCGGGCGACCCGGCTGGCCCGGGCGGCCCGCTCCGTGCTGGTGGGGCGGTGACCGGCGTGGACGGGATGCTGGTGTTCCTCGCGCTCGCGGTGATCGCCTCGTTCACCGTGCTGATCGTCGGCCTGGCCCGCTCCCGCCGGGGGGTGGGCGGTCCGGCGCACGACCTGTCCGAGGTGGCGTTCCTGAACGGCGGGCCCGGCCGGGTGGCCGACACCGCGCTGGCCGCGATGCACGCGGACGGCCGGCTGGCCGTCGGCGGGCCCGGCATCGTCGCCGTGCTCCGGCCGGTCGCCCACGACCCGGTGGAGCGGGCGGTGCTGCACGAGCTGGCGGCCGCGCCGAGCGGGGCACTGCCGGCGCTGCGGGCTGCCGTGATGCGGCATCCGGCGGTGCAGGAGACCGGTGACGGCCTGGCCGCGCGCGGACTGCTGGCCCCGCCCCGCGCCGGCACCGTGTGGCGCGTCTGGGGCCTGTCGCAGACGCTGCTCTGCCTCGCGTCCGCCCCGGTCACCATCGGGCTGGCCCTCGCCCGGTTCGTGGAGGGCGAAGGCGGAGCGGGCTGGAGCTACCCGTTCGCGGTGGCGATGATCCCGGCCGTCGCCTTCGGCTTCGTGTCCGGCCTGGTCTGCGCGGCGGTGGCCCGGTCCCGGATCACCCGGGCGGGCCGCGGGGCGGCGGCGGAGTTCGGCGCGGCGCACGCCCACCGGACCGATCCTGCGTTCCTGGTGGCGACCCGGGGGCTGCGCGGCGTCCCGGACCCGGAGCTGCGGACGCACCTGGTCGCGGCCGCCCGGACCAGGCCCACCGCCGCCTCGTCCGCCGTGTACGGCTCATCGGCGCTGCTGGTCGCGCCGGCCGTGTGGTGTGCGGGGGCGAGCCCGGGCGGCGGCTGCGGCAGCTCCTCGGGCAACAGCTGCGGCGGAGGCGGCGGGTCGGGCTGCGGGGGCGGGTCGGGCTGTGGCGGCGGCAGTGGCTGCGGCGGAGGCGGATCGAGCTGCGGGGGCGGCAGCAGCTGCGGGGGCGGTTCCAGCTGTGGGGGCGGGTCGAGCTGCGGCAGCAGTTCCTGAGACGGCCGTCCACTTACTGGACGAGCTATGGCGCCGCGGGCGGCCCTGGCATAGAAATCCGGCATGGTGCCGTTTCTGTTGCTGCTGCTCGCCTGGGGGGCGGCAGGTCTCTCCTGCGCCCGGCTCTGTCTCGCGGGAGCCCGCGCGGCCCGACGTCCGGCGGCCCCGGCCAGTGGGCCGCGCGAACGGCAACTCACGCTGTACGAGGCGGCGTTCCTGGCGGGCGGGCCCGGCCGGGTCGCCGACCTGGCGCTGGTCTCCATGCATCTGCGGCGCCGGCTGCTGCTGGCCCACACCGGCTGGGCGACGGTCGTGGACCCCGAGGGCCGCGACGAGGTGGAACGTACGGTGATCCGGGCCATCGGGCCCGGGGGCCAGTCGCCGATCGCCCCGGTGCGCGCCTCGGCCGCGGCGGCCGACGCCGTGCGCGCGGTGGCCGACCGGCTCGTCGCCGCCGGTCTGGCGGTCCCGCGCGGGGCGGACGTCGCCTCGGCGGTGCGGGCGGTGCGCGGCGCGGCGCTGCTGGTGGCCGCGCTGGGAGCCGCCGCCCTGCTCGCGCCCGACGGCGGGGGCCCTGCCCCGATGCCGGTGTGGTTCGCGCTGCCGCTCGTGCTGACCCTGGGGTGCCTGGCCATCGCCCGGGTCGAGGCGCACCCCTACGGTTCCTGGGCCTCCCCGGACGGGCAGCGGCTGCTGGCGGCGTGTGCGGTGCCGGGGGACGGCGCGACGGGCGACACGCTGGTGACGGTCGCGGTACGCGGGGTGGACGCGGTGGACGACCCGGCGCTGCGGGCCGCGCTGACCGGCCGGCCGGGCGTACGGAAGCGGCTGGGCACCCGCGAATGACGAACGGTGCGGCGCGCGGGAAGCGCGCCGCACCGCTGAGCCGAACCCGGTGTCGCTGGACCGGCGGGCGGCACCGGGGTGCCGTGTGCCCGCCGTCTGATCTTCCGGGTTGGGGTGGTCGAGAGCCCGTTCGCTAGGCGAGCCCGGCCACCAGGTCCGCGACCGACTTGCGCCGGCCGGTGAAGAAGGGGACCTCCTCGCGGACGTGCATCCGCGCCTCGGAGGCCCTGAGGTGACGCATCAGGTCCACGATGCGGTACAGCTCGTCCGCCTCGAAGGCCAGCATCCATTCGTAGTCGCCGAGCGCGAACGAGGCGACGGTGTTGGCGCGCACATCGGGGTAGCCGCGGGCCATCTTGCCGTGGTCGGCGAGCATGCGGCGGCGGTCCTCGTCGGGCAGCAGGTACCAGTCGTACGAGCGCACGAAGGGGTAGACGCTGATGTAGTTGCGCGGCGTCTCGTCGGCGAGGAACGCCGGGATGTGCGACTTGTTGAACTCGGCGGGGCGGTGCAGCGCCATGTTCGACCAGACCGGCTCCAGGTGGCGGCCGAGCCGGGTGCGGCGGAAGAGGTTGTACGCCTCCTGGAGCTCGTCCGCGGTCTCCGCGTGCCACCAGATCAGGAGGTCGGCGTCGGCGCGGAGGCCCGAGACGTCGTACGTACCGCGGATGGTGATGTCCTTGGCCGCGAGCTGGTCGAACAGCTCCTGGACCTCACCGGACACGGCCGCGCGGTCCGTGTCGGCGGGCAGGACGTCGCGCAGCTTGAAGACGGACCACAGCGTGTAGCGGATGACGTCGTTGAGGTCCTTGGCCTTCTTGCCGGCGTTCGGAACCTTGCTTGATGTCGCAGTCTCAGGAGCACTCATACGGCTATTGTCCCGCCTCGCTCCGAGTGCCCTGAACCAGGGTCGGCGTGGCGATGATCTCCCCGCCGAGATCCCCGGCGATCTCGTCCGCCGCCCGGTGCGCGCTCGCCACGCAGGCCGGGATGCCGACCCCGTCGTACACCGCGCCGCACACCCGCAGCGCGGGCAGCTTCGCGACCGCGTCGCGGATGCGGGCGACCCGGGTGAGGTGGCCCACCGGATACTGCGGCAGTCCGCCGATCCACCGGGTGACCCCGGTCGCCACCGGCCGGGCGGCGAGCCCGGTCGCGGCGGCGAGGTCGCGCAGCGATACGCCGGCGAGCTCGCCGTCCTCGCGGTGCAGGTGCTCCTCCTCGCCGTACCGGCCCACCGAGGTCCGCAGCACGAAGAGGTCCGGGGCCGCGTCGGCGACCCACTGCCACTTGTGCGTGGAGAAGGTGGCGGCCTTGATGGTGTGCCCGTCGACCGGCGGTACGAGGAAGCCGGAGCGCCCGTCGAAGGCGGTGCCGGTGACGTCGGAGCGCCGGAACGCCATCGTGACCAGCGCCATCGACGCGTACTCGACGCCCGCCAGCTCCGCCGAGGCCCCCGGCGACTCGGCGGCGAGCAGCGTGGCGGCGGACCAGGCGGGCACGGCGAGGACGATGCCGTCGGCGGAGACGGCCCCGGTGTCCGTGCGGACGTCCCAGCCGTCGGTGTTACGGGTCAGGCCCAGCACGGGGGTCTCGGTGCGGACCGCCCCGCCCCCGGCGCGCACCGCGTCGGCGACGGCCCCCGGGAGGGTGCCGATGCCGCCCTCGATGCCCTGGAAGACGGGCCCGGTCTGCTGCCGGGCGGCGGCCCGCTCCTGGAGCCGGGTGACCCCGTCGAGCAGGGAGCCGCCTTCCCGGGCGGCCGCGAAGAGCTGCGGTACGGCGGCGCGCATCGAGATCCGGTAGGCGTCGCCCGCGTACACCCCGCCGAGCAGCGGCTCCACCAGCCGGTCCACGACCTCGCGCCCCAGCCGGTCCGCCACATACGCGCCGACGGCGACGTCCTCGCCGACCGCCACCGGGGGCAGCTCCCGGTCCTCGGCGATCCGGGCCAGCCCCTCGGCCGACAGCACCTCGCCGAGGACGGACGGGTCGCCCGGCACGCCCATCACATGGCCCTTGGGCATCGGGCGCAGCGCGTCGCGCGTCCACAGCGCGGCGGTGGCGGTGGCGGGCGGCTGGAGGCGGTCGCCGAGGCCCACGGCCCGGGCCAGGGCGACGGCCTCCGGGCGGCGGGCGAGCATGGACTCGGCGCCGAGGTCGACCCGGACACCGGCGACCTCGCCGGTCATGAGCTTGCCGCCGAGCCGGTCGGTCGCCTCCAGAACGGTGACCCTCAGCCCGGCGCCGACGAGCCGGTGGGCGGCCGCGAGTCCGGCGATGCCGCCGCCGATGACGACGACATGGCGGGGGGCCCGGTCCGCGCGGTGTGTGGATGGCTGCATGGCTCCACTCTCTCAAACCGGCTCCGGGTCCCGACCGTGACCGCTTCGAAACCGGTTTCCGGAGTCCGCGGGCCCCCTTCGTACGTCCCACCGCCGACATCAATCACCCGTCCTGGGGGGACAGTTATGCGAGGAGAACCCTTGATCCGCGCCGGCCGGCGTGTGTCCGGACCGGCCGCCGTGCTGCTGGCCGCCGTGCTGGCGCTGAGCGGCTGCGGCGCGTCCGGCGGCGATTCGGGCCCGGCCGCCGACCGGGGCGCCGCCGGGGCACAACAGCAGAAGGCCGGTTCCGGGGCGGGCAAGGCCGGGGCTCCGGCGGCCGACGCGGAGCGGCCGGAGCGGCAGCGTAAGAACCCGGAGCCGTCCGCGACCCACGTCATCCGCACCGCCACCCTCTCCGTCGAGGTCAAGGACACGTCGAAGGCGGCGGCGCACGCCCGGGCGACGGCGCGGGACGCGGGCGGGCTGGTCGAGAAGGAGACCACCGAGCGGATCGACGGCACGAGGGAATCCTCGAACCTGGTGCTGCGCGTACCGCAGGAGTCCTACGACGAGGTGCTGCGGGACCTGTCGGGAGCGGGGAAGCTCGTCTCCCGGACCTCGGCGGCCAAGGACGTCACCGACCAGGTCGTGGACGTCGGCAGCCGGATCGCCACCCAGCGGGCGAGTGTGAAGCGGGTCCGCGAGCTGATGGACCGGGCCGGCAAGCTGGCCGATGTGGTCGCGCTGGAAGGCGAACTGAGCAGCCGTCAGGCGGAGCTGGAGTCGCTGCTCGCGCAACAGGCGTCGCTGAAGGACCGGACGACGCTGGCGACCATCACGCTCGACCTGGTGGAGCCGGAGACGGCGGCCGGGGCGGCCGACGACGACCCGGGCTTCCCGGACGCCGTCGCCGGGGGCTGGCACGCTTTCGTGACGATGCTGCGGTGGCTGGCGATGGCGGTCGGTGCGGCGGCCCCGTTCCTCGCCGTGGCGGCCGTCCTGGCCGTGCTGTGGCGGCTGCTGCCGCACCGCCGCCGGGGCGCGAAGGGCGAGTGAGTACGCCGCCGGCGCGGCCCGCGCCGTAGCGTGGGTGTTTTCGGACGCGCTTCGGAGGGACCGGCATGGCGGCGGAACGACTGGTGGTCATCGGCGGGGACGCGGCGGGCATGTCCGCCGCGTCCCAGGCCCGGCGGCTCAAAGGCCCGGACGAGCTGAGCATCACCGCCTTCGAGCGGGGCCACTTCACCTCGTACTCCGCGTGCGGCATCCCGTACTGGGTCGGCGGCGACGTCACGGACCGGGACGATCTCATCGCCCGTACGCCCGAGGAGCACCGGGCCCGTGACATCGACCTGCGCACCCGCACCGAGGTCACGGAGATCGACGTGGCGGGGCGGCGGGTGCGCGCCCTGGACCGGGAGTCCGGCGAGACGTACTGGACCGGGTTCGACAAGCTGGTCATCGCCACCGGGGCGCGGCCGGTGCGCCCCGACCTGCCCGGCATGGACGCGCCCGGGGTGCACGGGGTGCAGACCCTGGACGACGGGCAGGCGCTGCTGGACAGCCTGGACCGGACGGAGGGCCGGCGCGCGGTCGTTGTCGGGGCGGGGTACATCGGCGTCGAGATGGCCGAGGCGATGCTGAAGCGCGGCTTCGAGGTGACCGTCCTCAACCGCGGCGAACAGCCGATGGCCACCCTCGACCCGGACATGGGGCGCCTGGTCCACGACGCGATGGACGGGCTCGGGATCACCACGGTGAACGGGGCGGCGGTCACCGCGATCCGGACCGGTGAGGACGGCCGGGTCACCGAGGTCGTCACCGACGACGCGTCCTACCCGGCGGACATCGTGGTGCTGGGCATCGGCGTCGAGCCGGAGACGGCCCTGGCCCGGGAGGCCGGGCTGCCGCTCGGCCCGCACGGCGGGCTGCTCACCGACCTGGCGATGCGCGTCCAGGGCCACCCGGACATCTGGGCGGGCGGCGACTGCGTGGAGGTTCTGGACCTGGTCGCGGGCCACACCCGGCACATCGCGCTCGGCACGCACGCCAACAAGCACGGCCAGGTCATCGGCTCCAACGTGGGCGGCGGCTACGGCACGTTCCCCGGTGTGGTGGGTACGGCGGTGAGCAAGGTGTGCGACCTGGAGATCGCCCGGACCGGGCTGCGCGAGAAGGACGCCCGGGCGGTGGGACTGCGGTATGTCACGGCCACGATCGAGTCGACCAGCCGGGCGGGCTATTACCCGGACGCGCGGCTCATGACGGTGAAGATGATCGCGGAGTACCGCACAGGGCGGCTCCTCGGCGTGCAGATCGTGGGCCGCGAGGGCGCGGGCAAGCGGGTCGACGTGGCGGCGGTGGCACTCACCGCCCGGATGACCGTCGAGCAGATGACCGCCCTGGACCTCGGCTACGCCCCGCCGTTCTCGCCGGTCTGGGACCCGGTCCTGGTGGCGGCCCGCAAGACGGTGGCGGTGCTGCGGAAGGCGGGCACGGCCTGAGCGGCGCCCGCCTTCGCGGGGTTCAGCGGGCGGTGCTGGTGTGGACGTACTCGACGAGGCGGGAGAGCGCGTCCGGGTCCATGTTCGGCATGACGCCGTGGCCCAGGTTGAAGATGTGGCCCTCCAGGCCCGCGGCGGCGTCCAGCACCTCCCGGGTCTTGGCCTCCACCGCGGAGGTCGGTGCGAACAGCACCGCCGGGTCGAGGTTGCCCTGGAGCGCCTTGCCGGGGCCGACGCGGCGCGCGGCCTCGTCCAGCGACACCCGCCAGTCGACGCCGACGACGTCCGCCCCGGCCTCGCCCATCAGGCCGAGCAGTTCGCCGGTGCCGACGCCGAAGTGGATGCGGGGGACGTCGTACGCGGCGACGGCGTCGAAGACCTTCGCGGAGGCGGGCAGCACGGAGCGCCGGTAGTCGGCGGGGGCCAGGGCGCCGACCCAGGAGTCGAAGAGCTGGACGGCCGAGGCGCCGGCCTCGATCTGGACCTTGAGGAAGGCGCCGGTGATCTCGGCGAGCCGGTCGAGCAGGTCGGCCCAGAGCTCCGGGTCGCCGTACATCATGGCCTTGGTGTGCTCGTGGTTACGGGACGGCCCGCCCTCCACGAGGTAGCTCGCGAGGGTGAACGGCGCGCCCGCGAAGCCGATCAGCGGGGTGGCCCCCAGTTCGGCGGTGAGCAGCCGGACGGCCTCGGTGACGTACGGGACGTCCTCGGGGGTCAGGTCGCGCAGCCGGGCGAGGTCGGCACGGGTGCGGACCGGCTCGGCGATCACCGGGCCGACGCCGGGCTTGATGTCGAGGTCGATGCCGATGGCCTTCAGCGGGACGACGATGTCGCTGTAGTAGACGGCGGCGTCGACCTTGTGGCGGCGGACGGGCTGCATCGTGATCTCGGTGACGAGCTCCGGCATCGTGCAGGAGTCGAGCATCGGAATGCCTTCGCGCACCTTCAGGTACTCGGGCAGCGAACGCCCCGCCTGGCGCATGAACCAGACCGGCGTGTGCGGGACCGGCTCGCGCCGGCACGCCTTGAGGAACGCCGAGTCATAGGTGGCGGAAGTCTTCGTCTGCTGCCCGGAGGGGCGGTCGTTGGCACTCACGCACAGAATCTTCGCACGCGCGGAAAACGAGCCCGGCCCCGCACGGGTGTCCTTCCGCGCACGGAGCTCCCGTTCCGCCTACTCTTCCCCGCATGGCTGCGGCTCAGGGACACATCTCCGGTCAATCCGATGGCGCTGACGGCGCGGACGGCGCGGAGGGTGGTGCCGTACCGTCCGCGTTCCGTTCGGCGGTGGACGCGCTGCGCGCGGCGCGGCTGCGTCCCGAACTGGAGGTGGAGCCGACCCGGCCGCCGAAGCGGCTCGCCCCGCACGCGTACGCGCTGGAGGCGGCGGTGGTCGACGGCGACGACGACCTCGCCGACGGCCGGCTCGTCCTGCTCCACGACCCGGCCGGCCACGAGGCGTGGCAGGGCGCCTTCCGGCTGGTGACCCTGGTCCGCGCCGAGCTGGAGCCGGAGATGGCCGCCGATCCGCTGCTCCCCGAGGTCTGCTGGTCCTGGCTGACCGGCGCGCTGGAGGCCCGGGGGCTGTTCTACGGGGAGGCGGGCGGGACGGTCACGATGGCGGGCTCGCACTACTTCGGCGCGCTGGAGACCCGGCGGCCCGCGACGCAGATCGAGATCCGGGCCTCCTGGACCCCGCGCGAGGGGCTGGGCGGGGCACCGGACGCGGCGGCGCATCTGGTCGCCTGGGGCGACCTGCTCTGCCAGATCGCGGGCCTGCCGCCGTCGGGTCCCGTCGACGCGGCGGTGGTCACGCTCCCACAGCGCCGGGGGCCGCAGACGCCGTAGTTCCTGTCATGACCGGTGCGAGCGGGGTGGCCTCCGGGCCGCCCCGTTTTCCGTGCCGCGTTTTCCGTGCCGCCGCGTCGGGCGACGCCCGTGCCGCCACGTCATGCGATCAGTTTCAGCCAGCGGAAAACGCTCTCAGGAATCGATCGAGAACCCCATTTGCCCGAATTGTTACTCAATAAATCGTGATCTTCCCCTAAAGGAGCAGGGGTCTGCTGCCGAAGGAGTCAATGACCCTTCAAGCACGGTTCGCCCCGGCTTCATCCCCGAGCCGGCCCGTCCCGCCACTCCCCCAGGAGGCCTGGTGTCCGTTCTCCTTGAGCAGCCCGCAAGCCTGGTCGCCTACCGCCCGAACAAGCCGACGGCCATGGTCGTCGTGGCCGACCCGCGCGTCCGTTCCACCGTCACCCGCCATCTGTGGGCACTCGGAGTTCGTGACGTCATCGAGGCGTCGTCCATCGCGGAGGCCCGCCCCCGCGTCGGCAACCCGCGCGACATCTGCGTAGCCGACGTCCACCTGCCCGACGGTTCCGGGCTGACCCTGCTGTCCGAAACCCGAGCCGCCGGCTGGCCCAACGGTCTCGCCCTGTCCGCCGCCGACGACATCGGCGCCGTGCGCAACGCCCTCGCGGGCGGCGTCAAGGGCTACGTCGTCACCGGCACCCGTACCAACATCGGCCACCCGGCCCGTCCCGGCGTCGCCCCCATCGGCGCCACCGCCGCCCGGATGCACCGCCGGCCCCCCGGCACCCCGAGCCACCCGGGCGGCTACCGCGAACTGTCCGGCCGCGAGGTGGAGGTCCTGCGGCTCGTCGCCGAGGGCCAGTCCAACAAGGCCATCGGTGTCTCCATGGGGCTGTCCGCCCTGACCGTGAAGAGCCACCTCGCCCGGATCGCCCGCAAGCTGGGCACCGGCGACCGCGCCGGCATGGTCGCGGTGGCCCTGCGGACGGGCATCATCCACTGATTCCCCGCCCCGGCCGGTGTCCGGCGTACGGAACCGGCTGGATTATGTGCATCGGCGCCTGCCGACGGAACGTTCCGTCGGCAGGCGCCGCGCACACACAGATACCCTTGACACGTGACCGACGCCCAAGAGACCGCAGCAGACACATCACTGCGAACCACCGGGGGCGCCCCCCCGGACGACGTCGCCCCGGCGCCGATCCCCTTGCTCGAACCGCGCGAGGGCATTCCGCCGGTGGTGGCGTCCGACGACGCCCTGGCCGGGGTGATCGCCGCATTCGCCGCAGGCTCGGGCCCGGTGGCCGTGGACGCCGAGCGGGCGTCCGGCTACCGCTACGGCCAGCGCGCCTATCTCGTCCAGCTGCGCCGCGACGGGGCGGGCAGCGCGCTCGTGGACCCCGTCGGCTGCCCCGACCTGTCCGGGCTGGGCGAGGCCCTGCGCGGCACCGAGTGGATCCTCCACGCGGCGACGCAGGATCTGCCCTGCCTGCGCGAGATAGGGATGACGCCGACCGGGCTCTTCGACACCGAGCTGGCCGGGCGGCTGGCCGGCTTCCCGCGGGTCGGCCTCGGCGCCATGGTCGAGAACGTCCTCGGCTACTCGCTGGAGAAGGGCCACTCCGCCGTCGACTGGTCCACCCGCCCGCTGCCCGAGCCCTGGCTGCGTTACGCCGCGCTGGACGTCGAGCTCCTCATCGACCTGCGCAACGCGCTGGAGGACGAGCTGGACCGGCAGGGCAAGCTGGAATGGGCGCGGGAGGAATTCTCCGCCATCGCCTCGGCGCCGCCCGCTCCCCCGCGTCAGGACCCGTGGCGCCGCACCTCCGGGATGCACAAGGTCCGCCGCCGCCGCCAGATGGCGGTCGTCCGGGAGCTGTGGAACGCCCGGGACCAGATCGCCCGGCGGCGCGACATCTCGCCCGGCAAGGTGCTCGGCGACGCGGCGATCATCGAGGCCGCGCTCTCCCTGCCGGCCAACACGCAGGCGCTGACCGCCCTCACCGGCTTCGGACCGCGCATGGGCCGACGCCAGCTGGAGCAGTGGCAGGCCGCCGTGGACCGGGCCAAGGCGCTGCCCGACACGGAGCTGCCGCAGCCCGGCCAGGCCCTCGCGGGACCGCCGCCGCCGCGCGCCTGGGCCGACAAGGACCCGGCCGCCGCCGCCCGGCTCTCGGCGGCCCGCGCCGCGGTCTCCGCGCTGGCGGAGCGGCTGCACCTGCCGCAGGAGAACCTGATCACGCCGGACACGGTGCGCCGGGTCTGCTGGGAGCCGCCGAAGAACCCGACGCCGGAGACGGTGGAGTCCGCGCTCGCCGGGTACGGCGCGCGGCACTGGCAGATCGAGCAGGTGGCCCCGCTGCTGTACCGGGCGCTCACGCAGCCCTCGTAACGGCACGCGGCTCTCGTAACGGCACAGGACAGGGGCGTAATCACGCCACGTTCCGCACACACGGCGAATGGCCCGGACGGACTCCCAAACGAGTCCGTCCGGGCCATTCGCCGTGTGCGGAGGGGTGCTCGGCGGGCAGTTTCCGCGTGTGACCTTCGCCGCTCCGGCCGCAGGGGGTGGGCAGTCTGGTTACCCGCAAGTAGCATGACCGGAGCGGCGTGCCTCCGGGCGCGCCCCGCAGCAGTGCCATCCCGCACCCTGGAGGAGAGCCATCGTGCCTCGTACCATCCGGGACGTCGTCTTCGTAGACGGCGTCCGCACCCCGTTCGGCAAGGCGGGCCCGAAGGGCATCTACCACGAGACCCGCGCCGACGATCTCGTCGTGAAGGCCATCCGGGAGCTGCTGCGCCGCAACCCGGACCTGGACCCCAAGAAGATCGACGAGGTCGCCATCGCCGCGACCACCCAGATCGGCGACCAGGGCCTGACCCTCGGCCGTACCGCCGGCATCCTGGCCGGGCTGCCGCAGTCCGTCCCGGGCTACTCCATCGACCGCATGTGCGCGGGCGCCCTGACCGCCGTCACCTCGACGGCCGGCTCCATCGCCTTCGGCGCGTACGACGTCGTCGTCGCCGGCGGTGTCGAGCACATGGGCCGCCACCCGATGGGCGAGGGCGTCGACCCGAACCCGCGGTTCGTGTCGGAGAAGCTGGTCGACGAGTCCGCCCTGTTCATGGGCATGACCGCGGAGAACCTGCACGACCGGTACCCCACGATCACCAAGGAGCGCGCCGACGAGTACGCCGTGCGCTCGCAGGAGAAGGCCGCCAAGGCGTACGCCGACGGCAAGATCCAGCAGGACCTGGTGCCGGTCTCGGTGCGCCGCACGAACGCGGAGGCCGGTGAGACGGGCTGGGGCCTGGTCACCGCCGACGAGCCGATGCGCCCGGGCACCACCATGGAGTCCCTGGCCAACCTGAAGACCCCGTTCCGCGCCCACGGCCGCGTCACCGCCGGTAACGCCGCGGGGCTCAACGACGGCGCCACCGCCTCGCTGCTCGCCGCCGAGGACGTCGCCCGCGAGCTGGGCCTCCCGGTCAAGATGCGCCTCGTCTCGTACGCCTTCGCGGGCGTCGAGCCGGAGGTCATGGGCTACGGGCCGATCCCGGCCACCGAGAAGGCCCTCGCGCAGGCCGGCCTGTCCATCTCGGACATCGGTCTCTTCGAGATCAACGAGGCGTTCGCCGTACAGGTGCTGGCCTTCCTGGAGCACTATGGCATCGCCGACGACGACTCCCGGGTCAACCAGTACGGCGGCGCGATCGCCTACGGTCACCCGCTGGCCTCCTCCGGCGTCCGGCTGATGACCCAGCTGGCCCGCCAGTTCGAGGAGCACCCCGAGGTCCGCTACGGCCTCACGACCATGTGCGTCGGCTTCGGCATGGGCGCCACAGTCGTCTGGGAGAACCCGCACTTCGAGAACGCCGGAGGCGACAAGTGAGCACCACCACCGAGCTTCTGAAGGGTGCGGCCGAGCTGTTCCCGGACGAGGTCGTCACCCAGGCGCACGTACGCCACCTGGACCTGCCGGCCGGTGCCGGGCGCTTCGCCCTCATCACGCTGGACAACGGCCTGGACCACACCAAGCCGACCACCTTCGGGCCGCAGTCGCTGGCGAACCTCGACGCCGCGATCGACCAGGTCGAGAAGGAGGCCGCGGACGGCGCGATCACCGGCGTCGGCATCACCGGCAAGCCGTTCATCTTCGCGGTCGGCGCCGACCTCAAGGGCGTCGAGCTGCTCAAGGAGCACAAGGACGCGCTGGCCATCGGCAAGGGCGGCCACGACGTCTTCCGCCGGCTCTCCGGCCTCGCGGTGCCCACGTTCGCGTACTACAACGGCGCGGCGATGGGCGGCGGTGTCGAGGTCGGACTGCACTGCTCGTACCGCACCGTCTCCAAGGCGCTGCCGGCGTTCTCGCTGCCCGAGGTCTTCCTCGGTCTGGTCCCCGGCTGGGGCGGCTGCGTGCTGCTGCCGAACCTGATCGGCGCCGACCGCGCGGTCTCGGTGATCATCGAGAACTCGCTGAACCAGAACCGCCAGCTCAAGGGCAAGCAGGTCTTCGAGCTGGGCATCGCGGACGCGCTCTTCGAGGGCGCGGACTTCCTGGAGCGGTCCCTCGTCTGGACCGCGGACGTGCTCAACGGCACGGTCGCCGTGGAGCGCCCCGAGATCGACCGCGGGGACGCCTGGGACCAGGCCGTCGCGCGCGGCCGGGCCATCGCCGACTCCAAGGTGCACGGCGCGGCCCCGGCCGCCTACCGCGCGCTGGAGATCGTCGCCGCGGCCAAGGACGGCGACCTGTCCGCCGGCTTCGACCGCGAGGACCAGGCCCTGGCGGACCTGATCATGGGCGGCGAGCTGCGGTCCGGGATCTACTCCTTCAACCTGGTCCAGAAGCGCGCCAAGCGCCCGGCCGGGGCCCCGGACAAGAACCTGGCGCGCCCGGTCACCAAGGTCGGCGTGGTGGGCGCGGGCCTGATGGCCAGCCAGCTCGCCCTGCTCTTCCTGCGCCGCCTGGAGGTGCCGGTCGTGCTGACCGACATCGACCAGGAGCGCGTCGACAAGGGTGTGGGCTACGTCCACGCCGAGATCGAGAAGCTGCTCGGCAAGGGCCGCATCAACCAGGACAAGGCCAACCGCCTGAAGGCCCTGGTCACCGGTGTGCTGGACAAGGCGGAGGGCTTCTCCGACGCCGACTTCATCATCGAGGCGGTCTTCGAGGAGATCGGCGTCAAGCAGCAGGTGTTCGCGGAGGTCGAGGCGGTCGCCCCGGCGCACGCGATCCTCGCCACCAACACCTCGTCCCTCTCGGTCACCGAGATGGCGTCGAAGCTCCAGCACCCCGAGCGGGTCGTCGGCTTCCACTTCTTCAACCCGGTCGCGATCCTGCCGCTCCTGGAGATCGTGCGCGGCGAGCAGACGGACGACGCCTCGCTGGCCACCGCCTTCGGTGTGGCCCGCAAGCTGAAGAAGACCGCGGTGCTGGTGAAGGACGCCCCGGCGTTCGTCGTCAACCGCATCCTCACCCGCTTCATGGGCGAGATCCAGAACGTCATCGACGAGGGCACCCCGGTCGAGACCGCCGAGAAGGCCATCGAGCCACTCGGCCTGCCGATGTCCCCGCTGGTGCTCCTGGAGCTCGTCGGCCCGGCGATCGGCCTGCACGTCTCCGAGACCCTGAACCGCGCCTTCCCGGAGCGCTTCACCGTCTCCGAGAACCTGGCGGCGGTCGTCAAGGCCGGCAAGCGCGGCTTCTACGTCTACGACTCGGGCGCCCCGGTCCTCGACCCCGAGGTCGCCGCCCTCCTCAAGCAGGGCGACACCGTCCTCACCGAGGAGCAGGTCCGCGACCGCGTCCTGGACGCGGTGGCCCAGGAGATCGGCCTGATGCTGGCCGAGGGCGTCGTGGCCGAGGCCCAGGACATCGACCTCTGCCTGATCACGGGCGCCGGCTGGCCCTTCCACCTGGGCGGCATCACACCGTACCTGGACCGCGAGGGCGTGTCGGAGCGGGTGAACGGGAAGAAGTTCCTGGCGGCGGGCGTGGCGAGCGTTCCTGCGTAACGCGTTTGTCTGTTACGCGGACGGGCCGTACGGATTTCGTTTCCGTACGGCCCGTCCGCGTAACCGGCGGCTTCTACGCGTGCGCCTGGGCGGCCACGACGACCAGCGCGTTGGCCACCGCCCGCTCGGTCACCCTCGCACCGTTCGACCCCCTGGGGCGGTTACGGAGCTGCCCCAGCACGACCATCGTCGTGGAACCGCCGCCGTCGAGGTTCAGGGCGTCGTGGGCGTGCCATGCACGCATCAGCTCAGCCGCCTCGGCCATGGTCACACCGATGCTGGCGCCGGGGTCACGGCCGTCGACCGTCATGAGCAGGAGGGTCCCGTCACGGGTGAACCCCGCCAGGGTCCGGGGGTGGCGCTGGGAGAGCGCAGTCGGGGAGAGCCCGTTCGCCTCGATGTTGATGTCGACGCGGCCGTCGCGCAACAGCCGGGGCCCGGCCTGGAGCACGGTCAGGTTCTTCCCCGACAGCCGCCGCCCCGCACTGTCGTAGACCTGCGATGTGATGCGCAGGACGGTATCCGGCAGGGCGTGGCGGCGCAGCCAGGCCGCGGCGGTGCCGGTTCCTTGCAGGACGCGGCCGCCGTCCGGCACGGGCCCTCCGGCCGGTGTGCGGAGACGGAGCACGCGGCCCCCGGCGGCGAGGACGGCTTCGACGGTTCCGGCCGGCGCACGGGCCGCCTCGGTCCCCCACTGCGGTGTGAACAGCACCAGTTCATCGGGGTCGGTGCAGAGCTTGTTGTGAGCGGGGGCGGTGTGCCGCTTCCCCTGAAGGACATCGCCTCCCACTCCGCCGCATCCGACGATCCGGCCGGGCATCCGGTTGACGCCGTCGATCAGCCGCGCCGCACCGTCCCCGGCCACCACGCGGCTCACCGAGCGGGCTTCGGTGATGCGTCCGGAGACGGCGTCCTCTCCCAGAACCAGGGCGGTACGTCCGTTCGCCGCCTCACTGAGCAGTGCGTTGTGCTCGACGTACAGCCCAAGCGGGTCCCCGTCGTAGCCGCTGAAGACCGCACTGGTACGGATGTCGAAAAAGGAACCGTTCACGGCGGCGACCGCCCCGGCCCGCTTCGCCATGGACCGCACGGTCTCCGCCGAGTCCAGGCGGGCACCGTGCACCGCGCCCAGCTTGACCGGCGCGTCCGGCGCGACGGACAGCGCCTGGTAACGCACAGGGCCGGCCGGGAGACGGACCGTGTGCTCCTCGTACCGGACGCCGGGGGGAAGCCGGCGGGCGGGGGTTCGGGGCGGCCTCGGCGCCTCCGCCGTGCCGCAACCGCCCAGGGCCCAGCCACCGGCCGCGGTCAGGAACAGACGACGCCTCATCCCGCGAGGGCGCCGGGGAGCAATCCGGGGTTCCTGCCGATGTCCCCCGCGTACACGGTCACCTCGGACCAGTTTCGGTGGCCCCGCGCGTTCTCGTAACAGACGGAGAAGCGGTCGTAGCCGGCCGCTCCGGGCACTCCCATGTAGGTGACGCTGCCGTCCGGCGCCGCGGTCACCGTACCCGCCTGTGGGATCCCCACGCCGACTACCCGGAAGCCCGCCTCGGCAGCGTCGCGGTCGGGACCGATGACGGCGTAGCCGCCGGACGGGATGGACAGGCTGCGGCCGGGCACCCAGGCACGTTGTACCCGGAAGCCCGCGTCGGTGATCTGGGCGGACGAGACCAGTTTCTCGCCCGCGTACGACATCACGCCGACGCACACCTTGGGGAGCAGGACCGCGCCCTCGGGAGCATCGTCGTTCACCGTGAGGACGGCGGTCACCGCCCGGGGCTCGTTTCCACTCGCGTACGTCGCGAACCGGCCGTTGGGGAGGTGTCCGAGCCCTTGCAGTTGGGCCATGGTGGCGTGCTCGGCCACGATGTCGTCGAAGATGTAGCCGTACGCCCGGTAGGGGCCGCCCGCGGGCAGTATCTGCAGATGCAGGGCAATGTCCTGGCCAGGCACCACGGGGACCTCGGGGTCCGCGTCGGCGTGGAGCTCCATGAGCGCCGAGACTCCTGTGCGCTCCGGGTGCGCGACCTGGATACGGGCGAGTAGATACCAGTCACTCATTCGACGACCTCCAAGGTCCGGGTCCGCGCCAGTTCTCCGAAGATGTCGTCATCCGGCCACTCCACGCTGTCGGGGGAGAAGCCCAACAACAACAGGACCAGGTCGTCCGGCCGGGCCTCCCGCAGGAGCCAGGTCATCCTGCCGCGTTCCGCGAAGCTGCGTGAACTCGCTCCGGACCGTGCGCGTCCACTGCACTACGCCCACTCCCTGCTGGGATCCCGATCGTGGCGGTCCGCGCCGCCGTCGAGCGCGCTGTGCGTGCTCGACGGCGCGTCCGGCGCCCAGCTGCTCTCGACCGCCCCCTCCAGTTCGCCGATGGCCCGGAAGACCCGTTCCGAGTTGTTCGTGTCCCGGCGGCCGAAGAAGGCGTCGACCCGGGCGCGGTACCGCGGCTCCATGGCGAAGCCCCGCTCGATCGTGGCGATGATCTCCCGCACCGTCGCGTCGACGTCGCGGCAGACCGGGCCGAATCCGTCGCGCTCGAACGCGTAGTAGCCGCGCTTGTAGTGGTTGCCGTAGAAGTCTTCCTCGTCGAACGGCGTGTAGACGATGGGGGTGCCCATGTAGGCCACATCGAAGAAGACCGATGAGTAGTCGGTGACCAGGAGTGAACACTCACGCATGGCCAGCTGCACGTCCCGTCCGTCGCCGGTCACGGTCACCGACGGATGGTCGATGCGGAAGTGGTGCAGATAGGGGCGGATCTCATAGTGCGGCATGAACTCCAGTTCCACCCCGTGCCGTTCGAGCACAGCCAGCAGGCGCTCGTCGCGCAGCAGGGTCGAGAAGAACCGGAAGTAGTCGGACGCGGCGAACGGGATCTTCGCCTTGGCCGCCCTGTCGTACGAAGGGGCGACAATGTCTCTCCGCCAGGTGGGCATCAGAAGCACCCTCGGCCGTCCCGAACGCACGGGCTGCAGGGCGTCGAACCGCGGGAAGCCCGCGGCCGCGACCCGGGCGTAGCCATAGCCGCAGTGCTCGGCGAAGTACGAACGCTCCGCCTGGCCCACGGTCAGCAACAGGTCGACGTCGGTGACCTGCTGGTGCACCGAGGGCGCCACGTCGTTGTACGTGACCCCGTGCTGGAGGAAGACCCTCCGGTAGTTCAGCAGGTCTCCGTAGCCCCGCAGGAAGGAGCTCTTGCTGAGCTCGGGGAACCCGAGGTATGCCTCCAGGTCGTACGGGTTGATGAGCCGCTTGGCATGCAGCAGATACATCCGGTACTTGCGCGAGGTGCGGTCCAGGACGTGCCCGTACGGTGCCACCTTGGCCCGGTCCTTGGCGTCCCCGTTGATGGCGTAGTAGACCTTCCGGCGCGGCTGGTTCTCCCTGATCCACCGGAACAGGTGGTAGGCGTTGTCCTGCGCGGTATCGGCCCTCTCGCCGATGATCCAGATGTCCTTGCGGTGGAGCCGGGGATAGCTCAGCAGGTAGGCGAGGCGCGTACGCCAGCCCGGTCGGCCGGGCAGCGCGGACCGCACCTGGCGCCGCAGATGCCACAGCCGGCCCCGCAGCTTCCGGCCGGCCCCGGTGAAGTAGCGGAAGACCATGGAGTCGTCGTCACGGACACCGAGCCACAGCCAGTCACGGCCGATCCTGCGCATGCCCTTGAACCGGTGCAGCATCAGCCGTGCTCCGACCGGAGCATCGACGTGGCGGTCGCCGTCGTGGAAGCGCAGGACCACCGTGAGGTCGCGGCCGGCGAGTCCGGCGAGCGCCTTCGGCGCCGCCGCCGCACGCCATCCCCCGAACCAGTCCCGTTCGTTCCTGACCCGCCACCGGTCGCGCCGGTACACCTGCTCGGCGGGGATCGCCACACTCCTCGTCCCGTCCGTGCATATCAGTTCGATGCGGTTCGTGAAGAGCTGGGAGATGTCGACGCCCGTCAGGGTCATCAGACCCTCGAACTGAAGCTCGCCGTCCCGGTAACGCACACTTTCGAGTACGGCCTTCTGGCGCTCCACCCGGAGCAGGCTGGACGCGACGCCGTCGGCCGCGAGCCGCCGGTACATACCCCTCTCGTCCAGTTGCAGCGACGGTTCGTACTCGGGCTTGGAGAACGGGTCGCAGAACAGCGGAAAGTTGCCAGTGCGGACGGCATGGTGCTGGATCCGTGACACGGGGTGTGTCACGTACTGGAGCAGCGTCTTCTCCGGAATCCGGGCGTAGACGGCGCACAGGTCCTCGAAGACGTCCGCGATCTCCGTGCGGTTCATGATGCGGTGGTAGTTGCGCAGGAACGGCTGGTAGGAGCGGACCACGAAACGCTGGATCAGGAGCGCCATGGGCTCCTCGAGCCGTTCGGCGTAGTCCAGCAGGTACCGGTTGAGGTGGAGCCGCTGGCGGACCTTGACCGGGTCGTTCCAGTCGACATCGAAAAGCGAGTCGTTCTGAGCGGGATCGCGTTGGAAATAGACGTACCGGTCGACCATGCTGAAGGTCCGGGCGGTCGCCAGCGCCAGCACGCTGACCCACGTCTCGACGAACATGCCGCCGTCCGACGGCCGTATCCGGTGGTCGCGCAGCATCGAGACACGGAAGAGCTTGTTCCCGAGGTCGACCGAGAAGAGCATGTGCGGAGCCTTGGCCACCAGGTCGGTCCGGCCCTTGGCACCCCCGCCGAAGTACCGCTTCCACGGTTCGTTGGCGTTGCGACGCGGTCCGGGGAACGTGTCGTAGTTCCCGATGGCCACATCGACGTCGTGTTTGACGGCCGACTCGGTGAGCTGTCGCAGACTGTCGGCGCCGAGAATGTCGCGGCCACTGGCGAACAGCACGTAGGGGGCGACGACCTCGGCGAGGCCGTGCTCGTAGGCTGCCGCCGCGCCCTGCGGGGGGAGCCGGAGCACGGAGGCGTTGCGGTAGTAAGCGACGAAGTTGTGCAGGAATTCGCCCGTACGGTCGGTGGAACCGTCATCGACGAACACGATCTGCGTCTGGGTGAACACGCTCTGGGCCGCCAGCGACCTCAGTGACTCGTTCAGATGGTGCTCGTCGTTGTGGCAGTGGACGACGACCGCGGCCTGGTACGGACCGGGCTGGGTCACCGGCGGCGGTTCCTCGGCGCCGTGCCACCAGTTCCAGGGAGTTCCCCTGCGGGTGTCCAGGGCGGCACGCTCCCCGGTCTCCAGCCGCAGCGCGACGTTCCCGCTGACCGTCTCGTACATCTCGTACGTTCCGGTCGGGCCCTCGTAACGCTCCCGGGTGATGTCGATGCCATGGATCGCCACGGTCGTGGTGGCGCGCTGGCCCGCGTGGCGGACCTGGACGAAAAGGTTCCAGACGCCTTCGCCGGTCGCCGCTCCCACGCTGCTCTTCAGATCGAGGACCGATTGGTAATGCACACGGTGATCGTCCGTCTCGACCGCGTTGACCGGGAAGACGTGGTCCCTCTTGGTGCTGCGCAGTCGCAGCACGGCCTTGAGTTCGATCTTGCCACCGGTGGAGAACCTGCCGAACTGATTGAGCAGGTATCCGGACAGGTGGAGTTCATCGCCCCGTATCTCCACCTCGGTCGCCTGGTTGAACAGCCGCGCGTCGGTCAGCGGCTTGCCGACGAGGTCGAGATCCGTGACATCGAGGAAGCGTTCCGCGTGGGGAAGGTGCAGCAGCGTTTCGGACCAGTAGACGCGCTCGTCACGCTCGACGAGGTCCGAGCTGAGCACGCTCCGGCGTTGCGTGTAGTCCGAGACGGACAGCGCCAGGTCTACCCGCCCGTGCATGAGGCAGAAGGCACGGACCCGCTCCAGCACGCCGCACAGCTCGTAGACGGAGGGCTCCAGGGAGCGCAGGTACGGGCCCACGACTGCGGCGAAACCCCGCCGGTACCGCTCGTCGCCCGAGCGCAGTTCGCGCGCGTACAGATGCAGGTCGTGAGAGAGGAACTTCACCGCCTTGTGCGCGAGGAGCTCGCCCTCCCCGACCTGACGCAGGAAGGAGTCCGTGTACTGGTGGACGGCGACCCGGTCCTGAATGCTGCGCAGTTCGCCGCGGCGGTTCGTTATGGAGGGCGCGGAGGAGTCGCGTTCCCACATCCAGCGGTACACGGGGGCGGTGAGGAAGGTGATCGAACCGGCCCAGTAGTTGGCCAGCGTGGAGAAGTACGTGTCCTCGTAGTAGACGCCCTCGGGAAACCGGACCCCGTGGTTGTGCAGGAAGTCGAGCCGGTACAGCTTGCCTGCCGCGATCGGGTCGTCGAAGAGCTGGGGCAGTGCGCGCAGCCCGGCCACCGTACGCGGAGAGGCGTAGAGCTGCGGCTGCCAGACCGTGGTCTCCTCAGTGTTGAGGTTGACACGCAGGGCGCGTCCGGCGGTGATGTCCGAACCCGTGACGACGGCCGAGGCGAGCAGCTCCTCGCACGCCTTGAGGGGGAGTTCGTCGTCCGCGTCCAGGAACATCACGTACTGGCCCGTGGCGGTCATGATGCCCATATTGCGCGGAGCCCCGACACCGCCGCTGTTCTGCGGACGCTCGACAATCCGTACACGCCCGTCGGCCGCCGCGAACTGCCGCGCCACGCCGAGGGTCCCGTCGGCCGAGGCGTCGTCGACGACGATCACCTCGACGTTCCGGTGCGTCTGGGCAAGCGCGGACTTCAGGGCCCGGCCCAAGGTGGCAGCGGCGTTGTACGCGGGAACCACGACGGAAACTGTGTAAGCCGCCGGGTCGACTGCCGGACTCATCGCACCGAACCTTCGGTTTCCACCCAGTAGGGCAGCGCCCTGAGCTGCTGCGTCTCGATGTCCTGGGCATGGTGGGGATAGGGCTGGGGGTAGGGCTGGAAGCCCAGGTCGTCGTCCTGCTCGGGGACCGGGAACTGCTGTGCCAGGGCGGCGCGCCGCTCCTCGTCGAGGCCGCCGGCCCGGCGGTGACGTCCCCGGTGGAGGTTCTCGGCGATCACGCCGGCCTTGGAGGGCTCGGTGGCGAGCTTCTCCATGAGCCGGGTGAAGTCACGGGTGGACAGCCAGAACTTGTACATGATCACGAGCTCGAACAGGCCGAGCGCGGCGGCGGATATCGCGGTCGTCCAGAGTATCTGGCCGATCAGAGGCGCCACGATGAAGATGAACATCTGGAACTCGATGCCGCTGATCAGGTGCGGCCGGATGCGGCTGCGCAGCAGGGCCTGACGGAATCGCGTGTACCAGGGGAAGCGGTTGCGGAACTGGGCGTGCAGGTCGACCACGTCTCCGGCCTGCTGCTTGAGGACCTCGGCCTCCACGCCCGGGTTCTCCCGGAGCAGGTCCTCGATGAAGACCACCTGGGGCTGGTCGGCCGTCTCGGCCGGCTCCTGACGGGCGGCCTGCTCGTCCTCCAGCGCTTTGCGCTCCAGCGTGACCTTCTCGATCTTCATGCGCATGGACATGCGCATCTTGTAGATCTGCAGGGCGTCGACGTACCGGAGCATGTCGAGGAAGACGACGGCCAGCGCCGCGAGGAGGTAGAGCTCGTTGTGGGTGCGCAGGTACTGGCCGCCCATCAGGGCGAGTGCGCAGAAGAGGACCCGGATGCGGTCGAAGACGTAATCGAGCCAGCCACCGAAGACGGTGCCGTTGCCCTTGAGGCGGGCGAGCTTGCCGTCGATGCAGTCGAGTATGAAGCTCAGGTGGTAGAGGGCCGCCCCGATGACGAGGGAGGGGGTGTCACCCTTGAGGAAGAAGTACGCGGAGCCGAGGCCGACGAACAGCGCGGACCAGGTGACCCGGTTCGGGGTGATGAACTTGAACTTGGCCATCACGATCAGCATGCGCGTCGCGACCGGATCGACCAGCAGGACGGTCCACCAGGCATCGCGCTTCTTGCATGTCAGCTTCTGAACGGCGCGCAGCGACAGCTTCCCCATAACCCCTCAGACAAACACGACTCACGCAGTCAACGCGGCCCCATCGGCCTGCAAAAAGTCGCAATCAAGGGGCGTTCACCATATGGACACAGAACCTTCACCTGTGATCCACATAAAGACAGGATTAGACCCTACCAAGATCAAGGTTGATCCCAAAACCATCAAAGATGGTCGCGGACGCTCACTCGACCGCCTCCGGGCCGCAGGTCAGACCCCGGGGACCACGGTCCAGGAGGTGAAGACGAGGCCGTCCTCCCCCGGCACCTGACGCGTGATCCTCAGCCGCCCGTCGCCCCCCAGAACCGCGACGACCGCCCGGCCGAGGCCGTCCACCGCCACGGCCGGCGGCACCACCGAGGTCTCCCCCGCATCGAACCACCACACGCCGCCCTCCGGCCGCCCGTCCGCATGCGCGCCCACCAGGCACGCACCGGACTCCCCCGACCGCACGAGCACCGTGCACCCCCAGCCCTGGATGTCGACGCCGGCAACCCCGGCCACCGGCCCCGTGCCGTCCCGCCCGCCCAGGCTCACAGCACCGGCCCCCGGCACCTGCACACAGACCTCGTTGCTCCCCGCGTACCGGTAGCGCACCGACCCCGCCTCGGGGGCCGCCGACAGGGTGCCGGGGGCCGGGCTGACCGTTCCCGCGGCGTCCAGCGTCCACTCGCCCGACGGCGTCTCGCGGTGCCAGCGGATGGCGGCCGCCGCGTCCCTCGCCCTGGCCCAGACCTCGGGTACGCCCGAACCACCGGGTTGCGCGATGAGCTCGTCGGCGACGCGGACCCCGCGAAGGTGCTGCCAGCCGCTCCACCGCCCGTCCGGTCCCTGACTGCGGACACTGATGCTGTGGCCGAAGTTGCGCACGAAGACGGCGAGGTCACCATTGGCGTCGAAGGCCGCGGCGGGGAAGCCGACCTCGCGGCTCTTGCCGGGGTTCTTGCCATGCGGGTTGCCCGCGGAGCGCCAGGCCCCCAGAGCCCGCCCGGTCTGGTACTGGGTGGTGTGGGCCACATCGACCCAGTCCGTTCCGTCCGGCCCCTTCCGGCGGCGCAGGCCGAAGAGGTGTACGTACCCCTGGGCATCCTGGACGACTTCGAGGCCGGGAAGAAGATCGGGTCCTTCGAGGAGTTCCGGACCGCTCCACTCGTTCCCGCCCACGCGCTTCTCGGTCCAGCGCAGCACCCCGGCGGCCGACGGCAGATAGGCGGAGAGCCTGCCGTCCACCCCCCTGACGAGCCAGCGGAGCGGGAGCGGATGACGATCACATGCCCGGGGCCCCAGCGTGGCCGGCACGCCCGCCCGGTGACACCGTATGAACACCGGCGAACCGCACTCCCGCTGATGCCGGCGGGCGGCGGCGATCGTGGCGCGCGCCACGCTGCCGCGCAGAGGCGGCTCCGTGACGACCGGGCCCTTGGTCTCCACGTCGAGGGAGGAGTGCTCGGGGTCGGGGTCCAGGGTGGTCACCAGCAGCGGCCGCAGGTGACGCAGTGCCTCAAGCACCCGGGCGGTGATCTTTCCTGGCTCGGCGTCGATGACCCAGGGCTCATCCGAGACCCGGACACCGCGGTCCGCGGCATCGGCCATGGCACGGTCGAGCGCCGCCCGCTCCTCCGGCGTGCCGGGCTGGGCGCAGACGACGTCGACCAACGGGCCGCTCCGCTGCAACGCCAGAGGTTCCACAGCGTCACCGGGGCTCGCGACCACGATTGCCACGCCGCCGGCGTCACCCGCCCGAGCGGCACCCACGCGATCCTGCGTCCGCCTGCCTCGCTCCGGCCGACGCCCCCCTCTGCGTGCCATGCGCCCGCCCTCCTCACTTAGGGAACCGGGCTTGCGGTTGCCCCGGCTCCCAAGAAGATAAGCACTCCCGCTTCGGTCAGGAAATCCACTCATAGCGCTCTGATGACTCATGGTTTCCGACAAACATGATCGATGTCACCCTGAACCGGTCACCCGCCGGCCCGACTGCCCGGTCTGTCACAGTTACGCCACAGCCTTCGTACGTACACCTGATCGACTGTTTATAGTGCTGATCCCGGGAAAACGAGGACCGGCTCCACCCCCCACCCGAGTCCCACCCCCATTACCCGCGCCCTGACCAGGCCACAAGCTGTGAGGACTCACTCAGGATGAGCCAAGACGACACCACCCCCGGCCAGGGGAGCTCCCCGGAGACCCCGCGCCGCCGCGGGCGCAAGCGTGTCCGGACGCGGGGTCAGCGAATACGACGGGTGATCCTGGTCTCGTCCCTGGTGCTCGTCCTCGCCGCCGGCGGCACCGCGTGGTGGTTCTGGAGCCACCTCAACAACAACATCAAGGGCGTCGACATCAACAAGGCGCTCGGTGAGGACCGTCCCGAGAAGCTGCCCACCAGTGGGCAGAATCTGCTGGTGCTGGGGTCCGACTCGCGGGCCGGCTCGGAGAACAAGGAGCTGGGCGGCGGGATCGGGGTCAGCGGGGCGCGGTCCGACACGGCGCTCGTCGTGCATATTCCGGAAGGGCGGGACAAGGCCGTCGCCGTGTCCATCCCGCGCGACACCCTGGTGACCCGGCCCGACTGCGCCAAGGGCGACGGTTCGACGGTGCCGGGCAAGGACCGTGTGATGTTCAACTCGGTGTACTCGCAGGTCGGTCCGGCGTGTGTGGTCAAGACCGTCGAGAAGATGTCCGGGGTGCGGATCGACCACTACCTGGAGATCAACTTCGCCGGGTTCAAGGGGCTCGTGGACGCCATCGGCGGGGTGAACATCGACGTCAAGGAGCCCATCCACGACAAGAAGACCGGGCTGAACGTCGACGCCGGACCGCACAAGTTCGACGGCACCGAGTCGCTGAAGTTCGTCCGCACCCGGTACAGCCTGAGCGACGGCACCGACCTGAGCCGCATCGGTCTCCAGCAGCAGTTCCTGATGGCGCTGCTCAAGGAGGTCAAGAGCCAGGACCTGCTGGGCAGCCCGACGAGCGCCTACAAGATCGCCAACTCGGCCACGGCGGCCCTGACCACCGACGACGAGCTGGCCTCGCTCACCTCGCTCGCGAAGTTCGCCCGGTCCATGAACGGGGTCGACCCGGACACGATGGAGACGATCATGCTCCCCGTCGAGTACGACAAGATCGACCACAACCGCGTCGTGGCCGTGAAGCCGCGGGCGGACGCGCTGTGGAAGGCGATCCGCGAGGACACCCCCATCCCCGAGTCCGCCAAGAAGTCCCCGGCGCTCGGCCAGGGCTGATCGGACCGCACCGCTACGGCCCCGGGAACGTTCCCGGGGCCGTAAGGCATTCCGTACGCGTCACACCCCAGCCGTACGCGTCACACCCGCCGGGCCGGCCCCAGCGCCAGGCCCGGTTCGTCGTTCTGCCGGGCCACGTACAGCCCGCCGCGCTCGCCGATCATCGCGAGCACCACGCGGCCCTCGCCGTCGAGCGCCAGCGCCGGGGGCGCCGAGGTGCGTTCGCCGGTCGCCGCCCACCACAGGCCGCCCGCCTCGTTCTCCGTACCGCAGGCCGCGAGCAGCACGCGGCCGTCGCGGGTGCGGTGGGCGAGGACCGTGCAGTCGTAGTCGTCCAGTTCGGCGCGGAGCACGGCGACGCGGCCGTCGGCCGGGGTGTCCCCGATCGTGATGGGCGGGGTGTCCAGGCGGGTGGCGACCAGGGTGCCGGTGGTGGCGTCGGTCCAGTAGAAGGTGTTGCGGTCGGGCCCGGTCTCCAGCACGCTCACCGCGCCGCCGGCGATCTTGACGTTGAGGTTGTCGCCCTTCTGGAAGGCGCCGCCCGGCTCGGCCTGGGCCCACCGCATGGCCTTGTTGGTGCCGGGGACCAGGAGCTCCATGCGGCCCGACTCGGCGACCGCGACGGCCATCGTCTCCTTGCCGAGGGTGCCCCTGAGGTCCTTCCACCCCTCCCACTTGCCGTTCTTCGCCTCGCGGCGCAGCATCATGCCGCCGTTGGCGTTGCGGACGAAGACGTGGACCATGCCGGTCGGGGCGACGGCGGCGGCCGGCGGACCGATGCGGGCGGCGCGCTCGTCGCCGTCCTTGTACGGATTGCCCACGGTCCGCCACGCGGTGACCGGGCGGCCCGTCTGGTACTGGATGGCGTGCACGAGGTCGACCCGCGGCCGTTCCTCGTCGCCGTGCACCGTGCGGCGGCCGATGAAGTGGACGTAGCCGTCCGGGCCCTGGGCGACGCCGAGATGGGTCAGGTCCGGGACCGGGAAGAATTCGGGGCCCTGCCAGCCGGGGCCGCCGGGGTATTCCTCGGTCCAGCGCAGCAGCCCGTCCTCGTTGCGCGCGTAGGCGGTGAGCCTGCCGTCCTTGCCACGCACGAGCCAGCGTCCGTCGACCGGGGTCTCGCCGGTGCCACGGGCGCTTTCGACGTCTCGCAGGGCGTCGTCGCCCTTGCCCGAGGCGCTCCCCTGGGCACGTCTCGACCTGACTCGCATGTCGTGGCGTCTTCCTTCCGTGATGGTCCGCCCCCGAGCTGCGGCTTTGTGTCACGACCGGCGTCCGGAAGGCGGGGAGCACCCATCATAGAATCACCGTTCGAACCCTTGGAATCACCGCGTCCGCACCGTTTGCACGGGGATTCGGCACAGCTCGGCACAGCTCGGACATGGCAGGGTGGCCCCATGCCGAATCCGCTGGCCCTGGTGATCGTCGACGCCGCCAATGTCGTCGGGTCCGTCCCGGACGGCTGGTGGCGCGACCGGCGGGGCGCGGCCGAGCGGCTGCGCGACTCGCTGGTTCCGTACGCCTCCGACGGCCTGCCCGGTGTGCCCGGCCCCGTCGACCTGGTGCTGGTGGTCGAGGGGCGGGCCCGGGACGTCGCGCCGGTGCCCGGGGTGCGGGTGGAGGCGGCCCCGGGCAGCGGTGACGATCTGATCGCCGCGCTGGCGGCGGAGGCGGGGGCCGTGCCGCGCCCCTGTGTCGTCGTCACCGCGGACCGGGAGCTGCGCCGCCGGGCCGAGGCGCACGGGGCGCGGTGCACGGGGCCGCGTACGGTGCGGCCGGGGGCTTAGGGCCCCGGGTCCCTCAGACCCGTTCGCGGTTCACCCGGCTGTGTGAGCGGCCGTACGCGAAGTAGATGATCACACCGATCACCATCCAGACCGCGAACCGCAGCCAGGTCTCGGCCGGCAGGTTGAGCATCAGCCAGACCGAGGCGGCCACCGACACGATCGGGACCGCCGGCACCCACGGGGTACGGAAGGCACGGTGCAGGTCCGGGCGGGTGCGGCGGAGCACGATGACGCCGAGCGCGACGACCACGAAGGCGAAGAGGGTGCCGATGTTCACCAGCGTGGCCAGCTCGTTGATGCTGGTCAGCCCGGCGACGACGGCGATGATCACGCCGAGCAGGATGGTCGGGCGGTACGGGGTGCGGAAGCGCGGGTGCGTCTTGGAGAAGAACCTCGGGAGCAGGCCGTCGCGGCTCATCGCGAAGAACACCCGGGTCTGGCCGAGCAGCAGGATCATGCAGACGGTGGTGAGGCCGACGGCGGCGCCGAAGCTGATGACGCCCGCGTAGAAGGGATGTCCGACGGCCTTGAAGGCGTCGGCGAGCGGGGCGCTGACGGACAGCTCGGTGTAGTGCTGCATGCCGGTGACGACGATCGACACCGCGACGTAGAGCACGGTGCAGATGAACAGCGAGGCCAGGATGCCGCGCGGCATGTCGCGCTGCGGCAGCTTCGTCTCCTCGGCCGCCGTGGCGACGACGTCGAAGCCGATGAAGGCGAAGAAGACGATGGAGGCGGCGGTGAAGATGCCCATGACGCCGAAGTTCGTCGGGGCGTAACCGAAGATCAGCTGGACCAGCGGGGCGTCGAACCCGGACCCGGAGGGCTGGGGCTCGGCGTCCGGGATGAACGGCGAGTAGTTCCCGGTGTCGATGAAGAACAGGCCCGCGATGATGACGATCAGGACGACGGCGATCTTGATGGCGACCACCACCGTGGTGACCCGGGCGGAGAGCTTCATGCCCAGTACCAGGATCACGGTCAGGACCAGCACCAGGGCGAAGGCCAGGATGTCGAAGCCGAAGCCGTCCGCCACGTCCGGCCCGGACAGCACGTCCGGCAGGTGCCAGCCCGCGTTGTCCAGCAGCGAGCGGACGTAACCGGACCAGCCGACCGCGACCACCGCCGTGCCGAGCGCGAACTCCAGCACCAGGTCCCAGCCGATGATCCAGGCGACCAGTTCGCCGAGGGAGGCGTACGAGAAGGTGTACGCGGACCCCGCGACCGGCACGGTGGACGCGAACTCCGCGTAACACAGCGCGGCCAGCGCGCAGACGACGCCCGCGACGACGAAGGCGAGGGCGGTGGCCGGGCCGGCCGTCTCCTTGGCGACCTTGCCGGTGAGGACGAAGATGCCGGTGCCGATGACGACGCCGACCCCGAAAACCGTGAGGTCGAGGGCCGAGAGCGACTTCCTGAGGGCGTGCTCCGGCTCCTCGGTGTCGCGGATGGACTGCTCGACCGTCTTGGTCCTGAACAGCCCGTTCCCGCTCGGGGGCAGGTCCTGCTGCGTGCTCACCGGCGTACCTCCACGCACTCGTCGTGCACGCCATGTTCCGGACCCGGCCCCATCACCCGTTCGCGGCACGCCTGCCACGGCCGGATTTCACGCGAACGGGCCGGTCGGACCACTCGTTACGGGTGGTCCGACCGGCCCGTTCGGCCGTAGCGGGGGTACGGGTCAGTCCCGGACGCGCTCCGCGACGGTGCGGTCCTCCGCCGGCTCGTAGCGCCCGTCCAGCTTGGCGACCAGGCCGGTGACCTGGCGGGCGATGTCCGGGGCGGTCAGCCCGATCTCGGCCAGCACCTCCTTGCGGGAGGCGTGGTCGAGGAAGACCGGCGGGATGCCGAAGTCGCGCAGTGGTACGTCGACGTCCGCGTCGCGCAGCGCCTGGGAGACGGCGGAGCCGACGCCGCCGGCCCTGCTGTTGTCCTCGACGGTGACGACGACGCGGTGCCGGGCGGCGAGCGGGGCCAGGGCCTCGTCCACGGGCTTCACCCAGCGCGGGTCCACGACGGTCGTGGAGATGCCCTGGGCGTCGAGCAGGTCGGCGATCTCCAGGCACATCGGGGCGAGCGCGCCGATGGAGACGAGCAGCACGTCGGGCCGGGCGGTGCCGGGCTCGCGAAGCACGTCCATGCCGCCCGCCTTGCCGACGGCCTTGACCGAGGGGCCGACCGCGCCCTTGGAGAAGCGGACGACCGTGGGCGCGTCGTCCACCGCGACGGCCTCGCGCAGCTGGGCGCGGACCTGGTCGGCGTCGCGCGGGGCGGCGATCCGCAGTCCGGGCACGACCTGGAGGATCGACATGTCCCACATGCCGTTGTGCGAGGCGCCGTCCGTACCGGTGACGCCGGCCCGGTCCAGGACGAAGGTGACCCCGCACTTGTGCAGGGCGACATCCATCAGGACCTGGTCGAAGGCACGGTTGAGGAAGGTGGCGTACACCGCGAAGACCGGGTGGAGGCCGCCGGTGGCGAGGCCGGCCGCGGAGACCGCGGCGTGCTGCTCGGCGATGCCGACGTCGTAGATCCGGTCCGGGAACTCCTTCTCGAACCCGGTCAGGCCGACCGGCTGGAGCATGGCCGCGGTGATCGCGACGATGTCCTCGCGCTCCCGGCCGAGCTTGACCATCTCCTCGCCGAACACCGAGGTCCAGTCGAGGCCGGAGGTGGCGACGGGCAGGCCCGTGTCGGGGTGGATCTTGCCGACGGCGTGGAAGCGGTCGGCCTCGTCCTGGAGGGCGGGGGTGTAGCCGCGGCCCTTCTCGGTGAGGCAGTGCACGATGACCGGGCCGCCGAAGCGCTTGGCGCGCTGGAGGGCGGATTCCAGGGCCTCGATGTCGTGGCCGTCGATGGGGCCGACGTACTTCAGCCCCAGGTCCTCGAACATGCCCTGCGGGGCGATGAAGTCCTTCAGGCCCTTCTTGGCGCCGTGCAGCGTCTCGTACAGCGGCTTGCCGACGACGGGGGTGCGTTCCAGGAGGTCCTTGCCGCGGGCCAGGAAGCGTTCGTAGCCGTCGGTGGTGCGCAGGGTGGCCAGGTGGTTGGCGAGGCCGCCGATGGTGGGCGCGTAGGAGCGCTCGTTGTCGTTGACGACGATGACGAGGGGGCGGTCCTTGGCGGCGGCGATGTTGTTCAGCGCCTCCCAGGCCATGCCGCCGGTGAGGGCTCCGTCGCCGATGACCGCGACGACGTGGTCGTCCTTGCCGCGGACCTCGTTGGCCTTGGCGAGGCCGTCGGCCCAGCCGAGGACGGTGGAGGCGTGCGAGTTCTCGATGACGTCGTGCTCGGACTCGGCGCGCGAGGGGTAGCCGGAGAGGCCGCCCTTGCTCTTGAGCCTGCTGAAGTCCTGGCGGCCGGTGAGGAGCTTGTGCACGTAGCTCTGGTGGCCGGTGTCGAAGAGGACCTTGTCCTTCGGCGAGTCGAAGACCCGGTGCAGGGCGATGGTGAGCTCGACCACGCCGAGGTTGGGTCCGAGGTGTCCGCCGGTCTTGGAGACCGCGTCGACCAGGAAGGTCCGGATCTCTTCGGCGAGCTGCTCCAGCTGCTCGGAAGTGAGCCGGTCGAGGTCACGCGGTCCGCCGATGCGGGTCAGCAGATCCCATCCGTCGCCCACCACCGCCCGTGCGTGACGCGCTTCGCGCGGCTGTGTCACCGTGCCTCCTTGCGATTGTGCTGGTCGAGCATGCCGATCCGATGAGTCTAACGGCCTCCCCCCGAAGTGGGAGTCGGGGCGTGCTGCCCCTTCCGTGCCGGTACGCGCCGGAGCCCGGCGCCCTCCGTGGGGGCGCCGGGCTCCGGCGGGTGGTGCGTACGCGCGCGGCCTGCGGTGTCGCGTGTCGCCGGGCGCGGCCGTGGTGTCGCCGGCGCTAGGCGCGGCCGGCGGTCTTCTGCGTCTTGCGGGAGACCGAGTCGATGATCACGGCGATGAGGAGGACCCCACCGGTGATCATGTACTGGATCGCGTTGGACGACAGGTTCATCTGGTTGAGGCCCTGGACGATCGACTGGATGACCAGGATGCCGAGGAGCGCCGACCAGACCTTGCCGCGTCCGCCGAACAGGGACGTACCGCCGATGACGGCCGCGGCGATGCACATCATGAGCTGGTTGCCGCCGCCGAGGGAGCGGTCGGCGCCGCCGGTCGCGGAGGCCAGGAAGAGGCCGCCGACCGCACCGAGCGTGCCGGAGATCATGAACACCGAGATGCGGATCCAGGACACGTTGATACCGGCGCGGCGCGCGGCCTCGACGCCGCCGCCGACCGCGAAGACCTGACGGCCGTACGTGGTGCGGCGCAGCACGAAGTCGGTGATGACCAGAATGCCGAGGAAGATCACCAGGGAGAGCGGGAGGCCCTGCTCCTGGTTGAACGCGTACGCGGCGAGGAGGGCCAGGACGGCGAGCAGCGCGGTGCGCAGGATGATCTCGCTCTGCGGGCGGGCCGGCAGCTCGGCGGCCTTGCGGCGCCGCGCGTCCCGCAGCTGCGCGAGGTAGAAGGCCACGATCACGACGATGGCGAGGCCGTAGGCGGCGGCGATGTCCTCGAAGTAGTAGCTGGTCAGGTCGCGGACGAAGCTGCCGAGCGGGGTGGTGATGGTGGACTTCTCGCCCATCACCCAGGTCTGCATGCCGGCCCAGCCCAGGAAGCCCGCCAGGGTCACGACGAACGCGGGCACGCCGATCTTGGCGAAGACGATGCCGTGGAAGGCACCGATGACCGTGCCGGAGAGGATGCCGAGCAGGATCGCGAGGCCGTCCGGCATGTCCGTACCGAGGACCGCCCACACGGCGCCCGCGAGGCCGGCGACCGAGCCGACCGCGAGGTCGATCTCGCCGAGCAGCAGCACGAAGACGATGCCGACGGCCATGATGCCGGGGCCCGCCGCGTACAGCGTGATCTGGTCGAGGTTGTACGAGGTGAGGAAGTTGCCGGTCTCGGCCTGGAAGACGATGCCGATGATGATCAGGCCGACCACGACGGGCAGCGAGCCGATCTCGCCCGAGCGCACCTTGCGCTTGAACTCGGTCCAGTAGCCCTTGAAGCCCTGCTCGCGGACGAGCAGGCGGGGGTCGACGACCGGCACCGCGCCCTCCGCCGGCGCGGGGGCCCCGGCGGGCTCCGCCTGGGCCGGGACCTTGGCCGAAGTCTCGTTGGTGTTGCTCACTTGGATGCCTCCGCGCTGCGCGACTTGCGGCGGGTCACGGCGTTGTCCGTGGCGCCCGTGATCGCGGCGATGATTTCTTCGTGGCTGGTCGTGGCCACGGGGAAGACGCCGTTGTTGTGGCCGAGCCGCAGCACGGCGACCTTGTCGGCCACGGCCTTCACATCGGCCATGTTGTGGCTGATGAGGATGACGCCGAGGTTCTGCTCGCGCAGCCGCTCCACCAGGTCGAGCACCTGGGCGGTCTGCTCGACGCCGAGGGCCGCGGTGGGCTCGTCCAGGATCACGATCTTGGGGTTGCCGACCAGGGCGCGGGCGATGGCCACGACCTGGCGCTGACCGCCGGAGAGCGCGGCGACCGGGATGCGGACGCTGGGGATGCGGATGGAGAGGGTGGACAGCAGGTCCTTGGCCCGCTTCTCCATGGCGACCTCGTCGAGGACGCCGCCCTTCTTGATCTCGCGCCCGAGGAAGAGGTTGGCGACGACGTCCAGGTTGTCGCAGAGCGCGAGGTCCTGGTAGACGGTGGCGACGCCGAGGTTCTGGGCGTCGTGCGGGCGGCTGATGTCCACCTTCGCGCCCTCCCACTCGATGACACCCTCATCGATGGGGTGCACGCCGGCGATCGTCTTGACCAGCGTGGACTTTCCGGCGCCGTTGTCGCCGACGAGGGCGACCACTTCTCCGGCGTGGACTTCGAGATCGACACCGGAGAGGACCTGGACCGCTCCGAATCGCTTGAAGACTCCACGCAACGCCAGCACGGGCGTCTGTGACACGTGAACCATCTCCTTCGCCGCCTGACCGGCGGGGATGTGCCGCCTGACCGGCGGAGACGCCGCGCCGCGAGGGCAGCGTCGACATACGGGAAGCACTGGGGGAAGAGTGTCCGGCACCCGGCCGGCAGCGGGGTGTGAGCCGGCCGGGGCCGGACAGTCATGGGGGCGCGGGCCGATTCCGCCGTACGGGGCGGAATCAGGCCCGCACGCGCCGGGGCCGGCCGGCCCCGGCGCGCGGAGGGACTACTTGATGCCCAGCGCGGTGCACTTGGCGGCGATGTCCTTGACGCAGACGTCGGCGACCTTGTAGATGCCGTCCTTGATCACGGTGGACTCGATGTTGTCCTTGTTCACCACGGTCGGCTCAAGCAGCGTGGACGGAACGCCGTCCGTCTCGCCCTGGGCGCCGATGTCCTTGCCCTGGAGCAGGTTGACGGCGAACTGGGCGGCCGCGGGGGCCAGCTGCTTCGGCGACTTGTAGATCGTGAAGGTCTGCGTGCCGGCGATGATCCGCTGGATGCCGGGGAGCTCGGCGTCCTGGCCGCCCACCGGGATGTCCTTGATGCCGGCGTTGCCCAGGGAGGTGATGATGCCGCCCGCCATGCCGTCGTTGGCGGAGTAGACGGCGTCGATCTTGTCCTTGCCGACCGAGGAGATGGCGGCGGTCATCTTCTCGCCGGCGATCTTCGGGTCCCACTCGCCGGACGCCTCGTAGGCGATCTTGATCTTGCCGTCGAGGGACGCGTGGGCGCCCTTCTTGAACAGACCGGCGTTCGGGTCCTTCTCGTCGCCGTTGATCATGACGAGGTTGGCGTTCGCCGCCTTGGAGCCCAGGGCGTCGAGGACGGCCTGGCCCTGGAGCCGGCCGATCTTCTCGTTGTCGTGGCTGACGTAGGCGTCGGCACCGGCGATGGCGCGGTCGTACGCGACGACCTTGACGCCCTTCTTGTGGGCGTCGGCGACCCAGGCGGCGGACTTCTCGGCGTCGACCGAGGAGATCGCGATGACCTTGATGCCGTCGGCGATCTGCTGCTCGAACTGCTGCTTCTGCTGGCCGACGTCACCGGCGGCGTTGTTGTAGACGACCTCGCAGTCGGCGCAGTCCTTCGTGACCGCCTCGATGAACAGCGGCTTGTCCAGCGTCTCGTAGCGGGCGGTCTTGTTCTCGGGGAGCAGCAGACCGATCTTGGTCTTGCTGCCCGAGTCCGCCGAGTCCTTCTTGTCGTCGCCGGCCTTGCCGCAAGCGGCGAGGGAGACGGCCATCGAAGCGGCGGCCGTGCCTATGACGATGCGTCGCGTCATTGCGTTCATTGGGGGTTTGCCTCCCTGACGAGGCCGCAACGTCGCGGCCGAGGTGGCTGGAAGTCAACTCGGCCGCGGGAGCGGCGTCAAGGAGTAAATCCTTAACGAGATGACAACGGTGCCATTCGTTATCTAAGTGAAGGCAGGAGTGGCCGCGGGGAGGGTGCTCTCCAAAAGGGTCGAATCCCCCATCTCGCTCAGCACGAGCGCCAGCGCGCCCAGCACCTCCGCGCGGCCCCCCAGCGCCCCCGGGAGCACGGACAGCTGCCGGGCCGCGCTGGGGATCGCGTAACGCGACACGGAGTCCCTGATGGGCCCCAGGACCAGCTCCCCGGCCTCCGCCAGCGAGCCGCCCAGCACCACGCGGCTCGGGTTCAGCAGATTGCAGAGGTTGGCCACCCCGCTGCCGATGTGCCGCCCGACGTCACCGATCACCCGCCGGCATCCCGGATCGCCCTCGCGGGCCAGCTGGACCACCCGCTCCATGGTGAGATCGGGGCCGTGGCTGGGCTGGAGCAGGGGCAGGACGTAGCGCGCGGCCGTGAAGGTCTCCAGGCAGCCGCGGTTGCCGCAGCGGCAGACCGGGCCCGATTCGTCCAGGGTGATGTGGCCGATCTCGCCGGCCGTGCCGCCCGGGCCCCGGTAGATGTGCCCGTCGATCACCAGACCGGCGCCGACACCGCTGGCGACCTTGATGTACGCGAGATCCCTGACCCCCCGGCCGCTCCCCCAGACCAGCTCGCCCAGGGCGCCGAGGTTGGCGTCGTTGTCCACGTACACCGGCACGCCCAGGCGGGCGGCGAGCTCCTCGCTGGGGTTGATGCCCGTCCACCCCGGCAGGATCGACGTGGAGCCCAGGGTGCCGGACTCGACGTCGATCGGGCCGGGTACACCGAGGCCCACCCCGATGACCTTGTCCGGGCTGATCCCGGTGGTCTCGATCAGCCGGTTGACCAGCTGTTCCGCCCGTCCGAAGCCCTCGGCGGACGAGGCGTCGACGTCCAGCGGCTCGGACTCCTCGGCGAGCACCTGGTGGGCCAGGTTGCCGACCGCCACGCGCAGGTGGGTGTGGCCGAAGTCGACGCCGATCACGATGCCCGCGTCGCCGCTGAGCGAGACGCTGCGGGCCCGGCGGCCGCCCGCCGAGGTGGGGGTCACCTCGACCGTGCCGCTGTCCTTCAGTTCGCGAACGATATTGGAGACGGTGGCCGCGGAGAGGCCCGTACTCCTGGCGATCTCCGCCTGGGTGAGCGAACCAGCCATGCGTACGGCGCGCACGACCCGCTCAAGGTTGGCGCGATGCAGAGACGTCTGCGACCCCGGAGTCTCCATCGACTCACTCACTCCTGCCATATTCTCCAACATGTGAACTCTAAGCTGACCGTTTTGGGGTGGGCCCCGTCAAGACCTTGAGCAGTCGGAGCCACCGATGAGCACCGCTCCCCCACCTCGCGGCCGGGGCGAACTCCCCCGTACACAGACGAACCGCCCGCCGGCTGGGATGCCGGCGGGCGGTTCGTTCCGTTCGTGAAGTGCGCTCAGGGTGTACGGGGTGTTACTTCACCGCTCCCGCGGTGAGCCCGGCCACGACCTGGCGCTGGAAGATGATGTAGGCCGCGAGGACCGGCAGCATCGCCATCACCAGACCGGCGAAGAGGCCGGACCAGTCGCCCTTGTAGCCCTGGCTGCTGGCCAGTTCGACCAGACCCTGCGAGAGCACCCGGTACTTCGGGTCGGTGTTCAGCACCGTCGGCAGCATGTACTGGTTCCACTGGCCGAGGAAGTTGAAGATGCCGACGCTGATCAGGCCGGGCTTGGCCATCGGCAGCATGACCTGGAAGAACGTCCGGGTGTGCGAGGCTCCGTCGATCATCGCCGCTTCCGCCACCGACCCCGGCAGGGTCCGGAAGAAGGAGGTGAGGAAGAAGACGGTGAAGGGCAGCGAGTACGCGATGTAGACCAGGATCAGTCCGTGCCGCGTGTTCAGCATCCCCATGTTGTTCATCACGAAGAACAGCGGGACCAGCGCCAGGATGATCGGGAAGCTCATCCCGCCGATGAACATGTAGTAGATGAAGCGGTTGCCCGGGAAGTCGAACCGGGCGAGCACATAGGCCGCCATCGAGCCGAGCAGCAGCGTGCCGATCAGCGAACAGCCCACCACGACGATCGTGTTGAAGAAGTAGTCGCTCATGTGCGCCTGGCTCCAGGCGCGCGACCAGTTCTCGAAGTGGAGCTTGTCCGGCAGCGCCCACGGCGTCGACAGGATCGAGTCGTCGTTCTTGAACGAGGACATGATCGCCCAGAGCAGCGGCAGCACCACCAGGATCGCCCAGATGATCAGCACACCGTGCGAGAAGACGTTGAGGGTCTTCCCCTCGCCGCTCTTCTTCTCCTTGCCCGCCGGGGCGGACGACTTGGACACGGGGGCCGGATCCGTCGCCGCGACCGCGGGAGGGGTTTCAGTGGCCTTCACGCGTGCTCACCTCGTACTACTGTCGAGCCGGCCGCCGCGGCCGGGCTGTCTTGCCTGCTGGGGGTGCGGGGAACGCGTCCCGGGAAGCGCGGCATCAGAACTCCAGCCGCTCGCGCCGGCCCAGCCGCATCACGACGGCGGCGAACGCCATGGTGACGATGAGCAGTCCGACACCGATCGTCGTCGCGTATCCGGCCTGACCGTCGCGGAAGGCGGTCTGGTAGACGTACAGCGGCAGGATCGAGGTCGAGTAGGCGGGTCCGCCGGGGCCGACCGTCATGACCTGGACGGCCGTGAACGCCTCGACGCCGAGGGCCAGGATGCCCATGTAGACCCAGCCCGACTGGATGGTGTCCCAGAGCAGCGGGACGGTGATCTTGAAGAACGTCGTGATGCGGCTGGCCCCGTCCAGGAGCGCCGCCTCGTAGAAGTCCTTGGGGATGGACGCCATGCCGGCCGAGAAGAGGACGACGAAGAAGCCGACCGTCGACCAGACCAGCACCACCATGACGCAGATCAGCGCCAGATTCGGATCGCCCAGCCACTCGGGCTGGACGGAGTCGAGGCCGACCCCCTTCAGCGCCGCGTTGATCATGCCGGAACGCGGGTTGTACGCGAACTGGAACAGCAGGGCGACGATGACGATCGACAGGACCTGCGGGAAGAAATAGGCGATCTTGTAGAAGCCCGATCCCCGCACGCCGGCGACCGCGGCGTTCTTGCGCCGACGGCCCCCGACGTTGAGCATGAAGGCGAAGAAGAGCGCGAGGCCCAACGTCACCAGCGGCAGCACCAACACGAGAATCACGCTGTGCTGGAGCGACTTCCAGAAGATGTCGTCCTTCAGCATCCTGGAGTAGTTGCCGAAGCCGACCATCTTGAAGTCGGGGCTCAGTCCGGTCCAGTCCGTGAAGGAATAGTAGATGGCCTGGATGAACGGCCAGATGACGAAGACCGCGTACAAGGCCAAGGGGACTACCAGGAACCCCACAATGAACCGGTACTTGCCGTGCTGCATCGTTTACCGACCCCGATCTTTCCGCGGGTGCCGCCGCTGGTGACGGTTGCTCACTGGTGCTTGTAGTGCTTGATGGACTGATCCTTGGCCGCGGCGTCCGCGTATTCCTGGATCTTCTTGATGGCCTCGGCCGGCGTCATGCGCCCGGCCATCATCTCGCCGAGGCAGGCGGTACCGATCTGCTCCTTCTGGAGCTTGCCGTACCAGTCCTGGAGCCGCGGGTTCACCACGTTGTCGCCGGCCTTCGTCAGCGCGTCGACGCCGGACTGGAGGGCCGTGGACAGGGTCAGGCCGTCGGTGCCGCCGTTGAAGGCGCTCAGCGACTTCACCTGCTTGGTGAAGTTCTTCGAGGACTCCTCGGAGAGCATGATGCGCAGCTGCTCCATGCCGCCCTGCGGGTTGGCCGCCTTGGCCGGGACGATGAAGGGCTCCCCGCCGGCGGCCCAGATGGTGCCGAAGGGCAGCTTGTCGGACGAGTCCAGGCTGGACGGCGCCCCGACCATCATCTTGAAGTCCTTGGGCGTGGTCGGCGCCGCCTCGTTCTCCACCCACGAACCGTTCGGGATGAAGAGCGCCTTGCCCTTGGTCCACTCGGTCTGCGACTGGATGTGGGTCAGGCCCGGGGTGCCCTTGAGGATGTACCCCTTCTTGTACAGCTCGTAGTACGCCTCGAACGCCGCCTTGACGGACGGGTCCTTCCAGGCGTTCGGCTCCAGGTTGTCGATCTTGTCGAGAACCTCCCGGCCACCGATCTTGCCGATGAACGGGTAGAGCGAGAACGGCAGGTAGTACGGGTACTTACCGGCGTAGGTCCAGCCCGCGACGCCCTGCTTCTTCGCCTTCGCGCAGAGGGCGAGCATGTCGTCCCAGGTCTCGGGGTACTCCGCGTCCAGCTTCTCCAGGTTGGTCTGCGAGTACCACACGCCGTACACGGTGTAGGCGTAGTTCATGATCCAGACCTGTTCACCGTCGAACTGGCCCATCTCCAGAATGCCGGGCCGCAGGGTGTCGCGGACCTTCTTGCTCGGGTCGTCGTAGGACGGGGCGTCCATCAGCGGGGTCAGGTCGAGCAGCTGCTTCTTGCCGACCAGGACACCCATGTCCATCTGCTCGGCGCCCGAGTTGTCGATCAGGTCCGGCGGGGTGCCGCCGTTGAACCGCGGCTGGAGCTGCGACTGGATCTTCTGCGTCGAGGTGTGCTTGACCTTGGCCTTCGGGAACGCCTCGCCGTACTTCTTCTCGGCGTCCTTGGCGTACTGGTCGCCGAAGCCGCCGTTGAAGATCACCACGTCGAGCGCGGCGCTCTCGTTGACACCCAGCGGGTTCTTCGCGCTGGTCTTGCCCTTCTTGACGGGCTCGTCGCCGCTGCTGTCGCCGCTCGCGCAGGCGGACAGAAAGCTCATGGTCGGAACGGTGATCAGACCGAGTGCGGCAGAACGCTTGATCACATCGCGACGGCCAAGGCCCTCATTGTTGTGGGCGGAGGTGGATCCCATGCTCAAGTCCTCGCCTTCTCCAGGACTCAGGCGGTGTGTACCGGTCGCCCCGTCGTAATTCGCCTCAGCGAAGGGCCCCGCCACCGCGGTCAGTTGCGCTTGGGTGGTTCAGATTTCAGGCTAACGATTGCCGTGGGGGGCGCCGGGGCACCGAACAGCCGACGCACCTGCGGCGTCGTGTTGTCCTGCCCCCGTGTCCCCCAGCCGCACAACCGGTGAAGCAGCTGTGCGGACGCCGACAGGTATAGTCCACTTGTTGCCAACTGAGCAAGATCGAAAGCAAGGTTGCACGGCAGTCTTTCCCGAGTTGAGACCTCGCGGATACCTCGACACTCCGGACCCTCCTTCGGATGTAACGTTTTCCGCATTCCGGTCGATTCGGCGCCGGCCCCCGATCCAACTCCCTTGACACCATCAGTCACTTGCCTCCCTACTTGTTCCTGCGCATCTTCTGACAACGTTGTCCAAGCGCACACTTCCCCGGGAGGAATGGCTCGGCATGCACCCCCGACACCGTTCTCGTACGAGACGAAGCAGCACGGCAGCGCTGATCGCGGCCTCTCTGGTCCTGGTCGTGACAGCCCCCACGGCGGCCGCCGCTCAATCGGCCGGGTCTGGCCCGAGAGGCCAAAGGCCCACGGGTGAACGGACGTTCAGCACGTCCTTCGAAGAAGACGAGAAGCAGCCGGACTGGCGCAATTCCGTAGAAGAGGGTCCGGACGGAAAGAAGCGGTCATCGGGTGTCGATGGCGGATTCTCCTCCGGAATACCGGGCAATGTGACCGACCGGGTCACCGACGTCCGCGCCAGCGACGAGAACACCGGCGGCGGCGAGGTGAAGGAGAACCTCGTGGACGGCGAGTCGCGTACGAAGTGGCTGTCGTTCGAGTCCACCGCCTGGCTGGAGTTCGACCTCACCGAGCCGGTCGAGGTCGTTACGTACTCGCTCACCTCCGCCGACGACCACGACGAGCGCGACCCGAAGGACTGGACGCTCCAGGGCTCCGCGGACGGCGAGACCTGGACGGACCTGGACACCCGGACGGGCCAGACCTTCAGTGAGCGCTTCCAGACCAAGTCGTACGACTTCGAGACGGACAAGGCGTACCAGCACTTCCGCCTGAACATCACCGAGAACAACGGCGCCACCGACGCCACCCAGCTCGCCGACGTCCAGTTCTCCGACGGCGACACCTCCACCCCCGCGCCCTCCGACATGCGCACGCAGGTCGGCAACGGCCCCTCCGGCTCCCCCACCGCGAAGGCCGGCGCGGGCTTCACCGGCAAGAAGGCGCTGCGGTACGCGGGCACCCACCAGGCGGACGGCCGGGCCTACTCGTACAACAAGGTGTTCGACGTGAACACGCGCGTCGAGCGGGACACCGAGCTGTCCTACCTGGTCTACCCGCAGATGGGCGAGACGGACCTGTCCTACCCGGCCACCCATGTCGCGGTGGACCTGGCCTTCACGGACGGCACCTACCTGAGCGGCCTGGGCGCCACCGACACCAACGGCGGGCTGCTGACGCCGCAGGGCCAGGCGGACGCCAAGCGGCTCTACGTCAACCAGTGGAACAAGGTCGACGCCGCCATCGGCACGGTCGCGGCGGGCAAGACCGTCGACCGCATCCTGATCGCGTACGACTCGCCCAAGGGCCCGGCGAAGTTCCAGGGCTGGATCGACGACCTGAAGATCGCGCCCACGAAGCCGGAGAAGCGCAAGGCGCACCTCTCGGACTACGCGTCGACCGTCCGGGGCACCAACTCCAGCGGCTCCTTCTCGCGCGGCAACAACTTCCCGGCGACGGCGGTCCCCAACGGGTTCAACTTCTGGACGCCGGTCACCAACGCCGGCTCGACCAGCTGGCTCTACGACTACGCGCGGGGCAACAACGCGGACAACCTGCCCACGCTCCAGGCGTTCGCCGCGAGCCATGAGCCCAGCCCCTGGATGGGTGACCGGCAGACCTTCCAGCTGATGCCCTCGGCGGCCTCCGGCACCCCGGACGCCTCGCGCACGGCCCGCGCGCTGCCGTTCAGGCACGAGAACGAGACCGCGCGGCCGCACTACTACGGCGTGACGTTCGAGAACGGTCTCAAGGCCGAGATGACGCCGGCCGATCACGCGGCGCGGATGCGGTTCACGTATCCGGGCAAGGACGCGAGCATCGTCTTCGACAACGTCTCCAACGACGGCGGGCTCACCCTGGACCCGGCGACCAGCTCGTTCACCGGCTTCTCGGACGTGAAGAGCGGCGGCTCGACCGGGGCGACGCGGCTGTTCGTGTACGGCGTCTTCGACGCACCGGTCACCGCGAGCGGCAAGCTCTCCGGCGGCGGCGGTGAAGACGTCTCCGGCTATCTGCGCTTCGACGCGGGCAAGGACCGCACGGTGAACCTGCGCCTGGCGACCTCGCTGATCAGCGTCGACCAGGCGAAGAAGAACCTGGCCGCCGAGATCCCCGCCTCGCGCTCCTTCGCGCGGGTCGAGGACAGGGCGCAGGACGCCTGGGACGGCCTGCTGGGCAAGGTGGAGGTCGAGGGCGCCACCGCCGACCAGCTGACCACGCTGTACTCCAGCCTGTACCGGCTCTACCTCTACCCGAACTCGGGTTCCGAGAAGGTCGACGGCAAGGACAAGTACGCCTCCCCCTTCTCGCCGCAGACCGGCTCGGACACCCCGACGCACACCGGCGCGAAGATCGTGGACGGCAAGGTGTACGTGAACAACGGCTTCTGGGACACCTACCGGACGACCTGGCCGGCGTACTCGCTGCTGACGCCTTCGAGGGCCGGTGAGATGGTGGACGGCTTCGTCCAGCAGTACAAGGACGGCGGCTGGATCTCCCGCTGGTCCTCGCCGGGTTACGCGGACCTGATGACCGGCACCTCCTCGGACGTGGCGTTCGCCGACGCGTACGTCAAGGGCGTGGACTTCGACGCGAAGGCGGCGTACGACGCGGCCGTGAAGAACGCGACGGTCGTCCCGCCGTCCTCGGGCGTGGGCCGCAAGGGCATGGAGACGTCCCCGTTCACCGGGTACGCGGACACCACGACCCACGAGGGCATGTCCTGGTCGATGGAGGGCTACGTCAACGACTACGGCATCGCGAAGATGGGCGAGGCGCTGTACGAGAAGACGCACGAGCAGCGTTACAAGGACGAGTCCGAGTACTTCATGAACCGGGCCCGCGACTACGTGGAGCTGTTCGACGACAAGGCCGGCTTCTTCCAGGGCAAGGACGCGAAGGGCGACTGGCGGCTGCCGTCGGACCTCTACGACCCGCGCGTCTGGGGCTACGACTACACGGAGACCGACGGCTGGGGCTATGCCTTCACCGCCCCGCAGGACAGCAGGGGCCTGGCCAACCTGTACGGCGGCCGGGACGGGCTCGCCAAGAAGCTGGACACCTACTTCGCCACCCCGGAGACCGGCACCCCGGAGTTCGCGGGCAGCTACGGCGGGGTCATCCACGAGATGACGGAGGCCCGTGACGTACGGATGGGCCAGTACGGGCACAGCAACCAGGTCGCCCATCACGTCACGTACATGTACGACGCGGCCTCACAGCCGTACAAGACGCAGGAGAAGGTCCGCGAGGTGCTGGGCCGGCTGTACACGGGCAGCGAGATCGGGCAGGGCTACCACGGCGACGAGGACAACGGCGAGCAGTCGGCCTGGTACCTCTTCTCCTCGCTCGGCTTCTACCCGCTGGTGATGGGCAGCGGGGAGTACGCGATCGGCTCGCCGCTCTTCACCAAGGCGACCGTGCATCTGGAGAACGGCCGCAAGCTGGTCGTGAAGGCGCCGAAGAACAGCGCGAAGAACATCTACGTCCAGGGCCTGAAGGTCAACGGCAGGAAGTGGACCTCCACCTCGCTGCCGCACGAGCTGCTGGCCAGGGGCGGGACGCTGGACTTCGCCATGGGCCCGAAGCCGTCCGCCTGGGGCACCGGCAAGGACGCCGCGCCGGTCTCCATCACCAAGGACGACCAGGTGCCGGCCCCGCGCAAGGACGTGCTGAAGGGCGAGGGCCCGCTGTTCGACAACACCTCGGCCACCACCGGCACCGCCACCACGGTCGGGCTGCCCGTCCCGTCCGCCGTCAAGGGCGTCCAGTACACGCTGACCTCGGCGGCCGGGGCGACGGCGCCGAAGGGCTGGGTGCTCCAGGGCTCGTCGGACGGCAAGAGCTGGCAGGACCTCGACAAGCGGTCCGGCCAGTCCTTCGCCTGGGACAAGCAGACGCGGGCCTTCTCCGTGAAGTCCCCCGGCTCGTACGCGCACTACCGGCTGGTGTTCGACGGCTCGGCGTCACTCGCGGAGGTGGAGCTGATCGCCTGACCGCGTGAACCGAGACGACCGGGCGGGGCCTTCTGGTCCCGCCCGGTCGTGCTGCGTACGGCGGGTTCGGCCGAAATTGGTCTACACCAAGTTTCTCCCAAGTCCCGCTTCACGCTTGACCCGGCGCATTGGTCCAGTCCAATCTCCGTACAGGACGGCCGTCTGGCATGCACACATAAACCGCACCCGTACCCGGAGGTGGCACGATGTCCGCACGCCCAGCAGGCTCCCCGACCGCGCAGGTGCGCGGACCGGCGGCCCGCGCACGACGCAACGGAGCGCTGGCGGTCGCCGCCGTGCTCGTCGCCTCCGGGGCCGCCCTGGCCGCCGTCCCCGGCCACGCCGCCGCGGCCGACGCCGAAATCCTCACCAACGCCGGCTTCGAGGCCGGCTCGCTGAGCGGCTGGACCTGTACGAACGGGGCCTCGGTCACCGCCACCGCGCACAGCGGATCGGGCGGCCTGTCCGGCAACGCCACCGCCGCCGACACCGGACAGTGCGGCCAGACCGTGGCCGTGCGGCCCAACACCTCGTACACCCTGTCCGGATGGGTGCAGGGCTCGTACGTCTATCTGGGCGCCACCGGCAGCGGGGTGGACGCGAGCGCCTGGACGCCGTCCGCGTCCTCCTGGCAGCAGCTGTCCACGACCTTCACGACCGGTGCGAACACCACCTCGGTCACGGTCTACACGCACGGCTGGTACGGGCAGGGCGCCTACCACGCGGACGACCTCAGCCTCACCGGACCGGGCGGCGGCTCCACGCCCCCGCCGACCGACCCGACCGATCCCCCGACGGACCCCACCGACCCGCCCACCGATCCGACCGATCCCCCCACGGACCCCACCGACCCACCCACCGACCCCAACGGGCCCGCCGGTGACGGCAAGGTCACCACACCCACCGGGCTGACCGCGTCCAAGGTCACCGGGAACGCGGCCGTGCTCAAGTGGCAGGGCTCGACGACCTCGTCGGACGACGGCAGCGTGGCCTCGTACAAGGTGTGGTCGGACGGGCAGCTGGTGGCGACCTCGATGGGCACCACCGTCGCCGTCAGCTCGCTGCTCCCGAACCACACCTACACCTTCACCGTGCAGGGCTACCAGGGCTCGCACGCCTCCGCCCAGTCCACGGCGGTCACCGTGACCACCGGGGCCGCACCGGCCGCGAAGCCGTACGCCTCCGCCTACTTCGACCAGTGGGGCATCTACGAGAACGCCTACTACCCGAAGCACATCGGCACCAGCGGGGCCGCCGCCGGGCTGGACGTGGTCACCTACGCGTTCGAGAACATCCACCCCACGACGCACAAGTGCTTCGAGACGATCAAGGCGTCCGACGCGGGCAACGAGGACAACCCGAACGCGGGCGACGGCGCCGGTGACGCCTACGCCGACTATCAGGCGGACGTCTCGGCGGCGGACAGCGTGGACGGCACCGCCGACGTCTACGAGCAGCCGCTGAAGGGGAACTTCAACCAGCTGCGCGCGCTGAAGGCGAAGTACCCGAACCTGCGGTTCACCGTCTCGCTGGGCGGCTGGACCTACTCCAAGTACTTCTCCGACGCCGCCGCGACCGACGCCTCCCGGAAGGCGTACGTCTCCTCCTGCATCGACATGTTCATGAAGGGCGACCTGCCGAAGAACGTCCAGGGCGACCCGTCCGGCGGCCCCGCCTCCGCGGCCGGCATCTTCGACGGTATCGACATCGACTGGGAGTACCCGGGCTCGGCCGGCGGCCACACCGGCAACCACTACTCCCCCGCCGACAAGGCCAACTTCACGCTGCTGCTCAAGGAGTTCCGCACCCAGCTCGACGCGTACGGCGCGACGGTCGGCAAGCGATTCCTGCTCACCGCGGCGCTGCCCAGCAGCCAGGACAAGATCACGTACCTGGAGACCGACAAGATCGGTGACTACCTGGACTACGCGGACGTCATGACGTACGACATGCACGGCGCCTGGGACGCCACCGGGCCCACCAACCACCAGGACCCGCTGCACGACAGCCCCGCCGACCCGACGACGCCGATCGCGCCCGGCACCGCGAAGTACAACCTCGACACCGCCGTCACCGCCTACACCGACGGGCTCCCCGAGTACGGCATCCCGGGCGGCTTCCCGGCCGCCAAGCTGGTGCTCGGCGTGCCCTTCTACTGGCGCGGCTGGACCGGCGTCCCGGCCGGTGACGACTACGGGCTCTACCAGTCGGCCACCGGCCCCACCCCCGCCAAGCAGCTGAGCCAGGAGGCGGGGCTGGCCGCCTGGAAGGAGCTGAACGCGACGGAGGCCCAGACCCACTGGGACCCGGTCACCGAGAGCTCCTGGATCTACGACGGCTCCAACTTCTGGACCGGTGACACCCCCCGCGCCATCCAGGCCCGGGCGGACTATGCCAAGAGCAAGGGGCTGGCCGGGATGTTCGCCTTCTCGCTGGAGAACGACGACGCGTCGGGCACCCTGCTCAACGCGATGACCGACGGCCTGGAGTGAGGCCGCCGGGCCGAACCGCCGCCGTCAGGTCCGCTCCGGTGTCTCCGGTGTCTCCGGTGTCTCCGGGACGGCCGCCGGGAACAGGCTCTCCGGCAGAGTGACGTTCCACGCGGTGATGACCGGGTTGCCGTGTTCCCGGCCCAGCCGGGACACGGCGCCCGTGGCCAGCTGGAAGAGCGTGCCCTCGGCCGGGGTCAGGCGCAGGTAACGGGCGGTCAGGACGCGCAGGAAGTGGGAGTGGGCGACGAGCACGACGTCCTCCTCGCCGGCGCGTCCGGCCGCCTCCGCGACCTCGGCCAGCACCCGGTCGGCCCGGGCCCCGACCTGTGCCGGGGTCTCACCGGGGTGGGCCGCGGGGCCGGCGCCGACCCCGTCGGTCCAGAGGTTCCAGTCGGGCCGGGTGCGGCGGATCTCGTCCGTGGTGATGCCCTCGTAGCCGCCGTAGTCCCACTCGCGCAGCTCCGGGGTGATGCGGGGCTCCGCGAGCCCGGCGAGTTCGGCGGTGCGCCGGGCCCGGACCAGGGGGCTGACCAGGGTGAGCGCGACGGAGCGGTCGGCGAGCAGCGGGGCCAGGGCGCGGGCCTGGCGTTCGCCGAGGGGGGTCAGGGGCAGATCGGTGTGGCTGGTGTGGCGCCCGTCGCGGGACCACTCGGTCTCGCCGTGCCGGATCAGGATCAGCTCGCCCATGTGAAGGCCATCCGCTCTCAGTGCTGTTACCGCTCACGTTCCCCGTACGGGCGCTAACCCGCCCGTACAGGCACTAACCCGCCGGTCCACGATCGCATTCCGGCCGGGCCGGGGCGGGCGGGCGCGCCCGTGGGGCGTCAGTCCCTGAGCCGGCCGGCGTCGGACGACGCCTCGGCGAACGCGCGGATGAGGGGGGTCTCCGCCTCGGTGCGCCAGACCAGGGCCCAGCGGCACGGGGGTGCGTCGCGGATGGGGACGTAGGCCAGGCTCGGCCAGGCGTAGAAGTCCTGTGTCTCGGCCGGTACGGCGGCGGTGGCCTGACCCGAGGCGACGACGCTGAGCGCTTCCTGCCAGGTGGTGACCCGGGGGCCGCGCCGGACGGGGCGGCCGGAGGGGGTGTGCCGGGGGTTGAGGACCTCCTCCATGGCGGCGGGGATCGATCCGCCCTCGACCACGGCGCAGTCGCCGAAGTCCTCCAGGCAGATGGACTCCCGCTCCGCGAAGGGGTGTCCGGCACTGACCATCAGGAGCAGCGCGGAGGTGTGCGCGGTCGGCAGGACGGTCAGGCCGGGCCCTTCGGCGGGCAGCCATACGTAGACCATGTCCACGTCGCCCGACAGGAGGAGGTCGAGCGGTGAGGCGGGCTGGATCTCGCGGTGCCGGATGCGGGCGTCGGGGTGGCGGGCCTGGAAGAGGTCGAGGGTGTCCTTGATCTGGAGGGCGTACGGGCCCATGGTGCCGAGGGTCAGGGTGCCCCTGGTGCCCCGGGCGGTGGCCCTGGCGGCTTCGATGCCCCGGGTGATCTGCTCATGGCCGCGCTTCAGCGCCTCGTACAGCTGTTCACCGAGAGGCGAGAGGCGCACGGTGCGGGTGGTGCGGTCGAAGAGGGGGCCGCCGATGAGGCGTTCCTGTTTCTTGACGAGCTGGCTGACCCGGCCGGGGCTGACGCCCAGCCGCTCGGCGGTACGGCTGAAGTGCAGCTCCTCCGCGAGCGTCAGGAATATCTCGATCTCCCGCATCTCCACGCCCGGCCCCCCGGATTGTTTAGTCCAGAGTCAAAAGACGTTACCAGTATCGTCGTTGATGCCTCGCGGGCGGCGGGGAAGACTGGTGGGCGCTGCCCTCGACCGGGGGTGCGCGTGAGTAGGCAGGCCCGGCTGCCGTTCCAGGAGGTGCCGTGCCTGTCGGATATCTGATTCCCGTGCTCATCGTCGCGATCGGCACCTGGTGTGCGCTGAGACCGGTGCCGTTCGAGCATCCGTTGGGCCGCCCCAGTTACATCCTCGGGCTGGCCGCCAACGAGCTGCCGTTCGCCGCGTTCTTCTGGATGCTGCTCGTGCCGACGGCGATGGCGTTCGCCCAGGACGACGTCATGGATTCGCCGGGCGCCTGGGGCATCGTCGCGCTGGCCACCGTGACCGCGCCCGGGCTCGCGGTGATCGCCCATCGCGCGTGGGGCGAGCGGGACCGGATCGAGCGCGCGATGACCGAGGGGCTGGGCGAGGGGTGGCGCGATGCCATCGACGCGGACCTCGCCGAGGGGCTGCGGCACCGGCCCCCGTGGTTCCGCGTCCTGTTCGTACCGATCCTCAAGCGCCGGGGAGACGTGCGGCGCGTGGCCAATCTGTCGTACGGGGAGGCCGGCCGCCGCAATCTGCTCGACGTGTACCACCACCGGGCCCGCCCGCAGGGGGCGCCGGTGCTGATCCACATGCACGGCGGGGGCTACACCGGCGGCCACAAGAACAGCCAGTCGCTGCCGCTGCTGTACCGGCTGGCGAGCCGGGGCTGGGTGACCATCAGCGCCAACTACCGGCTGAAGCCGCAGGTCCGGCACCCCGAGCACATGATCGACCTCAAGCGGGTGATCGCCTGGGCACGGGAGCATGCCCATGAGTACGGTGCCGACCCGTCGACCCTGTTCGTGGCGGGCAGTTCGGCGGGCGGCCACATGGGCTCGGTCGCCGCGCTGACCCCGGACGACCCCGCGTTCCAGCCCGGTTTCGAGGACGCCGACACCTCGGTCACCGGCTTCATCGCGCTGAACGGCTTCCTGGGCGCCTACTGGCACCAGGGCCCCGAGTCGTCCCCGCTGGGCCATGCCCGGCCGGACGCGCCGCCCATGCTGATCGTCCACGGCGACCTGGACCCGCTGGTGCCGGCCGCCGACATCCGCGAGGTCGCCGAGGGGCTGCGCGACGCGTCCGAGAGCCCGGTCGTGTACGCGGAGCTGCGCGGCGGGAACCACGCCTTCGACCTGTACCACTCGCTGCGGTTCGACGCGGTGGTGGACGCGGTCGAGGCGTTCACCGCCTGGGTCAGATCGCGGGAGCGGGCGCCCCGGGCGTGACCGTCACCGCCTCGTACGGCCGGTCCGTGTCGGCCGTGACCCGCAGCGTGCCGCCCTCGCGGATCACCTCGTACGTGGCGGCGGGCCCGCCCGTGAGGCCGGGGACGGTGACCGTGCGGCGGAGGTCTCCGGTGCCCTCGGGGGCGTACACGCGCAGCTGGAGGCCGTCCGTCCAGTCGGCGTCGGGCCGGGCGGTGTCCGCGCCGACCGGGAGGACCGCGCCGGGGCGGACCAGCAGCGGCAGGCCGTCGAAGCCGTGGGTGTCCCGGTGCCAGGCGGGGCCGGTGACCGGCTCGCCGGTGAGGAGGTGGGTCCAGGTGCCCTCGGGGACGTAGTACTCCACCTCGCCGTCCTCGCTGAAGACCGGGGCGACCAGCAGGTCGGGGCCGAGCATGTACTGCCGGTCCAGGGTGCGGGCGGCCGGGTCGTCCGGGAATTCCAGCAGCATCGGACGCATCACGGGGACGCCGGTGCGGTGGGCCTCGACGGCCGCCCCGTACAGGTAGGGCATCAGGCGGTGCTTCAGCTCCGTGAAGCGCCGGGTGACCGCGACGGCCTCGTCGCCGAACTCCCACGGGACGCGGTAGGACGAGGAGCCGTGCAGCCGGCTGTGCGAGGAGAGCAGCCCGAAGGCGAGCCAGCGCTTGAAGACCGCCGGGTCCGGGGTGCCCTCGAAGCCCCCGATGTCATGGCTCCAGAAGCCGAAGCCGGACAGGCTCAGGGACAGGCCGCCGCGCAGGGACTCCGCCATCGCCTCGAAGGAGGACCAGCAGTCGCCGCCCCAGTGCACGGGGAACTGCTGGCCGCCAGCCGTGGCCGAACGGGCGAAGAGGACGGCCTCGCCCTGGCCGCGCTCCTTCTCCAGCAGCTCGAAGACCGCCTTGTTGTACAGGTGCGTGTAGTAGTTGTGCATGCGCTCCGGGTCGGATCCGTCGTGCCAGACGACGTCGGTGGGGATGCGCTCGCCGAAGTCCGTCTTGAAGCCGTCGACGCCCTGGCCGAGGAGGGTTCCCAGCTTGCCCTGGAACCAGGCGGTGGCCTCGGGGTTGGTGAAGTCCACCAGGGCCATGCCGGCCTGCCACTTGTCCCACTGCCAGACGTCGCCCTCGCGGGTGCGGACGAAGTAGCCCCGGGCCGCGCCCTCCGCGTACAGCGGGCTCTTCTGCGCGATGTACGGGTTGATCCAGACGCAGATCCGCAGACCCTTGGCCTTGAGCCGGGCGAGCATGCCCGCCGGGTCGGGGAAGACGGCCGGGTCCCACTCGAAGTCGCACCACTGGTACTCGCGCATCCAGAAGCAGTCGAAGTGGAACACGGAGAGCGGGATGCCCCGCTCGGCCATGCCGTCCACGAACGAGGTCACGGTCGCCTCGTCGTACGCGGTGGTGAACGAGGTGGTCAGCCAGAGGCCGAAGGACCAGGCCGGGGGCAGCGCCGGGCGGCCGGTGAGCGCGGTGTAGCGGGCCAGCACCTCCTTGGGGGTGGGTCCGGCGACGACGAAGTACTCCAGCGTCTGGTCCTCGACACTGAACTGCACCTGGCCGACCGCCTCGGAGCCGACCTCGAAGGAGACCTTGCCGGGGTGGTTGACGAAGACGCCGTAGCCGCGCGAGGAGAGGTAGAACGGGACGTTCTTGTACGCCTGCTCGCTGCTGGTCCCCCCGTCCGCCTGCCACATGTCGACCACCTGGCCGTTCTTCACGTACGGCGTGAACCGCTCGCCGAGCCCGTGGATCGTCTCGCCGACGCCCAGCGCGAGCTGCGCGACCATGTGGTGCGCGCCGTCGCCGGTGGTGGCGAAGGCGGTCCCCTTGCGTCCGGCGGCGGTCAGGACGCGCCCGTCCGCGTCCCGGAACTCCAGGCCGAAGCCGTCGGCGGGGAGCCGCAGGGTGAGCGGCCCGCTGGTCAGCTCGGCGGCGCCGGCGTCCTCGCGGGTGGTGGCGGCGGGGTCACCGGTGGCGCCGGGCAGGGCGAAGTCGGGGCCCGGATGGCGCTTGCCCGCGAGGTGGGTGACGCGGACACCGATGACCCCTTCGGCGGGGGCGTACGCCTCCACGGTGATCAGCGGGGCGTTCAGGGTGTCGCCGCGCCGCGTCACGCGCTGGACGGCAGCGTAGGCGGTGAGGCGGTCGGCGTCGCGGCGGAGGTCGCGGAGTTCGGTGGCGTACGAGGCGTGGACACCGTCTCGCATCTGCCAGAAGCCGTCGGTGAACTTCATGGGGGGTCCGTTCCTGTGGTTCCTGATTTTGATCGTACACAAAACAAATATTTTTCGAAGCGCTTCGATTCGCTCACCGAAGGCTGCGAATCCGCCGGGACAAGGGTTCCAACGCCCCGCACGAACGCCCATGTTGCCCCTGTGTGACCTGTGCGTCACCGGGATGGTCTGGAAACGGGAGCCCCCATGCCGTATTAGTACTGGCAGCAAACAAATCGGTCGGACGGCAGCGCAGCCGCCCGGGCCCTTGCCAACAAGAGGCAGCTGAATGTCGAACCGCTTCACCCCCCGGGTCGCCGTCCCGCTCACCGTCGTGTCCGCGCTGATCGGCGGTGTGGTCCTGTCGGGCTGCGGCCAGCAGCGGGACCCGGACGTCTACACCGTCATGAACTCCTCGACCGACGAGTCGTACCACCGCTGGGACGCCCAGACGCTGGCCCGGTGCGGCAAGCAGCTGGGGGTGACCATCGAGCAGCAGAGCGTCCCGGCCGCGCAGGTGATGACCAAGGCGCTGCGGATGGCGTCCTCGAAGTCGCTGCCCGACGTGCTCCAGCTGGACGCCTCCGAGATGCCGACGTTCGCCGAGGCCGGCGGGCTGATCCCGCTGAAGGACCTCGGGCTGACCACGAAGGACATCCCCGAGGGGATCGTGGACTTCGGCTCGTACGAGGGGACGTACTACGGGGCCGCGCGCACGGTGAACACGCTGGCGCTCTTCTACAACAAGGACACCCTCGACCAGGCCGGCCTGAAGGTCCCCACCACCTGGGCCGAGATGCGTGAGACCGCGAAGAAGCTCACGCGGGGCAAGCGGTACGGACTGGCGCTCAGCGCGGGCGGCGCGGAGGACGGCGTCTTCCAGTTCACGCCCTTCATGTGGTCCAACGGCGGCGACGAGACGAAGCTCGACAGCCCCGGGGTGGCCGGGGCGCTGGACTACTGGAAAAGCCTCCTCAAGGACGGCTCGCTCTCCAAGTCGACGGTCAACTGGACCCAGGCCGACGTGAACGACCAGTTCATGGCGGGCAACGCGGCGATGATGATCAACGGCCCCTGGCAGGTGGAGACCCTGAACTCCAGGAAGGGTCTGCACTGGGGCATCGCCGAGATCCCGGTCCCGAAGGCCGGCGACGACTCGGTGGGACCGCTGGGCGGCGGCGTACTGACCGTGCCCAACACCGGTGACGAGAAGCGCGAGAAGATGTCCGCGAAGATCATCGGCTGCATGTCCGGCGAGCAGGAGCAGATCACCTACGCGCTGAACAGCTGGATGGTCCCGGCCAACGAGAAGGCCGCCGCCGAGTGGCGCAAGAAGGTGCCCGAGCTCGACGCCCTGGCCGACCAGGTCGCCACGGCCCGGTCGCGCACCGCCAAGCTCGGCGCGCGGTGGTCGTCCGTCTCCCTCGCGCTCCAGAGCGCGTTCCAGTCCGCCCTGACCGGCGAGTCGAGCGAGGCCGCCCTCACCCGCGCCCAGAAGCGCGCGACGAGCGGGAACTGAGGTATCCGAACCATGTCGACCACCACCGCCGCCCCCGCGCTCGTGACCGAGAAGACCGCGAAGCCGCCGAACCCCGCCCGCGTCCGGCGCCACAGGCGGCTCGCCCAGTGGGGCTTCATCGCCCCCGCCGTGCTCTTCATGGCGCTGTTCTTCGGCTACCCGCTCGTCCGGAACATCGTGATGAGCTTCCAGGACTACTCGCCGTCCACCTTCTTCACGGGCGAGTCCCCGTTCAACGGGACGGACAACTGGAGCAAGGTCTTCAACGACGAGCTCTTCGGCAAGGCCCTGGTGCACACCGTCCTGTTCACGATCGGTTCGCTGATCGGGCAGTTCTGCGTCGGCCTCGGCCTCGCCGTCTTCTTCAACCGCCGCTTCCCGCTGAACGGCGTGCTGCGGTCGCTCATCCTGCTGCCGTGGCTGGTCCCGATGGTCGTCTCGGGTGTCGTCTGGCGGCGCATCCTCGACCAGGACACCGGCGTCCTCAACTCGTTCCTCGGCACGATCGGCCTCGGCGGCGACACCCCGTGGCTGACCAGCACGAGCATGGCGCTGATCTCGGTGATCCTGGTGAACATCTGGATCGGCATCCCGTTCAACATGGTGATCCTCTACGGCGGACTCCAGGAGGTCCCCAAGGAGCTGTACGAGGCCGCCTCGCTGGACGGCGCCTCCGCCTGGCGGACGTTCCGCTCGATCACGCTGCCGATGCTGCGGCCGGTGATCACCGTGGTCCTGGTGCTCGGCTTCATGTCGACGGTCAAGATCCTCGACCTGATCCTGGCGCTCACCGACGGCGGACCCGCCGACTCCACGCAGACCCTCGGCACCCTCACGTACCAGAACTCCTTCGTCCAGCTGGACTTCGGGGCCGGTGCCGTGGTCGGCAACATCCTGATCCTGATCTCCGCCGTCTTCGCGGTGTTCTACCTGCGGGCCAACCGCAACGAGGGGAAGTGACCGGCATGGCGAGCACCGTGCGTACCCCCGCCGCACCCACGCGGACCGGCGGCCGGCCGAAGCGGCGCTGGGGCGCCATGGTCTTCGGCATCCTGGTGCTGTGCGTGATGCTGTTCCCGCTCTACTGGATGGTGAACACCGCGCTCCAGCCCGAGTCCGGGCTGCTGGAGGTCGACCCCGTCCCGCACGGCCTGGACCTTTCGGGCTTCCGCTCGGCGCTCACCGACCAGGGCGGCAATCTGCTGACCTCGCTCGCGGTGGCGCTTGGCGCGGTCGTCATCTGCCTGGCGGTCTCGGCGCCGGCCGCTTACGGGCTGGCGCAGTTCAAGCTGCGCGGCACCCGGACGATCGTCTTCGGGACGCTGATCACCCAGATGGTGCCGGGCATCGTCATCGCCAACGCCCTGTACAGCGCGTACGTGGATCTCGGCCTGGTCAACTCGTACGCCGGTCTGATGCTGGCCGACGCCTCGCTCGGGATTCCGTTCGCGATCGTGCTGATGCGGTCGTTCATGGTGGCGATCCCGCGCGAGGTCATCGAGGCCGCCGAGGTCGACGGGGCCGGACGTTTCCGGACCTTCGTGCGGGTCGTGCTGCCGATGAGCCGCAACTCGCTGATCACGGCCGGGCTGTTCGCGTTCCTGTACGCGTGGAGCGACTTCATGTTCGCGCTGACGCTGAACACCACGGACGACGTCAAGCCGATCACGCTGGGCATCTACCAGTACATCGGCGCCCATGTCGGCGACTGGGGCTCGGTGATGGCCGCCTCCGTGCTGTCCGCGGTGCCGGCGGCGGTGCTGCTCGTCCTGTCGCAGAAGTACATCGCCGCCGGGATCACCGGTGGCTCGGTCAAGTAGGGGTATGCATGAGTGAGTTCCCGGTCTTCCCGCCCGGCTTCGTCTTCGGTGCGGCGACGGCCTCGTACCAGATCGAAGGGGCCGCGCGGGAGGACGGACGCGGCCCGTCCATCTGGGACACCTACAGCCACACGCCCGGCAGGACGGACGGCGGCGACACGGGTGACGTGGCCTGCGACCACTACCACCGCTACCGGGAGGACGTGGCGCTGCTGCGGGACCTCGGCATCGGTTCGTACCGCTTCTCGATCGCCTGGTCGCGCATCCTGCCGGAGGGCACCGGCGTGGTGAACCCGAAGGGGCTCGACTTCTACTCCCGGCTGGTGGACGAGCTCCTGGAGGCAGGCATCGAGCCGGCCGCCACCCTCTACCACTGGGACCTGCCGCAGGCCCTGGAGGACAGGGGCGGCTGGCGGGTACGGGAGACGGCCGAGCGGTTCGGCGAGTACACCGCGGTCGTGGCGGAGCACCTGGCCGACCGGGTGCCGCGCTGGATCACCCTCAACGAGCCGTGGTGCAGCGCCTTCCTCGGCTACTCCGTGGGGCGACACGCGCCCGGCGCCAAGGAGGGGCGCGGCGCCCTGGCCGCCGCCCACCACCTGCTCGTCGGCCACGGCCTGGCGATGAAGGCGCTGCGCGCGGCGGGTGTGCGGGAGGCGGGCATCACCCTCAACCTGGACCGCAATGTGCCTGCCACCGGCTCGGACGCGGACCGGGCCGCGGTGGTCCGCGCGGACACCCAGCACAACCTGGTGTGGACGGAACCGATCCTCGCGGGCCGCTACCCGGCCACCGAGGAGGACACCTGGGGCGAGCTGATCACCGGTGCGGACTTCCGGCGCGCCGGCGACCTCGACCTGATCTCCCAGCCCCTGGACTTCCTGGGCATCAACTACTACCGCCCGATCGTGGTGGCCGACGCCCCGCACCGCGAGCCGGACCCCGCGCTGCGGGTCGCCACGGACAACGGATACGCCGAGGGGCAGTACCCGGACGTGCGGCGGACGGCGATGGGCTGGCCGGTCGTGCCGGAGTCCTTCACCGATCTGCTGACCGCGCTGAAGGACACCTACGGGGACGCGCTGCCGCCGGTGCACATCACGGAGAACGGTTCGGCGGAGCACGACACCGTGGCGCCGGACGGTGCGGTGCGGGACGCGGACCGGGTGGCGTACCTGCGTACGCATCTGGCGGCGCTGCGGTCCGCGATGGACGCGGGCGTGGAGGTGCGGGGCTACTACGTGTGGTCGCTGCTGGACAACTTCGAGTGGGCGCTGGGGTACGCGAAGCGGTTCGGGATCGTCCGGGTCGACTACGACACCCTGGAGCGCACCCCGAAGGACAGCTACCACTGGTATCGGGCGCTGATCGCGGCGCACCGGGGCTGAGCGGGGCGGGGGCGGGGGCGGGGCGCTCTCGGTGTCCGTATACCGGGGCGAAGGTGTGGGGTTGGCCTCATTTCGACAAACCCTTGGAGACGTGAGGGAGTCGTGAAAGGATCACCCTCAATTCCGTGGCGTGTCCCCGTATCCCGCGGCGCGTCACGCCTCGTCCCACCATCCATGGAGAACACACGTGGCCAAGATCTCTGGCCGTCGGCACGGACGGGCTGCCGCCCGTCTCGCCGCCGCCGCGATAACCGCGGCCCTGGTCGTCACCGGCGCATCCGCCGCATCCGCCTCCGACATCGGTGACGCGCCGATGTTCGGTCTGACGGGCATCAACAGCTCGGGCACCGCGTACTACTACGCACCCCTCGGCGACGGCACCATCTCGTCGCGCGTCGAGTTCAACACCGGCATGACGGGCCTCGCGTTCGTCGGCCAGGTGGACCACAACGCGGACAACGTCGCGGACGGCCGCTGGCAGCTCGGCACCAACGGCAACATCTGGTACTACGCCGCCGACAACTCCCCCGCTGTGAAGGTCGGTTACGGCTGGGACATCTACAACACCGTCGTCTCGGTGGGCCAGTTCGGCGGCGCCGAGGGCGGCGACCTGCTCGCCCGCGACAACAAGGGCGACCTCTACCTGTACCTGGGCTACGGCGACGGTACGGTCACCAAGCGCCTGAAGGTCGGCTACGGCTGGGACATCTACACCCAGATCGCGGGCAACGGCGACCTGGACGGCGACGGCAAGGGCGACCTCGTCGCGCGCGACAAGTCGGGCGTCCTGTGGCTGTACAAGGGCACCGGCAACCAGCACGACCCGTACCAGAAGCGCACCAAGATCGGCAGCGGCTGGAACCAGTACAACACCCTCTTCGCCGCCGGTGACCTGAACATGGACGGCAAGGCCGACCTGGTCGCCCGCAACGCCAAGGGTGAGCTGTACCTGTACGCGGGCACCGGCAACGGGGCCGCCCCGTACAAGCCGAAGGCCATCATCGGGACCTCGGGCTGGAACACGTACCGCCTCTTCTTCTGAGCCGGTCACAGCAGTTACAGCGGGCGCAGTGGTTACACACTCATGACGAAACGTGAAGGTTTCGCGTACGAAATCGTGACACGATTCCGCTGAAACGGTGGCCCGCCGCCAACGTGCGGCGGGCCACTCCCACTTCACGATCCATGGAGTACTTGTGGCCAAAACCACTGGCCGGCACCACATGCGTATAGCCGCTCGCGCGGCAGCCGCGGCGCTCACCGCCGCCCTCGTCGCCACCGGCACCTCCGCCGTGGCCGCCGACGCCCCGAAGACTTCGCTCGGCACCTCGGCCGACCAGCCGGCGGCGGCCCCCGCCGCTGCCGCCGCCAACCCGCACTTCTGGCTCTACGGCGTCAACTCCGCGGGCATCGCGTACGCGTACGGCCCGAACGGCAAGGGCGGCCTCACGGCCCGCGAGCAGGAGGGCAAGGGCTGGACCGGCGTCTCCGCGATGATGCAGGTCGACCACTACGACGGTGAACACGACGGTAGCAGCGACGGCCTCTGGTTCCGTGAGACCAACGGCGACATGGGCTACCTGAAGTTCGACTCGTCGGCCGTCAAGATCGGCTACGGCTGGAACATCTACACCAAGATCGTCTCCCCCGGCCAGATCGGCGGGGCCGCCGCCGGTGACATGCTCGCCGTCGACACCAAGGGCGACCTGTACGTCTACCTCGGGTACGGCAACGGCAAGGTCACCAAGCGCATCAAGGCCGGCTACGGCTGGAACATCTACAGCGAGATCGCCGGCAACGGCGACCTGAACGGCGACGGCAGGAACGACGTCGTCGCGCGCGACAAGTCGGGCGTCCTGTGGCTGTACAAGGGCACCGGCAACCAGAAGGCGCCGTTCGCCAAGCGCACCAAGATCGGCAGCGGCTGGAACCAGTACAACCGCCTGATCTCCACGGGTGACATCGACCAGGACGGCAAGACCGACCTGATCGCCCGCAAGGGCGCCGAGCTGTACCTGTACAGCGGCACCGGCAACGCCGCGGCCCCGTACAAGGCCAAGAAGCGGATCGGCACGAGCGGCTGGGACAGCTACAAGTTCCTGTTCTGACCGGGCCATGAGAGAGGGCCGCACCCCCGTCGCCGGGGATGCGGCCCTCTCGCCGTTCGCTGCCGCCGGCCCTTACTTGCGGATCAGGCTGCGGAGCACGTACTGGAGGATGCCGCCGTTGCGGTAGTAGTCCGCCTCACCGGGGGTGTCGATGCGGACGACGCCGTCGAACTCCACACCGGTGTCGGTGGTGACCTTGACCGTGCGCGGGGTCGTGCCGTCGTTCAGCTCGGTGACGCCGGTGACCGAGAAGGTCTCCTCGCCGGTGAGGCCCAGCGACTCGGCGGTCTGGCCCTCCGGGAACTGGAGCGGCAGGACGCCCATGCCGATGAGGTTCGAGCGGTGGATGCGCTCGTACGACTCGGCGACGACGGCCTTGACGCCGAGGAGCGCGGTGCCCTTGGCCGCCCAGTCGCGGGACGAGCCGGAGCCGTACTCCTTGCCGGCCAGGATGACCAGCGGGGTGCCGGCGGCCTGGTAGTTCTGCGAGGCGTCGTAGATGTACGACACCGGAGCGCCGTCCTTGGTGAAGTCGCGGGTGAAGCCGCCCTCGGTGCCCGGCGCGATCTGGTTGCGCAGGCGGATGTTGGCGAACGTGCCGCGGATCATGACCTCGTGGTTGCCACGGCGCGAGCCGTAGGAGTTGAAGTCACGGCGCTCGATGCCGTGCTCCGTGAGGTACTGACCGGCCGGGGTGTCGGCCTTGATCGCACCGGCCGGGGAGATGTGGTCGGTGGTGACCGAGTCGCCCAGCTTGGCCAGGACCCGGGCGCCGATGATGTCCTCGACCGGCGTGGTCTCCATGGTCATGCCCTCGAAGTACGGGGGCTTGCGCACGTAGGTGGACTCGGCGTCCCACTCGAAGGTGTTGCCGGTCGGGATGGACAGCGCCTGCCACTGGGCGTCGCCCGCGAAGACGTCCTGGTAGGACTTGTTGAACATGTCCTCGCCGATGGCGTTCGCCACGACGTCGTTGACCTCGGCCTCGGAGGGCCAGATGTCGGCCAGGTGGACGGGCTTGCCGTCCTGGTCGACGCCGAGCGCGTCCTTGGTGATGTCCACCTTCATCGAACCGGCGATGGCGTACGCGACGACCAGCGGCGGGGACGCCAGGTAGTTCATCTTGACGTCGGGGTTGATCCGGCCCTCGAAGTTGCGGTTGCCGGAGAGCACCGAGGTGACGGCCAGGTCGTGCTCGTTGACCGCCTTGGAGACCTCCTCCGGCAGCGGGCCGGAGTTGCCGATGCAGGTGGTGCAGCCGTAGCCGACGAGGTTGAAGCCGACCTTGTCGAGGTACGGGGTCAGGCCCGCCTTGTCGAAGTAGTCGGTGACGACCTTGGAGCCCGGGGCGAGGGTGGTCTTGACCCACGGCTTGCGGGTCAGGCCCTTCTCGACCGCCTTCTTCGCCACGAGCGCCGCGGCGACCATGACGTACGGGTTCGAGGTGTTGGTGCAGGAGGTGATCGCGGCGACGGTGACGGCGCCGTGGTCCAGCTCGTACGTGGTGCCGTCGGGGGCGGTGACGGAGACCGGGTTCGTCGGGCCGGCGGCGCCGATGGCCGGGGAGTCGGAGGCCGGGAAGGACTCCTTGCCCGCCTCGTCCACGCTGTCCACGTAGTTGCGGACGTCCTGGGCGAACTGGGCCTTCGCGTTGGCGAGGACGATGCGGTCCTGCGGGCGCTTCGGACCGGCGATGGACGGGACGACCGTGGAGAGGTCGAGCTCCAGCTTCTCGGAGAAGTCCGGCTCGGCGGCCGGGTCCAGCCAGAGGCCCTGCTCCTTGGCGTACGCCTCGACCAGGGCGACCTGCTGGGCGTCGCGGCCGGTCAGGCGCAGGTAGTTGAGGGTCTCCTCGTCGATCGGGAAGATCGCGGCGGTGGAGCCGAACTCCGGCGACATGTTGCCGATGGTGGCGCGGTTGGCGAGCGAGGTGGCGGCCACGCCCTCACCGTAGAACTCCACGAACTTGCCGACGACGCCGTGCTTGCGGAGCATCTCGGTGATGGTCAGCACGAGGTCGGTGGCGGTGGTGCCGGCCGGCAGCTCGCCGGTCAGCTTGAAGCCGACGACGCGCGGGATGAGCATGGAGACCGGCTGGCCGAGCATCGCGGCCTCGGCCTCGATGCCGCCGACGCCCCAGCCCAGCACGCCGAGGCCGTTGACCATGGTGGTGTGCGAGTCGGTGCCGACGAGGGTGTCCGGGTACGCCTGGCCGCCCCGGACCATGACCGTACGGGCCAGGTGCTCGATGTTGACCTGGTGGACGATGCCGGTGCCCGGCGGGACGACCTTGAACTCGCTGAACGCGGTCTGGCCCCAGCGCAGGAACTGGTAGCGCTCCTTGTTGCGGCCGTACTCCAGCTCGACGTTCTGCCCGAAGGCGTCCTTCGTACCGAACTTGTCGGCGATGACGGAGTGGTCGATGACCAGCTCGGCCGGGGCGAGCGGGTTGATGCGCTCGGGGTCGCCGCCGAGCTCCTTGACGGCCTCACGCATGGTCGCGAGGTCCACGACGCAGGGCACACCGGTGAAGTCCTGCATGATCACGCGGGCCGGCGTGAACTGGATCTCCTGGCTGGGCTGCGCCTGGGAGTCCCAGCCGCCGAGCGCGCGGATGTGGTCGGCGGTGATGTTCGCGCCGTCCTCCGTGCGGAGCAGGTTCTCCAGCAGCACCTTCAGGCTGTAAGGGAGGCGCGTGGAGCCCTCGACCTTGTCCAGCTTGAAGATCTCGTACGACTCGTCGCCCACGCGCAGCGTGCTGCGGGCGTCGAAGCTGTTCGCCGACACGACAGTCTCCTTCATCAATGTGCGCGTATCTCCGCGCCGCGCCTCACCACGGCGGGCGCCGCGTGGTGCCGCCTCGGACCACCGGGCCATCCGCTAAGGTAAGGCTTAGTTAGGTAACCCTTACCGGGGGCGGCTCGCTGTGCGCCTTCGGCATATATCTCGATGTCGAGATAACTCTAGTACATGACCGCGGAAGGGTCATGTCCGGGCGCCCCGAACGGGGCGCATGACACCCGTGCGGCGGCGGACCGCCTCCTTCGTCTCGTCGGGCAGCGCGTCGGCGGCGAGGAGGCGCGGCAGCAGGTCAGGTTCCAGGGTCGTCGCCCGGAACGCCAGCGCGACGGTCACCTCGTGCGCGGGCCGGTGCACGATCTCCAGGCGGTCACCGGAGCGAATCTCGCCGGGCTCGATCACCCGGAGGTACGCGCCGGGCAGGGCCGCCCGGGTGAACCTCTTGATCCAGCCGTCCCGTTCCAGCCAGCCCTGGAACGTCCCGCACGGGATGCGCGGGCACGACACCTCCAGGACCACGTCCGGCCCGATCCGCCAGCGCTCCCCGATCAGGGCTCCGTTGACGTCCACGCCGAGGGTGGTCAGGTTCTCGCCGAACACCCCGTCGTCGAGCGGCCGGCCGAGCTCGGCCGCCCAGCGGTCGAGGTCCTCGCGCGCGTAGGCGTAGACGGCCTGGTCGGTGCCGCCGTGATGCTTCACGTCGTAGACACGGTCACCGGCCAGACCGACGGCGCCGGTGCCCTTGGGGCCGGGGGCGGTTACCGCGACCGGCCCATCGACGGGCCGCTTGTCGATGCCGGTCGCACTGATTCCCTTCCAGGGGTTGGGGCGGGGACGGCCGATGTTCACGGAGAGCACGTGCGTGCCGCGGGAATCCATGGGGCGGGACCTTATGAGGGGCCCGGCCCGGGGCGCGAGGGAGTTTCGCGCACCGCGCTTCACTCCCCCGCCCCGTCCGGCACGCCACTCCCACCCGAACGGCACACCCCCACGCGGGTGCAATCTCATATCTGAGATAGCCTTTCGCCATGTCAGATGACTACCTCGTACGTATCGGCAAGCTCATCCGTGACGCCCGTCAGCACCGGGGCTGGACGCAGAGCCAGCTCGCCGAGGCGCTCGGCACCAGCCAGAGCGCGGTGAACCGCATCGAGCGCGGCAATCAAAACATCAGCCTTGAGATGATCGCCCGTATCGGTGAAGCACTCGACAGCGAAATCGTCTCGCTCGGCTACGCCGGTCCCATGCATCTGCGCGTGGTCGGCGGCCGCCGGCTCTCCGGCGCGATCGACGTCAAGACCAGCAAGAACGCCTGTGTGGCGCTGCTCTGCGCGTCCCTGCTCAACAAGGGCCGTACGGTGCTGCGCCGCGTGGCCCGTATCGAGGAGGTCTACCGCCTCCTCGAAGTGGTCAACTCCATCGGCGTGCGCGCCCGCTGGATCAACGACGGCACCGACCTGGAGATCGTGCCGCCGGCCCGGCTCGACATGGACGCGATCGACGCGGACGCCGCCCGCCGCACGCGCTCCATCATCATGTTCCTCGGCCCGCTGCTGCACCGCATGGACGCGTTCAAGCTGCCGTACGCGGGCGGCTGCGACCTCGGTACGCGGACGATCGAGCCGCACATGATCGCGCTGCGCCGTTTCGGCCTGGACATCGCCGCGACCGAGGGGATCTACCACGCCCGGGTCGACCACTCCGTCACGCCCGGCCGCCCGATCGTGCTGACCGAGCGCGGCGACACCGTGACCGAGAACGCCCTGCTGGCCGCCGCCCGCCACGACGGCACCACGGTCATCCGGAACGCCTCCTCCAACTACATGGTCCAGGACCTCTGCTTCTTCCTGGAGGCGCTGGGCGTACGCGTGGACGGCGTCGGTACGACGACCCTCACGGTGCACGGTGTGCCCGAGATCGACGTGGACGTGGACTACTCGCCCTCCGAGGACCCGGTCGAGGCGATGAGCCTGCTGGCCGCGGCCGTCGTCACGGAGTCCGAGCTGACGATCCGCCGGGTCCCGATCGAGTTCCTGGAGATCGAGCTCGCGGTCCTGGAGGAGATGGGCGTCGACTGCGACCGCACCGCGGAGTACGCGGCGGACAACGGCCGCACCCGGCTGGTCGACCTGACGGTCCGCCCCTCCAAGCTGGAGGCGCCGATCGACAAGATCCACCCGATGCCGTTCCCCGGCCTCAACATCGACAACGTCCCCTTCTTCGCGGCCATCGCGGCCTCAGCCCACGGCCAGACCCTGATCCACGACTGGGTCTACGACAACCGCGCCATCTACCTCACCGACCTCAACCGCCTCGGCGGCCGCCTCCAGCTCCTGGACCCCCACCGCGTCCTGGTCGAGGGCCCCACCCGCTGGCGCGCCGCCGAAATGATGTGCCCCCCGGCCCTCCGCCCCGCGGTGGTCGTCCTCCTCGCCATGATGGCGGCGGAGGGCACGTCGGTGCTGCGCAACGTGTACGTGATCAACCGGGGTTACGAGGAACTGGCGGAGCGGCTGAACTCGGTGGGGGCGCAGATCGAGATCTTCCGGGACATCTAGGGACGGAACCGCTGGGCGCCGTCGGCGGGGCGGGAGGCGCGCTGTGCGGCTCCTTGGCCGACGTGGTCGCCCAAGGAGATCTTTTCACGGCCGATGTCACAGAGCCGGTACGGGTCCGTCGAGGGCCGTCAGGGCGTGCTGCCCCTGACGGCCCTCAGCAAGGTGGAGACCCTGGAAGATCAGGAGTTCTTCAGGGCCAAAGCCATCGCCTGCAACTCACCCACCACTGCCATGCTCTGGAACATGGTCTGGAAGGACTTGACGATGCGGCGGCTCGGACCGCGCAGGTTGCGGCTGGCGACGCCCAGCGTGCTGATCAGTGCCATCCCTTCCTGGAACGAAGCAGATGTGCTCTGCACATCCCAATCGGCCGACGCCACCTGCTCCAACACATCCTCTGCGTCGTCCGGCCATTCGGAACGCGGCGTGCTGGACGCCCATTCCAGAAATGCCCTGAACGCGGCGAAACTGACCTCCATACGCCCTGCGAAGCGCTCGACCGCCTCCTCCAATTCGTCCACCGGCCCGTCGATGGCCTTGGCCAGGCGGTTCAGCACAGCCGTCCTCGCGCTCATCGACGCTCCTGGATGGCTGACACGCTCCATGTCCTCCATGACTACCCCCGTCACCTCACCGAGGTCCACGACGGCGGCTTCCACCCCTGCCAAATCACTGCCAAGTGCTTCCATCTGGATCTCGGCTTCGGCGATCAGATCGAAAAGACCAGGACCGTCTTCGGTCTCTTCTTCATCTGCCGCCTCCGGGCTCAGCCGGGGAACCGCCGACGCCGGCAGCGGGGAGGCGGTTTCCAGGCGCTGCGCCTCCTCCGTCAACACATCGACCAGTTGCCGACGAACAGTGTCGGTGTTGTCGCGAAGCGAAGAAGCCGACACACGGAACAGCGCGCCGAAGCTATCGAACCGGCTTTCTCCGTCCACGACGTGGACCGTGCGCCGACCAAGAGCGTGACGCATCCCCAGTCCGAAGGAGAGCTCCGCATCAGAGCCGTCAAGAGTCGCGATGACGACGTCCGCTTCGGTGAGAATCCGCAGCATCTGGTTCCTCGGCAGGCCGGCCCCTGCAAGTTCATCCGCTCGCAGAAACGTCATACCGAGCCGTTCGCACTCAGGGCGCACGATTTCCTCGTACAGAGCTGTAGGCCGGTTCTGATTCTCGGGCAGGGAGCTGCGGGGAGGATGAGAGTTGGCGGATGTCCCGCAAATGGCGAGGCAGATGGGCATGAACAGACTCCTTCACAGTCTTCTCCGGGTTCCGCTGCGCCGGTATCAGAGAATGCCGGCACGGCGAGGGCGGGTTCATTCGTCGAAAAGAGTGAGCGCGACTCCGTCAGCGACCTCGTCAGCGAAAACCGGACGCTCCTCGATTCCCAGAGCACTGAGAAGATCCACTGTCCGCACACGGTGACGCCAGCCGACTCGAACTGTGGGACACGGGAACGTCTGCTGAGCGACCAGCCGGTAGGCCGTTCCCAGGCACATGCCAAAGGCCCTGGCGGCTGTACGCAGATCGACGCTGACCGGCAGGTCGAAAATCTCGCGGAACGTGAGGGGGTTCTCGATGTGGCTGCTCATGTGACCTTCCTTGTGCGGCGAAGTGAAAGCTTGGCGACCTGTCGGCCCCGGCCCGAATAGCCGGCACTCGTGGCCGTTTCGGCCAGGCCCCAGGCTTGGGCAAGCGCGCCGAGTCGCACTCCCTCGACCCGATGAGCGGGGACTGTGATCCGCACCGTGGCCGAGAGCCCCCGATCGCTTGGTACGGGTTCGTAGTCCGCTTGCCAGAATTCGTCCACGTCCGGCGCGAAGGGGCCGCCTCGGACACCATCCACGTCGTCCGTGGCCCTCTCCAGGCGTGCGCGGCGCCAGACATTCCATGCTCGTGAACAGGCCGAACGAAGTACCTCCCCACCGAGGTCACCGGCCTCCTGCGGTTCGATCTCCATCAGCGCTTCGAGGTAGCACGTGGCGAGTTCGGCTTCGACATCGCCTTGCTCGGCGCCAAAGGCCCAGATGATTTTGGAAGCCGTACGGCGCAGACCCGGCAACCCCAGCCACAGGGCCGCGGTGAGCCAGCTTTGCCGGTCCTCAGCGTCACGATGAGCACGCTCCGCGATCTGGAGCCAAAGGGCCGCACGAAGTGCGGGGCACGTGGAACGGTCGTACAGCAGCTGGCGAGCCTGCGCCAATGACACCCGCACGCCGGTGCCGCTCTCTGTGTCGGGGCGGTGTAACGAGGGTTCTGGATCGCTGCCGGCACAGCGACGCTCAAGTACGGAAAAAATGCCGAGGGGAGACATCAGCGGCATCGATCCTCCTGATCGGTCGGAATTCAAGACAGGTCCTCACCACGCCATGCGGACAATGCCCGAGCCGCGGGTTCCTTTCCTGGCATAGTGTCCGGACTTCTTCCGACGGCCAGTAGCCAGCGAAGGAATCCAGGCTGACGAGCAGCGACCATGCCGTCCATCAGCCGGCCCAACGCCTGGCTCTGCTGCTCCGCACCGTCCGCCTCTGAGCACCAAGTGATGAGCACCTCGCACATGAGGGCATAGGTGACGGACTCGTTCAGGGCGTGTCCGGTCAATTGGACCGCGCGCGAGACCAGCTCTTTCCCGGAGAGGATCTGTTCGATCCACCACCCGAGGTCCGTGCCGGCCATCATTGGAAAGACGAGGGCCACCAGCAGACTGAGAACACCGTCGGACGATGCCCAGTCACACATGCGGCGCAGGACGACCAACCTGACTTCGGAGACACCCGCCTCGAAGCGTCGTCTGAGCGCTTCGGTGATGGCGGTAACCATGGAAAGGTCATCAGCGTCGTCGATCCATGTCTCCATGAGCTGTTGCAGCAACCGCATGGCTTGATCCGCTGTGACCCCGCCGTAGTCCGGGTCACAGGCGTGTGCAACTGCCATGCGCAGCGACGCATCAGCCGAGACACTCCACTGATCGAGCAGGTCAACAGCGCTACGCTCGGACGGCGGGTTCTGTACAGCGGCCCCCAAGCACCATGCAGCCACTTGGGGTGCCGACGGCGATGGCGCCGATGCCAGGTCACGCAAATGCTCCAGGGATCGCCCGCCAGTGGCTACCGCCATCGCGGCAGCCGCCAGTCCGGCCCGTCGGGCCTGTTCCCCTTCCTCGCCGGACGCGGCCAACCAGGCGTGCAGCAAGGGAAGGATGTCCGCATGGTTGCGGCACAAGACCTCCCAGACGGTCTCGCTCACGGCCGGCCAGAAGAAGGACACCGTGTCCGCTGCTCCACCCTCGACACCCTGTACACGGTGCGCGCCCAACACTCGCAGGACCTCAGGTGACGGCCTCTGACGAAGATCGTCGCCCGGACGGCACCTCGGACTCCGTTCTGTGACGACCCGCTCATCAGGCGGGCCCAGCCGTCGCGAAAGCCCTTCCGCTTGCTCTGCCACGACATTGCGGTGGAGTCCGCCGTAGACACTGATGGAAAGCAGGTGGGCGAGAAGAACAGGTTCTTCCTGGGCCCGGGCGAGAGTCTCAAGTCCTTCGGCCTGAACCAGGTGCTGCATGACCGCAGCTTCGGAGGCATCCTCGACACCCATGCGCAGTACGGCTTCTGCCGCCTGCACCGCGCGGCGGGGCGGAAGCCCCTCAGGCAGCAGCACATGGAACCGACTGGACTCCGGGGCTGCCGAACTCGAACCACCCACCTCATCGTGGAAACCGGCCTCCGCCAAGCGCGCGGCGAAGATTTGCCGCGGGGCCGGGGGCATGTGACGTATCACCGGCCTGCCCAAATGGTCTTCCAGGGAGGCGGTCAACCCTGGCCTGTCTGCCGACACGATGACCAGGCGGGCCCCGGCTTCAGCCAGCCGCGCCTCCAGACGTGAAAGGTCCCATGCCCGAAGCTCGAACGGATCTGACGGTTCCATCACCAGATATCCGTGCACACCATGATGCCGTGGCCCCCACCGAGAGATGTCGACAGCGCCGTCCACTTGTACGATCACGGGTTCTTCGTTGCCGTGCGCCAGCAAGTTGAGAGCATGCGTCTCGCGCCCGGTCCCCCGGTCTCCTACGAGCACGGCTATACCTGCGTCGAGCGCGGTCAAAGCACTCGTAAATCCCGGCGGTGGAACGAAACACCGGCGGGCAGCCGCCAATTGATCGGCCCGTACGGGGCCTTGCCGCATCGGCTCCGCAGCCCCGGAGTTGCCCGCCGCGTTGGCCACCTGCTGTCCGCCGTGGACGAGCCCCGTGTTGATATTTCCGTTCGGCGCGAACACGAACGGCCCCGCTTCCCTCAGGAAGTGGCTGATGGCGTCGCTCAACTCGGTCGGACGAGCACCTTCAGCCGGCATCACTGTCGCCCCTGGTACTTGGACCCGCGGATCCGGTCTCCCTGCCAGCCACGGAGACATGCGGCCTTACTGTCTTCGACGTGATCGCCGGCGATGTGATAGTTGCCGACGCTCTGTCCACCGTGCACGGTGCCAGTGTTGACGTTGCCGTTGGGCGCGCTGCTGCTCACCGGCCGGAGGTCCGCGTCGGTACTTTGGTGCGTGCCGTCGCTCTCAGGTACCCGGCCGGCATCTCCGACCGCCTCCTGAGCGGTACTCGGACACCCGTCGTGCAGAGGTCCGGAAGGACGCGGCACGTAGAGCCACGCACGCTGGGAGAAAGGCTTGCCGTCGACCGTCGCAGCAACCTCTACGAAGTGATCGCGATGGCGCCCCGTGTAGCCGCCGAGAATCGCGTCCTCGTAACATCGCTCCGAGATGATGGCCGCGACGTGTGTGATGTTCTCGCTGTGGGATGCGAGCACGGCCTTGACCGGACGTGAGTCCAGCAAGCGGTGTGTGTCATTGCGCGCCGTCCCATTGCCACTGAATTCGTCGCCCGTGTCGGGCAGCGGACCGATATGCAGGCTGAGTCGGAGCCTGATGGGAACCGTCCCATGCGACAGGATGTTGTAGTCGGTCAGTACCTCCTCCAGCGTGGAGACCAGGGGGTGGATCACGAAGGGCGCCCGCACAGGATCGAATCCGAAGACGTAACCGTCGCCCGTCGAGGCAGCGAACATTCGCTCGTCCCAGAGGTCCCGCAGCTCGGCCCTGATCAGGGCAGTCCTGAGAAGCTCAGGTACGACGCGGCTGACGGCGCCGTGCTCAATCGCAGGGCGGCCCGTGAAGTCCTTGGCATCCACAGCCAGGATGCCCCGGTAAGGAGGCAACGGACGGCTGATGGCATACGGCCCGGCAATCTGTTGGGGCAAATCACTGGTGAACTCGAGCATGAGTCTCCTCTGTGAAGCCTGCCCGGTCTCTGTGGGCCGGGCAGGGGCGAAGTGCATGCGTTGTCATGCACGAGCAGCTTCACAGCGGGTACCGAAGCCGTCTGTGCCTCAGGACCAGACGGAGAGTGTTGCGCGTCACTCGCTCTCAGACGCTGACATACGCGGCGACCGTCTCACGCAGCCCTTCCACGCCGGTCACTTCGATCCAGCTCTTTCCTGCCTTCACCTTGTCCGGCCCCAAGCACTCCAGCGCCTTACTGACGGCCTTGCGGCCCACGTTGATGTGCTGGGCCAGCTGTTCCCTGGTGAGCGAGAAGGAGTGCTGCCCGCCGGCAACCTCGACAAGGCGCAGCAGGGCCATCGCGAGGCGCTCATGTACGGCCCCGTCGTGAACCTCCACCTGCTCACGCAGACGGTGGGCGGTCATCACGGCGATGCGTTCAGCCAGTGGATAGTCACGCAGAAGGCGTCGGAAATCCTCTGCGACAACAATGGCGGCTCTACATTGAGTCATGGCCAATACGCTGGCCGATCGGGATACTCCGCATTGGAGCGCCATCTCACCTAGAATATCGCCCGGCCCTCGGAAGGCGAGGAGACGCTGACGCCCTCCACGGTCAACTCGCACAACTCTCACCAGCCCACTTTCCAGGGCAACCACATGGCTACCCATGTCCCCCTGCCTCAGTAACGTTGCACCCGGCCGGTACGTCTGCCACCGATGCGCCGTCAGCCTGTCCCATTCTTCGTGCGACACCAGATCACGAAGGGGCGACACCAAAGGAGTACGTTTTTCGCTCATGGAGTCATGATATTCAGGACCACTTGTCAGAGGTACGGAATGGTTCGTGGTGCAGGACCGATGTCACCGCTGCCGCCGCTCCTGCCCCGTCCACGGCTGGCTGCGCCCGCGGGCACGACGACGAAGACCGCGAAGGCCACTCCCACCAGCCGAGCACGGCCCGTGGCCGAAGACGAACTATGGGCCGTCCGGCAGATCCAGGTACTTGGAGACATAAGGCCCGAGTAGTCCCCGATGCGGGGGCGGCGCGGAATTCGCCCGGCGTTCGCGAGGCGTCCTCCCGGGGGTGGGGGCTCCGTTCGGGCTGGGCCGGGAGCGTCGGGCCGCCCGCCCCACGACGATCTCAGGATGGATTCCGTGACCGCATCGCTCTCCCGCCCGCGGCGGCCCCGTGCTCTCGCCCGTTTCCTCGTCGCCGCGCCGCTGCTGGCCGCCGGTGCGCTGACCGGGGTGCCGGCGGCGCAGGCGGCCCCGGCCGATGACGTACGTATCAACGAGGTGGTGACCACCGGCGGCGTCAACGACTCCGTGGAGCTGTACAACAAGGGCACCGCCTCGGTCGACGTCTCGGGGTGGGTGCTGAAGGACGACGACAAGGACCACTCGTACAAGATCGCCTCCGGGACGACGCTGGCGCCCGGCGGCTTCCGGGCGTTCGACGTGAGCGGGGCGTTCGGGCTCGGCTCGGCGGACAAGGCGCGGCTGTATCTGGCGGACGGCAAGACGCAGGTGGACGGCTTCTCCTGGAGCAAGCACTCCGACCCGTCCTGGTCGCGCTGCGCCGACGGCACGGGTGCGTTCAAGCAGGCGGCCTCGGTGACGCTGGGCGCCGCGAACGCCTGCGGCGGCGGTGGCACCACGACGCCGGTCGCGTGGCCCGGGGGCGGCGCGGTCGCCACGGCGGACGGCTCCAACGTCTTCGGTGAGGACCTGAGCGGCCTCTACCAGGACGGCGGCGTGCTGTGGGCGGCGCAGAACAGCGGCAAGCTGTGGCGCCTGGTCCGGGACGGCTCCGGCGGCTGGAAGCCGGACACCGCGAACGGCTGGTCCTCCGGCAAGACCCTCCGCTTCCCCGGCGGCTCCGGCAGGCCGGACAGCGAGGGCGTCACCGCGACGGGCGGCGGGATCTTCGTCGCCGGCGAGCGCGACGGGGACGCCTCGGGCACGAGCCGCCTGTCGGTGCTGAAGTACGACGTCAGCGGTTCCGGCTCCTCGCTGACCGCCGCCAAGGAGTGGAACCTCACCTCGGACCTCCCGTCGACCGGCTCCAACCTGGGCCTCGAAGCGATCGCCCGGGTCCCGGACGCGTCGCTGACCGGCGCGGGCTTCAAGGACGCGTCGACGGGTGCGGCGTACGACCCGTCCCGCTACGCGTCCCACAGCGGCGGCGTGTTCTTCGTCGGCGTCGAGGGCACGGGCATGGTGTACGGCTACGTCCTGGCCGACTCCGGTTCGTACACCAGGGTCGCCTCCTTCGGCAGCGGCATGTCCGGCGTGATGGAGCTCCAGTGGGAGCCGCAGGCGTCCCGCCTCTGGGCGGTCTGCGACGACACGTGCGACGGTCGGCACCGCACCCTGAAGGTCGACGCGACGGGCACGTTCGCCACGGTCGCGGCGTACAACCGCCCGAGCGGTATGCCGAACTACAACAACGAGGGCTTCGCGCTTGCCGGTGCGGACGAGTGTGTGGCCGGGTCGAAGCCGGTGTACTGGTCGGACGATGCCAATGACGGCGGGCACGCGTTGCGGCGGGGCAGCGTGAGCTGCTGACGCGACTCCCGCCGCCGGGGCGCGCGGGTCCCGAGCCCCCGGATTCCGCCATTGACCGTGCGACCCGCATCTCCGGCACGGCAACGTACGACAACTCTCCGCGACCACACCGCATCACGGCGTTATCGTGCGGGAATGACCCTCCGCCCCGCCGCGTGAAGACAGCCGCACAAGTCCTTCACCATACGGTCACTTTCGGCCGCACCATGGGCACAGCGGGGCTCGGGGTGCAGACGGTGTGTGCGGGCCGTGCCTACTCTCCCGGGCCATGAGACTCACTCGTACGAGACGCCTCGGGCTCGCCGCAATCGTCGCCGTCGCCCTCTCGCTCTTCGGTCTGGCGCCCGCCGCGAGCGCCGATGACCCGGCTCCGGCCGCCGCCGAACTGTCGTTCACCACCGACGCGGCCACCACCACGCCGGGCGGCGCGGTGAACCTGTCGATGACGATCGAGAACAATCAGACGTACGACATCTGGTTCATCTACCAGACCATCGATCCGACCTGGCTGACCACCCAGCGCCCGGACCTCAAGTACAGCCTCACCGGGTGCAGTCTGGCGACGGACACGGGGGCCGTTCCGTGTTCCGGCGTCGGCCCCGCGGACCTCGGCGGTAACTACGGAACCACCATTCCGCCAGGTCAGAGCCGTACCGTCACCCTGACGCTGCAAGTCGCCGCCGACTCCGGCTGCAACGGCAACATCGGCTTCTACTCCTACTTCTACGCGGAGTTCAGCGACAGCACCAGCATCAGCGGAGGCCCGGTCTACACGCCCGAGACCCGCGTGCTGTGCGCGTGACCGCACCCCCGCGCATCCTGGGTGATGCGCGCCCCCGCCGAGCGGGGAACCCATGAACGACGGCGGCCGGCCGTGCTCCATGCCGGCCGCCGTCGGTGCATTCGCTCAGCTGTGACCTGATCCCGCTCAACCGTGACTTGATCTCGCCCTACAGCACCCCGGGCATTTTGGTCTAGTCCATTGGCGCCACACAGCCCCGCATCCAGGGCAGAAGCACCGCAGGCCATGAAGGCGACCACCTTGTCGGATTGATTGAGACATATGCTTTTCCGTCAAGTTTCCTGATGGTCACACAAAAACTCCACACAGACCCCATCATGTGTCTCGACGGATGCGTCAACGACCGACGCCCCGAAGGGGCGGCGGCATGGCCATGGGGTGGGGGCAGGCTCCGGAAGGAGCCCGGTCTCTCCTGCCCTGGGGAGGGATTTCCACCGCATGAAGCGGACCATTCGCACCACCGCGCTCGTACTGGGCACTCTGATGGCGACCATCGGGTTACCTGTTGCCACCGCCCAGGCGGACGAACCGGCGCCGCGCGTCGATCTGCGCGTGCTCGTCGTGAGCGACGGGGGGCCCTCCACCGACGCCATCGCCGCCGAACTGGAGGACGCCGGAACGCCGTACACCGAGGTCGATCTGAACGACTCCGGCCGGGCCGAGATCGACGCGGGCTTCCTCGCCGACACCGTCGACGGCCGGCCGCGAGCGAAGTACCAGGCCGTCGTCCTGCCCAACGACAACCCGTTCCCCACGGGCTCCGCCGAGATGGCGGCCCTCGTGGCGTACGAGCAGGCGTACTCGATCCCGCAGGTCGACGCCTACACCTACGCCCGCCCCCAGGTGGGGCTCAACGCGGCGGTCGGCGCGGGCTACGCGGGCAGCGTCGACGGGGTGTCGGCCGAGGTGACACAGGCCGGCAAGGCGGGGCCCTTCGGCTACCTGGAGGGCACGGTTCCGTTCGAGGACAACTCCCCCACCGTGGGCGAGTCCTACGCCTACCTCTCGACGCCGGTGACGGGCGCCGACTTCACCCCGTACGTCCAGGCCACCATCCCGGGCAGCACGGCCAAGGGCTCCCTGGTGGGCGAATACCGGCACGACGGACGGCAGGAGCTCGTCGTCACCTTCGTCTACAACCGGTACCAGCAGCAGTACCGGCTGCTGGCCAGGGGCATCGTGGAGTGGATGACCGGCGGCGTGCACCTCGGCGCCGACCGCAACTACTTCGCGGTCCACGTGGACGACGTGTTCGCCGCCGACGACCGCTGGGACACCGTGCTCAACTGCACACCCGGTGACGTGGACTGCCAGCCGGGCACGGGCACCCCGGACCCGATCCGCATGGTCCCGGCCGACGTCGATCACGCCATCGGCTGGCAGAACAGCCATGACTTCACCTTCGACCTGGCCTACAACGCCTCCGGCAGCGCCGACCATCGCGAGGACAACGGCGGTCAGGACCTCCTCGCCGACAAGCTCATCGCCGACAGCGGCCAATTCCGCTGGATCAACCACACCTATACGCACGCCTTCCTGGGCTGTGTGCAGGACACCAGTGTGGTGCCGTGGACGTGCGAGACGAACCCGGACGGGTCCACCCGGTGGGTCAGCCGCAACGACATCGTCGACGAGATCGCGACCAACGAGGCATGGGGCGTGGCGGCCGGACTTCCGCTCAGCCAGGGGGAGTTGGTCACCGGCGAGCACTCCGGTCTGAAGGTGACCCCGCAGCAGCCGGTGGACAACCCCAACCTGGCACCCGCCCTCGCCGACACGGGCATCCAGTGGCTGGGCTCGGACAACTCCCGTGACCCCGTGCAGCGCCAGGTCGGGCCCGCCACGACCATCTCCCGCTACCCGATGAACATCTTCTACAACGCCGGGCGGGCGACCGAGCAGGTGGACGAGTACAACTGGCTCTACACCAGCCGCGCCCAGGGCGGCAGCGGGATCTGCGAGGACAACCCCGCCACCACCACCTGCCTGGCCGCGCCGCTGGACGTCGCCACCGGCTACACCGACTACATCGTCCCGCTGGAGACCCGGATCGCTCTGGGGCACGTCCTCTCCAACGATCCCAAGCCCCACTTCATCCATCAGGCGAACCTCTCCGAGGACCGCATCGCCTATCCGGTGCTCGACGGTGTGCTCGACGGCTACGACGACCTGTTCACCGCCGACACCCCCGTGGTGAACCTCCGTATGAAGGACATCGGCACCGAGATGCAGCGCCGTTCCGCCTGGCGGGCCGCCGTCGAGGCGGGCCAGGTCACCGCCTACCGCATCGGTGACAGCGTGACCGTACAGGCGCCCGAGGACGTGGCGATCACGGCCACCATGCCCGCCGGCACCGAGCACGACGGCACCGGCTTCGGGACCTCCTACGCCGGCCGGGTCTCCGGCTGGGCCGAGGCCGGCAGCCTGCCCTACACCCTGGACCTGCCCACATCCACGAACGCACCGGTCACCACGGACGGACCGCACCGGACACCCGCCGTGAACGGTGCGCCGGCGGGTACCGCACCGCGGACCAAGGTTCCGTCCGGCGTCATGGCGCCGGTCCCCCACAGCGCGAAGCGCTGACGGGCGTACGCCCTCCTGTCCCGGTCGCCACCACGGCGGCCGGGGCGGGCCCGCGCCCCCCGGGCCCGACACCCTCACTTCCCGGCTGTGGAGCAGATCCATGCACATTCCCCACGGCGCGCCACGCTCCGGCGCGCCGCGCGTCACCCTGCTCACCGAAGGCACCTACCCGCACAGTCACGGTGGTGTGAGCGTCTGGTGCGACCAACTCGTCACCGGCATGCCCGACATCGCGTTCGACGTGCTCGCCGTCACCGGCACCGGCCGCGAACCGGTCGTCTGGGACGTCCCCGCCCACGTCGGCACCATCGTCTCCGTCCCCATGTGGGGTCCCGCCCCCGAGGGGCAGGCGCCGTACGGGCGCCCCGGCCGGCGGCTCGCCGAGTCGTACGAGCAATTCGTGACCGCACTGCTCGACCCACGCGCGGAGGGCGGCTTCGGCCCGGCGCTGTACGCACTGGCCCGGGCCGGCGAGGACGGCGGGCTCAGCCCGTTCCTGCGCGGGGACCAGGCGCTCGGCATCCTCACGGCCGTCTGGAACCGGCCCGGGCTCGCGGTGCGCGAGGCCCGGCCGACCCTGCACGACGCGGTGACCGCGACCGCGCTCCTGGAACACGCCCTGCGGCCGCTCGCCGCGCCGTGCCCGAAGGCGGGGGTGGCGCACGCGGTCAGCGGAGGCGTGGCGGTCCTGCCGGGCCTCGCCGCGCTGGAACGGCACGGTGTGCCGCTGCTGCTCACCGAGCACGGCGTGTATCTGCGCGAGCGCTACCTCGGATACCGCACCGCCCCCTACCGGTGGCCGGTGAAGGCCCTCGTGCTGGGCTTCTTCCGGCTGCTCGCGGAGGAGACGTACCGGCGGGCCGCCCTGATCACCCCGGGCAACCGCTACAACCGGCTCTGGGAGGAGCACGGCGGCGCCGCGCCCGACGCGATCCGCACGGTCTACAACGGCGTGGACCCCGCCGCGTTCCCGCCCGCCGGCCCGGAACCCACCGACCCGGTGCTCAGCTGGGCCGGCCGGGTCGACCCGATCAAGGACCTGGAGACCCTGATCCGCGCCTTCGCCCTCGTACGGGAACGGGTGCCGGCCGCGCGGCTGCGCCTGTTCGGCGGTACACCGCGCGGCGGGGAGGGCTACCGGGACCGGTGCGAGGCGCTGGCCGCGGAGCTGGGCCAGGGCGACGCGGTCACCTTCGAGGGCCGGGTCGAGGACATCAGGGACGCCTACGCTGCGGGCAACGTCGTGATGCTCTCCAGCATCAGCGAGGGCTTCCCCTTCACCCTGATCGAAGCCATGTCGTGCGGGCGGGCCACCGTCTCCACGGATGTGGGCGGCGTCCGGGAGGCGGTCGGCGACACCGGTCTCGTCGTGCCGCCCCGCGATCCGGCCGCGATGGCCGCCGCGGCCCTGGAGCTGCTGGCCGACGCGGAACGGCGCCGGCGGATGGGCGAGGGGGCCCGGCTCAGGGTGATCGAGCAGTTCACCCTCCGGCAGACCATCGACACCTTCCGCGCCATCTACCAGGAGCTGTCCGAGTCCGGCGGCCGGCGAGTGCCCTCGGCCGACCGGGACGACCTGCCGGCGACGGTGGGCGGATTCCCGGTGCGGAGCGTGGCCGGATGAGCGGGCCCATGTCGCTGGAACCGGGCGGCGCGGAGCAGGACACGCTGGCCCTGCGCCTCGCCGACGACCGCACCCTGACCCTGCGCCTCGGCGACAACCACACCCTCGCCCTGCGTCTCGCCGACGCGCACCGCGGCGCCCCCGTCATGCCCGGCCACCGGGCGCGCGCCGACGCGGTGGACGAACTGGCCGCCGCACTGGCGGACCGGGTCGCGCCCGCGGTCCACCCGTACGAGGTCGCCGCGCTGCTGGAGTCCGAGGGCCTGACCGGCGACGTGATCCGGGAGAAGTACGGGCACGCCGACCTGTTCTCGCTGGCGACGGCGTTGTACGGGCGGGTGCCGCGTACGTTCCCCGAGCCGCCCCGGCCGAAGGACCCCTGGCGGCCGGACCATCTGCGCTGCGCCTTACGGGGACTGCTGTTCGCGCTCCCCGGCCTCGCGTACGCACTCGCCGGGCGGCTGCTGCCTCCCGACGGCACCGTGCGGGCGCTGGTGGTGGCGGGGCTCATCTCCTGGGCCTGGAACCAGGCGCTGGGCCATCGGTCGTACGTGCGTCTGTCCGCCGGACGGCGGGAGGCGGGCCACACCCTCGCGAAGGGGGCGCCCCTGGGTGCCGCGGTGGCGGCCGCCGCCGGGGCCGCGCTCTCGGGGTCGGGCGTGACGGCACTGGTCGTCACCGTCCAGTCGGCCTACCTCGCGGCGGCCGGTGTGCTGCTCGTACTCGGCCGCGAGCGGCTGCTTCTGGCGGCCCTCCTGCCGGTCGCCGCCGGCGGGGTGTCCCTGCTGTGGTGGGAACCGGGGAACGCGCTGCGGGCCGGGCTGCCGCTGCTGTCGCTCCTCGGTGCCGTGGCGGCGGCGGGCTGGGCGCTGCGCGGCACCCGTGCCGCCCCGGCCTCGCCAGGCGCCGCGCGGCCGGGGCTGTGGCCGTCCGTGCCGTACGGCCTGTTCGGGCTGGCCGCCGGGTCGCTGGCGTTTCTGGCGGGGCGGGACCAGCCCTGGGCGGTGATCGTGCTGACCCTGAGCATGGGGCCGGCCGAGTGGCTGCTCTACCGCTACCGCGGGCTGTCGGTGGCCGCGCTGCGGTCCGCGAGGACGCTCGGCGGTTTCCGGGTCCGCTCCGCCGCCGTTCTCGCCGGCTGCCTGCTGGTGTACCTCGGCCTTCTGACACCGGCGGCGATGCTCGCGGGCGCCGGGCCCGCGACCCTGCTGCCGCTCGCCGGGACGCTGTGGGTCTCCCTGCTGCTCCAGGCGTTCGGCACCGCGTGGCCGCCGGCCGCCGTGTGTCTCGGCGCGGCGGCGTTCGCCGGTGCGGGGCTGCTGGCCGGCGCCCCGCCGGGCACGGCGGCGTTGCCGCTGAGCTGTGGTGCCGCCCTGCTCTGTCTCACCGCGCTGACCGTACGGAAGCTGGGCCGGCCCGCCGCACACGGCTGAGGACGCTTCACGTACCGCCTGCGACCGACCAACCGCCACCTGCCACCTGTCCGACCGGGCACCTGCCCGACACCTGCCGAACACCAACCGCCGACCACCGGAGGAACCATCGTGAACGCCCCACCGCTTGCCGCCGTCACCGGAGCCGAGGGCTTCATCGGATCGCATCTCACCGAGGTGCTCGTCACCGCCGGATACCGGGTGAGGGCGATGGCGCAGTACAACTCCTTCTCCTCGTACGGCTGGCTCGAAACCCTGTCCCCCGACGTCCTGGACCAGGTCGAGATCGTCCTCGGCGACGTCCGGGACCCGGGTTCGGTCCGCCATCTCGTCGAAGGGGCCGACAGCGTCTACCACTTGGCCGCGCTCATCGCCATCCCCTACTCGTACCGAGCGCCCCACAGCTACGTGGACACCAACGTCACGGGCACGCTGAACGTACTGGAGGCGGTACGGGCCGCGGGCACACCGCGGCTGGTGCACACCTCCACCAGCGAGACGTACGGCACCGCGCAGACCGTGCCGATCACCGAGGACCACCCCATCAACACCCAGTCGCCCTACGCGGCTTCGAAGGCGGGCGGGGACCGGCTGGCCGACAGCTACCACGCCAGCTTCGACACCCCGGTGGTGACGCTGCGGCCGTTCAACACCTTCGGGCCGAGGCAGTCCATGCGGGCGGTGATCCCGACCGTCATCGGCCAGGTCGCGGCCGGGGAGCGGACCATCACCCTCGGCGATCTGCGTCCCACCCGGGACTTCACCTTCGTCAAGGACACCGCGCAGGCGTTCCTGGCGGTGGGCTCCGCGCCCGCCGAGCAGGTCGTGGGCCGTACGTTCAACGCCGGTACGGGCGGCGAGATCTCCGTCGGGGACCTGGTCGCCCTCATCGGCAAGGTGATGGACACCGCGCTCGACGTCCGGGAGGACGCGCAGCGGCTGCGGCCGGCGAACTCCGAGGTCATGCGACTGGTCGCGGATGCCGGGCGGCTCCGTGCGGCGACCGGCTGGAGCCCCGCGCACACCCTGGAGGAGGGCCTGGCGCAGACGGTGGAGTTCTTCCGCGAGCCGGCCAACCTCGCCCGCTACAAGACCGGCATCTACAACATCTGACCACATCCGGTACGTCGAGCAAGGGGAAGACCATGTACGCAGTGATCATGGCCGGCGGCAAGGGCGTCCGGCTGCGGCCCTACACCACGGCCCTGCCGAAGCCGCTGGTGCCGATCGGCGACCAGCACGCCATCCTCGAAATCGTTCTGCGCCAGCTCGCCTCGGCCGGTTTCACCGGCTGCACCATCGCCATCGGACATCTCGGGGAGATCATCCGGGCGTACGTCGGTGACGGCTCGCAGTGGGGCCTGAAGGTCGACTACTCCACCGAGGCGTCGCCGCTGGGGACCATGGGGCCGCTCCTGACGATGCGTGAGCGGCTGCCGGAGAACTTCCTGGTGATGAACGGGGACATCCTCACCGACCTCGATTACGCCGACGTCCTGCGCAGCCACCAGAGCTCGGGAGCGCCGCTGACCATCGCCACGTACGCCCGCCAGGTGCGCATCGACTTCGGTGTGCTGACCACCGACGCGAGCAAGGTGGTGGGTTTCACGGAGAAGCCGAGCATGGACTACCGCGTGTCCATGGGGGTGTACGGGCTGAGCCGGGCCACCCTCGACGGGTACACCGCCGGACTGCCGCTGGGCTTCGACGAACTGGTCCTGGACCTGCTGAATTCCGGTAACCCGCCGAGCGCCTACGAGTTCGACGGCTACTGGCTGGACATCGGCCGGCCCGACGACTACGACCGGGCCAACGCGGAGTTCACCACCCGCAAGTCCCTGCTGCTCAAGGGAGCCTGAGCACCACATGCGCATTCTCGTCCTCGGTTCCACCGGTTATCTGGGGGCCCACGTCGCCGAGCGGCTGGGCGCGCTCAAGGACGCGTGGGTCCTCACCGGCGGCCGGTCCCCCGCCGCCGGCGTCCGCGTCGACCTCGCCACCGACTCCGCCGACCGGCTCGCGAAGACGCTGGCGTCGGCGGCGCCGGACGCCGTGGTCAACTGCGCGGGTGCGACCGGCGGGGACCCGGTGACGCTGGCGGAGGCCAACGCCCGGGGGCCCGCCGTCCTGTGCGAGGCGATGGCGCTGGCCTGCCCCTCGGCCCGGCTGGTCCATTTCGGTTCGGCCGCCGAGTACGGCCCGGGGACCGACCGGATTCCGACGGCGGAGTCGGCGGCGACCCGCCCGCTCGGCGCCTACGGGGCCACGAAGCTGGCCGGCACGGTCACCGTCTCGGCCTCGGCCCTGGACGCGCTCGTCCTGCGGGTCGGCAACCCGGTGGGGCCCGGGGCGCCGCCCGGCGGACTGCCCGGCCGGGTCGTCCGCCTGCTGCGCGAGGCAGGTCCGGACCCGGCCGCGGTGCTCCGGCTCGGGGACCTGTCGGCGTACCGCGACTTCGTGGACGTACGCGATGTGGCGCGGGCGGTGGAGCGGGCGGTCACCGCGCCCGGGCCGCTGCCGCGCGTGCTCAACATCGGTGGCGGAGGCGCCGTACCGGTGCGCGAGCTCGTGCACACCCTGGCGGACATCGCGGGCTTCGCCGGACGCGTCGAGGAGCGGGGGGCCGGCTCCGCCCGTTCGGGGCAGGTGTCCTGGCAGTGCTCCGACATCTCCGCCGCCGGTGCGGCCCTCGGCTGGCGTCCCTCGTACGCGCTGCGGGAGTCCCTGGCGGCGCTGTGGTCCGCCCCCGTACGCCCGCCGGCCCCGCGCGAGGAAGGCGACCCGTCGTCGTGAGCCTGCTGATCCCGTTGTACGTCCACCCCGCCGTGGACCCGGACGCCTGGCACCGGCTCATCGAGGCGGCCGACCGCACCTACGCGGTCGTGCTCAATCCCGCCGACGGGCCCGGCGACGCGCCCGATCCCGCGTTCGTCTCGGCGGCGGGCGCGCTGCGCGGGGCGGGCGCCCGGGTGCTCGGCTATGTGGACACCGACTACGGCGTACGGCCCGCCGCCGACGTCATGGCCGATGCCGCCCGGCACCGGGAGTGGTACGCCACCGACGGCTGCTTCCTGGACCAGGTGAGCGCGGCCGGGGACGCGCTGCCCGACTACCGGAAGCTGGTGCGCGCGCTGCGCCGGCGGGGCGCGTCGACCGTGGTCCTCAACCACGGCGTGCACCCGGCCCCCGGCTACGCCAGGATCGCCGATCTCCTGGTCACGTTCGAGGGCCCCTGGTCCACCTATGTGTCGGCGTTCAGCAGACCCGACTGGACGACCCGCTGTGCACCCGACCGCCTCTGTCACCTGGTGTACGGCGTGCCCGAGGCGCTGGCCCCGCTGGCCGTGCGCACCGCCCACGAGCGGGGCGCCGCCGTGTCGGGCCCGGTGACCGGGGAGCCGCCCAACCCGTGGGCCGGGCTGACACCGGTGCTGTCCGGGGCGGGGCGGTGAGGCCCGGGGCCCGGTTGTGGGGCGCCCTGCTGGCCGTACTGGCGGTCGCGGTTCCCGCCGCCCTGCTGTCCGGCTGTTCCGGTCCGGGCGGCCGCCCGGACACGGCGTCGGGCAGTCCCGGCGGGGGCCGGTGGCAGCCTCGTCCGGGGCTGGCCTGGCAGTGGCAGCTCAACGGGAAGGTCGACGCCACGGCGGCCGACGTGCCGGTCTACGACATCGACGGCTTCGAGAACGACGCGAAGGACGTCGCCCGGCTCCACCGCGACGGCCGCAAGGTGATCTGCTACATCAACGTGGGCGCCTGGGAGGACTACCGGCCGGACAAGGACGACTTCCCCCACTCGGTGCGGGGCGGGCGGAACGGCTGGCAGGGCGAGCGCTGGCTCGACATCCGGCAGCTCGCCCTGCTGCGGCCGATCATGGAGCGGCGGTTCGACATGTGCCGGAAGAAGGGGTTCGACGCGGTGGAGCCCGATCTCGTGGAGGCGTACACCGAGGACACGGGCTTCCCGCTCACCGCGCGGGACCAGCTGCGGTACAACCGCATGATCGCCGGCATCGCCCACGAACGGGGCCTGGCGGTGGGCCTGAAGAACGATCTGGCGCAGATCCCGCAGCTGGTGGGCACGTTCGACTTCGCGGTCAACGAGCAGTGCGCCCAGTACGGCGAGTGCGCGAAACTCACCCCGTTCATCAAGGCGGACAAGGCCGTCTTCCACGTGGAGTACACCGAACCGACCGACCGCTTCTGCCCCACGTCCCGCAAGCTGGGCCTCTCCTCCATGCGGAAGAAATGGGAACTGGGCACCTGGCGCAGGGCGTGCTGAGCGACGCGGTTCGCGTCAGGGCGCCCGGCGGAGGGCGTCATCCAGCACGGTCATGAGCCGCGCGGCACGGCTCCTGCCGCCGGGCGCGGGCGGATACCGGCGGAGGACGTCGATCAGGACGGGGGTGGCCCGTTCGCGGGCCCTTTCGAGCGCGCGGTCACCGGCCCCCGGGTCGTCCTCCCCCGCCGCGATCTCCGCGATGCGGGCCGCGTTCGCGGCGGCGCGGAGGATGTGGCCGACCTGGTGGGCCTTCGCGATCGGGTGCAGGTAGGCGGCGGAGGCCGCGTCGCCGGCCGCCTGCGCGGCGAGCCGGGCGGGTTCCGTGGCCGCGTCCTTCGCCGCGCGGTGGGCGTCCATCGACGTGACGCGCTGAAGCCTGGTGCGGGGCGCGCCGGCGATGAACTCCCGGGCCGCCGCGATGGCGGCCCGGGGCCGTGTGTCGCCGGGGTGCACGTCCTCGAACACCGGCAGGACGTCCCGCGCCGCGTCGGTGGCGTAACGCGTTACGGTTCTCAGCTCGTCCAGGGTCAGCTCGAAGTCGCTCGGCACGCCGGCGATCCTCGCACAGGCGTCCGTCTGCTCCAGGCCGGCGATACCGAAGCCCGATCACGCCGTAATGCCGCAGCACCCGGGTCGCCGTTGCCCCATCCCGGCCTTGGCCCACGTAGATCCGCCGGACACGCTCTAGTCCGCGCCGCCGACCGTCATGTCGTATTCCGCCCACACCGTCTTCCCCGGCGCCCGCGTCCTCGCGTACCAGCCCCAGCGCGTGGCCAGGCCCTCGACCAGCAGCAGGCCGCGGCCGTCGTCCGCGAGGCCGGCGGCCGGGAGCTTGCCGGGTCGGGGCGGGACCCGTTCGCCCCGGGTGTCGGTCACCTCGATCCGCGCGGTCGGACCGGGCCGCTCCACGACCCGCAGCAGCAGGTGGAAGTCCCGTCCCGCCACGTGCCCGTGGCGCACCGCGTTCGCCGTCAGCTCGGCCGTGATCAGGACGACCGCTTCGTGCGTCTCCGTCCCGTACGGCAGACCCCAGGCGTCCAGCCGGACCGCCGACAGGCGGCGGGCCAGCCTGGCGCCCCGGGGCGTGGAGGTGAACCGCATGTCGAAACTCGGGGTGCCCAAGTGGGGGAAGTTATGGGTGGGTTGCATGGTGCGGTGGGGGCTGTCGATGTTGCTCGTCATGACTACGAGAGTCCTCGCCGTGGCGTAGCGTGACCAGTGGTGACGCACCGACGCGATCTCCTTGTACGCGCGCTGCCGCCACCAGTACGTGGAACACGGCGCGATCGAGCGAGGCAGGGTGCGATGACGGCAGAGCGGGTGGGCCCCGAGGAGATGGACGGCGCCCAAGCGGCGGACAAGGCGGGCCAGGACGTGGTCATCGCCTTCGGGCGGAGCCTGAAGACCTTACGGCTTCGGGCGGGCATGCAGCGGGACGAACTGGGCCGACGCCTGGGGTACTCGGCATCGACCATCGCCTCCTTCGAGCAGGGCCGGAGGATTCCGCCGCCGAGGGCGATCGACCAGGCCGACAAGGAGTTGGGCGCGGACAGTCTGCTGGTGGTGTGGAAGGAGCCGGTGGAGCAGGCGCAGTACCCGGTGTTCTTCCAGGGGATGGCGCAGTTGGAGAAGCAGGCCGTTGAGCTGTTGGTCTACGACACGCACGTCGTCAACGGCCTCCTCCAGACCGAGGACTACACGCGAGCGCTGCTCGCCATGCGACGCCCGCCTCTGGATCAGGAGACGGTCGAGCAACGAGTGGTAGCCCGCCTGGCCAGGCGGGACATCTTCGACCGCCGCCCCGCACCGCTCCTGAGTTTCGTGATGGACGAGGCTGTCCTGCGACACCGGTACGGCGGCCGAGAGGTGATAAAGGGGCAGTTGGAGCACCTGCTGCTCTTCGGTGAGCGGGGCAATGTGGAGCTCCAGGTGATGCCGACCAACTGCGAGGACAATGCGGGCGTGAACGGGCCGTTCACCGTCATCACACGCAAGGACGGCAAGAAGTACCTGTACGTCGAGGGGTTCAACACGAGCACCCTGGTAACCGATACCTCGCAGACGATCCTCGCCGCCGCACGCTATGGGATCATCCGTTCACAGGCTCTCAGCCCGCGAGAGTCACTGGCATTCATCAAGAAGTTGCTGGGAGAACTATGAACAACACCGAGCCCCTCGCCTGGTTCAAGAGCAGCTACAGCGGCACCGAGGGCGGCCAGTGCATCGAGGTCGCGACCAGCACCGAAGCCGTGCACGTCCGTGACTCCAAGGACGCGACCGGACCCGTCCTCCAGGTCTCACAGCACGCCTGGACCGGACTCGTCGGGCTCGCCACGGCGAAGTAATACAGGCGGCGTTTGTACGCGCAAGAGCCCTGCCGGTCCGTGTCTGACCGGCAGGGCTCTCGTCTGCCCCGAAACCGGCGTGGGGGCATCCACGCACGGACTCGCTTGTACGCAGACGTCGTTGGGAGTGCCCATGAACAGCACCGGACCCCTCACCTGGTTCAAGAGCAGCTACAGCGGCGCCGAGGGCGGCCAGTGCATCGAAGTCGCGACCAGCACCGAAGCCGTCCACGTCCGTGACTCCAAGGACGTGACCGGGCCCGTCCTCCAGGTCTCACAGCACGCCTGGACCGAACTCGTCGGACTCGCCACGGCGAAGTAATACAGGCTGCCTTGGCGGCCAGTGCCCTCGTGCTCGCGGCTCCCAGCACGGCAGCCGCCGACGGATTCCAGGGCTCTCAAGAGCCTTCGGCCCATGTGAGGGGCCCCCGGGTCGCGTAGTACACGTGCAGCGCTGCCTCGCTGCCGGAGCCCAGGGCGGTCATGATCCGTTGGAAGCGGGCGGAGCGGAGGTCGCCGGCCACGATGACGCGGGGGTGCTGGTCGATGGGCGGGCAGTAGCCGTCCGTGCCACGGGTCAGGGCTCCGGGTGGGGCGGCGGGGGCGCTTCCCAGGCTGAGGAAGGCGGCGTCCGCCGTGATCGTCCGGTGGGTACCGTCCTGTCCCACTGTCTCGGCCGACAGCCGGAAACCTTCCCCACCGCGCAGCGTCAAGTGATCGACGGGGAGGAGCGTGACCCGGGAGTCCTCGCGAATCTCCTCGATCTTGTACTCGTCCGCCGCCGGGTACGCCACGAAAAGGCGCGTGTCCGTGGTCGGGTGGGCGCGCAGGAAGGTGCCGATCGGGCGGTCGCCGCCGAGGACGAGGAGGGTCCGGCCTTGGGCGTCGTCGGCGTCGGCCTGCCAGAGCGCAGGCAGGGTCAGGCCGGCGGGGGCGGTGATCCAGGGCGCGTCGCTGGGTTGGAGAGGGCCGACGCCCGTGGCGACGATGGCGTACGGGGCGGTGAGAGAAGCACCCGTGTCCAATGTGGCGGTCACCTGGTCGTCGTCGGCGCAGAGCTCGATGACGTACCGACCGAGTGCGAGGCGGCAGAGCTCCGTGCTCTTCAACTCGGCGACGATGGCGCCGGCCAGCTCGGGGCCGCCGGTGTAGCCGCCGAGCACATTGTTCAGGGCCGGGATCCGGTACAGGTTCCTGCACAGCCGGTCCGGCTCGACCAGGATCGAGCGCATGCCGACGCTGGCGCCCATGCGTGCCGCAGCGCATCCGGCGGGTCCGCCGCCGATGATGATCAGGTCGGTGTCGTACCGCGTGTCGCCCATAGGGCTATTCCAGCACCGGGGCCCCTGCGTACACGGCGAGTTGGCCGGCCACGTGGTCCGTGGTGACAAGTTGGCCGGTTCCGATCAGGCGGCGGGCGACGACGAGTCCGGCGTCGTGTACGTGGGGGCCGGCGTCGCTGGCGCAGGCGTCGGTGACGATCCAGGGTGCGTAGCCGTGTTCGAAGGCGTCAGCCGCGGACTTCAGGACGCAGCTCTCGGTAGCGATCCCGCAGAAGACGAGGTCGGTCCAGCCGCCCCCGCGGACCAGTTCGGCCGCCTGGGAGGTGAAGAGCGTGTAGCCGGTCTTGTCGACGACAGCCTGCGCGCGGGCTGCCGCCTCCGCGAGCTCGGGGACGATGTCGGTTTCCGGTGGCCCTTGGAGTCGGCTCCACTGGAAGAAGCGCTCGTACGGGCTGTCCGGATAGTTGAAGTACCGGGTGAAGATCACGGGTCGGCCGGCGCCGGCCCACTGGGCGACTAGATCGGAGACCGCGGGCACGGCGTGGCGGCTTCGCTCGTTCACGAAGCCGTTCTGCATGTCGATCACGACCAGCGCGGCGCTGCCGATGTCCATCCGTTGCTTCTCCTGCCCCGTGTCCTCACCCGACGCCCTCTCGCAGAGCGTCCTGCGCGGCGCGCAGCCGTTCGGCCAGCCCGCTGGTCTTCATGATGGCCTCCCGCATCAGAACGTGTTGAGCGGTCTCCTGGGCTCGGGCGGTGGTGAGCCGGGAGGAGGCGGCACGCAGGAAGCGCCAGCCGTACTGCTCGGGCATGAAGGGGTCCTGGCCCTCCTCGATCATCTGCTGCACCTGACGGGTGAAACACCAGAGGGCTTGGACGGTCAGTTCGCAGGCGACCAACTCGTCGATGGTGAGGCTGCGCTCGCGGGAGCCGGAGGCGTAGGCGACGCCGGGCCAGCCCGCATAGGCGGTGGACACACCCCGTACGCCGAAGGACACGATGTCGGGGTGGTCGAAGCCGGTGGCGAGGAGAGTTGTACGCCGTGTGGCCTGGAGAGTGGTCCAGTCATCTCTTCGTGATCGACGATCTGGACGAGTACGCCAGGGCCCGCGGCATCAAGCACGACGTGCAGCGGACAGGGCCGGCCGAGCACGTGCACCAGGTCCGCTGGACCGCGTCGGGCGACGAACAGAATCCTCGTCAGAGTCTTTTCCCCTCCCTTCAGGCGCCTTCCAAGCACACTTGGCCGCAGGTTCGAGTCCTGCCTTCTCATATCGGGACAAAGGCAGATGCAGGTTGAGGGAAGGTCACATGGCCACTCATCCTTGGCGCCATGAGTCTCGCCGCGCCTCCCTTCCCGCCACCCGCCGTGGGCGACTACGCCCACGACTGGGCCCTCGTCGATGTCGAGACCTCCGGGGTCATACCCCGCCGGGACCGGGTGCTGTCGGTCGCCGTCGTGACCATCGGGGCGGATGGGCGGCAGACCGGGGAGTTCTCCACACTGGTGAATCCCGGATGTGACCCTGGGCCGGTCGAGGTGCACGGGCTGACCGCTGAGCGGCTGCTCGGAGCACCGGCCTTCGAGCAGGTCGCCGAGCGGATCGGGGAGATGCTGAAGGGCCGGGTCCTCGTTGCTCACAACGCGCAGTTCGATTACGAGTTCCTCGCCCACGAGTTCGCCCACGCGCGGATGTGGCTACCGGTGTCGCAGAGGCTGTGCACTCTGGCACTGAACCGGCAGGTGGACCCGCCAACGTCTGACCTGAAGCTGGGCACGCTGGCCGCCCACTACGGCGTACCGCAGCAGCACGCGCACGACGCACTGGACGACACCCGGGTGCTCGCCGGGATCCTGCGGGCATCGCTGCGCGAGGCCGCGCGGCTCGCCTTGTCGTTGCCACTCGTACCCTGCCCGCCGCGGGCCGAGTCCCAGTTCACGCCGAAGCCGCCCAAGACGCCGTGCGCCTATCGCAATCCGGGGCGGCTGAAGCCGAGTGCGGCGTTGCAGCAGGGGATGAAGGTCGCGATCACCGGTGAAACTTCCTGCGCGCGCGCTGAGTTGATCGGCCGAGGCGTGGCAGCCGGGCTCAACATGATGACCTCGGTCAGCCACCACACGAGCGTCCTGGTCACCAATGAGCCCGCGTCCGGTTCGGCCAAGGCCCGGCGGGCGACTACCGAAGGCATTCCCGTCATCGACGAGGGCGCCTTCCTCAAGCTGCTCGACACCGTGGAACCCGGAACGTCGCACGAGGCATCCGGGGCGGCGCCCAGCGTTCCGGCGCCTCGTCGGCCGACGCCCGCGCCGACCAGGTCGGCCGACAAGCCGTTGCAAGACCGTCGCGTGCTCGTCCTGGGCGGCATGCACGAAGAGGCTGTCGCCGCACGTACGCGGGTCGTCGAGCTGGGTGGGTCCGCTGCGGTCAATCTCTCTCGGAGCGTCACCGACGTCGTCGTCCTCACCGGTGGGGAGAAGGACCGTCGTATGCGCCGGATCTCGGAGCTGGAACTCGCCGTGCATGACGAACGCTGGCTCGCCTCCCCAATTGCCGTAACCGAAACCATCGTCCAGGCAGAGGCTGCACCGGGTGAGGAGGCGGCTACGGGCATCACGGCACTGCCCTTCCACGTACTCCCCCGTGGCGGAGTCATCGATCTGTCCACCCCTCAGTGGCATCTCACCGCTGCCTGGGCCCCCCAGAGCCGCTGCGAGGTCGATGTTGTCGCATTCGTACTGGACGAGGACGAACAGGTCACCTTCGACGAAGACTTCGTCTTCTACGGCGCCCCGGAGAACCCCGCGGGCACCGTGCGGCTCCTCACCGACGGACCCGCCGAACAGACTGTCGCCATCGACCTCGCCGCCCTCCCACCCGCCTCCCACAAAGTCGTCGTCGCTGCCGCCATCGATGGCATGGCCACCTTTGGTGATATCGGCGCGGTCCAGATCAGTACTGCTTCCGGCAGTGACGCCGCCCCGTCGGCCCGCGCCACCCTGGACGCCGCCACCACCGAACGCACCCTGATCCTGGGCGAGTTCTATCGTCGCGGCCTCATCTGGCGCTTCCGCGCCGTCGGCCAGGGCTACGACCACGGCCTCGACACACTCGCCCGAGGGTTCGGCGTCGAAATCACCGACTGAAGTGGCTCGCTCCTGCGCCCGGCACCCGGGTCGTCAACCTGGGCCCGGGCGCGGTGCCCTGACCGGTGCCGCGCTGGCCCGTGGCTGCCGGGTGACAGCGTCGTCCACCTGCTCGATGATCCGGCCGCGGCGGCCCGGGAGACCCGCCGCGTCCTCGCCCCCGGCGGGGTGTTCTTCTTCTCCGTTCCCGGTGACGTCGAGGACGCGCCGGAGTGGGAGTTCTACGGGGCTCTCTTCCGGGAGTTCCAGCCCCTGATTCCCGAGGGACAGGGGCGGCTGAGTCGCCTCGCCCCCTGGACGCGGAACGGCTGCTCACGGCCACGGGGCTCTCCCACGGCTCCCGCGCCTACTTCGACGCCCTCCCGGCCGATGCCCGTACGGAGTTCGAAGCGCGGGTGCGGGCGGAACTGTCCACCATGGACCCGATCGTGTTCGCGGCCGGAGCCCGCCTCTGGAGGGGCATCTCAGCGGCCTGACCTCGGGCGGCGAACCGCACCATCGTGCGTGAGGGCGAAGCCCAGCAGGGGGATCTCGTCCGGGTCGACGTCATCAGGCGAGGGGCGGCCCTCCAGGAGGAAGCCGAAGAAGGATCGGAGGGCTTCGTTGCCCAGATCGAGGGGGTGGAACGGCAGCGCGTAGTCCTCCATCGCCCGGTCCCCCGCCCAGTACGGCGCCTCGAAGGGGAACGGGTCGCCGACGTTCTCCACGATGCCTCCGTCCGGCGACAGGCTCAGGGAGCGGCGGAGGCGGCCCTCCTCCCAGACCGCGAACGCCAGCCAGTCCGAGGCGCTGTGCATCGCGTGCAGGATCACGCGTCGGCCCTCGGCGGCCTCCAAGAGGTGCGCCGGGAGTTCCGACGGGCGGTCGAACATCAGCCGCCGGTCGCAGAGCAGGTCCACGCCGGGAAAGCTCCCCGCGTACGTGATGCCCTCCGGCGGATACGTCGATTCGGCCAGGACGTCCCCCTCCGTCGGCACCGTCCCCCGGCCCGGGAACACCCGGGCGACCAGCTCCGCCGTTCCCGCTGCCCGCGGCTCACCGGCCGCCTTCAGTACGGGGGCCACGTCCCCGTCCGCGTACGCAAGTATCGCCGTCTTCGCTCCCATGCACCGCACGCTAGCCCCCCCCACTGACAGCCCCGCGCCTTCCATCGCCTCATGACGGCCGCTCCTGAAGGCATCTCTGTACGATCACCGAACACTGGCGCTGCTCCACGTGGTGCCCTGTGCGGATAGTTCGGAGGGGTTGGCGGGTGTCCGCTGTGGATTTCTACGCTCGCGTCGCCGGCTGCGGCGAGGTCCTGGGAGCGGGCGTCGGTGCGGACCCGGGGGCCTGGGAAGCCGCCCTGGGGGCGACATTCCTCGATGTTCCCGGTGGCGGTCTGCTACGGCGGGACTACGGGCTCGTGGAGATCAACTTCTCGCCGGACCAGCCGGGGCCGTCCGGGCAGCTGTCGTGCTTCGGCTTCGGCGTGAAGGCCCAACGCCTGCTGTACGACCAGTCCCCGAGCACCGTGCCGGCCCCGCTCTCGCGGGAGTACGGGGAATTCGCACCCAGAGTTCCCTTCAAGGAACTACAGGCCGCCATCCTGGCCCTGGGCCACACGATCACACTCGACAAGCAGAACACGTCGCGTGACATGGACTGCTACCGCGTATCCGCGTCCACCGCCCGCATCCACGTCGTCGCCGACCCCGATCCTTACGGGACCGGCGCCCCGGATCCCGACGAGCATCGAAGGGGTGACGTCTGGTCTGTCGACGTGTGGTGACCAGCCGCGGGCTCTGTCTCCTTGGCGTTGCCCGCCATGCGAAGCTGTGCGCCATGGCGCCCGTGGCCTCGCTCTGCCCGCGCTGCTGACCTCGCTCATCGATCGCGGCTTCTGGCACCATCCGGCGGCGTCGCCCCGCTCGGACTTCCCTGGCTCGACGTGGAACAGGCCGTACTGATCGCCACCACGGGCAACCCCGGCGATGACGGCGCCCTGGCTCTCGACTACCGGACCGACCCCTCGGATCCCCGCGTCGTCGGCAGCGACTTCTGGACGGACGCCGCTCTGTGCCGGTGGCGGGTCGTGGCGCCCAGCTTCTCGGGCTTCGTCGCGAGCTTGGGCCTGTAGCTCCGCCCTAGCGCCCCGGCCAATGCGGGTTCGGCAGGCCGTCGTTGCCCATGTGGGTGCGGCGCCAGAGCCCTGTCCAGGTGTACGGGGTCTGCGGGACGACCAGGTGTCGCTGCCCGCACGGGCAGGGCGTCAGCACCCAGGCGCACCCGGGGCACAGCGCCACCCAGCCGTGACCGGACGAGTGGGACACCGGTGGTCGCTCGTCGCCGCAGGCGGGGCAGCCGGGGAGGTCGGCGCCGTCCAGCAGCGCGTTCTGGCGCCGGACGTACGCGGGCAGCCGCAGCGGCGGATGGCGGAACGGGTCCTCGTACCAGCCGCGATTCGGGCTCTCCGACCAGCTCCACAGCCACCACGGTCGCGGGCTCGCCACGGCCCGCCGCCCGGCCCTCTTCTCCGCCCGGCGCCGCGCGGCGTACTCCTCCGTCCGCGCGAGCCACAGCACCCGCGCCTCGTGCAGTGCGTGGCCGCCAGGTCCAGGACCACCCCGCCGTTCACGTACGCCCCCTGTGCCGTCCTCGCTCCCATGCCCCCACGCTAATCCGCGCCGCCGGCCGTCATGTCGTATTCCGCCCACACCGTCTTCCCCGGTGCCTGCTTCCTCGGGTACCAGCCCCAGCGCGTGGCCAGGCCCTCGACCAGCAGCAGGCCGCGACTGGAGCACCTCCTCCTCATCGGACAGCGTCGTAACGTGGAGATCCAGGTGATGCCTACCGACTGCGAGGACAACGCGGGCGTGAACGGCCCGTTCACCGTCGTCACACGCAGGGACGGCAAGAAGTTCCTCTACGTCGAGGCTCAGAACACGAGCACCCTGTCGACCGATCCGGAGCTGACGGTTCTCGCCGCAGCGCGCTATGGGATCATCCGTTCACAGGCTCTCAGCCCGCGAGAGTCGCTGGCGTTCATCGAGAAGTTGCTGGGAGAGCTATGAACAACGCTGAGCCCCTTGCCTGGTTCAAGAGCAGCTACAGCAACACCGAGGGCGGCCAGTGCATCGAGGTCGCGACCGGCCCCGGAACCGTCCACGTCCGTGACTCCAAGGACATGGCCGGACCGGTCCTCCACCTGTCGCACGACGCCTGGGCCGGGTTCGTCGGACTCGCCACGGCGAAGTAGTACGGGCCGCGTCTGTACGCGCCGGAGCCCTGCCGGTCCGCCTCGGACCGGCAGGGCTCTCGCGTGCGCGTAACAGCTCAGGGGCGCCAGCCGTCGGGGACGCTGCCCTGGCGGACCTGGGTCGTGCCGCTGCACAGGCCGTTGTCGGACGGCGGCCAGATGTTGATCACGTCGACGTCGTTCGCCCAGGTGCCGCCGTTGGGGTGGGCATAGTCGCCGAGGTTCACGGAGGTGTTCCGCGGGATGCAGATGTACCGGTCCGGGGAGGGCCCGGTGTCGAGCAGCCAGACGGAGTCGTTGTTCAGCGTGTTGACGACCGCGTCCGTGGTGTTCCAGTGGGCCTTCGGCATCGACTGGTAGCCCGGGACCTTGTAGCGGCCCCAGATGGTGCCCGACTGATAGGAACCGTTGAACAGGCACACGTACGGGTAGCTGCAACCGTGCGCGCTGGCGGCCGTTGCGGGCGAGGCGGCCAGGGGAATCGCGGCGGCGACTACACCCAGGGCGAACAGAGTTGCGGTGAGTCTGGTCCTCAGGGACATCGGGCTCCCATTCCTGCTCAGAGGTGCGTAACGGGTTCGCTGATGGACCCTAGAGTCGTCGGCGGCCGCTGACTTTGCCCGTTGTGCACAGCTCTTTGTCAGTAGCGCGCCGCCCCGGACAGCACACACGCCTCGCGAATTTCAGACGTTGCGCGGTGGGGGCGGCTCCCCCACACTCATCTCGGATCGTTCATGTCGAAGGGGGCGCACATGAGTCCGGCGCTGGATACTGCGTACATTCCGTTACGGGACCGCGAGGAGATCATCCGGCACGCGGTGTGGGATTCCGTGGTGCCGATGGACATCGACCACCGGGCGCCCGACGGGGAGATCCGGGCGCGGATGGACGTGGAGGCGGTCGGGGCGTTACGGGTCTGCACGGCGCGGTCGTCGGCGGTGACGTTACGGCGGACCGAGCAGCTCGTGCGGAAGGACGAGGAGCCTTCGCTCTTCATCAGTCTTCAGGTGACGGGCACCAGCATGGCGGCGCAGAACGGGCGCCAATGCGTCATCGGGCCCGGGGAGTTCGCGGTGTTCCGGTCGGACGCGACCTACACGATGCTCTTCGACGAAGGCGTCGACCACCACTTCCTGCGGCTGCCCCTCTCCGTGTTGGGGCTGCCCGACCGGCTGATCCGGGACACCACCACGCTCACGTTCGGCGCCGGGGACCCGCTCGCGCGGCTGGCGTACACGTACTTCTCGGAGCTCGCCCGGAGCGACGAGCTGCACCGCAGCGACCAGGCGGCCGCCGTGCTGCCGCCGAGCGTGGAGCTGCTGCGCGCCGTCCTGGTCTCCCGGCACGGGGCCATCGCGCCGGCGAAGGAGCCGATGGAGGCGACGCTCGGGCTGCGGATCACGCACTACATCCGGGAGCATCTGGCCGAGCCCGATCTGTCGGCGGCGCGCATCGCGGCCGCGCACGGCATCTCCGTACGGCATCTGTACACCGTGCTGTCCCGGGCGGGGATCGCCCTCGGGGACTGGATTCGGGCCCGGCGGCTGGAGGCGTGCAAGCGGGAGCTGGCCGGGCCCGCCGGACGGGCGCGGACCGTGGCGGCGGTCGCGCGGAGCTGGGGCTTCGTGAACGCGGCCCACTTCAGCAAGGTCTTCAAGGACGCGTACGGGATGTCGCCGCGGGCCTGGCGCGATCGGCATCACCCGCACCGGTGATACCGATCGCGCCGGGCCGGGCCGTCAGGCCAGCGTCCAGGTCTGGTTCGCCGTGCCGCCGCACGTCCAGATCTGGAGCTGGTTGCCGTCCGTGGTGCTCCAGTCCGTGACGTCGAGGCACTTGCCCGAACCGGAGTTGACCAGGCTGCCGTTGGCGCCGGTCGTCCAGGACTGGGCGGCGGTGCCGTTGCAGTCGTAGAGCTGGACCTTCGTGCCGTTGGCGGTGCCGGCCGCCGTGACGTCGAGGCACTTGCCGAGGGCGCGGAAGGTGTTGCCGTCCCGGGTCCACTGCTGGGCCGACGTGCCGTTGCAGGTGTAGAGGTCGACCTTGGTGCCGTTGGCGCTGTCGGCGCCGGCGACGTCGACGCACTTGCCGCCGTAGCCCTTGATGGCGGTGGTGCCGGCCGGTGGGTCGACGGGGCCGCCGCCGCCGGTTATGGCCTTGAAGGTGTTGGTGAACTGCCAGGTGCTCTGCGGGGTGCCGCTCTGGCCCTGGTTGTCGCGGCCGAGGGACCAGAAGGTGAGTTCCTGGATGCCCTTGCTCGCGGCGAAGGCTTCGAGTTCCTGGGCGTCCTGGACGGTGAAGACCTCGGCGGCGGTGTCGTTGACGCCGATCATCGGGCAGTTGCCCTCCATCGCCCACAGCTCGGCGGAGGACTTGTCGGTCCAGATCTGGCCGAGCTGGGTGTGCAGTCCGTTCGCGGCGCTGATCGCGGCCTGGCCCATGTCCATGGCGGGGCCGTAGTCCATGGTCATGATGTTGACCAGGTTGACGTCCAGGTTGTGGCTCTTGGCGTTCTTCAGGAGCGCGATGCCGTTGGACTCCAGGCCGCTGGGGCTGACCGGGAGGGTGAAGTCGACGTCCAGCTTCCGGCCCTGGGCCGCGTAATCGTTCTGGAGGTTGGCCAGTGCCTGGTTGCGTCGGTCGTTGGCGGCGGTGTTGTCGAGGGTGCTGCCCTCGATGTCCAGGTCGATGCGGGTCAGGTTGAACTGGTCGATGACCTTCTTGTACTGGGCCTGCATCGCGGACACCGAGCCACAGGAGGCGAGTTCGCTGCCGCTCGCGCCGCCGAAGGAGGCGATCACATCGCCGCCCACCGCGCGCAGGCTGTTGACGGCGTTGTTCCAGCCGGAGTCGGTGACCGGGGTGTCGCCGTTGATGGTGGCGTTGCAGGTGCCCTGGCTGACGATGAAGGCCAGCGTGTAGTACTTGTTGCCGGTCGCGTTGTACGCGTTCATCAGGCTGGACGGGCTGTTCCACATCTCCGCGTACGGGGCCGCGTAGTGCGCGGGGAAGCCGGGGCCGGGGTTGGCGGCGGCGGAGGCGGGGGCGGCGGCCGTGGCGACCAGGCCGGCGGCGGCCAGCGGCACGACGCCGAGCAGGGCGGTGAGCCATCTGCTGCGTGATCCGAGCATGGTGGGTCCCTCCGGTTTACGGGTAGGTGGTGAGGTACGCGACGTTGCTGCCGGGCGTGACGGCCGCGCCGGTGCCGTTGATGATGTGGCTGATCGTTCCGGCGCCGCCGAGGACGACGGTGACCATGTCGTGGAACTTCACGCCGGAGGTCTGGGGCCCCTCGAAGGAGTGGTCCTCGACCACCGACGGGTTGACGTTGAAGTACGCGTAACTGCCCAGGCCCCACGCTTCGTGGCTGGTCACGGACGCGCCGACCTTGTACGCGGGATAGCCGTTGGTGTTCCCGTTCTTCCAGGCGCTCTGATTGGGCGGGTCGTACGGCAGCTCGTTCTGGAAGAAGTACGTGCGGCCGCCGTTGCCGTTCCAGATGACCTGGGTCTTCTGGTAGTGCTCCACGAACAGCCCGTACGCGGTGACGTTCCGGCCGTTGACGACGAGCCCGGTGTCCGCGGTGTTGGTGTTCCAGCCGACCGTTCCGCCGTTGCCGTGGTCGGCGCGCCAGATCCAGGTGTGGTCGATGATCGTGTCGTCGGTGTTGACGACCAGCGACTGGGTGGCCTTGCCGACGGTCGCGCCGCCGATGCGGAAGAACACGTCGTTGAGCGTGACGGGGTTGGCGGCGTGGCTCGCCGACGAGCCGTCGGGCCCGATCCGCATCAGGGTCTGGGAGTTGACCGTACCGGCGTCGACCAGGACTCCGGCGATCTTGATGCCGTCCACATCGGCCGTGGTGAGCGCGGTGATGCCGTTGTCCGGGATGAGCGTGGCGAGGCCCATGCCGAGGACGACGGTGTCGGGGCGGGTGACGTCGAGCGTCTGGTTGAGGTGGTAGACGCCGGGGGTGATGAGGAGGTTCTTGCCGGCGGCCAGCGCCGCGTTCATGTCGGCCGCGCTCGCGCCGGGCTTCGCGATGTAGAAGTCGTCCAGCGGCAGCGAGGAGCCCGCCTGGTTCTTGCCGCTCCAGGTGGTGGCCGAGGCATTGGTCTGCGCGGCGGGTACGAAGACCTTCCAGGCGCCCGCGTCGTCCACGTACAGGAAGGGCTTCTCGCGGTTGACCGGGGCGGCGGGGACGGTGGTGTAGGTCGGGAAGGACTGGGCGGGGGCGCCCTGGTCACCGACGAAGACCATGTTCCAGTTGGAGCCGGACCAGGAACCCATCCGGGTGTTCTTGGTCAGGAACTGCTGCTGGCTGCCCGACTGGATCTGGCCGTCGATCTTCGAGTCGGAGATGAAGCCGCCGCTGGACCAGCCGCCGTCGTCCAGCTTGAGATTCCCGCGCACGTGCATGCGCCGGTACGGTGCCGCCTGCGAGACGGCCCAGCGGTCGCTGCCGCCGTTCGGCGTGACGGAGAGGTTCTCGGCGTCGCGCCAGAAGTTCTGGGTGGCGTTGCCCTGGAACCAGTCGGCCTCGGCGTGGACGGCGCCGTTGATGTTCACCGCGTCCGGGGACAGGCCGAGGCCGGCGACCTGGGTGTAGAAGCCGACGTTGACGTCCGCGCTGTACGTGCCCGGCTTGAACAGGACCGCGTAGCGCTGGGAGCCGAACTGGTTGGACTGCTGCTGGTTGAAGATGCTGTTCAGCTTGGACTGGATGGACGAGGCGGACATCGACGGGTCGAAGATCACCGTGTTCGGGCCGAGGTCCGGGTTGTTCCCCGTGGGCGGGTCCGTGGGGTCGGTCGGGTCCACGGCGCCGGAGTAGCTCCACTTCTGGTTGCCGGTGCCGGTGCAGTCCCAGATCTGTAGCCGGGCGCCGTCCGCGTTGCTGTTGTCCTTGATGTCCAGGCACTTGTCCGCGGCGGTGTTGACCAGGTCACCGGCGGCGGTCAGCCGCCACTTCTGGCTGGCGACGCTCGCGTAACAGGTCCACAGGTGGACGGCGGTGCCGTTGGCCGTGCCGTTCGCGGCCAGGTCCAGGCACTTGCCCTTCGCGGTCAGCGAGCCGTCGCTGTTGAGCGTCCAGCTCTGGTTCTGGCTGCCGGGGTAGCAGGTCCACATCTGGGCGGGCGTGCCGTCGGCGGTCGAACCGTCGGTGACGTCGAGGCACTTGCCGTTGCCGGTGTTGGTCAGGGCGCCGGGGGTCGCGGCGCCGGCGGTGCCGGTGCCCAGGGCGACGAGCGCGCCGGCGGCGGCCAGTGAGGCGGACAGCGCCATGGCCAGGGGGGTGGTCCGCCGTCTGCGGCGGTGGAGTGGTCTCGGCATGGGGGGCCTTCCTGTGGTGGGGGTGTCGGGCGGGGACAGGTGCATGACAGGAAATGCGGTCCGGCCTTATTTCAAGCCGTGAAGCTAGGCCCGCCGTCGACTGCCCGTCAACCCCCGTGCACGAGTCGGCCCTTCACCTTCTGTAGGCACTTGGGGCGCGATCACGAGAAACCGCGGGGTTGCCGTAAGCCTTCTGAAGCCGCAGGTCAGCTGCGCTGACATGCAGCGTTCGAGTTATGCGCGAATTTCTGCCAGGAAGGTTTCCTGACAGATGTCTTGACGGGCTGTCGTGTACACGCGCAGACTCCGGTCTGCTCGGCCGCTGCGCTCCGCCGCCCACCTCTGGAGTCCTCCATGCGCGTCAGACACGGCACCGCACTCCTGCTCCGGCTCCTCGCCCGCACCCTCGCCCTCGCCGCCCTCGTGCTCGGCCTGCAAGCCGCCCCGGCGCACTCCGCCCCCGCAGCCGGTACGTTCCGGGTGCTGGCCTTCTACGACGGCACCTACGACGCGGCGCACATCAGCTTCGACCACGAGGCGAACGCCTGGTTCGCAGAGCAGGGCGCCGCCCACGGCTTCACGTACACCGCGACGACCGACTGGAGCCGGCTCAACGGCTCCGAGCTGGCCGGCTACCAGGTGGTGATGTTCCTCGACAACTACCCGCAGACCGCGTCGCAGCGCTCCGCGTTCGAGGCGTACGTGCGGAACGGCGGCGGGTTCGTCGGCTTCCATGTGTCCGCGTTCAACACGGACACCGGTGACTGGCCCTGGTACCACAACACCTTCCTGGGCACCGGCACGTTCCGCTCCAACACCTGGGGGCCCACGCGGGAAACGCTGCGCGTGGACGATCCCGGGCACCCGGCGACGGCGGGGCTCCCGGCCACGATCACCTCGTCGGTGAGCGAGTGGTACAGCTGGCAGAACGACCTGCGGAAGAACCCCGCGATCGATGTCCTCGCCTCGATGGACCCCTCGACGTTCCCCATCGGCACGGACCCCAACCAGACCTGGTACAGCGGGGATTACCCGATCGTGTGGTCGAACCGCGACTACCGGATGGTCTACAACAACTTCGGCCACAACGCGATGGACTACGCGACGGACACCGCCCTCTCCTCCACCTTCGCGAGCGCCCGGCAGAATCAGCTCCTGCTCCAGGAGATCGCCTGGGCCGCCGGGCAGGACGGCGGCCCGGTCACCCCGCCCGACGACGGCGCCACCGGCCGGATCACCGGGTACGGCGGCAAGTGCGTCGACGTGGCGGGCGGAAGCTCCGCCAACGGCACGGCGGTCCAGCTCTACGACTGCAACGACACCGGGGCCCAGCGGTGGACGACCGGCACCGACGGCATGCTGCGGGCACTCGGCAAGTGCCTGGACGTCACGGCGGCCGGGACCGCGAACGGCACGAAGGTGCAGCTCTACGACTGCAACGGCTCCGGGGCGCAGGTCTGGCAGCACCGGAGCACCGGCGAGCTGCTGAACCCCGCGTCCGGGAAGTGCCTGGACGCGACGGGGCCGAGCGCGGCCAATGGCACGCGGCTTCAGATCTGGTCCTGCTATGGGAGCGACAATCAGGTCTGGGTGCTTCCGGGGTGACGGGGCGGCCGGGCCGCCCGGGTCGGTGGCCCGGGCTCGCACCCCCTCCGTCCGGGTGGCCCCGTCCCGCCGCCCGGCGCAACGGCTCGTGTCGCGCGCGCGGAGCGGGGGTGCGGGGCGCTCAGGATGCCGCCATGAAACCCATGCCCAAACGCCTCGCCGCGCTGCGCTCACGCGCCCGCGCCACAGGTGCGGCCTGCGCCGTCCTGGCGACGGTCGTCCCCGTCTTCTCCCTCGGCCTAGGCGCCACCTCGGCCGCCGCCGCCCCGCTGCCCGGTGGTCTCGGGCCCTGTATCCCGGGCGACTGCCCCGACCCGTTCCCCGACATCAACAACGGACCGATCGCCGGCCGGGACGACGGCATCAACATCTTCGTCGGCGACGACTTCCTCGTCCGGGGGCGTGCGGCGGAGGCCGAGGGCCGGGTCGTCGTGCTGGACCACTTCGACCAGAACAAGGACACGGACGCGAGCTCGCTGTACAACCTCGGAATCGTCGGGGTCGGCTCGCGCGTCGCACCGCCCGACGGCTCGGACTTCCTGGCCGCCGGCGGGAACGTGACCATCGCCTCCGGACAGACCCTGGACACGACGGGCGGCCTGCCCGATGAGCAGGGCATCGTCCGGTACGCGGGCACCCAGACCGGGACCGTCACCGGGACGACCATCCAGGACGACGACGCGACGGCCCCGTACGTGGGCCTGCGCGACGAGCTCACGGCGGCCAGCCAGTGCTACGCGCGGCCGGACGGCGAGACCCGGACGCCCACCGGGACCGCGGTCAACGAGGGCTACCGGACGCTGTTCACCGGCGACGGGACGTCCAGCCTCCAGGTGTTCAACGTCGACTTCGACATGGTCAACCCGAACTCGCCCAACGGCAGCCAGTCCATCGAGTTCGAGAACATCCCCGCCGACGCGACGATCCTGGTCAACGTGGTCGGCGAGAACCGCATCATCAACACCACCAGCGGAAGCGACACGCTGGGCCAGTACCGCGAGCGGCTGCTGTGGAACCTGCCGGACGCCACCACGGCGTCCTTCGTGGGGTCCGGGCAGTTTCAGGGCAGCGTGCTGGTGGGCGAGCAGGCGTCCATGACCACGGTGAGCCTGCCCGGCATGAACGGCAGGTTCTTCACCACCGGCTCGCTCACCCACACCAGCGAGAACGCGGGCGTGGAGTTCCACGCCTACCCGTTCGACGGTGACCTCCCGGACTGCGGTGGACCGCAGCCGGTGACGGGCGCGGTCAGCGTGCTGAAGACCGACGCGGACACCGGTGACCCGCTCGCGGGGGCCGACTTCGAGCTGTGGCGCGAGACCAACGACGTCCCCGGCCTCCAGACCGACGGTGACAACCCGGACACCCACGTCTCGGACTGCACCACCCCGGCGAACGGCATCTGCTCCGACACCACGACCGTGGGTACGTACTACTGGCGCGAGACGGCAGCCCCCGACGGCTACGACCTCCCCGACCCCAACGTCTTCGGCCCCCTCGTCCTGACCGAGGACAACGCGGACCAGGGCGTCCAGGCCGAGGCCATCAACAGCCAGACGCCCGTCCCCCCGGTGACCGGTGAGGTCCGCGTAGAGAAGACGGACGCGGACACCGGAGCCCCGCTGGCCGGCGCCGACTTCGAACTCTGGCGCGAGACCAACGACGTCCCCGGCCTCCAGGTCGACGGAGACGACCCGGACACCCACGTCTCGGACTGCACGACGCCCGCGAACGGCATCTGCACCGCGACGACGGTCCCCGGTACGTACTACTGGCGCGAGACCGCGGCCCCGGACGGCTACGACCTCCCGGACCCGAACGTCTTCGGGCCGCTCACGCTCACCGAGGACAACGCCGAAGACGGCGTCCAGGCCGAAGCGGCAAACACCCAGACGCCCGTCCCCCCGGTCACCGGCGAGGTCCGCGTACAAAAGACCGACGCCGACACCGGAGCACCGCTGGCCGGCGCCGACTTCGAACTCTGGCGCGAAACCAACGACGTCCCCGGCCTCCAGACCGACGGAGACAACCCCGACACCCACGTCTCCGACTGCACCACCCCCGCGAACGGCATCTGCGCCAACACCACCACCGTGGGTACGTACTACTGGCGCGAGACCGCGGCCCCAGACGGCTACGACCTCCCCGACCCCAACGTCTTCGGCCCCCTCACCCTCACCGAAGACAATGCGGACCAAGGCGTCCAGGCCGAGGCCGTCGACACGAAGACCCCCGTACCGCCCGTCACCGGCGAAGTCCGCGTGGAGAAGACCGACGCCGACACCGGAGCACCCCTCGCCGGCGCCGACTTCGAACTCTGGCGCGAAACCAACGACGTCCCCGGCCTCCAGACCGACGGAGACAACCCCGACACCCACGTCTCCGACTGCACCACCCCCGCGAACGGCATCTGCGCCAACACCACCACCGTGGGTACGTACTACTGGCGCGAGACCGCGGCCCCAGACGGCTACGACCTCCCCGACCCCAACGTCTTCGGCCCCCTCACCCTCACCGAAGACAACGCCGAAGACGGCGTCCAGACCGAAGCCGCCAACACCCAAACCCCCGTACCCCCCGTCACCGGCGAAGTCCGCGTACAAAAGACCGACGCCGACACCGGAGCACCCCTCGCCGGCGCCGACTTCGAACTCTGGCGCGAAACCAACGACGTCCCCGGCCTCCAGACCGACGGAGACAACCCCGACACCCACGTCTCCGACTGCACCACCCCCGCAAACGGCATCTGCGCCGACACCACCACCGTGGGTACGTACTACTGGCGCGAGACGGCGGCCCCGGACGGCTACGACCTCCCGGACCCGAACGTCTTCGGGCCGCTCACCCTCACCGAGGACAACGCGGACCAAGGCGTCCAGGCCGAGGCCGTCGACACGAAGACCCCCGTACCGCCCGTGACCGGCGAAGTCCGCGTGGAGAAGACCGACGCGGACACCGGGGCGCCGCTGGCCGGGGCCGACTTCGAGCTGTGGCGTGAGACCAACAACACGCCGGGGCTCCAGACGATCGGTATCAACCCCGACACCCACGTCTCGGACTGCACCACCCCGGCGAACGGTGTCTGCACCGCGACCACGGTTCCGGGCACCTACTACTGGCGCGAGACCTCGGCGCCGGACGGTTACGATCTGCCTGACCCGAACGTGTTCGGGCCGCTCACGCTCACCGAGGAGAACGCCGAGGACGGCGTCCAGGCCGAGGCCGTCAACGCCAAGACGCCCGTGCCGCCGGTGACCGGGTCGCTGACGCTGGACAAGACGGACGCGAAGAACGGGGCGCCGCTGCCCGGGGCCGTGTTCGAGCTGTGGCGTGAGAGCAACGACGTGCCCGGGCTTCAGACGGGCGGGGCGAACCCCGACACGCTCGCGGACGCGGGCTGCTCCACCGACCAGGACGGGCAGTGCACCTTCGACGACCTGCCGCTCGGGGAGTACTACCTCCGCGAGATCGCCGTCCCGGAGGGCTACGTGCTGCCGGCGAACCCGGTCTCCGGGCCGTTCGAGGTGACGGAGGAGAACAGCGAGGACGGCGTCACCGTGGAGCTGGCCAACGACCGCGGTGAGCCGGGCAAGGGTAAGGGCAAGGGCAAGGACTGCAAGCACGACACGCACAAGGCCGCTCGCGGCTGACACGCTCACCCGCCCGGCCGCCCACTCGTGGGCGGCCGGGCGTTTGTGCTGATTGGCTCGGCAATACACCGTTTCCGTTGATCCCGCAGGAGGTCCGGCCGTGTCCCGTTCCCACCGCCTCATCGGTGCCACCGTCGCCACCGCGGCCATGGCGCTGCTGTGCACCGCGGCCCCCTCGGCCGCCTCCGCCGCCCGCGACACCGCGTGCACCGCGCCGGCCGGGCCGTACCAGCGGCAGCTGGAGACCCATCTCGGACTGCCCGTGGACGGGCGTCAGTCCGACGCCGACTGCCGGGCGATCCGGTCCTTCCAGACCGAGCGGGGCCGCCCGCACCCGGACGGGTTCGCCGACCTCGGTACGTACCGCGCGATGCTCGTGGTCGAGGCCGCGCCGGACCCGAACGCCGCCGGAAGCTGCCCCGTCGAGACCGGGCGGGTGACCTGTGTGGACATGGACCGCCAGCTGCTGTGGGTGCAGAAGGGGCGGACGGTCGTGTTCGGGCCCGTGGCCATTCGTACGGGCCGCGACGCGCAGGAGACGCGGCCCGGCCGGCACACCATCTACTGGCGCGACCGCGACCACGTCTCCGACATCTACGACGACGCCCCCATGCCGTACTCGCAGTTCTTCGACGGCGGGCAGGCGCTGCACGGGCACCCGGGGGACCTGTACGACGGCGGCGGGTCGGCGGGCTGCGTCAACCTCACCGTGGACGACGCGGCGAAGCTGTGGGATCTGCTCGCGCTCGACGACGTCGTCTATGTGTGGGGTGTGAAGCCCGGTACCGCCGGCTAGAGGCTTACTCCTCGCCCTCCAGGTTTCCTTCCGTCTCCAGGAAGACCTGGCGCAGTGCTTCGAGGACCGCCGGGTCGGGCTTGGCCCACATGCCGCGCGACTCGGCCTCCAGCAGGCGTTCCGCGATGCCGTGCAGGGCCCACGGGTTGGCCTGTTCCAGGAAGGCGCGGTTGGCCGGGTCCAGGACGTAGGTCTCGGTCAGCTTGTCGTACATCCAGTCCGCGACCACGCCCGTCGTGGCGTCGTAACCGAAGAGGTAGTCGACGGTCGCGGCCAGCTCGAAGGCGCCCTTGTAGCCGTGGCGGCGCATCGCCTCGATCCACTTCGGGTTGACGACGCGGGCGCGGAAGACGCGCGAGGTCTCCTCGGTCAGGGTGCGTGTGCGGACCGTCTCGGGGCGGGTGGAGTCCCCGATGTACGCCTCCGGGGCGGTCCCCTTCAGCGCACGGACCGTGGCGACCATTCCCCCGTGGTACTGGAAGTAGTCGTCGGAGTCCGCGATGTCGTGCTCGCGGGTGTCGGTGTTCTTCGCGGCGACCGCGATGCGCTTGTACGCGGTCTCCATCTCCTCGCGGGCCGGGCAGCCGTCCAGGTCGCGGCCGTAGGCGTAGCCGCCCCAGGTCGTGTAGACCTCGGCGAGGTCGGCGTCGGTGCGCCAGTCACGGGAGTCGATGAGCTGGAGCAGCCCGGCGCCGTACGTGCCGGGGCGCGAGCCGAAGATACGGGTGGTGGCCCGGCGCTCGTCCCCGTGCTCGGCCAGGTCGGCCTGGGTGTGCGCCCGTACGTGGTTGAGCTCGGCGGGTTCGTCCAGCGAGGCTGCCAGCCGCACGGCGTCGTCCAGGAGGCCGATGGTGTGCGGGAACGCGTCGCGGAAGAAGCCGCTGATGCGGAGGGTGACGTCGATGCGGGGGCGGCCCAGCTCCTCGGCCGGGACCGCCTCCAGGCCGGTGACGCGGCGCGAGGCGTCGTCCCAGACCGGGCGCACGCCGAGCAGGGCGAACGCCTCCGCGACGTCGTCGCCCGCGGTGCGCATGGCGCTCGTACCCCAGAGGGAGAGGCCCACGGACACCGGCCAGTCGCCGTTGTCCTCGCGGTAGCGGTTGAGGAGTGAGTCGGCGAGGGCCTGGCCGGTCTCCCAGGCGAGCCGGGAGGGGACGGCCTTCGGGTCCACGGAGTAGAAGTTGCGGCCGGTCGGGAGGACGTTGACGAGCCCCCGGAGAGGTGAGCCGGAGGGGCCTGCGGGGACGAATCCGCCGTTGAGGGCGTGGACGCAGTGGTCCAGTTCGTCGGTGGTCCCGGCGAGGCGGGGGGCGACCTCCTGGGCCGCGAAGTTGAGGATGGCCGCCACGTCTGGGCTGAGGTCGTGGAGCAGTGTGCGGGTCGGCTGCTCGGGGCTCTGCCCCGGACCCCGCTGCTCAATCGCCGCAGGGGCTTGATTGGGCTGATCGCCCGCCGCAGGGGCTTGGAGGGCCGACGGGTCCCAGCCCGCGTCCTCCATCGCCTGGACCAGGGCCCGGGCCTGGTCCTCCACCGCGTCCGCGTCCGCGCGGGTCGCCGCGGACTCGTCCAGGCCCAGCGCCTCGCGCAGGCCCGGCAGGGACGTCGTGCCGCCCCAGATCTGGCGGGCCCGGAGGATCGCCAGGATCAGGTTGACGCGGGCGGCGCCGGTCGGCGCGTTGCCGAGGACGTGGAGGCCGTCGCGGATCTGGACGTCCTTGATCTCACAGAGCCAGCCGTCCAGATGCATGATGAAGTCGTCGAAGCCCTCGTCCTCCGGGCGGTCCTCGACGCCCAGGTCGTGGTCGAGCTTCGCGGCCTGGATCAGGGTCCAGATCTGGGCGCGGATCGCCGGCAGCTTGGCCGGGTCCATGGCCGCGATCTGGGCGTGCTCGTCCAGGAGTTGTTCCAGGCGGGCGATGTCCCCGTAGCTGTCGGCCCGGGCCATCGGCGGCACCAGGTGGTCCACCAGCGTGGCGTGCGCCCGGCGCTTGGCCTGGGTGCCCTCGCCCGGGTCGTTGACGAGGAACGGGTAGATCAGCGGAAGGTCGCCGAGCGCCGCGTCCGGACCGCAGGAGGCGGACAGGCCCGCGTTCTTGCCGGGCAGCCATTCGAGGTTGCCGTGCTTGCCGAGGTGGATCATCGCGTCGGCGCCGAAGCCGTTGTCGTCGGCGCGGGCGGCGATCCAGCGGTAGGCGGCCAGGTAGTGGTGCGAGGGCGGCAGATCCGGGTCGTGGTAGATCGCGATCGGGTTCTCGCCGAAGCCGCGCGGGGGCTGGATGAGGATGAGGAGGTTGCCCCGGCGCAGCGCGGCGAGCACGATGTCGCCCTCCGGGTTGCGGGAGCGGTCCACGAACATCTCGCCGGGCGGCGGGCCCCAGCGCTCCTCGACGCCCTCGCGGAGTTCGGCGGGCAGCGTGGCGTACCAGCGGCGGTAGTCGGCGGCGGGGATACGGACCGGGTTGCGGGCCAGCTGCTCCTCGGTGAGCCACGCCTGGTCGTGGCCGCCCGCCTCGATGAGGGCGTAGATCAGCTCGTCGCCGTCGCCGGAGGCGAGCCCGGGGACCTCCTCCGTACCGAAGTCGTAGCCCTCCTCGCGCAGTCGGCGCAGCAGGGCGACCGCGCTGGCGGGGGTGTCGAGTCCGACGGCGTTGCCGATACGGGAGTGCTTGGTCGGGTACGCGGAGAGGACGAGCGCGACGCGCTTCTCGGCGTTCGGGATGTGGCGCAGCCGGGCGTGGCGGACGGCGATGCCGGCCACACGGGCGGCGCGTTCGTCGTCGGCGACGTAGGCGGGGAGGCCGTCCTCGTCGATCTCCTTGAAGGAGAACGGAACGGTGATCAGGCGGCCGTCGAATTCGGGCACGGCGATCTGGCTCGCGGCGTCCAGCGGGGAGACGCCCTCGTCGTTGCCCTCCCAGTCGGTGCGGGAGCCGGTGAGGCAGAGCGCCTGGAGGATCGGGACGTCGAGCGCGGTGAGCGCGCCCGCGTCCCAGGACTCGTCGTCGCCGCCGGCCGACGCCTCGGCGGGCCGGGTGCCGCCCGCCGCGAGGACCGTGGTGACGATCGCGTCGGCGCCGCGCAGGGTGTCGATGAGCTCGGGTTCGGGGCTGCGCAGGGATGCGACGTACAGCGGGAGGGCCTTGGCGCCCTCGGCCTCGACGGCCCGGCACAGGGTCTCGATGAAGGCGGTGTTGCCGCTCATGTGGTGGGCGCGGTAGTAGAGCACGGCCACCGTGGGGGCGTCGTCCGCCGTCTGTCGGGGGGTGCGCTCCAGCGGGCCCCAGGAGGGTGCGGCGGCGGGCGGTTCGAAGCCGTGGCCGGTGAGCAGCACGGTGTCGGAGAGGAAGCGGGCGAGCTGGTCCAGATTGGCGGGGCCGCCGTGCGCGAGGTAGGCGTGGGCCTCGGCGGCGATCCCGATCGGGACGGTGGAGGCGGCCATCAGCTGGGCGTCGGGGGCCTGTTCGCCGGTGAGGACGACGACGGGGCGGCCGGTGGCGAGCAGGTGGTCGAGGCCGTCCTGCCAGGCGCGGACTCCGCCGAGGAGGCGTACGACGACGAGGTCGGTGCCGTCCAGGAGTGCGGGCAGGTCCTGGAGCGGGAGGCGGGAGGGGTTCGCGTACCGGTAGCGGACGGGTCCGTCGGAGGCGCGGGCGCTGAGCAGGTCGGTGTCGGACGTCGACAGGAGCAGGATCATGCGGCGTCTGGCCTTCCTCGGGGTGTCCACGCCCCGGGCGGTGTCGTGATCCCCTGCTCGGACCTGCCGAACGTGCGGGGAAGGGAGTTCCTGACTCGCCCGGCCTGGTGGGCCGGGCTCACAGTGGCGGGACCGCGCCGGAATCGCACCGGGCTTCCTCCCCTGTCGCCGTCTGTGGCGACGACGGACCCGGAGGTCCGCCGGGGTCCGTCCGCGAAGACGGGCCCCGCAGGCATAGTACGGGCCGGGGGGTCCGGTGGGTCATACGGATCGGATGAGATGGTCGGTATGCTCGCCGCCATGCCTCCCCCAGCCCCCCATTTCGCCCAGCCCGACGACGCCCGTTTCCGGTCGCGCGGCGACGCCTGCCCCGGTGCGCTGCGGCTGCACCGGGCGGACGACGGGGCGTTGGCGCGGGTCCGGGTGCCCGGTGGCGCGCTCGGTGTGGAGCAGGCGGACGGGCTCCGGGAGTTGGCCGGACGGCTGGGCGATGGTGAGCTGTATCTCACTTCGCGCGGCAATGTGCAGCTGCGCGGGCTGGGTGCGGAGTGCGGGGGTGAACTCGCCTCACGCATGTACGAAATGGGACTTTTGCCCTCCGAGCGGCATGAGCGGGTCCGCAATGTGGTGGCCTCCCCGCTGTCCGGGATCGACGGCCTCGGTGAGCGCGATGTCCGCCCGTGGCTGACCGCGCTGGACGCGCTGGTGTGCGCGAGCGAGGAGGCGGCCGGGCTTTCGGGCCGGTTCCTGTTCGCACTGGACGACGGGCGCGGTGACGTGGACGCGCTGGGCGCGGATGTGACGCTGCGGGCGCGGGCGGACGGGGACGCGGAGCTGCGGATCGGGGCGCTGGACTCGGTGGCCCGGATTCCGGCGGCCGGGGCGCCGCGCGCCGCGCTGCTCGCGGCGACGGTGTTCCTGTCCCTGGCGGCCGGTTCCGGCGCCTGGCGGGTGGCCGAGCTGCCCGGGGGCGCGGAACCGGTGTTCGACGCGGTGGTACGGGGGCTGGGCGCCGCCGGGCTGCCCGTCGCCCTCGGGACCGTACCGGTGCCGGACGGCACTCCCCCGGCGCTCGGTGTGGTGACGGGGTCCGGGGAAGCGGACGCGCTGTCCGTCGGGCTGCCGCTCGGGCGGGCGGACGCGGTGCGGTGGCGGACGCTGACGGACCTCGCCCGGGACCACGGCGCCGGTGAACTTCGGCTCACCCCGTGGCGCGGAGTCGTCGTGCCCGGGGTCCGGCGGGACCGGGCGGCCGGTGCGCTCGACGTGTTGGCGGCCGTGGGCCTCGTCACCGGGGACCGCTCGCCGTGGACCGGGGTCGGGGCGTGCATCGGGCGGCCGGGGTGCGCGAAGTCCCTGGCCGATGTGCGGGGTGACGCCGCGTCGGCGCTGCCCGTCGCCCCGCCCGTGGACGCCCTGCCCGTGCACTGGTCCGGGTGCGAGCGGCGGTGCGGGCACCCGCGCGGTGCGTGGGTCGACGTGGTCGCCGGTCCGGACGGCGGCTACCGGGTGTCCGTCGTACGGGACGGCGGGCGCGGCGCCCCGGTCCGCGTCGCCGACGACCCGGTCGCGCTGGCCGACGCCGTGGCGGCGGCCCGTAACCCTCGCACCTGACCGCCCCACACTTTTCCTGACCCACCCCCGCCCCAAGAAGAGAGCGACACCACTGTGTACGAGTACGAGAAGGACGGACCGGCCATCTATCGCCAGTCCTTCGCCACCATCCGGGCGGAGGCGGACCTCGCCGGGCTGCCCGCGGACGTGAGCCAGGTCGCGGTCCGGATGATCCACGCCTGCGGGATGGTCGACCTCGTACGCGACCTCGGCTACACGCCCGGCGCGGTCGCCCGCGCCCGCGCCGCGCTGCGGGCCGGCGCGCCCATCCTGTGCGATGTGGCCATGGTCGCCAGCGGGGTCACCCGCAAGCGGCTGCCGGCGGACAACGAGGTGGTGTGCACCCTGTCCGACCCGGCGGTGCCCGGGCTCGCGGCAGAGCTGGGCACGACCCGCTCGGCGGCCGCCCTGGAGCTGTGGCGGGACCGGCTCGACGGGGCGGTGGTGGCCGTCGGGAACGCGCCGACCGCCCTCTTCCGGCTGCTCGAAATGATCGAGGAGGGGGCCCCGCGCCCCGCCGCCGTCATCGGGGTCCCGGTCGGGTTCGTCGGGGCCGCCGAGTCGAAGGACGCCCTGGCCGCCCACCCGTCGGGGCTCGACCACCTGATCGTGCGCGGCCGGCGCGGCGGGAGCGCCATCGCGGCCGCCGCGCTCAACGCCATCGCCAGCGAGGAAGAGTGACCGTGAGCGAGCAGCAGACGGGACGGCCGGACGAGCGGGCGGGCCGGCTCTACGGGGTCGGGCTCGGCCCCGGCGACCCGAATCTGATGACCCTGCGCGCCGTGGAGGTCATCGCGGCGGCGGATGTCGTCGCCTACCACAGCGCCCGGCACGGCCGGTCCATCGCCCGGTCCATCGCGGCGAAGCACCTGCGCGCCGACCACATCGAGGAGGCCCTGGTCTACCCCGTCACGACGGAGACCACGGACCACCCGGGCGGCTACCGGGGCGCGCTGGAGGACTTCTACACCGAGGCGGCGGCCCGGCTCGCCGTGCACCTGGACGCGGGGCGCACGGTCGCCGTGCTCGCCGAGGGCGACCCGATGTTCTACGGCTCGTACATGCACATGCACAAGCGGCTGGCCGACCGCTATCCGACCGAGGTGATTCCCGGGGTGACCTCGGTCAGCGCGGCCGCCGCCCGGCTCGGGGCCCCGCTCGCGGAGGGCGAGGAGGTCCTGACGATCCTGCCCGGCACGCTGCCGGAGGATGAGCTGACGGCCAGGCTGGCCGCGACCGACGCGGCCGTGGTGATGAAGCTCGGCCGCACCTTCCCCGCCGTGCGCCGGGCGTTCGAGGCGTCGGGCCGGCTGCCCGAGGCCCGCTATGTGGAGCGCGCCACGATGGCCGGCGAGCGGCTGGGCGAACTCGCGGACACGGACGCCGAATCGGTGCCGTACTTCGCGGTCGCCGTGCTGCCGAGCCGGATCGACGCCCGCCCGGAGCGCGCCCCGGGCGACGGTGAGGTGACCGTCGTCGGCACGGGCCCGGCGGGCCCGCTGTGGCTGACGCCCGAGACGCGCGGGGCGCTGGCCGCCGCCGACGACCTGGTCGGCTACACCACGTACCTGGACCGGGTGCCGGTCCGGCCGGGGCAGATCCGGCACGGCTCGGACAACAAGGTGGAGTCGGAGCGGGCGGAGTTCGCGCTCGACCTGGCCCGGCGCGGGCGGCGGGTCGCCGTGGTGTCCGGCGGGGACCCGGGGGTTTTCGCCATGGCGACGGCGGTGCTCGAAGTCGCGTCGCAGGAGGAGTACGCGGACGTGCCGGTGCGGGTGCTGCCCGGGGTGACGGCGGCCAACGCGGCGGCGGCCCGGGCGGGCGCGCCGCTCGGCCACGACTACGCGACGATCTCGCTGTCGGACCGGCTCAAGCCGTGGGAGGTCATCGCGGAGCGGCTGCGGTCCGCCGCCTCGGCGGACCTGGTGCTCGCGCTGTACAACCCCGGTTCGCGGTCCCGGACCTGGCAGGTCGGCAAGGCCCGGGATCTGCTCCTGGAACACCGCTCGCCGGACACGCCCGTGGTCCTCGGCCGGGACGTCGGCGGGCCGGCCGAGAGCGTACGGAGTGTGCGCCTCGCGGACCTCGATCCGGCCGAGGTGGACATGCGCACGATCCTCATCGTCGGGTCCTCGCAGACCCGGTGGGGGCGGCGGGGCGACGGCACGCGGATCGTGTGGACGCCGCGCCGCTACCCGGAGAGCTGATCCGTCAGCCGTTGAAGCCGGCCCAGGGCCTCCTCCGGGGTGCCGGCCACCGCGCCCCCCTCGGGGACCGGTGGCCGGCGGACCACGACCACGGGGATGCCGGCCTCGCGGGCGGCGGTCAGTTTGGGGGCGGTCGCGGCGCCGCCGCTGTCCTTGGTAACGAGGACGTCGACGCGGTGCCGGCGGATCAGCTCGCGCTCGCCTTCCAGGGTGAAGGGGCCCCGGTCGAGCAGGGTCTCCATCCGGGCAGGGTACGGCGGCTCCGGGGCGTCCACGGACCGCATCAGGAACCACAGCCCGTCCAGGTCCGCGAAGGCGGCGAGCCCCATCCGCCCCGTGGTGAGGAACACCCTCCGCCCCAGTGCGGGCAGCGCCTCGGCCGCCTCGGCCAGGGAGCCGACCGGGTGCCAGTCGTCACCGGCGCCGGGCACCCAGCCGGGCCGGCGCAGCATGAGCAGGGGAACATGGGCGGCGGCGGCCGCGACGGCCGCGTTGAAGGTGATCGTCCCGGCGAAAGGATGGGTGGCGTCGATGAGCGCGTGCACCCGGTGCTCGCGAAGCCAGTCCGCGAGCCCGTCGGCCCCGCCGAAGCCGCCGACCCGGACCTCCCCCGGCGGCAGCTTCGGCCGGGCCACCCGGCCGGCCAGGGAGCTGGTGACCCTGCTCCCGGCGGGCAGCTCTGCCACCAGCAGCTCGGCGAGCCGGCGGGCCTCCGTCGTCCCGCCCAGAATCAGTACGTGCACAGGGACCATCCATGAGTGAGACGAAAGGCGGGCGCGGCGCCCAACTCAAGCACACCGGTCTGCGGCCCGGCTGGACGACCGGGGCCTGCGCGACGGCCGCCGCGACGGCCGCGTACACGGCGCTGCTGAGCGGGGACTTCCCGGACCCGGTGACGATCACGCTGCCCCGGGGCCAGACCCCGGCGTTCGCGCTCGCCGTGGAGGAGCTGGGCGACGGGCGGGCGTCGGCGGGCGTGGTGAAGGACGCGGGCGACGACCCGGATGTGACGCACGGCGCCCTGGTGCGGGTGAGCGTGCGGGTGCTGCCGCCGGGCTCGGGGGTGGTGTTCCGGGCGGGCCCGGGCGTCGGCACGGTGACGCTGCCGGGGCTGCCGCTGGACGTCGGCGAACCGGCGGTCAACCCGGTGCCGCGGCAGATGATCCGGGACCACATCGCGCGGGTCGCAGCGGCGCACGGCGGGTCCGGGGACGTCGAGGTGACGATCGGCGTGGACGACGGCGAGGAGATCGCGCGCTCCACCTGGAACCCGCGCCTGGGCATCCTGGGCGGTCTGTCGATCCTCGGCACGACCGGGGTCGTGGTGCCGTACTCCTGCTCGGCCTGGATCGACTCGATCCGGCGCGGCGTGGACGTGGCGCGCGCGGCCGGGCACACCCATGTCGCCGGGTGCACGGGGTCCACCTCGGAAAAGACGGTGGTCGCCGAATACGGGCTGCCGGAGATCGCGCTGCTGGACATGGGCGACTTCGCGGGCGCGGTGCTGAAGTACGTACGCCGCCACCCGGTGGACCGGCTCACGATCTGCGGCGGGTTCGCCAAGCTGTCGAAGCTCGCCGCCGGGCATCTGGACCTCCACTCGGGGCGCTCCCAGGTCGACAAGGCGCATCTGGCGGAGCTGGCCCGGCGCGGCGGTGCCGACGAGGCCCTGGCCTCCGCGATCGCCGTCGCCAACACCGGGCTCGCCGCACTCCAGCTGTGCCAGGCGCGCGGGGTGCCGCTGGGCGATCTGGTGGCCGTGGCCGCGCGGGACGAGGCGCTGTCGGTGCTGCGGGGGGCGCCGGTGGCCGTGGACGTGATCTGCATCGACCGGGCGGGCACGGTGGTGGGGCGCAGCTCCGCACGCTGACCCGGCCGGCCACCGGACAGGCCCCCGGTCAGCAGGTGTGGCGGTCGCGGGCGGGTGAGTAGAGGTGGCTGTCGTGGAACTGCTCGGCGCCCAGGGTGCGGCCGACCATGATCACGGCGGTACGGATGACTCCCGCGGCCTTCACCTGCTCCGCGATGTCCGCCAGGGTGCCGCGCAGCACCAGTTCGTCGGGGCGGGAGGCCATCGCGACGACGGCGGCCGGGCAGTCCGCCCCGTAGTGCGGCAGCAGCTCATCGACGACGCGGTCCGCGTAACGGGCCGCGAGGTGCAGGACGATCAGGGCGCCGCTACGGCCGAGCGTCGCCAGGTCCTCGCCCTCGGGCATGGCGGTGGCCCGCTGGGCGATCCGGGTCAGGATGACGGTCTGGCCCACGGTCGGCACGGTCAGCTCGCGCTTGAGGGCGGCCGCCGCGGCCGCGAACGCGGGCACGCCCGGGACCACTTCGTACGGCACGCCCGCCTCGTCCAGGCGGCGCATCTGCTCGTTGACCGCGCTGAACACCGACGGGTCGCCGGAGTGCAGCCGCGCCACGTCGTGGCCGGCCCGGTGCGCGGCGACGAGTTCGGCGGTGATCGCGTCGATGTCGAGCCGCGCGGTGTCCACCAGGCGGGCGTCGTCCGGGCATTCGGCCAGGAGTTCGCGGGGCACCAGGCTGCCCGCGTACAGGCACACCCGGCAGGCGGCGAGCGTGCGCGCGCCGCGCACCGTGATCAGGTCGGCGGCGCCGGGGCCCGCGCCGATGAAGTACACGGTCATCTGTTGTCGTCTCCTGAGGGTTGTGCGGGGGCCGTTGCGGCGTCCGAGGGCTTGCGTACGGACCACTGGGTGACGGGCATGGCCTGCCGCCAGCCGGTGAACGTGCCGACCGGCACGGCGTGCGCCACGGCGAGGCGGGTCAGCTCCCCGCCGTGCTCCTTGTGCCGGGCGGCGAGCAGCGCTTCGGATTCCAGGGTGACCGTGTTGGCGACCAGCCGGCCGCCGGGCGGGAGCGCGGCGAGGCAGGTGTCGAGGAGGCCGGGCGCGGTGAGGCCGCCGCCGATGAACACGGCGTCCGGGGCGGGCAGCCCGGCCAGGCTGCCGGGCGCCCGGCCGGTGACGACGCGGAGGCCGGGAACCCCGAGCCGGTCGGCGTTCGCCGCGATGCGCGCCGCGCGAACGGGGTCGCGTTCGACGGTGACGGCCCGGCAGGAGGGGTGGACGCGCATCCACTCGATCGCGATGGAGCCGGAGCCGCCGCCGATGTCCCAGAGGAGTTCGCCGGGGGCGGGGGCGAGCACGCCCAGGGTGACGGCCCGGACGTGACGCTTGGTCAACTGGCCGTCGTGCGCGTACGCCTCGTCCGGCAGGCCCGGTACGGCGCCGAGGCGCAGCGCCCCCGGCGCGGCCCGGCACTCGACGGCGACGACGTTGAGCGGGTCGCCGGCCGGGTGGTCCCAGCCGTCCGCCGTGCCCTCGGCGCACGCCTCGTCCTCGCCGCCGAGCTGTTCCAGGACCCGCAGGCGGCTGGGCCCGAAGCCGTGGTCGCGCAGCAGTGCGGCGACGGTGGCCGGGGTGGTGGCGTCGGCGCTGAGGACGAGCAGCCGGCGTCCTTCGTGGAGGGCGGCGGCGAGCCGGGCGGCGGGGCGGCCGACCAGGGTGACGACCTCGGTGTCCTCCAGCGGCCAGCCGATCCGGGCGCAGGCGTAGGAGACGGACGAGGGGTGCGGCAGGACGTGCAGCCGGTCCGGACCCAGGATCTCGGTGAGGGCCCGGCCGATCCCGTAGAACATGGGGTCGCCGCTGGCCAGGACGGCGATGCGGCGGCCCGTGTGCGCGGCGAGCAGGCCGGGCACCGCGGGGCGCAGCGGCGAGGGCCAGGGCACGCGGGTGCCCGCGCACTCGGGCGGCAGCAGGTCGAGCTGGCGCCCGGCGCCGATCAGGACCTGGGCGGCCGCCAGCTCCGTACGGGCCGGGTCGGGCAGGCCCGCCCATCCGTCGGCTCCGATCCCGACCACGGTGACTGCGGGCGGGCGGGGGTGCTCGGGGGTCACGGACGGTACCTCGGGTCTCGGGGGCTGACGCTCCCGCACTCTACTGGCCGGTTCCGGACGGGTCCCGGGCGCCCGGCTCCGGGAGGCCCCGAGGGGGTGTCGTGCCGATCAGGGCCGGAGCCGTCAGAGCATGATCAGCAGGCGGGTCTTCGGCTTGAGCTTCCGGTTGACCGAACGGCTCTGCACGTACACCTCCAGATCGGGGTTGTTCCCCGCCTTCACGGACACCGTGCCGCGGACGCCGGAGCCGAACAGCAGATTGCGGGCCGCGTCGCCCGAGTAGGCGCGGTCGGTGTCCTTCTCCACGACGATGACCTCCTTGTCGGGCTGCACCTGGACGCGGGCGCCCAACTGGTAGTAGCAGGCGCCGCGCTCGTAGGTGACGCCCGGGTGCGAGTCGACGAAGGCGCGGATCTCGACCTCCTTGTCGACCTTCAGGAGCCGGTACTTGTCGGCCGGGACCGGTTCGAGACTGGCCCGGACGTCGTCCACGGATATGTCCTGGCCGACCGCGAAGAGGTTCTTCGTGCCGCGCACGCCCTGCTCGCGGCCCCGCAGGAAGCTGGTGGCGGCGGCGCGCACGGTGCCGATCGCCTCCTCGACGCCCTCCTTCGAGTCGGCGTCCCAGATCGCGATGTTGCCGGCCGGGAAGCCGTAGTTCTGGGCGGTGCGCTTGGCCAGGGAGTTGGGGACGAGGATCGCCGACGTCCAGTGGCCCGGGAGGGCGCCCATCTTCGCCGAGATGCGGTCGAGCCAGGGGCCGAGGATCGTCATGTCCCCGTCGTGCCTGCGGTCGCCGCCGGAGGCGTTCTCCTCGCCGTCGGTCACCACGATCTGGAGGAAGCTGTGCTCGCCGTACTCCTCCCAGATGTGGCCCAGGTCGTCCAGGGACTTCAGGGACGCCTCGATGAGGGCCGTCGCGCCGTTGTTCACCTTGTACAGGCCGCGCATGGACGGCAGATGCTTCACGTCCATGTCCCAGACCAGGTTCTCCACCCGGTGGTCGAAGGAGTAGAGGCTGATCCGGGTCTCGTGTCCGAGGCTGTCCGACTCGGCCTTCAGGCCGGCCACGAACTCGTCCACGACGCGCACGAGCTGCCCCTGATGCGGGCGCATGGAGCCCGAGCAGTCCACGACGAGCGCGACGTGATTCACCTTGTGCTGGATCTTGTTGGCAGGCACTGCTGCTCCTTCTGCGAGGCTCCCCAAGCGACGTCTTCACCGTAGGCGGCGGCACTGACAACGGACCCGGCGCCGGATCGCCCGGGGCCCCGTCGCACCCTCCGCGCACGGCTCGGACCTTCCTCCAGGCCGGTGCGCATCTGCCATGTGTTTTCGCATGGACATGTGTAAATGCCATCCCCGAACACGTATTCTTCGGCACATGCTGTCTCCCGCCACCGGGTGGTCCGCTCACCGGCCCGGCGGCATCGCCCTCTCGCGTTCCCAAGGAGCTCCGCCCTCATGTCCTTCACCCCCGCCCTCACCCGCCGACGCGCTGCCGCGGCTCTCGTCGTCGTGGGCCTGCTGACGCCCCTCACCGCGTGCGGCAGCGACGACGACACGAAGGACGCGTCCACCGGCTCCAGCGCCTCCGCGTCCGGCGTGCCCGCGGCCGATCTCACCGTCCTCGCCGCCGCCTCCCTCACCGATGTGTTCAAGGAGGCGGGCGCCGCGTACGAGAAGGAGCACCCGGGCACGAAGGTGACGTTCTCCTTCGCCGGGTCCCAGGAGCTGGCCGCGCAGGTCAAGCAGGGCGCCCCCGCCGACGCGCTGGTCACCGCCGACACGAAGACGATGGACGGCCTGAAGTCGGACACCGGCACGCCCACGGTCATCGCGAAGAACCGTCTCGTCATCGCGACCGGCAAGGGCAACCCGGAGAAGGTCGAGAATCTCAAGGACCTGGCCGACACCAAGCTGAAGGTGGTCCTGGCCGCGTCCGAGGTGCCGGTGGGCCGGTACAGCAAGCAGATCCTGGACGCCCAGAAGATCACCGTGAAGCCGGTCTCGCAGGAGCCCAACGTGCGCGCGGTGCTCAGCAAGGTCGAGCTGGGCGAGGCGGACGCCGGTCTCGTCTACAAGACCGATGTCGCCTCGGCCGAGGGCAAGGTCGACTCGGTCGACATCCCGGACGAGCAGAACGCCGTCGCCTCGTACCCGGCGGCGACCCTCAAGGCCGGCAAGCACAGCGCGGCAGCCGAGGCGTTCGTGGCATGGCTGTCGACCCCCGAGGCGCAGAAGATCCTGACCGGCGCGGGCTTCCAGCAGCCGTAACGTAACCGGGGGCCCGTGCACGCGCCGGGCCCCCCGCCCCCAGCCCCAGGGATCATCCTGATGAACCGTCCCCGCGGCCGCGCGCCGATCGTGCTGGCCCTCCCCGCGCTCCTGGCCGTCGCGTTCCTGCTGCTGCCGCTGGCCGGCATCCTGGCCCGGACCTCGTGGGGCGAGCTGGGCGGCCACCTCACCAGTGAGGGCACCACCCAGGCGCTGACGCTGTCGCTGATCGTCTCCGGCTGGGCGCTGGCCCTCTCGCTCGTCCTCGGGGTGCCGCTGGCCTGGCTGCTCGCCCGGGTCGACTTCCCCGGCAAGGTCTTCGTCCGCTCGCTGGTGCTGCTGCCGATGGTGCTGCCGCCCACGGTCGGCGGCGTCGCCCTGCTGCTCGGCTTCGGCCGGCGCGGGCTGCTGGGGCCGTGGCTGGAGGACTGGTTCGGGATCACGCTGCCGTTCCACACCTCGGGCGCGGTGCTCGCGGCGACCTTCGTCGCCATGCCGTTCCTGGTGATCAGCCTGGAGGGCGCGCTGGGCGGGCTGCGCCCCCGTTACGAGGAGACCGCCGCCTCCCTGGGTGCTTCGCCGGTACGGGTGTTCTTCACGGTCACCCTGCCGATGGTGGCGCCCGGTCTTGCCGCCGGAGCGGCGCTGACCTGGGCGCGGGCACTCGGCGAGTTCGGCGCGACCATCACCTTCGCGGGAAACCTCCCGGGCACCACGCAGACCCTGCCGCTCCAGGTCTACCTGCTGCTCCAGGACAGCCCGGAGGCGGCGACCTCGGTGTCGCTGCTGCTGCTGGTCATCGCCATGGCGGTGCTGCTGGCGCTGCGCGGGCGGTGGACCGGGACGCCGCCGGAGCGGACGCGGCGGGAGGCCGCCGCGGACGACGAGCCGGGGACCGACGTGCGCGCCGATCCCGCCGTCTCCGTTCCGAAGGACGTACGGGAGAGCTGGCCGCTGCACGCCGAGGTCACCGGCTTCAACGAGCTGGTCCTCGACGCGGAGGCCGGGACGACCATCGCCGTCGTCGGCCCGAACGGCGCCGGCAAGACGACCCTGCTGCGCGCCCTGCTCGGCCTCACCCCGCGCGCCCACGCCCGGCTCCTCCTGGGCGACACCGACGTCACCGCCCTGCCCGCCCACCGCCGGGGCGTCGCCTGGGTCCCGCAGGACGGCGCGCTGTTCCCGCATCTGAGCACCCTCGCCAACACCGCGTACGGGCTGCGCGCCCGGGGCGTACCGCGTGCCGAGGCCCGACGCACCGCGCAGGAGTGGCTGGACCGGCTCGGGGTCGGGCAGCTGGCCTCGCGCCGCCCCGCCCAGGTCTCCGGCGGCCAGGCGCAGCGCGTCGCGCTGGCCCGCGCGCTGGCCGCCCGGCCGCGCCTGCTGCTCCTGGACGAACCGCTCGCCGCGCTCGACCAGACGACCAGGTCCCAGGTCCGGCACACCCTGCGCCGCCATCTCGACGGGTTCGGCGGCGTCTGCCTCATCGTCACTCACGACCCCGTGGAGGCCGTGGCGCTCGCCGACCGGGTCCTCGTCCTGGAGGACGGGCGCACGCTTCAGGACGCCCCGCCCGCCGACGTCACCCGGCACCCGCGCTCCCCCTGGGTCGCCCGGATGCTCGGCCGCAACGCCTGGCCGGGCACCGCCACCGCCGACGGCCTGGAGCCCTCGGGCGGCGGTCGTCTCGTCGCGGCCGACCCGCTGCCGGCCGGGGTGCCCGCGCTCGCGGTCATCGCGCCCGAGGCCGTCTCCGTACACCGCGAGAAGCCGGCCGGGAGCCCGCGCAACGTGTGGCCGGGGACGGTGCGCGAGATAACGACGGGCGGGAGCCGGCTGCGGGTCCTGGTGGGGTCGGATCAGGTGCCGGACCTGGTCGCCGAGATCACCCCGCAGGCGGCCGCCGAGCTGTCCCTCGCGGACGGGGCGCGGGTCTGGACCAGCGTCAAGGCGACCGAAGTGACGCTCGTTGCCCTCTGAACCTCAGTAGACGTCGCGCACGTACCGCTTGTCGGCGGCGAGCTGCTTCACGTACAGGCCGGCGGCCTCCGGGTCGAGCCCGCCGTGCGCGACGGCGATGTCGCGCAGCGCCCGGTCGACGTCCTTGGCCATCCGGGCCGCGTCGCCGCAGACGTAGAAGTGGGCGCCGTCGCGCAGCCAGGTCCACAGCTTGGCGCCGTGCTCGCGCATCCGGTCCTGTACGTAGATCTTGGCGCGCTGGTCGCGGGAGAAGGCGGTGTCCAGGCGGGTGAGGGTGCCGTCCGCGAGGAAGGACGTCAGCTCCTCCTCGTAGAAGAAGTCGGTGGCCCGGTGCTGCTCCCCGAAGAACAGCCAGTTGGGGCCGGGGTCGCGGCGGGCGCGGCGCTCTTCCAGGAAGCCGATGAAGGGGGCGACTCCGGTGCCGGGGCCGACCATGACCATCGGGGCGTCGGGGCGGGCCGGTGGCCGGAAGTTCGGGGCGCGGCGGACGAAGACCGGGACGCCGGTGTCGGGGGCGGCGTCCGCGAGGAACGGCGAGCAGACCCCGGAGCGGGGGCGGCCGCGGGTGTTCTCGTAGCGGACGACGGAGACCGTCAGGGAGAGGCGGTCGGGGGCGGTGAGCGGGCTGGACGATATCGAGTACAGGCGCGGTTGCAGGGGTTTGAGGATGCCCGCCCACTCCTCGGGGGTGGCCTTGACCGGGTATTCGGCGAGGACGTCGACGGCCTGCCGGCCCCAGGACCAGCGGGCCAGCTCGCCCTTGTTGTCGGGCCGCAGCATCTTCTTCAGGTCACGGTCGCCGGTGCGTTCGGTGACGAAGCCGAGCAGGGCGGGGGTGAGGCGGGTGATGTCCAGCTGGGTGTGGAGCGCGTCGCCCAGCCGCAGGCCGCCGAGGCCGGGGACCTCGATCTCCGCGTTGGCGTCGAGCCCGGTCACGGAGAGCCATTCGGCCACCAGGTCCGGGTGGTTGGCGGCGTGGACACCGAGCGCGTCCCCGGCCGTGTACTCCAGGGCGGTCCCGGTGCCGCTGGTGTCGAAGGTGAACCGGCGGACCTCCTTGCCGGAGCCGGGCAGCCCGAGCAGCCGGTTGCCGGCCAGCCGGGCGGTGACGGGCGCGGGCTTCGGGGTGCGGACCGGGGCGGGCGGGGGCGCGGGCAGGGGCACGGAGGCCGGGTCGGGCGCGGGGGCCGGGTCGGCGGGCGGGGCGGTGAGCCCGGCGAGGACCTGGTCGAGCCAGCTCAGCGCGGACGGTTCGTAGTCGGGTTCGCAGTCGGTACGCGGGGCGAGGCGGACGGCTCCGAGCTCGTCCAGTCGGTTGTCGAGCCGCCGCCCGTGTCCGCAGAAGTCGTCGTACGAGGAGTCGCCGAAGGCCAGGACCGCGAACCGCCGGCCGTCCAGGGGCGGGAGGTCGGCGGCCGTCAGGGCCTCCCAGAACCCGGAGCCGTTGTCGGGCGCGTCGCCGTCCCCGAAGGTGCTGGTGATCAGGAGGAGGTCGGCGGCCGGCGGCAGGGCGCGCGGGTCCGCCTCGTCCATGCCGAGGAGCCGGGTGCGGTGGCCCGTGGCGGTGAGCCGGTCGGCGGTGGCGGCGGCGAACTCCTCGGCGTTGCCGGTCTGCGAAGCCCACAGCACGACGACCTCGCGGGCGGGGGCCTCGGCGGCGGGGACGGGCACGGGGTCCTCGGCGGGCGGCCCGGTGCGCGAGTACATGCCGGCCAGGACGCCGTTGACCCAGCGCTCGTGCTCGGCGCTGAAGGGGGCACCGGGCGGCAGGACGGGGACGCCGGGGGCGCCCAGCGGCAGCCCGGCGAGGAAGCCGACGAGATACTGCCGCTCGTGCTCGGCGAGGACCGGGGGCGGGGTGGTGTCCAGGCCGAAGACGGCGGCGGGTGCCTGGGCGGGCGCCGCCACCGGCAGCGGGGCCGGGCCAGGAGCAGGGGCGGACGCCACCTTCGTCAGGGTCACCGCGCACACCTTGAACTCCGGCTGGTAGGAGACGGGGTCCACGGCGTCGCCGGTCACCGCGTTGACGCTGAGGTATTCGCCGAAGAGGTCGTTCCAGTGGAAGGGAGCGAAGCAGCAGCCGGGTGCCACGCGGTCGGTGACCACGGCCGGCAGGACGGCCCGCCCGCGCCGGGACTCGACCTCCACCGAGTCGCCCTCCGCGAGCCCGAGGCGGGCCGCGTCCTTTGGGTGCACCTCCACGAACGGTCCGGGGTTGAGGCGGTTGAGCTTGGCGACCCTGCCGGTCTTGGTCAGGGTGTGCCACTGGTGCTGGACCCGGCCGGTGTTGAGCAGGAAGGGGTAGTCGTCGTCCGGCATCTCGGCCGGCGGGATGTGGGGGCGGGCGAAGAAGCGGGCGCGTCCGGCCGGGGTCGGGAAGACCGGTCCGCCGCCGTCCGGGGCGAGATAGCGGATCGGGTTGCGGTCCGGGCCGTCGGCGGTGGGCGCGGGCCACTGGACGGGGGCGGTGCGCAGCCGTTCGTACGTCACGCCTCGCAGGTCGTAGCCGGTGCGGGGGTTCGCGGCGCGCTTGATCTCCTCGAAGACCTCCTCGGCGCTGTCGTACGTGAAGGCGTTCTCGTACCCCATCGCGCAGGCGATACGGGCGATGATCCGCCAGTCCGGGAGGGCTTCGCCGGGCGGCTCGACGGCGGGGCGGGCGAGGGTGAGGTTGCGTTCGCTGTTGACGAGGACGCCCTCCGCCTCGCTCCACAGGGTGCCGGGCAGCACGACGTCGGCGTAGGCGTTGGTCTCGGTGTCGGCGAACACGTCCTGGGTGATGACGAGTTCGGCGGCCTCCAGGGCCTCGATGACGGTGCGGCGGTTGGCGACGGAGGCGACGGGGTTGGTGCAGATGATCCAGCACGCCTTGATGTCACCGGCCGCCATCCGCTCGAACATCTCGACCGTGCCCCGGCCGCACTCGTCCTTGCGCAGGGTGCCGGGGGCCAGGCCCCACAGCTCTTCGGTGAAGGCACGGTCCTCGTCGTCCAGGAGTGACCGCTGTCCGGGGAGCCCCGGGCCCATGTAGCCCATCTCGCGGCCGCCCATGGCGTTGGGCTGGCCGGTGAGCGAGAGCGGGCCGCTGCCGGGGCGGCAGATCGCGCCGGTCGCGAGGTGGAGGTTGATCAGCGCGTTGGTGTTCCAGGTGCCGTGCGTGGACTGGTTGAGCCCCATGGTCCAGCAGCTCGTCCACTCCCCCGCCTCACCGATCCACCGGGCGGCCTGCCGGAGGTCGTCCTCCGGGATGCCGGTGATCTCCGCGACGGTGGCGGGCGGGTAGTCGGCTAGGAACTCCGGCATCTCCTCCCAGCCCTCGGTGTGCGCGGCGATGAACGCGGGGTCGGTGTGCCCGTCCGCGTGCAGCAGGTGCAGGAGGCCGTTGAGGAGGGCCAGGTCGGTGCCCGGGTTGACGCGCAGGAAGAGGTCGGCCCTGTCGGCGGTGGCGGTGCGCCGGGGGTCCACGACGATCAGCTTGGCGCCCGCCTTGACGCGGTCCAGGAGGCGCAGGAAGAGGATCGGGTGACAGTCGGCCATGTTGGCGCCGATGACGAGGAAGACGTCGGCGCGGTCCAGGTCGTCGTAGGAGCCGGGCGGCCCGTCCGCGCCCAGCGACAGCTTGTATCCGCTGCCCGCGCTCGCCATGCACAGCCGCGAGTTGGACTCGACGCGGTTGGTGCGGACGAACCCCTTGGCCAGCTTGTTCGCCAGATACTGCGCCTCCAGGGTCATCTGCCCGGACACGTAGAACGCGACGGCGTCCGGTCCGTGCGTGTCGATGACCGCCCGCAGCCGCCGCGCGGTGGCCGCGACCGCCTCGTCCACACCCACCGGTACGGGCTCCGCACCGCGCTCCGGCCGCACCAGCGCGGTGGCCAGCCGCCCGGGCGCGGCGAGCATGTCGGCGGTGGTCCCGCCCTTGGTGCAGAGCCGCCCCGCGTTGGCGGGGTGCGCCTTGTCGCCCGACGCCTTGCGGACCGTACGCCGCCCGTCCGGCCCGGCCGCGATGTCGAGGACCATGCCGCAGCCCACCCCGCAGTACGAGCAGACCGTACGGACCTGAGTGGCGTCGGCCGACGAGCTCTGTGGGGGCACCGGGGGACCTTCCGTGAATCGGATCGTGCTCCGACGGTAGGAAGGCGCCGTTACGCCGGTGTGGCACCGGCCGATCATGGGCGGTAACGCTCGTCGCACACCGGGCGGGCCGCGGGTGTGAGAAGAGCCGTCGCTCACGTCTCCTCGGTGAGCTGTTCGTCCAGGTCGTCGAAGAGCAGTTCCGTGTGGTCGACCTGGCCCGTGCGGTATGCCGAGCGGGCGACGAGGTGGGCGGCGACCGGGCCGGTCATCAGCTGGAAGAAGCCGATCAGGGCCAGGGTCGCCAGGTCCATGCCGCTGCGCAGCCGCAGGGCGACGCCGGCGAGCACGATGAGCATGCCGAGGGCCTGTGGTTTGGTCGCGGCGTGGCTGCGGGAGAGGACGTCCGGGAGGCGCAGCATGCCGATCACGCCGAGCAGGCAGATCGCGGCGCCGGTCAGCACCAGCGCGGCGCCCGCCGTGTCCAGGATCTGGAGCCAGACGCTCATGGCCTCTCCTCCCCGCCGTTCCGGGTCCGCTCCCCGTGCGGATGGCCCGGCGGCCGGTCGCGTACGGCGATGAAGCGGGCGATGCCGACCGAGCCGGTGAAGCCGAGGAAGGCCAGGACCAGCATGATCGGGAAGTAGAAGGGGTCGCGGGCGAAGGCGGACTTGGCGCCGAGGCCGGCGATGATCAGGGCGGCGCAGACGTCCAGGGCGATGGCCCGGTCCAGCATCGACGGACCGCGCCAGATGCGCGCGAGCAGCAGCGCGCCGGCGACGACGGTGACGACGACGGCCGCGACGAGCAGGACCCGGTCCACGGTTTCCGGCGCGCTCATGTGCCCTCCTCCTGGTCTCCCGGCCGTTCGCCGGTGTTCGGCCGGTCCGGGGGCGGTGCGGCGACCCGTTCGATCTCGTCGCGGGTGCCGAAGGCCCGTACCATCAGCTCCTCCATGCGCCATACGGACCGCTTGGCCGCCGCCAGTTCGGCCGGCCGGCCGTCGAGCACGTGCACGAAGACGGTGGCGGTGGCGCGGCGCACCTCGACGACCGAGCTGTCGGGCACGTTGGACACGCCGACGGCGGTCGCGGTGAGCATCAGGTCGGAGCGGCAGCGCAGCGGTACGGCGATGACGGCCGCCCGGCGCGGCTGCCGGCCGTGGATCTGCCGGGTGACCTTCATGCCGGAGGTGTACATGTCGTACAGCAGATAGCCGGCGAGCCGCAGGATGCCCCAGGGGTGCAGGCGCAGCCCCAGGTCGACCTTGGGCAGCGGGAAGGCCAGGCAGACGACGACCGCGACGACGGCCCCGGTCAGCAGGTTCGCCCAGTTGAGGCTGGACCAGAGCAGCACCCAGATGACGGTGAGCCAGGCGATCAGCGGCAGGTCGAGCACCCGCCGCCGGGCGCCGAACGCGGCGCTGAACGGCGGCAGGTCCTTGTTGCGGAAGGAGAGGGTGACGAGGCGTTTCACGGGCCCAGCACCTCCTGGGTGTACGGCGTGCGGGCGAGGAGTTCGGCGGCGGCGCGGTCGGTGTACGAGGTGAGCGGGCCGGCGAACACGGTGAAGGCGAGTCCGAGGCCGACCGCGGCGGCGGTCGCCCAGGTCATCGGGCGGGGCAGCACGCTGGTGGTGGTGACGGCGTGGCCGTGGAGCGTGGCGGCGACGGCGAGCCCGGCGGGCTGGTGGCGGACGCGGACGCCCTCGTCGCCGGTGCCCGCGATCCGGTCGGGGCCCTCGTCGGCATCGTCGTCGTCGCTGTCGTCGTCGGACTCCAGGACGGTGCCGGTGGCGGCCTGGCCGGGGGGCGCGGCCCGCCAGAAGGCGAGGTTCCAGACCTTGGCCATCACGTACAGCGTGAGCAGGCTGGTCACGGTCGCCCCGACGACGAGGATCCAGGCCCACACCCCGCCGTCGGCGACACCGGCGCGCATGAGGCCCAGCTTGCCGATGAAGCCGGAGAGCGGCGGGATGCCGGCGAGGTTCATCGCGGGCACGAAGAAGAGGACGGCGAGGGCGGGGGCGGCCCGGGCGATGCCGCCGATCCGGGTGAGTTCGGTGGTGCCGGTCCGGCGTTCGATCAGCCCGGCGACCAGGAACAGCGTGGTCTGGACGGTGATGTGGTGGACGACGTAGACGATCGCGCCGCCGTACGCGCCCCGGGTGGCGAGGCCGATGCCGAAGACCATGTAGCCGATGTGGCTGATGAGGGTGAAGGAGAGCAGCCGCTTGAGGTCGGTCTGTGCGACGGCCCCCAGGATGCCGACGATCATCGAGGCGAGGGCCGCCGCCATCAGCAGGTCGCCGAGCCGGTTGCCGGGGAAGAGCAGGGTCTCGGTGCGCAGCATGCAGTAGACGCCGACCTTGGTGAGCAGTCCGGCGAAGACGGCGGTGACGGGGGCGGGCGCGGTCGGGTAGGAGTCGGGCAGCCAGGCGGCGAGCGGGAAGACGGCCGCCTTGATCGCGAAGACCGTGAGCAGCATGGCCTGGATGAGGGTCTGGACGCCCAGCGGGAGCGCGCCCAGGCGTTCGGCGAGCTGGGCGAAGTTGGCGGTGCCGGTCGCCGCGTACGTCATGGCGATGGCGGTCAGGAAGAGCATCGAGGAGAACAGCGAGATGATCACGTACGTGGAGCCCGCCCGGATGCGCGGACCGGTGCCGCCGAGCGTGAGCAGGACGAAGCTGGCGACGAGCATGATCTCGAAGCCGACGTAGAGGTTGACCAGGTCTCCGGCGAGGAAGGTGCACGAGACGCCGGCGACCAGGATCAGGTACGCGGGGTGGAAGACGGCGACGGGCGTCTCCTCGTCCCGGTCCGCCATGCCCTGGCCCAGGGAGTAGACGAGGACGCACAGGGTGACGGCGGAGGAGACCGTCAGCATCAGCCCGGAGAGCCGGTCGGCGACCAGGGTGATGCCGAGCGGCGGCGCGAAGTCCCCGAGGTGCACGGAAAGCGGCCCGTCCGTGTCGGCGGCGATCATCAGGGTGACCGAGAGGCCGAGTACGGCGGTGAGCACGGCGACGCTGATGAGGCGCTGGATCTGCTTGAGCCGGGTGCCGAAGGCGAGGCTCAGGCCGGTCGCGCAGAGCGGCAGCAGCACCGGCAGCGGGACGAGGGCGTTCATCCGGTGCCTTCCGGGTTGTCGGGGTCGGGTCGCCGCGGGTCGCCGCCCGATGGGCTCGGCGGGCTCGGCGGGCTCGGCGGGCTCGGCGGGCTCGGCGGGCTCGGCGGGCTCGGCGGGGCTTCGGCGCTCGTCGCGTAGTCCTCCGGGTCCGCGCCCAGGACGTCGTGCCACAGGTCGCCGGTGGCGTCGCGGCCGCGCGCCTGGAGGGCCCGGTCGGCGCGCAGCCGGGCCCGGAGGCGGCGGCGTTCGTCGCGGTAGGCGCGGCGGGCCCCGGCGCTGCGGTCGCCGTCGGCCCGGAACCGCTCGCGCAGCTCGTCGCGCTCGTCCAGGACCTCGGCGCGCAGGACGATGCGGCGGTCCTCCAGATCGTCGTGGACCTCGTCGGTGCCGGTGAGCTGGTGGCCGCGGTAGGCCATGGCGAGCAGGAACGCGGTGGTGGCCAGGGTGATGACGATGGCGGTGAGCGCGATGGCCTGGGGCAGCGGGTCGGTGACCCGGGCGAGGTCGACCCCGTACAGCAGGGGTTCGCGGCCGGCCGTGCCGGTGGCGGACAGGATGAACAGGTTGATGCCGTTCCCGGCGATGACCGCGCCCAGCAGGATGCGGGTGAGGGGCCGGGTCAGCATGAGGATGCCGCCGACGGCGCAGAGGACCGCCGCGGTGGCGAGGAGCGAGGCGCTGACGGTCACGGGGTGGCCTCTCCGGTCTCCGGTCCGGCCCGGCGGGCGGCGGCCTTCGCGGCGGCTTTCTCGGCGGCGGCGCGTTCGATCTGCCGGTCGATCTTGGCGCCGAGGGCCCGCACGATGTCGAGGACGACGCCGAGGACCAGCAGATAGACCCCGCAGTCGAAGATGACCGGGGTGCCGAACTCGTAGTCGCCGATGAGCGGCAGACGGCCGTGGTACGTCCAGGCGTGCAGGACCGTTCCGTCCGAGAGGCCGATCAGGGCGACCCCGGTGGAGATGAACAGGCCGAGGCCGGTGAAGAGGCCGGGTTGCAGGGGCGCGGCCTCGGCGAGTTCGAAGCGGCCGCCCGCGAGGTAGCGGGTGATCAGGGCGAGGCCCGCGACCAGGCCGCCGACGAAGCCGCCGCCCGGCATGTTCTCGGCGCAGAACAGCAGGTAGACCGAGAGCACCAGGATCGGGTGGAACAGCAGCCGGGTCACCACCTCGAAGACCACGGACCGGTGCTCGGGCGCCAGCGTGGCACCGGCCGCCAGCCAGCCGCGCTCGGGCGCCCCCTCGTCGCCCTGCGGCACCCCGGTCAGCGGCTCGGCGGTCACCGACCAGGCGGTGTGTCCGCGTGCTTCGGCGGGCGCGGCCGCCCCCTCGGCGCGGCGGTGCAGGTAGATGAGGCTGGTGACGCCGATCGCGGCGGCGGCGAGCACGGCGGACTCCCCCATGGTGTCCCAGGCGCGGAGGTCGACGAGGATCGTGGCGACGACGTCCTTGAGGCCGTGGTGCGCGGTCTCCTCGACCATGGCGGCGCCCGCCGGGGCCGCGGTGCGCGCGGCGGCGGCGACCCAGACGACCACGCCGAGGGTGGCGGCGGCGGCCAGGGCGACCGGGATGCGCACGGCCCGCCGCCAGGTGCTGACGGACTCCTGGAAGTGCACCGGCATCCGCCGCAGGACCAGCACGAACACGATCATCGACACGGTTTCGACGCAGAACTGGGTGAGCGCCAGGTCCGGGCCGCCCTGGACGACGAACAGCAGGGCGGTCCCGTAGCCGGTGAGTCCGGCCAGGACCACGGCCTTCATCCGGCGCCTGACGGTGAGACAGAGGAGGGCCGCCGCGCAGGTCAGGGCGGCGACGGCGCCCTGAAGCGGAACGTCCCAGAGCCGGGGCGCGGACGCGCCCTGCCAGGGCTGGTCAGCGATGAGCACGGAGAGCTGTCCGGCGAGCATCACCAGCAGGGTCGTCGCGAGGTACACGGAGAGGGAGCCGCGCTGGACGAAGCCGGTGGCCTGGAGGGAGAGCCGTTCCAGGCCCAGGAGCAGCTGGCCGAAGACGCCGTCGGCGGTGGGCCAGGCGACGCGCCGGGACAGCCGGGCGACCCGGGCGCGCGCGGCGAAGAGGACGGCGCCGCCCGCGGTGGCGACGGCGGAGAGGAGGAGCGCGGTGCCCCAGCCGTGCCAGAGCGCGAGGTGGTACGGGTGGGCGGGGGCCGGGAACGCGTCGGCGTAGGCGCTGAGCAGCCGGTCGGTCCAGCCGACGCCGGGGCCGAGGACGAGCCCGCAGAGGGCGAGCGCGGCGGGCGCGGCGAGGAAGGCCGGGCCGACCCGGTGCACGGGGGTGTCGGCGACCCCGGGTTTGCGCAGGAAGCCGCCCCAGATGAACCGGGCGGTGTACGCGACGGTGAGCGCCGAGCCCGCGACCGTGATGCCGAGCGCCCAGCGGTCCGCCGTGTCGCCGTGCAGCAGCGCCTCGAACGCGGACTCCTTCGCGGCGAAGCCGAGCATCGGGGGCAGGGCGGCCATGGAGAGGACGGCGAGCACGGCGACGGCGTACACATGGGGCAGGGCGCGTCCGACGCCGGAGAGTTTGCGCAGGTCGCGGGTGCCGGCGGCGTGGTCCACGATGCCGGTGACGAGGAAGAGCGGGGCCTTGAAGAGGGCGTGGCCGAGGATCATGACGGCGGCGGCGAGCGCTGCGTCGCGGTTGCCGACGCCCGCGAGGAGGGTGAGGAAGCCGAGCTGGCTGACGGTCCCGTACGCCAGGACGATCTTGAGGTCGTTCAGTCTGAGGGCGCGCCAGCCGCCGAGGAGCATCGTCGCGGCGCCGAAGATCATCACGACGGGCCGCCAGCCGGGCACGTCGGCGAAGGCGGGGGCGAGCCGGGCGACCAGATAGACCCCGGCCTTGACCATCGCGGCGGCGTGCAGATAGGCGCTGACGGGGGTGGGCGCGGCCATGGCGTTGGGCAGCCAGAGGCTGAACGGCCAGACCGCCGACTTGGACAGGGCCCCGCACAGGATCAGCAGGACGGCGACCTCGACGGCGGTGCCGGCCGGGGGCGGGTCGGCGAGGATCGCGGAGATCCGGTAGGTCCCGGCCTCCTGACCGATGATCAGGAAACCGATGAGCATGGCGAGGCCGCCGAGCGTGGTGACGGTCAGCGCCTGGAGTGCGGAGCGTCTGCTGTGGCGCTGCTCGCTGTCGTATCCGATGAGCAGGTACGAGAAGACGGTGGTGAGCTCCCAGAAGACGTAGAGGGAGATCAGGTCGTCGCTGAGGACGAGGGCGAGCATCGCGCCGGCGAACGCGAGGAGGTTCCCGGCGAATCCGGCGAGCCGGGGGGTCGTGTCGCTGAAGTAGGAGGCGCAGTACAGCAGGACGAGGGTGCCGACGCCGGACGCGAGCAGGACCATGAGTTCGGCGAGCGCGTCGAGGCGCAGGTCCACGGAGACGCCGTAGTCGGGCATCCAGGCCCAGGACCAGTCCACCGAGGAGCCGGATGCCGCCTTCTCCCACCGGGTGAACGCCCAGCAGGTGGTGGCGGCGGGCGGCAGCGCGAGGACGAGGAAGGCGCGCGCGCCCAGCCGTCGCACCAGCGGGCGTGCGAAGGCCGCGAGGACGAAGTGAGCGACGATGAGCGCGGTCATACGGCGGGGCTGCGGGGTGCGGTGGCGGGCGGCGGGGTGTGCGGGGCTACCGAACGGACAGAGAGCACTAAATACAGATATATCCCCGGCGCCACTTCACCCGTCCGACCCGCCGCACCCCGGGCGGCCGGTCACATCACAGGAGTCGCCACCGCTCCGTGGCGATCACGTGTGTCCCAGATGTTGAACATGTGATCCCACTTACAGTTCTTTTTTGCACTGTGACTACTATCTATCCGTCCTGGTTCTCAACGGATTTGACCGGCCGTGAGGTCGGTACCACGTCAAGGAGCATGCCCTGCGCACGCGCGCGTCACGGCGGAGCAGCTCGACCACAATGGCGCTGCGGACGGCCCTGCTCGTACTGGCCGTCGTCCCCGGTGTAGCCCTGGCCGCCCTCTGGGCCGTCACCAGTGGTCAGACTCTGCTCGACTTCCAGAAGCAAGCGGCCCAAGGGCAGTTGGCCCAGAAGGCCGGCCAGCCGTCCAACATCGTGTACTACAACCTCCAGGAGGAGCGGCGGCTCAGCGCCGAGGCACTGGCCCGCAAGGGAGGCGCCGCCGACGCCCTGCGCGAGCAGCGCAAGCTGACCGACAAGGCGATCACGAGCTTCCAGTCGCTGTCCGACACGGACACCGACGACGCCCCCGGCGAGGTACGCGACGCGGTCGGCGAAGCCCGTACGGCGATCACCCAACTCCCGGCGCAGCGCGCGCTCGTGGACGAGGGCGACAACGACCAGCAGAAGGCCGTGTACCGCTACTACACGGACCTGATCGCCGTCGACCTGAAGCTCTTCACGTCCCTCAGCCATGTCGACAACGGCCGGATGACCACGATCTCGCAGCCGTTGGTGGACATGTTCTGGGCCAAGGAGATGATCTCCCGCTCGGACGCGCTGCTCGCCCGGGGCTGGAAGAAGGGCGAGCTGAGCACCGCGGACCTCCAGGAGGTCCGGCAGGCCGTCTCCGCCCAGTCGTTCCAGTACACGGCCAAGGTCGTCCCCTATCTTCCGGCGGACGAGCGGGCCAAGTGGCAGGACGTCTTCGACAGTACGGCGTGGAAGGCCAAGACCCGGGTGGAGACCCAGGTGCTGCGCCCGGCCGGTGCGGACTCCGCCGGCGCCGTCTCCCTCGGCGCGAAGGAGGCGGACTGGCGCGGTGCGATGGACGAGCTCACGCCCCAGCTGGTCGAGCTGATGGAGGCCCGCACCGACATGGTGGTCGCGGAGGGCAAGGACAGCGTCATCTCCCTCCTCATCAAGGTCGTCCTGACCACGGTCGTCGGCCTCGCCGCCGTCGTCGCGGTCATCTGGTTCACCTGGCGGCTCTCCCGCACCCTGCGCCGCCGGATCAGCCGGCTCCAGGAGCGGGCCGAGGAGCTGGAGAAGGCGCTGCCCGACGTGGTCGACCGGCTCGGCAGAGGCGAGCGCATCGACGTCGAGGCTGAGGCCCGGGCGATCGGTGACGGCGGCGATCCCGGTGCGAAGGACGAGCTGTCCCAGCTGGGCCACGCACTCGACCTGGCCCGCACCAGCGCCCTGCGCGCCGCCGTCGACCAGGCCGACCAGCACCGGGGCTTCGAACGGCTGCTCCAGCGCATCGCCCGCCGCACCCAGCAGCTCATCGGCCAGCAGCTGAAGAAGCTGGACGAGCTGGAGCGCAAGCACGAGGACCCCGAGGTGCTGGACGGCCTCTTCGACCTCGACCACCTCACGGCGCGCCTGCGGCGGTATGAGGAGAACCTGGTGATCCTCGCGGGCGGCTCCCCGCACCGGCGCTGGCGCAAGCCCGTACCGCTGCTGGACGTCATGCGCTCCGCCCAGGGCGAGGTGCAGGACTACCAGCGCGTGGTGCTGGACCTGGACGGCTCGCCGTGGCTCGCGGCGCGGGCCGTGGGCCCGGTCTCCCATGTGCTGGCGGAGCTGATCGAGAACGCCCTCACCTTCTCCCGGCCGCCCAGCCCCGTCGAGGTCAGGGCCGCCCAGGTGAGCCGGGGCCTGGCCATCGAGGTCGAGGATCGCGGGCTCGGCATGGAGGAGGAGCAGCTCGCGGCGGCCAACGAGCTGATGAGCCGGCCGCCCCGGATGGACGTGCTGGCCCACGCCGACGACATCCGGCTCGGTCTGTACGTGATCGCGCGCCTCGCCGACCAGCACGGGCTGCGGGTGGAGTTCCGCCAGTCGGCGTTCGGCGGCACCCGTGTCGTCGTGCTGGTCCCGGACGCGCTCACCGTCCCCGGCCCGCACGCCGGTCCGGTGGCCGTCCCCGCGCCGGAGCCGGAGGAGCCCGCGCAGGCGTCCGCCCCGCTGCGGGACAGCGACGCGCTGCCCAGCCGGGGCCGGGGCAGGGCGCTCGCCGGGGTCACCGCCCTGCACGCGCCGGCCACGCCCGCCGCGCCCGAGCCCACGCCCACGCCCGAGCCCGCCGGCCCGTACGCCGATGTGGACGAGCACGCGTACGGCGATCAGCCGTACATGACCGCCGAGGGGCAGTACCCGGTCGCGCACCAGGCGTACCCGGAGCCCTCGGAGCCGTACGGTGCTCCGCAGCAGAGCTACCCGGACCCGTATCTGGCGGGCGGGCTGGACGCGGACGGCTTCCCGGTCTCCCTGCCCCCGCAGCCGGAACCGGCCGCACCGCTTCCGGGCCACGGCGGGCACGCCGCGCCGCCCGCCCAGCCCGTACCGCCCGCCCAGCCCGCGCCGCTTGCCGAGCCGCCCGCGCCGCTCGGGGCGGCCTTCGGGGACCAGCCCCTCGGGGAGCCCCCGTTGCCGCGCCGGGTGCGCCAGGCCAGCCTCGCCGACGAGCTGCGGGTCGACCCGGCCGCACCGGCCGCCACGGCCCGGCCGGAGGTCGGGGCCGGGGACCCGCCGCCCCGGACCGCCCCGCACCGCGCGGGTGCGGCCATCGGAGCCTTCCAGCGCCGCTCCCGCGCCGCCCGCGCCACCGACGGGCCGCCGACGCAGCCCGACCTCACGAGAGAAGAACGGACATGACACGCACTACCGCCACCCGCCAGGATCTCGACTGGCTCCTCGACGGTCTGGTCGACTCGGTGGCCGAGACCATCAACGCCGTCCTGCTCTCGGACGACGGGCTGGTGGTGAGCCACTCGCGCACCATCGAGCGGCCCGACGCCGAGCGGCTTGCCGCGATCTGCACCGGTCAGCAGAGCCTGGCCCGGGGGGTGGGCCAGCTCTTCAACGGCGGCGGCGTCCACCAGGTGATCGTGGAACTGGCGGACCTCTGGCTCTTCATCATCTCCGCGGGCCAGGGCACCCATCTGGCCGTCATCGCCTCCCAGGAGGTGGACGCCGAGATCATGTCGCTCGCCATGCACAACCTCGTACTCCAGGTCGGTCAGAAGCTCAGCACCCCGGCGCGGGACGACTTCGACGCCTTCGGCGCCGGGGACAGGCCACGGGCGTGACCGGCCACTGGCCTTACGGGCAGGGGGAATTCGAGGACGACGGCGAGGACGCCGCGGGGACGATGGTGCGCCCGTACACCATCACCCGCGGCCGGACGGCACCCGACCGGGACGACCTCACCCTCATCACCGTGCTCACGACCGCGCACGATCCGCGGGACGAGCACGGCGCGGCGGCCCGCCCGGGCCGGCTCCAGCCGGAACACCGGCTGATCCTGGAGCGCTGCCGCCGGCCCGCGGCGGTCGCCGAGGTCGCATCCGACCTCGACCTGCCGGTCTCGGTGACCAAGATCCTTCTGGCCGACCTGGTCGCCACCGGCCTCCTGATCGCCCGGGCCCCGCTGTCGGTGGCCCGGGCGTCCGGCGGCGCCGACATGGGCGTACTGGCCGCTGTTCGCGACGGACTCCGGAGACTCTGACCCAAGATGACCATCAGTCAGGCGGCGCCCGCCGCCGTCAAGATCCTGATAGCCGGCGGTTTCGGCGTCGGCAAGACCACCCTCGTGGGGGCCGTCAGCGAGGTCGCCCCGCTGCGCACCGAGGAGCTGCTGACCACGGCCAGCATCGGTGTGGACGACCTCGCCGGCGTCGGACAGAAGGACACCACGACCGTGGCCCTGGACTTCGGCCGGATCACGGTCAGCCAGGACCTCGTCGTCTACCTGTTCGGCACACCGGGCCAGGAGCGCTTCTGGTTCATGTGGAACGACCTGGTCAACGGGGCCCTCGGCGGCGTCGTGATCGCCGACACCCGGCGGCTTGAGAGCAGCTTCGCCTCGATCGACTTCTTCGAGAGCCGGGACATCCCGTTCGTCGTCGCGATCAACTGCTTCTACGGGCACAACACCCGCACCACGGACGAGATCAGGGCGGCCCTGGACCTGGACCCGCATGTGCCGCTGCTGGTCGGCGACGTACGCGAGCGGCCGTTCGGCCGGGATGTGCTGCTGGCCCTCGTGGACCACCTGATGAGCCTGCCCGTCGCGGTGGGCTGACCCCTTCCCCCCTTTTACTTCCTCGCTCTGGAGAGATCCGACATGGCAACACCTCTGCGCGTCCTGATCCACGGCGGCGGCATCGGCGGGCTGACGCTCGCCACCGCCCTGGCCCGGCGGGGCCACACCGTCGAGGTGGCCGAGCTCCGCGACGAGCTCGACGCCCTCGGCGTCGGCATCATCCAGCCGTCGAACGCCCTGCACGTGATGCGGGAGATCGGGGTGCTGGAGGACTGCCTGGCGGCGGGCTTCGAGTGGGAGGTGCTGACCATCGCGGACCCGGCCGGCAACACCCTGGCCGAGATACCGCAGCCGCGCATGGGCGACGCCCCCTCGAACAACGGCATCCCCCGCCCCGCGCTCGCCCGAGTGCTGAGCGCGGCGGCCACCTCGGCCGGTACGAAGATCCGGTTCGGCGTGACCATCACCGAACTCTCCGACGACGGCAGCGGCGTCGACGTCACCCTGTCCGACGGCTCGTCCGGCCGCTGGGACCTGGTCGTCGGCTTCGACGGCATCGGCTCGCCGCTGCGCACCCGGCTGTACGGGGACCGCTACGCCCCCGAGTACACCGGCTTCGCCAACTGGCGTGTCACCATGCCCCGCCAGGAGCAGGTGCGGGGGGTCGTGATGGGCACCGCGGGCCAGGCCGCGAAGGCGCTGCTGACCCCGATCACCGACGAGCTGATGTACCTGGGCTCGGTCTTCGCGGAGGCCGAGGACTTCCGGCCGGACCCGGCGAAGGCGCACGAGCAGCTGAAGGAGCGGCTGGCGATGTTCTCGGGCCCGGTCGCGGAGGCGCTGGCCGAGGTCACCGGTCCGGAGGCGGTCGTCTACTCGCGGATCTCCCAGGTGACGGTCGAGGAGCCGTGGCACGTGGGCCGGGTGGTGCTGGCCGGTGACGCGGCGCACGCGAGCACCCCGCACATCGCGCAGGGTGCGGCGATGGCCGTGGAGGACGCGCTGGTGCTCGCCGAGTCGCTGGACGCCGAGGCGGACGTCGACGCGGCCCTGGACGTGTGGGAGGCCCGTCGCCGGCCGCGCGCCATGTGGGTGCAGGCGATGTCCCGCGCGGTGCTGAAGCAGGAGACGGGCGGCGAGACCACGCCGGAGGAGGACGAGCTGCTGAAGATCGGCATCCCGGGCGCGGCGCATGTGCTGGTGCAGCCGTACTGAGGTGAGACGTTATGTGTGATGCCCCCGCCGGGCCGTTACGCGTGACGCCCCCGCCGGGCCCGGTTTCCGGGATCGGCGGGGGCGTCCGTCGTTCAAAGGCAGGAGCGTTCGGCGTTCAGGGCAGGACCGCGATGCCGTCGATCTCGACCCGGGCCTGCTCGTCCCAGAGCCGCGCCGCGCCGATGACCGCCATGGCCGGGTAGTCGCGGCCCGCCATCCGGCGCCAGATCCTGCCCAGTTCCGGGGCGTGGGCCCGGTAGTCGGCGACATCGGTGGCGTACACCGTGACGCGGGCCAGGTCCGCCGGGGAGCCGCCCGCCGCGCGCAGGGCGGTGAGGAGGTTGCCGAGGGCGGTCGCGAACTGCTCGGGCAGGGTGTCGCCCACGACCTCGCCGTGCTGGTCCAGGGCGGTCTGCCCGGCCAGGAAGACGAGCCGGCCGCCGGTCGCGGTGACCGCGTGCGAGAAGCCGGAGGCGGGCGAGAGTTCGTGCGGGTTGATGCGGTGGATCGGGCTCATGCGGTCGGCTCCCGGTTCGCGTACAGCTCCTTGGCGATGATCGTGCGCTGGACCTCGCTGGCGCCCTCGTAGATCCGCGGGGCGCGGACCTCCCGGTAGAGGTGTTCGAGCAGATGGCCGCGGCGCAGGGCGCGGGCGCCGTGCAGCTGGACGGCGGTGTCCACGACGAACTGCGCGGTCTCCGTGGCGTACAGCTTCGCCATCGCGGCCCGGCGCGGCACCCCCGGCTCCCCGGCGTCATGGGCGGCGGCGGCCGCGTAGACCAGCAGCCGGGCGGCCTCGGTGCGGGTGGCCATCTCGGCGACCTGGTGCGACACGGCCTGGAGGGCGGAGAGGGGCGCGCCGAAGGCGGTCCGGGTCGCGGTGTGCTCCACGGTGGCGTCGAGGGCGGCGCGGGCCATGCCGAGGGCGAAGGCGCCGACGCTGGGGCGGAAGAGGTTCAGGGTGTCCATGGCGACCGCGAAGCCCCGGTCCGGATCGCCGATCAGGTCGTCGGGGGTGACGCGGACCCCGTCGAAGGCGAGGGCCCCGATCGGGTGCGGCGAGAGCATGTCCAGGGCGGTGCCGGTGAGCCCGGCGCGGTCGGCGGGGACCAGGAACGCGGTGACACCCCGGGCCCGGGCGCCGGGCGTCGTGCGGGCGAAGACCGTGTAGAAGTCGGCCTCCGGCGCGTTGGAGATCCAGCATTTCTCGCCGGTCAGCCGCCAGCCGCCGGAGTCCGGGGCGGCGTCGAGCGCGAGGGCCCCCGCGTCGGAGCCCGCGCCCGGCTCGCTGAGCGCGAACGCGGCGACCTGGCGGCCGGCGCGGACCCCGGGGAGCCATCGCTCGCGCTGGGCGGGGGTGCCGGACCGGAGTACGGGGAAGGCGCCGAGGCCCTGGAGGGCGAGGGCGGTCTCCGCCTCGGTGCAGCCCCGGGCGAGCGATTCGCGCAGCAGGCAGAGGTCCAGGGCGCCCGAGCCGAACAGCCGGTCGAGCAGACCCAGCTCACCGAGGGCGGCGAGCAGCGGGCGGTTGACGTGCCCCGGCGCGCCCTCGGCGGCGAGCGGGGCGAGCCGGTCACGCGCCAGGGTGCGCAGCTCCTCGCACCAGGCGGTCTGGGCCGGATCGAGCGAGAATGCCGTCATACCGGCGCCTCTCTGGTCGAATCTGATCAAAGATTTTCAAATCGATGGCACTTGAGCATCTTTATCGCGGACCGTTGACTACCGTCACCCAAACGATACGCTCCAAGGGCGACAAGGGGGCGATCCTTCATGGACCCGAACACCATGGACCCGGAAACCTCAGCGCACATCGACGGCTTCGCCAGGGAGCATCTGCCACCCGTGGAGCAGTGGCCGGAGCTGCTCTTCGACCTGCCCGAGCTGCGGTACCCGGACCGGCTCAACTGCGCCGCCGAGCTCCTGGACCGCACGGCCGACCGCCTCGGCCCGGACCGCCCCGCCTTCCGCACGCCGGACGGCGGGGTGCTGAGTTACGGGGAGCTGCGCGGGCTCGTCGACCGGATCGCCCATGTCCTCACCTCGGACCTGGGAGTCGTCCCCGGCAACCGCGTCCTGCTGCGCGGCCCCACCACGCCCCACCTCGCCGCCTGCTGGCTGGCGGTGCTGAAGGCGGGCGCGGTCGCCGTCACCGTACTGGCGCAGCAGCGGGCGTCGGAGCTGGCCACCATCTGCTCGATCGCCCGGGTGAGCCACGCCCTGTGCGACGCCCGGTCGGTCGAGGACCTGGCGCAGGCGGAGGTGCCCGGGCTGCGGATCACGGCGTACGGGGGTGAGGCGCCGGACGACCTGCTGCGGCTGGCGGCCGCCCGGCCGGGCCCGTACCGGGCGGTGGACACCGCGTCGGACGATGTGGCGCTGATCGCGTTCACCTCGGGCACCACCGGCCGGCCCAAGGGCTGCATGCATCTGCACCGCGATGTGCTGGCCATCGCCGACACCTTCTCGCGGCACGTCCTGCGGCCCGGGCCCGACGACGTGTTCGCGGGCAGTCCGCCGCTCGGTTTCACCTTCGGGCTCGGGGGCCTGGTGGTCTTCCCGCTGCGGGTGGGCGCGTCGGCGCTGCTGCTGGAGCAGGCGGGCCCGAAGCAGCTGCTGCCCGCCCTGGCGGAGCACCGCGTCTCGGTGCTGTTCACCGCGCCGACCGCTTACCGGGTGATGCTGGACCAGCTCGACGGGCACGACCTGTCGGCGCTGCGGCGCTGTGTCTCGGCGGGCGAGAACCTGCCGGAGGCGACCTGGCACGCCTGGCACGAGCGGACCGGGCTGCGGATCATCAACGGCATCGGCGCGACCGAGCTGCTGCACATCTTCGTGTCGGCCGCCGACGACGCGATCCGCCCCGGCACCACGGGCGTCCCGGTCCCCGGCTGGCAGGCCCGCGTGGTGGACGCCGACGGCGCGCCCGTGCCGGACGGGGAGCCGGGCCTGCTGGCCGTGCGCGGCCCGGTCGGCTGCCGCTACCTCGCGGACGAGCGGCAGCGCGACTACGTACGGCACGGCTGGAACATCACCGGCGACACCTATGTGCGCGACGCGGACGGCTACTTCCGGTACGTGGCCCGCGCCGACGACATGATCATCTCCTCCGGGTACAACATCGCGGGCCCCGAGGTCGAGGAGGCCCTGCTGCGCCACCCCGATGTGGCGGAGGCGGCGGTGGTGGGGCAGGCGGACGAGCTGCGCGGCCGGATCGTGGCGGCGTACGTGGTACCGCGGGAGGGCGCGGAGCTGACGGCGGACCGGCTGCGCACGTTCATGCGGGCGGAGCTGGCCCCGCACAAGTGCCCCCGCCGCTTCACGTTCCTGCCGGCCCTGCCCCGTACGGCCACGGGGAAACTGCAACGGTTCAGGCTCCGCGCGGGCGAACCCGGTGCGGCCGGGGCCGCACCGGGCCGAGAATGATCACATGGTCGAACCGCACACCCCCCGTTCACTGATCGTCACCCTGTACGGGGCGTACGGCCGCACCCCCGGCGACGGGCCGGTGCCGGTGGCCGGTCTGGTCCGGCTGCTCGGCGCCGTCGGCGTGGACGCGCCCGCCGTACGCTCGTCCGTCTCCCGGCTGAAGCGGCGCGGGCTGCTCGTCGCCGAGCGCACGGCGGACGGGGCGGCCGGATACGCGCTGTCGGCGGACGCCCGCCAGCTCCTGGACGACGGCGACCGGCGCATCTACCGCCGCCCGGACCCGCCGCTGGCGGACGGCTGGGTGCTGGCGGTGTTCTCGGTACCCGAGGCGGAGCGCCACAAGCGGCATCTGCTGCGCTCGCGGCTGTCCCGGCTCGGCTTCGGCACCGCTGCCCCCGGTGTCTGGATCGCCCCGGCGGGGCTGTACGACGAGACCCGGCACACCCTGGAACGGCTGGAACTCGCCCCGTACGTCGATCTGTTCCGGGGCGAGCACCTGGGCTTCTCCGCGACCCGGGAGGCCGTCGCCCGCTGGTGGGACCTGGACGCGGTGGCCCGGCTCCACCACGGCTTCCTGGAGCGCCACGAACCGGTGCTCAGGGCCTGGAAGGCGCGCGGCGACGCGGCGGTGGACCCGGAGGCGGCCTACCGGGACTACCTCACCGCGCTGGACTCCTGGCGCCGGGTCCCCTACGCCGACCCCGGGCTGCCCGGGGAGCTGCTGCCCGCCGGATGGCCGGGGGCCAGGTCGGCCGAGGTGTTCCGGGCACTGCACGAGCGGCTGCGGGACGCGGGGGCGGAGTTCGCGCACCGGAAATAGCGCTGCCGGGCCGGACCGGGCGCGGCAGAATGCGGGTCCATGAGCTGGACCTTCACCGATGCCCCCGGAGTCTTCCTCGACGCGGCCGGCGCCTGGCTGGCCGCCCGCCCGGCCGAGCACACCGTGCCGCTCACCGTCACCGCCGCCCTGCGCGGGCGCGTCCCCGGTGCCGACGGCGCACCGGCCCCGGTGCTGGGCTGGTGGCGCGGGCCGGACGGGGAGGTGGCGGGCACCCTGGTGCAGACCCCGCCCAGGCCGCCGCTCCTCGACGGGCTCGGCCCCGACGCGGTCGCCGCGCTGCTGGCCGCCCGCCCGCTGACCTCGGCCAACGCGGACCGGGCGACGGCCCTCGCGGTGGCCGCGCACTGGCCGGGGCACCGGGTGGACGAGGAGCGCCGGCTTTACCGGCTGGACGGGCTGGTCCCGCCGTGCCCGGCGCCCCCGGGCCGGGCGAGGTCCGCGCGCCCCGGCGACCGGGCGCTCCTGGTGCGCTGGCACCGGGGCTTCGCGGCCGATCCGGGGCGCCCGGACACGGGGGCGGAGGCTGCGGCGGACCGGCGGCTGAGCGGGGACGGGCTGACGCTCTGGGAGGACGGCGGCGCCCCGGTCTCGATGGCGGTGGTCTCGCCGCGCGTCGCCGGAGCGGTCCGCGTCGTCGCGGTCTACACCCCGCCGGAACACCGGGGCCGGGGCCACGCCGCCGCCGTCACCGCGCAGGTCGCCCGGACCGCGCTGGACGGGGGCGCGGAGCACGTCCTGCTGTTCGCGGACCCGGCGAACCCGACGAGCAACGGCGTGTACCGGCGCATCGGCTTCCGGCCGGTCGCGGACCGGCTGGTGGTCGGCGCGGAGCCGGACCATGGCTGAGGCGCCCGAGCCGCGCTGGCTGGTCGCGGCGAACGTCGTGCGGTGGCGGCGGTACGGGGAGCTGGGCCAGGAGTTCCGCTCCGGCACCAAGGCGTTCCGGGCGGGCGCGAAGGTCTATGTGGTCGACACCTACCCCGGCATGGGCAACGAGCAGCTGACGGCGATCGGCCACGGCCGCCACACCGGTCACTGGATCACCATCGACACCGGTACCCGCCACCTGCACACCTTCCGGGCGCAGTTGGTGTACTCCCCCGCCGTGCTCCGGCGCTGCGAGGACCGGCTCGTGTGGTCGAGGGAGGAGGCGGTGGAGTGGGCGGAGTTCCTGGAGCGGATCGCGCGCCTGGGCCGGAACACCCACCACGCGGCCCCGCATCCGGACCCGTGCCTGTGCCACGAGTGCCTGCCGGTCACCCCAGACTGAGGCGCGGCTTCGGGGCGTCGGTGCGGCCGGTCGGCGGGGTGCGGCTGCCCGCGCGGTACGGGAGGGGCCAGGGGGCGCCCGGGCCGGTGTAGCCCTGCTCGGCGGCCGCGTGGAGCGTCCAGTGCGGGTCGTAGAGGTGGGGGCGGGCCAGGGCGCAGAGGTCGGCGCGGCCCGCGAGGAGCAGCGAGTTGACGTCGTCCCAGGAGGAGATCGCGCCGACCGCGATCACCGGCACGCACAGGGTGTTCCGGATGCGGTCCGCGTACGGCGTCTGGTAGGACCGCCCGTACTCGGGCCGCTCGCCGGGCACCACTTGGCCGGTGGAGACGTCGATGGCGTCGGCGCCGTGCGCGACGAACGCGCGGGCGATCTCCACGGCGTCCTCGGCGGTGGTGCCGCCCTCCGCCCAGTCGGTGGCGGAGATCCGGACGGTCATCGGCCGGTCGTCGGGCCACAGTTCGCGGACCGCGTCGAAGACCTCCAGCGGGAAGCGGAGGCGGTGGGCGAGCGGTCCGCCGTAGGCGTCGGTGCGCCGGTTGGTGAGCGGGGAGAGGAAGCCGGAGAGCAGATAGCCGTGCGCGCAGTGCAGTTCGAGGAGGTCGAACCCGCAGGCGTCGGCGCGCCGGGCGGCGGCGGCGAACTGCTCGCGGACCTCGTCGAGACCGGCCCGGTCCAGGGCGTGCGGGACCTGGTTGACGCCGGGCGCGTACGGCAGCGGCGAAGCGGCGGTCACCGGCCAGTTGCCGTGGTCCAGGGGCTGGTCGATGCCCTCCCACATGAGCTTGGTGGAGCCCTTGCGGCCGGAGTGGCCGAGCTGGACGCCGATCGCGGTGCCGGGGGACGCGGTGTGCACGAAGTCGGTGACCCGGGTCCAGGCGGCTGCCTGTTCGTCGGTGTAGAGGCCGGTGCAGCCGGGGGTGATGCGGCCCTCGGGGCTGACGCAGACCATCTCCGTCATGACGAGCCCGGCGCCGCCGAGCGCCCTGGCGCCGAGGTGGACGAGGTGGAAGTCGCCGGGGACGCCGTCACCGGCCGAGTACATGTCCATCGGCGAGACGACGACGCGGTTGCGCAGCTCCAGGCCGCGCAGCCGCAGCGGGGTGAACATCGGCGGGGTGCCCGGCGGGCAGCCGAACTCCTCCTCCACCCCGGCGGTGAACGCCGGATCGCGCAGCCGGAGGTTGTCGTGGGTGACGCGGCGGCTGCGGGTCAGGAGGTTGAACGCGAACTGCCGGGGCGGCTGGTCCACGTGACGGCCCAGCTCCTCGAACCAGCGCAGGCTGGCCGCCGCCGCGCGCTGCGTCGACTCCACGACGGGCCGCCGCTCGCTCTCGTACGCGGCGAGCGCTGCGGGCAGCGAGGGCTGTTCCTCGACGCAGGCGGCGAGCGCGAGGGCGTCCTCCACGGCGAGCTTGGTGCCGGAGCCGATGGAGAAGTGCGCGGTGTGCGCGGCGTCCCCGATGAGGACGGTGTTCCCGTGCGACCAGTGGTCGTTGACGACGGTACGGAAGGTGAGCCAGGCGGAGTTGTTGGAGCGCAGCGGGCGGTGGCCGAGCGCGTTCGCGAAGATCTTGGCGCACTGGCCGACCGACTCGGCCGGGTCGGGTACGTCGAAGCCGGCCGCCCGCCAGACCTCCTCGCGCATCTCCACGATGACGGTGGAGGAGCCGCCGCCTTCCGGCGGCCGTGCGAACGGGTAGGCGTGCAGCTGCATCACGCCGTACGCGGTCTCCGCGATCTCGAAGCGGAAGGCGTCCAGGGCGAAGTCGGCGGCGAGCCAGATGTAGCGGCAGCGGTGTCCGGTGATCCGGGGCCGGAAGCTGTCCGCGTGGGCGTCGCGGGTGGCGCTGTGCACACCGTCGGCGGCGATGACCAGGTCGTGCGTGGCGGCGAGTTCGGCGGCGGGCGGGGCCTGCGTACGGAAGCGGAGGTCGACGCCGAGTCCGGCGCAGCGCTCGTGCAGGATCTCCAGGAGCCGGCGGCGGCCGAGCGCGGCGAAGCCGTGGCCGCCGGAGGTCTGGGTGTGGCCCCGGTGCACGATGTCGATGTCGTCCCAGCGGACGAACTCGCGCTGGAGGGCGCGGTGCACGACCGGGTCGGCGTGTTCGATGCCGCCCAGGGTCTCGTCGGAGAGGACGACGCCGAAGCCGAAGGTGTCGTCGGGGGCGTTGCGCTCCCAGAGGGTGATGGCGCGGTCCGGGCCGAGGCGTTTGAGCAGCGCCGCCGCGTAGAGCCCGCCGGGGCCGCCGCCGATGACCGCGATCCGCTGCGGGCCGGTCATTTGCCCCGCCAGGCGGGCGGCCGCTTCCCGGTGAACGCGGCGTGGAATTCGGCGTAGTCCTCGCCGTGCATCAGGAGGGCCTGGGTAGCGGCGTCCATCTCGACGGCGGCGGCCAGCGGCATGTCCAGCTCGGCAGTGAGCAGCGCCTTGGTCTGGGCGAGGGCGAGCGCGGGGCCGTCCGCGAGGCGGCGGGCGAGCGCGGCGGCGGTCTGGTCGGCGTCGCCCTCGTCGGTGAGCTCGCTGATCAGGCCGATCCGCTCCGCCTCGGGGGCGCGGACCGGTTCGCCGAGCATCAGGAGCCGGGTGGCGTGGCCGAGGCCGACGACCCGGGGCAGCAGATAGGCCGCGCCCATGTCACCGCCGGAGAGCCCGACCCGGGTGAAGAGGAAGGCGAACCGGGCGGTGGGGTCGGCGACGCGGAAGTCGGCGGCGAGGGCGAGGACGGCGCCGGCCCCGGCGGCCACCCCGTGCACCGAGGCGACGACGGGGAAGGGGCACTCGCGGACCGCGCGGACGACCTGGCCGGTCATCCGGTTGAAGTCCAGGAGCTGGGCGGTGTCCATCGCGAGGGTGGCGCCGATGATCTCGTCCACGTCGCCGCCGGAGCAGAAGCCGCGCCCCTCGCCGGCCAGCACCAGGGCCCGCACGGAGCGCTCCCGGGCCAGCTCGGCCAGCAAGTCACGGAGGTCGGCGTAGGCGCCGAAGGTCAGGGCGTTGAGCTTGTCGGGCCGGGCGAGGGTGACGGTGGCGACGCCGTCCTCGACGGTGACCCGCAGATGGCGCCAGTGCTGCGTACGCGGTGCGGAGCCGGTGAACGGGCTCATGGCGGGGTATCCCCTTCGGCCGTCGCTGCTGCTGACCCCGAATTTATCACCGTTACGTGACTGCCGTCACGAGTACGCGATACATCGGCGCGTGCCCGGTCCCGTGACGAATGTCCCCAAGCTCCCGGACGGCAGACTCTTGTCCGCGTCGCGCCGCTTCGTAAGGTTGGACCCGACACGTCTTGAGCGCGGAACCGTCTGAGCCCAGGACCCCCGCCGCTCCCCCGAACGGAAACCTCGTGCCCCCCGACGGACCGCCACCCCCCTCCTGGCGCATCTCCCTGCCGCACGACGCGGCCGCCGTGCCGATCGCCCGCGCGCTGATCCGGTCGGTGCTGACGGACATCGACGCGCCCGCCGACAGCGACACCGCCGAACTGCTGACCGCCGAGCTGGTCGCGAACGCGGTGGAGCACACCCCGGGCGACGACCCCATAGAGCTGGTGGTCGAGCTGCTTCCGGCCGGCTGCCAGGTGGAGGTGCACGACGGCGACCCGGCGCCGCCCGGCGATCTGTCCCGCCCGGAGCCCGACGACGTACCGGACCCGTGGCAGGAGCACGGCCGGGGGCTGCTGCTGATCCGCACGCTCAGCTCGTCCTGCGGCCACCGCCCGACCGAACGCGGCAAGGCGGTCTGGTTCCGGCTGCCGCCGCTCTAGGCGGGCAGGCCGATCACGCCGCCGTCGGCCGGTACGGCGGAGAGCGCGGCGGGCAGCTGACGGCCGCGGCCGCCGGGCTACCGGCCGGCCATCGTCGCCACGAGGACGGCCTTGATCGTGTGCATGCGGTTCTCGGCCTCGTCGAAGACGACGGAGTGCTCGGACTCGAACACCTCGTCGCTGACCTCCAGCTCGCTCAGCCCGTGCCGCTCGTGGATCTCGCGCGCCACCCCGGTGCCGAGGTCGTGGTACGCGGGCAGGCAGTGCAGGAACTTCACCCCGGCGTTCCCGGTCGCCCGCAGGACGTCCATCGTGACGGCGTACGGCATGAGGGCGGCGATGCGGGCGTCCCAGACCTCCTTGGGCTCGCCCATCGAGACCCAGACGTCGGTGGCGACGAAGTCCGCGCCGCGCACCCCCTCGGCCACGTCCTCGGTGAGCGTGACCCGCGCGCCGGACTTCCCGGCGAGCGCGCGGGCCTCGGCGACGACCGTCTCGGCCGGCCAGTACGCCCTGGGCGCGACGATGCGCACGTCCATGCCGAGCAGGGCGCCGGTGACCAGGTAGGAGTTGCCCATGTTGAAGCGGGCGTCGCCGAGGTAGGCGAACGCGATCTCCTCCAGCGGCCTGTCGCTGTGCTCGGTCATCGTCAGCACGTCGGCGAGCATCTGGGTGGGGTGCCAGTCGTCGGTCAGCCCGTTGAAGACCGGCACCCCGGCGTACGCGGCCAGCTCCTCGACGGCCGCCTGGCTGTCGCCCCGGTACTCGATCCCGTCGAACATCCGGCCGAGGACGCGCGCGGTGTCCTTGACCGACTCCTTGTGCCCCATCTGGGAGCCGGAGGGGTCGAGATACGTGGTCGACGCGCCCTGGTCGGCGGCGGCCACCTCGAACGCGCACCGGGTGCGGGTCGACGTCTTCTCGAAGATCAGCGCGATGTTCCGGCCGCGCAGCCGCCGCGCCTCCGTGCCCGACTTCTTGGCAGCCTTGAGCTCGGCGGCCAGCTCGATCAGGCCGCGGAACTCCGCGCCCGTGAAGTCCAGCTCCTTGAGGAAGTGGCGGCCTGCGAGGTCTATGGCCATGGTGACTGCTCCTGGGTCGGACGGGGGGACGCATACCGTAACGCTGGAACCCTATACGACGCAATGCATCGCTATACAGGCCCGTCTCGCGGTACGGATGCCCCGCCGCCGCCCCGTCACACCGGGTCCCGCACCACCGGGCAGCTCATGCAGCGCGGACCGCCCCGGCCCCGGCCCAGCTCGCTGCCCCGGATCTCGATGACCTCGATGCCCTGGCGGCGCAGATGCGTGTTGGTGGTGGCGTTGCGCTCGTACGCGACGACGACGCCGGGTTCGACGGCGAGCACGTTGCAGCCGTCGTCCCACTGCTCGCGCTCGGCCGCGTGCACGTCCTGGGTCGCGGTGAGCACCCGGATCGAGCCGAGCCCGAGCGCTTCGGCGATGGCGGTGTGCATCTGCTCGGGCGGATGGTCGGTGACCTTGAGGTCGCGCGGGCCGTCGCCGGGCTCGATGGTGTACGAGCGGAGCATGCCGAGGCCCGCGTACTTGGTGAAGGTGTCCCCGTCGACCATGGTCATCACGGTGTCCAGGTGCATGAAGGCCCGGCTCTTGGGCATGTCCAGCGCCACGATGGTCCGGGCCGAGCCCGCGTCGAAGAGCCCCCGGGCCAGCATCTCGACGGCCTGCGGGGTGGTGCGCTCGCTCATCCCGATGAGCACGGCGCCGTTGCCGATGACGAGGACGTCACCGCCCTCGATGGTGGAAGGGTAGTCGTCCTGCCCCTCGGACCAGTGGTGGAAGGCACCCGCCTCCGGGCCGGTGAACAGCGGGTGGTGGCGGTAGATCGCCTCGAAGTGGACCGTCTCGCGCTGCCGGGCGGGCCAGCGCATGGCGTTGATGGAAACGCCGTCGTAGATCCAGGCCGAGGTGTCCCGGGTGAACAGGTGGTTGGGGAGCGGCCCGAGCAGGAAGTCGTCCAGGTCCATGACATGGAAGCGCACCGAGACCGGCTCCTTGTGCCGTTCCAGGAACTCCCGCTTGGTCATTCCGCCGACCAGCGCCCCGCACAGCTCGGCGGCGGTCAACTCCTCGAAGGCGGCGCGCAGATGCTCGGTGGCGAGCGGGCCGTACTCCTTCTCGGCGAAGACCCGGTCCAGCACGAGGCGCCGGGCGACCGGGATCTCCAGCGCCTCGCGGAGCAGATCGCCGAACAGGTGCACCTCGACGCCCCGGTCGCGCAGCACGTCCGCGAAGCCGTCGTGCTCCTGGCGGGCCCGGCGCACCCAGAGCACGTCGTCGAACAGGAGCGCGTCCTTGTTGCTCGGCGTGAGCCGTTTCAGTTCCAGATCGGGGCGGTGCAGGATGACGCGGCGCAGCCGCCCGGCCTCGGAGTCGACATGGAATCCCATGCCCACATCCTCACCGCGCGGCGCGCCGTTCACCCGGCGAATCGCCAGCCTGTTCCGCCGGCCCAGCCCGACGCGTCCTCAGAGCCGGGGGTCCACCGGCTCTGACTCCAACGCCAGGACGGCGAACACCGCTTCGTGGACCCGCCACAGCGGCTCCCCGTCCGCGAGCCGGTCCAGGGCCTCCAGACCGAGGGCGTATTCGCGCAGGGCCAGCGAGCGCTTGTGGCCGAGGAAGCGGCCGCGCAGCCGGTCCAGGTTGTCCGGGCGGGTGTACTCGGGGCCGTAGATGATCCGCAGGTACTCCCGGCCGCGCACCTTGATGCCGGGCTGCACCAGACGGCCCTTGGCATCCCGGACGAGCGCGCCGAGCGGCTTGACGACCATGCCCTCACCGCCCCGGCCGGTCATCTCCAGCCACCAGTCGGTACCCGCGCGGACGGACGCATCGTCGGCGGTGTCCACGACGAGCCGCCGGGTGACCTGGAGCAGCCCGGTGGGGTCGTGCTCGACCAGCCGGTCCAGCCAGGCCAGCTGCTCGTCATGCGGTACGGAGGCGAGGGAGCGGCCCTGTACGGCGAGGATCTGGAACGGCGCGAGGCGCACGCCGTCCAGCCCGTCGGTGTCCCAGCAGTAGCGCCGGTACGCCGCCGTGAACGCCGCCGCGTCGCCGGCCCGCGCCCGCTGCCGGTCCGCGAGCGGGCCCACGTCGACGCCGCGCGCGGCGGCCGCCGCGAGGGCCCCGGTGGCGGCGGGGAACACCGCGCCGGACGCGGCGCCCACGGCCGCGTACTGCGAGCGAAGCAGGCCGCGCGCCTTCAGGGACCAGGGCATCAGCTCGGCATCGAGCAGCACCCAGTCGGTGCCCCACTCCTCCCACAGCCCGGCCGCGGTCACGGCCGCGCGCAGCCGCCCGAGGACCGTCTCGGTGAGCGCGGAGTCGTCCAGGAACGGGCGGCCGGTGCGGGTGTACAGCGCGCCGGCGGGCCCGCCGTCCGCGGTGCCGAAGCACTCCCGGGCGGCGGTGGCGTCCTTGCAGACCAGGGCCACGGCGCGGGAGCCCATGTGCTTCTCCTCGCACACGACCTTCGCCACACCGGCCGCCCGGTACTCGCCGAACGCCTCGGCCGGGTGCTCCAGGTAGCCGTCCTCGCGGGAGGTGGCGGTGGGGGCCATGGTCGGCGGCAGGTAGGGCAGCAGCCGGGGGTCGACCGCGAACCGGCTCATGACCTCCAGGGCGGCGGCCGCGTTCTCCTCGCGAACGGCGAGGCGGCCCATGTGCCGGGTCTCCACGATCCGGCGGCCCTGCACGTCGTCCAGGTCCAGCGGCCTGCCCTCCCGGCCGCCGGGCGCCTCCGTCTCCAGCGGCTTCACGGGCTCGTACCAGACCCGCTCCGCCGGTACGTCGACGAGCTCGCGCTCCGGCCAGCGCAGCGCGGTCATCTTCCCGCCGAAGACGGCACCGGTGTCCAGGCAGATGGTGTTGTTGATCCACGAGGTGTTGGGCACGGGCGTGTGGCCGTAGACCACGGCGGCGCTGCCCCGGTAGTCCTCGGCCCACGGGTAGCGCACGGGCAGCCCGAACTCGTCGGTCTCGCCGGTGGTCTCCCCGTACAGCGCGTGCGAGCGGACCCGGCCGGAGGTGCGGCCGTGGTACTTCTCGGGCAGCCCGGCGTGGCAGACGACGAGCCGGCCGCCGTCCAGCACGTAGTGGCTGACGAGCCCGTCGATGAACGCGCCGACCTGCTTGCGGAAGTCCGGGTCCTCGGCGTCCTCCCGCTCCAGCTGCTCGACGGTCTCGGCGAGGCCGTGGGTGAGCTGGACCTTGCGGCCCTTGAGGTGACGGCCGAGCTTGTTCTCGTGGTTGCCGGGGACGCACAGCGCGTTGCCGTCGGCCACCATCGACATCACGCGGCGCAGGACGCCGGGGCTGTCGGGGCCGCGGTCGACCAGGTCGCCGACGAAGACCGCGGTGCGGCCCTCGGGGTGGGCGCCGTCCACGTAACCCAGCTTGCCGAGGAGGGTGTCCAGCTCGGAGCGGCAGCCGTGGATGTCGCCGATGATGTCGAACGGTCCGGTGAGGTGGCGCAGGTCGTTGTAGCGGCGCTCCAGCACGACTTCGGCCTGCTCGGCCTCGTCCTCGGAGCGCAGGATGTGCACCTTGCGGAAGCCCTCGCGCTCCAGGCCGCGCAGGGAGCGGCGCAGCTCGCGGCGGTGGCGCTGGATGACGTGGCGGGGCATGTCGGCGCGGTCCGGGCGGGCCGCGTTGCGGGCGAGGCAGACCTCTTCGGGCAGGTCGAGCACGATGGCGATGGGCAGCACGTCGTGCTCCCGGGCCACCCGGACGAGCTGGCGGCGGGCCTCCGGCTGCACGTTCGTGGCGTCCACGACGGTCAGCCGGCCGGCGGCGAGGCGCTTGCCCGCGATGTAGTGCAGGACGTCGAAGGCGTCCTTGCTGGCGCTCTGGTCGTTCTCGTCGTCGGCGACGAGGCCCCGGCAGAAGTCCGAGGAGATGACCTCGGTCGGCTTGAAGTGCCGCCGCGCGAAGGTGGACTTGCCGGAGCCGCTGGCGCCGATGAGCACGACGAGGGAGAGGTCGGTGACGGGGAGGGTGCGCGGGGCACGCTCGTTGTCGTTGGTGGTCATGCGGCTTTCGCCTCCTTCTGGGTCTCGTCGGTGGTGGCGGTGCCCGTCGTGAACACAGCCATCTGGGTGGGCGGGCCGACCTCGGGGTCGTCCGGGCCGATGGGCACGTGGGCGACGCCGTACCCGTGCCGTGCGGCCACCGCATCGGCCCAGGACCGGAATTCGGCCCGGGTCCACTCGAAGCGGTGGTCGCCGTGGCGGGTGTGGCCGGCCGGAAGGGTCTCCCAGCGGACGTTGTACTCGACGTTGGGCGTGGTCACGAGGACCGTGCGGGGGCGCGCGGAGCCGAACACGGCGAACTCCAGGGCGGGCAGCCGCTCCGGGTCCAGGTGCTCGATGACCTCGCTGAGCACCGCCGCGTCGTAGCCCTTGAGCCGCTTGTCGGTGTACGTCAGGGAGCCCTGGCGCAGTGTCACGCGGGCGGCCTGCCGCTCGCCCATCCGGTCCAGCTTCAGCCGGCGCGAGGCGATGGTCAGGGCGCGCATGGACACATCGAGGCCGACGATCTCCGTGAAGCGCGGGTCCTTCAGCAGCGCCTGCACCAACTGCCCCTGTCCGCAGCCCAGGTCGAGCACCCGGCCGGCTCCGGCGGCGGTGAGCGCGGCCAGGATCGCGTCCCGGCGGTGCACGGCGAGCGGCACCGGCCGCTCCTCGGTGTCGGAGCGCTCGTCCACCGCGTTGTCGACGCTCTCGACGTCGAGGTCGTCCGCCTCCGCGAGCCGCACCAGCTCCAGCCGCTCCATGGCCTGCCGGGTGAGCCCCCAGCGCCGCGCCAGGTACCGGCTGGTGATGAGCTTGTGCTCGGGGTGCTCCGCCAGCCACCCCTCGCCCGCGCGCAGCAGCTTGTCCACCTCGTCGGGCGCCACCCAGTAGTGCTTGGCGTCGTCGAGGACCGGCAGCAGCACGTACAGCTGGCGCAGCGCGTCGGCGAGCCGCAGCTCGCCTTCGAGCACCAGCCGTACGTACCGCGAGTCGCCCCACTCCGGGAACGTCTCGTCCAGCGGTACGGGCTCCGCCGCCACCCGCGTCCATCCGAGCGGACCGAAGAGCTTGCGCACCAGCTCGGCACCACCACGGGCCGGCAGGGCGGGCACTTCGATCCGCAGCTCCATGGGGGCCGCCGCCCGCTCGGGCATCGCCTTGCAGGCGCCGCTCAGCGCGGACTTGAAGACGGTGCTCATCGCGACGGACAGCAGCGAGGATGCCGCGTAGGGGCGGTCGTTGACGTACTGCGCGAGCGCGGCGTCGGGCGCCCCGCCCCGGCCCTTGCCCTTCCCCTTGCGCACCAGCGCGATGGGATCGACCTCCAGCAGCAGGGCCGCCGTGCACCGCTCCGCGGACGCCTCGGGATAGAAGACGTGCGCGGTGCCGTGGGAGGTGGAGAACGCCTGCGCCCGCTCGGGATGCTTGTGCAGCAGAAACCCGAGGTCGGTGGCAGGGCGTTCCGGGGAGCCGGTGGTACTGATCGTCAAGAACACACGTTTGAGTATGATCCGCCCACCCTTCCCCCACCAGGCAATTTCCCGGGGCCCTCCCCTGCCCCGCCCCGCCGCTGGAGTCACCCGGCCTCCCGGCCGCCTCCCGCCGCCACCAGCCCCGCGATCTCCGCGATCTCCGCCGGCCCCACCCGGCAGCAGCCGCCGACCAGCCGGGCACCGGCCCGCTGCCACGCCTCCACCCGACCGGGGCCGAACGTAGCACCCCCGCCCCACGTCCCCGACGCCGCGTCCCAGTCCTCGCCGCTGTTCGGGTAGACCACGGCCGGCTTGCCCGTCGCCTCCACCGCCGTCCGGGCGGCGGCCTCCGTGTCGGCGGGGGTGCAGCAGTTGACGCCTACCGCGATCACCTCGTCGTGCGCCCGGGCCAGGGCGAACGCCTCGTCCAGGGGCTGTCCGGCCCGGGTCCGGTCCCCGGACACGGTGTAGGAGAGCCAGACCGGCAGCCCGCAGTCCCCCGCCACCCGCAGCAGCGCCCGCGCCTCGTCCATGTCCGGCACCGTCTCCAGGGCCAGCGCGTCGGGCCCGGCGGCGGCCAGCGCCTCGACGCGGGGGCGGTGGAAGCGCTCCAGCTCACGGACGGTGAGTCCGTAGCGGCCCCGGTACTCCGCGCCGTCCGCCGTCACCGCCCCGTAAGGGCCGACCGAGGCCGCGACCCAGACGTCCCGGTCCACCGTGCCGGCCGCCCGGCGGGCCAGCTCCACGCTGCGGGCGAAGAGCCGGTCCGCCTCGTCCCGCCCGATGCCGCGCCGCCCGAGCCCCTCGTAGCTCGCCTGGTAACTGGCCGTGATGAGCACCTGGGCCCCCGCCCGCACGTACGCCGTGTGGGCGGCCTCGATCTGCCCGGGTCCGTCGGCGAGCAGCCGGGCGGACCACAGCTCGTCGGACAGATCGCAGCCCTGCGCCTCCAGCTGGTTGGACAGCCCGCCGTCGAGAACGACCGTGCCCTCGGCCAGCGCGGCGGCCAGCGGACGGGCGGGCCCCGGTGTCATCGCGTCCCCGCTCTCAGCCCAGCTGGGACTGGACCTGGGACGCGATCAGGTCCAGGTGGTCCAGGTCGTCCAGGTCGAGGACCTGGAGGTAGATCCGCGACGCCCCGATCGCCGCGTACCGCCCGATCTTGTCGACCACCTCGGCGGGCGACCCCGCGAGCCCGTTGGCCTTCAGCTCGGCCACGTCCCGGCCGATGACGGCGGCCCGGCGCGCCACCTCCGCGTCGTCCCGGCCGACGCAGACGACCAGCGCGTTGGAGTACACCAGGTCGCCGGGGGTGCGGCCCGCCGCCTCGGCCGCCTCCCGGACCCGGCCGAACTGCTGCTCGCTGTCCTCCAGCGAGGCGAACGGGATGTTGAACTCGTCCGCGTACTGGGCGGCGAGGCGCGGGGTGCGCTTCGCGCCGTGCCCGCCGATCAGCACCGGGATCTTGGTCTGCGCCGGCTTGGGCAGCGCCGGTGAGTCCGTCAGCTGGTAGTACGTGCCGTCATAGCTGAACGTCTTGCCGACCTCGGTCGCCCACAGCCCCGTGACGATCGCGAGCTGCTCCTCAAGCCGGCCGAACTTCTCCTTCGGGAACGGGATGCCGTACGCCTTGTGCTCCTCCTCGAACCAGCCCGCTCCCAGGCCCAGTTCGACCCGGCCGCCGGACATCTGGTCGACCTGCGCGACCTGGATCGCGAGGACACCGGGGAGCCGGAAGGTGCCCGCCGTCATCAGCGTGCCCAGGCGGATGCGCTTGGTCTCGCGGGCCAGTCCGGCCAGGGTGATCCAGGCGTCCGTCGGGCCGGGCAGGCCGTCGCCCTGGCCCATGCGCAGATAGTGGTCGGACCGGTAGAAGGCGTCGAAGCCGAGGTCCTCGGTGGCCTTGGCGACGGTGAGGAGGGTGTCGTAGCTCGCGCCCTGCTGGGGCTCGGTGAAGATGCGAAGATCCATGCCTCCATCCTGCACCCGCGCGCGCCGCCCGCCCTTATCCGGGACACCGGCCGCTCGGCGTCGCGGCCTCGGAGGGCGTACCGGAAGGCGCATCGGAGTGCGTACCGGTCTACGTACCGCTCACTGGATACCGGTCACCGGGCCCACCGACGCGCGCAGTATCCCGTGCGGGCCGTCCCGCTCCCGGCCGCGCTCCAGGTCCTCCCGCTGTTCGCGCTCCCGTTCGTCGAGGAGACGGAGCATGGAGCGGACCCGGTCCGTGGACTCGTCGGCGGCGTCGATCGCCTCCATGCACTGCCAGTACAGGCTCTGCTCATCGGTCTCGCACGCCACCCCGACCAGCGCCATGCCGACCTCCCCGAGCAGCGCGGCGAGGCCCGTCAGGGCCGCGCGGGGATCGGCGACCTCGGTCAGCCGGGCCGCGCGGGCCACCCCGGCGCGGGCCGCCGGATGGTCGAGCGCGCCGCTGCTCCTGCCCCCGGTCTCGCTGAGGGCGCCCGCCTCGGCCCGCAGCTCCTTGGGACCGGCCGCGGCCAGCCGGCTGCCGACCGCCTGGGCCAGGGCCTGCGCCTGCCACGCCTCGGCGATGATGTCCGGCGTGCCCCGGCTCTGCGCCAGCGCCTGCCTGATGACCGCTACCAGCCGTTCCGCTTCCATCGACTGCCCCCGTTCGACGCGAAATCCCGCTCGTCGCTGCGGAAAACCCACTCACCACGTTCATTACCCACAGTGAGGGTTATCGCACCGAAACACCAGAGGAATTCGGAAATCTGTGGACACTCAATCGAATGTGGATAAGTCGATCACTCCGAAGAGTGACGATCTTGGTCGCTCGTTGATCCCGGGACCGGGAAGCGCGACTCATTCCGTTCGATCTTGGCCGCGAGCGCCGCGAGGACGTCGATCCCCAGCGCCTCGCAGAACTGGAGGAGATACGCGAGCACATCCGCGACCTCGTCCGCCACACGCGGCGCCCGCTCCGGGTCCGCCATGACCCGCGCCGACTGCTCGGGCGTCAGCCACTGGAAGATTTCCAGGAGTTCGGCGGCCTCCACGCTCAGTGCCGAGGCCAGGTTCTTCGGGGTGTGGTACTGCCCCCAGTCGCGCGCGTCCGCGAACGCGGCCAGCCGCCGCTGGAGGGTCCGTACGTCGAGTTCGGTCACCGCTCCGCCTACACCCCCGGCACCCCGGCCGCCGTGACGCCCTCGACCTCCATGCCGGCGGGCGACAGCAGGAAGACGTTGCGGTCCACCCGGTGCATGCCGCTGCCGAGCCCGAAGACGACACCGCTGGCGAAGTCCAGGATGCGCTTGGCCACATCGGCCTCCGCGCTGGTCAGGTCGAGCAGCACCGGCACCTGGGCGACCAGGTACTCCGCGACCTCGCGGGCGTCGGCGAACACCTGGACCCGCAGCACCACCATGCGCCGCTGCTCGGCGGGCTCCGGATCGTCCCGGACGGCCCGGTGGTCCACCCGGGAGGGCCACTCGTTGCGGCTGCGCAGCGGTACGACCTGGGCCAGCCCCTCCCACTGCTCGTCCGTGACGTCGTACCTGTCGTACCTGCTCACCGGACCACCCCGTCGGCACATCGGTCGGCGTTGTGCCGGTCACGCTCACTGTTCATCGGGCGATTGTCCCCTCCCTCACCCGTTCGGCCTACGAGCGACACGGCTCAGGAGTCGATTGCCGCCGCCGGAATCACGTCCGAGGGCTCCGCGACCGTGATGGCGCCGCTCGGGGCGGCGGTGTCCAGCGGGGTGAAGCGGATCGGGAGGTGGGCCAGCGCGCGGTGGAACGGGCCGGGGCGCCACAGCAGCTCGTCCGGCGGCACGGCGAGCCGCGCGTCGCACAGGAGGCTGGTGAGCTGTTCGATGGCGGTCATCGCGATGAGCAGGGCCGGCTGCTTGGCGGGGCAGCGGTGGGGCCCGGCCGACCAGGCGAGATGGGCGCTGGCCCCGGACCGGAGTCCGTCGTCGGACGCGGGCGGCGGGGACTGGGAGTTGGCGGCGGCGTAGGAGACCAGGACGAGCTGTCCGGCACTCAGCCGGACGCCGTGGAACTCGGTGTCGTGGCGCGGGTAGTGGGCCGCCAGATTGGCGATCGGCGGGTCGCGCCACAGCACCTCGTTGATCGCCTCGTGGGCGGTCATCGCGCCGCCGTGCAGCGAGCCCGCGTAGCGTTCGTCGGTGAGCATGTGGAGCGTGGCGTTGCCGATGAGGTTGGTCATCGGGTCGTTGCCGGCGCTCATCACCAGGGTGATCTGACGTACCGTCTCGTCGTTGTCGAGCCCCGCCGGGTGGGCGAGGAAGTACGAGGTCAGGTCGCGGCGCGGCCGGGCGCGCCGGTCGGCGACGAGTCGGGTGACGACGTCGACCAGATCGGCGTACGCGGCGGCGGCGTCGGCGGCCGAGTTCATCATCCCGGCGACCCCGTCCACGATGCGTTCGCCGTCCTCGGGGTCGGCGCCGAACCAGGTGACGAAGATGTGCATGGGGAGCCGGCGGGCGTACTGGGCGATGAGGTCGCCGCTGCCGGTGGCGGCGAACCGGCCGATGAGCTGGCGGGCGACGCGGGCGACCTCGGCGCGCAGGACGTGCGGTTCGATCAGCGCGAGGCTGTCGTTGATGGCCTCGCGGTAGCGGGCGTGCACCGCGCCGTCGCTGAACAGGGCGGTGGGCCGGTGTCCGAGCACGGGCAGCACCGGCGAGTCCGGCGGAATGGTCGCCTGCCAGGCGCGGGGGTCCTTGCTGAAGGTGTGGGTGTCGCGGAGCAGGTCGATGGCGGCCTGGTAGTCCGTGACCAGCAGCGCCTCGACGTCGGGGGCGATCCGCACCGGCGCGAGCGGGCCGTGCTCGCGCAGGGCGCGGTAGTGGCCCCGCGGGTCGGCCGCGAAGGCCGGGCCGAACAGCGCGAGGGGCTGCGGCGGCGGTGCGTACGTGGTCATGAGGCGTCCTCGGGCTGCGGCATGCGGGTCAGCACGTGTTCGGCGAGTGCGATCAGGGCGTCGATGCTGCCGCGCCGCTCACGCGCGTCGCACTGGATGAGCGGGGTGGTGTCGTCCAGGTCGAGGTGTTTGCGCAGGACCTCGTCGCTGTGTGCGGGGGCGTCGGGGAAACGGTTCACCGCGACGGCGTACGGCAGTCCCTGCTCCTCGACCATGTCCATCACGGCGAAGGAGTCGGCGAGCCGCCGGGTGTCCACGAGGACGAGCGCGCCGAGGGCGCCGCGCGCGATGTCCTCCCACAGCGGCAGGAACCGTTCCTGGCCGGGGGTGCCGAACATGTAGAGCACCAGGTCGTCAAGGACGGTGAGGCGGCCGAAGTCGATGGCGACCGTGGTGGTGGTCTTGTCGGGGAGTCCGGCGGTGGAGTCGACGCGGGTGCTGGACTGGGTCATCGCCTCCTCGGTGTGCAGGGTGGCGATCTCCGAGAGGGTGCGGATCAGGGTGGTCTTGCCCACGCCGAAGGGGCCCGTGACGACGAGTTTCATCAGGGTCCGGGCGGCGGCCGGCAGATAGCCGACGCCGGTCCGGTCAGGGGAGGGAGCGGAGTCCATCGAGCAGCCTCTCGACAAGCGACCTGTCGATCTGCCCGGCACTGGGTATCGGCGGTCGGGTGAGCAGTAGTCCGGTGGCCGCGAGGTCCGTGGCCAGGAAGACGGTGGCACTGACCGGCAGGTCCAGGTGGGCCGCGCACTCGACGACGGTGAGGGCACCCGGTTCCAGCAGGTCGCAGAGTCTGCGGGCCTGGGTTCCGGCGTCGTCGGGCACGGGCGCGTCGGTGCGTACGAGGACGGCGAGCCGGTCGAGGGCGGGGCCGGCGGGGCGGGACCTGCCGCCGGTGACCAGATAGGCGGGGATCAGACGGCGTGCTGGGCCGGGGGTCATGGCCGGGCGGCGGTGTCCGATTGGCGGGCGGGTGCGTGCATCGCCCGGGTAAGCGCGGTGACCTGGACCTGCATCTGGTAGGCGATGTCGCCGAGTTTGGCGCCGGGTTCGGCGAACAGGGCGAGGGTGGTGTTGCGGCCCGCCGGTACGACGATGGCGAAGCCCAGGTCCGACTCCACGACGGTCTGGGCCAGTTGCGGGGCCTCGGCGTCGGTGAAGGCGGTGGTGAAGGCGCGGGCGGCGGCGTGCAGGGTGGCGGTCATCGCGGCGACCCGTTCGCCGGAGGCCCGGTCGAGGCCGGGGGAGGCGCCTTCGACCAGGCCGTCGCCGGTGGCGACCACGGCGTGCTGGACTCCGGGCAGCTCAAGCAGCGGGGTCAGCACCCATGCGAGGTCGCCTGAGTTGGGGCTGGGGGCGCTCACTTCTCGTCGTCTCCTTGGTCGTCCTGGTGGTCGGGGGCGCCGGTGTCCGGTGCGGGGGGCCGCCCGGTGACGCTCCTGCCGTTGAGGGTGCCCTGCTGGAGGGCCGCCCAGGAAGCCCCTGCCGCCTCCGGAGTACGGGCGGGCTGGGCGGCGTCCGGCTCGGCGGCCCGGGTGGCGGGGGCCGCGGCGGGGGTGCGGCGCGGCGCCCGTCGGCGCCGGCTGGGCAGTCCGGTGGGCTCGGCGGCGTCCGGCGCGGGGGTGTCCGTGCCGGCCGGGGCGGGCTGGGCCGGGGCGGCCGTCATGGGCGCCGGGGCGAGGGCGGAGAGGTTCCGGTCCTCGTCCAGCACGGTGAGCAGGTGGGCCGGGACGCGCAGGATGGTCCGCATGCCGCCGAACGGGGACGCCTCGATGTGGCAGTCGAAGCCGTACTGGACGACGAGCCGGCCGACGACCGCGAAGCCGGTCTGCGGCGGGTCGCCGAGCTCGGTGAGCAGGACCTCGGCGGGTCCGGCGAGCAGGGCGCGGGCCCGTTCGAGGGCGTCCTCGTCCATGCCGATGCCGGCGTCGTCCACGACGAGGAACGCGCCCCGGCCGCCGCTCTGCTGGACGGTGACCTGGACGTCGGTGTCGGGGTGGGAGTACGCGGTGGCGTTGGCGAGGAGTTCGGCCAGGGCGATGGCGAGGGGTTCGGCGGCGCGGGCGGCGAGCGCGAGGCGTTCGTCGCGCAGATGGTTGGAGACCTTGATCCGCTCGTAGCCGGCGACCCGGGACTGGGCGCCGAGGACGATCTCGACCAGGGGCGAGTTCTGCCGGGCGAGTCCGGGCCAGGCGTCGCACAGGACGGCGGTGGACTGGGTGCGGCGCAGCGCGAGTTCGTTGCGGAAGTCGAGCTGGAGGATGCGCGGGTCGTCGTACTCGTGCTGGAGCTCGTGCAGCAGCTGCTGGGACTGGTTCAGGAGTGACTGGATCTTGGCGGAGGTGCCGCGCATCGCGGCGCGGGCCGCCGCGTCGACGCGGCCGCGCTCTTCGAGGACGGCGGTCCGCGCGGCCTGGACGGCCTCGGTGAGCAGGAGGGCGGCGCCGCCGTCGACCTCGGCCGCCTCGCGCAGTCCGGGGACGGTGGCGCTGGGGTGGGAGAGGGCGAGGGCGGCGGCGGGTATCCGCCTGCGCGCGAGCTGCCGGATCTCGTCCAGGAGGGCGGCGGTGCGCGCCTCGGCGGCCTTGGCCTGGCGTTCGGCGAGTTCGGCGCGGGTGACGGCCTGCTGTTCCAGGAGGCCGGTCCGGTAGGCGCGCGTGAAGCCCGCCACCGCGGCGACGACGGCGATCACTGCGACGATCCATGCCATGCCGTTACCGCGTTTCTCTCGTCGGGTCGGTCCGCCGGTGCGCGCGGGGCGGGGCCGCGCGGTCAGCCCGCGCTGCCCGCCGGCTCACCGGCCTGCTCCACTTCGTGTGCGACCGTGGCGACGTCGGTCATGACCTGGACGACGCTGCGCCGCTCCGAGCCGTCGAGCTGCCGGTATTCGCTGCCGATGGTGACCACCAGCCGCTCGGGCAGGCCGAGTCCCGGGTAGCGGCCCTCGGCGATGACCCGGCGGGCCGCGTCGATGGCGGGGACGCCCGCGGCGTGCAGGGCGTGGGCGCGCTCCTGGATGTGTTCGAGGTACGCGATGTGCTCGCGGACGCCGTTCCGGTCGAGGACGGGGCCGTGGCCGGGGACGATCGTTTCGGCGCCGGTGGCCAGCACCTGTTCGCAGGCGCCGATGATGTTGCTCAGCGGGCCCTCCCAGTGGATCGGGTGGTCGCCGGGCTGCGCGTCGGACGTCGAGAAGATGATGTCGCCGCTGAACACGGTGGACTGGGCGGGCAGGTGGACCATCAGATCGCCGGTGGTGTGCGCGGGGGCGAGCGAGGTGATCTGCACCGGGTAGTCGCCGAGGCTCAGTTCGAGCTCGCCGGTGAAGTAGGTGGTCGGCCGGACGGGATCGGTCCGCGACCAGTCGAACGGGCCGAAGTGGCGGGCGAGGTAGGCGCCGAGCGGGGTGGCCGGGTCGGCTCCGGTGACGAGCGCGTGCTGCTGCTGCGGCGAGGGCTCGTAGTGGATGTGCTCCCTGGCCTCGCGGGTCACGATGATCTCGGCGTCCGGGAGCACACCGGCGCCCCAGAAGTGGTCGCCGTTGGCGTGCGTGACGACCACCCGGTCGATGGTGACGCCGTCGGGCAGCCGCTTGGTGGACTCGTCGAGGAACTGGCCGGCGAGCACCGGGTCGTACGGCGTGTCGATCCACAGCGCGCCACGGGGCGAGACGAGCAGGCCGCAGTTGGCCAGCCCCCAGCCACGCTTCGGCGGGAGCCAGGCGTACAGGCCCCTGCCAAGGTCAACGACATCCCCACCCGTGATCGACATGGACGCGATTATGCCGACCGGTTTCCGGTCGCGCGTTCGAACCTGGCCAGATAGGCACGTGTTTGGCTGAAAACAGACCTTGACCCACTGCACGAGCGACTGGGCGGTGACCGTACGGCACCACTTCGGACCGCCTTCGTCACCATTACGGGAGAGGGCGCTGTCAAACCGGAAGGGGCCGATTACCCACTGAGCATGGCTGAAAACAGACGCCGAAAAGCCCCCGTCGCGACCGCGTGGAAGCGGTGCGCCGGGGGCCTTGATCCAGCCGTCAGGAACGGACCTGGCCGCGTTCGGCCGACATCGCGATGGACCGGCACAGGCCGAGCCCGATGGCCGCGCGGCTGCATGGCAAGAATTGTTCATTTCGATGAAGAAGCAAACATTTATACGCGGCAAGAGTCATCGGATGCGGTGGGGGTATGCGCGAAAAAGCGGGCCGCCACGCGAGGTCGCGGCGGCCCGCTGCGGGTGCGGCGAGGAGTCAGACGGCTATGACCGTGACGCCGGCCTCGGTGAAGCGGGCGGACGCCTCGGGGGCGATACCCCGGTCGGTGACCAGGAAGTCGACCAGGGAGAGGTCGCAGACCCGGGCGAAGGCCCGCTTGCCGATCTTCGAGGAGTCGGCGGCGACCACCACGCGCTGGGCCTGCTGGGCGAGCAGCCGGTTGATGCTGGCCTCGCCCTCGTGGTGGACGTACGCGCCGCGTTCGGTGTCGATGGCGTTGACGCCGAGCACGGCCACGTCGAGCGTGATCTCGCCGAGCACCCCGCTGGCCAGCGGGCCGGTCAGCTCGTACGACTGGGGCCTGGCGACTCCGCCGGTGACGACCATCTTGATCTGCGGCCGGATCACCAGCTCGTTGGCGATGTTGAGGGCGTTGGTCACCACCGTCAGCGTCGGCTGCCCCGCCGCGCCGCCGGCGCCGTCGCCCACCAGGTCCGCGCGGACGGCGAGCGAGCGGGCCACCTCGGTGATGGTGGTGCCGCCGGTGAGGCCGACGACCTCGCCGACCGCGACGAGTTCGGCGACGGCGCGGCCGATGGCCTGCTTCTCCGGGGCGTTGCGCCCCGTCTTGTACCGGAGGGCCAGCTCGTAGCTGACGCCGTGGGCGATCGCGCCGCCCCTGGTGCGGGTGAGAAGTTGCTGCTCGGCGAGCTGGTCCAGGTCGCGCCGGATGGTCGCGGCCGAGACGTCCAGCGCCTTCGCCGCGTCCTCGACGTCCACCCGGCCGTTCTTACCTACGAGTTCCAGCAGCGCGTTCCACCGGGCATCCCTGGACAAGACGGTTCTCCTCACGGGTCCGGGCTGCGTGCGCCCATCCCCTTGGGCGCGATCACCGGACAGGCGCAAGGGTCGCACAAGGCTCCGGCGAGTCAAGCCCCGTGCACGCGGAATGCTTGATAATGCTCGCTCATCGCGAGTAACGTGCGTAAACGAGCATCCCATCACCAGTACGGAGTGCAAAAGTGTCATTTGTCGAGACCGAGATCGCCAGTCAGCCGGAGTGCTGGCGCCGCGCAGCGGAGCTGGCACCGAGTCACGCCGCCGCGCTGCCCGCGCCGGGCGAGCGCGTCGCCGTCGTCGGCTGCGGCACCTCGTTCTACATGGCTCAGGCATACGCCTCGCTCCGTGAGGAGTCCGGGCAGGGCGAGACCGATGCCTTCGCCGCGTCCGAGTTCCCCGCCCGCCGCCGCTACGACCGGGTCGTCGCGCTCACCCGCTCCGGCACCACGACCGAGGTCCTCGAACTCCTCGGCCGGCTGCGCGGCACCACGCCCACGGTGGCCATCACCGCCGACCCGGAGACCCCGGTGATGACCGCCGCCGACGCGGTCGTCGTCCTCGGCTTCGCGGACGAACGGTCCGTCGTCCAGACCCGGTTCGCCACCACGCTGCTCACGCTGCTGCGCGCGCACCTCGGTCTGCACACCGACGCCGTGGTCCGGGACGCGGAGCGGGCGCTGGCCGAGCCGCTGCCGGAGGGCCTGGTGGACTGCACGCAGTTCACGTTCCTCGGGAGCGGCTGGACGACCGGGCTCGCCAATGAGGCGGCGCTGAAGATGAAGGAGGCGTCGCTGTCCTGGACCGAGTCGTACGCCGCGATGGAGTACCGGCACGGGCCGATCTCCATCGCCACCGACACCACCGCCACCTGGATGTTCGGCGCCGCGCCCGAGGGGCTGCGCGCACAGCTCCTGGAGACCGGCGCCCGCTGGGTGGAGAGCGGTCTGGACCCGCTGGCCGACCTGGTCCGCGTCCAGCGCCTGGCCGTGGCCCGCGCCACGGCGCGCGGGCTCGACCCGGACGCGCCGCGCCACCTGACGCGCTCGGTGGTGCTGGCGGACGCCTGATGCCGTACCGCGCCTCAAACACCGGACGGGGCTGGATTTCAGCCCGTCCGGCGTTCGAGGACTGGGGTTCGGGGGCAACGCCCCCGGTCAGGACTCCTCGAAGTGCGTGTCCAGGATCGCGTCGAAGCCCTCGGTCCACTCCTTGAGGGTGCCGCGGGACGGCGCCTCGACCTCGCCGTTGAACCAGCGCTGGGACGACAGGTGGACGGTGACGGTGAAGCGGCGGCCGAGGCGGGCCGGCTTCAGCTCGACCGCGCCGATCTCGTCCCAGCCGAAGTCCGCCTGCTGGTCGTCCAGCGTGAACCGGACGCCCTCGGGCCCGGCCGAGATCGAGCCGCGCCGGTCGCTCACCTCGAACGAGGGCCCCTCGGCGGCCTCTTCGTCGCTCTCCTCCTGCTCGTCCTCCTCGGTCTCCTCCTTCGCCTCCGGCGCCTCGTCGGCCGGCGGCTCGGCGACGGCGTCCGCGACGGCTTCCGCGGGGGCGGGCTCCTCGGTGTTCTCCGGCTCCTCCTCCACCGCTTCCGCGGGTCGGGGGGCCGTGAGACCGGGGATGTACGCCGGGTCGGTCCCTGCGGCGTACGCGGGCTGGGTCTTCGGGTCTATGCGCTGCTCCACGGCGGGCAGTATGGCCGACGAACCTGTACGGGGCCAGTAAGACCGTGTCGGGGGACGGGCCCGGGCCGCCCGGCCCGCCCCCCGGCGCGGGGCCCCGCGCCCCGCGTCAGCCGGTGGCGCAGACCTCCTCGCCGAGCGAGAAGGCGTCCGGTGCCGTGTTGCCGCCGGTCAGCGTGCCCGTGAAGCCGAAGCCCGCGGACGCGCCCGGCGCCACCCGGCCGTTCCAGGAGACGTTGGTGGCCGTCACCTTCGCCCCGTCCTGACCGGCCGTCGCGTTCCACATCTGGCCGACCTGCTGCCCGTCCGGGAAGGTCCAGGCGAGCTGCCAGCCGTCCAGCTCGGTGCTGCCGGTGTTGGTGAGGGTCACATCGGCCTGGAAGCCGCCGGACCACTCGTTGGTGACCTTGTACGTCACCGAACAGGCCGCGTCACCCGGGTCCGTACCCGGATCAGTACCGGGGTCGGTACCAGGGTCGGTACCCGGGTCGGTGCCGCCGTCGCCGGCCGCCGAGTCGCCGTACATGATCCCGCGCCCGTTGGTGGACACGTACACCCGGCCGAAGACGCGCGGGTCGCCCGTGATCGCGGCGCCGGTCCAGCCCCACTGGTGGGCGTCGTCGTTGATGCGGGTCCAGGTCGCGCCCGCGTCGGTGGACCGGAAGATGCCGCGTACCCCGCCGATCTTCGCGGAGACGAACAGCGTCTGGTACGAGGCGCCCGCCGCCGCCTTGCCGAAGCCGACCGAGTCCGCCTCGTCGACGCCGGTCAGCTTCGTGAAGGTCGCCCCCGAGTCGGTCGAGTGCCACAGGCCGTACGCACCCGTCGTGGCGCCGCCCGCGAGCCAGATGTCGCCCTCGGTGCCGGGGACCGCCTTGAAGCGGACGTTGCCCTCGGTGGGCAGGCCGCTCGACGCCTTCGCCGTGAAGGTCGCGCCGCCGTCCGTGGAGACGTAGAAGGTGCCGGCCTTGAACCCGTAGAACTTCTCCGGGTTCTCCCGGTCCGACTCGACCGTCGCGCCCTCCGGTATCCCCGTGGACGCCGACCACGAACTCCCGTACCCGGTCGTGTGGTACACACCGGTGCCCTCCGGGCTCCAGACGAAGCCGCTCGCGTCGGCCGCCGCCGCGACGGTGCCGCCGCCGGTCACCCCGGACGGCTCGGAGCCCTGGAACCAGTTGGAGCCGTTGTCCGTCGAGAAGCCGATGTGCGGGGCGGCGTCGGCGCTGCCGACCCGGACCACCGTGTTCGGGCTGCTCTCGGCGAAGTCGATGCTCGTGGTGGAGGTGAGGTTGGGCGAGGTGAACATCATGTCCGGCACGGCGTCGAGGTCGGTGTGCCGGAAGCCCCCGATGTCACCGAGCGCGCTGAGCAGCGGCGCGCCCGACGGCGGGCTGGCCAGGTCGTTGACTGCGGTCTCCTCCAGGCCCTTCACCATCGGGGTGATCGCGAACTGGCTGCCGGAGTCCCATTCGGTGAGGTTCTCGGTGCCGTAGATCGTCGCGCCGGTCCCGTACATCATGCGGTCGGAGTCGAACGGGTCGATCTCCAGCGCCTCCGTCATCCAGCCCAGCTTGGGTGTGGTCTCCGGCGGCGTCGGGTTGGCGCCCCAGGTCAGCCACGGCACCGAGGAGACATCCTGGGTGAAGCGGTTGGAACGGTTGGGGTAGCTGGTGTAGTCCCACGCCTGGGTCCAGGTCGCACCGCTGTCCGTGGAGCGGAAGATCTGGGTGTCGGGCCACCAGGAGCTGTACGCGGTCGCCATCACCGTGCCGGGATGCTGCCGGTCCACGGTGAGCCCGCTGAAGCCGTAGTAGGTGTCGGCCTCGGCGACCGGGCTGACGTCCGTCCACTCCCCCGTCGCGGTGGTGTACCGCCAGATCTGTCCCTTGCCGCCGTCGTACGGGCCGCCGGTGTCGCTGAGGGTCAGATACAGATAGCCGTTGTCGGAGTCGAGTACGCCCTTGTGCGCCAGGTATCCGGTCGGCTGTCCGGCGATCCGCGACCAGGTGGACCCGCCGTCCGTGGAGCGGTAGACGGTGTTCTCCTTGTCGGCGACCCCGACGTAGATGTCCTGGGTCGCGCTGCCCGCGCTGCCGCTGCGCTCGTCGAACGTCACCCAGACGATGCCCTGGTTGTCGTTGCCGTAGCCGCTGGTGTCGGTCGGGTCCTGGGCGTAGTTCCCCGGGTTGGGGAAGGCCGTCACCTCGGACCAGGTGGCGCCCGAATCGGTGGACCGCCAGAGGCCGTTGCCGCTGGGCGCGCCGAGGTAGAGCACGGAGTTCTTGTTCGGGTCGACCGCGAGGCGTTCGCCCATGCCCCGGCCCGGCATGTTGCCGCCGAGCTTGAAGGGCAGTGTGCTCGCCTGCCAGGTCGCGCCCCGGTCCGACGACCGCAGCACCGCGCCGTTGGTGGGGTCCCAGTCGTTGGTGTACGTACCCACGGCGGCGTACACCTTGTCCGGGTCGACGGAGTCCGAGGCGAGGCTCACCACGCCGGTCCAGCCCCAGTGGTCCCAGTCCACCCAGTCCAGCAACGGCGTCCACCGCTTGCCCGACTGGTCCCAGCGGTAGGCGCCGCCGATGTCGGTGCGGGCGTAGGCGAGGTTCTTCTCGGTCCGGTTGAAGACGATCCCGGGGACGAAACCGCCGCCGTCGATGCGGACGTTCTTCCAGTCGTACGTGTCCGCCGCGAGGGACACATCGGATGCCTGGGCGATGGGCGCGGCGTCGTTGTCCTTCGCCGACGCCGGCGCACCGGCGGCGAAGAGCCCGGCGGTGAGGGTGAGTGCCGCCACCAGGGCAGCGAAGGGTCTTGCGCTTCTGCGCACGGAAACGTCTCCTCCGAACAGGGCCGCCGACAACGGCGGTTAAGGGCGTGAACGGATGTGGGAGCGCTCCCATTTCGCGTCCCGATGGTAGCGGCGCCGCCCCTCCGGGTGAAGGGCGGGCGCAAAGTTCATCGGATGACTTCGGGGCGTGGTGCCCTCAGTACCAGCCGGCCGAGCCGGGCGGGTCGCAGACTTCGAGGACGACCTCGCCGGCCACGGAGGTGCGGCCGCCGAGGGGTCGCACCCGGTCGCCGACGTTCACCATGTGCGGGGCCGCGCCCACGATCCGGCAGCGGTAGACGAAGCCTTCGGGGAAGCGGACCAGGGACTCGTTGCGCATCACGCGCGAGTAGCGGTTGACGACGTTGGAGCGGATGACCACGCCGTGGCCCTCGCTGTGCTCGGATTCGAGATCGCTCGACGCGCAGACGGGGCACAGGAGTTTGCGGAAGGAGGCGGTGTGGCACCAGCGGCACACCTGATAGACGAGCCCTTCCTGGCTGTGCGCGTCCGCCGCCTCGCGGGCCGGCCGCCCCATCACGTCGGTTCCGGTACTGAACACGTTCCGCCTCCCGCGCTCGACTCGGTCGCCGCAGCTTCGGCGGCGGCACACCGGCACCGTATGGCACTTAGTTCCAGGAGTAAAGGCACTGAGTGCCGCGAAATGATGATCGAATCTCGCGGGGCCGGTCAGGCGGTGCCGAGCGCGGATTCGATGTGCTGCACCACGCGCCACATCGGGGCGCCCTTGCGCGCGACCATGACAATCACCTCGTCGTCGCCCACGGAGGAGGTCACGGGGGCGATCATGGGCGCGGTCACGGGGTCCGGCGAAGGCTCCGGCGAGGGTGCGGCGGGCCGCGTGTCCGCCCCGCCCCACACCGCGCGCACCAGCTCCAGGGCCCGGTCCACCTCGGCCCCCGCATCACCCTTGCCGCCCGAACGCAGCCAGGACCGCAGCCCGTTGTTGTGCGCGGCGACGACCGAGGCGGCGATCACCTCGGCACGCAGGGCGGCGTCGGGCCCGGCGTCCGGGTCCCCGGCCCAGCGCCGCTCCAGATAGCCGGCGAGGGTCCGCTCGTAACGGCGCACCACGGAGAGCTCGTACGTGCGAAGGCCGGGCACCTCGCGGGTGAGCCGGTAGCGCTGTACGGAGAACTCGGGCTTCTCCGCGTACATCCGCAGCACCAGCCGGGCCCCGTCGCACACCGTGGCGACCGGGTCCGTGCCGTCGGCGTCCGCCAGGAAGGCGGTCATGTCCGCGAGGCACCCCTCGTGGTCGGGGAAGACCGCGTCCTCCTTGGAGGGGAAGTAGCGGAAGAAGGAGCGCCGCCCCACCCCGGCCCGGGCGACGATGTCGTCCACCGTGGTCCCCTCGAACCCGCGCTCCAGGAACAGCGCGAAGGCCGCCTCGGCGAGCACGTCACGCATGGGGGGCTTCTTGGCCGGCCGGCGGTCTTCGGTCATGGCGGAAACGTAACACCGAAAGCGACTGTTCGGCACTGGGTACCTTTACGAAGGGTACTGAGTGCCATTAAGATTCCCGTAGGACACCACCAGGTAGGGAGAGGCCGGCGTGAGCTTGAGGATCGTTGTCTGTGTGAAGTATGTGCCCGATGCGACGGGTGACCGGCGTTTTGCCGATGATCTGACGTTGGATCGTGAGGATGTCGACGGTCTGTTGTCGGAGCTGGACGAGTATGCGGTCGAGCAGGCGTTGCAGATCGCGGAGGCGGCTGGTGATGCGGAGGTCACTGTGTTGACGGTGGGTCCGGAGGATGCCAAGGACGCGTTGCGCAAGGCGTTGTCGATGGGTGCGGACAAGGCGGTTCACGTCGAGGACGACGGTCTGCACGGTACGGACGTGCTGGGTACGTCGTTGGTGCTGGCGAAGGCGGTGGAGGAGACCGGGTACGACCTGGTGGTCTCGGGGATGGCGTCGACGGACGGGGCGATGGGTGTGGTTCCGGCGCTGCTCGCGGAGCGGCTGGGTGTGCCGCAGGTGACGTTGCTGTCGCAGGTGTCGGTCGAGGGTGGTGTGGTGCGGGGGCGTCGTGACGGGGACAGTGCGTCGGAGGAGCTGGAGGCGTCGTTGCCGGCGGTGGTGTCGGTGACGGACCAGTCGGGTGAGGCGCGTTATCCGTCGTTCAAGGGGATCATGGCGGCGAAGAAGAAGCCGGTGAAGTCCCTGGATCTGGATGATCTGGGGATCGACGCGGACGAGGTGGGTCTGGCGGGTGCGTGGAGTGCGGTGGATTCCGCGACGGAGCGTCCGGCCCGTACCGCGGGGACGGTCGTGAAGGACGAGGGCGAGGGCGGCAGGCAGCTGGCCGAGTTCCTGGCCGGCCAGAAGTTCATCTGATCCCGCTTCGGGGTTCCGTCGTTCGTTTTCGCTGATGTGCAGGAGTGGGTCTGATGGCTGAAGTTCTCGTCTTTGTCGATCATGTGGATGGTGCGGTCCGTAAGCCGACGCTGGAGCTGCTGACGCTCGCGCGGCGTATCGGTGACCCGGTTGCCGTCGCGTTGGGTGCCGGTGCCGCCGGCACCGCCGCCGTGCTCGCCGAGCACGGTGCGGTCAAGGTGCTGACCGCCGACGCCCCCGAGTTCGCCGACTACCTCGTTGTGCCGAAGGTGGACGCGCTCCAGGCCGCCTTCGCGGTGGTGTCCCCGGCCGCGGTGCTGGTGTCCTCCTCGGCGGAGGGCAAGGAGATCGCGGCGCGTCTCGCGGTGCGGGTCGGGTCGGGCATCATCACGGACGCGGTCGACGTGGAGGCCGGTGACCAGGGTCCGGTGGCGACGCAGTCGGCGTTCGCCGCGTCGTTCACCACGAAGTCCCGGATCACGCACGGTACCCCGGTCATCACGGTGAAGCCGAACTCGGCTCCGGTCGAGGCGGTCGCCGGTGCGGGTGCGGTGGAGGCCCTGGTGGTGGAGTTCTCCGCCGCCGCCACGGGTACGAAGGTGCTGTCGCGTACGCCGCGTGAGTCGACGGGCCGTCCGGAGCTGACGGAGGCCGCGATCGTGGTCTCCGGTGGCCGTGGTGTCAACGGCGCGGAGAACTTCGCGGTCATCGAGGCCCTGGCGGACTCGCTGGGTGCCGCGGTGGGCGCCTCGCGTGCGGCGGTGGACGCGGGCTGGTACCCGCACACCAACCAGGTCGGCCAGACCGGCAAGTCCGTCTCCCCGCAGCTGTACATCGCCAACGGGATCTCCGGCGCGATCCAGCACCGGGCCGGCATGCAGACCTCGAAGACCATCGTCGCGGTCAACAAGGACGCCGAGGCCCCGATCTTCGACCTCGTGGACTACGGCGTCGTCGGCGACCTCTTCGACGTCGTCCCCCAGCTCACCGAGGAGATCAACACCCGCAAGGGCTGATACTCCCTCAGCTGGAGTGCCCGGCCGGGGCGTTGAGCGCGGAGAACCGCTCACCGCCCCGGCCGGTCCCGTTTCAGCCGAGCAGTTCCTCCACCAGGCCGGCGGCGCGCGGGGTGCCGCCCTCCGCCCGGGCGTCCTCGCGCAGCCGCGCCGAACGCCGGGCGACCTCGGGGTCGTCGACGAGCGCGGTGAGCGCTGCGCGCAGGGCCTCCGGGGTGGCGTCGTCGGTGTCGATGCGGCGGGCGACGCCCAGCTCGGCCAGCTTGTCGGCGTTCATGAACTGGTCGACGCCCTGCGGCACGGCGATCATCGGCACCCCGCTGAACAGCCCCTCGGAGCTGCCGCCCATCCCGGCGTGCGTGACGAAGGCATCCGCCTGCTGGAGGATGGCCAGCTGCGGCACCCACCGGTGCACCTCGACATTGCCGGGTACGGTGCCGAGCTCCGCCAGGTCCGTCTGCTTGCCGACCTGGAGCACGACGTGCCAGCCGGGCAGGTCGCCGTAGGCCGCCAGGCAATTGCGGTAGAACTCCGGGCGGTTGGTGTACGCGGAGCCCAGCGAGATCAGCAGCACCTTGTCCGCCCCGGCGGGCCGGGTCCAGTTCTGCTCCTCGCCGCGCCCGGCGAAGCACGGCCCGACGAAGGTGACGGTGTCCATGTCCACGTCGTCCGCGTGCGGCTGCATCGCCCGGGGGATCAGGGCGAGGGTGTGGTCGGGGCGGCCGGTGAAGGCGTCCATGTCCCGCGTGGTCGCGCCGTTCCCGGCCAGCCACTCGGTGAACCTCGTCCGGTACGCGTCGGCCCCCGGCAGCGTCCACAGCTGGGCCGCCACGTCCTTCTCGTAACTCCGCCAGCCGACGAACGTCGGGTAGAGCTGCATCAGGCGGCGGTTCTGGGACTCGGCCAGCACCCGGGCCGGGTACGCGCCGATGTCGTACAGGTAGAGGTCGGCCGGGTCCTCGTCGTAGACGGCGCGCAGCTGCGGCAGGGCCTGGACGGCGTCGTCCAGGAAGAGGCCCATGGCGGCGATCGGGTCGTCGGGCCAGACGTTGTCACCGACCGGGAGCACGGAGTCGTACGGTACGAAGGTGGCGCCGGTGGCCTCGATGCGCTCGGCCATCACGGGGTCGTTGGCGTAGGTGACGCGGTGGCCGCGGGCCACCAGTTCGCGGATGACCTCGATGCTCGGCAGGACGTGGCTCACGGCGGGGATGCCGATCATGGCGATATGGGCACGGCGGCGTGACATGGGATCACTCTTTCAGTTCTGCGGCGGGAGTGGACGCGGCGGACCGGCGCGTCGCCACCCCGGCGGAGGCCGGTCGTCGGGCGCGCGGACACGGTGTGCCGGACGGGGTCGGGGGCGGGCCCCGGCCGCGTCAGCCGTAGAGCTGGTGAATGTTCATGTGCCGACCCTAACCGTCGCCCCGGTCCACGCGCACGGGGTTTCCCGTGGGCGCGGGCCGGGGCGGGTGGGCGAGCGGTCAGGGCTGGATCGGCATCGTCCAGCAGTTGGAGGTGGTGCGCTTGCCCGCCAGGCGGTCGGTCATCCAGGAGATGGCGTCGCCCTGGTCGGTGATGAGCGGGACCAGGTGGTTGGTGAGGATCTTGTCGCCGAGGTTGGGCAGGATGACGGCGTCGTAGGTGACGTCACCGCCCTTGCGGCACCAGTCGACGGCGAGCTGACGCGCCTGGCGGTGCGGCACGATGTCGTCCTGGATGCCGGTCGCCACCCGCACCGGGCCGGACGGCTTGAGGGTGCCGATGCGCTGCTTGTCGAGCGCGGCCTGTGCCTTGGGCTCGGCGGCGATGATCTCGCCGAGGGACTTGCCGGTGGTCGTCCACTTGGAGCTCTTCGCGAAGCCGTAGCCGAGGATCGCGTCGCCGACGCACATGGTCGAGGCGTCCTTCAGCGCGGCCCGCCCGGCGTCGTTGATGTTGGCCTCCACGACCTCGCGCAGATCCGCGTCGGCCTGCGCGAAGCCGTTGATCGACCAGGCGAGGGCCCCGGCCAGGGCGCTGCCGTCGATGCCCTTCATGGTCGCGGTCAGGTCGGCGGGCGGCGCCCCGGCGTAGGTGCCGGCGAGCTGGATCTCGGGGGCGTACGAGGGCTGGAGCTCGGCGGCGGACGCGCTGGCCCCGCCGCCCTGGCTGTAGCCGTACAGGCCCGTCCGGGACGCGGCCGTGAGCGAGGTGGCGGGCAGCTGGTGCGCGGCGCGGACCGCGTCGAGCAGCGCATGGCCCTCGTCCACCCGGTTGACGTAGGTGTGCAGCCGGTCGGTGGTGCCGAGGCCCACGTAGTCGGTGACGACGACGGCGACTCCGGCGGCCAGCAGCCGGTAGACGGCCAGGGTCTCGTAGCCGACCGACACGGACTCGGGGGTGATGGCCAGCGGGTGCTGGAGGGCCAGCGAGGGGGCGCACTGGTCGCCCTGGCCCATGGTGCCGGAGGCCAGCGCGACCAGCGGGCGGGCGCCGCCGCCCTTCCAGCCGGCCGAGGGCTCGATGTAGGCGCCGGTCACCGCGGCCGGCCGGCCGTTGGAGTCGGTCGTGCGGTACATGAGGCGGGTGGCGGTGCCCGGCATCGGGCGGCCGTCCAGGCCCGGCAGGCTCAGGGCGAGCGGCAGGGGCTCGGTCCGGATCAGCGCGCCGTTGGCGGCGGGCAGTTGTGCGGGCGGGTCGTAGAAGTCGGGGATGGTCACGCCCCGGGACACCACGGGCGCGGTGCCGTCCGTGGCGGACGCGGGCGCGGCGTACGCGGCCACGCAGGCCGCCGCGGTCACGCAGGCCGCCGCGGTCACGCAGGCCGCCGCGGTCACGGCGACGGCCGCGGCGCGGAAGGGTCGGACGCGGCGTGGGGGAAGGGGGGAACGCGAACGGTCCTTGCGGCTCAAGGCTCACTCCTCGCTCTGCTCCGGAAGTACGGGTGAGCGCAAGCTAACAGCGGGGCTTACCGGTGGTAACCCATGAGTAAGTTACGCATTGGTAACTGTCATCGGCCCGCGAACTCTCCCTGCTCGGCGGCCGAGTTACTTAAGGTGGGGCCGAGCTGATCATCCGCAGCGCCTCCCGCACCCTGGAGTTGGCCATGTCCCGACCGGAGAACGACCCCACCGCCCCGCTCATCGACACCAGCAAGCCGCATCCCGCGCGGATGTACGACTGGTTCCTGGGCGGCAAGGACAACTACCCGGTGGACGAGGCCATGGGCCGTCAGATGCTGGCCGTCGAGCCGAACGTCCCGGTGATGGCGAAGATCAACCGGGCCTTCATGCACCGCGCGACGCGCTGGCTGTCCACCCAGGGCGTCCGCCAGTTCCTCGACATCGGCACCGGCATACCCACCGAGCCCAACCTTCACCAGGTGGCCCAGGAGGCCGCCCCCGCCACCCGGGTCGTCTACTGCGACAACGACCCGATCGTGCTGGCCCACGCCGAGGCGCTGCTCAAGGGCACGCCCGAGGGCGTCATCGACTACGTCCAGGCCGACGCCCGCAACGTCGACACCATCCTCGAACACGCGGGCAAGACGCTGGACTTCGGCAAGCCGGTCGCGCTGTCGATGATCGCGCTGCTCCACTTCGTGAGCGACGAGGACGGCGCGCACGAGCTGGTGCGCCGGCTGACCGATGTGCTCGCGCCCGGCAGTTACATGGTCATCTCGCAGATCACCGCCGACTTCCACCCGAAGGAGGCGCGCGAGGTCGACAAGATGTACAAGGCCAACACCCTGACGCTCGCGCCGCGCACCCGCGACGAGTTCGCCTCGTTCTTCGACGGGCTGGAGATCGTGGAGCCCGGCATCGTCGCCGCCGAGGCATGGCACCCCGAGCTCGGCGAGCCGGTCCCCGGCACCGGCGAGATCGTCACCCCCGGCTATGTCGCGGTCGGCCGCAAGCCGTAACGCACGGGCCTCATCGGCCGCGGCCCGATGGCCGGTCGGGTGTCACCGGGCTGTGTGATGATGCGGGAAAAGACGGACCGGCGGGCAGGCCGGAGGGGACGGGGGCACAGCGTGGACACGGGCGGGTCATCCATACCGGACGAGGAGTGGGAGCGCTTCCTGCGGGAGGCCGAGGCCGGAACCCCCGGTGCCCCCGAGGAACCGTCCGCCCGGGCCCGGATGGTGGCCCAGCGGCTGCGCGAGGAGACCGCACCGCCCCCGGGATGGCGCACCCACCAGCCGCCCCGGCGACGCGGCAGGACCTGGTACGTGGTGGGCCTGGTGGTCGTCGTCGCACTGCTCGTCGTGGCGCTGGTCCCCGGCCGGGCGGCCGGCTGGCTCGGCTTCCACGGCCCGGGCGACTCCACGGCGGCGCCCGGGCGGCCCACCCTCGACGACCCGTTCAAGGGGTCACCGGCGGAGCACTGGGCCGCCGGGACGGCCGGGATCACGATGCCGTCGGCGCGGGCGACCGGGTGGATGAGCGAGAAGCAGGTGTCCGACGCGCTCGACAACAGCCTGGCCTTCCTCTCCGACGCCGGCCTCGACCCGGCGGTGCTGCGCGGCGAACGGCCGGCGAAGGCCATCGCGGCCCTCAACACCAAGCAGCCCGGCATCGAGGAGTACCTGGCGAACGCCTTCGACAGCCCGACCCGGAAGTACGACCCGCTGCTGCTGTTCAGCCGCTTCGACCCGGCGTACGCGCGCCTGGCCGGTGACGTGATCAAGACGCGCGGCGCGCTCACCTACCGGGAGGGCGAGCGCGGCGCGGTCGAGATCACCGCCGACGTCACCTTCGTCTACGCCCTCGTGCGGGCGTCCGGGGACGGCGACGAGGTCGCCCGTACGATCGCCCGCCGGGAGATCGTGATGAGCTGGGACGACCCGGAGAAGGTGATCGGCACACCGGGGACCTTCGCGCTGAAGTCGTACCGGCTGGACTCCGCCAACGGGGGCTGCGACAACACCACCGGCTACTTCCGCCCCGATTTCGAGAAGGAGCGGGGGCCCTCGGACGACGCCACGAAGATCGACCCGTACGAGCGGGGCACCTCGATGGACGAGCGGATGAAGGACCGGGACGCCGCGGACTGCGACACGGCCACCCGCACCTGATCCCGGGGCGCGATACCCGGGCGGGCCGCTCCCCCACGACGTACGCTTCGAGCGTGACGAGCAAATCCGACGCCACGCAGAACCTGCGCGATCTCGCGCGGCTGCGCCGGGTCCGCGACCGGATCGACCGCGAGTACGCCCAGCCGCTGAACGTCGAGGCGCTGGCGCGGGGCGCGCACATGTCGGCGGGCCACCTCAGCCGCGAGTTCCGGAGGGCGTACGGGGAATCCCCGTACGGCTACCTCATGACCCGGCGCATCGAGCGCGCGATGACGCTGCTGCGCCGGGGGGACATGAGCGTCACCGAGGTGTGCTTCGCGGTCGGCTGCTCCTCGCTCGGCACGTTCAGCACCCGCTTCACGGAGCTGGTCGGGATGCCGCCGAGCGTCTACCGGCAGGAGGCGGCGCAGGCCACCGCGGGCCTGCCGTCCTGCGTGGCGAAGCAGGTGACGCGGCCGGTCAGGAATCGAGAAGCCCCGCTGCGGGGGACGCCGCTAGCGTGAGGGCATGAACCGGGAAAGCCGCCGGTGACGACGGGCTGTGCGACGGCTCCGCCAATCCAGGGAGACACCATGAGCAGGGCCACAGGCACGCGGCCGCACGCCGCCGACCGCCACGATCTGATCCGTGTGCACGGGGCGCGCGTGAACAATCTCAAGGACGTCAGCATCGAGATCCCCAAGCGCCGGCTGACGGTGTTCACGGGCGTCTCCGGGTCCGGCAAGAGCTCGCTGGTGTTCAACACGATCGCCGCCGAGTCGCAGCGGCTGATCAACGAGACGTACAGCGCGTTCGTTCAGGGGTTCATGCCCGCCCTGGCCCGCCCCGAGGTGGACGTCCTGGAGGGGCTGACCACCGCGATCATCGTGGACCAGCAGCGGATGGGCGGCGACACCCGCTCGACCGTGGGCACGGCGACCGACGCCAACGCCATGCTGCGCATCCTCTTCAGCCGCCTCGGCACCCCGCACATCGGCCCGCCCAGCGCGTACTCCTTCAACACCGCGTCGGTGAAGGCGAGTGGTGCGATCACCGTCGAGCGCGGCAACAAGAAGACCGTGAAGGCCACCTACAACCGCACCGGCGGCATGTGCACCGAATGCGAGGGCCGGGGCACGGTCTCGGACATCGACCTCACCCAGCTCTACGACGACTCCAAGTCCCTCGCCGAGGGCGCGTTCACCATCCCCGGCTGGAAGTCCGACAGCTTCTGGACCGTACGGGTCTACGCCGAGTCCGGCTTCCTGGACCCCGACAAGCCGATCGCGAAGTACACCAAGAGGGAGATGCGGGACTTCCTGTACCGGGAGCCCACCAAGGTCAAGGTGGAGGGCGTCAACCTCACGTACGAGGGGCTGATCCCCAAGATCCAGAAGTCGTTCCTGTCCAAGGACAAGGACGCGCTCCAGCCGCACATCCGGGCCTTCGTGGAGCGCGCGGTCACCTTCACCACCTGTCCGGCCTGCGACGGCACCCGGCTCAGCGAGGGCGCAAGGTCCTCGAAGATCGCGGGCATCAGCATCGCGGACGCCTGCGCGATGCAGACCAGCGACCTGGCCGCCTGGATCCGTGAGCTGGACGAGCCCTCGGTGGCGCCGCTACTCACCGCGCTCGGGCAGACCCTCGACTCGTTCGTGGAGATCGGCCTCGGCTACCTCGCGCTCGACCGGCCCGCCGGCACGCTGTCCGGCGGCGAGGCGCAGCGCGTCAAGATGATCCGCCACCTCGGCTCCTCGCTGACCGACACCACGTACGTCTTCGACGAGCCGACCGCCGGGCTGCACCCGCACGACATCCAGCGGATGAACAACCTGCTGCTGCGGCTGCGCGACAAGGGCAACACCGTGCTGGTGGTGGAGCACAAGCCGGAGACGATCGTGGTCGCGGACCACGTCGTGGACCTCGGCCCGGGTGCCGGTACGGCGGGCGGCACCGTCTGCTTCGAGGGCACCGTCGACGGGCTGCGCGCCTCGGACACCGTCACCGGGCGCCATTTCGACGACCGTTCGACGCTCAAGGCGGACACCCGCAAGCCCACCGGCGTGCTGGAGGTGCGGGGCGCATCGGCGAACAACCTGCGCGGTGTCGATGTGGACATCCCGCTCGGCGTGCTGACCGTCGTCACCGGTGTCGCCGGGTCCGGGAAGAGCTCGCTGATCCACGGTTCGGTGGCCGGGCGGGACGGTGTGGTGACCGTCGACCAGAGCGCGATCCGCGGTTCGCGGCGCAGCAACCCCGCCACGTACACCGGGCTGCTCGACCCGGTCCGCAAGGCGTTCGCCAAGGCCAACGACGTGAAGCCGGGGCTGTTCAGCGCCAACTCGGAGGGCGCGTGCCCGACGTGCAACGGCGCGGGCGTCGTCTTCACGGACCTGGCGATGATGGCGGGCGTCGCCACGGTCTGCGAGGAGTGCGAGGGCAAGCGGTTCCAGGCGTCGGTCCTCGAATACCGGCTGGGCGGGCGGGACATCAGCGAGGTGCTGGCGATGCCGGTCGCCGAGGCCGAGGAGTTCTTCGGCTCCGGTGACGCGCGCACACCGGCCGCGCACCGAATCCTCGAACGGCTGGTGGACGTCGGGCTCGGCTATCTCAGCCTCGGCCAGCCGCTGACCACGCTCTCCGGCGGTGAGCGGCAGCGGCTGAAGCTCGCCACGCACATGGGCGAGAAGGGCGGGGTCTACGTGCTGGACGAGCCGACCACCGGACTCCATCTCGCGGACGTGGAGCAGCTGTTGGGGCTGCTGGACCGGCTGGTGGACTCCGGCAGGTCGGTCGTCGTCATCGAGCACCACCAGGCCGTGATGGCCCACGCCGACTGGATCATCGACCTGGGCCCCGGCGCCGGCCACGACGGCGGCACGCTGGTCTTCGAGGGCACCCCCGGCGATCTGGTCGCGGCGCGCTCGACGCTCACGGGCGAGCATCTGGCGCAGTACGTGGGGGCCTGAGCGAGTAACCGGCGCCCGTCCGAGCCGTGGTGGCCGGGCGGGCGCTTTCATGCGTCAGGTCAAGGCGGCGTGCCGTAGGAGCATGTGCCGCCGCAGGATGGCCTGTTCGCTCCGGGGTGGGCGGAGTGACGCATCGTCGCCTTCGCTAATCGGACGCGACTTCTCCTGACTTCGCGCATCTGTGTGGAGGCTGTCAGGCCGCGCACACCTGGGCCAATCCGGCACTCCGCAGCCACACTTGACCGAATCCGACCGCTTTCACACAGCGAACTGAACGCAAATTTTCGACGCTGCACGCATCTGGCGTTGTGCACTAGGCATAGGATCAAGCCGCGCAACGCGAGCCCCACCCACCCCATCCGTTCCCTCTGTAACTGTGCGCACGACGTACGAGCGTCCCCACCGACACCCCCCAACCCGTTAACAGGTATCTGCGTGTCACCGATACTCAAGCCCGGTTCCGGCGACGGAGCCGCGCAGTGAAAATCAATCGCCGCCTCGTCCTGCTGGTCACCGCTCCCCTCACCGTCGCGGTCACGTTCTCGGCCCTGGCCCTCGCGCCCGCCACCAACCAGGCACTCCAGGCGAACCGGCTGGCCCACATGGTCGACGTCGCCGCCGGCGCGGCCGACTTAACCCACCAGTTGCAGCGTGAGCGCGCGGCCGCCACCGCACTGGTCTCCGATCAGGGGGACTCATCCGCCTTCCAGGCCAGCTCCGACGCGACCGACAAGAGCATCGCCACCTTCAAGAGCCGCGCCGGCGGACTCTCCGAGGTGCCCGGGAGCGCCCAGGAGTCGCTGGACCGCATCGACCGCTTCATCAATGAACTCCCCGCCCTGCGCGCCCAGGTGCGCTCGGGCAGCACCACCATCTCCGCGCTCGCCTTCGGCTACCGGATCGTGATCGCGGACCTCAACGGCTACCGCGACGGCATCGCGCAGGCCGACGGTGTCGACGCCGACATCGCCGACCGCATCCGCGCCGCCGCGGCCCTGTCCGAGGCCGCCGAGCACACCGCGCAGCAGCAGATCACCGTCATGAGGGCGCAGGCCGCGGGTGGTTTCACCGCGGCGTCCCAGCGCACCTTCGACGCGAGCCGGCTCGGCTACACCGAGTCGACCGGCGTCATGTTCGGCCTCGGGCCGGCCGAGTGGCGGACCTGGCTGGAGCGCACCCTCTCCGGCCCGAAGGCCCTGGCCTCCCGCAAGCTGGAGGACCGGATCGGCCGCACGGACACCAGCAAGCCGATCGGCGTCACCCCCGAGGCGTGGCAGAAGGCGTCCGACGACCGCCAGACCCTGCTGCACCAGGTGGAGGAGCGGATCGACGAGTCCGTCGCCGCCACCGTCGACGCCGAGCGCACCAGGCTGCTGTGGACCGCCGGCGGCGAGGTCGCCCTGGTGCTGCTGACCCTGGTCGGCGTCGTCCTCGTCGCCATCCGCCTCGGCCGCGTCATGATCCACCGGCTGCGCGACCTGCGCAACGCCGCGCACGAGGTGGCCCACACCCGGCTGCCCGCCGTCATGAGCGAGCTGTCCCAGCCCGGCGCGCTGAGCGGGTCCACCCCCGAGCAGGTCGCCGAACGCACCGGCAACCCCGTCGAGACCACGAGCGGGGACGAGATCGGTGAGGTCGGCGAGGCGTTCAACGCCGTCCACCACGAGGCGGTGCGCCTCGCGGCCGAACAGGCCCGGGTGCACGAGCAGTTCGCCGAGACCCTGGTCCGGGTCGCCCGCCGCGGCGCCCAGCTGACCAGCGTCATGGTGTCCGAGCTGGACACCGTGCAGCGCGACGAGGCCGACCCGGAGCGCATGAAGACGCTCTTCGCACTCGACCACCTCGCCATCCGCATGGAACGCAACACCAACAACCTGCTGGTGCTGGGCGGTTACGGCAACGCCCGGGTGCGCTCCGCGGACATCGGCTGCTCCACCGTCATCGTGGCGGCGGCCCAGCAGATCGAGCGCTTCGACCGGGTGTCCCTCGGTGCGGTCGAGGCGGGCATCGGCATCGCCGCCCGTGCCGTGCACGACGTCGCGCACATCCTGGCGGAACTCCTCGACAACGCCACCCGCTTCTCCCCGCCCGACGCCCAGGTCGGGGTCGCCGTCTGGCGGCTCTGGGACCGGGCCGTCGTCCAGATCGTGGACGAGGGCGTGGGCATCTCGGCGGACCGGCGCGCCGTGCTCAACGCCGGGCTGCGCGAGCCGAAGACGGGCATCGGGGACGTGCGGTCCATGGGTCTGCACGTGGTGGCGCGCCTCGCCGCCCGGCACGGCATCGTTGTCGAGCTGCGCGACTCCTCGGGCCCCGGCACCATCGCCGAGGTCACCCTGCCCAAGGAGGTGCTGGCCGAGGTCTCCGAGGAGCCGGCGCCGCCGACGGAGAACGGCTTCGAGTCACCCCGTACGGTCGTCACCCGCCGGAAGAAGGACGCCGTACGCGGACGGGTCGGCCGCCCGGTCGGCGCGGGCCTCGGCGCCCGCCCCGGCAGGCCGGCGGACCCGGCCGCGCGCGAGGAGCACGAGGCCCCGGCCCGTACCGACGTCGCCGACCCGCCCGCCCCGCACCCCGTGCACGACGAGCCGGACTCGCGCATCGCGGGCGTCAGCGCCTCCGGCCTCCCGGTCCGCAAGCGCACCGCGCCCCAGCAGTGGCCCGTACGGGAGAAGCGGGCCGCCACCGAGCAGCGGTCCGGCGCCGGTGCGCCGCGGCCGACCCCCCGACGCCGGGACTCCCGGCAGGTATCCGACGTCCTGGCGGCCTACGCCCAGGGCATCAGCCGGAGCACGAACCCCCGCGGGCGTCCCGCCAACAATGACGACACCGAACGGACCAAGAAATGACCTCACCCACCGACCTGAGCTGGATCCTGAGCGACTTCGCCGGACGCATCCCGGAGGTCACCCAGGCGATAGCCGTGTCCGTGGACGGACTCGCGCTCGCGTACACCGGCGTGGAGCGCGACGACGCCGACCGGCTGGCCGCCATCGCCTCCGGCGTCGTGAACCTGCTGTCCGCGGCCGCCCAGCTCACCGACACCGACCCGGTGGAGCACAGCCTCACCGCGATGGAGGGCGGCTACATGTTCTCCATGGCCGTCTCCAGCGGCGCCTCGCTCCTGGTCATGACCACCAGGGACGCGGACATCGGCGAGGTCAGCTACATGATGTCCGAGCTGATCAACCAGGTCGGTGACTCGCTGTCCCCCCAGGTCCGTTCCTCGCTCTGACCCGGCCGTCCCCCACGGCCGTACCGACCCGTCCGCGGAGCCCACACTCCGCGGTCGGGTCATACCGTTGTCCGACACTCCCCCGATGAGAGCACTCATGTTCTTCGACATACCCCGCCGCACCCGCCACCGCAGATTCGTCAGGCCCGTCGGTGCCGCCGCCCTCGCCCTCGGCCTGGCCGCCGTCACCGGGTGCAGCAGCGACAGCGGCTCCGGCGACAAGACCGTCAAGATCGGCCTGGTCGCCTCGCTTTCCGGCACCTACAAGCCGGTCGGCACCGACCTGCGCGACGGCTTCCAGCTGTATCTGAAGACGCACGACAACAAGCTGGGCGGGCGCAAGGTCGACCTCATCGTGGCCGACGAGGGCGACGGTCCGCCGACCGCCGTGCCGGCCGCCACCAAGCTGGTCAAGAAGGACAAGGTCGACGTGCTGACCGGCCTGGTCAGCGGTGGCTCGGTCAACGCGGTGCTGCCGCTGGTCGGCCAGGCGAAGATCCCCTTCCTCGGCTCCAACGCCCGTCCCGAGGTCAAGGACCCCGAGTACGTGTGGACGACGAGCTTCATGTCCGACGAGCCGGGCAAGGCCATCGCCCCGTACGTCAAGGAGAAGGTGAACGGCCCGGTCTACGCGATCGGCCCGGACTACCAGGGCGGTTACGACGAACTGCGCGGGTTCACCGACGAGTTCAAGCGGATCGGCGGCAAGCTCGCCAACCCGGACGGCAAGACCAAGTGGACGCCGTTCCCGAAGACAACCAACTTCATGCCGTACTTCGCGGAGATCGCCAAGACCGACGCCAAGGCGGTCTACTGCTTCTACGCCGGCAAGGCCGCGATCGACTTCGCCAAGCAGTACGCCCAGTCCGACGTCGCCGACCTGCCGCTGTACACCGCCTTCGTCACCGAGGGCAGCGTGCTCCAGGCCGAGGGCCAGGCCGCCAAGGACATCTACTCCGTCCTGAACTACGCGCCGGACCTGGACAACGCGGCCAACCGCAAGTTCGCCGCCGACTGGACCGCCGAGCACGACACCCAGCCGACCACCTACGCCATGTCGTCCTACGACGCGGCCGCCGTGCTCGACAAGGCGATCGCGGACGCCGCGAAGAAGGGTGACGTGACCTCGGAGACGATCAACAAGGCCATCGCGGGCCTGGGCCAGATCGACAGCCCGCGCGGCAACTGGGAGTTCAGCGAGAAGGCGCACGCCCCGGTGCAGACGTGGTACCTGCGCCAGGTGCGTCCGGACGGCAACCAGCTGTCCAACGTCATGGTCCAGGACCTGGCGACGCTCGGCGGCTGACATGGATCTGCTCGATGCCCACCTCGTGCCGGCGGTGGACGGCGTGGCCTACGGGCTGCTGCTGTTCGTCGTCGCCGCCGGCCTGAGCCTCGCGTTCGGCACGGCCGGCGTGCTGAATCTCTCGCACGGCATGCTGTACGCGATCGGCGCCTACACCGGCGCCGAGCTGAGCGACGGAACGTGGGGCGGCCTCGCCCTCGGACTCGCGGCCGGAACGGCGGCCGCGGCCCTCGCCGGGGCGGGGCTCTCCGCCGCCACCGTTCCGCTCGCCCGGCGTGGGCATCTGGCGCAGGCCCTGCTGACGTTCGGGATCGCCCTCGTCGGCGGGGACCTGCTGATCCAGCTCTTCGGCGCGGACGAGCTGCCGGTCCGCGTCCCCGGCGCGCTCGACTCCTCGGTCCATCTGCTGGGCCACCGCTACCCCGCCTACCGGCTCTGCTTCATCGCCATGGCCGTCGTCCTGGCGGCCTTCGGTACGTGGGTGCTCACCCGGACCCGGGTGGGTGCGGCGGTACGCGCTTCGGCGGACGACCCCCAGATGCTCGCCGCCACCGGCCACAGCCCCCGCGCCGTGCACACCGGGGTGCTCGCGGCGGCGGGCGCGCTGGCCGGTGCGGCGGGCGTGCTCGGGGCGCCGATCATCGGCCCCGGGCCCGGCACCTCCGAGAACGTGCTGATGCTGTCCCTGGTGGTCGTCGTCCTCGGCGGGCTGCGCTCGCTGTGGGCGACGTTCGCCGCGGCGGTCGCCGTGGGCGAGGTCCAGACCCTGGGCGTCTCGGTGCTGCCGGACCTGGCGCCGTATCTGCTGTTCGCCGCGATGGCGGCGGTGCTGGTGTTCCGCTCCCGCTTCACGGAGCCGGAGGCGCACGAGGAGCGGGGCCCGTCCGCCGACCCGGTCTCCCGGCTGCGCAGGCTCCTCGCCGCGCGGTGGGAGAACCGGCCGCGCACGGCGGCGCCCGCTCCGGCCGCCCCAGGACGGCTCGCCGCCCGGCTGCACTCGGCCGGGTGGCGGCAGGCCGTGCCGCTGCTCGTGCTGCTCGCCGTGCTCCTCGCGCTCCCGGGGATGCTCGACTCGTACAGCATCTCGCTGGCCGGGTCCGCCCTGGCGCTCGGGCTGCTCGCGGTCAGCGTCACCGTCCTGACCGGGTACGCCGGGCTGCCCACGCTCGGGCAGACCGCCCCGTTCGCCGTCGGCGCGTACGCCACCGCCAATCTGGCCGACGCCGGGTGGACGGTTGGCCCGGTCCAGATCGTCCTGTCGGCGCTCGCGGCCGCCGTGTTCTCGGCGGTGACCGGGCCGGCGGTGATCCGCGCCCGGGGCACGACCGTGCTGATGATCACCCTGGCGGTGGGCGAGCTGACCAGTGCGGTGATCAACCAGGTCAAGTCCCTCACCGGCGGCGCCGACGGGCTGGTCGGCTTCCCGGCCACCCGGGCGCTGTGGGGCGGCGAGGGCATGACCGAGGAACGCGAGCTGTACGTGTACGCGGTGGTCGTCGCGGTCGTCGCCGTCGCCCTCACCCTGCTGGTGCTGCGCTCCCCGGCCGGCAAGCTGCTGACCGGCACCCGGGGCGCCGAGGCGCGGATGCGCGCGTCCGGACACCCCGTGGGGCGCTATCTCCTGGTGGCCCACATCTGCGCGGGCGCGCTCGCCGGGGTGGGCGGCTCGCTGATGGTCACCGTGCAGCAGTACCTCTCCCCCGCCGACGTCGGCTTCGAGATCGCCGCGTTCGCGCTGCTCGCGGTCGTCATCGGCGGTACGACGTCGGTCATCGGCGCCCTGCTCGGCGCCGGGCTGATCGTGTTCACCCGGGACTGGGTCGCCGGTTCCTGGCCCGGTCACGGGCCGCTGCTGCTCGGGGCGCTGTTCATCGGCGCCGTGTACCTGCTGCCGCGCGGCCTGGCCGGTCTGCGCCTCTTCGCCGGCCGTCCCGGGCCGGCCGCGTCCACCGTGTCCCCCGCCGGGAAGGTCTCCCCATGACGCCCGCCCCCGAGGCCGCGCCCCCCGTGCTGGACCTCGACCACCTGACCCGCGGATACGGCAGCCTCACCGCCGTGGACGACGTCGCGCTGCGGCTGCCCCCGGGCGCCCGGCACGCCGTCATCGGGCCCAACGGCGCCGGCAAGACGACCCTGCTCAACCTCATCGCCGGCACCGACCGGCCGGACCGGGGCACGATCGCGCTGAACGGTACGGACGTCACCCGGGCGTCCACCGCGAAGCGCAGCCGGCTGGGCATCGCGCGCAGCTTCCAGCAGCCTTCCGTCATCGGTGAACTGACGGTGCTCGACAACATCGTGCTGGCCGGCTGGGCGCACCACCCGAAACGCCGGGGCGCCTGGCGCAGCCCGGCCCGCTACCGGCTGCACACCGAGTCGGCGGGGCGGCACCTGGAGACCGTGGGCCTCGCGCATCTGGCGCACCGGCCGGCCTCGGAGCTCTCGCACGGGCAGCGCCGCATGCTGGACCTGGCCGCGGCCCTGGCGGGCGATCCGCGGCTGCTGCTCCTGGACGAGCCGGCGGCCGGGCTGACCGACGGCGACATCGGCCGGCTGCTCGCCATCCTCGGGGCGCTGCCCGCGAGCGTGGCGGTCGTGCTGGTCGAGCACCATGTCGAGGTCGTCGCCCAGGTCGCCACATCGGTGACGGTGCTGGCGGCGGGCCGGGTGCTGGTGACCGGGCCGACCGGGGAGGCGCTGGCCCACCCGGAGGTCCGCGACGCCTACCGGAACACCGTGCCGGACCTCGTCACCGGCAGCCCCGAAGCGAGAGGATGACCGACCCCCGATGCTCGAACTCACGGGCCTGACCGCGGGCTACCACGGCGGCACGGTCCTCCACGGCCTCGATCTCGCCGTGCCCGCCGGCACGGTGCACGCCGTCGTCGGCCACAACGGCGCGGGCAAGACGACGCTCGTCCACACCGTCGCCGGTCTGATGCGCCCGGACGCGGGCACCGTGCGGCTGTCCGGCCGGAACCTGACCGGGCAGCCGGCGCACCGGATCGCCCGCGCCGGGATCGGTCTCGTGCCGCAGGGCCGCCGGGTCTTCGCGAACCTCAGCGTCGCCGAGCACCTGCGGCTCTCGCACCGTCCGCCGCGCCGGGGCGACGCCTCGCGGCCGAGTGTGTGGACGCCCGAGCGGGTCCTCGACCTGCTGCCGAGGCTGGGCGAGCGCCGGGGGAACCGGGGCACGGACCTGTCGGGCGGGGAGCAGCAGATGCTGGCCCTGGCCCGGGCGCTGCTCGGTTCGCCGAGCGTGCTGCTGCTGGACGAGCCGACGGAGGGCCTGGCGCCGGCCCTGGTCCGTCAGGTGCACGACCTGGTGCGGACGCTGGCCGACGAGGGCATCGCCGTACTCCTGGTGTCGCCGAGCCCGGCGACGGCGGCCGGGTGCGCGGACACGCTCACGGTCCTGACGTCGGGCCGGGTGGCACTGCGGCTGGCCGGGGCGGATGCCCGTAAGGACCCGACGGCCCTCCACGCGGCGCTGGAGCTCGCGCCCTCGGCGCCCTGATGAGCGCGAGGGGGCGCGAACCCCCTCGCGCTCGCGGCTACTTGACCTTCAGGCTGTGGCCGCCGAAGCCGCTGCTGCGGTCGGAGCCGCTGTTCTGGTCCTGCCACCAGGCTTCGAACTCGGGCTGGCCCATGGCCGACCAGTCCGGGGTGTTCTCGACCTGGGTGCTGCCCATGCGGCGCGCGAGGGCGACCATCGCGGGGCCGACCGGGCCGCGGCCGGCGTCGTAGCGTTCCAGCACGTCCTTCCAGCCGGCCCCGGCGTTCCAGGCGGCCTCCAGGGCGGTGGCGTCCTGGAGCGCCTTGACGCTGCCCGCGCCGACGTGCGGGCGGGAGACGCTGGCGGCGTCGCCGACGAGCACCATGCGGCCCGAGGTGTAGTGCGGGACGGCCAGGTCGTAGATGGGCTGGATGAAGGTGGTCCCGGCGGGTGTGCCGAGCACCTTGTCGGCCCAGAAGGGCGGGAAGTGCTCCGCGACCAGGGTGCGCAGCCAGTCGGTGAGCTCGGAGTTGAGGCGGCCGGGCGGGAGCGAGGTGGGGGTGCGCAGGTCCGGGTGGAGGCCGCCGGCCTGCGGGGGCGTGGTGTAGAGCACCCAGTTGAGGCGGTGGCCGCCGGTGCCGTCCGGGATGTGGTAGATCATGCAGTGGCCGCCGGGGAAGACGATGTTGTGGGCGTCGAGCCCGTCCGAGGGCAGCCCCTCGACGTCCTCGGACGCGCCGCGCCAGCCGATGTAGCCGGCGTACTCGGGGCTGATGCCGGGGAACATGGCCTCGCGGACCACGGAGCGGTAGCCGTCGGCGCCGATGACGAGGTCGAACCGCTCCTCGTGGCCGTCGGCGAGCCGCAGCGTGACGCCGTCGTCGGCCGGCCGCACGGCGCCGACGACTGCGCCGGAGCGGTAGTCGACGCCCTCGGGGACCCGGCTGCGCAGCTCGCTCCACAGTGAACCCCAGTTGTACGCGCGGAACGGGAACGTCTGCTGCCCGAAGCCCCGGCCGTACGGCGTGTCTCCGTCCCGTACGCTCCACACCCGCCGGGTCAGCGGCGCCCAGGGCATCTCGGGGGCTACGTATCCGGCCTCTCTCAGCTCCTCGTAGCGGTCGCTCTGGAGGGCGATTCCGACGCCCCGGTCCCGGAGTTCGGCGTCGGCGCGCTCGAAGACGGTGACCCGGTCGGCTCCGGCGCGCGACGCGGCCAGGGCCGCGGCACACCCCGCTATGCTCCCGCCGACCACGGCGATGCTGCCTCCACGCATGACTGGCTCTCCACTCACTTGTTGTCCCGGCCGTCCGCCCGGCCGCTCTCCCGACCGGGCGCAGGCGCGGAAGTACGCTTGCGTTTGCGCTGGTTGGCCCGCTCCTTCGCGGTCGGGGCCCGCACCCGAATCCTAGCGAGGGGTGTCCGGAACGTGGACGGCCGGGCGGTTCCACTTTTCGGCCACCGATACATCGTCAACAGTCGTACTGTGTACGGTCCTTGGTCATTTCTGATTAGTGTTCTGTCATGTCCCCCTCGCTGATCGCGAGCTGATCGCGCGGGCGCCGGCGCCCGCGCGGTCGGTGGAAACGTCCCCTTTTGATTCCCGCGAGGACCCCATGACCGAACCGATATTGATTCTGCTCGCGCTGGTGGCGGGGGGCTGCGCCTCGCTGTGGTTCCTGCGCAGCGCCCGCGCCGAGCGGCGGCGGGCCGACGAACTGCGGCAGCAGCGCGAGCAGTTGGCCCAGCAGATCCGGGCCGCCGAGCAGTATGTGGCGCATATCTCCCAGAGCGTCGTCCAGGCGGCAGCGTCCGAGGCGCAGACCGGCCGCGCCTATCAGCCGGATTCGGCCATCCCGCCCCAGCTGGCCCACACCCAGCTCGCCAACGGGCTGACCGCGCTGGCCAATCAGGTGCGCTCCGCGATCACCATGGCCGGCCGCCTCGCGCAGAACGCCGCGGAGGAACAGCTCACCCAGGTCTGGTCCGAGACGGAGCGTCAGGTCGCCCAGGCCCGCCGGGAGTCGGTGGACACGGCCCGGGCGGCGGTACGCGCCTTCGCGTCCAGCACCGTGCACCGCGCGGCGAAGCTGAGCAGCACGATCAGCGCCGGGGTGCGGCGCCATGTGTCGGACGACGCGTACGCGACGCTGGTCGAGATGGACCACCTGGCGCAGCAGATGCTGCTGACCGCGTCCGGCTACGGCGTCCTGGCCGGTGACAAGCTGTCCCGGCGCTGGCCCGCCACCACGCTGACCGATGTGGTCCGCACCGCGATGGGCCGGGTCGAGGGCTACCAGCGTGTCCAGCACACGGACCTGGAGTCCTTCGCGGTGCGCAGCCGGTCCGTGGAGGCGGTCGTCCACACCCTGGCGGTGCTCCTGGACAACGCCCTGCGCTACTCGCCGCCCAACGCCCTGGTCCACGTCTCCCTGGAGCACGGGGCGAACGCGGCGTTCCTCGTCGTGGACGACGCCGGGCTCCGGATGGAGGACGAGCGGCTGACCTGGGCCCGCGAGGTGATGTCCGGTGAGCAGCGGGACGACATCACGCGGCTGGGCGCCTACCCGCAGACGGGTCTGCGGGTGGCCTCGGTCCTGGCCCACCAGTACGGCTTCCGCGTCGAGCTGACCGCGCCGAACCTGTACGGGGGCACCCGGGCGATCATCGTGCTGCCGCAGGAGCTGCTGACGACGCCGGGGCCGTCCCGGGCGGTGCCCGCGCAGGCCCTGCCCACGGCCCGGAAGGCGGCCACCGTCCCGCCGGCCCGCCGGCCGTCCCCGCCCCCGGAGGCCCCGCCCATGACCGGGCCCGTGCCCGCCGCCCCCGCCGCCGGGCCCGCGCCGGAGACCACGGAGACCACGGCGACCACGGCGACCACGGCCAGTGGGCTCACCGTCCGTCGGCGCGGGACACGGCCCGCCGCCGGGGCGCGGCCCGGGCCGGAGCCCGAGGTCGAGCCGGGCCGGCCCGCGGTGGCCGCCGCGTGGATGGCGGGCAGCCGCCGCAGCCGGGACAACCAGAACACCGCTCGTACGGACGAAGGACGTTGATCATGTCGGACACGCACGCGAACACCCTGGGCTGGCTCCTGGACGAGCAGCTCGGATCGGTGGAGGGCGTCCGGTACGCCGTGCTGATGAGCGGCGACGGTCTGCTGAAGGCGCGGACGTGCACCATCAGCCAGGAGGACGGCGAGAAGCTGGCCGCCCTGACCGCGTCGCTGCGCGCCTCGGGCCGCGCCTGGGACGAGTTCACCGGCGGGCAGGGTGTGCGGCAGCAGCTGATCGAGTCCGTGTCGGCCATCGGGCTGACCACCGCGGCCGGGCACCACACGATGCTGTCCGTCGTCACCACGGGCCCGCACGCCGACGTCGGCCTGATCAGCCACCACATGGCCCTGCTGGTCGTCCGCCTGGGCGAGCAGCTGGGCACCAGGGAACGCACCCCGGTCCTCCAGCCGGACGGCGGCCCCGCCGCATGAGCGGCCCACGGCACGATCCGGACATGGTCAGGCCGTACGTCCGCACCGGCGGCCGGGTCCGCCCGGACCGGGATGTGCGCCTGGAGAGCGTGGTCGTCGCCGCGCCGGGCCCGGCCGGTGAGCTGGGGCCCGACGCGCGGCGGGTGATGAGCCTGTTCGCGGTGGGCCGGGGCGGTCTGGCCGTCGCCGACATCGCGGCCGCGCTCCAGCTGCCGCCCTCCACCGTCCGGATCATCGTGTCCTGCCTGATGGACAGCGGCCATCTGGCCAGCCCGGCCCCCGCCGCCGGTGACCAGCCCCGAAACGACCTCCTCCAGAAGGTGCTCGATGGACTCCGAGAACTGGTCTAGCGCGTCGAACGGCGTCTCGTACGTGCCGGCCACGGTGACCCAGTCCGCGAAGATCGTGATCGCCGGCGGCTTCGGCGTCGGCAAGACGACCTTCATCGGCAGCGTCTCGGAGGTCCGGCCGCTGCGGATGGAGGAGCCGATCACCGAGGACAGCGTCGGCGTGGACGATCTGCGCGGGGTGCCGGACAAGACCACGACGACCGTGGGCATGGACTTCGGCCGCATCCACCTGGCCGGCGGCGCCCTCGCCCTCTATCTGTTCGGCCTGCCGGGACAGGTGCGGTTCCAGCCGGTGTGGGAGGACCTGGCGCACGGCGCGCTCGGCTGCCTGGTGCTGGCCGACACACGGGACCTGGACGCGAGCCACGAGGCGCTGGGGCTCCTGGAGGACCAGGGCATTCCGTACGCGGTCGCGATCAACGTGTTCCCGGGCGCGCCCGGATACGGCCTCGCCGAGATCCGCGAGGCCCTGGCGCTGGACCCGGGGACGCCCCTGACGACCTGTGACGCCCGGGACCGTACCTCCTGCGTGTACGCCCTGATCACGCTCACGGAACACCTCGCCGCACAACGACCGGCCCTCTCCCTGGAGCCCACGCCATGACGTCCCCCAGCAGCACCCTGCCGTCGGCCCCGTCGGGCCGGGTCGCGCTCTACGACCCGGCGTACGCCGCCGACCCGCATGCCGCGTACGAGAGGATGCGGGCGGCCTACGGGCCGCTGGTGCCCGTCGAGCTGTCCCCGGGTATCCCCGCCACCCTGGTGATCGGCTACTTCCAGGCCCGGCGCATCCTCAACGACCCGCTGTACTTCCCGCACGACCCGCGGGTCTGGCAGGAGCAGGTGCCGGCCTCCTGCCCGGTGCGGCCGATGATGGAGTGGCGGCCCAACGCCCTGCGCAGCGGCGGCACCGCGCACGCCCGCTACCGGTCCGCCAACACCACCGCGATCGACGCCGTGGACCAGCACGAGCTGCGGGCCCGGGTGGAGAAGCTGGCCGAGGCCGCCATCGCGGACTTCATCACGGCGGGCCGGGCCGATGTGCTCACCCAGTACGCGTGGCCGATCGCCTTCCGCGTGCTGAGCGCCCTGCTCGGCTGCCCCGACGAGATCGGGGCGCGCATCGCGGACGGCATGTCCCGGATCTTCGAGGCCACGGACGCCCAGCGGGGCAACGAGATCCTGGGCCAGGCGGTCGCCGACCTCGTCGAGCTGCGCCGGCGCCACCCCGCCGACGACATCACCTCCCGGCTGATCGGCCACGCGGCGCAGCTGACCGACGAGGAGATGAGCCACCAGCTGGTCACGCTGTACGGGGCGGGCATCGAGCCGCTGACCAATCTCATCGCCAACACCCAGCTGAAGATCCTCACCGACGAGGAGTTCTCGGCCGGGCTGCACTCCGGGCACTCCACCGTGCGGGACGCGCTCGACACCGTCCTCTACACCGACCCGCCGATGGCGAACTACTGCATCACCTATCCGCCCTACCCGGCGGACATCGACGGGGTGCTGCTCCCCGCCCATCAGCCGGTCCTGATCTCGATGGCCGGCTGCAACAACGACCCGGCGATCAGTCAGGCGTCCGGCGGCATCGCGGGCAACCGGGCGCATCTGGCGTGGAGCATCGGCCCGCACACCTGCCCGGCGCGCTCGCACGCGTATCTGATCGCGGAGACCGCGGTCACCCATCTGCTCGACGCCCTGCCCGAGATGGACCTCGCGGTCCCGGCCGACGAACTGCGCTGGCGCCCGGGCCCGTTCCACCGCGCGCTGGAATCACTCCCGATCGTCTTCCACGCCTCCCACTGAAGGAGACCCATGTCCGAGCAGCCGATCATCGTCCTCGACCCCGCGGGCACCGACCGCCACGCGGAGTACCGGGCGCTGCGCGAGCGCGGTGCCGCCACCCGCGTCGACGTCCTCGGGGTCACCGCGTGGTCCGTCAGCGACCCGGTCCTCCTGAAGGAGCTGCTGACCAGCTCCCAGGTCTCGAAGGACGCCCGCGCGCACTGGCCGGCGTTCGCCGAGACGGTGGCCACCTGGCCGCTCGCCCTGTGGGTGGCGGTGAACAACATGTTCACCGCGTACGGCGGCGACCACCGGCGGCTGCGCCGGATGATCTCCCCCGCGTTCAGCGCCCGCCGCATCCAGGACCTGCGCATCTCGGTGGAGAAGGTCGTCGACGAGCTCCTGGACGGCCTCGCCGGCCGGCCCGCCGGTGAAACGGTCGATCTGCGCACCGCGCTCGCCTACCCGCTCCCGATCGCGGTGATCGGCCGGCTCATGGGCGTTCCCGAGGACCAGCTCGACGGCTTCCGCTCCAAGGTCGACGGCGTCTTCGACACCACCCTCACCGTCGAGGAGGCCACCGCGAACACGGCCGGTCTGTACGGGGCACTCGACCAGCTCATCGCCGCCAAGCGGGCGCAGCCGGGCGACGACATGACCTCGCTGCTGCTCGCCACCCGCGACGAGGAGGGCGACGGCGGCCGCCTCAGCGACGAGGAGCTGCGCGACACGCTGCTCCTGATGATCTCCGCCGGTTACGACACCACGGTCAACGTCATCGACCAGGCGATCACCGCCCTGCTGACCCAGCCGGAACAGCTGGCCCATCTCCGCGAGGGCCGCGCCGACTGGAACGACGTGGTCGAGGAGACCCTGCGCCACGAGCCCGCGGTCAAGCACATCCCGATGCGCTTCGCCGTCTCGGACATCCCGCTGCCGGACGGCCGGAAGATCGCCCGGGGCGAGGCGATCCTGGTCTCCTTCGCCCCCGCCAACCGCCACCCCGACTGGCACGGCGAGACCGCCGACGCCTTCGACCTGACCCGCACCGCCAAGGACCACCTGGCCTTCGGCCACGGCGTCCACTTCTGCCTCGGCGCCCCGCTGGCCCGCCTGGAGATCGCCACGGCCCTCCGCCGGCTCTTCGAACGCTTCCCCGGCATCAGCCTCGCGGTCCCGGCCGAGGACCTGCTCCCGCTGCCGTCCCTGATCAGCAACGGCCACCAGAGCCTGCCGGTTGTTCTGCGGCCGGCTCACTGAGGCGGACCGGCGGCGGCCCGCACGATTCCGTAGGGGAATGTGCGGGCCATCGGTCATGCCGGGAGGCGGATAAGGTACTCGCGCGACGACACACCACACTCGCTCAGGAGGTTACGGGTGGGGCCAGAACCCCCGGCGATTCGCGTTCCGGTCGGGGAAGGGTCCGGTCGGTGGACGAGCCGTACGACGCGGCGGCGCGTCCTGCTCGTGGTTCACAACGTCACCTCGGCCGGCCGTCTGCTGGACGTGCTGCCGCTGTTCCACGACGACTTCCGGGTCCAGACACTGGTCACTTCGACGGGCTCCTCCGCCTTCCAGGGCGGCATCCGCGAGCTCTTCCACGATCTGCAACTTCCTGAACTGCCATGGGAACAGGCCCTGTCGACTCCGGTGGACCTCGCGGTATCGGCGAGCTTCGGCGGTGAACTCAACGCCATTCAGGGCAAGTTGGTAGTATTGTCACACGGTGTCGGATACACTAAGAAACTAGGCAAGCCGGGAGCCGGGAGCCGGGAGCCGGGAGCCGGGAGCCGGGAGCCGGGAGCCGGGAGCCGGGAGCCGGGAGCCGGGAGCCGGGAGCCGGGAGCCGGGAGCCGGGAGCCGGGAGCCGGGAGCCGGGACGCCGACGTTCGGGTTGTCGCCCGAGTGGCTGTTGGCCGACGGGCGGCACTTCGTCGACGGGCTCGTCCTCTCTCACCCCGAGCAGGTGGAACGGCTGGCCCGGGTATGCCCGGACGCGATGCCCTCGGCCGTACTCGCCGGGGACCCCTGCTTCGACCGCATGCTCGCCGCGCGTCCGTACCGGGACAGGTTCCGGCGGGCACTCGGAGTCCGGAGCGGACAGCGGCTCGTCCTCCTCAACTCGACCTGGAACCCGGAGGGCCTCTTCGGCACCGGTGGCGGGCAGGACCTCCTACCCGGCCTCCTGCCCCGGCTCGCCGCCGAGCTGCCCGCCGATGACTACCGGCTGGCCGCGGTTCTCCACCCGAACATCTGGTACGGGCACGGCCCCGGCCAGGTCCGGGCATGGCTGGACCTGGCCCGGCGCAACGGGCTGACCCTGATCGACCCCGTCCACGAATGGCGGCAGGCCCTGCTCGCCGCCGACCTCGTGATCGGGGACTTCGGCGCGGTCTCCTACTATGCCGCCGCCCTGAACACACCCGTACTCCTGGCAGCCGACGGGACCGGCGTGCTCGATCCGGAAGCGCCGCTGGCCCGGTTCGTCCGTCGCGCGCCCCGGCTGGATCCCCGCGCTCCGCTGCTTCTCCAGGTGGAACGCGGCATCGGCACACACCGCCCCGGCCCCGCCGCCGGGTTCGTCACCTCGGCGCCGGGACGGTCGGCCGAACTCCTGCGCCGGCACCTCTACGCGCTGATGGATCTCCCCGAACCGCCCGGCCGCGCGTCCATGGAACCGCTCGCGCTCCCGTCGTACCGCCCGGGAAAGGTGACGTCCCCGTTGCACGTACGGACCTGTGCCGAGGGGACGGACATCGTCGTCGAGCGGTCCACCGGGCATCCCGCCGGGGCGTCCGGCGACGCGCACCTCGCCGTGCACGAGGAGACACGGCACCCCGGCGACCTCGACGTGGCCGACGTCATCTCGCGCGACGGGCCGGCCGACGACCTCCGGCTGGGCAGCCCGGGCGCGTGGACCGACGAGGTGCTCCGCCTGCACCCCCATTGTTCGACCGCCGCGTATGTGAGCGGGCCGCACACCTGTGTCGTACGCAGCCGGGGGCGGCAGGGCACGTTCCAGCTGTCCGCCGACACGGACGCCGGAGCGGACGCGGACCCGGCCGCTTACGCCGGCGCGTTCCATGCGTGGCTGGCGTACGGCGGCGTGGTCCCCGAGCAGGGAATCGTGCTCCGGATGCACAGCGCCGGCCGCGTGCACCCGTTCCACGTGGCGGCGAGCGGCTGACGGGCTACCGGGCGGTGCCCGCCTCGCACCGCCGCCGCAGACCCGCGAGGTAGGCGCGGTGTGGAGCCGCGTAGTCCGGCAACAGCGGCCCGGCCTCGGTGATCCTGGCCAGGGCCGCCGTGTCGTCACCGGCCTCGTGGAGGGTCTCCGCCAGGTCCGTGAGGGTGCGCGCCCGGTTGTACGCCTCGGGCGGCGCCCCGGTGCGTCCCGCGAAGAAGTCGGCCGCACGTTCCAGACACCGCCGTGAGTCCTCCAGCCTGTCCATGCCACGCAGGGCCCGTCCCTGGTGGCGCCCGACCAGGGCAAGGGCCCGCGGAAGGTCGGACACGCCTTCCTCGCCAGGGCCGATCCTCCGGTAGACGGACTCGGCCTCGATGAATCTCTCGTACGCGTCCTCGTACGACCAGTTGTTCAGGCTCAGCAGGCCCAACAGCTCCACGGCCGACGCCTCGCCCCGCAGGTGGCCCGCGGCCCGCTCATAGGTGACGGCGGCCCGGGCGGCCCGGTTCGCCTGCTCGCCGCGCCTCATCTCCCCCAGACAGTGGGCCAGCTGGAAGTGGAGCGCGGCCGCCATCCGCTCGTCCGCCCGGTTCTCCTCGGCACACCGGGCCGCGGTCCGCAGCGCGGGAAGCACCTCGTCCCAGTACCCCGCCTTCAACTGCAACGGCCACAGGGAGCGCGCCAGCCACAGGACCGTGCCGGTGTGCCCGTGCTCCTCGGCCACCACGACCGCGCGGGCCACGTTGGCGACCTCGGCGGCCAGGACCGCGATGCCGTCCGGAACGGCCGCGGAAGCGGCCCTGTACTCCGCCGGCACCTCGGTCCGCCAGCTCTCCGGCAGAGCGGCGCGGGACGCCGGCAACACCAGCTCAAGCAGCGCTTCGAGCATCCGCCGTACGGCCTCCGCGCACACGTCGAGGCCGTACTCGGAAGCGGCGGTCTCGGCCAGCTGCCTCCTGATCTCGGGCCGGAAGCGGTACCGCCGGTCGGGCAGCGCGTCCAGAAGACCGACCTCCACCGCTTCTTCGAGCAGCCGGGCGGCCGTCACCCCGTCCACCTCGGCGGCGGCCGCCGCGAGCGCGACACCGGTGGACGGCCAGCCGCCGAGCGCGATGAGCCGGCACAGACGCGCCGCGTCCGGGCCGAGCCGGAGCGACGCGGAGCGCGCGGTGGTTCGTACGGGATGGTCCGCACCCACCGGCGCGCGGTCGTCGGAGGCGGTCCCGGGACCGTCGGCCCTGGTCAGCAGCCGCGCCTCGGTGTGGAGGGCGAACGCGTTGCCCCGGCAGCGTTCGAGCACTCCGGGCAGCTGGGCCTTGACCCGGTCGGCGTACTCAGGACCGGCCACCTTCCGTACGAGCTGCTTGGCATGACGGTCGCTCAGCGGCGGAACGGCGACGCGCTCGGCCTCCAGCAGCAGCGGCGGCCCCGACACGACCACCACCAGCAGGACACCGGGTGTCGAGGGCACGAGAGCACGCACCTGCGCGAGCGAGACCGTGTGGTCGATCACCACGAGCATCTTCCGCCCCTCGGTGAGCTTCCGGTACAGCCGCTCGCGGTCCGCTTCGGTGGCCGGAATCAGATCGGGGTCCACGTCCATCTCCAGTAGCAGCCGCAGCAGGACGCCCGCGGGCTCCGGGCCCGTCTCCCCGGACGCGGTCCGCAGGTCGACGTAGTACTGGCCGTCGGGAAAACGGTCACGGGTCTCCGCTCCCAGCCGCAGCGCCACCGAGGTGGAGCCGCTGCCCGTGGGGCCCGACAGCAGGACCACCCGGGGCCGGCCCGCCCAGGGACGGTCGGCCTCCCTCACAAGCTGCCTGAGCACCTTTTCCTGATTCGTGAAGGCCCACGGCGCCGGGGGCATCGCACCCCGGGACGGTTCGACGGACGTGTCCGGGGCGCCCTCCAGCATCAGCGCCCATTCACCGGCCCGGCGCGGGTCGCGGCCCAGGCTCGCGTGCACGCGTTGCGCCAGCGCCAGGCGGCTCTCCGGGTCGGCCGGCAAGGGCGTCTCCCGCCCGAGCGTCCGCCGCACCAGGGCGCCGGCCGACAGCAACGCGTTCTTCCCCATCTCCCCGGCGGCTCCGTTACCCACCCCCATGAGGAACGTGGTCAGCGCACCGAGCGCCACAACCTCCAACATGTCGGCCCCTCCCCCTGGTTACCGGCCTCGCCACTGCCGGACTGTATCGCCGTGCCTCCCCGTCATGGAAACACCCGGGCACCGGTAACTCCCCCGTGTGGCGCGATACATTCGTTCAGGGGGTGACGATGGCGAAGTCCGGGTCCGGGGTGTCGAGATGGCCGAGGAGTTCGGTCAGCCGGCCGGCGTCGCCGGTGGTCTCGACACCGGGGCGGGCGGGCAGGTCGCCGGGGAGTACGGCGCCCACCAGGACGTCCCGCAGGTCGGCCTCGGTCAGCGCGAAGGTGACGTCGGGTTCGCCCACGGCCGGTCCGGTGCCCGTGACATGGGTGAGGACGCCGTTGCGCAGCCGCATCGTGAGGGGTTCGCCGCCCGCGAGGTCCCAGCGGACGGTGATGTCGGCGTCCCAGGCGCGGGGGCCGTTGACCCGGATGGCGAGGGAGTCGACCAGCTGGTCCAGGGTGAGGGCTGCCAGGACGTCGGGCGAGGCCGTGGTGGTGGGGGTGCCGAGGCTGCCGTGGCGGAGCTCCTGGGCGCCCATCAGGCAGACGCTGCGCCAGGTCCCGTTCTCGCTGCCGTAGCCGAGCTGTTCCAGGGCGTCGGCCTGGAGGGCGCGCGCCCCCGCGTGGTCCGGGTCCGCGAACACCACGTGGTTGACGACCTCGGCCACCCAGCGGTAGTCGCCGTCCGCGAAGGACTGCCGGGCCCTGCGCACGATCTCGTCCGCGCCGCCCATGAACTCGACGTAGCGCCGGGCCGCCTCGGCCGGCGGGTGCTGCCACAGGTGCGCGGGGTTGCCGTCGTACCAGCCCAGATAACGCTGGTAGACCGCCTTGGCGTTGTGGCTGACGGAGCCGTAGTAGCCGTGGGTGTGCCAGACCCGCTCCAGCGCCGGCGGCATCACGATCTCCTCGGCGATCTCCGGTCCGGTGAGCCCCTGGTTGAGCATCCGCAGGACCTGGTCGTGGAGGTACGCGTACAGGTCGCGCTGCTCCAGCAGGAAGGCGATCACGCGCTCACGGCCCCAGACCGGCCAGTGGTGCGAGGCGAAGGCCACGTCGGACAGCTCGCCGAAGAGGCTGACCGACTCGGTGAGGTAGCGGGACCAGCCGTGCGGGTCGCGGACCTCGGCGCCGCGCAGGGTCAGCAAGTTGTGCAGGTTGTGCGTGGCGTTCTCCGCCATGCACAGGGCCGAGTGGTCCGGGAAGTGGATGTTCAGCTCGGCCGGGGCCTCGGTGCCGGGGGTGAGCTGGAAGACCATGCGGATGCCGTCGACGGTCTCCGTCTGGCCGGTGCGGGTGATGTCCAGGGTGGGCGGGATCAGTCCGGGCGCGCCCGTCGACACGCTCTGCCCGAGGCCCGTGCCGATCTGCCCCCGGGGCCCCTTCGGGAGGGCGGCGCCGTACATGTAGGCGGCGCGCCGGCTCATCGCCGTACCCGCGTAGACGTTCTCGCTGACGGCGTGGGCCAGGAAGCCGTGCGGGGCGAGCACCGGGACTCCGGCCGCGACGTCCTCGTCGGTCAGCACGCCGCGTACGCCACCGAAGTGGTCGACGTGGCTGTGGGTGTAGAGCACGCCCGTCACGGGCCGCTCGCCCCGGTGGGCGCGGTACAGCGCGAGGCCGGCTGCGGCCGTGGCGGCGCACACCAGGGGGTCGATGACGAGGATGCCCCGGTCGCCCTCCACGATCGTCATGTTGGACAGGTCGAAGCCGCGCACCTGGTAGATGCCCTCGGTGACCTCGAAGAGCCCGTGCTCGGAGCAGAGCCGGCTCTGCCGCCACAGGCTCGGGTTGGCGGTGTCCGGGCACTCCTGGCCGAGGAACCCATAGGCTTCCAGGTCCCATACGGCGTTGCCCGTGGCGTCGCGGATCAGGGGGTCCCGCGCGGTGCCCATGAAGCCGCGCCGGGCGTCCTCCAGGTCCTGGGTGTCGCCGAAGGGGTAGTCGCGCCGTACCGCCCGGTTCGCCTCCGCCACCGTCCGCTCGGCGGGCTTGGCGTCGTTGTCCTGCGGCATGGTGGTCTCCCTCGCGACGGCGGCCGCCGGTCCCGCGCGGGCCCGGGCACCGCCACCCTCGCCCGGCGTACGGGGCCCCACAAGCGGGTGTACGCCGGACGGGGAGCCGAACGGGGTAGGATATACCCCTAGGGGTATGAAACCGTCACCGAGGCCCTGGACAGGGGAGGAATCGTGGAGCTGGACATGGCGGCCGACGAGCTGAAGTCGGTGCTCAACCGGCTGAAGCGGGCCCAGGGCCAGATCGCCGGGATCGTCAGGATGATCGAGGAGGGCCGGGACTGCGAGGACGTGATCACGCAGCTGGCGGCCGTCTCCCGCGCCCTGGACCGGGCCGGCTTCGCCATCATCGCGACGGGTCTCCAGCAGTGCATGACCGACGGCGACCGGCCGGCGATGGACCGGGACCAGATGCGGACCCGGCTGGAGAAGCTGTTCCTGTCCCTGGCGTGAGAGGCGCCGACGCCCTTTCTTTACGTCAGGGCGTCGGCCGGCTCTCTTACGTCAGGGCGTCGGCCAGCATGAACGCGGCGACCGCGAGCAGCGCCCAGGCGAACAGCCGCTGGAGCCCGCGCCCGGAGACCCGCGCGGCGAGGCGTTTCCCGTCCCAGGCGCCCAGGATCGCGGCGCCGGCGAACGGGGCCGTCACCGCCCAGTCCATGCCCGCCGCACCACCGGAACGGGTGATGAGCGAGGTCAGCGAGTTGACGGTGATGACCAGCAGGCTCGTCCCGACGGCCGCCTGCATCTCGAACGCCAGGACCGTCACCAGGGCGGGGACGGCCAGGAAGCCGCCGCCCACCCCCAGCAGCCCGGTCACCGCGCCGAGCCCCGCCCCCGCTCCCCCGGCCCGCAGCGGCCGCACCTCGCCCGGCGCGCCCTCGGGCCCGGGGCGCAGCATCCGCACCGCCGCGAGGGCGGCGAGCGCGGCGAAGGCGGCCGTCAGGACCGCCTGTGGGAGCCGGGTCGCGGCGAGCCCGGCCAGCGCCGCCGGGACGACGCCCGCCGCGGCGAACGCTGCCCCGGCCTTCCAGCGGACGTGTCCGGCGCGGGCATGGGCGTACAGGGCGGTCGCGGAGGTGACGGTGACGACGAACAGGCTCGCGGTGGTCGCGGCGGCCGGGCTGAGGCCGAGCAGATAGATGAGCGCGGGGATCGCGAGGACGCTGCCGCCCCCGCCCAGTGCGCCGAGCGCGAGACCGACCACGGCCCCGGCGGCCAGGGCCAGGAGCAGCACGCTCACGCGGCGGAGCCGCGGCCGGTCCCGGGCGCCACCGTCAGCCCGGCCTGCCGGGCTCCCTCGAAGCCGTCGTCCACGGCGACGACCGCACGGCCCTCCGCGTCGAGCAGGGACGCGGCGATGGCCGCGCGCATCCCGCCCGCGCAGTGCACCCACACCTCGCCGTCCGGCAGCTCGCCGGAGCGCTCGTGCAGTTCGTGTACGGGTATGTGGACGGAGTCCCGTACGTACCCGTCGGCCCGCTCCGATTCGCGGCGCACGTCGAGCACCACGATCCGGTCACCGCGCTCGCGGGCCCGCTTCAGGGCGGCGAAGTCGGTCCGGGGGAAGGAGCGGGGCTCGTCGCCCGCGCGCAGCCAGGTGCCGGGACCGCCCGTGGCGGCGGCGGCCGGGCGGTCGATGCCGACCCGGACCAGCTCCCGCTGGGCGTCCGCGAGCTGTCCTGCGGTGGCGGCGAGCAGGGTCACCGGCTTGCCCCACGGGATCAGCCAGGCGAGGTACGTGGCTAGCTTGCCCTCGCCCTCGAAGTTGAAGGTCCCCGCCACATGCCCCTCGGCGAACGCGGTACGGCTGCGGAGATCGACCACCCACTCACCGGCGGCCAGGCGCTGCGCGATCTCCTCCGCGTCGGCGGTTTCCGGCGGGGTCAGGTCCACAGGGGCGGGGCCGCCAGCGTTCAGGGGTGCCATGTGCGCGTAGTACGCGGGGACGTCCTCCAGGCCGGCGAGCATCCCGGCCACGAAGGTGTCGACGTCCTGGGTCAGGGCGTCGTTGCCCGTCCGCTCGGCGCCGATGGTCGTGGTGTCGCCCTCGGCCTGCGCGGACGAGCAGAAGCTGCCGAAGCCGTGGGTGGGGAGGACCCGGACGTCGTCGGGCAGCTCCCCGGCCAGCCGGTGCGCGGACGCGTGCTGGGCCCGGGCCAGCTGCTCGGTGAGCCGGGGCTCCACGAGGTCGGGGCGCCCGACCGTGCCGATGAGCAGCGAGCCCCCGGTGAACGCGGCGGTCTCCCGGCCGTCCTCGGCGAGCACGTACGAGGTGTGGTGCGGGGTGTGCCCGGGGGTGGCGAGGGCCCTCAGCTCAAGGCCCGCGTCCACGGCGAACCGGTCGCCGTCCGCGACGGGGACCCGGGCGAAGGAGACCCGGGCGGCGGCCGGGACCAGATACCGGGCGCCGGTCAGCCGGGCCAGCTCCGGGCCGCCGGTGACGTAGTCGTTGTGCACATGGGTCTCCGCCACGTACGCGATCCGCACGCCCCGCGCGGCGGCCGCCGCGAGGACCCGTTCCACGTCGCGCGGGGGGTCCACGACGACTGCCGTCGCCTGCCCGCCGGCCAGATAGCTGCGGTTGCCCAGGCCCTCGGTCTCCAGGGTGTCCACGAAGAACACGGTCGACTCCCTCCATCACGGTCGGCTCATTACCCCGGGGGGTATCTGGCTCCCACCGTAACAGAGATACCCCCCAGGGTATTTTTCGGGCCGTGGGCGCCCCTTGGACACGGGCAGCTCTCCAGCCCTACGCCTTGCGGGCGAGCAGGTGCACTTCCTGGAACTGGCGCCGGTCGTCCGGCCGGGGCTCGCGGACCATCCGGGCCGTCTCGGTCAGCCCGTGTTCCCGCAGCAGTCCGGCGAGACGGCCGGGCGCCCACCGGTAGGCCGTCGCGACGGCGTGGTCGAAGGACTGCGTGGGGCGGTCGGGCCCGTCGGTCGCGGAGAAGGCGATGAGGAGGTACCCGCCGGGTGCGAGTACGCGGCTGAACTCGGCCAGGACCGGTGGCAGCGCGGCGGGCGGGGTGTGGATGACGGACCACCGCGACAGCACGCCGTCCAGCGCGCCGTCGGCGAGGTCGAGCGCGCCCATCTCCCCCACCTCGAAGCGCAGTCGGGGCCGGGCCCGGCGGGCGATCCCGACCATCGCGGACGAGGCGTCGACCCCGAACGCGTCGAGCCCCAGCCCCGCGAGGTGCCCGGTGACATGCCCCGGCCCGCACCCCAGGTCCGCCACCCGCCCGCCCGCGCCGACGGACTCCGCGAAAGCGTCCAGCATCGCCCGGTCCAGCGGGCTGTCGCGCAGGGAGTCGCCGAACAGCCGCGCGTACAGCTCGGCGGCGTCGTCGTAGGCGGCACGGGTGGCGGAGAGGGCTTCGCGTTCGACCATGGCGGCGAGGGTAGCGCCCGCACGCGCCGGGGCGGACCCCTCAGGCGACCGCGTCCGTCGCGAGCCTGGCGTGCGTCTCGACGTCGTGGCGGACGCCGTCGTACACCAGCTTCTGCCGTTGCAGGCCCTCGGCGGCGAAGCCGGCTGCGAGCGCCACCCGGCAGGAGGCCGGGTTGTTGGTACGGTGCCCCAACTCCAGCCGGAAGAGATCCAGTTCGGCAAAGCACCAGTCGGCGAGCGCGCGGCAGCCGAGAGTGGCCACGCCTCTGCCGCGTGCGGCGGAACCGGTCCAGTAGGAGACCCACCCGGTGGCATGCCGGGCGTCCAGGCTGCTCACGGCCACGCCGCCGAGTGCGGCGCCCGACGCGTCCGCGACGGCGAACGCGAAGGCGGCCCCCCGGCTCCACTGGTCCTGCCGCCCGCGAATCCACAGCAGGGCGTCGGGCACCGAGCCGATGGGTGCGTCGGCCTGCCGTTCCATGCCCGGTTCGGCGAACGCCTCCCGTACGGCGGGGGCGTCGGCCGTCTCCCAGGGGCGCAGGCTCAGCCCTTGCGGCAACTCCACGCGTTCGTTCACCGCACGAATTATCCCGGTGCCCCTCCGCCGGCCGGGCGGAGGGGCGGATCGTTGTCCCTCAGGCGCAGCCGGCCAGGGCGATCGAGATGACGGTGCAGGTGGCGCCCGCCGTGTCGTTGGCCGGGTTCGGGTCGTCGGGGGTGGACTCGGTGCGGGTGGCGGTGGCGTTGACCGGGCCGAAGTCCAGGAGGCCGATGGGGAGGCGGAAGGTGGACGTGGCGTCGGCGCCCGCGGTGATGGCCGGGTAGGTGCAGGTGACCTTGCCGGGGGCTGTGGTGCAGCCGGGGGAAACGTCGGTGGCCGTCTTTCCGGCGGGGAGCGTCGCGGTCACGGTGACGTCGGTGGCGTCGTCGGGGCCGTTGTTGTGGGTGGTGAGGGCGTACGAGAGGTGGGGCACCAGGATGCCGACGCGGGGCTGTGCGCCCAGGGTCACGTCCAGGTCCGCCTCGGCCGGCGTGTTGGTGATGGTGATGGTGGGGCCGTTCTCGGTGGCCTCGCCGCCGTTGGCGTAGAGCTGGTAGCGCAGCACGAAGGTGCCGGCCGGGGTCTCCGGGTCGACGCGCAGGGTGATCGAGCCGCCGAACGACTGCCCGCCGGCCAGGTTCCCGAGCGGGACGCGGGGGCCGAGATCCGCCACCTCGGTACAGGGGGCCGTGTTGCCGGTGCACGACTCGATGCCGGTGAACGCGTCGAGCGTGCCGAGGTCGGTGGAACCGGCGTAGAAGTTCTCGCCGGCGCCGTTCCTGGGGGTGTCCGCGGTGCCGGTGAAGTCGATGGTGAAGGTGTCGCCGGCGGCCACCGTGGTGGTCGAGACGCTGATGGAGGAGACCGCGTGCGCCGGGGCGACCATGAACTGCACGCCCGCCACGGCGAGCAGGAACGCCAGACACAGGGTCCGGACGCGGGCCGGTCCGCGCGGGCGCCGGTACGGGATCGAGGGGGAGGCCGGTCGTTTCATTGGCAGTGCTCCGTTCCGGAGCGGTGCCCACACGGGAACCCATCCCGCTTCACCCGCCCCGTCGACTCCTCAACGACCGGCTCACCGCGCAGGGCACGGTCCGGGGCCCGGCCTTCAGGACTCGCTGTCCGGCAGCGCCATCAGGGGCGCCGCATACCGCGTGCCCGCCACCGCGCCGGCCGGGACCGCCGCGTCGATCGCGGCCATGCCGGCCTCGGTCAGGGCGACTTCGGCCGCCGCCACGGCCTCCGCGATGCGGTGCGGGCGGCGGGCGCAGCCGGTCCACCGGGGCGAGGTTGGCGGCCAGGTTGCCGGGGTGGAAGCGAGGCAGCCAGCCGGCGCGCCGGTCGCCCCCGGCGGACTGCCGGTAGGTGCCGGTGAGCAGGCCGTGGGCGAGGACGCCATAGGCCGTGACGCCGATACCCAGCTCGCGGCGCAGTGAGTGGGCGAGCGCGTTCTTCGCATGGGCGGGGCGGCCCTCGATGCCGACGAAGGTGCCGTCCGGGGCGCGCAGTCCGCCGAACGGCGGAAGCCGGCCCCTGCTAGCGTTGACATCTCAACACCAGGAACGGGTACGTTGATATGTCAACATCGGGCGGCACGGTCTCGGGCCCCGTGGACCTCTGGTCCGCCTTCAAGCGGGCCCACGAGGTGGTCAGGGCGCGCGTGATCGCCGACACCGCCGACGCGGCGGGCCTGTCCGAGCCGGACCTGACGATCCTGGTCAGCCTGACCAAGGCGGACGGTGCGCTGCGCCAGAGCCAGCTGGCCGCGTCCCTCGGCTGGGACCGCACCCGCGTCTCGCACCAGCTCACCCGCATGAGCAAGCGCGATCTCGTCGCCCGCGAACGGTCCGGCGGCGCCACCGTCGTCACCCTCACCGAGACGGGCCACCGCACCGTCGCCGCCGTACACCTCGGCCTGGAGGCCGCCGTACGCCGTCACTTCACCGACAAGCTGACCGCGCGGGAGACCGAGACGCTGGCCGCGCTCCTGCGCCGGCTCTGAGCACACGAACACCTGGGGGCGCCATGTCATGGACCGAGCACACCGTCGTACGCGAAGGGGTCCGGCTCGTCTGCCGGGACGCGGGCGGGTCCGGCCCGCCCGTCGTCCTGCTGCACGGGCTCGCGGGCCACGCGGGCGAGTGGGACGCGCTGGCCGAGCGGCTGGCGCCCCGGCACCGGGTCGTCGCGGTCGACCAGCGCGGGCACGGCGCGAGCGAGCGCCGGCCGGACGACGTGTCCCGTGCCGCGTACGTGGCGGACGTCGTCGCCGTCGTACAGCAGCTGGGTCTGGAGCGTCCCGTGCTCGTCGGGCAGTCGCTCGGCGGGCACACCGCGATGCTGACGGCCGCCGCCCATCCGGGGCTGCCGGGCGCGCTCGTGCTCGTGGAGGCCGGGGCCGGGGGGCCGGCGCCCGGCCTGGACGAGCACATCGGCCGCTGGCTCGACTCGTGGCCGGTGCCGTTCGCCTCCCGCGAGGCGGCGGCCGCGTTCTTCGGCGGGGGCCCGGCCGGCGCGGGCTGGGCGGCGGGGCTCGCGGAACGCGACGGCGGCTGGGGCCCGCGCTTCGACCGGGACGTGATGACCGGGTCCGTCACGGAGAACGCCCGGCGCTCCTTCCACGAGGAGTGGGACCGGGTCGCGTGTCCCACCCTCCTCGTCCTCGCCGAGAAGAGCTTCATCCCGGCCGAGGAGGTGGCCGGGATGCTGCGCCGGCGCCCGGACACGCACGCCGTGAGCGTCCCCGGCACGGGCCACGACCTGCATCTGGAGCGGCCGGACGCACTGTACGGCGCGCTCTCGGCGTTCCTGGCCGGGCTGAGCCTCCGCCTCGGGTCCGCTGGGTCGGTCTCTGGTGCGGCCGTGGATCGCCGGTAGGTACCTTGGCCCTCCAGCCCCATAATTCGAACCAGTCACATCGCAGAGGTTCGGGGGAAGAGGCGGAGGCTGTGGTGACGGACGAGGAGCAACGGGGCGAGAGTCCCGTCACGGCCACACCGGCGAATTCCGTACGCAACGAGCTCACCGACAACGAGATCCACGGACCGGTGGTGCAGGCGGGAACCATCCTGGGCGGCGTTCACTACCACTACCCGAGGCGGCGCCTCACCCTTTCCTCGAAGCAGGTCTGGCGCACCGTTCGCATCTTCGCTGTTCTTGTCTGTCTGTCAGCCGTCGCGGCCTATCTCGTCAAACGAGAGCAAGATGACACAAAGTTCAGTTCTCCTCCGCATGTGTGCGACATGGTCAGGAAGAACCCGAACCTGAAGAGGTGGGTGCCAGGCGCCAAGGAAGGGGGGCCGTACAAGCTCGGTCCCGGAACCCTCTCCTGCACATGGGACAGCCCCTCCGAGAAGTCGAGCCTTGCCATCTCGGTGACCCTCTCCGAGAACCGGAAGGACCTCGTGCGCCGGTTCGAGAAATGGAAGTCGGGCAAGAGCCTGGGGGCCGGGGAGTTCACGGCCTCCGAACCGGCCCTCGGGGACGAGGCGCTCTGGATCCGGCGGATCACGAACCCGGCCACCTCCGGCTATAAGCCCGAGACACGGATCACTTCACTGTATTTCCGCCGGTACAACGTGAAAGTGGACATCGACAAATTGCAGTACCCCGACGGATCCAGCAGCGAGTGGGACAACCTGGTGCGAGAAATCGCCGCCGCGATCGATGCGTACCTCATGAAGACCTGACCCATTCCCTCCCCGGTCGCCTGTGGGGAGATGACGAGGGGAGACCCTCGTGTCCGAGGAGTCGAGGCCGGGTCAGGACAGCGCAGGTCTTGCGGGAGCACACCGCGAGTTGCTCGTGCAGGGCTCTTGCGGGTCCTGCACGGGATTCTCGCGGCCTGCCGGAGCCCAGTGGCCCGGGCGGGCACCACTCGCGGAGCGTCGGGGCTACGCAAAGGCACCTAGGCACTGTCCGGCGGATCATGACGATGGGAAAGTGTGTCCGTGAGTTACAGCATCTTCCTGCTCCGGTTCGTGGACGGCGAGGTTGTCGCGTTGGACGCCGAACGGTTCCGACAAGTGACGGAGCCATACGTGGTGGCGGGCAGCCCGAAGGACGGTTTTTCCCAGCTCCGCGCGGAGGACGGGGGCGAAGCGGATCTCTACCACGAGTCCCACAGCGAGGGCGGGATGACGGGCGTGACGGCGACGCACTTCACCAAAGGCGCGATGCTTGGCGTGCTCTCCCGAGTGGCGGCAGCGCTCGGAGCCTCAATCGTCCCTCAGGAAGGCAGCGCGCTGATCTTCCACGAGAAGGAGCGTCGTCACCTTCCTGTGGAACTTCAGGGAAATGCGATTGTCATCGTTCCCACTGCGGACGCGTTGCAGGCTGCGTTCGGCCTCGCTGCATCACCGGCTCCTTCGGCTGCATCGACATCGACACCCACCCCATACGACAACGTCGGCCTTCAAGACCACAACCAGGTCTTGAAAGCCGACGTCACGCGAAGCCCGGATCAACCAACAGAGTCCGCACCTCGTCCCGAGGGCCCGTGGCAGGCGGTTCAGGTCAGGAGAGCTTGTATGCCGTGACCTGGTGGATGCCGTTGTCGGTGATGTAGTAGCCGCCGCCGAACTCGGCGGCTGCCCGGTCCCGGCCGTGGTCGTCGCCGTTGAGGCTCAGCACCTCGTCGACGCCGTCCCCGTCCAGGTCACCCGCGAAGTAGTTGCGGGCGCCGTTGAGCGCGCCGCTGCTGCCGACGGCGTTGCCCCAGGTGTCCTCGGTTTCGAGGATGCTCGGGTCGAAGAGGTACAGGCCGGCCTCGGCGCCGGAGATCAGAAGCTCCCGGCCCCCCGGACCGGTGATGAATCCGCCGTTGTACGTCTGCGGCGTGAGCAGCTGCGTCGTGTCGTTGCCGTTCGCCGCGAAGCGGCGGAACGAAGACGTGCCGGCCTCGTACAACGTCCCGTCCTTGGCGAAGAAGTTGTTGTGCGTCCACAGACCACCCGAGGTCAGGGTGTGCAGCACCTCACCGGTGCGGCCGTCACGGATCTCGAAGTAGTTCTGCGGGCTGAGCATCTGCTGACCGCCGATGTTGAGCGGCGCGTTGACCACCCACAGATAAACCACGGCGTGGCCGCCCGCGTACGGGATCTCCTTGGAGGCGAAGACACCCTGGTTCGGGTCGAGGCCGCGGATGCCGGCGACCGCTCCCGCAGGGGCCTCGGGTGCCTGGGACCAGCGGGCCTTGCCGTTCTTGGCGTTGAGCGCGACGGCACCCGTGACCGGGGTGGGCTGGTCGTACGCCCCCAGGGTGGCGTACGAGGTGTACACCCGGCCGTCGTTGACGGATGTGGCCCCGAAGCGAACGTCGCCCGCGTCCTTCGGGGCGTTGTACGTCCAGATGGCGTGGCCGTCGCCGTAGTAGGCGCGTACCGCGTCCGTCGGGACGATGATGTCCTGCTCGCCGTCACCGTTGAGATCGGCCAGCTGCACCGAGCGGACGAACTGGCCCTCGCCGGCCTCGATCGTGGCGAGCGTCCTGCCGTTCTTGCCGTTGAGGACGACCGTCGCGGTGTCGGCCGCGACGACGATCTCGGGCTTGCCGTCGCCGTTGACGTCACCGATCTGGATGTCGTGGACACTGCCCGGGACGGTGGCCTGCCACAGCTTCTCGGGCTTTGAGCCGTTCACCAGCGACGGTCCGGAGTAGGCCCACACGCCGTTGGACGAGCCGCCCATCACGACGTCGGTCCTGCCGTCCTTGTTGAGGTCGGCGCCCTTGGCGTAGGCGATGTCGCCCTGGAGCGGCGTGACCTTCTGCGCCTTGCCGTTGCCGAGCTTGAAGGTGCGGATGTTCTGGCCCTGGTCGATCACCCGGACGTGGGAGCCCTGAGCGTCGCTGTAGAGATCCTGGAACATCGGGGAGGCCGCGACGCCCCTGGACTGCCACTTGACGGTGCCGTTGCCGGAGAAGACCGTCAGCGACGCGTAGCGCAGGCTGCCCCGGTTCTCGGGCTCGTTCATCTTCCGGTCGTCCTGGGCGGAGGCGACGAGCTTGCCGTCGATCACCCCGAGGCCCCAGACACTGGGCCCGTCATGGCCGTTCGCGGCATCCCGCTTGGTCGTGCTCGACCAGAGGATCTTGTCCGCCTTGTCACCGTTGACGACGCGGATGGTGCTCGCGTTGATGACGAGGTTCTCGTCGAACGAGGACTCCGCGACCGCGTATTCGTCGCCGGCCCTGCCGGCCTTGAGTTCACCGACCGCCAGCGCGGTGGGCACCACGTTGTCGCGGCCGCTCAGCGTGGCGCGGTGACCGGTCTTCAGGTCGTACGCGGCGACCTCGTAGTGCACCGCGTCGTTGACGTCCGCCTGCTCGACCGCGACGAGGCGCTTGCGGCCGGCGTCCGGGCGCATGATGCGGCTGTACAGCACGCTGTCGGTGCGCCAGGTGACCGAGCCGTCGGCGGTGTCGAGCACGGCGGTGTGGCCGCGGCCGTCGACGCCGGTGGCCTTGGCGAGGTTCCAGGAGACGGCGACCTTGCCCTTGCCGAGGTCCTGGATGTCGCCCCAGTTGGTGTAGCGGGCCTCCTTGGTGTCGAAGGACCAGGTCTGCGCCGGAGTGAGCTTCCCGTCCGTACCCGTCGAGAAACGGATACCGGTCAGGGTGGCGGTCGCGTCGGCCGGGACCTTGGCGTCGCCGCTCATCCGGGGCGCGTCGGCGATCAGCAGGGTGCCCTTGACGATCTTGACCATGGAGGCGTAGTTGTACAGCTTCGACCAGACCGTGGCCCCGGTCTTCCCGTCGAGGACGGTCACGAAGGTGCCGGTACTCAGGTCGGAGCCGGGCGAGGAGAAGGGCCGCGGGTACGGGGTGCTGCCGACCCGTGCCGAGAACACCAGGTCCGGGACGCCGTCGCCGGTCAGGTCACCGGCCGAGTAGCCGGAGTCCGAGTTCGGCGAGAACGGCGAGACCGCGTTGTAGCCCATCAGGATCTGGGGCGGGTACGGCTCGACGCGCCAGACCTGGAGCGGCTTGACCTGCCAGTCCGTGAAGAGCGAACTGCTGGTGCGGGCCCAGGTCTCGCTGCCGTCGGCGGCGTGGCGCTGGACGTTGCCCATGGCGTTGACGGAGAAGTAGTCGCCCTTCTTGCCGACCGGCACCGTGGCGCCCAGACCGCGCACGCCTTCCAGCGTGGACTTCGCGGTCATGGTGACCGGGGTGGCCGGGTCGGCGTCGGTGGTCGCGGCGCCCGCCTTGGCGGCAGCGGTCGCGTCCTCCTTCTGCGTACCGGTGGTGTCCTCGGCCTTGACCCACGGATCGAGGCTGACGTTCGCGGCAAGCTTCTCCGCCTGGGCGCTGGTCAGCTTCATCGGCGTACCGCTGCCGCTGTCGGCGGCCAGGGCCTGCGGGGCGGCGGTCAGGCAGAGGCCCGCCGCGACGAGGCCGGCGGCGAGCTGGAGCGCCCGCCGGGAGTGCTGGGGTCTCATTACTTGGCTCCCTGCGTGAAGCTGATGGCGGTGCCGTCGGCGATCACGGACTGGTCGAAGGAGTACTGGAGGGCGTCGGTGCCGGACTGGTCGGCGATGCCCACGGTGGCGCCGGCGCCCTGGTCCGCGACGGACTGGTACTGGAGGGTGACGGCGCCGGTGGCCTCGTCGAAGACGGCCTCGAAGGTGGAGCGGCCCGAAGTGCCGTTCGCATAAGCCGCGTTGTTCCACACGATGGCGAACTTGCGGCTGCCCCTGGTGCCGGTGGTGGCGGTCTGGACGGAGGACTTCCTGTCGAGCGTCAGGTCGTCCCACAGCGGGGCGACGATGCCCTTCACACCGTTCACGCCGGCGGTCGGCAGGGCGGTGTTGTTGTAGTCGCCGACGCGGGAGGACAGGAAGTTGACCAGACCGTCGGTGGTGACCGACGCGGTGGAGTACGAGACGCCGTAGTGCTTCACCGGGAACGGCAGCGAGACCGTGGCGGAGTCCTCGTCACCGGTCAGGGCGACCTTCTTGGAACCGGCGATCCAGGAGTAGCCGGCCGGGACGCAGATGTTGCCGGAGTGGTCCGTGCGGTTCGGGACCCGCACGTTCTTCTTCAGGTCGGCGGCGCCGACGGCGGCGGGACCGGTGTAGACACCGTTGCACTGGACCGGCGCGGCGGGCTTCACGGCGAGGCCGTAGGAGCCCTCGGCGACCTTCTTGAAGGTGTACCTGCCCTTGGCGTTGGTGGTGGCGGCCGGCAGCGGTGTGCCGTTCAGCTCGACCGTGGCGCCGGGCAGCGGCTTGCCGGTGACATCGCGGACGATGCCGGAGACCTTGTGCGAGGCGACCGCGGTCAGCGCGACGTCCTGGGTGAACTCCTGGCTCTCGGCCAGCGTGACGTCGGCGGCCGAGCCGTTCGCGTAACCGTAACCGCTGAACGCGAAGGTGTACGTGCCTGCGGCCAGCGGCAGGCGGTAGGTGCCGTCCGGGCCGGTGGTGACCGTGCGGACCGCACCGGCCGCGTCGGTGGCCTGCACGGTGATGTTCGGGAGGGCCTTGGCGGTGGCCTCGTCGGTGGCCCTGCCGCTGACGACGGCCGCGGTGTGCGGGGCCTTCTCGACGGAGGCGAGGATATCGAGCTTGCCGTTGCCCCACACGTAGTTCATCTCGGCGGTGCCGCCGCAGTGGGTGTCGTCCACATCGCGCGCGCCCTCGTTGAGGAGGTTGCGGGTCTCCTCGATGTCGCCGATCAGCGAGGGGGCCGCCGACCACAGCAGCGCGACGGCGCCCGCGACGTGCGGAGTCGCCATCGACGTACCGTTGATCGTGTTGTAATCGTTGCCCGGCCAGGTCGACGGGATCTGGACGCCCGGGGCCGAGATGTTCGGCTTTTCGCTGCCGTCGGTCGGCGAGGGGCCGAAGCCGGAGAAGCCGGCGATCTTGCCGTCCGCGTCGTAGGCGCCGACGCCGTAGGAATCGGCCTGCGCGCCCGGCGGGTGGGTCGTGGAGCAGGTCACGCCGTCGCCGTCGTTGCCGGCCGCGAACGCCTCGAAGATGCCCGCCGCGTCCCAGGCCGCCAGGATGTCCTGGTAGAAGGGGGTGCTGGTGTCCTTGTTGCCCCAGGAGTTGTTGACGATGTTCGGGGCCAGGTCCGGGCGCGGGTTCTGGCCGTTGTGGTCGGTCGGCGCGAGAATCCACTGGCCGGCGGCGAGCAGTTCGTCGTCGTAGCAGACGTCGGAGGCGCAGCCCTTGGCGGCGATCCACTTGGCGTTCGGTGCGACACCGAGGCCGTTCTTGGCGACCATGGTGCCCATCGTGTGGGTGCCGTGGCCGTTGTTGTCGCACGGCGCGGTCGTGGGGCACTGCCCGCTCGCGTCGTAGAAGTTGTAGTCGTGCGAGAAGGTGCCGTCGCCGTTGTTGCCCCGGTAGTTGGCGACGAGGTCGGGGTGGTCGTACTGGACGCCGGAGTCGACGTTGGCGATGACGATGCCCTCGCCGCGGTCCTGGTACTGGTCCCAGACCTGGTCGGCCTTGATGTCGGCGACGCCCCACGCCGGGGCGTCGGTGCCGTCGGCGGACGAGTCGGTGTGCAGCGCGGCGGTGCGCGAGGCAGTGACCTTCTTGTCGGAGGTCTCGATGTCGTCCAGCTGGAACGAGTGCCGCTTGACGACGGATGCCACGTCCGAGCGCTTGGCAAGCTCGTCGACGAGGTCCTGGTCGCCGGTGACCTTGACCGCGTTGGCGATCCAGAAGTCCTGGTGGCCGACCTTCTTCTTGTCGAGGAAGGCGGTGAGCGACTTCTGGCTGGACTTGGCGTGCGCACGGAGTTCGCCGTACGCGGCCTTGGCCTTCTTCGCATGCGTCTTCTGCTTCTTGGCGCCGGCCAGGTCGGCCTGGTCCTTCAGGACCACGAAGAAGGTGGCGTCCTCGCCGTTGCGCACCGCGCTCGTGAGCGCGGAGTCGATCTTCGCCGAGGCGGCGGCCGAGGGAGCCGGGGAGTCCGCGGCCAGGGCGGGCAGCGGGGTCGTGAGCAGGGCGGCCGCGGCGAGCGAGGCCACCGTCCACACGGCGTGTCTGCGCCTGGACGGTTGGAGCAGGGGCATCGAGCACTCCTCCGAGTGACGGTACATACGGGGTGCGCGCAACCTAGAAACCTGCCGTTACTCGGCCATTACACGGCTGGTCACCGCCGCTTCAGCCGTGCGCGGCGGTGGCTGCGGGACCACGCCCGGTGTTGCGACGAGGATGACGTGACCGCGCTTACGCCTTCGGCACGGCGGGACCGTGCCGGCACCACCAGAACCGACGCCCCCAGGAGCAGCATCCGATGGACGCGACCATGGCAGACGCCCCGATCCCTCTCACCGAGGCGTTTCTCGACGCCCTGCGCGGGAAGCTGGGCGATCGTGTCGACGCCTCGGCGACGACCCGGGCGGTCTACTCGACCGACGCGTCGAACTACCGGATCGTTCCGGGGGCGGTGCTCATGCCCCGGTCGAAGGACGACGTGATCGCCGCGGCCGGAATCGCGCGTGAGCACGGAGTCCCGGTCACGGTCCGGGGCGGCGGGACCTCGTGTGCCGGGAACGCGGTGGGGCCGGGCCTGGTGATCGACTTCTCCCGGTCGATGAACCGGGTGCTGTCCGTCGACCCCGCTACCGCGACGGCCGTGGTCGAGCCGGGCGCGGTTCTGAGCACCCTTCAGCAGGAGGCCCTGCCGCACGGGCTGCGGTTCGGACCGGACCCCTCGACGGCCACCCGCTGCACGATCGGCGGGATGATCGGCAACAACGCGTGCGGGCCGCACGGCCTCTCGTACGGGCGTACGGCCGACAATGTGGTGTCGATGACCTGGCTGACGGGAAGCGGCGAGGTGATCACGGCGGGCTCGGGTCCCGAGGCGCTGCACGCGGTGCCGGGGCTGGACGCGTTCGTCGCGGAGCATCTGGCGGTGCTGCGTACCGAGTTCGGGCGGTTCGGGCGGCAGATCTCCGGCTACTCGCTGGAACACCTGCTGCCGGAGAACGGGCGCAATCTCGCGGCCGCGCTGACCGGCACGGAGGGCAGCTGCGGCGTCCTGCTCGAAGCGACGGTCCGGCTCGTCCCGCGGGCACCCGCTCCGGCGCTCGCCGTCCTCGGTTACGCGGACATGGCGACGGCCGCCGACGACGTGCCGCAGCTGCTGCCGTTCCGCCCGCTCGCGCTGGAGGGCCTGGACGCGCGGCTGGTGGACGTGGTGCGCCGGGCGCACGGCGACGCGGCCGTCCCCACGCTGCCCGAGGGCGGCGGCTGGCTGATCGCCGAGGTCGGCGGGGCGACCTCGGCGGAGGCGGTCGAGGCGGCACGCTCGCTCGTCGCGGCCTCGCACGCCGCCGACGGTGTCGTCCTGCCGGCGGGCCCCGAGGCGACCCGGCTCTGGCAGATCCGCGCCGACGGCGCAGGGCTGGCCGGGCGCACCGCCGACGGCAAGCAGGCGTGGCCCGGCTGGGAGGACTCCGCCGTGCCGCCGGAACGGCTCGGGGACTATCTGCGCGGGCTCCAGGCACTGATGGCCGAGAAGGGGCTCTCCGGGCTGGCCTACGGGCACTTCGGCGACGGGTGCGTCCACGCCCGGATCGACTTCCCGCTCGACGCCGGGGGCGGGCCGATGCGCGACTTCCTGGAGCGCGCCGCCGCCCTGGCCGCCGAGCACGGCGGATCGCTCTCCGGCGAGCACGGCGACGGCCGCGCCCGCTCCGAGTTGCTGCCGACGATGTACGGCCCCGAGGCGCTGCGCGCGATGGAGGCGTTCAAGGCCCTGCTGGACCCGGACGACGTCATGAACCCGGGGGTCGTGGTGCGCCCGGCACCGTTGGACGCGGACCTCCGGCGGCCGGGGGCGCGCCGGCTGCGGGCGAGCGACGGTTTCGCCTTCGCGCACGACGGCGGGGACGTCACGGATGCCGTGCACCGGTGCGTCGGGGTGGGCAAGTGCCGGGCGGACCTGCGCGGCCGGGGCGGCTTCATGTGCCCCTCGTACACGGCCACCCGCGACGAGAAGGACTCGACGCGGGGCCGGGCGCGGGCGCTCCAGGAGATGCTGAACGGCGGCTTCGTCTCGGCGGGCTGGAGCTCCCCGGAGGTCCACGAGGCGCTGGACCTGTGCCTGAGCTGCAAGGCGTGCGCCAACGACTGCCCAACCGGGATCGACATGGCCATGTACAAGTCGGAGGCCCTGCACCAGACGTACAAGGGCCGTCGCCGCCCGTTGAGCCATTACACCCTGGGGCGGCTCCCGCAGTGGCTGCGCCTGCTCGCGCCGGTGGCCCCGCTGGTCAACCTGGCGGGCCGGGTGCCGGTGCTGCGGCGGACGATGATGAGCCTGATGGGCGCGGACTCGCGCCGCTCGCTTCCGGCGTTGCCGGCGAAGCCGTTCCGGTGGGGCGGGGCCGCCGCTTCGAGGGCGGGCGGCCCCAAGGTGCTGCTCTGGGTCGACTCCTTCTCGGACGCGCTCGCGCCGGACATCCCGCGTGACGCGGTGGAGGTCCTGACGGCGGCCGGCTGCGACGTGGAGATCGCCGCCCCGGGCGCGTGCTGCGGGCTGACCCTGATCTCCACGGGCCAGCTGACGGCCGCCAAGGCGAAGCTCCGGTCCACGGTGGACCTGCTGCTCCCCCGTGTCCGGGCCGGCCGGGCGGTGATCGGCATCGAGCCGAGCTGCACGGCTACGCTCCGCTCGGACCTGGTGGAGCTGCTGCCGGACGACCCGGGCGCGGCGGAACTCGCGGGCGCGGTCAGGACGGTCGCCGAATTCCTCACCTCGATCGGCTGGACGCCCCCGGAGGCGGCGGAACGCCTCCTGGTCCAGCCGCACTGCCACCATTACGCGGTGATGGGCTATGAGGTGGACCGGGCGCTGCTCCGGTCCATGGGCTGCGACGTCGAAGTCTCGGCGGGCTGCTGCGGGCTGGCCGGCAACTTCGGTATGGAGAAGGGTCATTACGAGGTGTCCGTGAAGATCGCCCGGGAGGGCATCCTCGCCGGGGCGGCCGCCGCCCCGGACCGCCGCATCCTCGCGGACGGCTACTCCTGCCGCACGCAGGTCCAGGATCTGGCGGGCCTGGAGAGCCGGCATCTGGTGCAGGTCATCGCGGAGGCGTTGCGGGGGAACACGCCTCCGGCCGCCGGGGCGGGGCAGGGCTGACCCGCCCCCGGGGCCGGGGTGTTACGCGTCCTCGTCGTTGACCCAGCTCATGAGCTTGCGCAGCTCGCGGCCGGTGGTCTCCAGGAGGTGGTTCTCGTCGGCCTTCTTGTACTCGTTGTACTTGGGCAGACCGTTGTGGTACTCGGCCATCCAGTTCTTCGCGAAGGTGCCGTCCTGGATCTCCGCGAGAACCTTCTTCATCTCCGCCTTCGTGGCGTCCGTGATGATCCGCGGACCGGTCACGTAGTCACCCCACTCGGCGGTCTCCGAGATCGACCAGCGCATCTTCTCCAGACCCCCCTCATACATGAGGTCCACGATCAGCTTCAGCTCGTGCAGGCACTCGAAGTACGCGATCTCCGGCTGGTAACCCGCCTCGGTCAGCGTCTCGAACCCGGCCTTCACCAGAGCCGCCGTGCCACCGCACAGAACGGCCTGCTCGCCGAAGAGGTCGGTCTCCGTCTCCTCGGTGAACGTCGTCTTGATCACACCGGCGCGGGTGCCGCCGATGCCCTTCGCGTACGAGAGAGCCAGCGCCAGGCCGTTGCCCGAGGCGTCCTGCTCCACGGCCACGATGCACGGAACACCACGGCCCTCCTCGTACTGGCGGCGCACCAGGTGGCCCGGGCCCTTGGGCGCGACCATGCAGACATCGACGTCCGCCGGGGGCTTGATGAAGTCGAAGCGGATGTTCAGACCGTGCCCGAAGAACAGCGCGTCGCCCTTCTTCAGGTTGCCCTTGACGGACTCCTCGTAGACCTGGGCCTGGATCGGGTCCGGGACCAGAATCATGATGACGTCCGCCTCGGCGGCCGCCTCCGACGGGGTCACCACGCGCAGGCCCTGCTCCTCGGCCTTCGCCCTGGACTTCGAACCCTCGTGCAGACCGACACGGACATCGACACCCGAGTCACGCAGCGACAGCGCGTGGGCGTGGCCCTGGCTGCCGTAACCGATGACCGCGACCTTACGGCCCTGGATGATGGACAGATCGGCATCGTCGTCGTAGAACAGCTCGGCCACTGGGTCTTCTCCTTGGTGTGCGGATTGAGGGTGACGGATCAGGCGGTGCGGGCGGTCTTCGCCGGGGAGGCGGTGATGCGGAGCGGGCGGGCCTCGCGTGCGGTGCGTTCGGTGAGCGAGCGGGAGCCCCGGCCGATGGCGATGGCCCCGGACTGGACCAGCTCCTTGATGCCGAACGGGGCCAGCATCCGCAGCATCGCGTCGAGCTTGTCGCCGTCGCCGGTCGCCTCCAGGGTCACCGACTCGGGGGCCACGTCGACGACGCGGGCGCGGAACAGGCCGGCGATCTCCAGTACCTGGGCGCGCGCGGTGTTGTCGGCCCGGACCTTCACCAGGACCAGTTCCCGCTGGACCGCGTCGGTGCTCTCCAGCTCGACGACCTTCAGGACGTTGACGAGCTTGTTGAACTGCTTGGTGATCTGCTCCAGGGCCAGTTCGTTCTCGACGCGGACCACCATCGTGACGCGGGAGAGGTCCGGGTGCTCGGTGGTGCCCACGGCGAGCGAGTCGATGTTGAAGCCGCGGCGGGAGAACAGCGCGGCGATCCGGGCCAGGATGCCCGGGGTGTTCTCCACCAGGACGGAGAGCGTGTGCTGGTTCATGTCGGAGGGTCCTCTCAGTCGTCCGCCGCGTCACCGAAGTCCGGACGGACGTCTCGGGCGGCCATGATGTCGTCGTTGGAGGTGCCGGCCGGGACCATCGGCCAGACCATCGCGTCCTCGTGGACGATGAAGTCCACGACCACGGGACGGTCGGTGACCGAGTTGGCCTTGTCGATGACCGCGTCGAGCTCCTCGGGGGTCTCGCAGCGCAGCCCCACGCAGTTCATCGCCTCGGCGAGCATGACGAAGTCCGGGACGCGGGTGCCGCGGTTGGCGGCGGAGCCGACGCCCAGGGTGGAGCCGGTGGCGGCGTTGGTGGCGCCGTCGTGCAGCACGGTGTTGGAGAACCGCGCGTCGTAGAAGAGGTTCTGCCACTGGCGGACCATGCCCAGGGCGCCGTTGTTGATGACGGCGACCTTGATGGGGATGTTGTTCAGGGCGCAGGTGGTGAGCTCCTGATTGGTCATCTGGAAGCATCCGTCGCCGTCGATCGCCCACACGGTGCGGCCGGGCATGCCGGCCTTGGCACCCATCGCGGCCGGCACCGCGTAGCCCATCGTCCCGGCGCCACCGGAGTTGAACCAGGTGCCGGGCTCCTCGTGCGGCAGGAACTGCGCCGCCCACATCTGGTGCTGGCCGACCCCCGACGCGAACAGGGTTCCCTCGGGGGCCAGTTGCCCGATGCGTTCGATGACGAGCTGCGGGGAAAGGGTGCCGTCGGCGGGCAGCTCGTAGCCGCGCGGGTAGGTGGTCCGCCAGCGGTCGATGTCCTGCCACCAGGCGGTGCGCCGAACGGCCCCGCCCTGGGCCCGGACGGCCTCCGCGAGAGCGGCGATCACCTCGCGGGCGTCGCCGACGATGGGCACGTCCACGGCGCGGTTCTTGCCGATCTCCGCCGGGTCGACGTCGGCGTGGATCACGGCGGCGTGCGGGGCGAAGGTGTCCGGGCGGCCGGTGACCCGGTCGTCGAAGCGGGCGCCGAGGGCGACGACCAGGTCCGCCTTCTGGAGCGCGGCCACCGCGGCCACGTCCCCGTGCATACCGGGCATGCCCAGGTGCTGCGGGTGGCTGCCGGGGAAGGCTCCGAGCGCCATCAGCGTGGTCACCACGGGTACGCCGGTCAGCTCGGCCAGGTCGCGCAGCTCGGCGGTGGCCCGCGCCTTCAGGACGCCGCCGCCGACGTAGAGGACGGGGCGCTCGGCGGCCATGATCCGCCGGGCCGCCTCCCGGACCTGACCCGGGTGCGGGCGGGTGCGCGGCCGGTATCCGCGCAGGTGGGCGGCGCCGGACGGGACGAAGCGGGTGCGAGCCTGGAGGGCGTCCTTGGTGATGTCGACGAGCACCGGGCCCGGCCGGCCGGTGGCGGCCAGATGGAACGCCTCCGAGATGACCCGGGGGATGTCGTCGGCCGAGGTGACCAGGAAGTTGTGCTTGGTGACCGGCAGGGTGATGCCGACGATGTCCGCCTCCTGGAAGGCGTCCGTGCCGATCGCCTGCGACGAGACCTGGCCGGTGATCGCGACGATCGGCACCGAGTCCAGATACGCGTCGGCGATCGGCGTGACCAGATTGGTCGCACCAGGCCCCGAGGTCGCCATGCAGACCCCGACCTTCCCGGTGGCCTGCGCGTAACCGGTGGCCGCATGGCCCGCGCCCTGCTCGTGCCGGACCAGGACATGGCGGATCCTGGTGGAGTCCATCATCGGGTCGTACGCCGGGAGGATCGCACCGCCGGGAATCCCGAACACCGTGTCCGCGCCGGCCTCTTCGAGGGCGCGGATCAGTGACTGGGCGCCGGTCATGGTTCCGTCGGCGGCGTGGGCGCGCGGGAGGTGGGCCGCGGGGGCCTGTTGCACAGCATGTGACATGGTCGGTCCCAAGGTTCGTAGGAAGAATGGTGTGGTGTGCCGGGCGGGGGGCGGTCAGCTCGGCCTCCCTCCCGTCAGGAGCACGGGCGGCGCCGCGCGGACCAGTTCGGCGGCCAGGGGGCCCTCAAGGCGGACGACGGTCGGGTCGGGTACGGCGAGTTCGCCGCGTACCGCCACCGCCGCCGCGTAGCCGCGGTCCACCGGCACGTCCAGCAGGGTCCAGCCGGCCGGTGGTGCCGGGCCCCCGGGTGCGGAGCCGACGTAGTCCAGGGACGGGTCGCGTCCCAGTCCGGAGCCGAGGCCCTTGAGGTACGCCTCCTTGCGGGTCCACAGCCGGGCCAGGGCGCGGGGCCGCAGGGCGGGCGGGAGCGCCGCGAGTTCCCGTTGCTCGGTGCGGTGCAGCATGGTGGCCAGTTCGGCGCCGGCCTCCGGATCGGCGACCAGGTCCACGTCGACGCCGATCGGTACGGCGGCGGTGCCGACGAGGGCGAGGTCACCGCGGTGGGACAGGGAGAAGAACAGCTCGTCGCGGCCCGGGCCGAGCACGGTGGGCCTGCCGTGCGGCCCGCCGCAGCAGGGGCAGGTCTCCCGGCCGAAGCGGATCTCCTCGGGCGGCCGGCGCAGGTAGGCGCCGAGGAGGCGCCGCAGGGCGACGTGCGCGGCGGTGAACCGGACGCGGTCCCTGCCGTGCACGAGGGCGGCGGCCCGGCGGCGCTCGGTGACGTCGAGCACCGCCTCGTCCAGGGCACCGGCGGCGGCGTCCGAGACCCTCAGCAGCCAGAGGTCGGGCGAGCCCAGGGCCGGCAGCTCACGGGCGACCCACGGCGGTGTTCCGTCCACGCGGTCCACGGGATCATCCCTCCTGTTCGTCCTCGCGGGGTCCGGCCGGGTGTCACGCGTCACCGGGCGCGGTGGGCAGGTCGCGTCGGGCACGCAGTGGTCCGGCCAGGAGCAGCAGCGGAGTGACGGCGAGTCCGGCCGTCAGCAGCCACAGCGTCGGCCGCAGTCCGAGCACCGTGCCGAGCACACCGCCGAGCAGGGAGCCGAACGGGATGGCGCCGAAGCTCGCGACCGAGATGCAGGCCGTGACCCGGCCGAGCAGCTGGGGCGGGCAGTACTGCTGGCGGAAGGCGCCCTGGATCACGTTGGCGAGCACCACGCCGACGGCGAGCAGGGCGTTGCCGGCCACGAGCGCGGCGAGCATCCAGCCCTTGTCGCCCATCGGGATCAGCAGGCCGAAGGGGGCGGTGCCGATGGTGGCGACCAGCAGACCGCGGGCGGTGCCCCAGCGGGCGGTGACCCGCCTGACCCCGATGGCGCCGAGTATGCCGCCGATGCTGCTGGAGGCCATCAGCCAGCCGGTGGCGGCCTCGGGGACGTCCAGCTGGCGGATCATGAACACCGGCATGATCGCCTGATACGCCGTCAGCAGCAGGTTGGTGACGGTGCCGTAGGCGGTCAGCACCCGCAGATACGGGTCGTGGGCGGCGTAGCGCAGGCCCTCGCCGACCTCGCGGCGCAGCGGGGTGCGCTCGGCCGGGGGTTCGGGCATCTTCTCGCGGCTGCGGATGCCGAGCAGGCACAGCGCCGAGACGACGAAGGTGCAGGCGTTGACGAGCAGTCCGGAGACGGCGCCGAACGCCTGGGCGAGGAGGCCGCCGCCGCCGAGGCCGGCGACCTGCGCGACCGATTCGCTGCCCTGGAGCCGGGCGTTGGCCTGCTGGAGCAGGCGGCGGTCCACGATGGACGGCAGATAGACCTTGTACGAGATGCCGAAGAACACCGCGGCCAGGCCGTTGAGGAGGCCCACCACGAGGAGCTGGGTCATGGTGAGCACGCCGAGCCAGGCGGCGACCGGGACGCTCGCGAGGAGCACGACCGAGGAGACGTTGCAGACCAGCATCAGCGGGCGGCGGCGCATCCGGTCCACCCAGGCGCCGGCCGGCAGGCCGATCAGCAGCCAGGGCAGCCAGGGCACGGCGGCCAGCACGCTGACCGCGAGGGTGCTGGCGTTCAGGGTGACCACGGCGACCAGCGGCATCGCGACGGTGGTGATGTTGATGCCGACGCGGTTGGTGGTCTCGCCCGTCCACAGCAGGCGGAAGTCGCGGTGTCCGGCGAGGGACGGGGCCGGCGGTGCCGGGGTTTCCGCGACCGGTTCGCTGTTCATGCGCGTACCGCCTTTCCGACGGCGTCGTCGAGGAGCGCGGCCGCGGCCGACCAGCGTGCGCGCCGGGCGGCGGCGTCGGCGCGGTGCCGGGTGAGCAGGTCGCGCAGCGGGGGCAGCCCGTCCGCGCCGGGGCCGCCGCCGAAGGCGCAGGCGGCCGCGACCCGGTCGGGGGCGAGGTCGCCGTCGAAGCGGGCCGTCTCCTCCAGGGAGCGGCCCGAATCCAGGGCCTCCAGGACCGTTTCGCCGACCCGGTGGTGCGCGGCGCGGAACGGCATGCCGTCGGCGACGAGCCGTTCGGCGAGGTAGGTGGCGGCGGTGAAGCCGTCGCGGGCGCGTTCGGTCATCCGGTCGGGGCACGGCTCGGTCCCGGCCACGACCAGCCTCAGCAGCGTCACGGCGTCGGTGGTGTCGCCGAGGCCCGGCCACAGGTGGCGCATGGCCTCGGTTCCGACGGCGATGGCGTTGGTGTAGCCGGCCGTGGTCATCGCCGAGGCGGCGGCCACGAAGGCGCCCAGGCTCGCGGTGGCGCGGCCCTGGACGTGCTCCAGCGGGAAGGGGTTGCGCTTCTGCGGCATCATCGAGCTGGAGCCGACCATGGTGTCGGTGACCCGCAGCAGCCCCGACTCCTCCGAGGTCCACACGCCGAGGTCGCGGGCGGCCCGGGCGAGGGTGACGCCGAGCATCGCGGACGCGGACAGCAGGGCCAGGGCGAAGTCGCGGGAGGCCACGGCGTCCACGGAGTTGGGCACGGTCGCGGTGAACCCGAGGAGTTCCGCGGTGCGTTCCGCGTCGACGGGGACGGAGGTGCCGCCGACGGCTCCGGCGCCCAGCGGGTTGACGTCCAGCTGGTCGCCGGCGGCGAGGAGCCCGCCGTAGGCGCGGAGCACGCCGCCCGCGACGCCGGCCAGGTAGTGGCCGTAGGTGATCGGTACGGCCGGCTGGCCGTGGGTGTACGCGGGCATGGTCACGTCCGCGTACGCGGCGGCCCGCGCGAGCAGCACGTCGGCCAGCCCGTCCACCGCGTCCAGCAGGGCGAGGAACGGGGTGCGGGCGCGCAGCCGGGCGGTGGTGGCGTTGAGGTCGTTGCGGGAGCGGCCGGTGTGCAGGACGCCGCCGACGGTGTCCCCCAGCTGCTCGATGAGGTGGCCCTCGTACGCCAGGTACACCCCGCGTGGCATGGGGCGGCCGCGCACCGGTCCGAAGTCGGCGGCGCGCAGTTCCTCCACGGCCCGCAGCAGGGCGGCGGCGGGGCCGGACCGCACGACGCCCCGTTCGGTGAGCATGATCAGGTGGGCGCGGTCGACCTCGCTGATGCGGCGCAGCTCGTCGCCGAGCGGGTCGGCGTTCCCCGCGGGCGTGAACGGGGCGTAGACGATGGCGTGCGCCTCGGGGTCCAGGGCCGAGCTGAGCCGGCCGGTGCGGACCCCGTCGTGCGACAGGGCGGTCATGACGGTTCCTCGGGGGTGTGGAGCGGCAGGAGGCCGGTGACGCTCATGTCAGGGCCTCCTCGCGGTCGGTGGCCGTGCGGGTGATCGCTCCGGCCAGCTCCGCGACCGCCAGTTCGGCGGCGTCGGCCGCCGCGGCGGCACGGTCGGCGACCGCGATGACGTGGCCGAGCCGGCCCCGGAAGTCGACGGCGGGGCCGACCGGTTCGCCGGGCGAGCGGTAGAGGACCGCCTCCGCCACCCCAGGCACGGCCCGGGCGCGGGCGAGGGGGCCGGCCGGGTCGGGCGCCAGGACGCCGTCGTGGTCGGTGGTCAGGAAGCGGATGGCGGCGCGGCCCGGGCCGGTGCGCTCGGGGTGTGCGGGGCGGCCGAGGGCGGCGAGCACCTGGGCGCGCACGAGGTCGGCGCCGCAGGCGCGGCGGACGAGTTCGGGGATCATGCCGCCGGCCAGCCGGGGGTTGACCTCGATCACCTTGGCCGACGCCCCGTCGAGCCGGAGTTCGACGTGGGCGGCGCCCCAGCCGAGGCCGAGGGCGGTCACCGCCCGTACCGCGGTGCGTCTGAGCTCCCGCTCCGTCTCGGCCGGGAGCGCCGCGGGCAGGTCGTGGCCGACCTCCACGAAGGAGGGCAGCGGGCCGACGTGTTTGGCGACGGTCACCACCGCCTCGGTGCCGAACACCTCCACGGAGAACTCGGCGCCGGTCAGGTATTCCTCGACCAGGACGCGTCCCGGGACGGCCACCCCGCGCTCGTTGACGCCGGCCGCCAGCAGGGTGCGGGTGTGCTCGGCGACCTCGTCGAGGTCCGCGCACAGCCGCACGCCGAGGCTGCCGGAGCCCTGCGAGGGCTTGACGACGACCGGCATCCGGTGGGCCGCCGCGGACTGGGCTGCGGCGGGGGTCGACACGACGGCGAAGGTGGGCACGCCCACTCCGGCGGCGGCCAGCGCCCGGCGCTGCTCGGCCTTGTCCCGGCAGGCCCGCACGGCGTCCGCGGACGGGCCGGGCAGGCCGAGCCGGGCGGCCAGGGCGGCGGCGGCCGGCACGTAGTACTCGGAGCTGGTCAGCACGCCGGCCACCGGTGTGCCGGCCGCCAGCCGTTCGGCGGTGGCGGCCAGCCGGTCCGGGTCGGCGGTGTCGGTGACGACGGTGCGCAGACCGTCTTCGGCCGCGTACGGGTAGCGGTCCGGGTCCGTGCACAGGAGCACCGGCTCGACGCCGAGTTCGACGGCCCGGCGGGCGAACAGCCGCCCGGTTCCCGTGGTGTTGGACTCCACCAGGAGCAGCAGCCGCCCGCTCACGACGGCATCTCCGGCATCATCACGTCGTCGAAGCCGCGCCGCGCCCACAGCAGCCGCGACCAGACGGGCGGCGCGTCCAGCGGGTGGTCCACGGTGACGGGGGCGCCGCCGGGGGCGGGCGCGGGCACGATGCCCTGCTCGGCGAGCCAGGCGTCGTTGTAGACGGTGGACTGGTAGCGGTAGCCCTCGTCGGGCAGCACCATCACGACCGTGCTGTCCGGGTTGGCCGCGGCCCACCAGGACGCCACCTGGAAGGACGCGCCGCTGGTCGGGCCCATGAACAGGCCGTGGCCCCGGTACAGCTCGCGGGTCGCGTGGAACGCCTCGGGGGCGGTGACCCAGTGCGCCTCGTCGTAGGCGTTGTGCCGCACGTTGCCCGGGTGGATGCTGCTGCCCAGGCCGCGCAGGGTGCGCGGGCCGTCCGGGGTGCCGAAGATGATGCTGCCGTGGGTGTCGACGCCGACCAGGTGGAGCTGCGGGTTGCGGGGCCGGAGCGCGGCGGCCAGTCCGCCGGTCGAGCCGCCCGAACCGACCGGGCCCACCAGGCAGTCGACGGCTCCGACGGTGTCGGCGACCAGGTCGGCCACGACTCCGTACGCCCCCGGGTTGTCGGGGTTGTCGTACTGGCCGGGGACGAAGGCGTCCGGGTGCTGCCGGCACAGCTCGGCGACCCGGGCCAGCCGGGCGCCCTGGATGCCGCCGGCCTCGCCGGTGTGCTCGACGATCTCCACCGTGGTGCCCAGCATCTCCAGCCGGGTGCGCAGTTCCTGGTCGATCGCGCGGTCGCCGACGATGGTCAGCGGGTAGCCGCGCAGCCCGCACACCATCGCCAGGCCCAGCGCGAAGGTGCCGGACGAGGTCTCGATGACCGGGGTGCCCGGGGTGAGCACCCCGGCGGCCTCGGCCCGGTCGATGATGTAGCGGGCCGGCAGCAGCTTCATCAGGCTGAAGGCCGCCGCGTAGAGGTTGTCGCCCACCTTGATGATGCGTGGCAGCTCGGTGGCCTCCACGATCGAGGAATGGGCTCGGGGCAGGGTCGTCGTCATGTCAGTCACCCGTCGTGTAGTTCCACTGCTCGTCGATGCCGCTGCCGCGCAGCAGTTCGCTCGCGGCCGCGACGTGCGCGTCGGCCTGCGGGTCGTCCCGGTCGAAGAGGAGCCCCGCGATGTCCCCGCTGTGCGCCACCTGTACACCGACCGCGCCGGAGGCGCGGGCGGCTTCGCGTATCCGGTCGAAGCCGGGGACCGGCAGGTGCCGCTGGTTGATCTCGGCGCTGGCCGTGGCCACGGCGCCGAGCAGTGCGCAGTCCTTCGTCTGTATGGCCTCGCGCAGCTGCCGGCGCAGCTCGGCGAACCGGTCGATCTCGGCCGCGTCGTAGCGGGCGGGCGGCAGGGTGAGCGTGTCGACGCCCTTGCCCCGGTTGGAGGGGCGGGAGCCGAAGCCCAGCACCCTGAGGGGCGGCATCCGGTAGCCGAAGTCCTCGATGACGGTGCCCTCGCGCTGCGCGAACAGCACCGTGGAGTCCTCGAACATCAGGGAGTCGGAGGCGGTCTCCGCGCGCACCGCGAGCCTGGCCACCTCGCGGGCCGGCAGCGGGGCGCAGAAGGCGTCCTTCACGGACCAGACGGCCGCCAGCACATCGCTGGTGGAGGAGCCGAACCCCCGGCACAGCGGGACGTCGCCCGCCAGCTCAAGGTGGCCGCCGACCGGTCCGGCGGCCGCCGGCACCACCGTCCGCACAGCCAGTTCGGCCGCGCGCCGCGCCTTGCTCCGCCACTCCGGCGACACGGTGACCGCGGCGCCGGGCGCCGGGGTGAAGGTCGCCCGGGTGGTGTGAATGGTGCAGGGCAGTGTCACCAGTCCCCGTACGAGTCCCTCGCGGCCGGTGAAGACACCTTGCAGAATCTCGCCGTGATGGACGGGGGCCGAGGCTGCCCCGACACGCCAGTCGGAATGATCCACCATGTCCTTGACTCTCTGTCGCCGATGAAGCCGTGGCCTGCGGACACCGTTACGCTATGGCGCGCGCACCCTCCGTTCCGGCGGCGGGAGCGGCAGGTTGGCGGCGGACCGGCGCCCGGACACGCGAAGGTGCCCGGACCCGCCGCATGGCAGATCCGGGCACCTGGTGGGACACGCCTAGCGGGACACCCCCTTGAGCTGTTCGGCCAGCACCTTGCCGATCTCGCGCAGCGGTTCGGTGCCCGTCATCGCCCAGTGCTCGCAGTCGATCTCGTACTCCTCGACCCGGCCGAGCACGTACGGCGCCCATGCCTCGGCGCCGGTGGCCGCGGCCGGCGTGCGGGCCGCGCCGAAGAAGACCGCCGGGCCGCTGAACCGCCGCTCCGGCACGTACCGGTAGCGCATCCGCAGGTGGGCCGCGGTGGCCTCGACGACGGCCGCCGCCTGCACCGGTTCCAGGGCGCCGAGGATCGGGTCCTCCCGCCGCAGCACCTCGGCGAGTTCGGCCGGGTCGGGTGCCGAGCGGGCGCACCGCACGTCGAGTTCGGCGCCCCGGGCGCCGAGGAACGCGGTGAGCACCTCGTGTCCGTCGACCGCCGGGGCGGTGAACCCGTCGGGCAGCGGGTGGGCGTCCAGCAGCGCGAGCAGCGCGACTTCTTCGCCGGCCTCCTCCAGCCGGGCCGCCACGGCGTGCGCGACCAGGCCGCCGAAGGACCAGCCCAGCAGGTGGTAGGGGCCGTGCGGCTGGACGGCGCGGATCTCGGCGAGGTAGTCGTCCGCCATGTCCGGCACGCTCGGCGGGCGGCCCGCCGGATCGGTCAGCTCCCGTGCCTGGAGCCCGTACAGCGGCCGGTCGCCGAGGTGCCGCAGCAGTCCGGCGTAGCACCAGCTCATCCCGGAGATCGGGTGGACGCAGAACAGCGGGGCCTGCCCGGGGTCCGCGGCGCCGGGGGCGGGCAGCGCGCGGATGGGCAGCATCGTCTCCAGCGGGTCCCCGCCGTTGTCGCGGTCGATGTGCTCCGCGAGCTGGGCCGGGGTGGGGTGCTGGAACAGGTCCCGGATGGTGACCGGGGTGCCCCAGACCGCACGGATGCGTCCGATGAGCCGGGTGGCGAGCATGGAGTGGCCGCCGAGGTGGAAGAAGTGGTCGTCGACGGAGACCGACGGCACCCCGAGCACCGCCGCGTACAGACCGCAGAGGATCTCCTCGGCCGGGGTGCGCGGCGCCCGCCCGGCGGCGGCCTCGGTGAGCGGTGGCTCGGGCAGGGCGCGCCGGTCCAGTTTGCCGTTGACGGTCAGCGGCAGCGCGTCCAGCGGGACGACGGCGGCGGGCACCATGTACTCGGGCAGGGCGGCCGCCGCGTGCCGGCGCAGCTCCGGTACGTCGATGGGCCGGTTCGTCGCGTCGGCGGCGACCGCGTAGGCCACCAGCCGTTTGTCGCCGGGCCGGTCCTCGCGGATCAGCACGGCGGCCTGGGCGACGTCGGGGTGGCGCAGCAGCACGGACTCGATCTCGCCGGGTTCTATGCGAAACCCGCGCAGTTTGATCTGCTGGTCGGCACGCCCCAGGTACTCCAGCGCGCCCTCCCTGCTCCAGCGTGCCAGGTCCCCGGTGCGGTACATGCGGCTGCCGGGCAGCCCGTGCGGGTCGGCGACGAACCGTTCGGCGCTGAGCGCGGGCCGTCCGACGTAGCCGTGGGCGAGGCCGTGCCCCGCCACGTACAGCTCGCCGGGGACGCCGGGCGGCAGGAGCCGCAGGTTTCCGTCGAGGACGTAGGCGTGCTTCCCGGCGATCGGCCGGCCGATGGGGATGGCGGGGGCCGGGCCGGTGATGCGGTGGGCGGTGGTGAAGCCCATGCTCTCGGCGGGGCCGTAGCCGTTGACCAGGTTCAGGTGGGGGTGGTCGGCGAGGGCGCGGGCGGTGTGGGCGGGTGAGGCGGCCTCGCCCGCCGTCATGGCCTCCCGTACCCGGGCGAAGACGGCCGGGTGCTCGTCCAGCATGTGGTTGAAGAGACTTGCCGACATTTGCAGGGTGGTGACCCCGTGTCGCTCCACCAGCTCCGCGATCTGGTGCGGGTCGGTGTGCTGGCCGGGCTGGAGCACGCAGACCCCGCCGTGCAGCAGGGGCCCGAACACCTCCAGCGCGAAGGCGTCCCAGGACACCGGGGAGCTCTGCAAGTACGTCTGTCCGGGGCCGAAGTCGAGGTAGTCCGGCCCGATGAAGGTGGCGGCGAGCGCCCGGTGCGAGGCGGCGACGCCCTTGGGCACACCGGTGGAGCCCGAGGTGAACATGACGCAGGCGGTGGCCTCCGGGTGTCCGCCGGTCTCCACGGCCGTGCCGGGCAGGGCGCTGACCGCCGGGGAGTCCTCGGTCAGGTCGATGCGGACGGTCCCGGTGGGCAGTTCGGTCAGGTGGCTCTGGGTGACCAGGGCGGACGGCCGGGTCTGGTCGAGCACGGTGGTGAGGCGGCCGGCCGGGAACTGCGGGTCGAGGACGGTGTAGCCGGCGCCCGCCTTCAGCACGGCGAGGATCGCGGCGATGAGGTGCGGTGAGCGTTCCAGGTGCAGGGCGACGAGGGTGCCGGGGGCCACGCCGCGCGTGGTCAGGTGCCGGGCCAGCCGGTTGGACCAGATGTCGAGTTCGGCGTAGGTCAGCCGCTGGTCCTCGTGGACCAGGGCGAGGGCGTTGGGGGTCCGGGCGGCCTGTGCGGCGAAGAGACCGTCCAGTCCGAGGACGGGGGCCGGCCGCTGTGCGCCGCTCCACTCCCGCACCTGGGCCCGCTCCCCGCCGGACAGGAACTCCAGTTCGGTGACCGGGAGTCCGGGGTCGGCGACGGCGGCGGCGAGCAGCCGCAGCAGCCGGTCGGCGGTCGCCTCGACGGTGCTCGCTTCGTAGAGGTCGGTGGCGTATTCGATGGTGACGTCGAGGCCGTCCGGCGCGCCGTCCGGGCCGCGCCGCTCGGCGAAGGCGAAGGTCAGGTCGAACTTCGACACCGAGGCTGAGGGGAAGAGGAACTCGCCGTCGAGACCGCCGATCCGGGGCGCATCCGCGGACGCCTCGCCGAGGGTGAGCATGACCTGGAAGAGGGCGTGCCGGGCGGCGGTGCGCTCGGGGTTCAGCGCCTCGACGAGCCGGTCGAACGGCAGGTCCTGATGGGCCCAGGCCGCGAGGTCGGTCTCCCGGACCCGGCGCAGCAGTTCGCGGAAGCTCGGGTCGCCGGCCAGGTCGGCGCGGAGCACCAGGGTGTTGACGAAGAACCCGACGACGTCGTCCAGTTGCTGGTCGGTGCGGCCGGCGACCGGGGAGCCGAGGGGCACGTCCGGTCCGGCCCCGGAGCGGGACAGCAGGGTGGAGACCGCGGCCTGAACGACCATGAAGAGGGTCGAGCCGGTCTCCTGGGCCAGCGCGGTCAGCGCCCGGTGCAGGGCCGCGTCGGTGTGGACGGTGTGGGTGCGGCCCCGGTTGGAGGCGGTGGCCGGGCGGGGGTGGTCGGTGGGCAGGGTCGCTTCCTCGGGGAGCCCGGCGAGGGCGTCCGTCCAGTGGGCGAGCTGCCGTTCCTCGTCGTCGCCGATCAGCCGCTGCTGCCAGAGCGCGTAGTCGGCGTACTGGACGGGCAGCTGCTCCCACTCGGGTGCGATGCCCTCGGTCCGGGCCGTGTAGGCGGCGGACAGGTCGCGGAACAGCGGTGCGTTGGACCAGCCGTCGGTGGCGATGTGGTGGATCACCAGGGACAGTACGTGTGCCTGCTCCCCCAGCCGGAAGAGCCGGGCCCGGAAGGGGAGTTCGCCCTTCAGGTCGAAGGTGTGCGCGGCCTCGGCGCCGAGCAGAGCCGGCAGGTCCGCTTCGGTGGCGGCGGTGAGCGGCAGGGTGACGGGCGCGCTCGGCAGGACCCGCTGCCAGGGGGTGTTGTCGTGCACCGGGTAGACCGTGCGCAGCGTCTCGTGCCGGGCGGCCAGGTCGGTGAGGGCGAGCCGCAGGGCGTCCGGGTCGAGGGCGCCGGTCAGCCGCAGCGCCATCGGGATGTTGTAGGTGGCCGAGGGCCCCTCCATCTGGTCCAGGAACCAGAGCCGCTGCTGCGCGGAGGAGAGCGGGACGCGCCCGGGCCGTTCCTGGGGTGCGAGGGCGGGGCGGCGGACGCCGCCCTCGGCCTCGGCGAGCCGTTCGGCGAGCAGCGCGACGGTCGGGCAGCGGAACAGGTCGCGGATGGTGATGTCGGCGTCCCACACGGCGCGGATGCGGCTGATGAGGCGGGTGCCGAGCAGTGAGTGGCCGCCGCGGTGGAAGAAGTGGTCGTCGATGGTGGCCGAGGGCAGTCCGAGGACCGCCGCGAACAGCCCGCACAGCACTTCCTCGGCCGGGTTGCGCGGGGCGCGGCCGCCGCCGTCCGTGCTCTGCGCGGGTGCGGGCAGCGCGCGCCGGTCGACCTTGCCGTTGGTGGTCAGCGGCAGCGCGTCGAGCACCACGAAGGCGGACGGGACCATGTAGTCGGGCAGTGCGGCGGAGACCTCCCGCTGCACCTCCTCCGGGTCGGGCCGGTTGTCCCGGGTGCCGACCAGGTAGGCGACGAGCCGCTTGTCCCCGGGGCGGTCCTCGCGGACGATCACGGTGGCCTGGGCGACGGCCGGGTGCGCGGTGAGGGCGCTCTCGATCTCGCCGGGCTCGATGCGGAAGCCGCGCAGCTTGACCTGCTGGTCGGCCCGGCCCAGGTATTCCAGGGAGCCCTCGTGGTTCCAGCGGACCAGGTCGCCGGTGCGGTACATCCGGGTGCCGGCGGCACCGAACGGGTCGGCCACAAAGCGTTCCGCGGTGAGGCCGGGCCGGTTCAGATAGCCCTGGGCGAGCCCGGCGCCCGCCACATACAGTTCGCCCGGTGTGCCGGGCGGCACCAGCCGCAGCGCCGGGTCGAGTACGTAGAGCCGGTGGTTGTCGAGGGGTTCGCCGATCGGGACGGTGCCCGGATAGTCGCAGGGGCGGTGCACCCGGTGGGTGGCGGCGAAGGTGGTGGTCTCGGTGGGCCCGTAGCCGTTGACGACCGTGGTGTCCGGGCAGTGTTCCTGGATACGGTGCACCGCCTCGGGCGGCACCACGTCACCACCCGCCCACACCTCCCGGACCCCGGCGAAGGTCTCCGGGGCCTCCTCGGCAAGCACCCGGAACAGGCCGGCCGTCAGCCACATGGAGGTGATGTTGTAGGTGTCGGCCAGGTCCTTGTAGGCCGTGGGGTCGAGATGGCCGGACGGGGCGACGACGAGGGTGCCGCCGTTGAGCCACGGCACCCATATCTCGTACGTGGAGGCGTCGAAGGCGGCCGGCGAGTGGAACAGCACCCTGCGGTGGGCACCGCCGGTGTACATCCGCTGCCGGGCCAGGTCGGCGACGTTGCGGTGGGTCACCGCGACACCCTTCGGGACGCCGGTCGAACCCGAGGTGAACATGGCGTACACCGGCTCGTCGGGGTGGGCGCCGGTGACCGGCGGGGTGACCGGCAGGTCCGCGGGGAGCTCGGTGCCCTCCAGGACGACGACGCGGGCCGCGGTCGAGGCGGCGACCGGGTGGTCGGCGAGCGCCCGGTCCGTGAGCAGCACGGGGGCGCCCGTGTCGGTGAGGATCTGGCTCAGCCGGGTGTCGGGGTCGGTGGTGTTCAGCGGCGCGTACACCGCGCCCGCCTTGACGATCGCGAGCAGCGCGGTGAGCAGCCCGGCGGAGCGTTCCATGAGGACGCCGACCACGTCGCCGCGGCCGATGCCGAGGGAGATCAGGTGGTGCGCCAGCCGGTTGGTCAGCTCGTCCAGTTCGCGGTAGCTGTGGTCCTCGTACTCGTCGACCATGGCGACGGCGTCCGGGGTGCGGGCGGCCTGCGCGGAGAACAGTTCGGCGAGGCCCGTGTCCGGCGCCTCGGTGACCTGGCCGGCCCACTCCTCCAGGAGCAGCCGGCGTTCGTGCTCGCCCAGCAGGTCCAGCACGGACAGCGGGGTGTCCGGGGAGGTCAGCACCGCTTCGAGCAGTCGCCGCAGCCGGGCCATCAGGGCCTCGACGGTGCGGGCCTCGTACAGGTCGGTGGCGTACTCGATGGTGATGTCCAGGCCGTCGGGCCGCCCGTCGCCGGTGCGGTGCTCGGCGAAGCCGAAGGTCAGGTCGAACTTGGCGATCTGGAGTTCGTTGTACTCGGTCCGGGCGTCCAGGCCGGGGAAGCCGACCGCGTTCGAGCCGGCCTCGCCCAGGGTCAGCATGACCTGGAACAGCGGGTGCCGGGACGCCGAACGCTCCGGGTTGAGGACCTCCACCAGCCGGTCGAACGGCAGGTCCTGGTTGTTCCAGGCCGCCAGGTCGGTGGCGCGTACGCGGCCCAGCAGATCCCGGAAGCTCGGGTCGCCGGACAGATCGGTGCGCAGCACCAGGGTGTTGACGAAGAATCCGACCAGTCCGTCCAGGGCCTCGTCGATGCGCCCGGAGACCGGGGAGCCGAGGGCGATGTCGGAGCCGGCGCCGGTGCGGGACAGCACCGTGGCGACCGCGGCCTGGACCGCCATGAAGAGGGTGGCCCCCGACTCCCGGGCCAGCGCGGTGAGTCCGCTGTGCTGGTCGGCCGGGAGGTGCTGGGTGCACAGCGCCCCCCGGTAGGAGGCGGCGGCCGGCCGGGGCCGGTCGGCGGGCAGCGTGGTCTCCTCCGGCAGCCCCGTCAACGCTTCCTGCCAGAAGGCAAGTTGGCGGGAGGCGGTGGAATCCGGTTTGTCGGGGTCGCCGAGCAGTTCCTGCTGCCACAGCGTGTAGTCGGCGTACTGCACCGGCAGCGGCTCCCCGTCGGGGGCCGCGCCCCGGGCACGCGCCCCGTAGGCGGCGGCGAGGTCGGTGAGGAGCGGGCCGGTGGAGCCGCCGTCGGTGACGATGTGGTGCATGACGACCAGCAGGACGTGTTCCTGCTCGGCGAGCGCGATCAGCCGGGCCCGGATCGGCAGGTCCTCTGCGAGGTGGAAGACCTGGGCCGACTCGTCGGCGAGGACGGCGGCCAGGGAATCCTCGGCGGCCGACACCACGGGGAGCGGGAAGTCCACCTCGTTCTCGTCGAGAATGTGCTGGTAGGGGGTTCCGTTGTCGTCCGGGAAAAGGGTGCGCAGGCTCTCGTGCCGGGCGATGACGTCGGTCAGCGCGGCCCGCAGCGCGTCCTGGTCGAGCGCCCCGGTCAGCCGGACGGCGAGCGGGATGTTGTAGGTGGTCGAGGGCCCCTCCATCTGCGCGAGGAACCACAGACGCTGCTGGGCGAAGGACAAGGGGATCACTTGGTCGCTCCCATCCGGCGCATCGGCCGCAGTTTGGGCCTTGCGGCCTCGGCGCCGTCGAGCTTTTCGACAAGCGTTGCCACGATCGGGTTCTCGAAGAGGGTCGCCACGGAGACCTCGACCCCCAGCGCGCTACGAATCCGGCCGATCAGCCGGGTGGCGAGCAGCGAGTGCCCGCCGAGGTGGAAGAAGTGGTCGTCGACGGTGACGACCGGGAGGCCCAGGATCTCGGCGAACAGCCCGCAGAGCACCTCCTCCTTCGGGGTGCGCGGCGCACGCCCGGCCGGGGCCTCATCAGGCGCCTCCGGTGCGGGCAGGGCCTTGCGGTCGACCTTGCCGTTGGCGGTGAGCGGGATCGCGTCGAGCACCGTCAGTGCGGACGGAACCATGTATTCGGGGAGCAGCTTCGCGGTGTGCCGCCGCACGTCCGCGAGGTCGACCGGCGCGCCGTCCTGGGCGGTGAGGTAGGCGACGAGGCGTTTGTCGCCGGGGCGGTCCTCGCGTACGGAGACCACCGCCTGCCCCACGGACGGGTGGCCGGCGAGCACGGACTCGATCTCACCCATCTCGATACGGAAACCACGCAGCTTGACCTGCTGGTCCGCCCGGCCCAGGTACTCCAGGGAGCCGTTGCGGTCCCACCGGACGAGGTCGCCTGTGCGGTACATCCGCTCGCCGGCCGGGCCGTAAGGGTCGGCGACAAAGCGGTCCGCCGTCAGTGACGGACGGTCCAGATACCCCTGCGCCAGACCAGCACCCGAGATGTACAACTCCCCCGGCGTGCCCGGCGCCACCAGGCGCAAGCCCGCGTCCAGTACGTACAGGCGGTGGTTGTCCAACGCCCGCCCGATCGGCACCGCACCCGAACCCGCGAGCACCTCCTCCACACGGTGCGTCGCCGCGAACGTGGTGGTCTCTGTCGGCCCGTAGCCGTTGACCACCGCGATACCAGGATTACGGTCCAGCACCCGCCGCACCGCCTCCGGCGGCACCACATCACCCCCGGCCCACACCTCCGAAACACCGGCGAACGTCTCCGGCGCCTCCTCCGCCACCAACCGGAACAGCCCGGCCGTCAGCCACAACGCCGAAACACCGTGCTCCGCGATCAGCCGCCCGTAAACCACAGGATCCAGATGCCCCGCCGGGGCCACCACCACCGTGCCACCCGACAGCAACGGCACCCACAACTCATACGTCGACGCATCGAACGCCAACGGCGAGTGCAACAACACCCGACGATGCGCACCATTCGCATACATCAACTGCCGCGCCAGATCCGCCACATTACGGTGCGTCACCGCCACACCCTTGGGCACACCCGTCGAACCCGACGTGAACATCGCATACACCACCTGATCCGGATGCACCCACACACCCGGATCAGCGGCATCAGCGGGAATCACTCCACGCGTCAGCACCTTGACACCCGCCGGCAACCGCAGCTCGCCCAGGTCGCGGTCCGTGACCAGGAACCCAACATCCGACTGCCCGACCACCAACTCCACGCGTTCCATCGGGTAGCGGGTGTCCAACGGAACGTAAACCGCCCCCGCCTTCACCACGCCAAGCGTCGCCACCACGGCATCCAACGACCGCTCCTGGAACAACGCGACCCGGCTCCCCGGCACCACGCCCTCCCCGATCAGCCGACGCGCGAACGCATTCGCCCGACCGTCCAACTCCCGGAACGTCAACTCCTCACCGCCCCCGACCAACGCCACCGCATCCGGAGTACGAGCCACCTGAGCCGCGAACAACTCACCCAACCCCGCACCCGCATCCTCCGTGACCGCACCCGCACGCCCCGCGAGCAACAACTCCCGCTCATCGGACGACAGCAACTCGATCTCGGTGAAGGGCGTTTCAGGGTCTTCCGTCACCGCCTCCAGGAGCCGGACGAGCCGGTTGGCGCTCGCCTCCACGGTGCTCGCGTCGAACAGGTCGGTGGCGTACTCAACGGTGATGTCCAGGCCGTCCGGCGCACCGTCCGGGCCCCGGTTCTCGGCGAAGCCGAAGGTGAGGTCGAACTTGGCGATCTCCACCTTGGAGAACTCGTACGCCGTTGCCAGGCCCGGGAGTTCGGGCGGTTCGGCGCTCGTGTCCCCGAGGGTCAGCATGACCTGGAAGAGCGGGTGCCGTGCGGGGGTGCGCTCCGGGTTGAGGATCTCCACCAGCCGGTCGAACGGCAGGTCCTGATGGGACCAGGCCGCGAGGTCGGTCTCCCGCACCCGGTGCAGCAGCTCGCGGAAGGTCGGATCACCGCTCAGATCGGTCCGCAGCACCAGCGTGTTGACGAAGAAGCCGACGAGGTCGTCCAGTTGCTGGTCGGTGCGGCCTGCGACCGGGGAGCCCAGCGGCACGTCGTACCCGGCGCCGGAGCGGGCCAGCAGGGCGGACACGGCGGCCTGGGCGACCATGAACAGGCTCGTACCGGTGTCCAGGGCCAGCGAGGTGAGGGCCCGGTGCAGGGCCGCGCCGGTACGCACGGTGCAGGTGCTGCCGCGGTTGGACGCGGTGGCCGGCCGCGGACGGTCGGCGGGCAGGGTGGCCTGCTCGGGCAGGTCGGCCAGGGTCCGGCGCCAGAAGTCGCGCTGGCGCTCCTCGTCGTCCGCCATGAGCTGCTGCTGCCAGAGCGCGTAGTCGGCGTACTGCACCGGCAGCGGCTGCCAGTTCGGCTCGCGGCCCTCGGTGCGCGCCGCGTAGGCGGCGGACAGGTCGCGGAACAGCGGTGCGTTGGACCAGCCGTCGGAGGCGATGTGGTGGATCACCAGCAGCAGGACGTGGTCCTCCTCGCCGAGCCGGAAGAGGCCCGCCCGCAGCGGGAAGCCCGCCGCGAGGTCGAAGGCCGTGGCGGAGAGTTCCGCCAGCCCGGCCGCGAGGGTGTCCGGGGTGACCGGCAGCACCGGCAGCTCCACGGGCTGCGGGGCGCGCACCTCCTGGTACGCCTTGCCGTCGTGGACGGGGAAGACGGTGCGCAGGCTCTCGTGCCGGGTCACCAGGTCGGTCAGGGCCTGCCGCAGCGCGCCGACGTCCGGCGCCCCGGTCAGCCGCAGCGCCATCGGGATGTTGTAGGTGGCCGAGGGCCCCTCCATCTGGTCCAGGAACCACAGCCGCTGCTGCGCGGAGGAGAGCGGGACGCGCTCCGGACGCTCGGCGGCCCGGGTCAGCGCGGCCCGGGGCGCCTCGCCGCTGCTCTCGGCGATGCGCTCGGTGACCCGCTCGCCGAGGGCGACCACGGTCGGGTACCGGAACAGGTCCTTGACGCCGAGCTGCACCCCGAACGCCTGCCGGATGCGGCTGATGAGCCGGGTGCCGAGCAGCGAGTGGCCGCCGCGGTGGAAGAAGTGGTCGTCGATGGTGGCCGAGGGCAGTCCGAGGACCGCCGCGAACAGCCCGCACAGGATCTCCTCCCGCGGGTTGCGCGGGGCGCGTCCGACGACGTCGTCCACGACCTGCGGCGCGGGCAGCGCGCGCCGGTCGATCTTGCCGTTGGCGGTGAGCGGGATCGCGTCGAGCAGCACGAAGGCGGCGGGGACCATGTACTCGGGCAGCGCCTCCGCGGTGTGCCGGCGCAGGTCGCCCAGGTCGACGCCGCTCTCGGAGGTCACCAGGTAGGCGACGAGCCGCTTGTCCCCGGGGCGGTCCTCGCGGACGATCACGGTGGCCCGCACGACGGCCGGGTGCGCGGTGAGCGCGGTCTCGATCTCGCCCAGCTCGATGCGGAAGCCGCGCAGCTTGACCTGCTGGTCGACGCGGCCCAGGTATTCCAGGGAGCCGTTCCGGTCCCAGCGGACCAGGTCGCCGGTGCGGTACATCCGGGTGCCCGGGGCGCCGAACGGGTCGCCGACGAAGCGCTCGGCGGTCAGCGCCGGGCGGCCCACGTAGCCGCGCGCCAGTCCGGCACCGGCGATGTACAGCTCGCCGGGCGCGCCCGCCGGCACGGGCTGGAGCGCCGGGTCGAGTACGTAGAGCCGGTGGTTGTCGAGGGGTTCGCCGATCGGGACGGTGCCCGGGTAGTCGCAGGGGCGGTGCACCCGGTGGGTGGCGGCGAAGGTGGTGGTCTCGGTGGGCCCGTAGCCGTTGACGACCGTGGTGTCCGGGCAGTGTTCCTGGATACGGTGCACCGCCTCGGGCGGCACCACGTCACCGCCCGCCCACACCTCCCGGACGGTCGCGAACGCCTGCGGCACCTCCTCGGCGAGCACCCGGAACAGGCCCGCCGTCAGCCACAGGCTGGTGATCTCGTTCCGGGCGAGCAGACCGCCCAGGGTGTCGGCCTCCAGGTGCCCGGGAGGTGCGACGACCACCGTGCCGCCGGTCAGCCACGGAATCCAGACCTCGTAGGTGGAGGCGTCGAAGGTGTGCGGGGAGTGGAAGAGGACCCTGCGGTGGGCCTCGCCCGCGTACATCCGCTGCCGGGCCAGGTCGGCGACGTTGCGATGGGTCACCGCGACGCCCTTCGGGACGCCGGTCGAACCCGAGGTGAACATGACGTACAGCCACTGGTCGGGGTGGGTGGCCATGCCCGGCCGGCGCACGGGGCGGCCGGAGAGCTCCTTGGCGTCGACCACCAGGCCCCGTTCCCGGGCGGTGGTGACGAGGGTGTGGTCGGCCAGCGCCCGGTCGGTGATCAGGACCGGCGCGTCCAGTTCGCCGAGGATCTGGGCGTGCCGGGTGTCCGGGTCGGCCGGGTTGAGGGGCGCGTAGGCGCCGCCCGCCTTGACGATCGCGAGCATGGCGACGAGGAGGTCGACGGAGCGTTCCATCATCACGGCGACGACGGACTCCGGGCCGACCCCGAGGCCGGTCAGCCGGGTCGCGAACCGGTCGCTCTCGGCGTGGAGTTCGGCGTACGTGAAGGTGCGCTCGTCCGATGCCACCGCGACCGCGTCCGGGGTGCGGGCCACCTGCGCGGCGAACAGCTCCGCGAGACCGGCCTCGGGCAGGGCGCCGTCGGTGACCGGGCCCGCGCCCAGCTCCAGCAGCCGCTCCCGCTCCTCGGGCCCAGTGAACTCCAGCTGCGAGACGGGCAGTTCCGGGGCGGCGACGGCGGACCCGAGCAGCCGCACCAAGCGGTCGGTGAGCCCTTCGACGGTCCGCGCCTCGTACAGGTCCGTCGCGTACTCGACGGCCACCTCCAGACCGTCCGGCCGGCCGTCGGGTGTGCGGTGCTCGTGGAAGGAGAAGGTCAGGTCGAACTTGGCGATCTCCAGCGGGGTGAAGCCCGACTCGGTGTGCACGCCGGAGAGTTCGAGCACCGGCTTGGCGGCGTCCTGGAGGGTGAGCGCGACCTGGAACAGCGGGTGCCGGGCGGTGCTGCGCTCGGGGTTGAGGATCTCCACCAGCCGGTCGAACGGCAGTTCCTGGTGGGCCCACGCGGCGAGGTCGGTCTCCCGGACCCGGCCGAGCAGTTCGCGGAAGGTCGGGTCCCCTTCGACGTCGGTGCGCAGCACCAGGCTGTTGACGAAGAAGCCGACGAGGTCGTCCAGGCGCTGGTCGGTACGGCCGGCGATCGGCGCCCCGATCGGGAGGTCCGTGCCGGCGCCGGAGCGGGCCAGCGCGGTCGCCACCGCGGCCTGGACCACCATGAAGAGCGTGGTGCCGGTCTCCTGGGCCAGCCGGGTCAGCCCCTCGTGCAGCTCGCCCGGGCACCGGACGGCGTGCGTGGCACCGCGGAAGGTCGCGGTCGCCGGGCGCGGGCGGTCGGAGGGAAGGGTGGCCTCCTCCGGCAGCTCCCCCAGGGTCCGCCGCCAGAATTCGGCCTGCCGCTCGCCGTCCGCGGCCAGCAGTTCCTCCTGCCAGAGGGTGTAGTCGGCGTACTGCACCGGCAGCGGCTCCCACGCGGGGGCCAGGCCCTCGGCGCGGGCGGCGTAGGCGGTGCCCATGTCCCGCAGGAAGGGCGCCGTGGACCAGCCGTCCGAGACGATGTGGTGCATGACGACGAGCAGCACGTGATCCCGTGGACCGGTGCGGAAGAGCGCCGCGCGCAGCGGGAGTTCGGCCGCCAGGTCGAAGGTGCGGGCGGCCTCCGCGCCGAGCAGGTCGTCCAGGGTGTGTTCCTCGGCGGGCACGACCGGCAGGTCGAGGCGGATCTCGCCGGCCGGCAGCACGACCTGCCCGGCCTCGCCGTCCGTCGCCGAGAACAGTGTGCGCAGGCTCTCGTGGCGTACGACGGTGTCGGTCAGCGCGAGCCGCAGCGCCTCGGTGTCCACGGCCCCGGTGAGCCGCATCGCGAGCGGGATGTTGTAGGTGGCCGAGGGCCCTTCCAGCTGGTCCAGGAACCACAGCCGGCGCTGCCCGAACGACAGCGGCACCCGCTCGGGCCGGGCGGCCGGCCGCAGCGCCGGGCGTTGCACGTCGTCGTCGGCCCGCGCCTCGACCAGCTCGGCGAGCGCGGCCGGGGTGGGCCCCTGGAACAGGTCCTTGACCGTGATGCCCACGCCGAACGCCTCCCGGACCCGGCTGATGAGCCGGGTGGCGAGCAGCGAGTGCCCGCCGAGGTGGAAGAAGTGGTCCTCGACGGTGACGACCGGGAGGCCCAGGATCTCCGCGAACAGCCCGCACAGCAGCTCCTCGCCCGGCGTGCGCGGCGCGCGCCCGTCCCCGGCGTCCTGACCGACCGCCGGTGCGGGCAGGGCCTTGCGGTCGACCTTGCCGTTGGCGGTGAGCGGGATCGCGTCCATCGGCACGAAGACGGACGGCACCATGTACTCGGGCAGCAGGGCGGCGGCATACCGGCGCAGCTCGTTGAGGTCGAGGCCGTCGCCCACGATGTGCGCGACGAGGCGTTTGTCGCCGGGGCGGTCCTCGCGTACGGAGACCACCGCCTGCCCCACGGACGGGTGGCCGGCGAGCACGGACTCGATCTCACCCATCTCGATACGGAAACCACGCAGCTTGACCTGCTGGTCCGCCCGGCCCAGGTATTCAAGCGCACCCTGACCGTTCCAACGCACCAGGTCGCCTGTGCGGTACATCCGCTCGCCGGCCGGGCCGTAGGGGTCGGCGACGAAACGGTCCGCCGTCAGTGACGGACGGTCCAGATACCCCTGCGCCAGACCAGCACCCGAGATGTACAACTCCCCCGGCGTGCCCGGCGCCACCAGGCGCAGCCCCGCGTCCAGTACGTACAGGCGGTGGTTGTCCAACGCCCGCCCGATCGGCACCGCACCCGAACCCGCGAGCACCTCCTCCACACGGTGCGTCGCCGCGAACGTGGTGGTCTCTGTCGGCCCGTAGCCGTTGACCACCGCGATACCAGGATTACGGTCCAGCACCCGCCGCACCGCCTCCGGCGGCACCACATCACCCCCGGCCCACACCTCCGAAACACCGGCGAACGTCTCCGGCGCCTCCTCCGCCACCAACCGGAACAGCCCGGCCGTCAGCCACAACGCCGAAACACCGTGCTCCGCGATCAGCCGCCCGTAAACCACAGGATCCAGATGCCCCGCCGGGGCCACCACCACCGTGCCACCCGACAGCAACGGCACCCACAACTCATACGTCGACGCATCGAACGCCAACGGCGAGTGCAACAACACCCGACGATGCGCACCATTCGCATACATCAACTGCCGCGCCAGATCCGCCACATTACGGTGCGTCACCGCCACACCCTTGGGCACACCCGTCGAACCCGACGTGAACATCGCATACACCACCTGATCCGGATGCACCCACACACCCGGATCAGCGGCATCAGCGGGAATCACTCCACGCGTCAGCACCTTGACACCCGCCGGCAACCGCAGCTCCCCCAGGTCGCGGTCCGTGACCAGGAACCCAACATCCGACTGCCCGACCACCAACTCCACGCGTTCCATCGGGTAGCGCGTGTCCAACGGAACGTAAACCGCCCCCGCCTTCACCACACCCAGCGTCGCCACCACGGCATCCAACGACCGCTCCTGGAACAACGCGACCCGGCTCCCCGGCACCACGCCCTCCCCGATCAGCCGACGCGCGAACGCATTCGCCCGACCGTCCAACTCCCGGAACGTCAACTCCTGCCCGCCCCCGACCAACGCCACCGCATCCGGAGTACGAGCCACCTGAGCCGCAAACAGCTCACCCAACCCCGCACCCGCATCCTCCGTGACCGCACCCGCACGCCCCGCGAGCAACAACTCCCGCTCATCGGACGACAGCAGATCCAGTTCGCCGACCGGAACGTCCGGTGTGCCGGCCGCCGCGTGCAGCAGGCGCAGGAGGCGTTCGGCGCTCGCCTCGATCGCGTCGGCGTCGTAGAGGTCGGTGGCGTACTCGACGGTGATGTCCAGGCCGCCGGGGGTGCCGTCCGGGCCGCGGTGCTCGGCGAAGGAGAAGGTCAGGTCGAACTTGGCGGCCCGCAGCCAGGTGAACTCGGCCTCGGTGTCCAGCCCGTCGGCGGTCAGGGTCGGGGTCGCCGCGTCCGTCAGGGTCAGCATCACCTGGAACAGGGGATGCCGGGACGCGGACCGCTCCGGGTTCAGGACCTCCACCAGCCGGTCGAACGGCAGGTCCTGGTGGGCCCAGGCCGCGAGGTCGGTCGCCCGTACCCGGGTGAGCAGTTCGCGGAAGGTCGGGTCACCGCTCAGGTCGGTCCGCAGCACCAGGGTGTTGACGAAGAAGCCGACGAGGTCGTCCAGTTGCTGGTCGGTGCGGCCGGCGATCGGGGAGCCCACGGGGATGTCCGTGCCTGCGCCGGACCGCGACAGCAGGGTCGACACCGCGGCCTGCGCCACCATGAACACCGAGGCCCCGGACTCGCGGGCCAGCGCGGCGAGCGCCGCGTGCACCCCGGGCGGGCAGTGCACGGTGTGTGTGGCACCGCGGTAGGAGGCGACGGCGGGGCGCGGGCGGGTGGCCGGCAGCGTCGCCTCGTCCGGCAGGTCCGCCAGCGCGGTCCGCCAGTGGTCGAGCTGTTCCTCCTCGCAGCCCCGTAGCAGCTCCTCCTGCCAGAGGGTGTAGTCGGCGTACTGCACCGGCAGCGGCTCCCAGGCGGGCCGCTGGCCGCGCGCACGGGTGGTGTAGGCGGTGGAGAGGTCCCGCATCAGGGGCTGGTAGGACCAGCCGTCCGACACGATGTGGTGCATCACCACCAGCAGCAGGTGTTCGCGCCGGCTGAGGCTGAAAAGGTGGGCCCGCAGCGGGAGTTCACCGGCCAGGTCGAAGGACCGGGCGGCTTCGGCGGCCAGCAGTCCCGGCGCCGCCGTGGCGTCCGTTGCGGTGACCGCGAGTTCGACGTGGGCGGCGTCCGCGGGCAGCACGCGCTGCCGGGCTCCGGCGGTGCCGGCGACGAAGACGGTGCGCAGGCTCTCGTGCCGGGCGACCACGTCGGTGAAGGCCGACTCCAGTGCACGCACGTCGAGTTCACCGCGTACCCGGACCGTCAGCGGGATGTTGTAGGTGGCCGAGGGACCCTCCAGCTGGTCCAGGAACCACAGCCGTTGCTGGGCCGCCGACAGCGGGAGGAGATCGGGCCGTCCTTCGGCCGCGGTCAGTTCGGGGCGGCCGGGCCCGCCGGTCGCGGAGGTGATGTGCTCGGCGAGCCGGGCGACCGTCGGATACTCGAAGAACTCCTTCAGCGAGAGCTGGACGCCGAGGGACGTCCGCACCCGGCTGACCAGGCGGGTGGCGAGCAGCGAGTGGCCGCCGACATTGAAGAAGTCGTCGTCGATCCCGACCGAGGGCACGCCCAGGACATGGGCGAACAGGCCGCCCAGGACCTCCTCGACTCCGTTGCGGGCGGTGCGGCCGTCCGCCCTGGTGGCGGTGGCGGGCACCGGCAGGGCCCGCCGGTCCAGCTTGCCGTTGGCGGTCAGCGGCAGCGCGTCGAGCGGCACGACCGCCGACGGGACCATGTACTCGACCAGTTCACCGGCGGCGTACCGGGTCAGCGCGGCGGGGTCGACGCTCTGACCGGCGGCCGGGACGACATAGGCGACCAGGCGCTTGTCACCGGGGCGGTCCTCGCGGACGATCACGGCGGCCTGGACCACGGAGGGGTGGTGGGTGAGGACCGTCTCGATCTCGCCGGGCTCGATGCGGTTGCCGCGCAGCTTGATCTGCTGGTCGGCGCGGCCCTGGAAGACGATCTCGCCGTGCTCGTTCCAGGCGGCGAGGTCGCCGGTGCGGTACATGCGGCTGCCGGCCGGGCCGTACGGGTCGGCGGTGAAGCGTTCGGCGGTGGTGCCGGGGCGGCGGCTGTAGCCCTGCGCGAGGTGCGGCCCCGCGACGTACAGTTCACCGGTCTCGCCGGGTGCGGTGTGCCGCAGTCCGGCGTCGAGCACGTACATCGAGGTGTTCGCCATCGGCACGCCGAGGTGCAGCCGCTCCAGGGTGCGCGTCTCGGGGTCGAACGCCTGGTAGCTGCAGAAAACGGTCGCCTCGGTGGGGCCGTACACGTGCACGACCCGGGTGTCCGGGCAGGTGTCGAGGACGTGGCGCAGCGCGGTCGCCGACAGCACGTCGCCGCCGGTCCAGATCTCGCGGAGCCGGCCCAGCGCCCCGACGGCCTCGCCGGCCATCGCGTCGAACAGGGCGGTGGTGAAGTAGGCGGCGGTGACGCCGTGGCGGACCACGGCGTCGGCGAGCTCCCCGAGGTCGATCTTCGGGGCGGACAGGACGACGGCCAGCCCGCCGCGCAGCAGCGGCACCCACAGCTCGTACGTCGAGGAGTCGAAGGCCAGCGGCGAGTAGGCGAGGACCCGCTCATGGGCGGCGGTGCCGAAGCCGGGATCGAGGGCCAGCTCCACCACGTTGCGGTGGGTGTTGACGACCCCCTTGGGAGTGCCTGTGGAGCCGGAGGTGAACATGACGTACAGCGGCTGGTCGGGGTGGATCTCGACGTCCGGCGCGGGCAGCGCCGGGTGTGCCAGCACGCCGGCGTCGTCCACCCGCAGGACGGGCCGTTCGCCTACGAAGGCGGTCTCCGTGGTCTCGTGACGGTCCGTCACCAGCATGACGGCGGAGGTGTTGTCCAGGATCCAGCTCTGCCGCTCGGCGCGCTGGCGCGGGTCCAGCGGCACATACACGCCGCCGGCCTTGAGCACGGCCAGCACGGTCACCACATACGCCGCGGACCGGTCGAAGAGCAGGCCGACCGCGTCGGCCGGGCGCACCCCGGCGGCGGCCAGCCGGTGCGCCAGCGCGTCGGACGCGGCGTCCAGCTCCCGGTAGGTGATCTCGCGGTCCCCGGCCACCAGGGCGACCCCGTCCGGGGTGCGGGCCGCCTGCGCGCCGAACATCCCGTGCAGGGTTCCGACGGGGAGGTCGGCCGCGGTGTCGTTGTACGCGCTGACGCGGGCGGCCGTGCTGTCGGCGCCCTGGGGATTACGCGGTTCGGCTTGCTGAGGGGACATCTCGACACACCTTCTCGGGAGGCTCGGTTGACCGGAAGCTCGGGGCGGGCGGAACGGGGCGGGCGGAACGGGCGGTGCTGGTGGACCCGGGCGCGGCCGGGCGTACTGCGGGACGTGCCTCGCGGGTCAGGGGGCCGGCAGCAGGACGTCCTCGGCGTCCAGCGCGTCCACCCGGTATTTGCCGACGGCGCTGATCAGCAGCCGCATCTCCAGGGCGATGCTCTCGACGAGCCGTACGAGCCCGTCGTCCGGGGACTCGTCGACCGCGAGCAGCGCGGCCCGGCCGAGGCCCACCGCGTGGGCGCCGAGCGCGAGCGCCTTCACTGCCCGGGTGCCCTCCCACATGCGCCCGCTGGCCAGCAGGCAGTTGCCGGTGCGGCCGATCCGGGCCAGGCACTCGCCGAGCGGGAGCCCGACCCGGTCGAGGAAGCCGCTGGGCGCCCAGGCCGTGCCGCCCTCCGCGCCGTCGACGGTGACGGAGTCCGCCCCCGCCGCCCACGCGGTGGCCGCCGCGTGGGCCACGTCCCGGCCGGGGTGCAGCTTCACCCACACCCGGGCCCGGGGGAAGTTGTTGCGCATCAGCCGGATCTGCTGGCGCAGGATCTCCTCGGTGAAGGTGCCGGGGCTGCTGATCCTCAGCACGCGGTCGCCGGCGCCGAACACCTCGTCGGTGGCGTACTGCCCGGCCACCCGTCCGGCGGCCTCGCGGTCCAGGACGGTCAGGCCGCCGAGGCCGGGCTTCGCGCCCTGGCCCACCTTCAGCTCGAAGGCGAGCCGGCCGGAGGACAGCAGGGGCTCGGTCACCGGGTCGCTGTAGACCTGGTTCCACACCTCGGCGTCGGCGTCCTCGGTGGACTGCTGTACGACGACCCCGCCGAGCGCGTCGTTGCCGCTCGCGGCGGACGCCTCGGCGTAGGCGGCGATACGGCCGAGCAGCGGCGAGACCGCGGCCTCGGCCGCGGCGCGGTAGCCGTTGACGGGCACGACGTTCTCGCCGACGACCATCGGGATGCCGAGCCGTCCGGCCTGCCGGCCCGCGGCCTCGCCGAGGTCCCGGCTGGCGACCTGGGTGGAGCCGAACGCCGACACGTACAGCGGCAGCGGCGCGGCGAACCCACCGATCACGGCGTCGAGTTCGACGTCCGTGTACAGCGGTTCGCGGGCCAGCTCGATGAGCTTCTTCAGCCGCTCCGGCATGAAGACCGGGGGCACGATCCGGGCCCGCTCCAGCAGGTCCTCGGGGTCCTGCCCGGCCGGGACGGCGCCGAGCAGCCCGCTGCCGTAGCCCTCCAGGGCGGGGAACACCGCGGCGGCGCCGGTCCTGGCCCGGTGCCTTACCCGCTCCTCGGGAAAGCCGGCGGCGGTCAGGTGCGCGCTCATGCCGACACCACTCCCGGGACCTTCGGGTAGGCGCTGGCCTCCCAGACCGCGGTGCGGCCGGTGACGTAACGGGTGAAGCGCTCAAGACCGATGCCGAAGCCGGAGCTGGCGGGGATGCCGCGCCGGGCCAGGTCCAGATACCAGCCGTACTTCGCGGGGTTCTCGCCGGTCTCCCGCATCCGGGTGACCAGGGCCGCGTAGTCGTGCTCGCGCTCGCTGCCGCTGGCCAGCTCGCCGTAGCCCTCGGGCGCGATCAGGTCGAAGTTGCGCAGCACGCCGGGGTTCGCGAGGTCCTCGCGGTCGTAGAAGCCGCGCGAGCCCTTGGGATAGTCGACGACGAAGAACGGCCTGCTGCTCTTCGCGGAGATGATCTCCTCGCCCTGCCAGTCGATCTCCGCGCCGGCGTCCTGCGGGTGGCCGAGGGCCAGCAGATCGGCGGTCGCCTCGCGGTGCGTGGTCCGGGCGAAGGCGCCCTGGACGACCTCGCGGAAGGCGTCGGCGTCCCGGCCCAGCAGCTCCAGGTCGCCCGGCTGCTCCCGGACCACCTCGGCCACGACGTGCGCCACCAGTTCCTCGGCGGTCTCCATCGCGTCCTCGCGGCGGGCGTCGCGTATCTCCACGTCGATCTGGTGGAACTCGGCGAGATGGCGGTGCGTGACGGCCGTCTCCAGAGGTTCGAGGCGGACGTTCGGCGCGATGTAGAAGATCTTGTCGAACGCCAGCAGCGACGCCTGCTTGTAGAGGATCGCGCTGGTCATCAGCTTGTACTTGTGACCGTAGAAGTCGACGTCGACCTGCTTGGAACCGCGGATGCCGGGATCGGTGACCGGACCGACCACCGGCGGCAGCAGCTCCTGGAAGCCGCGCGCGGTCAGGAAGGCGCGCGTCGCGGCCAGCATCCGGGACTGCACCCGCAGGGTGGCCCGGGTGGCCTCCCGCGTCAGGTGCTGGTCGGGAGAGGTCGGGAACGCGGGCGAACTGGTGCTGGTCATGCTGCTGCCTCCTGGGTGTATGGGGTGTCGTGGCGGCGCTGTACGAACGACAGCGCGTCGTACAGGCCCGCCGCCGTCAGGCGTCGTCCGCGCCGGGAGACGCCGCCGATGGGCATCGCACCGATCTCCGACCACACCAGGCGGCCCGCACGGTCGATGGCGCTCCTGCTCCGGCCGGCGTTGTCGGGGTGCAGGCAGTACGGGACGTCGAGCACACCGCGTGCGAACGCCTTCAGCAGGGCCCGGCCGGGGTCCCGGTCGAGTTCGAGCACCGCGTCCACCAGGGTGCGGGCCTCCGTGTAGACGGGGTTGCCGGTGTCGACGGCGGGCCGTGCGGTGCCCCCGGGCAGGGCCAGGTGGCGGGCCGCCGCGCGGGAGGCGGTCCGCAGCGCCTCGACGTTCTCGGCGACGGTCGGGATGCGGTGCGACTCCGCCGTCGTCTTCACGATGAGCCGGGCGGCGCCGGTATCGACGGCCAGTTCGGCCGAGCGCTCCAGGAGGTCCAGGGCACCGCGCCGGGTGCCGGGGAACAGGCCCATGTAGGTGTAGAGGACGATGTGCCAGTCGGTGTCGGGCAGGAGTTCGCCGGCCAGCCGGCGCAGCGCGTGCACCGCGTCCCGGTCCTGGGCGGGGCTGGTCTGCTGGGCGTAGCTCAGGGAGATGCTGCGCAGGCCGGCGGCGTGGAAGAACAGCGCCTCCAGTGCGCTGATCGCCACGAGCAGGCCCGGCGGGCAGAGCTGGCCGAGCATGCAGCCGCCGAATGTCTCCAGGTGCGGTTCCGCGCCGGACGCCCGCAGCGCGGCCAGCGCCTCGCAGCTCTCGCGCCAGTTGCGTACCGAGTCCAGCAGCGGGACCCGGCCGTAGGGCAGGCAGTAGGACACCGGGCCGCCCTCGGTGGCGTCCAGGCCGAGCCGGGTCAGCGCGGCGACGATCCGCCGGGGGCGCGCCGAGCCGTGCCTGACCTGCACGGGGAAGCCGGCGCTCGGCCCGCCGTCCAGCACCCATGCCGTGGTGTGCGGGCTGTAGGAGCTGATCGGGAATCCGTTGAGCGGCACCCCGTCGCGCAGGGCCCGTACCGCGGACGGCTCGTCGCCGACCCGGGTGTAGCTGTCGATGGTGAGGGTGCCGACGACCGCGTCGGCGGCGTCCCGGGTGGCCCGCAGTCCCGCCCGCATCCGGACCGGGTCCGAGAACCCCATCCGCGGCTGCACCACGAGCGTCCCGCGTGCCTGGGCTGCGGCGACGAAACGCCCGAAGGACGGCATGGGCGCCCCGGAGCTCACGGTGTCACCGCGATCGAGCCGACGTAGGAGGTGAATGCTTCGAGGTCGCCGCCGTCCTCGAAGACCGCGTCGTAGCCGGCCCGGACCAGTGCGCCGGACCGCTGCCGGTCCTCGCCGCCGACGCCGAGCTTGCCGCCGATGACGGTCCGCAGCCCCGCCAGTTCCCAGCGGGACCTGAGCGCCGCGATCAGCGGCCCGGCGTCGTGGTGGCCGTGCCCGTTGACGCTGCTGACGACCAGCAGGTCGGGTTCGTACTTGCAGCAGGATTCCACTATTTCGTCCTGGGGAACACACGGACCCAGATTGACGACCTTGTGCCCGAGGTCTTCGAGCAGCAACTGGATGAATACGAGATTCCAGGTGTGCGCATCGGACGGCAGCCCGGTAACGACGACGTCCAGCGGCCCGGATCGAGGGCGATCCGCCCATTCCACAGGCTTCATGTTCGCTTCGTCCACATCATGGGATGACAGGGAAGAAAGGAATTCCGCCGGTACCGGACGGGTGCCGGGGATTCCCTTCGGACATCACCGTAGATTCGGTCCGGCCGCGCTTCCGGCGCCACCGGCGGCAACCAGCGGGCAGCACGGCAGCAGTTGGCGTCCGAGGGCCGCCGGGGGCTCGTCCGCTCCCGATACTGACGGCACCACATCCGAGTGAGGAGCGAGGACATGACCGAGACGCTGGAGGACGTACTGGACCGCGCCCGGGTCGGCATCGACCGCAGCGAGGCGCTGGGCGAGGCACAGGTGGCGGTGCTGGAGGCCGCGTCGATTCTCGTACGGGCGGGCCGGCCGGGTCCTGACGGGAGCGCCGCCGAGCGGGCGGAGCTGCTGCGCGAGGCGCTGGCGTCCGTGCGGGCGGCCACCGTCGCGACCGGCATCGCGGTCGTCGCGCACCGCCCGGGTGCCGCCCAACTGCCCGGCGCGCTGCCCGCGTCCGTGCCCGCCGGGATCTAACGTCTTTTCCACCAACCGACTTCGCAGAGGTGGTCATCATGACGACGAATCCGTTCGAGGACTCCGAGGGCCGTTATGTCGTACTCGTCAACGACGAGGGGCAGCACTCCCTCTGGCCCGCGCGTATCGAGCGGCCGGCCGGCTGGAACACGGTGAAGGAAGAAAGCGGAAAGCAGGAATGCATGGACTTCATCGAGGCCAACTGGACGGATATGCGTCCGCGTTCGGTCGTCGCCGCGCTGGCGGGCTGAGACCGGAAAAAAAGGGGCCGGCCGGACTGGAGGAATCCAGTCCGGCCGGCCCCTTTTCCGCGCTCAGCCGGTCACGCACCATTCCAGGACCGACATCGCCGCCGTCATCTTGTGGTGCGCCTGCCGCCAGGCCACACTGCGCGGGCCGTCCAGCACCTCGTCGGTGACCTCCTGGCCGCGCACCGCGGGCAGGTCGTGCAGGAACACCGTGTCCGGTCCGCCGAACCGGTCGAGGAAGGCGTCGTCGATGCGGAAGCCCTCGAACGCGGCCAGCCAATCGGGGTCGGCCTTCGGCACGCCCATCGTCTGCCAGCGGCTGGTGTAGATCGCGTCGGCCGCGCCCTCGACCTCGTCCGGGCTGGTCACCTGGGTGACCGAGGCGCGTCCGCCCGCCAGTTCGTCGGCCAGGTCCAGCTTGTCCTTGGGGACCTCGTAACCGCTCGGGCACAGCAGCGTCAGCCGCAGGCCGGGGGTGAGCGCGGTGGCGAGGGCCAGGGCGGCGCCCGAGCTGTTGCCCTCGCCGACGGCGAGCAGGTGCAGCCCGTCCAGCGAGCCGAACCGCTCGGTGAGCGTGGCCAGGTCGGCGACGGCCTGGGTGGGGTGCTCGTCCAGGCTCAGCGCGTTGACGACCGCGAGGTCCGGGCTGCTGCCGAGCCGGCGGATCTCCTCGACGTCCCCGTTGGTGCGCACGACCAGGGCGTCCAGGTACTGGCCGAGCACCCGTGCGGTGTCCTCGACGGTCTCGCCGGTGGAGAGCTGGAGCTCGTCGGGGCCGAAGGTGACGACGTCGGCGCCGAGCCGGGTGGCCCCGCTCCAGAAGGACGTACGGGTGCGGGTGGAGGACTTGCGGAAGTAGACGCCGACCTGCTTCCCGGCGAGCGAGCGCCGGTCGACGCCCTCCTTCCCGAAGAACGCGGCGCGCCGCACGATCCGGTGCAGCTCGGCCGGGGTGAGGTCGGCGAGCGAGATGAGGTTGCGCATGGGGGTGCCTTTCGACGGGGTGGTGGAAGGGGTACGTGGGGTGCGCGGTTCAGCGTGCGGCGGCGGTCAGTGCCGGGGACGGCAGGCGGGCCGCCGTCAGCGCGCGGACCAGGTTCAGGACGGTGAAGCCGACCGGGCCGTCCGGCTCCGGGGCGTGCTGCCGGACGAGCCCGCGCAGCAGCAGGCCGTGCACATCGCGCGCGGTGTCGGCGAGCGGCCGGCCGGCCGCTCGCGCCGCCGCGTCCACCGTCCACGGCTCGGGCAGCCCGGCCAGGACGGTGAGCAGTCCGGCCGCCTCGGGCTCCAGTTCGCCGAGCGCGGCGCCCAGCATCGCGCCGAGTCCGCCGCCCGCCCCCTCCGCCGCCGGCACCACACCGTCGACCAGCGTCAGCGGTGCCGTGCGCGCCGTCTCCAAGAGCTGGTGGGGCGAGTACAGCAGCAGCCAGGAGGCGGCGGCCTCCAGCGCCTGCGGAATGCCGTCCATGTGGTGGCAGATGCCGGCCACGGAGGCGACGACCGCGTCGGTGAGCAGCAGGTCGGGCCGCATGTGACTGACGTACGACAGCATCAGCTCGACCGCGGGCCGCCCGGTGGTGAGGGAGTCGCCCGGCCGCACGGGTCCGGCGGGGCCCGGGGCGGGCGCCGGCAGCGGGGCCAGCGGGAGCAGCCGCCCGGCCGGGGGCCGGCTCGCGCGGCGCGAGGTGACGACGACCCTGAGCTGTTCGCAGGCGCTGAGCAGGCTGAGCACCGATGCCACGGGCACCGCGTCGTCGGCGCCGTCCAGCACGATCAGGGTGGGCTTCGCACCGATGACCGCCGTCAGCTCCTCGAAGCGGTCGCCGTCGCGCACCAGCGTACGGACCCAGTCGGCCAGCGGGGCCTGCGGTCCCCGGGCGACGGCGTCCGCCGCCCCGTCCATCGGCACCCACACCACCGGCATCCGGTTGCGGGCGTGCAGGACGAGCGCGGCCTCCTGCGCCAGCCGGGACTTGCCGGCCCCGGGCAGGCCGACGAGGGTCAGCAGCCGGTCGCGGCCGGTCTCCAGCCGCTCGACCAGCGCGTCCAGTTCGGCGCGGCGGCCGATCAGCGGGTGCAACGGGGGCGGCGGGGCGGCGAGTTCGGCACTGTAGAGGGACTGGAGGACCCGGCCGGCGGCGTGGGCGTCGACGGCGAGTTCCAGTTCGACGCGGCGGGCGTCGCTCATCCGCAGGGCGTCGGCGAGCAGCCGGAGGGTGTCCTTGCGCGGGCTGCGGACCCGGCCCTGCTCCAGATCGCGGATGGCGCGCACACTCACGGTGGCCAGGCCGGCCAGCTGGACCTGGGTGAGTCCCGCCCGCCGCCGCGCGTTCTGCAGCAGCGCATCGAGGCCGGGTGCGGAATCGGAATTCATCGGTGTCTCCTTCGTCCTCGGCCCCGCCGGATGCCGGGCGGGTCCCCCGTAGCCGGCCGTGCTGCCTGCCACGGGAAGAGACTGGAACAGGTCGTTCCCGAACCATTCCCGGCGCAGTACCGCACCCTTGCCCGGGAAGTTAAAATCACCTCCGCGCGGAGCGGACGACTCGGCAGTGACGAAACCCAGGGGGGAGGTCGTCGGTGACGGCGGCGCCAGGAGAACGGCTTCGGTTCAATGTGCTCGGTCCCGTGGAGGGATGGTCGAACGGGGTACGACTGAAACTCGGCGGGGTCATTCAGGAACGAGTTCTGGCCACTTTGCTGCTCGATCCCGGGAAGGTGCTTCCGGTGACCCGGCTGGTGGAGGCGGCCTGGGACGAGGACCCGCCGGCCACGGCCTCCCACCAGGTCCGGAAGGCCGTAGCAGACCTGCGGAAACGTATCCCCGGCGGCATGGACGTGCTGTTCACCGACGGGCCCGGATATCGCCTGGAACTGGAGGAGGACCAGAGCGATCTGGCCGAATTCGGAATGCTGGTCCAGGCGGCGAAAAGCGCCGTGGCCGGACAACGGCTTTCCGAGGCGGCCGAAATCCTTCGCTCCGCGCTGATGCTGTGGCGCGGGTCGGTCCTCTCCGGCACCGGGGGCCCGGTCATTGAGGCCGCGGCGACGACCATCGAGGAACGCCGGCTGGGGGTTTGGGAGGAGTACCTTGCCCTGCGCCTCACTCTCGGTGAATCCGCCGAACTAATACCGGACCTGCGGGCGCTGACGGCCCAGCACCCGTTGCGGGAGACCCTGCGGGGCCAGTTGATGCTGGCGCTGTACCGGTCCGGGCGGCAGGCCGAGGCGCTGGAGGAGTACGGCAAGGTACGGGAACTGCTCGTCGAGGAACTCGGGGTCGACCCCGGCCCGCAGCTCGCCAAGCTGTACGAGGGCATCTTGCGGGAGAGCCCGGAGCTGGGCGGCCCCGAGCCCGCCGCACCGCCGCCGCCCGCCGCCGCGGCCCCGCTCCCGGCCGAGCCGCCGTGCACCCTGCCCTACGACCTGGCGGACTTCACCGGCCGCGAGGTGGAGCTGGCCGAACTGATGCGCAGGGCGACCCACAAGGGCGAGCAGGGCCCCCGGATCGTGGCGCTCGACGGCATGGGCGGCAGCGGCAAGACCTCACTGGCCGTGCGGGCCGCCTACCGGCTCGTCGGCGAGTACCCGGACGGCCAGCTCCACATCGACCTGCGCGGTTACACCCCCGGCGACCAGCCGGTGTCCACCGGCACCGCGCTGGACGGCCTGCTCCGGGCGGTCGGCGTCCCCGGGGACCGCATCCCCGACGACACGGCCGGGCGTACCGCGCTGTGGCGGGCCACGCTCGCCGGCAAGCGGCTGCTGATCCTGCTCGACAACGCCGCCGAGGCCGCCGGGGTCCGCCCGCTGCTGCCCACCGGCAGCGGCTGCCTGGTGATCCTCACCAGCCGGAGCCGGCTGATCGACCTGGACGGCGTGGACTGGATCTCGCTCGGCGTGATGTCGCCGCGCGAGAGCGCCGCGCTGGTCGCCGAGACCCTGGGCGCGGAGCGGGTCGCCGCCGAGCCGGAGGCCGCCGCCGAGCTGGCCCGGCTCTGCGATCATCTGCCGCTCGCGCTGCGCATCGCGACCGCCCGGCTGCGCAACCGGCCGCGCTGGACGCTGCGTTACCTCGCGGAGCGGCTACGGGACGAGACGCGCCGGCTGGACGAGTTCAGCGCCGGGGCGCGCAGCGTCTCCGCCACCCTGCGCCTGTCGTACCAGGCGCTGGACGAGGAGAGCCGGACCGCTTTCCGCATCCTGTCGCTGCACCCGGGCGGCGACATCAACGTGCACGCGGCGGCGGCGCTGCTCGGCTGCGGCACCTGGGACGCCGAGGACGTCCTGGAGCGGCTGCTCGACGTACACCTGCTGCGCCAGCCGGACATCGGGCTGTACTCCTTTCACGACCTGGTGCGCAGCTTCGCGCAGAGCCTGTTCGACGCCGACGACCCCAGCGGCGAGGAGGCGGTGGTCTCCGTGGAACGGCTGCTCTGCTACTACCTCACCGCGACCGAGGCCGCCTGCGACGTCCTCTACCCCGGCCGCCGGCACCGCCCGACCGGCATCGAGAAGTCCGCGGCGGACCTGCCGGACCTCAGTGACGCGGAGCGGGCGCAGACCTGGTTCACACAGGAGCAGGACGCGCTGCTGGCCGCGGTGACCCTGGCCGAGCGGCGGGGCCTGCACCGGTATGTCGTCTGCCTGAGCCGCAACCTCGTATTCCAGCTCAACGCGCGTGGAAACCTTGAGGAGTTCGGGGCCATCGGACGGGCCTCGGTGGCGGCGGCGAAGCAGCTGGGCGACCTTGCGCTGCTGGGCGCGAGCCTGTCCAACCTGGGGGTCGCCTGCTGGCGGCTGGGCCGCTTCGAGGAGGGGCTGGAGGCGGCCCGGGAGGGCCTTGACGTCGCCGCCCGGATCGGCGACCGGCACACCGTGGCGCACAGCGAGGGCACCCTCGGCCAGTTCAACAGCCTGCTCGGCAACTTCCCCGAGGCGCTGGCGCATCTGCAACGGGCCGTCTCGTACGAACGGGAACTGGGCGTCCCGCGCGCCGAGGCGGACAGTCTCACCCTGCTCAGCACGCTCTACGAGCAGTGGGGCCGGCACGAGGAGGCCAAGGCCGCGGCGTTGCGCGCGATAGAGCTCCAGACGGAGCTCGGCCAGTTCGAGAACCAGTTCAGCGCCTTCACCGACCTCGCCTTCGCCTACGCCGGCCTGGGCCTGTGGGAGGACGCGGCCCTGAGTCTGGACCGGGCGCGCGCCCGCCTCGACGAGGGCGCCGACCCCGGGAACGTGGCGGTGACCCTGGCGCTGTCGGCCGATGTGGACGAGCACCTGGGACGGCCGGCGCGGGTGCCGGATCTGGCGGAACAGGCGCTGGAGCTGGTGGCGTCGAACGCGTCGCCGCTGCGTCGCGCGAAGGTGGAGAACATCGTGGGGCGGCTTCGAAGGCGCCAGGGCGAGCGCGGGGCCGCCTGCGAGCTCCACTCCAACGCGAGGGAGTTGGCCGCGTCGATGAGTTACCGGATCGAGGAGGCGTACGCGCTGAGCGGTCTCGCGGACGCGGCGGGCGAGGAGGCGGACGTCACCGGTCACCGGGTCGCGGCGGAGAAGCTGTTCGAGCGGATGGGCGTCGCGCCGGACCGGCGCCGCCGCTGAGCCGCCGCCGGGGCTCTGCCGGGTCCTCCGCCGGGCTTCCGCCCGGCCGGCTCAGACGGCGAGGACGGTCGGGTTCTGGTGGTCGTCGGGCGTGGCCGGGTCGGTCACGGTGGGGTTCTGGTTGTCGACCTGCACCACGCCCGGGGTGACCACCGTCGGGTTCTGGTTGTCGATCCGCACGACGCCCGGGTCGGTCACGGTGGGGTTCTGGTTGTCGATCTGGACGACGCCCGGGTCGGTCACGGTGGGGTTCTGGTTGTCGATCTGGACGACACCCGGGTCGGTCACCGTCGGGTTCTGGTTGTCGATCTGGACGACCGGGGCGGGCGGGACGGTCGGGTTCTGGTTGTCGGCCCGGAAGGTGTCCGCCGAGACGGTGTGACCGCCGAGAGCGATGACCGGAGCGACGGCGATCAGAGCGATGAACCCGGCGACCTTGCGTCCCATTATCTGCCCCTTAAGTAGTGTCTGTTCGTCTTGGCGGTGTTTCCGCCTCCTGACACCACTGACTTTCCGGGGAGCCGTTCCCCGCCCGGTCCTCACGCGTTACCGCCCCGCAGGAACGCATCGGGAACGGCCCCGGGAACACCCGGGAACCGCCTCCGACCTGGGACTACTCGCTCAAACTACAGGCCACCACCTTCGGTCCGGCGGTGGTCAGTACCACCTGGGTGCGGGCCGGTCCCGACTCATGGCCGGCGAGATCGAGCAGCGAACGCACCAGCGAACGCATGGCCGCCCGCTCCGCCTCACCGTCGGGCGGCGGGGCGATCCGGGACACGTTGTGCATCCCGTCGACCGTCTCCGTCTCCACGCTGAATATGGGTCCCTCGGTGGGTGCGTCGGTGACGAACGAGGGCGAGCCGCCGGTCGCGGCCAGCTCCGCCCAGCGCTCCACGGACGTCAGGTCCTGTAGCGCGTGGGCGAGTTCGGTCCCATCCGGCGATCGGTCCCGCGGGTCTCTCACGGCAGCACTCCTTCTGCGGGTGTGCGGACAAACGACACCGGGACCTTGACCCCGGCGCCTTCCGATCCGATCCCGTTCCGTTCCCGTTTTATTCCCGTTCAGGTGATCCCGGCGGGAACGCGACGGTATCCGCCCGCCCCATGCTGACGGCCCATGAGAGAGCGGACCCGGGCCACCCGTCCCGGTGTCCCCGACCGCACGCGACCGTCCTGGGGGCAGTGCAGTGACAGCAACTCCAACCGACTCCGGGCCCGGCCGGTTCGCCGGCATGGGCCCGCTCCTACTGGTCTGGTCGGGCCAGACCGTCTCGCTGGTCGGCAGCGCGGCGGTCCGGTTCGCCTTCGTCGTCAGCGTCTGGTCCTCCGGGGAGAAGGCGAGCGCCGTCACCGCGCTCTCGCTGTGCGCGCTGCTCCCACAGGCCCTGCTCAGCCCGGTCGCGGGCGCGATCGTCGACCGTATGCGCAAACGGACCGCGCTCCAGCTGGCCGACGCCGGGGGCCTGCTGGTGGTGGGCTGCCTGGCGCTGCTGCACTATCTCGGCGCCCTGCATCCCTGGCACGTCTACGTGGCCACCGCGCTGCTCGGTGCCGCGTCCGCCTTCCAGCTCCCGGCGCTGTCCTCGGCCGTGCCGCTGCTCGTCCGCAAGGACCAGCTCGGGCGCGCCAACGGGCTGCTGGGCAGTGCGAAGAGCGCCGCGAGCATCGGCGGCCCGGCCCTGGGCGGGCTGATGCTGACCGTCTTCGGGATCGGCCCGACCCTGCTCCTGGACCTCGTCAGTTACACCGTCGCGCTGATCGGCGTACGCGTGGTGCGGCTGACCGGCGACCGGCCCGCGCCGCCGCCCACCGGGCCGCGCCGCCGGATCACCGCGGAGTCCGGCGAGGGCCTGCGCTACCTCTTCCGCACCCCGGGGCTCCGGGACCTCATCGTGAACTTCTGCGTGGTCAACCTGGTGATGGTCTTCGGGTTCGCACTGATCCAGCCGATGGTCCTGCTGCGCGCCGACAAGGCCGCGCTGGCCACCGTCAACACCGCGATCGGGATCGGCGGGGTGGCCGGCGGACTGCTGATGGCCGCCTGGGGAGGCCCGCGCGACCGAGGGCGCGGCATGATGCTCGGCGTCATCGGGATGTGCCTGTCCGCCCTGGTCGGCATGGCCTTCGCGGACTCCACGGCCGGCTGGTCGGCCGCCGTGCTGATCGGCGCCCTGCTGATGACGATCGTCAACTCCCAGATGAACGCGATCGTGCAGACCAAGGTCCCGCAGGACTGGCAGGGGCGGGTCTTCGGCGCGGTGATGTTCCTCGGATACATCTCCGTACCGCTGGCCACCGCCCTGGCCGGTCCGCTCGCCGACTCCGTCTTCGAACCGGCGGCCGCCCGCGGCTCGGGCCTGTTCACCGTCCTCGGCCCGCTGTTCGGCGACGGCCCGGGCAGCGGAATGGCCGGGATGTTCTTCCTGGCCGGTCTCGCCGGCATCGGGGTCTCCCTGTGGGGTCTCGCCAGCCGCAACATCCGCGAGATCGACACGGTGATGACCGACGCCGACGCCACCCCCGTCACGGGGGACACGCCCGCCGCACAGGGGCTCACCGGTGACCGGGCCGAGCGCCACGAGGAGGTCCGCGATGAAGTGCGTCCATGAACACGTCGAGGAACAGGCCCTCGCCCGCCCCGGCGCGCTCGCCCTGGTGGCCGGCGCCGAGCGGCTGACGTACGCCGGACTCGACCGGCGCGCGGCCGGGTTCGCCGCTCTGCTCGTGGCGCGCGGGGTGCGGCCGGGCGACACCGTCGGCGTGCGGCTTGAGCGGTCGGCCGCCCTGGTGACCGCCGTCCTCGGCATCCTCAAGGCCGGCGCCGCCTATGTCGTCCTGGACCCCGCCTTCCCGGCGGCGCGGCTCTCCGCGATGGCGGCGGACGCGGGTGTCACCGCCGTGGTCGCGCCGCGCGGCACGCCGTCCGACGGCGTCCCCGGGCGGCCGGTCCACCCCGAGGACGCCGCGGGCCTGGCCCCGCTGCCGCACGGCGCGGTCCCGGTGAGCCCGCTCGCCCCCGCCTGCGTGATGTTCACCTCCGGTTCCACCGGCCGCCCCAAGGGGGCCGCCGCGCCGCACCACGCGGTCACGGCGACCCTGACCGGCCAGGACTTCGCGTCCTTCGGCCCCGGCGCGGTCTGGCTCCAGTGCGCGCCGCTGTCCTGGGACGCGTTCGCCCTGGAGCTGTGGGGTCCGCTCGTCAACGGCGGGACCTGTGTGCTGCACCCGCCCGGCCGGCCCGAGCCGCTGGAGATGTCCCGGCTGGCGGCCGAGCACGGCGTCACCTCGATGTACCTGTCGTCGTCGCTGTTCAACGTGGTGGTGGACGAATACCCGGAGGCCCTCGACGGGCCGGCCGAACTGATCGTCGGCGGCGAGGCGCTGTCGCCCCCGCACGTCGCCCGCGCCCTGGCCCGCCGGCCCGGCCTGCGGCTGAGCAACGGCTACGGCCCCGTCGAGTGCATGGTGTTCCTCACCACCCACCGGGTCACCGACGCGGATCTGGCGGCCGGCGGCCCGCTCCCGATAGGCCGCCCGCTCGCCGGCAAACGCCTGTACGTGCTCGACGAGGACCTCCGCCCGGTCCCCGACGGGGCCACCGGCGAGCTGTACGCGGCCGGTGCGGGCCTCGCCCGCGAGTACACCGGCCGGCCCGCGCTGACCGCCGAGCGCTTCGTGGCCGGCCCCGGCGGCGAACGCCTGTACCGCACCGGCGACCTGGTGCGCCGCCGCGCCGACGGGGTGCTGGAGCATCTGGGCCGGGCCGACAGCCAGGTCAAGATACGCGGCTTCCGCGTGGAGCCCGGCGAGATCGAGGCCGCGCTCGCCGGACACCCGGACGTGGACCGGGCCGCGGTCGTCGTCCACGCCCACCCGGCGGACGACCGTCGGCTCACCGCGTACGTCGTCCCGCGCACCGCCCCCGCGCCCCCCGCCACCGCCCTGCGCGCGTACGCCGCCGCCCTGCTGCCCGACCACCTGGTGCCGGCCGCCTTCGTCGCCCTGGACGCGCTGCCGCTGACGCCCAGCGGCAAGCTGGACCGGGCCGCGCTGCCGGCCCCCGCCGCACCCTCGGACACCACCGGGGCGGACGGCTCCGCCGACCCGGCCACGGCCGCCCTGTGCGCGCTGTTCTCCGAAATCCTCGGGGTGCCGGCCGGTGCCGACGACGACTTCTTCGTACGGGGCGGCAACTCGCTGCTCGCCGCGCGCCTCACCGGGCGCATCCGCTCCGCGCTGGGCGTCGAGATCGGCATCCGGACGGTCTTCGAGGCGCCGACCCCGGCCGGGCTCGCCCGCCTCGCCGACCGCGCTCCGGCCGCGGTGCGGCGGCCCGCGCCGGCCACCGCGGCCGGCCCGCTGCCCGTCTCCGACGCCCAGCAGCGGCTGTGGTTCCTGGACCGGACCGGGACGGGCGCCGCCTACAACCTGCCGATGCTGGTCCGGCTGCGCGGAACCGTCGACCCGGACGCGCTCGCCGGAGCGCTCACCGACGTGGCCCGCCGCCACGAGGTGCTGCGCACCCTGTTCGGCGAGAGCGACGGCATCCCCGTGCGGCGCGTACGGACCGGGAACCGGGCCCGGCCGTCCTTCACGCACGAGGTGGTCGGAGAGGCCGAACTGACCGCGCGCGTCGAGCTGGCCGCCCGGCACCGCTTCGACCTGGCCGGCGAACTGCCCTTCCGGGCCGTGCTGTTCACCCTCCGCGAGCGGCCCGGCGAACACGCGCTGCTGGTCCTGGTGCACCACATCGCCGGCGACGGCTGGTCCCTGCGCCCGCTGTTCCGCGACCTCTCGCGCGCCTACGCCGCCCGCACCGAGGGCCGGGCCGCCGCCCTGCCCCGGCTGCCCGTCCCGTACGCCGAGCACGCCCGCCGCCGGATGGCGCGGCTCGGCCGGCCCACCGATCCCGCCTCCCCGGCCGCCCGCCAGATCGACTACTGGAAGGAGCGGTTGACCGGGCTCGACGCCGACGGCCCGCTGCTGCCGCGCCGGCCCGGTGCCCCCGCGGCGCCCGGCCCGGACGCCGGGGTCGTCGTACGGCGGCTGGACGCCGCGGCGCACGCCCGGATCGAGGAGGCCGCGCGGGCCCGGGGCGCCACCCTGTTCATGGCCCTGCACACCGCGCTGCTCACCGCACTGCTGGCGGCCGGCGCCGGACCGGACACGGCGATCGGCGCGCCGGTGGCCGCGCGGGCCGCGGAGACCGATGTCGAGGACGTCGTCGGCTTCTTCGTGAATCTGCTGGTCCTGCGCGTCGACGCGGCCGGCGACCCCGGACCGGCCGGGCTGCTGGCCCGGGTCCGGGACGCCGACCTCGGCGCCCTCGCCCATCAGGACGTGCCGTTCGAGCAGGTGGTCGGCGCCCTCAACCCGGCCCGCAGGCACGGCCGGCAGCCGTTCACCGAGGTGGTGCTGGCGCTCCAGAACAACGCCCGCGCCGAGGTCGCCCTGCCCGGCGCCGAAGGGGGCGTGGAGCTCGTGCGCACCGGGTCAGCCCGCTTCGACCTGCTGGTCGACGTCTCGGAGGACACCGCGGCCGACGGCACCCCCGGCGGCCTCACCCTCACCTTCGAATACCGGACGGGGGCGCTGGAGGAGCCGTTCGTCGGCTGGCTCGCGGACACCCTGCCGCGCGCCCTGGACGCCCTGGCCGACACACCGGACACCCCGCTGTCCGCGCTCGGCCTGCCCGCGCCGCCGCGCCGCGCGGACGACCGCGACCGGCTGCCGGCGCCCGTCCGCCCCGCACCGGCCGAGGCCGGCAGCCCCGCCGAGGAGAGCATCGGGACGGTGTGGCGCGAGGTCCTGGGCGTGGCCCGGGTCGGCCGCGACGACGACTTCTTCGCGCTGGGCGGCAATTCGCTGCGCGCCGTCCGCGTCGCCGCCCGGCTCAGCACCCCCGGCCGTCCGGTGACCGCCGCGCAGCTCTTCGCCACGCCCACCGTGGCCACGCTCTCGGCGGAACTCGAAGCCGCCACCGGGCCGGCGCGTCCGGCGGCAGCCCCCATCCCGCGCGCGCCGCGCATCCCGCGCGGCGCCGCCCCCACCCCCCAGCCGGCCGCGGCCCACCGCGGCACCCGTGTCCAGGAGGACAGGCAGTGGACCTCAGTGTGATGTTCTTCGGTGCGGACAGCACCGCCACCGGTGAGGTGCGGCACGAACGCACGTACGAGGACATCCTCACCGTCGCCCGCACCGCCGACCGGCTCGGCTTCCACGCCCTGTGGACGCCCGAGCGCCATTTCCAGCAGGTCGGGCAGGTCTTCCCGAGCCCGCCGGTGCTGAGCGCCGCGCTCGCCGTGGCCACCGACCGCATCCGCATCCGGGCCGGCAGCGTCGTCCTGCCGCTCCACCACCCGCTGAAGGTCGCGGAGGACTGGGCGGTCGTCGACAACCTCTCGCACGGCCGGGCCGGCCTCTCCGTCGCGACCGGCTGGCACTCCGCGGACTTCACCCTCGCCCCCGGCCGGTACGCGGACCGCCGCGCCCGCACGCTGGAGAGCATCCCCCTGCTCCGCGCCCTGTGGGCGGGCGAGGGCGCCGAGTTCCCGGACGGCACCGGCACCCCGGTGCACGTGCTGCCCCAGCCCCGGCCGGTGCAGGAGACGCTGCCGCTGTGGGTGACCACCTCCGGCAACCCGGCGACCTGGGAGGCGGCCGGCCGGCTGCGCTGCGGTGTGCTGGGCGCGACCGTCGGCCAGAGCCGCGACGACCTCGCCGACCGCATCGCCCGCTACCGCGCCGCCTGCGCCGCCGCACCCGACCAGCGCGGCACCGACGCGCACGGCAGGGTGACGCTGATGGCGCACACCTACGTCGGCGCCGATGACGCCGAGGTACGCCGGCTGGCCGCCGCCCCCCTGAAGGCGTACCTCGCCTCCTATCTGCGCCAGACCTCCGCCAACCGCACCGCCGACGCGGACACCGCCGCGCTCACCGAGGAGAAGACCGCGCTGCTCGCGGAGTTCGCCTTCGAGCGCTATCTGAACTGGGGCAGCCTGCTGGGCTCGCCCGGCCACTGCGCCAAGATGCTGGCCGACCTGGCCGACCTGGGCGTGGACGAGGTCGCCTGCTTCATCGACTTCGGCATCGGCACCGACTCCGTACTCGCCGGCCTGGAACGGCTGGCCGAACTGAAGGCGAGCCTGTCATGACCGCCCCCGTCATCCCCGGAGCGCGGCCGGCCGGCTCCCTCGCCGACCGCTTCAGCGCCCTCGGCCGCGAACAGCGGGTCGAACTGCTGCGCAGGCTGGTGGCCGCCGGCCGGGTGCGGGACGTGCCCGCCGTGGTCCCGCCCCGCGACCCCGGCCGCCCGGTCCGGCTCAGCCCCGCCCAGCAGGACCTGTGGGCGTACGAGGCGCTGTATCCCGGCACCCCCGCCCTCAACCTGTGCAGCGCCTACCACTTCACCGGCCCCGTCGACCCCGCGCATGTGGAGGCGGCGTTCACCCGCCTCCAGGAGCACCACGACATCCTGCGCACCCGGGTCACCCAGGCACCGGACGGCACGCTGGACGTCGACTTCCCCGGGGCCGGTCCCTTCGAGCTGGAACACGACGACCTGCGCGGCACCGGCACCTCCGTGCACCGGGCGTTCGACGCCTTCCGGCGGCGCCCGTTCGAGCTGGACGGCGGCCGGCTGGTGCGGGCCCGGCTCGTCCGGGTCGACGACCGGCGCACCACGCTGATGCTGAGCGTCCACCATGTGATCGCCGACTGGTGGTCCTTCGACGTACTCCAGAACGAGTTCGCGGAGGCGTACCTGGCGTTCCGCGACGGCACCCCGCACCGCACCGGCCGGCCGGCCGTGCAGTACGCCGACTTCTCCGCCTGGCAGGACGATCTGGAGGAGGCCGGCGTCTTCGGGGAGCGGCTCGCTTTCTGGCGCCGCTACCTGGCCGATCTGCCCGCCCCGCTCGTCCCCGTCGGCCACGGCACCGCCGCCGAAGCGCCCCGGCGGGACCGCGACGGCATCGTGCACATCGGCTTCACCCTCGACGCGCGCGACGCCGCCGCCGTCCGCGCGCTCGCCCGCCGCTCCGGCACCACCGTGTACGGGGTGCTGATGGCGGCGTTCGCGGTGCTGGCCCACCGGGTCACCGGCGCCGAGGACATGGTGCTGGGCACGCCGGTCGCGAACCGGTCCGCGAAGGGCCTGGACCGGGTCGTCGGATACGTCATGAACGCCGTGCCCACCCGGTGGCGGGTGCGCCCCGGCCTCTCCTTCACGGACCTCCTGGCGGGGTTCGCCGCCGACTTCCCGGAGCTGGTGGCCAACGCGGACCTGCCCGTGGGCCGGATCGTCGCGGCCACCGCGCCGGAGCGCAGCCTCGGCCGGTCCCCGCTGTTCCAGTGGGTGTTCATGCACCTCACGCAGCAGCCCAGCGTGTCGGTCGTACGCGAGTTCGCCGAACCCGAGCGGATACACACCGGCGGCGAGCACGATCTCGTCGGCGTGGTGAAGGACAGCGGCGACGAGATGATCGGCAGCTTCGAGGTACGCGCCGACACCTTCGCGCCGGAGGCGGTGGCCCGCTGGGCGGAGTGCTACGTACAGCTGGTGCGGGAGGTCGCGGCCGACCCGGCGCGGCGCGTCGGCGACATCGACATCGTGCCGCCGGAGCTGCGCGAGCGGCTGCTCGGCCTGGCGTCGGGCGGGGCGGCGGGCACCGAACCGCTGGCGCTGCCCGCGCTGGTGGCGCGCCGGGCGGCCGAGACCCCCGACGCACCCGCGCTCGACCTCGGCGGCCAAGTGCTGTCGTACGCCGGACTGGCCGGCCGGGTCGACCTGCTGGCCGGGGAACTGGCCCGGCGCGGGGCGGGACCGGGCCGGATCGTGGCGATGCTGCGCGGACGCGGCACGGACTGGCCGGTGACGGCACTGGCCGTGCAGCGCACGGGGGCGGCCTGCCTGCCGCTGGACCCGGACCACCCGGCGGAACGGCTGCGCCGCACGCTGGCGGATGTGGCCCCGGTCCTGCTCGTCGCGGACGAGGCACCCGGTACGGCGGTCTCCGGTGCCGTACCCGTGCTCGTGCCGGGTGAAGAGCCCTGCGCCGGGCCCGCGTTCGACGGGCCGCAGCCCCCGCCGGCCGCGCCCGCGTATCTGATTCACACCTCCGGGTCGACCGGCGTGCCGAAGGGCGTCGTCGTGCCGCACACCGGACTGGCGGCGCTCGCCGCCTCGCTGGTGGAAGGGCTCGGCCTGGGCCCCGGGGACCGGGTGCTCCAGCTCGGGCCGCCCACCTTCGACATCTCGGTCGCCGACCTCTGCATGGCCTTCGGCGCCGGCGCCACCCTGGTGCTCCCGCCGCCCGGCCCGCTGGCCGGCGAGGACCTGGGGCGCGAACTGCTCGTGCGGCGGGTCACCGCGGCCATGACGACACCGTCCGTGCTGGCGACCGTCCCGGCCGGCGACTACCCACGGCTGCGGGCCGTGGCGGTCGGCGCCGAGGAGTGCCCCCCGGAGCTGGTGGAGCGCTGGGCGGTGGACGGCCGCCGCCTGCACAACGTCTACGGGCCCACCGAGGCCACCGTCGCCGTCACCCTGTCCGCGCCGCTGGCCGCGGGCGACCGGACCGGACCGCCGCTGGGCCGTCCGCTGCGCGGCACCGGCGTGCGGCTGCTCGACGAACGGCTCCGGCCGGTCCCCCCGGGCACCCGGGGCGAGCTCTACCTCACCGGCCCGCTGGCCGACGGCTATCTGCACCGGCCCGGGCTGACCGCGGAACGCTTCACCGCAGACCCCTACGGACCGCCCGGCGCCCGGATGTACCGCACCGGCGACCTGGCCCGGCAGGACGACGACGGCACCCTGCGCTTCCTGGGGCGCGACGACGACCAGCTGAAGCTGCGCGGCCTGCGGATGGAGCCCGCCGAGATCGCCGCCGCCCTCGCCGAACACCCCGGCGTGGCCCGTGCGCTGGCGGTGGTACGGGAGGGTGCGGCCGGCCGCCCGCAGCTCGTCGGGTACGTGGTGCCGGCCGCCGGGCAGGCCCCGGACCCGGACGCCGTGCTCGCCGACGCGGCCCTGCGGCTGCCCGCCGCGATGGTCCCGGCCGACGTGGTGGTCCTCGACGCGTTCCCGCTGAGCGCGAACGGCAAGGTCGACCGGGCCGCGCTGCCCGCCCCCCGGACGGGCGGCCGCGCCGGGGCGCCGGGAACGGCCCGCCCGGCCGCTTCCACCGCCGAGCAGATCCTGTGCGCGTTGTACGGGGAACTCCTCGGGACCGGTGAGGTGGACCCGGACGCGGACTTCTTCCGGCTCGGCGGCGACAGCATCATGGCGATCCAGCTCGCGGCCCGGGCCGGTGCGGCGGGCCTCCTGCTCGCCCCCCGGGACGTCTTCACCGGCCGCACCCCGGCCCGGCTGGCCCTGACGGCCCGTCCGGTGAGCCGGGAGGCGGCCGCCGGTCCGGATCCGGCGGAGGGCGGGCTGCCGCTGACCCCGATCATGCGCTGGTGGCGCGAACAGGACGGCAGGCCCACCGCGTTCGTCCAGGCGATGGCGTTCCCGGTGGCCGCCGGCACCGCGCCCGGGCGGGTCGGCGACGCCGTCACCGCGCTGGTCGAGCGGCACGCGAGCCTGCGGACGCGGCTGGTCCGGCCGGCCGGCGGGGCCGGCGACTGGGCGCTGGAGCCGGCCCCGGCCGGCACGGTCACCGAGCGGATACCGGTGCCCGCCGGCACGGACCCGCTGGACCCGGCCCGCGCGGCCGCGCTGCGCGCCGAACTCGACCCGGAGCGCGGCGAGATGCTGCGTGCGTCGTGGTACGACGCCGGTCCGGACCGGCCCGGGGTGCTGCTGCTCCTGGTCCACCACCTCGTCGTGGACGGGGTCTCGTGGCGGGTCCTCGGTGAGGACCTGGCGCACCTGCTGGAGCACGGCACCGCGCCCACGGCCGGCCTGGGCACCCCGTTCGCCCACTGGGCCCGGTCGCTGCCCGCGGAGGCGGAGGGTGTGTCCGGTGAACTCGGCTGGTGGGAGAGCCGGCTGACGGGCGCGGAGGAGGACCGGCTGCTTCCGGCCGGGCACCGCTCCCCCGGTGTGTCCGGCCGGCGCCGGGGCGCGGTGACCACCGAGCTCGACGCCACGCTGACCCGGGCCGCCCTCATCGAGCTGCCCGCCGCGTTCCACTGCGGTGCCGACGCCGTGCTGCTGACCGCCCTGGTCCGCGCGGCCGTGCGGCGGCGCGGCGGGGGCGGCGGGCTGCTGCTCCACCTGGAGGGGCACGGCCGCGAGACCCTGTCCGTACCGGTCGACGTCTCGCGCACCGTCGGCTGGTTCGTCACCCAGTACCCGGTCCGCCTCGGCCTCGGCACCGACACCGGCGCCGCCGCGCTGAAGCGGGTCAAGGAACAGCTGCGGGCCGTTCCGTCGGCGGGGATCGGCTGGGGCCTGCTGCGCCATCTGCACCCGACCGCCGGTCCGGCGCTGGCCGAGCTGCCGGTGCCCGACGTCCGCTTCGCCTACCTGGGCCGCTTCGCCGGGGACGACGCGGCCGGCGGCCGGCTGCTCGACACCGGTCCGGACGCGGTGCCCGTGGCGCACGCCCTGGAGATCGACGTCCTGGCGCGGGGCACGGAGGAGGCTCCGCGTCTCGAAGCCACCTTCTCGTACGCCCAGGGCGTGCTCACCGCGGAGGAGGCCGAGGAGCTGGCCGGTCTGTGGTCCGCCGAGCTGGCCGCCCTGGCCGCCGACGCCGTGGACGCCCCCGCCGCCGGCCACACCCCGTCCGACTTCCCGCTGGTGGACCTGGACGCCGGTCAGCTGGACGCGCTGGTGGGGGGCCTGGAGTTCCAGGACACCTTCGGGGAGGAGTTCGGGGACGACCTCGGGGACGACCTCGGGGACGGGTTCCCGGACGGCTTCACCGAGGAGGCCGGACGGTGAACGCGCACGTGCAGGACGTCCTGCCGCTGTCCCCGGCCCAGGAGGGCCTGCTCTTCCACACCCTGCGGGACACCGCGGGACCGGACCCCTATCTGGTCCAGGCCCGTTTCCGGATCGGCCCCGGCGTCGACCCGGGGCGGGTGCGGGCGGCCCTGTCCGCGCTGCTGGAACGCCACCCGAACCTGCGCGCCTGCTTCCGCCACGCGAACCTGGCGCAGCCCGTGCAGGTCGTCCCGCGCGCGGTGCGGGTGCCGTGGCGGGAGGCGGACCTCACCGGTCTCACCGCGCCGGAGGCGGACACCCGCACCGACCGGCTGCTGCGGGCGGACGCGGCCCGCCGCTTCGACCCGGCCCGGCCACCGCTGCTGCGGGCGACGCTCGTCCGCCGCGACGACGGCTCCGAGCTGGTCCTGACCTTCCACCACCTGCTGCTCGACGGCTGGTCGATGCCGGTGGTCGAGGCGGACCTGGCCGCCCTGACGGCGGGCCGTCCGCTGCCGCCCGCCGCCCCCTACCGGGACTATCTCGCCTGGCTGTCCCGGCAGGACGCCGACAAGGCACGTGCGGCGTGGGCCGATGCGCTGGCGGATCTGCGCCCTGCCGCCTCCCTCCTCGGCCCCGCCGCCCCCTCGGACGGCGGCGGCCCCGCTCTCGACCGCGCCCGGGTCCTGCTGACCGCCGACGACACCGCCGCCCTGGCGCGCCGCGCCCGGCAGGCCGGGGTCACCCTCAACACCGTGGTCCAGGCGGCCTGGGCGCTGGTGCTCGCCCGCACCACCGGTTCCCGTGACGTGGTGTTCGGGGCGGTCGTCTCCGGCCGCCCGCACGAGCTGCCCGGCGTCGAGAGCATGGTGGGCCTGTTCGTCAACACCCTGCCGGTACGGGTACGGCTGCGCGGCGGCGAGTCGGTGGACGACCTGCTGATCCGGCTCCAGGACGAGCAGTCCCGGCTCGCCGCGCACCAGCACGCGCGCCTCGCCGACGTCCAGCGCGCCGCCGGGACGGGCGAGTTGTTCGACTCCGTGCTGGCGTTCGAAAACTTCCCGCAGCGCGCCGAGAGCGACCCGGGCCCCGGTGAACTGGCCCTGCACGAGGTCGCGGACGCCACGCACTACCCGGTGACGCTGGCGGTCGGTGCCGGCGAACGGCTGCTGCTTTCGGTCGGCTGCCGCCGGGGCCTGTCCGCCGCGGACCTCGCCGCCCGGACGTCCCGCGCCCTGGAACTCCTCGCGGCCGGGGGCGGGCGTGCGGCGGACACGCTGGACGTGCTGCCGTCCGCCGAGCACCGGCGGCTGACCGCGCTGGCAGCCGGCCCGCACCGGCCGGAGGCCGGGCCCGCCACCCTCACCGGGCGGTTCGCGGAACAGGCCGGCCGCACCCCGGACGCCCCGGCCGTCGAGTCGGAATCCGGCGTCCTGACCTACGCGGCGCTGGACGCCGCGTCCGACGCGCTGGCCGCCCGGCTGGTCCACGCGGGGACGGCGCCCGGCGACACCGTCGCGCTGCTGCTGCCCCGCTCGGCGGACGTCGTGGTGGCCCAGCTCGGCGTCCTGAAGGCGGGGGCCCGCTGGCTCCCCCTGGACCCGGCCCACCCACCGGCCCGGCTGGCCGCGGCCGTCCGGGAGACGGGCGCCCGCCTGGCCCTGACGGCCGCCTCCCCGCCGGCGCTGCCCGCAGGACTGACGGCCATGCCCGTCCGCTCCCCCGCCGCCCCTTCCGGCGGCCGCCTCCCGGCGCCGCACCCCGGCTCGGGCGCCTGTGTGCTGTACACCTCCGGGTCCACCGGCACGCCCAAGGGGGTGCTCGTGCCGCACCGGGCCGTCGTGGAGCTCGCCACCGACGCCCGGTTCCGGGGCGCCGCCCACCGCCGTGTGCTCGCGCACGCCCCGTACACCTTCGACTCGTCCACGTACGAGACATGGGTGCCGCTGCTGAACGGCGGGACCGTCGTCGTCGCACCGCCCGGCCCGGTCACCCCCGAGGTGCTGCGCCGGGTGACCGCCCGTCAGGGGATCACCGCGCTGTTCCTCACGCCCGAACTCCTGCGCACCCTGGCCGAGATCGCGCCCGACGCGCTCGGCGGGGTCGCCGAGGTGTGGGCCGGGGGTGATGTGCTCGACCCCGCCACCGTGGCCCGGCTGCGCGCCCACTGCCCCGGCACCGCCGTCGTCAACGGCTACGGGCCCACCGAGACCACCGTCTTCGCCACCGCGCACACCGCGGACGGGGCCCCGGGCCCGGTCCCCGTCGGACGTCCGCTGGACAACACCCGTGCCCACGTCCTGGACGCCCTGCTGCGTCAGGTCCCGGCGGGCGGGACCGGCGAGCTGTACATCGCCGGGACCGGTCTCGCGGACGGCTATCTCGCCCGGCCCGGGCAGACCGCCGAGCGGTTCGTCGCCGACCCGTACGGGCCGCCCGGCTCCCGGATGTACCGCACCGGCGACCTGGTCCGGCGGCGCCCCGACGGTCTGCTGGACTTCCGGGGCCGGGCCGACGACCAGCTCAAGATACGAGGCGTGCGGATCGAGCCCGCCGAGGTCGAGGCGGTGCTCGCCCGCTGCCCCGGTGTACGGCGGGCGGTGGTCGCCGCCCGCCCGGACGCCTCGGGCGGCAGACGCCTCGCCGCCTGGCTGCTTCCCGCACCCGGCTCGTCCATGGACTCCGCCCCGGGCCAACTCCTCGCCCGGGTAAGGGAGTACGCCTCCCGGGAGCTTCCCGGGCACCTGGTGCCCGCCGTGTGGGCGGAGATCGCGGAGATCCCCCTCACCCCGCACGGCAAGACGGACCGGGCCGCGCTGCCCGAGCCCGCCGGCGTGCTCACCGCCCCGCGCGACGGCATCCGCCCCGGCCCGGAGCGTGCCCCGGGCACCGAGCGTGAGCGGCTGCTGCGTGAGCGGTTCGCCGAGGTGCTGGGGGTGCCCGAGGTGGGCCCGGACACGGACTTCTTCGCGGCGGGCGGCCACTCGCTCACCGCGCTGCGCCTCGCGTCCCTGTCCGGGGTGCCGCTGGCCGCCCTGTTCGCGGCCCCGACCCCGGCCCGCCTCGCCGCGGCCGTCGCGCCGCCCGCCGAACCCCTCGCCGATCTGACGCCCGTGCTCACCCTGCGCGGCGGCGGCGACCGCACGCCCCTGATCTGCGTCCACCCGGCGCTGGGCCTCGGCTGGTCGTTCGCCGCGCTGCTGCCCCGGCTGTACCCGGACCGGCCGGTGTACGCCCTCCAGACTCCCGCGCTGACCTCGCCCGAGGCCGGCCGTCCGGACAGCGTCGCCGCGCTGGCCGAGGAGTACACCGCGCGCATCCGGGCCCTGCTGCCGCACGGCCCGTACGCCCTGGCCGGCCGCTCCTTCGGCGGCACCGTCGCCCATGAGATCGCCGTACGGCTGCGCGCGCAGGGGCAGCGGGTGCGGGTCCTGGCCGTGCTGGACGCCATGCCGCAGCCGCCCGGCACCCCCCGCGTCGGCGACGACGTGGCCGAGCAGGAGTCACTGCGCATCCTGCTCCACAGCCACGCCCCCGGTGTCCCCGGGCCCGCCGGGAGGCTGGACCGCGCGGCGGTGTTCGCCGCGGTCCGCGCCGCCGACGGGGCGCTGGCCGCGATGGACGACCGGGTGCTGCACGCGCTCGCCGACACCGGCGTCCACCACATCCATCTGGCGCGCGCCTGGCGCCCGTCCCGCTACGACGGACCGGTCACGCTCTTCTCCGCGACCCGGGCGGCGCACGCCGGCACCGCCGAGAAGGCGGCCGCCTGGCGGTCCGTGGCCGCCGCCCTCCACGTACACGAACTCGACTGCGCGCACAGCGAAGTCCTTCAGCCGGACCAGGCGGCACGGGTCGCCCAGGTCCTCGAAACCACCCTCCGGGGGGAGTGAGCGATGACCACCGAGACCCTCTGCCTCGCCGGGCCGGCCGCCGACGAGGAGTACGAGTTCCCCGTCTCCGACGCCCAGGCGCGCCTGCTCGTGCTCGACGAACTGAACCCCGGCACCGCGCAGTACAACGTGCCCGCGGCGTTCGCCGTGACCGGACCGTTCGACGCCGGCGCGTTCGGCCGTGCGCTGGACGTCCTGGTCGCCCGGCACGAGGCGCTGCGCACCGTCTTCCGGGTCGCGCCCGACGGCACCCGGACCCAGCTCGTCCGCGCCACCGGCGGCGCCGCGCTCACCGTCGAGCGGAACGTGCCCGCCGGCCGGGCCGGGGAACTGCTGCGGCGGGACGCGGCCCGCCCCTTCGACCCGGGCACCGGACCGCTGCTGCGCGCCTCGGTGTACGCACTGGACGACGGCACCCATCGGGTGCTGCTCAACGCCCACCACCTGGTCTGCGACGGCTGGTCACTGGGCCTGATCCTCGGGGAGCTGGGCGCGGCCTACCGGGACGAGGCGGCCGGGCGGCCGCACAGCCCGCCCGAACCGCCCCTGCAATTCCCCGACGCGACCCTGTGGCAGCGCGGGCGGGCGGCCGCCGGGGAGCACGCGGCGGCGGTCGCGCACTGGGCGGAGTCCCTGCGCGGCGCACCCGCCGTCCTCGAACTGCCCACGGACCGGCCGCGTCCCACCGTGCGTTCGGCCGACGGCGGCTCGGTGCCGTTCGCGCTGGACGTCACCGTGCGGGCCCGGCTGGCCGAGGCGGCCGGTGCGGCCGGCGCGACCTCGTTCGCCGCCCTGTTCGCGGCGTACGCGGCGTTCCTGTGCCGCCTGACGGGCCGCACCGACCTGGTCGTCGGCTACCCGGTCTCCGGCCGTGAGCACGCCGACCTCCAGCACACCGTGGGGATGCTCGCCGGCACCCTCGCCCTGCGGGTGGACGTGGGCGGCGACCCGTCCTTCCACGAACTGACCGGCCGGGTGCGCGCCGCCCTGCGGGCCGCCGCCCCGCACCAGGAGGCCCCGTTCGAGGCGGTGGTGGACGCCCTCAACCCCGTACGCGAGCCGGGCCACGACCCGGTGGTGCAGGTCGTCCTCTCGTACGACGACGACACCGAACTCGCCCTGGACCTGGCCGGGACGGACACCCGGCGGCTCGCGCTCTCGCTGGACACCGCCAAGTTCGACTTCCATCTGCATGTGGAGCGCTGGGGCGAGGACCTGGCGGCGCAGTTCATCTACCGCACCGACCTGTTCGCCCCGGCGACCGCGGCCCGCTGGGCGGGCAACTTCCGTGCCCTGCTCGACGCCCTGCTCGCCGACCCGCACGCCCCGCTGTCGCGTCTCGACATGGTCCCGCCGGGGGAACGCCGGCTGCTCCTCGCGCAGAACGACCGCCTCGCGGACGCCGCCCCCGCCGGCCGGCTGGTGCCGGACCTGATCGCCGAGGTCGCGGCGGCCCGCCCGGACGCCACCGCCCTCGTCCACGACGGTGAACGCCTCGACTACCGGGCGCTGCTGGCGCGTGCCGACGCGCTGGCCGCGCGGCTGCGTGGTGCCGGGGTGCGCCCCGGCACCCGTGTCGGGCTGCTGCTGCCGCGCTCGGCCTTCCAGGGCATCGCCGCGCTCGCGGTGCTGCGGGCGGGCGGCGCGTACGTGCCGCTGGACCGGGCCCACCCCGACGACCGGCTCCGCGACATGCTCGCCACCTCCGGCACTGCGCTGCTCGTCACCTCGGACGCCACCACCACACGGGCCGGTGCGCTCGGCGTGCCGCAGCTGCGCGTCGACCACGTCCCGGCGGCCGAGCCGCCGCCCGTCCACGACGGCCCGGCCCCCGGCCCCGGCGACCTCGCCTACGTCCTGTTCACGTCGGGCTCCACGGGCCGCCCGAAGGGGGTCGCCGTGGAGCACCGCGCGCTGGCGAACCTCACCATGGCCGTGCGCCGCGCCTTCCCGGTCGAGGCCGGCGACCGGGTGCTCCAGTTCGTCGCGTTCGGCTTCGACGTCGCCGTGTCCGACCTGTTCTTCCCGTGGGTCGCCGGCGCCGAACTGCACGTACCGACCGAGGAGGAACGGCTCGGCGAGGCGCTGCTGGACCGGCTGCGCGACTCCCGTATCACTTACGTGTTCCTGCCGCCGTCCGCCGCCATGCTGCTGCCCGACATCCAAGGCGCCCTGCCCGACCTGCGCACCGTCGCGGTCGGCGGCGAGGCGTGCCCCGCCGAGCTGGTCGGGCGGCTGCACGCGCCGGGCCGGCGGGTCGTCAACGCCTACGGGCCCAGCGAGGTCAGCGTCTACTCGCACACCGCCGACCTCCTGCCGGGTGCCCCGGTGGTGCTGGGCCGCGCGGTGCCCGGCAGCCGCGCCTACGTTCTCGACGAGCTGCTGCGCCCGGTGCCCGTCGGCGTCACCGGCGAGATCTACGTGACCGGCGCGGGGCTCGCCCGCGGCTATGCCGGGCGGCCGGGCCTCACCGCCGAGCGCTTCGTCGCCGACCCGTTCGGCGCCCCGGGCACCCGGATGTACCGCACGGGCGATCTCGGGCGCGTCGACGCCGACGGCGCGGTCGCCTACCTGGGCCGTGCCGATCTCCAGGTGAAGCTGCGCGGTGTACGGCTCGAACTCGGCGAGGTGGAGTCGCTGCTGGCCGCCCACCCGGGGGTGCGGGTCGCCGCTGCGGCGGTGCGCGGCACGGGCGCGGACCAGCGGCTCGTCGCATATGTGGTGGGCCGGGACCCGGCCGCCGCGCCCGCCGACGACGTGCTCCGCGCCCACTTGGCCGAGCGGCTGCCGGCGTTCATGCTCCCGGAGGTCTTCGTACGCCTGGACGCACTGCCGCTCAGCAGCAACGGCAAGACCGACCGGGCGGCGCTGCCCGAGCCGTCCGTCACCCGGCGCGCCCCGGAGCCGGCCGGCGCGGGCCCCGGCACCCCGACCGAGCGGTTCGTCGCCGGGATCTGGGCCCGGGTGCTGACGACGGACCGGGTCGGCCTGCACGACAACTTCTTCGAGCTGGGCGGCAATTCCGTCCGCCTGGCGCGGGTCCTGGTCGCGCTCCGGGAGGCCGGCGCGGACGGGCGTCTCGGGCTCGTCGACCTGTTCCGCCTCCCCACGGTCGCCGCCCTCGCGGGCCGCCTCGACCAGATCCGTACGGACCGCCCCGCCGCCCCGGCGGACCCCGGCGGCTCCACCGCCCACGGCCGGGTGCGCCATCAGCGGCACGCCGCGGCCGGACGACTCCGCTCCCGGAAAGGCATGTCACGATGACCGAGCCCGCAGCCCCCGACACCCTCGACTCCGCCATCGCCGTCATCGGCATGAGCGGCCGCTTCCCCGGCGCGCCCGATCTGGCGGCCTACTGGCAGAACCTGCTGGCCGGGGTCGTCTCCGTCACCGATTTCACCGAGGCGGAACTCCTCGCCGACGGCGCCGACCCCGCCCAGGTCGCCGGCCGCGACCATGTGCCGTCCAAGGGCGTGCTGGAGGGCGCCGACCGCTTCGAGCCGGCCCTGTTCGGCTTCAACCGCACCGAGGCCGCCGTCCTCGATCCGCAGCACCGGCTGCTGCTGGAGACGGCGTGGTCGGCGCTGGAGGACGCGGGCCTGAACCCGCTCGGCGCGCCGGCGCGCACCGGCGTGTACGTCGGCGGCGGGGTCACCGAGCACATGCTGGCCGCGCAGACCGATCCGGCGCTCGCGGCGCAGCACGGCGCGCTCCAGACGCGCATCCTCACCGACCGTGAGTTCCTGGCGCCGTGGATCTCGTACCGGCTGGGCCTGGACGGTCCGAGCCTGACCGTGCAGACGGCCTGCTCGACCTCGCTGAGCGCGCTGCACCTCGCCTGCCAGGCGCTGCTGCTCGGTGACTGCGACACCGCGCTCGCCGGGGGCGTCGCCGTGGACTCCGTACGCAGGCGGGGCTATGTGCACTACGAGGGCGGGATCTTCTCGGCCGACGGCCGCTGCCGCCCGTTCGACGAGGCGTCGGGCGGGACCGTGCCGGGCAACGGCGTCGGTGTCGTCGTGCTGCGCCGGCTGGCGGACGCGCTCGCCGACGGGGACCCGGTCCGCGCGGTGGTCCGGGGCAGCGCGGTCACCAACGACGGCGCCGCCCGGGTCGGCTTCACCGCGCCGGGTGTGGACCAGCAGACGGCCGCGATCCGGGAGGCGTGGGCGTCGGCCGGTCTCGACCCGGCGGACGCCCAGTACCTGGAGGCGCACGGCACGGCGACGCGGCTCGGTGACCGGATCGAGGCGAGCGCCGCGGGCGCGGCGTTCGCGGGCGCCGGCACCGGGTCCGTCGCCCTCGGCTCGGTGAAGGCCAACCTCGGGCACCTGGACGCGGCGGCGGGCGTGGCCGGGGTGATCAAGACCGTGCTGATGCTGGAGCACGGTGTCATCGCCCCGACGGCGGGCGCGGGCCGCCCCAACCCGGAACTGGGGCTCGGCGACTCGCCGTTCCACGTGGTCACCGAGGCCGAGCCGTGGCCGGAGCCCGCCGGCGGGCCGCGCCGGGCCGGGGTCAGTTCCGTCGGCATCGGCGGCACCAATGTCCATGTGGTCCTGGAGCAGGCCCCGCCGCGCACCGCGGCCGCCGGGGCGCCGTCGGAGCGGGAGCCGGAGGCGCTGCTGCTGTCCGCGCACAGCGAGGACGCGCTACGGGCGCTCGCGGGCCGGCTCGCCGCCGCGCTGCGCGGCCCGGCGGCGCCGGACCTCGCCGACGTCGCCCGCACGCTGCGGCTGGGCCGTGCCCCGCTGGCGGTCCGCGGGTATGTGGTGGCCGGGGACCACGCGGAGGCCGCGGCACGGCTCGACGGGCTGGCCCTCGGCCGCCCCGGCGCGCGGCCCGGCGACCCGGCCGGGCCGCGTGCGCGGGGCGAGGCGTGGCTGCGGGGCGAGCTGCCGGACGGGCCGGACCGGGGCCGCCGTGTCTCGCTGCCCGGGTATCCGTTCGCCGGGGAGAGCTTCGGGGCGCTGTCTCTGGACGCGGTGCGGACTCCGGCCGGGGCGGTGGAGGCGCCGGAGAACACGGGGCCGGACGCGGGTCCGGACGCCGCGGTGCGGGCGCTGATCGTGGAGGCCCTGGGGCTCGCGGGCGAGCAGGACATGGGGATGACCTACTTCGCGGCGGGCGGTGACTCGCTGGCCGCCGTCCACCTGGTCGGCTGCCTGCGCGACGACCTCGGCCTCGATGTCCCGCTCACCCTGTTCCTGGAGGAGCTGACGCTGGACGAGCTGGCGCGGCGGATCGTCGCGTCGGGCAGCCCCGACGACGCGCTGGACGCGCTGCTCAGCGAGTTCGAGAACGTGTAGGGGCCAACGGCGGGAGGGGGCCGGCGGAACATCCGCCGACCCCCTCCCGCGTCGCGGTGGTTCAGTACGCCACGGGTGCCTTACGGACCCGTCCCAGGGCGCCCGTCACCAGCCGCACCACCTCCGGCAGCACGGCGTCCAGGTAGAAGTGGCCGCCGGGCAGGACGTGCGTGGTCAGGCCGACGGCCGTCTCCCGCTCCCAGGCGGCCAGTTCGGCCACGGGCACCCGTGGGTCGGCGTCGCCGCCCAGCGCCACCACCGGGCAGCGCAGCGGAGGCCCGGGCACATACGCGTAACGCCCGAGCAGCCGGTAGTCCGCGCGCAGCGGGGGCAGCGCCAGCTCCATCAGCATGGGGTCGGCGAGCAGATCCTCGCTCGTCCCGGCCAGCAGCCGCATCTCGGCGAGGAGTCCGTCGTCGGACAGCTCCTCCGACCAGCGTGCCGGGAGCGGCAGGGAGGGCCCGCCGCGCCCCGACACGAAGAGCGCAGCGGGCGGACGGCCCAGGTCCTGGAGCATCCGGGCCGTCTCGAACGCCAGCAGGGCGCCCATGCTGTGCCCGAACAGCGCGAGCGGCCGGTCCGCCGGGTCCGGCAGCTCCCGCAGCACCGCCCCCACGATCTGCTCCGCCCGCTCGGCCGGCGGCTCCCCGAAGCGGTCGTGCCGGCCCGGGTACTGCACCACCAGCGGGTCGAGCGTCCCGCTGACCGCGGCCGACAGGTCGTACTGGGCGGCGGCGGTGCCGCCCGCGTGCGGGAAGCACAGCAGCCGGACGGGTGCGTGGGGCGCGGGGTGGAAACGGCGTATCCAGTCGGCCATGGAACATCCCTCTCTCGGTCGTGGGGCCCGTTCGCCCCGTACATGCAACGAACGGGGCCCCGCACCGTTTCGCCCGGCGCGGGGCCCCTGCTGTTCCGGGTGGTGCCCACGGTCTACTCGGCCGCGGCCATCCACTCCTCCACCTGCTCCAGAGTGGTGTCCGGGCCGGCGACGAGAACCCTCAGCTCGTCGTCGTGCGGATTCAGGGTGACGACGGCGGGGCAGCGACGGCAGCCCTCGACGCCCACCTGGTTCCACCACTTGCACTGCGGGCGGAGGTGACACCGTGGCAGGGACCGCTCGTCCGCCCCGTCCTCCGGCGGGACGACGCGCATCCGCTCGATCAGGCCGCACGCGTCGCCCACCCGGTTCGCGCACTCCGACACGCAGTGCGAGGCGAACCGCAGCACCCGGTTGGGCGCGATGCCTTCCGGCACGGCGCCGAGGACATCGGCGGCCGGCACCGGTTCGGCCAGGTAGACGACCTCGCCGCCGTCGCCGGAGCGGACGCCGAGGACCACGCTCTCCGGACGACTCGCGTCGCCGGAGGGACACCAGTTCAGGGGCGCCTGCCCCGCGGACCCGTCCACGGTGGTCACCTCCGCACCCCTAGCAGCTCGCCGGTCGGACGTCGGTCGCGGTGACGACCATGCCGCCGATGACACCGTGGTCCACCGCGCCGTTCGCCTGTTCCACGGCGACGGCCTTGGCGAGGTTCGCGGCGAGCTGCTCCTGCGACGTGATCCGCTCGGAGCGCCCCGCCGCCGCGGCGGGCGCACTGCCCGCCGCGACCATCCCGGTGACCAGAGCCGCCGCAACCGCGGCCGTACGCAGACCCTTGTTCATCCTGCCCCTCCCATTCCCATTCGACGGATTGGTGCTGTGCCCCGACGCTAAGGCCGGGGCAGCTCCGCGACCGGCGGCCCGGGAGGCAGTTTCAGGGCAGCGGACGAGGGTCCACGTGCGGCTGGGATCCGGCTAGCGGTTCTGGAGCGACTTGACGTTGTCGCCGAAGGACCAGCCCTTCGAGCCGTCCCAGTTGAGGGACCACGTCATGAGGCCCTTGAGCGACCCGTTGAACGTGTTCCACGCCTGGCCGACCTGACCGGGCGCCATGTAGCCGCCGCCCGCGCCGGGCTGGGCCGGGAGGCCGGGCACCTGCTTGTCGTACGGCACCTTGATCGTGGTGCCCTGGATGGTCAGGCCGTTGTTGAGGCAGGTGGTCTGAGCGGCGAAGCCCTCCACGGTGCCGGCCTGGTACGAGTCGCCGGAGCAGCCGTACATGCTGCCGTTGTAGTACTGCATGTTGAGCCACCACAGCCGGCCGTTGTCGACGTACTTCTTGATGATCGGCAGGTACGCGCCCCAGATGGACCCGTACGTGACGCTGCCGCCGGTGACGTACGCGGTCTCGGGCGCCATCGTCAGGCCGAAGCCCGCGGGCATCTTGGCGAGCACACCGTCGATGATGCGGATCAGGTTGGACTGGGAGGCGGACAGCGTGTTGATGTTCCCGCTGCCGGACAGCCCGGTCTCGATGTCGATGTCGATCCCGTCGAAGTTGTACTTCTTGAGGATCGGGACGACCGTGTCCACGAAGCGGTCGGCGACCTGGCTCGACGACAGGTCGATGCCCGCGGTCGCGCCGCCGATCGACATCAGGAGCGTGGCGCCGTTCGCCTTCGCCTCACACATCTCCGCCGGCGTCGACACCTTCACGCCCGCGTCCATGCCGTCCTCCCACAGGACGGTCCCGTCCGAAAGGATGACCGGGAAGGCCGCGTTGATGACGTTGTACCCGTGCTGCGCGATCCGGCTGTCGGTGATGGGGACCCACCCCATACCGGGGTGCACCCCGTTCGACGCGCCGTCCCAGTTCTCCCAGTACCCCTGAAGCACCTTGCCGGCCGGCTTGGGCTTCGTGGCACAGGTGGCGTCGCCCGGCGGGTCGGTCGGCGGCGGCGTGGTCGGCGGATCGGTGGGCGGCGGGGTGGTCGGCGGGTCGGTGGGCGGGGGTGTCGTCGGCGGGTCGGTCGGCGGCGGCGTCGTGCCACCGGGACCGGTGAGCGACACATCGTCCGCCAGGTACGCGGGCGTCCCGTACCAGCCGTGCAGATAGACCGTCACCGACGTGGTGTTCGCACCGGTGGTGAAGCCGACGCTCAGCTCGCTGTACGAGGAGGAGTCGGGCGTCCACGTCTGCGGCTCGCTACTGGCACCGGTGCCACTGGCCCCGAGATAGACGTAACTGCCCTGGACGAACGCGCTCAGCGTGTACGCCGAGTTGGGCTGCACGCTCACCGTCTGACTGCACTGGGCGTTGCCGAGCCCGGACGGCGTCGCCTTCAACGCGGACGAGCCGGAGTGCACCGGACTGCTGACAGCCGCACCCGAGCCATCGGTGCAGGACCACCCCGAAAGCCCGCTCTCGAACCCGGAGTTGGTCACCAGATTGGCGGCATCGGCGGCCCCGGCCGACCCGGAACCGACCAGCGTGACACAGGCACCGATGACCGTGGCAGCGCTCACCCCGGCAATCGCACGGGTCAGTACGGTCGAACCGCGCCGGGCCCGGACGGCGGCCGAATGCCCGTCATCCACCCCGGGCAGCGTACGAATCCTCCGACGGAACATGCTGTGCTCCATTCTCGCCACGTGCCGTGGACGTGAGCGTGGGGGGGCGTGGCCGCACGGCCTCGAATGAACTGGAGAAACGCAGTGCGACGATCGACGGGATCGTAGAAGGGCTGACCCAACCCGTCAATAGGTCTGGACCAAACAGGTCTGGACCAAAGGCGAACCATCGCGGAGTGAGCAACCTTCCGCTCCCCCTGCCCCGCGGTGGGCATCGGACCCCGCCCGCCGGGCGCAGGCTGGCAACTGCCACGACAAGCGGGCGACGGCCACGGAGGGATGTGCAACGGCATGCACGAGCCAGGCAGTACGCCGACGGAGACGGACCGGCTGCGAGGACACGCGGAACGCGCCTTCGTCGAGGTGCAGAGGGCCGACACCAAGGCAACGGCGCTGTGCGGAATAGCCGGCGGCCTGCTGGCCGCCGGGGTCGCGGTGCTGTCGGCCACGCCCGGCATGCCCCCGGTCGCAGTCGCCTCCCTGGTCCTGATGTGCCTGTTGCTGATGGCCGCGACAGGGGCCGCGCTGCTCGCGCTGCGGCCCGCGGTCCCGAGGACGGGGCTGTACACCGAATTGATGCGCGAGGCGCTCGCACACCATCGGGCCGGCGCGAACACGGCCGCCCGCGGGGAGCTGGAACGGCATGTCGAGGGCCGCCGACTGCACGTGCTGGCCTGGCTGGCGGACAGGAAGCTGCGGACGGCCCGCCTGTCGGTCGATTTTGCCCTAGCAGCACTTCTGATGGCTGGAATGTGCCTATTGAGCAACATTCTGCTTGGTTGAGAAGATCACCTGAGTGTGTCGGGGCCGCACAGCAGGGGGGGACGCATGTACCAGCCACATGCCACGGTGATCGGCGACAAGTCATGGGCACACCTGACGGCGCTCGCACCACAGCGCGTCAGGCCCGCTCGGAGTGTGCTGCTCCGTCAGGGAGACCCGGCGACGCACGTGATCGTGCTGGAGTCCGGGTCGACGTTGATCACCCTGGCCGGCGACTGCGGGCAGAGGACGCTTCTCGCCGTACGCGGCACCGGTGAGTTACTGGGCGAGTTGGCCGTGCTGGACTCCCAGCCGCGCACCGCCACGGTCATCGCCGCCGAGACCTGCCGGGTGCGCATCATCCCGGCCGCCGCCTTCCTCACGTTCGTCGAGGAGCACGATCTGCTGGCCCCTCTCCTGCGTCATGCCATCGCCCGGGTCAGGGAATCGGAAGCCGTCCGGCTCGAACTGGCCACAGCCTCCGTCCCACTGCGCCTGGCATCGGCGCTGTCGCGGCTGGTCGAGGCCGCGTCCACGTCGGATTCGGCGCTCGCCGTGCGGCTGACCCAGACGGAGCTGTCCCAGATGATCGGTGCCTCCCGCAACGCGGTCGTCAACGCGCTCAAGCCCTGGCGCGAGCAGGACTGGGTCCGCACCACGTCCAGCGGCGGGCTCCTCGTACGGGACATCCATTCGATCCAGTCGCACGCGCGTACGCAGGAGTGACGGGCCGCACTTCAGGCGTGCCCACTACTGGGCAGCGGCGGCCGTCCCGCCCGATCAGCATGGTCACTCCCCTGACCGCCTGTGCTGAAAGGACGGTGCCCTATGAATGCGCCGCTGCCCGCAGAACCCCTGGACGTACCCGCCGACTTCGCCCTCGTGGCGATCGACATGGAGAGCTACAGCCAGATCCCCGAAGCGAGGATGACCGCCGCCCGGTGCGACGTGGACGACATCGTGGCGACCGTGCTCGCCGAGTGCCGGCTGCCCGACCCGCAGGAGCTTCCCGGCGGCTGCAAGGACAGGGGCGACGGGGCGATCCTGCTGTTCCCGCCGTCGGCCCTGGCCCGGCTCGTGGACCCGCTGCTGGGCCGGCTCAACGCGGCTCTGGTGCGCTACGAGCGACACCGGCTGGCCAGCAGTCCCGCCCTGCGGCTGCGGGCCAGTGTGCACATCGGCCCGCTGTCCCTGCCCCACCACCGCGGTGACGCCATCAACGACACCGTCCGGCTGCTCGACAGCCGGGCGACCCGCCAGGCGCTGTCCGCGGCGAAGGACAGCGGCGGCTTCCTGGCCGCCGCGCTCTCCGAGACCGTCTACCACCGCACCCTGCACGCGGGACGCACACCGGACCTGGGCCCGCACCACTTCCTCGAAGCGGTCGCCCACGTCGGCGACAAGCCCGGCTTCGTCGCACAGCCCTGCCGGATTCACGTGCCGGGCCTGACCGGACCGGCCGTACGCCCCTACGTCACGGACACCGCATCGCCGGCCGCCGCTCCCGCCTCCACTGCGCGGCCGGGCGACGCACCGGCGACACCGGCTGCCGGCAGTGGCGGCACGTTCCAGTTCCACGGTCAGGTCACCGACGCCACGATCGCCACCAGCATCGGCACCGTGCGGATCGATCGTCGCCGGCCGTGACGCGTCCGGCCATCCGCCCGACTGCCCACCCCGTACTCACACTGGAGTTCCCGCATGTCCGACGTACCGTTCGATCGGCCTGACACGACAAACGTGTACGGCAACCCCGAAGTCGTCGCCCACCACATCGAGCAAGTGATCCTGGAAACCCGGAAACGGGATCTGCTGGAGGGCGTTGAGCAGAGCCGGAAGCAATTGCTCGACCAGCCGTTCGTTCGGAACCCGCACTGGGACCAGGTCTGGGAGCAGCTGGTCGATCCCGTCACCGGCCGCCCTCACCGCCCTGTCCTCGTCATCGTCGCACCGCGTTCGTACGGCTCCACCACCCTCGCTCTGCGACTGCTGGCCGAGCACACCGCTGACGACACCACCGTGGTTCAGCTGGACGCCGACTGGGACACCCCCCGCCAGGGACGCCTGCCGCTGGAGAAGGCGCACGCGTACCAACTCGACCTCAAGCATCCGGACAACGACCAGGTGTCCGCCGACTTCCTGAACGCCCTGTCGAAACACGCCTCCCACCTGCGCGACTGCCGCTCCTATCTCGTGCTGACCGTCGCACAGGACCTGTGGAAGGACCACCGCCTCAGCGATCGTGACGGCATCCGGGTAGTTCATCTGCACGAGCCGCCCGATGCCCAACGCGTCGTCGAGGCGCATCTGGCCGCCAACGGCTACGACCGGCTCGTCACCTCACTCCACTCCTTCCCCAAAGCCACGGCCTCCTTGCGCGGACTGACGGCAGTGGCCGCCGTACGGGCCGCGCGCACCGTCGTCATGGCCTGGGAGGAGCACCTCCGCGCCAGCTCCGAGCACTCGTTCACGCAGGCCGAAGGCGAGACGGAAGCCGACACCGGCCTCGAAGGCCGTGTCACTGCCGCGCTGACCGACTGGCGCGTGGAACTCGACCGCAGGTTCGGCGAGATGAACGGTCTGCACACCCACGACAACCCCTCGCTCACCGTGGACGACCGTTGCCTCCTGCTGGCTCTGGCCGTGCGGCAGTCGGCACCCCTGCCCGTCATCGCACGCAGCGCCGCCGCACTGCTGAAGGCCGTCGAGGGCGCCCCCGACACCCCCGGCACGGCGACGGGATTCTCACCGCCGCTCAACGCGCTGGCCGGACGGGGAATGCGTCGCCGCATCCAGGATGTCGGAGGCCGGGTCGACACGCAGGACACCGTGGTCTTCGACCGGCCCGCCTATGGACGCGCGGTGCTGGAGTACGTCTGGGACAACTACGACGTCATGCGTGAGCCCTTGCTCACCTGGCTCGTCGCGACGGCTCAGAGCACTGATCCGGATGACCACGCGGTGACCGCGCTGGCCGAACTCACCGTGCGGCACGGATCGGCGGACTACCTCACGACACTGGGCAGCCTGGTCGGCAGCAGCAGTCCGAAGGTGCTCGGCGCGGTCATGGAGAGCGCCGTACGCAATGAACACGTCGGACGCCTCGTCTGGGAGGCGCTGTACGGGTGGGCGGAGAAGGAAAGTTACGCGCCCATCGTGATCGCGCTCTGCCGGCGCGTCCTGGAGGACTCCTCCGTCGCCACGTCTCTGGCCAAGCGGGCCATGGTGCGCCTGCGCCGGGTCGCGCACAAGAACACCGACGCGGCCGTGGTCGGCCAGGTCCAGGCCGCCTTCGACGCTCTGCTCCGGCATCCCGCCGTCGTCCAGCGCCTGGCCGGTGAGGTCCGGGGCTGGCAGCAGGGCAAGGTCTCCTCCGCACGCAGCGGCGCCCTGGCCTTCCTCGCGTTGATGACCCTGCGCCAGGACGGCACACCGTGGCTCGTGGGTTCCGCTCCCCCGGACATCGACGTACAGCGTGGCGTCCACGATCTGCTGTCCTCATCCGAGACCGCCGCCGAGGTCATCTCACGCCTGACGGACTGGATCCGTGCCTGCGCCGACGATCCCGGCGCCTACACACAGCTGCGTGACCAGCTGCTGCCGGCGCTGCGCGGCCAGAACATGTTCGAGGCCGGCCTGAGGTTCATGAACGGGTTGCGTGGCATCTACACCTCCGGGACCGTCAGTGTGGCCGACGACTTCTACAGCCATCTCGTCGACAGCCGCCTGCGCCCGGTCTTCCCGCTCGAAGAGGACCTCGCATGAGGTGGCCGTGGCACCGCGCGGTCCGTACGAGCAGGTCTGCCCAGCCGCGGCTGCTGCCCAGCGCCACCGAGGGGATCGCCTTCGAGGCCCGGTACACCATCACCTGGCGACCGCTGTGGCGAGTGCCTTCCAACGTGGAGGAGACAGCACGCGCCACCGTGCATGCCGCGGCGGCCGAGACAGCGGTACGCCTGCGAGCCTCGGACGTGCCCGCTGCCCAGGACGCCGTCAACGCCACCCTGGGCCGCCTGCCTCGCCGCGCCCCGAACCACTGCCTGCTGAGCGCCAAGGTGGCCCTCGGCCTGCCCGGCGCGGCACAGGAACTGCTGGCGCAGGAGGCCGCGGACGAGCAACGCGTCCGCCGCCTGCGCTTCTTGAAGAAGAACCTCTACGACCACCCGGACCTCATCGTCCTGGACCAACTCGAACACCACGCCCCCGGCGCCCTGGGCGACGAGCACATCGCCGAACTCCAGCGCCTCGCGCGCCTCATCCGCTCCTGCGACCAATGGTGGTTCCCGCTCCTGGAACAGTGGCAGCAGGTCGGCCAAGGGTTCACGGACATCGAAAAGCGGCAGCAGGCCATGGTCGTGCTCTCCGACTCCCTCAAGGCACTGAACGGCGGCAGCCTGCCCAGCAATACCGAGCCGCCGGACCTGCCCGGGCCCGACCGGTCACCTCGAAGGGCCCATCCATGACCCCCGTCCTGTGGTGGGCGCTACTGGACCCCCTGACCAGCCTCCGGGCCCTGCTCGTCCAACGACGCAGCACAACCCCCCTGCCCTACGAATCCGCCTGGCGCCAGGCCCGCCTGGAACGGTGCCCGGACGAAATGGTCTATCAGCTGCACACCCACCGCCCCACCCCCGACCCCCGCCCCTGACGGCGATCCCGACTCGCAGGTCGGGTCCGTCTCTCGGCTCCGCATCTCGGTATCTCCAGCACCTCCGGACTCAGGCTTCCGCAGTCCAAAGAGAGGACATTCCATAATGTATCCACCGCACAGCAGTGCGTTCGCCTCAAAAGAGGTCATCCGCACGGCGCAGAGCGACCTGACTCCAGACAGCACGGGGAAACTCCTGGCCATCTGGCTGGCCCTGCCCCGGTTGACCGGGACGGTCCACCGGGTCTGCACGCGCCTGCGGGCCGACCGGTCGGACGTGGAGGCCGAGATGGCCCTGGCTCTCCTGGAGAAGCTGACGGATCAGGACGGCGCGAGCCGTCTCACCGGCTCCTCCCTGCTGCACGCGGCGCGCCAGAGCGTGGCATCTCGCCCGGGAAGGGCTGCGGGAGCTTCCCTCCACCCAGGTCGAACGCATCACCGAGGAGCGCGCTCTCACTGCGTCCGGCGAGGAGGCGGACGCTCCGGCGGCGGGGAGCCTGAACGTACGGGTCGACCGCCCGGACGGCCCGGGCGCCGCGCGGACACCCGGCCGGTCCGCGAGCACGAGTTCCCCTGCTCCGTCCTCCGCATCGGACGTAGATAACGGACGATCCGGGCGTCGGCTTCCGAGGTAACCACCGTGCGGCTCCGTGGCATCGGACACGAAGCCGCACGGTTCTCCACGGTTCACGACGTCGAACGTCAGGAAACGGGGAACCAGGCCGACAGGCGCTTGGCGATAGCCGGTACATCGATGTTGTCCTGCGCGACTTCCTCGACGAACGGGCCGGCCACGGAGACGGATGGCGGGGCGGTACCGGCGCTGACGCCGTTGAACCGCAGGAAGACACGCATGGCAAGCCAGGCGGTGCGCTTATTGCCGTCGATCAGCGCGTGATTGCGAGCGACGGAGTGCAGCAGTGCCGCCGCCTTCTCGTGCAGCGCGGGATACAGCTCGGCCCCGAACACGTTCGTCCGGGGCCGTTCGACCGCTGACACCAGGAGTCCCATGTCACGCACGCTGTGCTCGGTATCGTTGACCGTGCGGGCGATGGCCAGGATCTCGTCGATATGGATGTAGCGCACTCGCGTCACTTCAGGTAGTCCAGGATCTCCGCATCGCTGTCCATCAGCTCGGCCAGGACGTCATCGACCTTCAGCTCGGCCCGGTGCTGAGCGTCACGGATGGCCTCGATGGCAAGTTCCTGCTTGCTGCGACCCTCCCGACGAGCCCGCTCGGTGAGCTTCGCGTCAAGGTCTTCGGGGAGTCGGAGTGTCATCGCCATACAGGAATGATACCGGACTGGTATCTGAGCGGCGAGACGATACCAGCCACTCAAGACCCCGGACCACATCGCCGTCGGCGAGGTGCAGTCGGCTCCCCAGCTCAGGCGCCCTTGGCGACCGGCTCCAGAATCGCCACGCACTCCACATGGTGCGTCATCGGAAACAGATCGAACGCCCGCAGCGTCCGCACCCGGTACCCGCCCTCCGCGAAGTACGAGATGTCCCGGGCCAGCGCCGCCGGGTCGCAGGCCACGTACGCGATGCGGCGGGCGCCCAGGCCCACCAGCTGCTTCACCGTGGCGCGGCCCGCGCCCGCGCGGGGCGGGTCCAGGACGATGAGGTCGCATTCGGTGATGCCCGTGCGGGGCAGGACCTGGTCGACCTTGCCGTGTTCGATGCGGACGCGGTCCAGGTCCGCCAGGTTGTGGCGGGCGTCCTCGACCGCGCGCTTGCCGGACTCGATGCCGAGGACCGCGCCCTTCTCGCCGATGCGCTGGCCGATGGCGCCGGCGAAGAGGCCGACGCCGCAGTAGAGGTCGAGGGCCGTGTCGTTCTTACGGGGCAGCAGGCCCTGCATGACCGCGCGGACCAGGGTGTTCGCGGCCTGCGGGTGGACCTGCCAGAAGCCGCCGGAGCCGACGCGGTACGTGCGGTCGTCGGCGCGCTCGCGGACGAAGCCGCGGCCGTGGACCCGGTGCACGCCGCCGTCGCGTTCGTCCACGCGGAGCACGGAGACCGGCTTGTCGAGCTCGACCAGGGGCAGCCGGCCGCCCGGGCGGGGGGTCAGGATGACCTGGCGGTCGTGGGAGCCGGTGGCGGCGATGGCCTCCACCGTGGCCATCTGCGGCCAGTCCTGCTGCTCGACGCCCAGCTCGGAGACCCCGGGCGCGGCGATCATGCAGTGGTCGATGATCTCGATGTCGTGCGAGCGGTGCTTGCGCAGGCCGACGCGGCCGTCCGCGTCGATCGCGTACTGGACCCGGGTCCGCCAGGCCGGCACCTCGCCCGCCGGGAGCTTGTCGCCCTCGGCCGGCATGACCGTGCCGTCCCAGCCCGCCTCCTCCGGGGTGAGGCCCGCGAGGCGCTGGAGCTGTTCGGCGATGACCTCGCCCTTCAGTCGGCGCTGGGCGCCCGGCTTGGCGTGCTGCCAGTCGCAGCCGCCGCACTTGCCGGGACCGGCGAACGGGCAGGGGGCCGGCACCCGGTCCTTGGACGCGTCGATGATCTCCACCGCGTCCGCGCGCAGGAAGCGCGAGTCCTCGGCGCCGTCGGTGATCCGCGCGACGACCTTCTCGCCCGGCAGGGTGTGGCGTACGAACAGCACCCGGCCCTCGTCCGTGCGGGCGATGCAGTGCCCGCCGTGCGCGACCGGGCCGACCTCGACCTCGTACTCCCGCCCGACCAGCGACTCCGGCTGTGTCTCCCCGGTCAGCGGCGACGTGGATTCGTTCTGCATGAGGGGCGGGCTCCAGGGAGGGAAGGGGACGGCCGGCGGCCGGACAACAACCTACGAGTCTACGTCGGTGTCGCCCGGCCGCCGACCACACGCGGCGGCCCCGCCTCAGCCCTTCGGCGTCGGCTCCTTGTGCTTGCGCTCCACCGGGCCCCGGCGCACCGAGCCCGGCGCGTTCCAGTCGGCACGCCTGCGGGCGCGTTTCTTCGCCGCCTCGGAGGATTCCAGCTGGTACGGGACCGAGGTGACCATCACACCGGGTGTGAAGAGCAGCCGGCCCTTGAGCCTCAGGGCGCTCTGGTTGTGCAGCAGATGCTCGTACCAGTGCCCGACGACGTACTCCGGGATGTAGACGCTCACCACATCGCGCGGGCTCTCCCGGCGCAGGCTCTTGACGTACTCGATGACCGGGCGGGTCACCTCGCGGTACGGGGAGTCGAGGATCTTCAGCGGTACGTTGATGCCACGCCGCTCCCAGTCCTCCCTGAGGGCCTTCGTCTCGGCCGGGTCCACGCTGATGGAGAGCGCCTCCAGGTGATCCGTGCGGATCAGCTTGGCGTAGGCGAGGGCGCGCAGGGTGGGGCGGTGGAGCTTGGAGACCAGGACGATCGAGTGGACCCGGGAGGGGCGGATCGATTCGTCCGGGGCGCTCTCGTCGGCGGCGATCTCCTCGGCGACCCGGTCGTAGTGCTTGCGGATCGCGGTCATCGTGCCGAAGAAGATGACCATGCCGAGGAGCGCCACCCAGGCCCCGTGGGTGAACTTCGTGGCGAGGACGACGACGAGCACCAGGCCCGTGAAGAAGGCGCCGAAGGTGTTGATCGCCCGGGAACGGATCATGTGGCGGCGCTTGGCCTGGTCCCTCTCGACGGCCAGATGGCGGTTCCAGTGCCGGACCATGCCGGTCTGGCTGAGCGTGAAGGAGACGAACACGCCGACGATGTACAGCTGGATGAGCCGGGTCGAGTCGGCCCCGTAGATCACGACCAGCAGGATCGCGGCGCCGGCCAGCAGCACGATGCCGTTGGAGAAGGCGAGCCGGTCGCCGCGGGTGTGCAGCTGGCGGGGCAGATAGCGGTCCTGGGCCAGGATCGAGCCGAGGAGCGGGAAGCCGTTGTACGCGGTGTTCGCGGCCAGGAAGAGGACGAGGGCGGTGGCGGCGGCGAGGATCACGAAGAAGAACGTGCCGTCGCCGAAGACCGCGGCCGCGACCTGCGAGATCACCGGGTCCTGGACGAAGCCCGCGCCGACCGGGCTGCCGTCGCTGATCAGGTCCTTCGCCGGGTTCTCCGCCATCTTGACGTCGGTGGCCATGGCCAGGCCGATGATGCCGCAGAACATGGTGACGGCGAGCAGGCCCATCATCGCGAGCGTGGTCGCGGCGTTCTTGCTCTTCGGCTTGCGGAACGCGGGCACGCCGTTGCTGATCGCCTCGACACCGGTGAGCGCCGCACAGCCGGAGGAGAAGGCGCGCAGCAGCAGGAAGACGAGCGCGAAGCCGGCCAGCCCCTGGTGCTCGGCCCTGATCGTGTATCCGGAGGTCGGGGCGTGCATGGTGTCGCCGAGGACGAGCCCGCGGAAGGCACCCCAGATGATCATGAGGAAGACGCCGGCCACGAAGAGGTACGTGGGGATGGCGAAGAGCTTTCCGGACTCCTTGACGCCGCGCAGATTCATCAGGGTCAGCAGAACGATGGCGACGACCGCGCACGCCGTCTTGTGCTCGACCACGAAGGGGATCGCGGAGCCCAGGTTCTCCACGCCGGAGGCGATCGACACGGCCACGGTCAGGACGTAGTCGACCAGCAGCGCGCTGGCGACGGTCAGCCCGGCCTTGGGGCCGAGGTTGGTGGTGGCGACCTCGTAGTCGCCGCCGCCGCTCGGGTACGCGCGGACGTTCTGCCGGTAGGAGGCGACGACCGTGAACATCAGGACCACGACCGCGACCGCGATCCAGGGGCTGAAGTGGTACGCCGACACACCCGCGATGGACAGCACGAGGAGGACTTCTCCGGGTGCGTACGCCACCGAGGACAGCGGGTCGGATGCGAAGACGGGAAGCGCGATGCGCTTGGGGAGGAGCGTCTCCCCCAGCTTGTCGCTGCGCAGGGCCCGTCCGATCAGGATCCGTTTGGGCACGTCGGTCAGTTTGGACACGCAGTGGATCGTAAGGGTTCGCCATGGGGCCCGCCCCCGCTGCACCGGCGTGGCCCGCCCGTGTCCTGCGCTCGGCCGGAAACGCCGTGGAATCCTTAACGCGATCCTTGCGCCGCGCCGCCGGAAAGGGCCCCGGCCACGTCGCTTTTGCCACAGCCGCGCCGCGATGCGCACACTCGGATGAGGCGACGCGACCGGCGCGGCATAAGCTCGTAACCGGGCGACGGGGCACACCGTTGCCCCGTTGTTTGCCCGGCCAGCCGAGGAAAGAGTGTGAGCAGGGTGTTTTCGCAGGTCAGCCGGATGACCAGGACTGCGAGGTAGGCGCAAGGTGCACATCGTCATCATGGGCTGCGGGCGAGTGGGAGCCGCTCTCGCGCAGACCCTGGAGCAGCAGGGGCACACGGTCGCCGTCATCGACCAGGACCCCACCGCGTTCCGGCGTCTCGGCTCCGGGTTCGGCGGCCGTCGCGTCACCGGGGTCGGTTTCGACCAGGACACGCTGCGCGAATCGGGGATCGAGGAGGCCGGCGCGTTCGCGGCGGTGAGCTCCGGCGACAACTCCAACATCATCGCGGCCCGGGTGGCGCGCGAGATGTTCGGCATCGAGAACGTCGCGGCGCGGATCTACGATCCCCGGCGCGCCGAGGTGTATCAGCGGCTGGGCATCCCGACGGTCGCGACCGTGCGCTGGACGGCGGACCAGATGCTGCGCCGGCTGCTGCCGTCGGGCGCGGAGCCGCTGTGGCGCGACCCGAGCGGCGGGGTGCAGCTCGCGGAGGTGCACACCACGCCGTCCTGGATCGGTCACAAGATCAGCACGCTCCAGGAGGAGACGGGCGTGCGCGTCGCGTTCCTGACCCGGCTGGGCGAGGCCATACTGCCGTCGTCGCAGACGGTGCTCCAGGAGGGCGACCTCGTTCACGTGATGATGCGTACGGACGAGATCGCGAAGGTCGAGGCGGCCTTCGCCGAGGGCCCCGAGGAGGGCGGTCACTGATGCGTGTCGCGATTGCCGGGGCCGGTGCGGTGGGGCGTTCCATCGCGGGCGAGCTGCTGGAGAACGGGCACGAGGTGCTGCTCGTGGACAAGGCGCCGACCGCCATCTCGGTGGAGCGGGTGCCGATGGCCGAGTGGCTGCTCGCGGACGCCTGTGAGATCACGTCGCTGGACGAGGCGGCGCTCCAGCGCTGCAACGTCGTGATCGCGGCGACGGGCGACGACAAGGTCAATCTGGTCGTCTCGCTGCTGGCGAAGACCGAGTACGGCGTGCCGAGGGTCGTCGCCCGGGTGAACAACCCGAAGAACGAGTGGCTGTTCAACGAGTCGTGGGGCGTCGATGTGGCGGTGTCCACGCCGCGTCTGATGTCGGCGCTGGTCGAGGAGGCGGTGAGCGTCGGCGATCTGGTCCGGCTGCTGCGCTTCAGCCACGGCGACGCGAATCTGGTGGAGCTGACGCTGCCGCCGGAGTCGGCGCTGGCGGGCACCCAGGTCGGGGAGGTCGCCTGGCCGGAGGACACCTCGCTGGTGACGATCATCCGGGGTCAGCGGGTGCTGACGCCGAGCCCGGAGGAGAGCCTGGAGGCCGGTGACGAGCTGCTGTTCGTGGCCGCGCAGGCACGCGAGGAGCAGCTGGAGGACCTGCTGTCGGTGCGCCGGGGCGACTCGGAGGCGTAAGGCGTACGTGAGAGGGGCCCCGTCACCCTTAAGTTCTAGTGGTCGTTGCAACACCCCAGTTCAAGGGGTGTCATGGACTTCGAAATCCGCAAGGACAGGAACCGGCAGGGGCGCAAGCCGTTGACCCGGGAACGGGCCGCATACTTCCAGCTCATGGAGCAGGGTTACAGCACCCGGGAAGCGGCCCGAATCGTCGGCATCGACCGCCGCACGGGCAAGAAGTGGCGCAACGGTCACAAGAGGGGCCGCAAGGCAGTTCCTCCGCTCTACCAGGAGCTCGGGCACGCGTCCGTGGCTGCGGAAGATCTGGAGTCGCCGTCTTGCGGCCCCTCGCGGTTCCTCCAGGAGCGCGACCGCATCCACATTGCCGACCGGCTGCGCGAGAAGGCGTCCATCCGGCAGATCGCCGCCGAGCTGGGCCGCAGCCCGTCCACCATCAGCCGCGAGATACGCCGCAACCGGCGGACCATGCCCAAGGGAGGCTGGTACTACCGGCCTCACACCGCCCAGGCCCGTGCAGACGCCCGCCGGCCTCGCCCGAAGATCGGCAAGATCGGCCACAACCCCGAACTGCGGGACTTCATCCAGGACCACCTCACGATGCGGTGGAGCCCTGAGCAGATCTGCCAGGCTCTGCGGGCACGCTTCCCCGACCGGTCGGAGATGCACGTGACCCACGAGACGATCTACCAGGCCCTCTACGTCCAGGGCCGCGGAGAACTCCGCCGGGAGCTGACCCGTTCCCTGCGCACGGGCCGGGCCCGCCGGCGTCCGCAGCGCCAGGCCCACAAGCGCACCTCCCGCCCCATCAAGGACATGGTCCTGATCAGTGAACGCCCTGCCGAAGCCGCTGACCGGGCAGTTCCCGGCCACTGGGAAGGCGACCTCATCATCGGCAAGGACGGCCGCTCCGCCATCGGCACCCTCGTCGAGCGAGCCACCCGCTACGTGATGCTCGTGCACCTGCCGATCGGGCACAGTGCTGTCGCGACCCGCAACGCGCTCGCCGCCACTGTCCAGGCCCTGCCGCCGCATCTATGGCGTTCCCTGACCTGGGACCAGGGCTCGGAGATGGCCGCCCACAAAGCCTTCACCGTGGCCACGAACATCCCCGTCTACTTCTGCGACCCGGCCAGTCCCTGGCAACGGGGATCGAACGAGAACACCAACGGCCTGCTGCGGCAGTACTTCCCCAAGGGCACCGACCTGAGCGCTCACACCCCCAACCACCTGGAGCTCGTGGCCGCCGAACTCAACAGCCGCCCACGCAAAACGCTCGGCTGGGAAACCCCAGCCGAGCGCCTCGCTAAGCTACTGGACCTAGCCAGCTGACCAGCAGTGTTGCAACGACCCCTCGAATTCGCCACCAGCCGGTGGCGGGGCCCCTCTCACGTACGCCTCAGAACTCCTGGCCGCCGGCTGCTTCGGCGGCGGCCGCCTTGCGGGCCTTCTCGGCCTCCTCCTCCGCCTCCATCTCGGCGAAGACGTCGATCGGCGGCGGCGCCTTGGCGAGGAAGACCCAGGTCAGGTAGACCGCCAGCAGGAACGGCGGGATCTTCAGCGCGACCAGCACCCAGCCGAGCTGGGTGGTGTCTGCCCACCAGTACAGCGGGAAGAGGATCGCGCACTTGGCGAGCAGGATCAGCCCCCAGGCGTAGCTGGCCTTGGTGTACGCCTTCTTGCGGCCGGGGTTACGGGTGCGCCAGGAGAGGTTCTCCTTGAACACCGGGCCCAGGATCAGGCCGATCAGCGGCAGGCCGGCGGCCGCGGTGACCAGATAGGCCAGGGCGAGGCCCAGGGTGTAGAGCATGCCCGGGAGGTAGAAGTCCTTGGCGTTGCCCGTCATCTTGGCGAAGACCACGCCGAAGGCCACACCGAAGACGCCGCTGAAGGCGTGCTTGACGGTGTCCCTGCGGATCAGCCGGACGACCACGAGCGCCAGCGACACCGCCAGGGCCGCGATGGCCGAGTAGGTGAGGTTCTTGTCGATGGTGAAGATCGTGACGAAGAGCAGCCCGGGCAGGACCGTCTCCACCATGCCCCTCACGCCGCCGAAGGCTTCGAAGAGCGCGGCCTCGGTGACCGCCCTGCTGTCGGCCTCCTGCTGGTCGGTGGTGCGGTCCGTGTCGGACGTCGGCTTGTCGAGAGACGTCACCGGCTACTCCTTGCCGAGCGGTCGGAGTTCGTATTTGGGGTTGAACAGCACCCGGCGGCCGTGGCTCATCGCGATCCGGCCGGAGGCGATGAGCTTGCGGCCCGGCTCTATGCCCTGGATGGAGCGGCGGCCGAGCCAGACCACGTCGAGCGGTGCGGTGCCGTCGAAGAGCTCCGCCTCCAGGGCGGGCACTCCGGCGCGGGGCCGCAGGGTGACCGTCCGCAAGGTACCAGTGACCTTCACGATCTGGCGGTCGGTGCATTCGGAGATCAGGGTGCACCCCGACGCCTGCGAGTCCTCCTCCAGCTCCTCGCACTCCAGGTCCTCCTGGGAGCTGGAAAGCCGGTCGAGCATGCGCCGGAAGCGCCCGGACGGCCGGTCGCCCTTGTGGAGCTTCTCGGATCGAGGGACAGCACTCATACCCGAAGGGTACCGGTCCTGCGAGGTCATGGCGGGTGGCCGCCGTCTCACCCGTACGGAGGACAGGTGCAGGCCCGTCCGTGGGTTTCAGGCGCGCTCGAAGCGGTAACCCATGCCGGGTTCGGTGACGAAGTGGCGGGGGTGCGACGGGTCCGCCTCCAGCTTGCGCCTGAGCTGGGCCATGTAGACGCGCAGATAGTTGGTCTCGGTGCCGTACGAGGGCCCCCAGACCTCCTGGAGCAGCCGGCGCTGGCTGACGAGCCGGCCGCCGTTGCGGACCAGGACCTCCAGCAGGTGCCACTCGGTGGGCGTGAGCCGTACGTCGCGGCCGTCGCGGTGCACCTTCTTCGCGGCGAGGTCGACGGTGAAGCCCGCGGTCTCCACGACGACGGCCTGGTCGCCGCCGTCCTGGCCGACCGGCTCGGCCCGGCGCACCGCGGCCCGCAGCCGGGCCAGCAGCTCGTCCATGCCGAAGGGCTTGGTCACATAGTCGTCGGCCCCCGCGTCCAGCGCCTCGACCTTCTCGTCGGAGGTGTGGCGGGCCGAGAGGACCAGGATCGGGACCCGGGTCCGGCCGCGCAGGCTGCGGATCACGTCGACGCCGTCCATGTCGGGCAGCCCGAGGTCGAGGACGACGACATCGGGGTGGCGGGTGGCGGCGAGCTGGAGGGCGGTGGCCCCGTCGGGGGCGGCGTCCACCTCGTACGCGCGCGCCTTCAGGTTGATCACGAGAGCGCGTACGATCTGCGGCTCGTCGTCGACCACGAGCACCCGGGTCATCGGGGTCCTGCCTTTCTGCGGGGTGTGTGTCTGTACGGGGAGGTCCGGGCGGTCCGGGCGGTCCGGGCGGTCCGAGAGATTCGGGCGGTCCGGGCGGTTCACGACGTGACCCGCGCGGGAAGGCCCGGGGCGGCCGGGGCGTGGCCGGGGGCCGCCTTGAGGGTCAGGACCATGGTGAGGCCGCCGCCGGGGGTGTCCTCGGCGTCCAGCGTGCCGCCCATGGACTCGGCGAAGCCCCGGGCCACCGCGAGCCCGAGGCCGACCCCGGCACCGCGCGGCGCGTCCCCGTACCGCTGGAAGGGCTCGAAGATGCGCTCCTTGCCCTCGTCGGGGACGCCCCGGCCGCGGTCGGCGACCCGGAGTTCGACGCGGGCGCCGAGCGCGCTGGCCGCCACGGTGACGCGGTCGCCCTCGGGGCTGTACTTCACGGCGTTCTCCACGATGTTGGCGACGGCCCGCTCCAGGAGGCCGGGGTCGACGGCGACCATGGGCAGCGTCTCGGGTATGTCCAGGTCGACGCTGTCCTCGGGGACGCCGCCCAGCGCCATGGGCACCACCTCGTCCAGGTCGATCTCGCGGATGAGCGGGGTGACCGTGCCGGTCTGGAGGCGGGACATGTCCAGGAGGTTGCCGACGAGGTGGTCGAGGCGGTCGGCGCCGGCCTCGATGCCTGCCAGGAGCTCCGCCTCGTCGTCGTCGGACCAGGCGACATCGTCCGAGCGCAACGAGGAGACGGCGGCCTTGATCGCGGCGAGCGGGGTGCGCAGGTCGTGGCTGACGGCCGCCAGGAGCGCGGTCCTGATGCGGTTGCCCTCGGCGAGTCTGCGGGCCTCCTCGGCCTCGTCCACCAGGCGCTGGCGGTCCAGGACGACGGCGGCCTGGGCGGCGAAGGCGCCGAGCACCCGGCGGTCCTCGGCGGGCAGCACCCGGCCGGTGAGGGCCAGGGCCATATGGTCCCCGACGGGCATGTCCACGTCGGCGTCCTCGGGCCGGGCGGCCGGGGCCGGGCCGACGCTGCCGGCGCTGGTCCAGGGGTCGACGTCGCTGCGCCGTTCCAGCAGGGCGACGGAGCCCATGCCGAAGGTCTCCCGGACCCGGTCCAGGAGGGCGGCGAGCGTGGTCTCGCCGCGCAGCACGCTGCCGGCCAGGAACGACAGGATCTCGGACTCCGCGCGCAGCCGGGCGGCCTGGTGGGTGCGGCGGGCCGCGAGGTCCACCACGGAGGCCACCGCGACGGCGACCGCGAAGAAGATCACGATGGCGACGAAGTTCTCCGGGTCCTGGACGGTGAGCGTGTGGGTGGGCGGCGTGAACCAGTAGTTCAGGAGCAGGGAGCCCGCGGCGGCCGCGGCGAGGGCGGGCAGCAGTCCGCCGATCAGGGCGGCGGCGACGGTCATGAAGAGGAAGAGCAGGACGTCGTTGGCGAGCCCGGGGCCGGATTCCAGGGCCTTGAGGAGCACGGCGAGGAGGACCGGGCCGCCGACGCCGACCGCCCAGCCCCAGATGATGCGGGCCCGGCCGAGGCGGGCGCCCCGGGCGATGGGCAGCCCGCGGCCCTTGGCGACCTCGTCGTGGGTGACGATGTGGACGTCGAGGTCGGTGCCGGACTCGCGGGCGACGGTGGCGCCGACGCCGGGTCCGTAGATGTACTGCCAGGTCTTGCGGCGGCTGGAGCCCAGGACGATCTGGGTGGCGTTGACGCCCCGGGCGAACTCCAGGAGCGCCGAGGGTATGTCGTCGCCGATGACATGGTGGAAGGTGCCGCCCAGGTCCTCCACCAGGGTGCGCTGGACGGCCAGCTCCTTGGGCGAGGCGGAGGTCAGCCCGTCGCTGCGGGCGATGTAGACGGCCAGGATCTCGCTGCCGGAGCCCTTGGCCGCCATCCGGGCGGCGCGGCGGATGAGGGTGCGGCCCTCGGGGCCTCCGGTGAGGCCGACGACGATGCGTTCGCGGGCCTGCCAGGTGGTGCGGATGTTGTGCTCGCCCCGGTACTGCTGGAGGTATTCGTCCACCCGGTCGGCGACCCAGAGGAGGGCCAGCTCGCGCAGGGCGGTGAGATTGCCGGGGCGGAAGTAGTTGGAGAGGGAGGCGTCGATCCGGTCGGGCTTGTAGATGTTGCCGTGGGCCATGCGGCGGCGCAGGGCCTGGGGCGACATGTCGACCAGTTCGAGCTGGTCGGCCCGGCGGACGACCTCGTCGGGCACGGTCTCGCGCTGGCGTACGCCGGTTATGGACTCGACCACGTCGCCAAGGGATTCCAGGTGCTGGATGTTGACGGTCGAGACGACGTCGATGCCGGCCTGGAGCAGTTCCTCGACGTCCTGCCAGCGCTTGGCGTTACGGGAGCCCGGCACGTTGGTGTGGGCCAGCTCGTCCACCAGGGCGACGGCCGGGGCGCGCTCCAGGACGGCGTCGACGTCCATCTCGGTGGAGACGGCCGAGCGGTGCTCGATCTCGTGGCGCGGGACCGTTTCGAGGCCGTGCAGCAGGGTCTCGGTGCGCGGGCGGTCGTGGTGCTCCACGAAGCCGATGACGCAGTCGGTGCCGCGTTCGACACGCCGGTGCGCCTCGGCGAGCATCGCGTACGTCTTGCCGACGCCGGGTGCCGCACCGAGGTAGATCCGAAGTTTGCCGCGCGCCATGGCCCCATCGTCTTCCGGAACAGGCGGCTGCCGCCGTGGCAGCCGTGGTTCGAAAGTACCTGGTGAATTTCCGGCATATCGGATGGGGATGGGGGAACGGCGGGATTTGACGCAACCCTGATACCGGTATTCGACGTGACCCCGATACCGCTGCCCCGGCCGCTGGTCAGTGCTCGACGATGTGGCCGTCGCCGAGTTCGAGGACCCGGTCGGCGAGGCCGAGGAGCTGGGCGTCGTGGGTGGCGACGAGCGCGGTGACGCCCTCGCTGTGCACCACGGCGCGCAGCAGCTCCATCACCGCGAGGCCGGTCTCGGCGTCGAGCTGCCCGGTCGGCTCGTCGGCGATCAGCAGGGCGGGCCGGTTGGCGAGGGCGCGGGCGATGGCCACGCGCTGCTGCTGGCCGCCGGAGAGCTCGCCGGGGCGCTGCGCGGCGTGGTCGGCGAGGCCGACGAGGGAGAGCAGCAGCGACACCCGCTCCTCGCGCTCCTTGGGGTCGGCCTTGCGCAGCCGCAGGGGCACGCCCACGTTCTCGGCGGCGGTGAGGATCGGGATCAGGCCGAACGACTGGAAGATGAAGCCGATCCGGTCCCGGCGCAGCTCCAGGAGCCCGTTCTCGCCGAGCGAGGAGAGGTCGGTGCCGTCGACGGTGATCCGGCCGCCGTCCGGGGTGTCGAGGCCGCCGACCAGGTTGAGCAGGGTCGTCTTGCCGGAGCCGGAGCGCCCCTTGAGGGCGACGAGCTCGCCGCGCGGCACCTCGAAGGAGACGCCGCGCAGCGCGTGCACCGCCCCCGCGCCGGAGCCGTAGGAGCGGTGCAGGTCCTCGACGCGGACCATGGGGGCGTCTACGACGGCCGTGCCGGGGCCCCCGCCGGTGCCGGCGTCGGCGGTGTTCTCGGTCATGGCGTTCCCCCGTGGGTCCTCGGTCCTGTCGGCCGCCAGTATGTGCAGGTGGCACGGGACCGGGCAATGGGCAGAGGCCGGTGGGCCGCACCCCGGGAAGGGGTGCGGCCCACCGGCCGGTGTCCGCGGGTGCGGGTCAGCGCACCTCGGTGATCTCGGGTCCGCGCTGGAGGCCCGCCATGCCGCCGGAGAACTTCGAGCCCTCCTGCTCCTCCTGCTGCACGCCCTCGGGAACCATCTGGGCGTCGTTGGGGAGCTTGAGGACGATCGGGTCGCGCGGGGCCATCGGGCCCTCGCCGCGGACGACCACGGTGTCCCGGAAGACCGACTCCAGGAGCCCGGCGGCCTCCGGCTGCACGGCGCCCTGGCCGGAGATCACACCGCGCAGGAACCAGCGCGGGCCGTCGACGCCGACGAAGCGCACCAGCTGCACGCCGTTCGCCCCGTCGGGAAGCTGTACGGGGACCTGAGCGCGCAGCTCCCAGCCCAGCGGGCCCTCGACCTCGTCGATGATGCCGCCCTGCTGGGTGATGCCCGAGGCGATCTCCTCGCGGACCTCGCCCCAGATGCCCTCCTTCTTGGGGGCGGCGAAAGCCTGGAGCTGGATCGCGCTGTCGCGCATCACGACGGTGGCGGCGACGATCGCGTCACCGGCGACCTCCACGCGCAGCTCCATGCCCTCGACGCCGGGCACGAAGATGCCGCCCAGGTCGACCCGGCCGTCGCCGGGCTGGGACACCTCGCTGATGTCCCACGGACCGTCCGGGCGCGGTGCCGGCGGAAGGTTCGTCCGGCGGGACTCGCCCTCGGCGTCCTCCTGCTCGTCGACGACCTGCTCGGCCTCGCGCGCCTCGTCCGCCGTGTCATCGGCGGCACCACTGTTCTTGCGACGTCCGAACACGTCACTGTCCTTCCCGGTCGGATTCGACCGAAGCGTAGCTGTTCCCGCCCTGGGGAACCCCGCCCCGGACGCCATCAACATCAACGGCGGCATGGCCGCCGGTGGACCCGAAGCCCCCTTCGGCCCGCGCCGAGCCGGGAAGCTCCGACACCTCGTGGAAGCGCACCTTCTCGACCTGCTGCACGACCAGTTGGGCAATCCGGTCGAACCGCTCGAACCGCACGGACTCACGCGGGTCGAGATTGATGACGATCACTTTGATCTCTCCACGGTACCCGGCATCGACCGTCCCCGGGGCATTCACCAGGGCGACTCCGCAGCGGGCGGCGAGACCGGATCGAGGGTGCACGAACGCGGCGTACCCGTCGGGCAGGGCGATCGAAACCCCGGTGGGCAGTACGGCCCGCTCCCCCGGTGCCAGCTCGGCGGCCTCGGTCGTCACGAGGTCCGCGCCGGCGTCGCCGGGGTGCCCATAGGCCGGAAGCGGAACGTCCGGGTCGACCCGGCGGATCAGTACGTCGACGGGGTGGCGCGTCACGGGTTCACCTCGAAGGCGCGGGCGCGCCTGACCTGGTCGGGGTCGGCCATGGCCGCCTGGATCTCGGCCGGCCGGCCGTTCTCGATGAAGTGGTCGACCTTGACCTCGATGAAGAGGGCGTCGGCGCGCACCGCGACCGGGCCGTCCGGGCCGCCGATCCGGCCGGTGGCCCGGGAGTAGATCTTCCGGCCGCGCACGGCGGTGACCTCGGCGTCGAGGAACAGTACGGTGTCGACGGGGACGGGCCGCACGAAGTCGGTCTCCAGCCGTCCGGTGACCGCGATGACCCGCAGCAGCCAGTTCAGCGAGCCGAGCGTCTCGTCCAGCGCGGTGGCCAGCACGCCGCCGTGCGCCAGGCCCGGGGCGCCCTGGTGGGCGGCCTTCACGGTGAACTCGGCGGTCACCCTGACCCCCTCACCCGCCCGCGCCTGGAGGTGCAGCCCGTGGGGCTGGCCGGAGCCGCAGCCGAAGCAGTGCTCGTAGTGCGCGCCGAGGAGCTCGCCGGGTGCCGGGGCCTCGGGGTGCCGGACCGGTTTCACCGCGTCGGCCGGGGGCGTCAGAGCCGCAGATGTTCCACTCACAGGCGCAGACCTTACCCGCGCGGGTACCCGGCGGTCGCGCCGTGCCAAGCTGGAGCCATGCAGCCTTCGACCCCGCCCTACGACGAACGCCTCACCGCACCCCGTTCGTGGTGGCTGATCGCCGTCCTGATCGGCATCGCGTGCGCGCTGATGCTGCTGCCGCTGGGCACTCTGCCGCTGCTCGCCGGCCTGGCCGGCGGCACGGTCCTGTCGGCCGTCGCGGTCAGCTCGTACGGCTCCGCCCGCATCCGGGTGGTGGCGGGGGCGCTGGTCGCCGGGGACGCCCGGATTCCGGTCTCGGCGCTCGGGGCGGCCGAGGTGCTGGACGCCGAGGAGGCGCGCGCCTGGCGGACGCACAAGGCTGACGTCCGGGCCTTCATGCTGCTGCGCAGCTACATCCCGACGGCGGTCCGGGTGGAGGTCACGGACCCGGCGGACCCGACCCCGTACGTCTATCTCTCGACGCGCGACCCGCAGGCGCTGGTGGCGGCGCTGACCTCGGCGGTCCGGGCCGCCTAGGGCCTGTCTGACAATTCGCGTCGTCCGCCCGGAGGGCGGGCCGGGCGGCGTCAGGCGGGTGCTCTCGGCGTGCCGGCCCCAGACCCCTGTACTGGATGTACTGGGGTCTGGGGCCGGTGCGGCGAGAGTGCGTGCATGGCGCCGCCCGGCAGACGGGAATTGTCAGACAGGCCCTAGGGGCTCGCGGGTCTCAAGGGCCCGGGGCTCAGCTTTCGGGTCTCAGCGGGGGCTGTTCTGGGAGGCGGTCCCAGGGGATCCGCTTCTCGCGCAGGTCCTTCCGGACCCGTTCCGCGAGCTTCCTGGTGTCGCGCCGGTTCATGGACGCGCCGACCGCGGCGCCGACCATGAACGGGATCAGGCTCGGCAGATTGCGCACGGTGCGCTTCATGATCTGGCGGCGCAGCTCGCGCTTCATCCGGCCGCTCAGCGCCGCGTCGACCGTGGCGGGGCGGGTGATCTCGATGCCGCGTTCCTCGGTCCAGGCGGTGAGGTAGGCGGTGGAGCGCCGGCCGATGCCGCCCGGGGGACGGCGTCCGTAGACCTCGTGCAGTTCGGCGACGAGCTTCATCTCTATGGCGGCGACGCCGGTGACCTCGGTGGCCAGCTCGGCGAGCATCGCGGGCGGCACGGGCATCATGGCCGCCGCGCCGATTCCGGCGCCGACGGTGGCGGTCGCGCGGCTCGCGCCCACGACGAGCCGGTCCGCGATCTCCTCCGGCCCGAGGCCGGGAAAGTGCTTGCGCAGGGTGGCGAGGTCGCGCACAGGGACGCGGGGAGCGATGTGGATGATCAGGTCCGCGATTTGACCGATCGCTTCCTTGGCGCTCTCCCCGCCCTTGCGTACGCCCCGTTTCACTGAACTCAGACGGCCTGCCCCGGTCGCGGGCTCCGTCCTGCCGACCTGTCCGGCCCCATCGGCCGTGTCGACTCCGGCAGCCTCACGGGCTGCGCGTACCGCTACTTCGGCTGCTTCGAGCGAGGCCGCCTGTAGGCCCCGCTCGTCGTCCTGTCCGTCCGGCGAAGGTGGCAGGGCGGACCGCTCGGCAGACGCCTCTGCGCCTTCTGCCGGGCCTGTACCGCCCTGGTGCGCCTCCGGTGGCCTTCTGCCCCAGGGGCGCCGCTTGCGGAACGGTGTGTCCCCTGCCACGGCCGACCGGACCTCAGTCGCAGTCGCGGCAGATCGGCTGGCCGTTCCTCTCGCGGGCCAGCTGGCTGCGGTGGTGCACGAGGAAGCAGCTCATGCAGGTGAACTCGTCGGCCTGCTTGGGCAGGACCCGTACGGCCAGCTCCTCGTTGGACAGGTCTGCGCCGGGCAGCTCAAGGCCCTCGGCCGCGTCGAACTCGTCGACGTCGACGGCGGACGCCGTCTTGTCGCTCCGGCGCGCCTTCAGCTCTTCAAGGCTGTCCTGATCGACGTCGTCGTCGGTCTTGCGTGGGGTGTCGTAATCCGTTGCCATGTCGCTCTCCCCCTCTGGGTGTCTGCGGTGTCTCAGCGCTCGTAACGCGTGAGAGGCCGGACTTGTGCCCGACCTGAGGCGGAGATTTTGCCTCACATCAAGGTCTGTTACTCAATCGACACCCAAAAGGACCGCTCGGGAGTGATCGGCTTGGGTGGCGATGGGGACCGTACACGGTCCCGGCAGCGCCCTTCGCAGGCGCCACCCCGTGTACTTCCCGTCATGCCCAACCCCGGAAACCCGGTGATTCGCCGGGTTTCCGGTGAGTTCCCTGGTCACGGAGCGTGGACAGGGAGATATTCGCTCCTGTGATCGATCACACACGGCCCCTTCGGGATCAGGTCCCGAAAATTCCGCTCAAAGCGAACAAAAAATAATCAGTGCGCAAAGCCCTCTCCCGGAGGGTCAGACCGGCAGTGAGACACGCATCACAAGACCACCGCCTTCGCGGGGCTCGGCGATGATACGGCCGCCGTGGGCGCGAGCGACGGACCGCGCGATCGACAGCCCGAGCCCGACCCCCTTGTCGCTGCCCGTGCGCTCCGTACGCAGCCGTCTGAAGGGCTCGAAGAGGTTGTCGATCTCGTACGCCGGGACCACGGGGCCCGTGTTCGAGACGACGAGCACCGCCTGGCCGGGCAGCAGCTCCGTGCTCACCTCGACCCAGCCGCCCTCCGGGACGTTGTAGCGGACGGCGTTCTGTACGAGGTTCAGCGCGATGCGCTCCAGCAGGACGCCGTTGCCCTGGACGACGGCCTCGGCCAGCTCGTCGCGCATCTCCACGCCCCGCTCCTCGGCCTCGCCGCGCGCCTGGTCGATGGCGCGCGAGGCGACCTCGGCCAGGTCGACGGGTTTGCGCTCGACGATCTGGTTGTCGCTGCGGGCCAGCAGCAGCAGGCCCTCCACCAGCTGCTCGCTGCGCTCGTTGGTGGCCAGCAGCGTCTTGCCCAGCTGCTGGAGCTCCGGCGGGGCCTCCGGGTCGGAGAGGTGGACCTCCAGCAGCGTGCGGTTGATGGCGAGCGGCGTGCGCAGCTCGTGCGAGGCGTTGCCGACGAACCGCTGCTGCGCGGTGAAGGCCCGCTCCAGCCGGTCCAGCATGTCGTCGAAGGTGTCGGACAGCTCCTTGAGCTCATCGTCGGGCCCGTCCAGCTCGATGCGCCGGGACAGGTCGGTGCCGGCCACGGTCCGGGCGATGCGGGTGATCCGGCCCAGCGGCGAGAGCACCCGGCCCGCCATGCCGTAACCGAAGGCGAAGGCGATGATGCTGAGCCCCACCAGGGCCAGCAGCGACCGGTTGAGCAGCGTGTCCAGGGCCTGCTGGCGCTGGTGGTTCACGCAGGAGTTCATCGCGGCGTTGACCGCGCTCGGCGAGTTGCCGTGCTCCAGGAGGTTGCAGACCTTGCTGGACATGATGCCGTCGACGATCTTGAACGGCAGCTCACTGCCCACGTGCAGAGCCTGCGCCGCCAGCATGTAGATGATCGACAGCAGCAGGATGCCCGCGATCAGGAACATGCCGCCGTACAGCAGCGTGAGCCGTATCCGGATGGTCGGACGCAGCCAGGGGTAGGAGGGCTCCTGCTGCTTGGGCTCCCAGGTGGGCTTGGGGGGCGCGGGCGGCGGGGCGGCGGGCACGGGCATCAGATCCGGTAGCCGGAGCCGGGCACCGTGACGATCACCGGCGGCTCGCCGAGCTTGCGGCGCAGGGTCATGACGGTCACCCGGACGACGTTGGTGAACGGGTCGGTGTTCTCGTCCCATGCCTTCTCCAGCAGCTGCTCCGCCGAGACGACGGCGCCCTCGCTGCGCATCAGGACCTCCAGGACGGCGAACTCCTTGGGTGCGAGCTGGATCTCCTGGCCGCCCCGGAACACCTCCCGGCGGTTGGGGTCCAGCTTGATGCCGGCCCGCTCCAGGACGGGCGGCAGGGCGACGGTGGTACGGCGGCCGAGGGCCCGTACCCGGGCGGTCAGCTCGCTGAACGCGAAGGGCTTGGGCAGATAGTCGTCGGCGCCCAGCTCCAGGCCCTCCACCCGGTCGCTGACATCCCCGGACGCGGTGAGCATGAGCACCCGGGTCGGCATCCCCAGCTCGACGATCCGGCGGCAGACGTCGTCGCCGTGGACCAGCGGGAGGTCGCGGTCGAGCACCACGACGTCGTAGTCGTTGACCTCGATGCGCTCCACGGCCGCGGCCCCGTCGTACACGACATCGACGGCCATGGCCTCCCGGCGCAATCCGGTGGCCACCGCATCGGCGAGCAGCTGCTCGTCCTCCACGACGAGTACGCGCACGGCGCTTCCTTCCCTAGAACTTCGCAAGCGGTCTGCATCACGGGGCTCCGGGCGTCCGGGACGGCCCGGCCGCCCGCGCCGCGGGCACGGCCCCGGCACACTTGTGCGGCTCCATCCTGCCCGTAACCCGCATAAACCGGCGGTAAGACGTCCCGCCCCGACCTGCGGCTTCGGGGAAGCAACGGGATTTCCGGGCCAGTTGAGGTTTCTCTGAGCTTCGGGCGGGGGAGTACGCATTCACACCCGCGATCACGTCTTCCCATGTGGCGTTGCCACAGGCCCTCCGTCCCCCGGAGAGTGCGTGATCACCCGCCCTACCGCCTCGGCGGAGGGAAACCCGGGCACACCCCCGTGCCACCGACCCACGACGCTGAGGGGGCGCTCCATGGACGCTTTCACCGCAGGTCTGCTGCACCGCATCAAGACGACCGAGGACGACCTCACGAAGGCCCGCGAGACGGGCGACGACTTCCTCGCGGACGTCGAGCAGGGCGAGCTGGACGACCTCCGTCGTCTCGCCGCCGAGCACGGTGTGCGGATCAGCACGCCGACGAACGCCTGACCCGTCGCTTCGGGCGGAAAGGCCCCGCAGCCGCTGTACGGCGGCCGCGGGGCCTTTCCGCTGCCCCGGTACGGGCACGGCGGCCCCGGGTCAGTCGTGCCAGGCGCCCAGCTCGTCCAGGAGGGCCTGGAGCGGTTCGAAGACCCCGGGGGTCGCGGCGACGGTCAGCTCGCCGTCGGCCGGCCTGCCCGGGCGCCCGCCGGTGAGGGCACCGGCCTCCCGGGCGATGATGTCGCCCGCGGACAGGTCCCAGGGGTGCAGCCCGCGCTCGAAGTAGCCGTCGAGCCGGCCGGCGGCCACGTCGCAGAGGTCGAGCGCGGCGGAGCCGCCGCGCCGGATGTCCCGGACCTGCGGGATGAGGTCGCGCGCCACCTCGGCCTGGTGGGCCCGGACCTCGGCGACGTAGTTGAAGCCGGTGGCCACCAGTGCCTCGGCGAGCGGGGCGTCGGCCCGGCACCGCAGCGGGACGTCCTTGCGGCCGTGGACGCCGCCCGTGACGAAGGCCCCGCGGCCGCGGTGCGCGAAGTACGTCTCGCCGCGCATCGGGACCTCCACCACACCGGCGACCCGCTCGCCGTACATCTCGATGCCGATGGAGACGGCCCAGGACGGGAGTCCGTAGAGATAGTTCACCGTGCCGTCGAGCGGGTCGATCACCCAGCGCACACCGCTGACGCCCTCGGCTGTCGTGCCGCCCTCCTCGCCGAGGTAGCCGTCGAGGGGGCGGAAGTCGATCAGGAAGTCGGTGATCAGCTTCTCGGCGGCGATGTCCATCTCGGTGACGACGTCGACCGGGCTGGACTTGGTCGCGGCCACACCCAGTCCGGATGGACGCCCGTCGCGCAGCAGGCGGCCGGCGAGCTGCGCGGCCTCCCGGCCGAGTTCGAGCAGGGTCTCCACTGAGTGTTCGACTCGGGTCACGGCGTTCCTAAGGGGTTGAGAGGGAATCGGACGGGGAAGGGCGGGGGCTTACGCACAGGGGCTGTCGGCACCCGCGGCGGCGGGCTTGGGCGCCCGGGCCGGACAGCAGCCCACCGGGCAGAGGTCGTGGCTCGCGCCGAGCGTGCCGAGGGCGCACCGCCGCGGCTCGCGGCCCTGCTCGGCGGCGGCCCGTTCCAGGACGAGATCGCGCACGGCGGCGGCGAACCGGGGATCGGCGCCGACCGTCGCGGAGCGGCGTACCGGCAGGCCCAGCTCGGCGGCCCTGGCGGTGGCCTCGGTGTCGAGGTCGTACAGGACCTCCATGTGGTCCGAGACGAAGCCGATGGGCGCCATCACGACGGCGGGGACCCCGTCGCCGTGGAGGGCGTCGAGGTGGTCGCAGATGTCGGGCTCCAGCCACGGGATGTGCGGCGCGCCGCTGCGCGACTGGTAGACGAGCCGCCACGGGTACGCCGTGCCGGTCCGCTCGCGCACCGCGTCCACGATCAGCCGGGCCACGTCGAGGTGCTCGGCGACATAGGCGCCGCCGTCCCCGTGCGCCTCCACGGGGCCCGAGGTGTCGGCCGCCGAGGTCGGGATGGAGTGCGTGGTGAAGGCCAGGTGGGCGCCCGGACGCACCTCGTCGGGCAGGTCCGCCAGCGAGGCGAGGACACCCTCGACCATGGGCTCCACGAAACCGGGGTGATTGAAGTAGTGCCGGAGTTTGTCCACGCGCGGCACGGGAAGGCCCTCGGCCTCCAGGGCGGCCAGTGACTCGGCGAGGTTCTCGCGGTACTGCCGGCAGCCGGAGTAGGAGGCGTAGGCGCTGGTCGCCAGGACGGCGATGCGGCGGTGGCCGTCGTCGGCCATCTCGCGCAGGGTGTCGGTGAGGTACGGGGCCCAGTTGCGGTTGCCCCAGTAGACGGGCAGGTCCAGCCCGTGCTCGGAGAAGTCCTTGCGCAGCGCGTCGAGCAGGGCCCTGTTCTGGGCGTTGATCGGGCTGACGCCCCCGAACAGGAAGTAGTGCTTGCCGACCTCCTTGAGCCGTTCCTCGGGGATGCCCCGGCCGCGGGTCACGTTCGCGAGGAACGGAACCACGTCGTCCGGGCCTTCGGGGCCGCCGAAGGAGAGCAGCAGCAGGGCGTCGTAGGGGGCGGGGTCGCGCAGATCGGACATGCCGTCGATCCTGCCACTCGCGGCGGGGCGGGGTGGCACCGACGTCCGGACCGGGTGCTTCCGGCCCCCGGAGGGGTGGCGGGAGGGGTGGATGCATATGCGGGAGCCGTGAGTATGATCCCCCTCCAACCGGCCGGTAACCCGTGGTTTCCGGCCGGGGAAAGCGCCGGCTGGGTGGGCCGGTTCCTAGGGAAGGGCGCGGGGAAGATGACCGAGACCTACGCACGGACGGCGACGGGCCCGTGGCGCAACTGGGCGGGGACCGTCACCGCGCGGCCGGCCCGGACCGTGGCCCCCGCCTCCGTGGACGAGCTGGCCGAGGCGCTGCGCAGGGCGTCCGAGGACGGGCTGCGGGTGAAGCCGGTCGGCACCGGGCACTCGTTCACCGCGACCGCGGCCACCGACGGGCTGCTGATCCGGCCCGATCTGCTGACCGGCATCCGCGAGATCGACCGCAGGGCGATGACGGTGACGGTCGAGGCGGGCACCCCGCTGAAGCGCCTGAACACCGCGCTGGCACGCGAGGGCCTCTCGCTCACCAACATGGGCGACATCATGGAGCAGACGGTCGCCGGAGCCACCTCCACCGGCACGCACGGCACCGGCCGGGACTCGGCGTCCATATCCGCGCAGATACGCGCCCTGGAGCTGGTCACCGCGGACGGCACGGTGCTGAACTGTTCGGAGACCGAGAACGCCGACGTGTTCGCGGTGGCGCGGATCGGGCTCGGCGCGCTGGGCGTGATCACCGCGATCACCTTCGCCGTGGAGCCGGTCTTCCTGCTGACCGCCCGCGAGGAGCCGATGGGCTTCGACCGGGTGACGACCGACTTCGATCAGCTCGTGGCCGAGAACGAGCACTTCGAGTTCTACTGGTTCCCGCACACCGGGAACTGCAACACCAAGCGCAACAACCGCAGCGCCGGTCCCGCCGCCCCGCCCGGCAGGGTCAGCGGCTGGGTCGAGGACGAGCTGCTGTCCAACGGCGTCTTCCAGGTCGCCTGCGCGCTCGGCCGCGCCGTCCCGGCCACGATCCCCTCGATCGCCAGGATCTCCAGCCGGGCCCTGTCGGCGCGTACGTACACCGACATCCCGTACAAGGTGTTCACCAGCCCGCGCCGGGTGCGGTTCGTGGAGATGGAGTACGCGCTGCCGCGTGAGGCCGCCGTCGAGGCGCTGCGCGAGGTCCGGGCGATGGTGGACCGCTCACCGCTGCGGATCAGCTTCCCGGTGGAGGTGCGCACCGCCCCCGCCGACGACATCGCGCTCTCCACGGCGTCGGGCCGGGAGAGCGCGTACATCGCCGTCCACATGTACCGGGGCACGCCCTATCAGGCGTACTTCACGGCGGTGGAGCGGATCATGACCGCGCACGGCGGCCGCCCGCACTGGGGCAAGATCAACACCAGGGACGCCGCGTACCTCTCCGGGGTGTATCCGCGCTTCGGCGAGTTCACGGCCGTACGCGACCGGCTGGACCCGGACCGGCTGTTCGGCAACGACTATCTGCGCCGGGTGCTGGGCGACTGACGCGGGCTCACTCCCCCGTCCCGGTGCCCGCGGGCGCCGGGACGCCGTCCGTGGCCGCCGGGTCGGGCGTCGCGCTCTCGCCGCCGTCCGTGGCGCTCGGGGTGGGCGTGGGCGTGGGCGCGACGCCACCGCCCGCCGGGTCCGAGGGGGTGGGCGAGGGCGTCGTTCCCTCGGTGGGGGCTCCGCTGCGGTCCGGCTGCGGAGCGGTGCCGTCCTCGTCCTGGCCGCCGGTGCCGGGGGTGGCCGTGCCGTTCCCGTCCGGCCGGCCGGGGTTCGTCCCGTCCTGGCCGGGGCCGGTGGTTTCGGCGGGCCCGGGCGTGGAAGACCCGCTGCCGTGCCCACCGCGTACGACGGAGCCCACGGTCGTACCGTGTCCGCCGCTCAGGTCGCCGCCGGAGATCAGTTCGTACGTGGTGATGCCGGCCATCGAGACCGCGAAGACCACGGCCGCGCCGATGGCCGACCGTTTCCAGCCACGCAGCCGGGTGCCGTGCGTGGTCGCCTCGGAGAACTCCTCGTCCGGCCCGGCGCCGACGGCGGGGCCGCGCAGGAGCATCGTCTCGTCCGGCCGCGGGTCCGGGTTCGCCCGGCGCAGCACCGTCGTGGCGTCGTCCACCGCTCCCGGGCCGTCCACCGCCCCCAGCAGGACGGTCTCCCGCGGTGCGGGCTCCGGCGCACCGGTCTCACGGGTGTGGACGGTCACCTCGCGGTCCGGGTGCTTCACCTGGACCGTGACCTCGCGGATCTGCTCCCCCGTACGACGGAAGAAGTGCTGGAAGACCGAGCCGCCGCAGGTCGCCACGACGCTCATGATGCCGGCGCCCGCGATGGTTCCGTACACACCGAGCTGGGAAGCCGCCACGGCCGCCGCCACCGCGGCGACCGCACTGCCCGCCACCTGGGGCAGGCTCAGATCGATCCGCCTCTCCTTGGGTTCTATGTCGCTTTCCGGCTTCTGCACCATTTCCAGCCCTTGATTGACATCTCTCCCACCATGCACCAACTAGGGACACGCGAGCGAAGTCAAAAGTTCCGGTTGCGTGGATTGTGTGAAGCACGACACGGATCATGAACGGGAGGCGTCTGGAGGGGTAGGCCAACTCCCGCACCTCACGAGAACTTCGGCGGCGCGGCGGTCCACCCACATGGCCCGAATGGAGTACTGTGGCGAGCCCTGGGGCCGGACACCCGCGCGGGCGTCCGGAACCTTCGGGAGGGGGCCGAAGGAGGCACTCGATCCGGCGGCGCACGGCATCGCACGGCGGCCAGCTACACGGAGTGACCATCGGTCACTTTGCGTTGCGCAAGGGCTACCGTGGCATACCGGCGATCAAGGGCTCACGCCCGACACGCCGGGCAACACGGCAATGTTGTGGCAGGCTGCACCCGGGCAGGCCACACTCGACTAGCGGAAGCAGCGACGCACGTGACGTCGGCAGGCACCACCCGGGAGGTCCCCATGCCCGAACTGCGTGTCGTGGCCGTCTCCAACGACGGCACACGACTGGTGCTCAAGGCTGCGGACAGTACGGAGTACACGCTTCCGATCGACGAGCGGCTGCGAGCCGCCGTGCGCAACGACCGCGCCCGGCTCGGCCAGATCGAGATCGAGGTGGAGAGCCACCTCCGCCCGCGCGACATCCAGGCACGGATACGAGCCGGCGCCTCCGCCGAGGAGGTCGCCCAGTTCGCCGGGATCCCCGTCGACCGTGTCCGCCGCTTCGAGGGCCCCGTGCTCGCGGAGCGCGCCTTCATGGCCGAGCGGGCCCGGAAGACCCCCGTGCGCCGTCCCGGCGAGAACACCGGCCCCCAGCTCGGCGAGGCGGTGCAGGAGCGGCTGCTGCTGCGCGGCGCCGACAAGGAAACCGTCCAGTGGGACTCCTGGCGCCGCGACGACGGCACCTGGGAGGTCCTGCTCGTCTACCGGGTCGCGGGTGAGCCGCACTCGGCGAGCTGGACGTACGACCCGCCGCGCCGGCTGGTCCAGGCCGTGGACGACGAGGCCCGTTCGCTGATCGGCGAGACGGACGAGGTCGCCGCGCCCGAGCCCAGCTTCCCGTTCGTGCCCCGGATCGCCCGGCTGCCGCGCGACCGGCCGCTGGACCGCGCGCTGGACCGGCAGATCGAGCGTCCGGCCCCGCCGCCGCCCCCGGAGCCGGAGGAGCGGATCGCCGGGGTGACCGCGAGCGAGCGGGATTCCCTCACCAGCCTGCTGGAGGCGGTGCCCAGCTTCCGCGGTGACATGGTCGTACCGGAGCGGCCCGCGCCGCCCGAGCCCCCGGCGATCGAGCCGCCGGAGCGGGAGCCGGAGGCCGAGGAGCCGCCGGCCGCGTCGGCCGGAGCGGGCTCCGCTTACGCGGACGTCCTGATGCCGCGCGCGGTCGCCGGTCACCGCGACCGGCTGACGGGGACGACGGACCGGCAGGCCGAGGCGGACGGGGTCCGGCCCGGGCGCCGGGCCGCGGTGCCCAGCTGGGACGAGATCGTCTTCGGCACTCGCCGCAAGAAGCAGGACTAGACGGCATGCCAAGGGCCCGTACGCGAGCGCGTACGGGCCCTTGCGCGTCGTCCTCGCGCGACGGCGTGCCGTTACCTGGGGTCGGGTCCGGTGGCGACCGGGCGCGACTCATCGGCGGACCAGTCCGACCAGGAGCCCGCGTAGAGGGCGGCCCGGTGTCCGGCGAGCTCCAGTGCCAGCACCTGCTGGGCCCCGGAGACGCCCGAGCCGCAGTAGACGCCGACCTCCCCTTCGACGCCCAGCCCGGCGAACCGGGCGGCCAGGCGCTCGGGGCTCAGAAAGCGGCCGTCCGCGTCCACGTTCTCGCCGGTCGGCGCGGAGAGCGCGCCGGGGATGTGGCCGCCGACCCGGTCGATGGGTTCCACATCGCCCCGGTAGCGCTCGGCCGCCCGCGCGTCGAGCAGGACACCCGAGCGGGCCAGGGCGGCGGCGCCGTCCGCGTCGAGCAGCGGCAGCGCTCCCGGGGCTGGCGCGAAGTCGCCCTCGGCCGGGTCCGGGGTCTCCTTGGACAGCTCCCCCGGCCAGGCCGCGAGACCACCGTCCAGCACTCGTACGCCGGTATGCCCCGCCCAGCGCAGCAGCCACCAGGCCCGGGCGGCCGCCCAGCCCTGACCGCCGTCGTAGACGACGACCGGGTGGTCCTGGCGGACTCCGGCGCGGCGCATCGCGGCGCCGAACTCCTCCGGGTCGGGCAGCGGATGGCGGCCGCCGCTGCCCGCCGGGCCGGCCAGCTCCGCGTCGAGGTCCACGAAGACCGCGCCGGGGATGTGCCCGGCCTCGTAGTCGGGCCGGCCGTGCGGGCCGCCCAGCTGCCAACGTACGTCCAGGAGCACCGGCGGACGCGGTCCCGCCAGTTCGCTCGCGCATTCGGATGCGGAGATGATGGGCTTCATACGTGCCATCCTCGCGCAGACGCCCGGCTGCCCGTAACAACGGCCAAGCACTTATACCGGGACAAACCGGTCCGACTGGGACGAGATCCCGGACATGACGGCGCGGCCGGAGCGCATCCCGCGCCCGGTGGTGCAAGCATCTGCACGGGGCGTACACGACTCGCACCGCACCCCGGCGCGCCGGCCCCGTTTTCCCGTACGGCCACCACGATGGTCCGAGGAGAGTGACCGATGACCGAGGCTGCCGCTCGGCGTACACCCGGAACACCTTGCTGGGTGAGCCTGATCGTGCACGGCCTGCGCACGACCCAGAACTTCTACGCCGAGCTGTTCGGCTGGGAGTTCGGACCCGGCCCCGAGCAGCTCGGCCCGTACGTACGGGCGCTGATCGACGGGAAGGGGGTCGCGGGCATCGGCCAGCTGCCGCCGGACCGGCATCTTCCGATCGCCTGGACGACCTATCTGGCCACCGACGACGCCGATCAGACCGCGGAGGCCATCCGGGCCTGCGGCGGCACGGTCGGCGTCGGGCCGATCGACGCGGGCGATGCGGGCCGCATGGCCATCGCCTCCGACCCGGGCGGGGCCGTCTTCGGGATCTGGCAGGGCGCCGCGCACATCGGCACCACGCTGGCCGGGACGCCCGGTACCCCGGTCTGGAACGAGCTGGTGACCCGGGAGACGTCGACGGTCGCCAAGTTCTACCAGGCGGTCTTCGGCTACGAGACCAAGGCCGTCGTCTCGGCGGACTTCGACTACCAGACCCTGCATCTCCAGGACCGTCCGGTCGCCTCGCTGCACGGCGTCGGCCACGCACTGCTGCGCGACCGGGGGCCGCACTGGATGACGTACTTCGAGGTGGCCGACACGGACGAGGCCGCGCAGCAGGTCGCGGAGCTCGGCGGGCAGGTTCTGAGCCCGCCGCGGGAGGGCCCGAGCGGCAGGGTCGCGACGGTCACGGACCCGGAGGGCGCGGTCTTCACGATCCAGCGCACGGCGGCACGCTGAGGGTTCGACCGGACCGGGGGCGGGCCGGGCGTCAGGCGGAGCTCACCGGCAGGACGTCCGGGGAGAGCGCGGCCGCCTGGGCGGATGCCGCGGTCGCGCGGCGGCGGTGATGGCGGCGGCACAGGACCTCGTAACCGACCTCGCCCGCCGGGCGGTTCACATCGCCGACGACGACCTGTGCGCCCTCCACGACCATCTCGCCGTCCACGGTCCGGGCGTTGTGCGTGGCGCGGGCGCCGCACCAGCAGAGGGCTTCGACCTGGAGCTGTTCTATGCGGTCGGCGAGCTCGACCAGCCGCTGCGAGCCGGGGAAGAGCCGGGTGCGGAAGTCCGTTGTGATGCCGAAGGCGAAGACGTCCATCTCCAGGTCGTCCACGACCCGGGCCAGTTGGTCGATCTGGGCCGGGGCCAGGAACTGCGCCTCGTCCACGATCACGTAGTCGACCCGGCCGCCCTTGGACAGCTGGGCGACGAGATACGCGTACAGGTCCATGTCCTCGTCGGCCTCGACGGCCTCCGTGACCAGGCCGAGGCGGGACGAGAGCTTCCCCTCCCCCGCCCGGTCGTCCCGGGTGAAGATCACGCCCTGCAAGCCCCTCGCCGAGCGGTTGTGGCCGATCTGGAGGGCCAGGGTGCTCTTTCCGCAGTCCATCGTTCCGGAGAAGAACACAAGCTCGGGCATGAGGGGTTGAGCACCTTTCGGGACGGGAAGAGGGAGCGGCCGGTCGGGGCGGAACGGGCTACGAGCGTACTTCGAGCAGCGGGACGAACTGCTCGACGGGGGTCATGGAGCCGTGCATGCCCACCATGGCCGACTCATGCGGCTCGTTGCGCGAGGCGGTGATCACTACGTCGTCGTGGGCGGCGGCGACCACGTCGCCGATCCTGCCGTACACCCGCTCGTCGACACGGGGGCCGAACCAGCCCGCCGTGACGGCCTCGTCCCGGCTCGCCACCCAGAACTGCTCGCCCAGCACCTCGCGCCAGACGGCCAGCACGTCGGAGGCTGCGCCCGGGACCGCGTACACATGCCGTGCCCGGCCCTCGCCGCCGAGCAGCGCGACGCCGGCGCTCAGCTCCCAGTCCTCGTCGAAGTCGATCCGGGACTGCTCGTCGAAGGGGATGTCGATCATGCCGTGGTCGGCGGTGATGTAGAGCGCCGAGCGCGCCGGAAGCTGCTCGGCCAGGCGCCGGGCCAGCCCGTCGACGTACATCAGCTGTCCGCGCCAGGCGTCGGAGTCGGTGCCGAAGCGGTGCCCCTTGCCGTCGACCTCGCTGTAGTACGTATAGACGAGCGAGCGGTCGCCGGCGGCCAGCCGTTCGGCGGCGGTGTCCATCCGCTCCTCGCCACTGAGCCGGCCGAGGAAGGAGCCGCCGCTCAGCGCGACCTTGGTCAGCGGGGTCTGCTCGAAGGCCGGGGCGGAGACCTGGGCGGTGCGCACACCGGCGGCGTCGGCGAGCTGGAAGAGGGTGGGGTGGGGCTGCCACGCCTTCGGCGGGGTCCACGGCTTCCAGCGGAGCTGGTTCATCAGCTCGCCGGTTTCGGGGTTACGGACGGTGTAACCGGGAAGGCCGTGCTCGCCGGGGGGCAGGCCGGTGCCGACGGAGGCCAGCGAGGTCGCCGTGGTGGCCGGGAAGCCGGCCGTGACCGGGCGGCCGGTGCCGCCGCGCGAGGTCGGCAGCAGCGAGTGCAGGAACGGGGCCTCGTCGGGGTGGGCCTTGATCTGCTCCCAGCCGAGGCCGTCGATCAGGAAGACGCAATTCCGGTCGGCGGGGGCGAGTTCGCCGATGGCCGCGTCGAAGCCGGGCACTTCCTGGCCCGCGAGCAGGGTCGGCAGCAGGTCGGCCAGCGAGCCACTGCCGTACTCCGGGACGGGCGCGGTGTCGACGGGCAGCGGGACGAAGTCGTCCTGCCAGGCCGGCTGGACCATCAGCGACCGGCCGCGGGGGTCGCGGCCGTGGCCTCGGAGAGCGCCTGCGCGAAGGCGAGGGTCTGGCGCACGGTGTCCGGGCCGTCGCCGGCCTCGCTGACCCGCAGGCTCAGGTCGTCGGCGGTGGTGCTGCCGGTGTAGCCGTGGTCCGCCTCGCAGTTCGGGTCGCCGCAGGCGGCGGGCTCCAGGTCGATCCGGGAGACCGCGCCCCAGCCGATGGTCAGGACGACCTCGCGGGGCAGGGTGCCCGGAACGTACTTCTCCGGATTGGCGACGACGCGGCTGACCACGACCGAGGAGATCCGGTCCAGCTTGACCGACTCCGTCGAGGTGGTGGCGTACGGCGACGGGGAGCTGGTGTCCGCGTTCTGCTCGTCGGTGTGGCTGACGATGAAGCGGGTGTCCGTGAGCACCAGCACCGTGACGTGCCGGCGCACCTCGTTGGAGTCGAAGGTCGTCTCCTGGTGCACCAGATACGAAGCGACCGGCTCACCGCCCACGGCGGCCTCCACCGCCTCGGCCACGAGGGCCGGGTAGTAGCCGCTGCGCTCGATCGCCGCGCGCAGCCCCTGGGTCGTCGTACCGGTCTTAGCCATGGGAACCATCCTACGGGGGCCGGATGGCTGCCGGGGACGCCGCCGGAGCCCCGCCCCGGCCGGTCCGGGGGACGCGAGCGGGGGCCGGGTCAGTAGTTGGAGAGGCGGCGCGGGCCGAGGTCGTTCCGGGCCGGGGGCGGCGAGAGGCGGACGCTCGCCCCGAGCACGGTGAGGCCCTGCGGGGCGACCACGACCGGTTCCAGGGCGATCGAGACCACCTCGGGATGGTCGTCGACCAGCCGGGACACCCTCAGCAGCAGCTCCTCCAGCGCGGCGGTGTCCACCGGCGCCGCACCCCGCCAGCCGAACAGGACCGGGGCCGCGCGGATGGACCTGATCAGCTCGGCGGCGTCGCGGTCGGTGGCCGGGACCAGACGGTGGGCGGTGTCGCCGAGCAGTTCGGAGGGCGCCCCGGCCAGACCGAAGGAGAGCACGGCGCCCGCGGCCGGGTCGATGGTGGCCCGTACGACGGTGTCGACGCCGCGCGGCGCCATGGCCTGGACCACGGGCCGCAGCTCCGCCGGCTTGCCGAGCAGCTCGGTGAGATCCCCGTACGCACGGCGCAGCGCCGCCTCGCTGTCCAGGTCCAGACGTACGCCGCCGAGGTCGGCCCGGTGCCGCAGATGCGGCGCGGTCGTCTTGAGCGCCACCGGATACCCGAGCCGGGCGGCCGCCGCCACCGCTTCCTCCGGACCGGGGGCGGGCAGCGTGGGGCGCACGGCGATCCCGTAGCAGGCGAGCAGTTCGCGGGCCTCGTCATGTCCGAGCTGCCGGCCGCGCGGGTCCGGGTCCGCACCGAGCAGCGCGTCGATGAGGGCAGCGGCGCCCGGGGCGTCGGTGGTGTCGTCCAGAAAGTCGGGCACCTTACCGGGCACCGCCGCCTGCCGCCGCCACTGCGCGTACCGCACGGCCTCGGCGAGCGCCCGCACGGCGCGCTCGGCGGCGGGGTAGGCGGGGATACGGCCTGGGCGGGGGGTGGTCTGGGGGGTGCTGGTGTCCGTGGCGGGGGGCGGTGTGGCGGACGGCGCGGTGGGCCGCGCGGGGGGTGTCGCCGTCGCGAGGGGCCGGGTGGGGGGTGTCGCCGTCGCGAGGGGCCGGGTGGGCGGGCGCGGCGGCGCCACCGTGCTGGTGGCCGCCGACAGCGCCTCCGCAAGGCCGCCGATCTCGACGTGGACCACGGCGACCGGCTTGGCCGGTCCGGCGGCGGCCGCCGCGTGCAGGGCGGTGGCCAGGACCTCGCCGTCGCCCGACTCCGCCTCACCGTTCTCGCCGACCCAGGGGATCGCCGTCACGATCACGGCGTCGCACGCCCCGTCGGCCAGCGCCGCCGACAGCGCGTCCCGGAAGTCCTGCGGAGTGGCGGACGTGGTGAGGTCGATGGGCGGGCGCGGGCGAAGCCCCTCGGCGAGGCACACGTCGTACGTGAGCAGCCCCAGGGACTCCGAGTTGCCGAGGATCGCGACGCGTCCGCCCGCCGGGAGCGGCTGGTCGGCGAGGAGCAGCCCGGCGTCGACCATCTCCGTGACCGTGTCGACGCGGATGACGCCCGCCTGCCGCATCAGCGCGGAGACCGTGGAGTCGGGGATGCGGCTGATGGGGACGGCGTGGCCGGGCGGGGTGGAGCCGCTGTGCCGGGCGCCCTTGACCACGACCACCGGCTTCACAGCGGCGGTACGGCGGGCGAGGCGGGTGAATTTGCGCGGGTTGCCCAGCGACTCCAGGTAGAGCAGGGCGACATCGGTGTCCGGGTCCTCGTACCAGTACTGAAGGAAGTCGTTGCCGGAGATGTCGGCCCGGTTGCCGGCCGAGATGAAGGTGGAGAGGCCGGCGCCGCGCCGGTAGAGCCCGGAGAGGAGCGCGATGCCGATGGCGCCGGACTGGGTGAACAGGCCGATGCGCCCGGAGGCGGGCCGGTCCGGGGCGAGCGAGGCGTTGAGCCGGACCGCCTCGGAGTTGTTGATGATGCCGAACGCGTTCGGTCCGATGATCCGCATGCCGTACGAACGGGCCTGGCGCACCAGTTCCCGCTGACGCTCGCGGCCCTCGGCGCCCCACTCGGCGTAGCCGGCGGAGAGGACCACCAGCCCCTGGACGCCGTGCTCACCGCAGTCCGCGACGGCCTCCGGGACCCGGTCGGCGGGCACGGCGACCACCGCCAGGTCGACCGGCTCGCCGATCTCGCCCAGGGAGCGGTGCGCGGGGACCCCGTCGATGGTGCCCTGCTCCGCGGAGAGGGCGCTGTTGACCGCGTGGACGCGGCCGGTGAAGCCCGCGCCGAGCAGGTTGCGCAGGACCGTGCGGCCGACGCCGCCGGGGGTGCGGCCGACGCCGATGACGGCGACGGAGCCGGGGGCGAGCAGCCGTTGCACGGACCTGGCCTCGGCGCGCTGTTCACGGGCGCGCTGGACGGCGAGGGATTCGGCGGTGGGTTCGAGGTCCAGGGTGAGGTGGACGGAGCCGTCCTCGAAGCTGCGCTGCTGGGTGTAGCCGGCGTCCCGGAACACCTTGATCATCTTGGTGTTGGCGGGCAGCACTTCCGCGGCGAACCGCCGGATGCCGCGTTCGCGGGCGACGGCCGCGATGTGTTCGAGGAGGGTCGAGGCCACGCCCCGGCCCTGGTGGGCGTCCTGGACGAGGAAGGCGACCTCGGCCTCGTCGGCGGGGGCCGAGGCGGGCCGGCCGGTCGCGTCGATCCGGTCGTAGCGGACGGTGGCGATGAACTCGCCGCCCACCGTGACGGCCAGACCCACCCTGTCGACGTAGTCGTGATGGGTGAAGCGGTGGACATCCTTGGCCGAGAGCCGGGGGTAGGGCGCGAAGAAGCGGTAGTACTTCGACTCGTCGGAAACCTGCTCGTAGAAGCTGACCAGGCGCTCGGCGTCGTCCGTGGTGATCGGCCTGATCCGCGCGGTGCCGCCGTCGCGGAGCACCACGTCCGCCTCCCAGTGATCGGGGTAGGCGTGATGCGGACTCTGCTCCGGAGAGGGCTGCATGAGGAAAGCCTACGGCTGTCGCACGGGTCGCGGCGGTGCCGGGGCCGGGGCAGTCTGAGGTCTCCGGACGACCGTGGGCGCGGCGCCCGGGAGGGCCCGCGGGTCTGCCCGGAGCATCGCGCACCACATGAGACACTGGTCTAGACAACCGTTGATTCTTGAAGGGCAGAACCATGGCTGAGCGCCGCGTAAACGTCGGTTGGGCCGAGGGCCTGCACGCCCGCCCCGCTTCCATCTTCGTCCGTGCCGCCACGGCCTCCGGCGTCCCCGTCACCATCGCCAAGGCGGACGGCAACCCGGTGAACGCGGCCTCCATGCTCGCGGTGCTCGGTCTCGGCGCCCAGGGCGGCGAGGAGATCGTGCTCGCGTCCGACGCGGACAACGCCGAGGCCGCCCTGGACCGCCTGGCGAAGCTGGTCGCCGAGGGTCTTGAGGAGCTTCCGGAGACCGTCTGAGCCCGAGCGGCCGGCACCGCCGGAATTCTTACGGGAAAGCCGCGGCCCCCCGCATGGGGCGCCGCGGCTTTTGCGTGCGCGGGCCGAAGCCATGACGGCGCGGACCGAATGGACGGACACGGGCCGAATAGGCGGACACGGACCGGATAGGCGGACGACTCCTTTTCCGGTTTTTTTACACGCGCCTTTCTTTATTTGTACGCGCCCTTTGTTAATTCCGGCCGCTCGCGGTGTTTACGGCACGTTGCGAAGCCCTCACACGGCCGGCCCGGGGCACGGTGGCGGGGCGGGCGGTGCGGCGGAGCCGGTGCGCGGCGCCGTGACGTTCGGCGAGCTGCGCGGCCAGGGCACGCGCCCGCTCCGCGTCCCCGCGCGCCACGGCGTCCACGAGGGCGCCGTGCTCGGCCCAGGCTTCGGCCGGGCGGGCCGGCTGCTCGACCGCGTACATCCAGGCGATCTTGTGGCGGAGCTGGGTGAGCAGGGCGATGAGGCCGGGGCTGCTGGACGCCTGGGCCAGCGTCTCGTGGAACCAGCCGGCCAGGGAGCGCAGGTCCTCGCCCTCACCCCGGCGGGCCCGCTCCTGGCCGAGCCTGACCAGGCCGCGCAACACCTTGAGGTGGGCGTCCGTCCGGCGCTGGGCCGCGCGGGCCGCGCTCAGCGGTTCCAGCAGCATGCGGACCTCCAGGAGGTCAGCGGCCTCCTGCTCCGAGGGCTCGGCGACGCAGGCTCCGGCGTGTCTCCGGGTGACGACGAAGCCCTCCGACTCCAGGGTGCGCAGCGCTTCCCGTACCGGGACGCGGGAAACCCCGTAACGCCGTGCGAGCACCTCCTCGGTGAGCCGGCTGCCGCGTTCGAAGACACCGGAGATGATGTCGTCACGGATTGCCGTGCATACCGAATGCGCCGGAACACGCATGTCCGAACCTCCGCCTCAATCCCCGCGAACAGCGGCCGATCGACACCTCTGGCGTGACTCTATTGCAATGCGCTCGCATTTCCGATGCCGGGCGGGAATTCATGAATATCTTTTGGCCGCGGCCGGGCGGCGGAAGGTGTGAGGGGAGGCGCGGGAACGGCGAAGGCTGCCCGGTACGTCACGGATGTACGTACGAGTGGCGGACAGCGGACCCGACGCTAAGCGGACGGACTTCCCGCCACCAAACGGACAGGGGGTTTTGTAGCGCGTCCCACAGAGGAGGGTCCGGCGCGACCGCGCGCCGGACCCTCCTCGGGCCGGACTTTCCTCCGCCACCCGTTTTGAACGGGCCGGGTGGCAGATCAGCCCGTGACGACCGATACCTCTCCGATGCCGAGTGCCTTGACCGGCTCCTCGATGCGCGAGGCGTCACCGACCAGGACCGTGACCAGCCGGTCCACCGGGAAGGCGCTGACCACGGCCGCGGTCGCCTCGACAGTGCCGGTCTCGGCGAGGCGGGCGTACAGCGTCGCCTGGTAGTCGTCCGGGAGGTGCTGTTCCACCTGGTCGGCGAGGGTGCCCGCGACGGAGGCCGCCGTCTCGAACTTCAGGGGCGCGACGCCCACGAGATTCTGCACGGCCGTCTCGCGCTCGGCGTCCGTCAGGCCCTCGGCGGCCAGCGTCCGCAGGACCTTCCACAGGTCGTCCAGCGCCGGTCCGGTGGACTCGGTGTCCACGGAACCGCTGATGGCGAGCATCGCGGCGCCCGTCGCACCGGAGGCGGAGTCGGCGGCGCCGGAGCGGAGCACCTGGGCGAAGGCCCGCACGCCGTAGGTGTAGCCCTTCTCCTCACGCAGCACCCGGTCGAGCCGGGAGGTCAGCGTGCCGCCCAGGCAGTAGGTGCCGAGGACCTGGGCGGGCCACACGCTGTCGTGGCGATCGGCGCCGATGCGGCCGATCAGCAGCTGGGTCTGCACCGCGCCGGGGCGGTCCACGATGATCACCCGGCCGGTGTCGTCGGCCGTGATCGGCGGGACGGGACGGGGCTCGGCGGCGTTTCCGGACCAGTCGCCGAGGGTGTCGGCGAGCAGCGCGTCCAGGTCGATGCCGGTGAGGTCGCCGACGACCACGGCGGTCGCGGTGGCGGGGCGGATGTGCGCGTCGTAGAAGGCGCGCACGGCCGCGGCGTCGATCCGCTCGATGGTCTCCTCGGTGCCCAGGCGCGGGCGCGACATGCGGGCCGTGGCCGGGAAGAGCTCCTTGGAGAGCTGCTTGGCAGCGCGGCGGGCCGGGTTGGCCTGCTCGTGCGGGATCTCGTCCAGCCGGTTGCGCACCAGGCGCTCGATCTCGCTGTCGGCGAAGGCCGGCGCCCGCAGCGCCTCGGCGACCAGGCCGAGCGCCTTGGCCAGGCGGGAGGCCGGGACCTCCAGGGAGACCCGGACGCCGGGGTGGTCGGCGTGGGCGTCGAGGGTGGCGCCGCACCGCTCCAGCTCGGCGGCGAACTCCTCGGCGCTCTGCTTGTCGGTGCCCTCGGACAGGGCACGCGACATGATCGTGGCCACGCCGTCCAGGCCCTCGGGCTCGGCGTCCAGGGGGGCGGCGAGGAAGATCTCGACGGCGACGACCTGCTGGCCGGGGCGGTGGCAGCGCAGGACGGTGAGGCCGTTGGGCAGGGAGCCCCGCTCGGGTGCGGGGAAGGCCCAGGGCCGGGCCACGCCGGGTGCGGGCTGGGGGTGGTACTGCATCGAAACTCCAGTCGCGGCAGCGTCGGTCACTGGTCCGCCCCTTCGTGCGCGTCGGTGTCGGTGGCGGCGTCGGCCTCTTCGGCGGGCTCGACCGGTTCGTAGACCAGGACCGCCCGGTTGTCGGGCCGCAGCTGCGCCTGCGCGGCGGCCTTGACCTCCTCGGCCGTGACGTCGAGGACCCGGTTCACAGCGGACAGCGCGAGCTGCGGGTCGCCGAACAGCACGGCATACCGGCAGAGTTCGTCGGCGCGGCCCGCGACCGTACCGAGGCGGTCCAGCCATTCGCGCTCCAACTGGGCCTGGGCGCGCTCCATCTCCTCGGCCGTGGGGCCCTCCTCGGCGAACCGGGCCAGCTCCTCGTCGACCGCGGCCTCGATCTCCGCCACCTCCACGCCGCCGGACGTCTTGACGTCCAGCCAGCCCAGGGAGGGCGCGCCGGCGAGCCGGAGCAGTCCGAACCCGGCGGCCACGGCCGTACGGTCGCGCCGGACCAGGCGGTTGTGCAGCCGGGACGACTCGCCGCCGCCGAGCACGGTCAGGGCGAGGTCCGCGGCGTCGCACTCGCGGGTGCCGTCGTGGGGCAGCCGGTACGCGGCCATCAGGGCGCGCGCCGGCACCTCCTCGCGTACCTCCTCACGCAGCTGGCCGCCCATGATCGTGGGCAGCGAACCGTCGCGCGGCGGCTGCTTGCCGTCGTGGGAGGGGATGGAGCCGAAGTACTTCTCGATCCAGGCGAGGGTCCGCTCGGGGTCGATGTCGCCGACGACCGAAAGCACCGCGTTGTTCGGCGCGTAGTACGTACGGAAGAAGGCGCGGGCGTCCTCCAGGGTCGCCGCGTCCAGGTCGGCCATGGAGCCGATCGGGGTGTGGTGGTACGGGTGGCCCTCGGGGTAGGCCAGCGCGGTCAGCCGCTCGAACGCGGTGCCGTACGGGACGTTGTCGTAGCGCTGGCGGCGCTCGTTCTTGACGACGTCGCGCTGGTTCTCCATGGACTCCTCGTCGAGCGCGGCGAGCAGCGAGCCCATCCGGTCGGCTTCGAGCCACAGGGCCAGCTCCAGCTGGTGCGTGGGCATCGTCTCGAAGTAGTTGGTCCGCTCGAAACTGGTGGTGCCGTTGAGCGAACCGCCGGCACCCTGCACCAGCTCGAAGTGTCCGTTCCCCTTGACCTGGCCGGAGCCCTGGAACATCAGGTGCTCGAAGAGGTGGGCCAGGCCCGTACGGCCCTTGACCTCGTGGCGTGAGCCGACGTCGTACCAGAGGCACACCGCCGCGACCGGGGTCAGATGGTCCTCGGAGAGCACCACGCGCAGGCCGTTGGCCAGACGGTGCTCGGTCGCTGTCAAGCCGCCGGAGCCGGCCTGGGCTGTGGCCGTGTGACCCATGGGCATGTACGTCCCTTCGATCGCGCTACTGGATGTCCATATGAAGAAGCCGCTGCGGGAGGCTGCTTCGAAGATTGCTTCAAGACACCCGCCACTGTATGCAAGCGAACCGGCACCTGCCGAAGTTCCCGTGTGACGAAGCTGCGAGCGAAATTCCCCGGAAGGTGGTCCTCCGCCGCCTCGGGACGGACGTCGAGGGGGCTTTGGGACGGGTCGAGGTCGGGGTTGTCAGTGCGGCGGTCCACAATGGACCGCGTCAGAACCTGAGGGAACCTGAGGTTGCCCGCTCGAAATCCGTGAAGGAGTCGCAGCAGCGATGGCCCGCCGCAGCACGAAGACCCCGCCGCCGGTCGACTTCGAGGAGAAGATCCTCGACATCGACGTCGTCGACGAAATGCAGGGCTCCTTCCTTGAGTACGCGTACTCGGTGATCTACTCACGAGCCCTCCCGGACGCCCGTGACGGCATGAAGCCGGTGCACCGCCGCATCGTGTACCAGATGAACGAGATGGGCCTGCGCCCGGACCGCGGTTTCGTGAAGTGCGCCCGGGTCGTCGGCGAGGTCATGGGCAAGCTGCACCCGCACGGCGACGCGTCGATCTACGACGCGCTGGTGCGCATGGCCCAGCCGTTCTCCATGCGTCTCCCCCTGGTCGACGGGCACGGGAACTTCGGCTCCCTGGGCAACGACGACCCGCCGGCCGCCATGCGGTACACCGAGTGCCGGATGGCCGACGCGACCTCGCTGATGACGGAGTCGATCGACGAGGAGACGGTCGCCTTCCAGTCGAACTACGACGGTCAGGAGCAGGAGCCGGTCGTCCTCCCGGCGGCCTACCCCAACCTCCTGGTCAACGGCGCGGCCGGGATCGCGGTCGGCATGGCGACCAACATGCCGCCGCACAACCTGGGCGAGGTCATCGCCGCGGCCCGGCATCTGATCAAGCATCCGGGCGCGGACCTGGAGACGCTGATGCGGTACGTCCCCGGTCCCGACCTGCCGACGGGCGGTCGGATCGTGGGCCTCAGCGGCATCAAGGACGCCTACGCCAGGGGCCGCGGCACGTTCAAGATCCGTGCCACCGCCGCCGTGGAGAACGTCACGCCGCGCCGCAAGGGCCTTGTCGTCACCGAACTTCCCTTCACCGTCGGCCCCGAGAAGGTCATCTCCAAGATCAAGGACCTGGTCTCGGCGAAGAAGCTCCAGGGCATCGCGGACGTCAAGGACCTCACGGACCGCGCGCACGGCCTGCGTCTGGTGATCGAGATCAAGAACGGCTTCGTGCCGGAGGCGGTGCTGGAGCAGCTCTACAAGCTGACGCCGATGGAGGAGTCCTTCGGCATCAACAACGTGGCACTGGTCGACGGCCAGCCGCTCACGCTGGGCCTGAAGGAGCTGCTGGAGGTCTATCTCGACCACCGTTTCGACGTGGTGCGCCGGCGCAGCGAGTTCCGCCGGACCAAGCGTCGCAACCGGCTGCATCTGGTCGAGGGTCTGCTCGTCGCGCTGGTCGACATCGACGAGGTCATCCGGCTGATCCGGTCCAGCGACAATTCGGCGCAGGCGAAGGAGCGGCTCATGGAGCGCTTCTCGCTGAGCGAGATCCAGACGCAGTACATCCTGGACACCCCGCTGCGCCGGCTCACCCGCTTCGACCGGATCGAGCTGGAGAGCGAGCGGGACCGGCTGACCGCCGAGATCGCCGAGCTGACGACGATCCTGGAATCGGACACCGAGCTGCGCAAGCTGGTCTCCGCGGAACTGGCCGCGGTCGCGAAGAAGTTCGGCACGGCCCGGCGCACGGTGCTGCTGGAGTCGGCCGGTTCGCAGGTCGCGTCGGTGCCGCTGGAGGTGGCGGACGACCCGTGCCGGGTGCTGCTGTCTTCGACGGGCCTGCTGGCGCGTACGGCCAACGACGAGCCGATCGTCGTCGCCGAGGGCGCCAAGCGGGCCAAGCACGATGCGATCGTCTCGGCGGTGGCGGCGACGGCTCGCGGTGACGTCGGAGTGGTGACGTCCGGCGGGCGGCTGCTGCGGCTCCCGGTGATCGATCTCCCCCAGCTGCCGGACACCCACGCGGCGCCCAATCTGTCGGGCGGGGCGATGGTTGGGGAGTTCCTGACACTGGAGGCGGACGAGGAGGTCGTCTGCCTCACCACGCTCGACGAGGCTTCACCGGGTCTCGCCATCGGTACGTCGCAGGGCGTCGTCAAGCGCGTGGTGCCGGACTATCCCGCCAACAAGGACGAGCTGGAGGTCATCACCCTCAAGGACGGTGACCGGATCGTCGGTGCGGTGGAGCTGCGGACGGGCGAGGAGGACCTGGTCTTCATCACGTCGGACGCGCAGCTCCTGCGCTACCCGGCCGCGCAGGTGCGCCCGCAGGGGCGGCCGGCCGGCGGTATGGCGGGCGTCAAGCTGGGGGCGGGTGCCAGGGTGCTGTCGTTCGCGGCGGTGGACCCGGCGGCGGACGCCGCGGTGTTCACGGTCGCCGGTTCGAACGGCACGCTGGACGACTCGGTCCTGACCTGCAAGCTCACCCCGTTCGACCAGTATCCGCGCAAGGGCCGGGCGACCGGTGGGGTGCGCTGTCAGCGGTTCCTGAAGGGCGAAGACGTGCTGGTGTTCGCCTGGGCGGGCGCGCTGCCGGCCAGGGCGGCGCAGAAGAACGGCGCTCCGGCGTCGCTGCCCGAGCCCGACCCACGGCGCGACGGTTCGGGGACGCCGCTGGAGAGCCCGGTCGCGGTGATCGCCGGCCCGGCGTAGGCCGTCCGGCCCGGCGCCGGGGCGCGCCCCTACGCGTCGTCGTCGCCGGGCTGTTGTACGTAACGCAGGACGCCCCACATAGCTCGCTCGTGTGCGGCGTCCTGTCGCGTTTCCCCGGCCTGGTCCTCCGTAATCCCGCAGCCCCTCAGTTCTTCGCGCAGGGCCGGTACGTCGATGCCTGAGCCGATCAGGACGAGCTGGGTCCGCTTCGGCTCGCCGCGGGTCCAGGGCCTGGGGGCGAACCGCAGGAACCTGCCTACGGCGTGCACCCCGTAGGCGTTGCCGGGGTCGCCCGCGCCGAAGTCGACGTACCCCTTGATGCGGTACAGCCCCTCGGGCCGTGAGTCGAGGAACCGCATCAGCCTGCGGGGGTCCATCGGCACACTGGAGTCGAAGTCGACACTCTCGTACGCGGTGTGCAGATGGCCCCCGTGCCCGTCACCGTCCTCCGCCGCGCACTCCTCCAGATAGAGGTCCTCGAAGGTGAGCTGACGGGCCTTCTCCTCGCCTTCGGGCCGCAGCGCCGGATCGAAGAGCAGCTCGGGGTCGATGCGCCCGTACGTGGCCGGGATGACGGCGGCCGTGCTTCCGGTCTCCGCGACGGCCTTGCGGACCCGGGCGCACTCCTCGTCCCCGGCCCGGTCAGTCTTGTTGAGCACGACGAGATCGGCCACCGCGAGATGGCGGCCGATCTCCGGATGGCGTTCCCGGGTCGCCTCGAACTCGGCGGCGTCGACCACCTCGACCAGTCCCCCGTACACGATGTGCGGGTTGTCGCTGGCGAGGATCATGCGGACGAGTTCCTGCGGCTCGGCGAGGCCGCTCGCCTCGATGACGATGACGTCGAGCCGGGCGGAGGGCCGGGTCAGGGTCTCCAGATAGGTGTCCAGTTCGCTCGCGTCGACCGCGCAGCACAGGCAGCCGCCGCCCAGCGACACGGTGGACCCGACCTGCCCGGAGACCGTCATGGCGTCGATCTCGATGGCCCCGAAGTCGTTGACGATCACGCCGATCCGGTTGCCCGCGCGGTGCAGCAGGAGGTGGTTGAGCAGCGTCGTCTTGCCGGATCCCAGGAATCCCGCGAGGACGACGACGGGGATACGGGGGCGGTGGGGCGACGACGAGCTCAACGGGTGCCTTCCTGCGGGGTCAGACGGCCGGGACCGGCTGCGGCGGGGGCGGGCCGGCATAGCGGGCCGCCGGGCGGATGATCTTGGAGTCCTCCGCCTGTTCCAGGATATTGGCGCTCCAGCCCACGACCCGCGCCGTGCAGAAGGTGGGTGTGAACATCTCGCGCGGCAGCCCGCACAGCTCCATGACCACTCCGGCGTAGAACTCGACGTTGGTGTGCAGCTCACGTCCCGGCTTGAGCTCGGCGAGGATCGCCTCGACCTGGCGTTCCACCTCGACGGCGAACTCCACGAGCGGGCCGCCGAAGCTCTGGGCGATGGACCGGAGCATGCGCGAGCGGGGGTCCTCGGTGCGGTAGACCGGGTGGCCGAAGCCCATGATGCGGTCGCCGGCGAGGACGCGTTCGCGGATCCAGCCGTCGACGCGGTCGGGGGTGCCGATCGCGTCGAGCGTGTCCAGGGCGCGGCTCGGGGCGCCGCCGTGCAGGGGGCCGGAGAGTGCTCCGACGGCGGCCACCAGGCAGGCGGCGACGTCCGCTCCGGTCGAGGCGACGACCCGTCCGGTGAACGTCGAGGCGTTGAAGCCGTGGTCGATCGTGGAGATCAGATACTGCTCGACGGCCCTGGCCCGGGCGGCATCCGGGACGGCACCGGTGAGCATGTACAGGTAGTTGGCCGCGTGCGGCAGGTCGGCGCGCGGCTCGACGGGTTCGAGGCCCTGGCCGAGGCGGTGCAGGGCGGTCAGCACGGTGGGGACGGCGGCGCAGACGGCCAGGGCGTCGGCCCGGCGCCGGTCCGCGTCGATGTCGTACACCGGCCGGAATCCGGCCGACGCGCCGAGCAGGGAGAGCGCCGTACGCAGCCCGGAGAGCGGGCCGGACACCGCGCTCGCCCGCGCTATGGCGGGCAGCGCCTCGCGTACGGCATCGGGCAGTACGCGCAGGGCGGCGGTGCGGGCGGCGAAGTCGGCGCGGGCTTCCGGGCCGGGCAGCTCGCCCTCGGTCATGAGGTACCAGACGTCCTCGAAGCTCCGGGCCTGCGCCAGCTCGACCGCCGAGTACTGGCGGTAGTGGTAGAAGCCCTCGCGGCCCCGGACGTCGCCGAGCGCCGTATCGGTCACGACGACACCCGCGAGACCTCGGGGGACGTCGAGCGGTGTTCCGCCGGTCATGGTCGTCATTGCTTCCTCCGTGGACAGTCGGGTGACTCCTTGATATTGATTCGACTGTCCATGCATGACCAGATTCCTGTCAATGTTGATTGAATCAATATGAATGCATGGATGCCGAGGGCGGCATATGGATACGGTGGCGACATGACGGAGCGATCAGAGGCGGCCGGGCAGCGGCTCACGACGCGGGAGACGGCCGAGCGCCTGGGGGTGAAGCCCGAGACGGTGTACGCGTATGTGAGCCGGGGGCAGCTGAGCAGCAGCCGCGCGCCGGGCGGTCGCGGCAGTACGTTCGACGCGGCGGAGGTCGACGCGCTGGCCCGGCGTACGGGGCGCAGGGAGCCGGCCTCCGCTTCGGGCGAGCCGGCCGTCCGGACCGGCATCACCCTCATCGCCGACAACCGCTACTACTTCCGGGGCGTGGACGCGACGGAGCTGGCCTCGCGCTATGCGTACGAGGAGGTCGCCGAGTGGCTGTGGACCGGTGAGCTGCGGCCGGGCATCCGCTTCACGGCCCCGGAGCAGGCGGTGGCGGCGGCCCGGCGAGCGGTCGGTGCGCTGCCGGTGCACTGCGGGTCCACGGACCGGCTCCGGGTCGCGGTGGTGGCCGCCGCTGCCGCCGATCCGCTGCGCTTCGACCTGTCGCGCGAGACGGTGCTCGGCGGGGCGCGCAGCCTGATTCCAGCGCTGGTCGCGGCGCTGCCGACGGCGGGTGGCCGCGAGAGCGGCACGGCGGATCCGGACGAACCTGGCGCATCCTCCGGCCTGGCTGCCCAACTGTGGCCGAAACTCACCGCTCGCCGACCCGACGAACCGTCGCTCGCCGTGCTGGACACCGCACTTGCGCTGCTCATCGACCACGATCTGGCCGCTTCGACGCTGGCGGCCCGGGTCGCCGCATCGGCCCGGGCTCATCCGTACGCGGTGGTGTCGGCGGGGCTCGGCGTGCTGGAAGGCCCGTTGCACGGGGCGGCGAGCGGGCTGGCCCACCGCATGCTGGCCGAGGTCCTGGAGCGCGGTGGCGCCGCGCCGGTGGTGGCGGACCATCTGCGGGCGGGGCGCCGGGTGCCGGGGCTCGGGCACCGCTTGTACACGGGCGAGGACCCTCGCGCCCGTACGCTGTTCGGCCTGCTGGAACGCGTCCCGCAAGCCGGACCGGCCCTGGCCGCCGCCCGCGATGTGGTGGCCACCACCGCGCGGGACGTCCCTCTGCACGCCAACGTCGATCTGGCGCTGGCCGTGCTCTCGGCCGCTTCGGGCATGCCCGCGGAGGCGGGCGAGACGGTGTTCGCGATCTCGCGTACGGCGGGCTGGATCGCGCATGCGCTGGAGGAGTACGGGGAACGCCCGCTGCGGATGCGCCCCAGCGGGCACTACACCGGCCCCCGGCCGCCCCAGCCACCCCCGTCCCCGTGAGCACGCAATTGGCAGCTTCAGTGGTGCAAAATCCCGACGATCAGCGGGAAGCCGTGCGCGGGGGCTGGGCCGTGGAACCCCGGACGACCAGCTCCGGTTCGAAAAGAAGCTCGTCGGACGGCACGGCGCGGCCGCCGATCTGCACGGAGAGCAGTTCCACGGCGGCCCGCCCCATCGCCTCGATCGGCTGGCGAACGGTGGTGAGCGGAGGCTCGGTGCAGTTCATGAAGGCCGAGTCGTCGTATCCCACGACGGACACGTCGTCGGGCACCGAAAGGCCCCGCCGCCGCGCCGCGCGCACGGCCCCGAGGGCCAGCGGGTCGCTGGCGCAGAGGAAGCCGGTGACACCCTCGTCCAGCAGGCGCGTGGCGGCGGCCTGCCCGCCCTCCAGCGAGAACATCGCCCGGGTCACCCACTCGTCCGGGATGGTCGTGCCGGATTCCTCCGCTAGCGCCCGGGCGGCGGCCAGCTTGCGCTGCGAGGGCATGTGGTCCGAGGGGCCGAGCACCAGACCGATGCGCTCGTGACCCAGCGACACCAGATGGCGCCACGCCTGCTCGACGGCCACGGAGTCGTCGCAGGAGACGCAGGGGAAGCCGAGATGGGCGATGGCCGCGTTGATCAGGACTACGGGGATCTTGCGGTCGGCCAGCACCTTGTAGTGGTCGTGCGGGGCGTCGGCCTGGGCGTAGAGACCACCGGCGAAGACCACACCCGAGACCTGCTGCTGCAAAAGCAGTTCGACGTAGTCCGCCTCGGAGACGCCCCCCTTGGTCTGGGTGCAGAGGACCGGAGTGAGGCCCTGCTGGGCGAGCGCGCCGCCGACGACCTCGGCGAAGGCGGGGAAGATCGGGTTCTGCAGTTCGGGCAGGACGAGGCCGACCAGGCGGGCCCGTTCACCGCGCAGCTGGGTCGGGCGCTCGTAGCCGAGGACGTCCAGCGCGGAGAGGACGGCCTGCCGCGTGGCGTCGGAAACGCCCGGCTTGCCGTTGAGTACCCGGCTGACCGTGGCCTCGCTGACTCCAACCTTCTGTGCCACCTGAGCAAGTCGTCGCGTCATACACGCAAGATTAGCGCAAGAAACGCAAGCAGATTGCGTGGGGTCGGAATCAGAGACGAATTTCAGCAAGTCCCCCGCGGACCGTCCCTCCGCTCCCCCACCGGCGCCACCGTACCCGCCACCACCCGGCCCAGGCACCCCTCGGGACATGAGTCCCACGTACGTCACCAGGTCCTGAACGGGCTGCCGTTCTGGGGGGAGTGCGTGTTCTGCACGGACGGACTCCGACTGTCGGGGCGGCCGGCGCTCAGACGGCCCCGGCCCCGGTCATCGCGCGCACCTCGATCTCCGCGTGCTTGGCCGCGTCCGGTGGCTCATTCCCGGTAACGGTGCCGATCCAGCCGGCGAGGAAGCCCAGCGGGATGGAGACCAGACCGGGGTTCTCCAGAGGGAAGACCTGGAAGTCGACGCCGGGGAAGAGCGAGCTGGGGCCGCCGGAAACGACCGGGGAGAGCACGACGAGCAGCACGGCGGGGATCAGCCCTCCGTAGACGGACCAGACCGCCCCGCGCGTGGTGAAGTTCTGCCAGAACAGCGAATAGAGCAGGACCGGGAGGTTGGCCGACGCGGCAACGGCGAAGGCGAGCCCCACCAGGAACGCCACGTTGAGATCCTGGGCGAGCAGGCCCAGCCCGATGGCGGCGACACCGATGCCTGCCGCCGCCACCCGGGCGACGGCCACCTCGCTGCGCTGCTTGGCGCCGGGCCGCTTGAGCGAGGCGTAGAGATCGTGGGCGACGGATGCCGACGAAGCGAGGGTGATCCCGGCTACGACGGCCAGGATGGTCGCGAAGGCGACGGCGGCGACCACGGCGAACAGGATCGTCCCGCCGGTGGAGCCCTCGCCCCCGCCCAGCGCCATGGCCAGCAGCGGCACGGCCGTGTTCCCGGCGGCATTCGACTCCCGTACGTCGGCCGAGCCGACCAGCGCGGCGGCCCCGAACCCGAGCACGATGGTCATCAGGTAGAAGCTGCCGATGAGGCCGATGGACCAGACGACGGACCGGCGGGCGGCACGGGCGGTGGGGACGGTGTAGAAGCGGGACAGGATGTGCGGCAGTCCGGCCGTGCCCAGCACCAGAGCGAGGCCGAGGCTGATGAAGTCGATGCGCGCCGTCCAGCTCCCGCCGTACCGCAGTCCGGGCGACAGGAAGTCCTTGCCGTACCCGCTGCGGTCGGCGGCGGAGTCGAGCAGCGCGTTGAAGTTCCCGTGGAAGTGGACCAGCACGAGCACGGTGAGCACCACGGTGCCCGCCATCAGCAGGACGGCCTTGACGATCTGGATCCAGGTGGTGGCGCGCATCCCGCCGAGCGAGACGTACACGACCATGAGCGCCCCGACGCCGACGACGGTCCAGGAGCGGGCGACACCGCTCGTGCCGCCGAGAAGCAGCGCGACGAGGCTCCCGGCACCGACCATCTGCGCCACCAGATAGAGCACGGACACGGTGACGGAGGACGTCCCCGCGGCGATGCGGACCGGGCGCTCCGCCATCCGGGCCGCGACGACATCGGCGAGGGTGAACCGGCCGCAGTTCCGCACGAGTTCGGCGACGAGCAGCAGGACGACGAGCCAGGCGACCAGGAAGCCGACCGAATACAGCATGCCGTCGTAGCCGAACAGGGCGATCAGCCCGGAGATGCCCAGGAAGGAGGCGGCGGACATGTAGTCGCCCGCGATGGCGAAACCGTTCTCCATGGGCGAGAACAGACGGCCGCCCGCGTAGAACTCCTCCGCCGAGCCGTGTCTGTTGCGGCTCACCCACGTGGTGATGCCCAGGGTGACCGCGATGAAGGCGCTGAACAGCAGCAGCGCCAGGGTCTGGTGGTCGCCGCTCAACGCCCCGCCCCCCGTGTCATCTCCTGCGTCTCCCACCGCAGATCGAGCGCGGCCCGGTCCCTGCGCAGCCGCGCGTGCCGCGCGTACGCCCCGGTGAGCAGGAACGTGGTCAGGAACTGGCCGAGTCCCACCACCATCGCCACGTTGACCGCCCCGGCCACCGGCCGCGCCATCAGCCCCGGCGCGGTCACCGCCGTGACGACATAGGCGAGGTACCAGACGAAGAAGGCCGTGGTGGCGGGTACGACGAAACGCCGGTAGCGGCGGCGCACCTCCTGGAACGCCTCGCTGCGCTGCACCTCCAGATAGATGTCGGCCGCGCTGTGGCCACCGCGTGGTGCGGCCGGTCCGGGCACCACGGCGGGCGTGGAGCCGGCCGCGTCGTCCGGCTCGCCCCACCCGGAGGTCAGCGCGTCGTCCCACGGGTCGTCGAGCCGCATCGCCGCGGACTCGCGCCCTGCTTCCTTCTCCACCGAACAACTCCCCTTGTCCACGGACCACTTCGGCCGCATATCCAAGAATGGGCAGATCGGGAAGATCCAGGGCACTTCATTCGCGAGACTTCACCTCTTCAGGTGAAGGATCTCCCGGGAGGGCGCACCATCCCCCGCTGGTACGCATAGCGCACCGCCTGGGCCCGGTCGCGCAGGCCCGCCTTGGCGAAGAGGTTGTTGATGTGGCTCTTCACCGTGGCCTGCGAGATGTGGAGGGCGCGGGCGATGTCCGCGTTGGACATCCCCTCGGCGATCAGGACCAGCACCTCGGCCTCCCGTGGAGTCATCCCGTCCGGCGGCTCCGGCTCACCGCCGCCACCGGTCACGAGGGGCCCGTCGGTCACCTGCTCCAGGAGTCGGCGCTGCACCGTCGGCGAGAGCCCCGCCTCACCCGAGAGGACGGCGTGGACGGCCCTCACGATCTCGTCGCCCCCGGCGTCCTTGGTGAGGTAGCCCCGCGCCCCCGCCCGGAGCGCGGGGAACAGGGAGTCGTCGTCCGCGAAGGTCGTGAGCACCACGACCTGCGTGCCGGGGAACTCCTCACGGATGCGCCGGGTCGCCTCCACCCCGTCGCAGCGGGGCATCCGCAGGTCCATCAGCACCACGTCCGGCGCATGCTCGGCCACCTGCGCGACCGCTTCCTCCCCGTCCTTCGCCGATCCGACGACCTCGATGCCGGGCAGCAGGCCGAGCAGCATAACGATGCCTTCCCGTACCACCGCCTGGTCGTCGGCCACCACCACCCGCGCCGTCACGCGGGCACCCGCAGACTCACCACGAACCCCTCCTTGCCCGGGCCTGCCTCCAGCGTGCCGCCCAGCAGCTCGGCCCGCTCCCGCATCCCGAGCAGACCGTATCCGGAACCGCTGACAGCCAGGTCCCCTTCCGGACTCCGCCCTCCCGAGTCCTTGACCTCCAGCACGACGAAGTCGGGCTGGTACTCCAGCCGGAGCTGCACCCTGGCTCCGGGCGCGTGCTTGCGCACGTTGGTCAGGGCCTCCTGGGCCACTCGCCGGACCGCCTGCGACGCCTGGGCGGTCAGGGTGCGCCGCGCACCCTCGACCCTGACCTCGGCCGGCTCAGCCGTCACCAGCTGCCTCAGGAAGTCCTCCACCGGCGCCACCTCACCCCGTAGCGCGGAGAGCGCCTGGCGGGTCTCGGACAGGCCCTCCCTGGCCATCGACCGGGCCGCGACCACCCGTTGCAGAACCTGATCCCGGAACTCCCCCTCGGGCTCCCTCTCGATCAGCAGGCGTGCGGCCTCCAGGTGCACCAGCTGCGCGGAGAGGCTGTGGGCCAGCACGTCGTGGATCTCCCGGGCGATCCTGGAACGCTCATCCAGCGCGGCCCGCTCCGCCTCCGCGACCAGGGCCGCCCGTTCCTGGGCGAGCAGCCGTTGCGCACTGCCCCGGGCCTCTGCGTCCAGCCGGAGCACATACCCGGCGAGGCAGAGCCCCACCGTGGTCGCCGCGGTGGTCAGCCAGTCGTCGGTGTCGACCACCACGTAGGCGCCGAGGGCCACCGCTGTGGCCGGCGCTCCCGCCACCAGCGGCAGCCGTTCCAGGGCGGCGACGGCGCAGGCGCACCAGAGCACCGTCGCGGGTACGGTCGCCCCCGCCTGCCCCGCCCCGAATCCGGCCAGCATGAGCATCCCGAGCAGACCGAGCGACGGCCACAGGCGGTTGTCGAGAGTTGTCCGGAAGAAGGCGACGGCGAGCAGTGCGCAGACGAGCACCCCGATCAGCCCGACGACGATCTCCCAGGGCCCGAACTGCCCGTTGGTGAAGGTCCCCCACAGCATCAGCGTGAGCAGGCCGGCCCGCACCGACCAGGCGAACACTCTGCGGGGGCGACTAGGGGTGTCCCGGGCGAGTGCTTCCCTCGACGGCCAGCTCGTCCAGGCATCGGGTGTCACACGCGGTCCTTCCACTCCTGCCGCACCGCGGCGCCGACGACGGGCCCGCCCTGCGGTCCGGATATCGCTGCGGCCCGGCGTGCCAGCAGCCCGCCCCGTATCAGCAGAGTCGCCGCGAGACCCGCCATCAGGGCGGGGCTGCCCTGATGGACGCCCAGCACCACCGCGACGCCGTACAGAGCCGCCCGCAGGGCCAGTCCGCCGGCCCAGACCAGGGCGGTGGCCCGGGTCCCCTTGCTCCACAGGGAGCCGTCCTCAGCACGCCAGACGCGGGATGTCCACGCCCATCCGGCACCCATGACCAGCCCGACGACGAGTTCGGCGCCCAGGACGACGGCCGAGGCTATCCGATGGTGCGGATCCACGAGTCCCGGCTCCCTCAGGGCCATGAAGCACAGAACACCGGGCAGCACCCACCAGCGCCGGCCGCCGGAGATCCGTTGCGCCGAGCACTGACGGACCACGACGAGGGCGATGACCGCGATGATCACCAGGACATTGACGAGCCCGGACATGGGCGCCTCCGAGATGCGCGAGAAGTTCTGCATCTCCGAAGCTACGGAAGGACCCGGCCCAGCAGATCGGCTCCCGGGTGGATCATGGGTGGAGATGTCGTCTCCACCCACGGGTGGAGACGACATCGGAATCCGGGCCCGCGCCGAACACCGGCCGGGCCCTGAAGCGGTGGCTCAGACGTCGATGCGCGAGCGGTCCAGCGTCGCCGCCGAGCTGGTGATGAACTCCTTGCGCGGCGCCACTTCGTTGCCCATCAGCAGGTCGAAGACCTTCTCGCTGGACTCCAGGTCACCGATGTTGATCCGCCGCAGCGTGCGGTGGCGGGGGTCCATCGTCGTCTCCGCCAGCTGGTCGGCGTCCATCTCACCCAGCCCCTTGTAGCGCTGGATCGAGTCCTTGTAGCGGATGTTCTTGCGCTGGAGCTCCATGAGCCGCTGGCGCAGTTCGTTGTCCGAGTAGGTGTAGATGTACTTGTCCTGGCCCTTCTTGGGCTGGACCAGCTCGATCCGGTGAAGCGGTGGCACGGCGGCGAAGACCCGGCCCGCCTCGACCATCGGCCGCATATACCGCTGGAAGAGCGTCAGCAGCAGGATCCGGATGTGGGCGCCGTCGACATCGGCGTCGACCAGCAGAACGATCTTGCCGTACCGGGCGGCGTCGATGTCAAAGGTGCGCCCGGAGCCGGCTCCTATGACCTGGATGATCGCACCGCACTCGGCGTTCTTCAGCATGTCGGAAACCGACGCCTTCTGAACGTTGAGGATCTTGCCGCGAATCGGCAGGAGCGCCTGGAACTCACTGTTCCGGGCGAGCTTCGCCGTACCGAGCGCGGAGTCCCCCTCCACGATGAACAGCTCGCTGCGCTCCACGTCGTCGCTGCGGCAGTCGGCGAGCTTCGCCGGCAGGGAGGACGATTCCAGCGCCGTCTTGCGGCGCTGCGCCTCCTTGTGCTGGCGGGCCGCGATCCGGGTGCGAGCGGCCGCCACCGCCTTGTCGAGGACGGCCCTGGCCTGAGCCTTCGCGTCCCGCTTGGTGGAGGTCAGGAACGCCTTGAGCTCCTTGGCCACCACGTTGGCGACGATCCGGTTGGCCGCCGAGGTGCCGAGCACCTCCTTCGTCTGGCCCTCGAACTGCGGCTCCGCCAGGCGTACGGTCACGACCGCGGTAAGGCCCTCAAGGGCATCGTCCTTGACGATGTCGTCCTCCGCCACGCGCAGCAGCTTCGCGGAGCGCAGCACCTCGTTGACCGTCTTGGTCACGGAGCGCTCGAACCCGGTCACGTGGGTGCCGCCCTTGGGGGTGGCGATGATGTTGACGAACGACTTCACGTTGGTCTCGTACCCGGTACCCCAGCGCAGCGCGATGTCCACGCCCAGTTCCCGGGTGACCTCGGTGGGCGTCATGTGTCCGCGGTCGTCCAGGACCGGGACGGTCTCCTTGAACGTGCCCTGCCCGGTCAGGCGCAGGACGTCGCAGACGGCCTTGTCCTGGGCCAGGTACTCGCAGAACTCGCTGATGCCTCCGTCGAAGCGGAAGGTCTCCTCCGTCTTGCCCGCTCCGTCCAGGCCACGCTCGTCGCGCACGACGATGGTCAGGCCGGGGACGAGGAAGGCCGTCTGGCGGGCCCGCTGGTGAAGCGTCTCCAGGTTGAGCTTGGCGTCCTTGAGAAAGATCTGCCGGTCGGCCCAGTACCGCACCCGCGTGCCGGTGCGCGTCTTCGGGACGCGCTTGCCCTTGCGCAGCCCATTGGCCGGGTCGAACGGGCTGTCCGGACCCTGCTCGGTGAAGATCCCCGGGACACCGCGCCGGAAGCTGATCGAGTGGGTCGCGCTGTTGCGGTCGACCTCGACGTCGAGCCTGGCAGAGAGGGCGTTCACGACGGAGGCGCCCACACCGTGCAGACCGCCGGATGCGGCGTAGGAGCCGCCACCGAACTTGCCTCCGGCGTGCAGCTTGGTCATGACGACCTCGACGCCGGAAAGACCCGTCTTGGGCTCGACGTCGATAGGAATGCCCCGGCCGTTGTCCCGGACCTCGACGGAGTTGTCGTCGTGGAGTACGACCTCGATGTGATCGCAGTAGCCGCCGAGGGCTTCGTCGACGGAGTTGTCGATGATCTCCCAGAGGCAGTGCATCAGACCGCGGCTGTCGGTGGACCCGATGTACATACCCGGGCGCTTGCGAACCGCTTCGAGCCCCTCGAGTACGAGCAGGTGCCGCGCGGTGTAGTTGGAGCCGTCTCGGTCTGCTCCGGTCAGCAGCGCAGTGGACGGCACGGACGTATCGGCGGTCACGCGGTTCGCTCCTCGCTGAATTTCATTTGGGGCCCTGTGGGTCACGGGCTCGGCTTCGGTGCCGCTGTGAGGGTACCGATGCCTGGTAGAGCGGGTGAAACGCCACCCTAGAAGAACCTCACCCTAAACCAGGCTCGCATACATGTTCGATCCCCTCGCAGGGGTGACGTGCACATCACGTTCCCTTCCAGGCATGAACCATTTAGGCTCCGGGCACGTCCTCATGAACAACCGGCAAGCCAGCCGGCCCGGACTGACCAAGCCAAGCAACGCGAAACCCGTAGCGCCACGCAATACGGCACATTCGCCGCGAACCGGCAACAGACAGCCATCCCGAGAAGAAGTTTCGAAGAAAAGCCACGAGCGGGAACGTTTTCGGCCTGGTTGGATGTTGACCCTGGTACGACAGCTCGTCGAGCTAGAGAAGAGGCGACGTGACTACTGTTCTGACCCCCGCGAGCCCGCTGACCGCAGCAGACCGCTGTGACCGTTGCGGCGCCCAGGCATACCTGCGCGTCGTACTCATCAGTGGCGGTGAACTGCTCTTCTGCGCCCACCACGGTCGCAAGTTCGAGCCGGAACTCAAGAAGATCGCCGCGGAAATACAGGATGAGACGGACCGGCTGACGGCCGTGCAGGCCCAAGCCGCCGAAGAGGAACACTGACACCTCTGCATCCACGACGAGCCAGGGGCCGGTCCCGGACCGGCCGACGGGCGGCCTCCCCGTGAGGGAAGCCGCCCGTTCTCGTACCTGCGGGAGCCCGCGCCGTCAGCCGGCGTTCGCCATCCAGCCGATGGCGGCGGAGATCCGCGTATAGACACCGGGGCTCCCGGCACGCCCGCAGCCGTTCCCCCACGACACCAGCCCCACAAGCTTCCCCTGCGCCACCAGAGGCCCTCCGCTGTCTCCCTGGCAGGCGTCGTACCCGCCCTCCGGTTCGCCCGCGCAGAGCATCGATGAGGCGTCGTACGTGCCGGTGCTGCCGCCCGGGTACGCCCGCTCGCACGAGCTGTCGGGCAGGACATCCACCTGTGCGGACCTGAGTGACGACGCGTAGTCGCCGTATCCGGTGGTGTCACCCCATCCGTAGACGACGGCGGGGGTCCCCGCCTTGTACGCCGAGTCACCGGCCTCGGCCAGGGGAATCGCGTCCCCCTGGGGCAGCGCCTCGGAAAGGGTCAGTACGGCGACGTCCCCGCTGTTGGTGGTGGCGTCGAACCCGGGGTTGACCCACGTCCCGCTCACCGGGATCTCCTTGCCGCCCGTGCCGTTCAGCTCGTCCCGGCCGGAGATGATCCGCAGATCGCTCACCTGGTCCACCTCCGTGCCCAGCGCCTCCCGGCTCAGGCAGTGGGCCGCGGTGAGCACCTTCTTCGGCTCCACCACGACACCGCCGCAGAACTGACCGGCCCGGGTACCCCCGAACCGGTCACGGCTGGACAGCGCCACCACCCAGGGGCTGTCCGCCACGTGGGCCGGCCGGCCTCCGATGATGATGCTGTCGGCGGCCGCCGGGGCGGGGGAAGCGAGCGGTATCACGGCCGTTGTGGCGGCAAGGGCGAGCGCCCCGGTCAAGGTGCGGACGACAGTGCGGGACATGCGTACTCCTGACTCTGTGATGGACCATGCCTACCCAGAGTCATTCCACCAACACTGATGCGCACTTTCGCCTTGCGCCGCACGTGAAGATCGGGACACGACACGGCGAGGGCCCGGATCCCCATGGAATCCGGGCCCTCACTCCGACCTGACGCCGTTGCGGCCTAGTCCAGGTAGTCGCGCAGGACCTGAGAGCGCGACGGGTGGCGCAGCTTCGACATGGTCTTGGACTCGATCTGACGGATGCGCTCGCGCGTCACGCCGTAGACCTTGCCGATCTCGTCCAGCGTCTTCGGCTGTCCGTCGGTGAGGCCGAAGCGCATGGAGACCACGCCCGCCTCACGCTCGGACAGCGTGTCCAGCACCGAGTGGAGCTGTTCCTGGAGGAGTGTGAAGCTCACCGCGTCGGCCGGGACGACCGCCTCGGAGTCCTCGATCAGGTCACCGAACTCGCTGTCCCCGTCCTCACCCAGCGGGGTGTGGAGGGAGATCGGCTCACGGCCGTACTTCTGGACCTCGATGACCTTCTCGGGGGTCATGTCGAGTTCCTTGGCCAGCTCCTCCGGGGTGGGCTCGCGGCCCAGGTCCTGAAGCATCTGGCGCTGGACACGGGCGAGCTTGTTGATGACCTCGACCATGTGCACCGGGATACGGATGGTGCGTGCCTGGTCGGCCATGGCGCGGGTGATCGCCTGACGAATCCACCAGGTGGCGTACGTGGAGAACTTGTAGCCCTTGGTGTAGTCGAACTTCTCCACCGCGCGGATCAGGCCGAGGTTGCCCTCCTGGATCAGGTCCAGGAAGAGCATGCCGCGGCCGGTGTAGCGCTTGGCCAGCGACACCACGAGGCGGAGGTTGGCCTCCAGCAGGTGGTTCTTGGCGCGACGGCCGTCCTCGGCGATGATCTCCAGCTCGCGCTTGAGCTTGGGGGCGAGCTTGTCGGAGTTCGCCAGCTTGTCCTCGGCGAACAGACCCGCCTCGATGCGCTTGGCGAGCTCGACTTCCTGCTCTGCGTTGAGGAGCGGGACCTTACCGATCTGCTTGAGGTAGTCCTTGACCGGGTCGGCGGTGGCACCGGCGACGGCGACCTGCTGCGCGGGCGCGTCGTCCTCGTCGTCGTCGGAGAGGACGAAGCCCTTGTTCTCGCCCTCGCCCTCCTCTTCCTCGCCCTTGCCGGCCTTGACCTCCTCGACGACGTCGTCGCCGTCGAGAATCTCCTCGTCCTGCTTGCCGGCCTTCTTGGAGGCCGTCTTCTTGGCCGCCGTCTTCTTCACGGCGGTCTTCTTGGCTGCCGTCTTCTTGGCTGCGGCCTTCTTCGCGGGCGCGGCCGCAGGGGTCTCCTCGGCCGCCGGGCTCGCGGGCTCGGCGGCCGGTGCGGCGGGCGCCGCCACGGTCCGCGTCACCGTCGTCTTGGCCGCGACGGTCTTGGTGGCGGTGCGCTTGGCCGGGCTCTTCGCTGCAACGCTCTTGCGGGCGCGCTTCGACGGCTCCGCGGCACTGACCATCAGCGTCACACCCTCTTCCTCGAGGATCTGGTTGAGGCTGCGCAGAACGTTCTTCCACTGGGTTGGCGGAATCTGGTCAGCCTCGAAGGCCCGACGCACGTCATCGCCGGCGATCTGCCCATCAGCCTTTCCCCGCTCAATGAGCGCCATCACAGATTCGGACTCGGCGATCTCCGGCGGGAGCGTACGGGATGTGCTGGCCGACACGAACAACCTCTCGGAACGATGGAAACGGCTTCCGGCCCGGCCCGAAGAGGGCTGGAACCGACGACCGACGGGCGGGGAATGCACCGACGGCGCGGGCTTGGCCTCAGAACTGCACAGCGCCCTGAACGGCTGCTGTATTCCTTCTGCGACGGTCACCTCTTAAGTCATCGCGCTGTTTCAAGGAGTGTTACGGCCGTTCCGCGTGGCCCGAGTCACACCTCATTTGCGATGAACACGACCAAGGCGACATCTCTTCGCCCTGCGCCGCCGGACCGCCGAGGTCCGACGGCACGTGGCACGTACACCCTGACCGCGCCCCGGTCAGTGCTGCTCGCGCGGCGCCGGCACCACGCGTTCCGTCTCGTGGTGCCCGACCAGCAACTGGCGCATGGCCGACTCGGCGCCCGCCGAGTCACCGGACGCGAGGGCGTCCACGATGCGCGCGTGCAGGGCGAGCGATGCCTCACTGGGCCGGTCACATGCGGTGGCCGGGCCGCCGGACACCTGCAACGCCGCGGACACGATCCCGGAAAGGTGCTCCAGCATGCGGTTGCCGGCGGCCTGAATGAGCAGAGAGTGGAACTCCGCATCGGCACGGGCGCACGTGATCATGTCACCCTGGCCGAGCGCGTGCCCCATGATCTCGACCATGTCGACAAGACGCTGCTGAAGATCCTCGCGCCCATGGCCTGCGGCAAGGCGGGCGGCAAGCGGCTCGATCGTCCACCTGAGATCGCCCAGCTCACGGCGCTGGTCATCACGCTGCGGGCCGAAGGCGCGCCATTCGATGATGTCGGGATCGAGCAGATTCCAGTCACTGACCGGCCGCACCCGGGTACCGACATTGGGGCGGGCGCTGACCAGCCCTTTCGCCTCCAGCACGCGCAGTGATTCCCGCACGACAGTCCTGGAAACCTCGAAACGCTGGCCGATCTCCTCGGGCACCAAGGGGCGGTCCGCGCCGAGGTCGCCGGAGACGATCATCTGCCCCAGCTGCTGAACAAGTTGGCCGTGGAGCCCGCGGCCGCGGCTGGCCGAGCCTCGTCGGCCCACCCGGCCGAGTTCGGCTTCGGCGCCGTCCCAGGAGCGCGCGGCGGCACGCTCGCCGGCCGGCGCATCCGCGTACGAGTAACGGTCGAGTTCACCCGGGCCGGCGAGGCCGGAATCGGCGGAGCGGGCGGTGGTCATCATGGTGTGCGCAAGGGTACTCACGCATCCTTTGTCGGCGGGTCTCATCCACCCCTTGAGGTCTTTGCTGAAAAGCACACGAAAGGGTGATCGGCACCGGCCCCTCAATTGACGCCTTACTGGTATAAACCGGACGTTTCACAGTAGGGGTTACGGAGAGGTTGCCGCCCGCCCTGCCGCGCGCTCACCACCGCACCCTCCCGCGAAGGCCGGCGAGAAGAAACGCGCAGGTCAAAGCGGACAGGGACAGCGCCAGGGCCGCCCCCACGGGATGCGCCACGATTCGCGCACCGGCCAACATCCACCGGTCCACCCCTCCCGGCCACTGGAGCCAGGCCAGGTCCCGCAGCCGGCCCGGAAGCCCAGCCATCGAACGCGTGCTCGCCACTTTCGGCATTCGCTCGACAAGCGGCACCATCACCACGGGTACGGCGAGCACGGCGGCGATGCCCGCGGTCGTCACCCGGAAGACGCCGGCGGCCAGCAGCCCGGCCCAGGCGCAACCGACGGTCAGAGCGGACCAGCTCACCGCCAGCGACACCACGTTCGAGGGGACATCGAGCAGGCTCCCGCCGTACACGACGCGCAGGGTCGCAGCCGAGCCCAGCACGACGAACAGCGCCAGCAGGAGGGCGACTCCCCCGGACACCGCCAGCTTGGCGAGGAGCAGCCCGAGTCTGCGGGGCACACTCCCCCGCCCCGCGGCGAGCGCTGGATAGCGGAACTCGTCGCCGAAGGAGAGCGCCCCGAGAAGGCCGGCCCCGAGTGCGGCGGGCGGAAGCGGCAGCAGCGAAGGCCAGGCGGCGATCACATGGACGAGCGGGGTGCGGCCGTCACGGGCCAGCAGCACGGAGAGGCCAACGGAAACGGCCAGAACGACGGCCAGGATCACAGTTGTCGTCCGCACACCGAACAGGCGGCGTAGTTCGTACCGCACCGGCCGCAACGGACCTCGGGCCGGACGCCGCCTGATCGGCGGCGGAAGCTCGCCCCGCGCGACGGCGAGTGGGGGGCGGGAGGATGCGCCGGGGTGGTCATCGGCGGTGCGATGGCCGGCCGGGGCCGCAGCCGCGCCCACGGGACGTGCGTCGCCCACTTCGTCGGCGAGCTGGTGAACGGGAAGCCCGTGCCGGAACGCGGCGTCGCCCACTTCCGCGCAGCTGCTGCCGTACACGGAGAGCCGATTGCCGGCCGCCTCGGCGACGACCTCCACGGATCGCCGGGCAGCACGCGCTTCCCGGCTGACGATCACGGCAAGGCGGGCGGCCTGCGGGGAGCGGACCGCCACACGAGGCCGCAGGCGGGTACGGGAAAAGGCCGCCCCATCCTGGTCGGCGACCATGCGCCCACCGTCGAGGGTGACCACATGACCCGCCGAGCGGGCAGCCTCCTTGGGATCCCTGGTCGCGAACAGGACGGTTCCACCGCGCTCGGCATGGGAGCACAGCATCCCGTGCACCCAGTCGGCCTCCCTCGGCGCCAGACCCTCCGCCGGATCGTCCAGAAGGAGCGTATGCGGGTCCCCGAGCAACGCGCAGGCGAGCGCCAGCCGGCGGTCCATGCCGAGGGAGAGCGTGGCGATGCGCTGATCCCGCAGACCGGCAAGGCCCACCGCGTCGAGCAGTTCGTCGGCCCTGGATACGGGTACGCCCGCCGCGGTGCAGAGCATGCGGAGTTGCCCGCGAACGGTGCGGGCGGGGTGCCCCGGCACATCACCCAGCACCACTCCCACCTCACCGACCGGGTTCGGGACGCGGTGCAGCGGCCGGCCTCGGAAGTAGGTCACCCCCCGGCCCTGCTCCAGTTCGAGCATCAACCGCAGGGCCGCGGTCTTCCCGGAACCCGGCGCCCCCAGCAGTGCGGTGACGCATCCCGGCTCCGCGTCGAAGGTGAGGTCGTCCACGGCGGGGGCTTGTCCACGGGAGGGGGTGCTGGTGAGTCCGACGGCCTGGAGCATCGCTTCTCTCGCAGGAACAGGGACGGCGAAGGCGGAGCCGCCCGCGGCGAGTGAGTACCGCAGCACGATAACCCGACATATTGAACTTTTTACGCAAGGTGGAGCGCGCGGCGTCCCATGTCTCCACCCAGGGCTGGGAGTGCCTAGACCTCGGGCCTCAGCATCGGCGGGTTGAGCACGGTCGCTGTGCCTGACCGGAACAGCTGGGCCGGACGGCCCCCCTGCCGCGTTGTCGTGCCCCCGGTCGGCACCAGGAAGCCTGGCGTACCCGTCACCTTGCGGTGGAAGTTCCTCGGATCCAGCACCACGCCCCACACCGCCTCGTACACCCGGCGCAGCTCTCCGACCGTGAAGGCGGGTGGGCAGAAGGCCGTGGCCAGCGAGGAGTACTCGATCTTGGACCGGGCCCGCTCGACCCCGTCGGCGAGGATCTTCGCGTGGTCGAAGGCCAACGGCGCCTGGTGCTCGCCATCCGGCGCGTAGCCGCCCTCAGGTCCGAGCAGGTCCTCGACGGGCGCCCATCGCGCGCTGTTCGCGTCGCCTCCCGCTCTGGGAGCGGGCAGATCGGGGGCCAGTGCGAGATGGGCGACGCTGACAACCCTCATCCTCGGGTCCCGGGCCGGATCCCCGTACGTGGCGAGCTGTTCCAGGTGGGCACCGTTGCCTACGGCCGGGGCGACCGGATCCTGTGCGCACAGGCCGGTCTCCTCGGCAAGCTCACGTGCCGCCGCGGCGCCCAGATCCTCATCCGCCCTGACGAAACCGCCCGGCAGTGCCCATCTGCCCTGGAACGGGGTCTCGCCCCGACGTACCACCAGCGCGCAGAGGGCGTGCCGACGCACCGTGAGCACCACCAGGTCGACGGTGACGGCGAACGGTGGAAAAGTCGACGGGTCGTAGGGCGGCATGCCGCGATCATAGTCGTCTTCCTGACGATAAACACTCCCTTCCCGGTGACTCTTCGCCAGCCCCCGGAGCCCGCTCCCGGGCCTCCGGAAAAGCGCGGGCCGGGCATCCCCGTGTCGGCGCGAGGCATACAGCCGGCCCCGCGTGCGGCGCCGGAACCCGGCGCCGCACTGGTCTCAACGGCCGGTCCTGGTCCCGCGACGTCCTTGCACCCCTGGCCGGGCGGACCGCCGCCTGTCCGCCGCGCCCGGGCCGGGCCGAGTGGAACCAGGGCGCGTCCTGGCGCGCCCGGCAGGCTTCACCCGTGCAGGACGGGCCCCCGCGACCCGTTCCGCACGCCGGCCGTGCCGGGCTGCCCGCTCGCTGCGCTCGCCCCGCAGACAGCGCCGCAGCGTTTCCGGGTCGAGGCCCTGATTGCACGCCTCATGCAGCAGTTGCGCGAAGGTGTAATGCGGGTCGAGGCGCAGGGCGAGCCCCAGCGCGACGCGCGCCGCCGGTTCGTCGCCGGTCGACCAGGAGACCCAGCCCGCCAGGGTGAGCGGAGCTGCGGCGTGCTCTTCATACGGGGCGACGCAGCGGCGGGCCAGCGCTCGCCAGAGCCTCAAGGCCGCATACGCCTTCGGCCCTTCCATCCACTCGGCCGCCCGGTCGCGGATCTCCCTGTCCTGGAGGCCGAGAATCATCGACGCGGCCTCCTCGTCGCTGATCAGTCCGTCGTCGTTGATGTCCGCGAGGGATGGCGTCGTCGCGGGCGCCTTCCCGAGGCGGTCCAGCAGGCGGCCGGCGAGCTTCAGTGTTTCAGCGCCGAGCTCCTGGCGGCGTTCCCGGTCGAGCAGCAACGGCACCATCGCGCTGCCCGCCGCGTCCAGGGCGCGCAGTTGGGCGGTGGCCGATGTGCGAGTGTGCGGGGTGAGCCTCGCCTCCATCTCGCGCAGCGATCCCCGCACCTGAATGCCGGCGTAGGTGGCCGCCGCCGCCATCACCGAGGTGCCGGGCATGGCCAGCAGGTTCCCTTCTGCCGGGCAGCAGCGGGCATCGGGGCAGACATAGGACCAGAAGCGGTTGCCCGAGATGCACAGCACTTCGAGGACGGGCACGTCCAGCGCTCCGCACGCCGTACGCAGCCGCTGGGCGAACGGCCGCAGGCGCTCCATGGTCTGATTGCCCGTCTCGCCGTCCACCGGGTCCTGACAGAGGAAGACGACGATGGCGTCGGGCCGGGCGTCACGCCGCTCACTTCCCTTGATCAGGCACTCGGCGAGCTGATCGGCGACCGTCGGCCATTCCGACGGGGAATGCGGAATACCGAGCCTGAGCCTGGATCCGAACCGGCCACGGCCACCGTGCAGGCCGACCATGACCACGCTGTCGCTCGGATGGAAGCCCATGAGATAGGGGAGAGCATCGGCCAGCTCGGCCGGGCCTCGCAGGGTGATCTGCTGTTCCTCGGAGGGACCGATTGATTCGGGGTGCTTGTTCATGGCCAGACCGTCTCGCGACCCGCACATTTCCGCTACCCCCTGTGGATAACTTATCCACAGAGGGTAATCGGCTGTTCGCGGTTGTCGGAGTCATCGGGTTGCATGGGAGGCATGACCAACGCAGACCGCGCAGAGCTCAGGGCTTCGGCCGATTCCGTACTGGCCCGACTCGTCGGAGATGCCTCGGGTACCGCGCGGCTGCGTAAGGACCAGTGGCGGGCCATCGAGGCACTTGTCGCGGACAGGCGTCGAGCACTGGTGGTCCAGCGCACCGGCTGGGGAAAGTCCGCAGTGTACTTTGTCGCCACCTCCCTTCTGCGCGCCCGGGGCGCCGGACCGACGGTCATCGTCTCGCCGCTGCTGGCGCTGATGCGTAACCAGGTCGCGGCGGCGGCCCGCGCCGGCATAAGCGCGCGCACGATCAATTCGTCCAACATGGAGGAGTGGGACACCGTGCAGGCCGAAGTGGCCGCCGGTGAGGTCGACATCCTGCTGGTCAGCCCCGAACGCCTCAACAATCCTGATTTCCGCGACCAGGTTCTGCCCCAGCTCGCCCTGACCACCGGTCTGCTCGTCGTGGACGAGGCGCACTGCATCTCCGACTGGGGCCACGACTTCCGGCCCGACTATCGCCGACTGCGGACGATGCTCGCCGACCTTCCCGCCGGCGTCCCGGTGCTCGCCACCACCGCCACGGCGAACGCCCGGGTCACCGCGGACGTGGCGGAGCAGCTCGGTACCGGTGCCGACGCGGACGCGCTCGTGCTGAGAGGCTCGCTGGATCGCGAGAGTCTGAGCCTCAGCGTGCTGCGACTGCCCAACGCGGCCCACCGCCTGGCATGGCTGGGGGACCACCTCAAGGAGCTTCCGGGCTCGGGAATCATCTACACACTGACGGTTGCGGCCGCCGAGGAGGTCACCACGTACCTCCGCCAGTGCGGGCACACCGTCGCCTCCTACACCGGCCGCACCGAGAACGCGGAACGGCAGCAGGCCGAGGACGATCTGCTGGCCAACCGCATCAAGGCGCTGGTGGCGACTTCCGCGCTCGGCATGGGCTTCGACAAGCCCGACCTCGGCTTCGTCGTGCACCTCGGTTCGCCGTCCTCCCCCATCGCCTACTACCAGCAGGTGGGCCGCGCCGGACGCGGAGTCGAACATGCCGAGGTGCTGCTCCTGCCGGGCAAGGAGGACGAAGCGATCTGGCAGTACTTCGCGTCGGTCGGCTTCCCGCCGGAGGAGCAGGTCCGGCGCACCCTCGACGCGCTGGGCCAGGCCGGACGGCCACTCTCGCTGCCCGCCCTGGAGCCGCTGGTCGACCTGCGCCGCGCACGGCTGGAAAGCATGCTCAAGGTCCTCGACGTCGACGGGGCGGTCCGACGAGTGAAGGGCGGCTGGACCTCGACGGGAGAGCCCTGGGTCTACGACGCCGAACGCTATGCGTGGGTGGCCCGTCAGCGCGCTGCCGAGCAGCAGGCCATGCGCGACTACGCCACGACGGACAGCTGCCGGATGAAGTTCCTGCGCCGTCAGCTCGACGACGAGGCGGCGACCGCGTGCGGGCGCTGCGACAACTGTGCCGGGGCCCGGTTCGGCGCGGGAGTCTCCGATGCCGCTCTGGACACCGCGAAGGGTGAGCTTCGCAGGGCTGGTGTGGAGGTGGAACCTCGCAAGATGTGGCCGACCGGGCTCGCGTCGGTGGGGGTCGATCTCAAGGGCAGGATTCCCATGACGGAGCTCTCCGGCGCCGGCCGGGCGCTGGGCAGGCTCACCGACATCGGTTGGGGCAACAGGCTGCGCCCGATACTGGCGGCCCAGGCATCCGACGCTCCGGTGCCGGGTGACGTGGCCGATGCCGTGGTGACCGTGCTGGCCGACTGGGCCAGAGGTCCCGGCGGCTGGGCGCCTGGGGCCGTCGCCGCCGTGCCCCGCCCGGTCGGTGTCGTCACCATGGCCTCGGACCGCAGACCCCAGCTCATCGAATCGCTCGGCAGGCACATCGCCAGAGTGGGGCGGATGCCCCTGCTGGGATGTGTGGCCCTGGCTCCGGACGCCGATGCGGTCCGGATGTCGCAGACCAACAGCGCGCAGCGGGTCCGCGCCCTGCACGAGAGGCTGGTCGTCGCGCCCGACCTCGCGGATGCCCTGGCGGCCGTGGACGGACCGATACTGCTCGTGGACGATCTCTCGGACACCGGCTGGACGCTCGCCGTGGCAGCCCGCTTGCTGCGTCGGGCCGGAGCGGAGGCGGTGTTTCCGCTGGTCCTCGCTGTTCAGGCGTGACAGGAGGCGTCAGACGGGGCCGGACTGGGCAGGGATATCCGTGTCATTCCGGCTGAATACCGTCAGCCTCGCCAATTGCTCGTTGCCGCCTGCCGATACGCCAGGAAGAATTGGACTCGCTCCCCGCACGGTCCTTTCGCGGGCCCGAAAGGGCTGTGCCGCGGCGCGCCCTCACCCGACCCTGCCCGCATCGTGGGCGCGTATGCGAAGGGAGGACCGTGACCTTCGGATTCGCTCCGTCCGCAGCCACTTCGATGTCGGCAGCCGCCGACTCCGCCAACCGCCTTGCCAGAATGCTCGAACCGGCCGAGTGGGCAGCGGCCGGAATACCTCTGCTGCGCAGCCCGCGTGAGGTGGTCAGCGGTCTGCATGCCAGGCACCGGCCGACGCCGGCCACCGCCGTGGTCGCCGTCCTGGACCACGAGGAGCGCCTGACGGCGAGCGCCTCGTTCGCCCGCCGCTCGGTGACGGCCGACGGCTGGGAGTTCCGGAACTCACTGCTGGCGCACCTGCGCCGCGTCATCCCGCATGATCTGCGCCGCCGTACGCCCGTCCGCACCGCGGTACTGCTCTACTGCCGTGAAGGTGACGAGCGTTGGACGGAGGAGGACGGAGCGTGGATGTGGGGGTTGCGGGACGCCTGCACACTGCACGGGCTGCGGTGCGGCGCGTACATCACGCTGACCCGGGGCGGCTGGCAGGTGCTCGGCGAGGGCAGGGGCGGCCGCCGTCCCAACTCACTGTCGCAGCCCTCAGCCCTCTCGGACACCGCCCTGACTTCCGAGCAGGTTCCGTCGCGTACTGGTGGCGGAGCGGCGCAGGCACTGCATCGCTCCGCCGCACGCTGACTGGGCACACTTCGGCGGCCCGACAGCCCTCTCGGACAGCCGGACCGCCGAAGCCGCCGGGTCGTGCCGGGTTGGAACCAGCCACGGACCGGCCGGCGCCGATCCTCAGACGCCGGCGCCGAGCACGGCGTTGATCCGCTGCGGGTCGCCGCAGACGATCAGCAGCGCACCGGCGGACTCCCGCCCCTTGGCCAGTGCCCGCGCGGCCGCGTCGTCGGCCGGGCTGTTGACCGCAACGATCACCACGGGCCGGGGCTTGACCCTGTCCGCCGCCGCAGCCGCGGCGAAGAAGACGTCGTCGCCCGCTTCGTGCTGGGCCCAGTAGGCGGCCTCACCGAAGGTGAGCTCGTGGGTCGCCCACGGGTGCTGGTCGCCCGTGGTCAGCACCAGGATGTCGCCGGGTGCGCGACCCGAGTCGAGCAGCAGATCCACCGCCTCGTCGGCGGCGTCGAGCGCCCCGTCGGCCGTTGCGGGGATCACCTGGAGCTGCGGTGCGGAACGATTCTCCGACGGAGCCGCCTGGGGCCTGCCGGAGCTGGAGTGCCGGCGCTGCGCCGGGGGCGCAGGCCGCGGGCCGGGCACCGGGCGACCGGGGCGCGGCGTGGCCGCTGTACGCGGACCGGGTACGGGACGAGGGGTCGACGCGGCGCGGCCGGTGGCCGGGGTGGCGCGGGGACCCTGGGCGCTCTCGTGAATCTGAGGCTCCTCGGGGATGAGAGGCATGGGTGGTTGTCTATCAAACGCCGATACCGCAGGCATCGGCGGGTGGGCACATATGCGCGATCAGAAGTCGAAGCCGAGCTGGCCCCCGCTTTCCAGTGCGGCCGCCTCGGCGGAGAAACGGACCTTCTTCAGGTGCTGCCACCTGGGCAGCGCGTCAAGGTAGGACCACGAGAGACGGTGGTGGGCGGTGGGCCCACGCTCCTCAAGCGCGGCCCTGTGTACGGGGGACGGATACCCGGCGTTGGCATCGAACCCGAAGTCCGCGTACTCACCGTTCCGCGCGCCGAGTTCGGCCATCATGGCGTCCCGGCGGACCTTGGCGATGACCGAGGCCGCGGCCACCGCGACGCAGGACTGGTCCCCCTTGATGACGGTACGGACCTGCCAGGGGCTGCCCAGGTAGTCGTGCTTGCCGTCCAGGATCACCGCGTCGGGGCGGACCGGCAGGGCCTCCAGGGCCCGTACGGCCGCGAGCCGTAGCGCGGCGGTCATGCCGAGTGCGTCGATCTCCTGGGGGGAGGCGTCACCGAGGGCGTACGCGGTGACCCAGCTCTCCAGCAGCGGGGCGAGTTCAGCACGGCGCTTGGGGCTGATCAGTTTGGAGTCGGTGAGTCCGGCGGGGGGCCTGCGGAGGCCGGTGACCGCGGCGCACACCGTGACAGGGCCCGCCCACGCTCCGCGTCCGACTTCGTCGACACCAGCGACGATCTTGGCACCGGTGGTGGCGCGCAGTGAGCGCTCGACGGTGTGCGTGGGTGGTTCGTACGGCATGGCGTCTGTCAGCGTACGCCGAAGGGGGCGCCAGGAACACCCCGGGGCACCCCTCTCGGGCTCGCACCGGCGGTCACGCGCCGGAAGGCGCGCGCCCCACGGCTCCTGGCAGGGCGTTCAGTGAGGACCGGAGCGGAAGAACGGCACGGCGACCTGGTCGATCAGCGCCTCGATCTCCGCATCGTCCCACTCGCTGCCGCATACCTTGGTGCGGTACATCATCATCGCGGGAATGACGTCGAAGGCCAGTTCCCGCATGACCCCTGGGCGGACCTCGCCTCGCTCGACACCTCGGCCCACCACTTCCCTGATGAGGTCGGTGGACGGCCGGATCACGCCGTCGAGGATCACTGACTGGAAGCGTTCCGCCGTGCCCGCGTCGCATTCGTGAATGACCGCGCGCAGGGCCGAGCCGGAGGTGGACAGCATCGCGTCGCGCATGCCCCGGCACAGCTGGTAGAGATCGTCGCGGATGTTGCCCGAGTCCGGCGCACGGCCCAGGGCCGGCATCGCGCTGCGCAGCGCCTCGGCCACCAGCTCCTCCTTGGAGGACCAGCGCCGGTAGATCGCCGCCTTCCCCGTCTGGGCGCCCGCGGCCACACCTTCCATCGTCAGGCCGTTCCAGCCCACCGTACTCAGCGCTTCCAGCGCCGCTTCGAGGATCGCGCGTTCCAGCACGGATCCCCGTCGGCGCAGGGACACCACCGGCTGCCGAGCGGCGGCGGCCGATCGCGAAGTGACCATCTGCTTCTCTCCATCGGACAGGTTCGGTTCGCCTCCGCGAATCCCCCGGAATCGAAGCCGGACGGACACGGAAGCGGAAGGGCCGGCACGGGATCGAGCAGTTCCCGACCGGAGTCGAAGGCTCCGGAAATATCCGACAACGAAGATCCAGTGAACGCTTGCGTTCCCTGGAGGGGACTCAGTAACGTTGACGGAACAGTGAACGGAGCCGTTCACTAATTCTCTTGTGGGGGACCTCCAGTGACAACCTCTCAGTTAGACGCACGGAGCGCACCGGGCGCGGCACGCCGGCAAGGCCGCCCGGGTATCGCCCTGGCCGTCATCGCCGCTTGTCAGTTGATGGTTGTGCTCGACTCCACAATCGTCAACATCGCGCTCCCGCACATCCAGGACGCCCTGAGTTTCTCGACCACGGATCTGTCCTGGGTCCTCAGCGCCTACACGCTCACCTTCGGCGGCCTGCTCCTGCTCGGCGGCCGCGCCGGAGACATCCTCGGCCGCCGCCGGGTGTTCATGACCGGCATCCTCGTCTTCACCCTCGCCTCGCTCCTCGGTGGATTCGCCCAGGAGCCCTGGCAGTTGCTCATGGCCCGCGCGCTCCAGGGCATAGGAGGCGCCATCGCCTCACCGACTTCGCTCGCGCTCATCACCACGACCTTTCCCGAGGGCCCCGAGCGGAACCGAGCGTTCGGTGTCTTCGCCGCAGTGTCCGCCGGCGGCGGCGCCATCGGGCTGCTGGCGGGCGGGATGCTCACCGAGTGGCTGGACTGGCGCTGGGTCTTCTTCGTCAATGTGCCGATCGGCGTCCTGATCGCGGTCCTGGCCCCTATGTACATCAACGAGTCCGACCGGCATTCGGGCCGCTTCGACATAGCAGGGGCCCTGACGTCGACGCTCGGGATGGCCTCGCTGGTCTACGGATTCATCCGGGCTTCCGAGGAGGGCTGGCGGGACTCACTCACGCTGGCGTCGTTCGGAGCGGCGGTGTTGCTGCTGGCCGCCTTCGTGCTCGTGGAGCTGAGGGCCAAGGAGCCGATCACGCCCCTGCGGATGTTCGCCGACCGCAATCGCTCGGGGACGTACGTGATCATGCTCAGCCTGGCCGCGGCCATGTTCGGCATGTTCTTCTTCATCGTGCTGTTCGTGCAGAACGTCCTGTCCTACAGCCCCATCAAGTCCGGCCTGGCCTTCCTGCCCGTTACCGTCTCGATCATCGTCGGAGCCGGGCTCTCACAGCGGTTCCTTCCCGTTCTGGGGCCGAAGCCGTTCATGATCACCGGTTCGGCGCTCGCCGGAGTGGGGCTGTTCTGGCTCACCTTCATCTCACCCGACAGCTCCTACCTGTCCGGGGTGCTGGGTCCGATGCTGGTATTCAGCTTCGGCATGGGGCTCAACTTCGTGACGCTCACGCTGACGGCGGTCTCCGGAGTCGCCCAGCATGAGGCCGGTGCGGCTTCCAGCCTGCTCAACGCAAGTCAGCAGGTAGGTGGTTCGCTGGGGCTGTCCATCCTGGTCACGGTCTTCGGAACCGCCAGCCGCAACGAGGCGGAGAAGCAGGTGCCCGCGTTCCTGACGCAGGCGTCACCCGAGCAGAAGGCGCAGTTCGCCAAGAGCCGGGAGCTGCCGGGCGACTGGGGCCATGCGGTGCTCGCCCAGGGCATATCCACCGCCTTCCTCGCCGCAGTGGCCATGGCCGCCCTCGCCCTGCTGACCGCGCTGCTGGTCATCCGGGTACGCAAAAGCGACCTGGACGCCCTGAGCGGGAAAGCCGCCGCGGGAGGGCCGGTGGCCTGACCCGCGGGAATGCTGAGCGGAGCGGAGGACCGCTGCGGGCCGCCCCCTGAGGAACGGCCCGTGCGATCGATCGGCACGGCTGGAGCTGCGGAGGACGCCTCACCCCAACCGCTTACGGGGTGATCAGTACGGGTCGTACGGGTCGTAGACGTCGCCCGTCCCGCCGCGCTCGTCGCCGTTGTCGCCCGTGCTCAGCCCCCGGCAGTCGAGTGCACGGTAGCCGGGGTCCCAGTCACCAAGGATGTCCCGGGCTCGCGCTTCGCCCCAACTCGTCGCGTACCAGGGTTCGTCGGAGTCGCGGAGCGTGCGCTGAATGTCCTGCAACGCGCAGGAGCGCAGAGGTTCGGGCAAGGTGTCGAGAGCGGGTACGGCGTCGGCCGACAGACCCTTGAGGTACTCGATGTCGATCGAGTGGTCGTTGCGGTAGCGCTGGACGTTCTGCTCGGCGATGAGCCCATCGGGCGAGAGAAGGCCGAAGGCCAGTACGCCGACGGCCGCGCTCGCCGCGACCGCGCGCGGCAGCAGACGGGGGCCGAACACGCCGGCCGCCATGATCAGCACGAGGACGACGCCGAGCCAGAGCTCCACGGCGGCCACGGAGATCCGGAGCCTGGTCAGGCCGTACGCGTCGACGTAGAGGTCCATACGCCGCAGGGCCGAGGCCACCACGACGAGCGTGAGGAAGCACAGGGTGCCGAGTACACAGCGGACGAGGGTGCGGTCGCTGGTGCCGCCGCGCGGGGCCCAGCGAAGGGCGAGCGCGATGACGCCGAGCGTGAGCACCGTGGCCCAGAGCAGCTGCCAGAAGCCCTGGCGGGCGTACTCGGAATAGCTGAGATCCGTCTCGGCCATCACCTTGTCGTAGCCGCCGAGCAGCACCGTGAGCTGGATGGTGAGAAACGCCGCGAAGAGGAGGTTCAGGACGACGAGCGGGAGAGCCCACTCCAGCCGGCCGCGCGCCTTGCCCGGCCGTACGGTCACCCTGTCCCAGCGGACCGGGGCGGCGGCGGTGTAGGCCGCGGCGAGGGCGCCGACCAGACCGAGGAGGCCCAGGAAGATCCGCCATGGACCGTCACCGACCGACACGTCCGGGGTCAGGTTGCCCAGCAGGTCCGCGAAGGCGGCGTCGGCACTCGCGAAAAGCGCGCCGAACACGATGACCAGGACGATGGCCACGGCCACGGACCGGAACACGACGCCGAACCGGCCCCGGGACCCCGACATGCGCTCGCGCACACCGCGGACGCCCCAGCCCAGCGATTCGAACACGGAGGTGAACACGCCCAGGGAACCGAGGAACACGCCGAGCCAGCTCCGGCTGCCGTGCAGGGCCAGCGAGCCGAGTGCCAACGCGGACACCATCGCGAGGAAGGTGGGCCAGCCGGCGTCCCGGAGAGCGGGAACGGCCAGGAGCGCGAGCCCCCCGATGGCCCATACGGCGGTCCAGGGGCGGAGCCTGCGGCCTGCCGCCCTGGCGGATATGTAGGCGCCGGCCGAGGCGGGCAGCGCCACGATGAGCAAGTTCAGCCCGATGCCGTCGCCCAGCAGGGTCATGCTGAGCAGGGCCGTCGCGAGGGTGGCCCAGAGGGTGCCGGTGTGAACGGGCCCCGCCTTCATGGCCCGGAGCCGCGCCGTCGCGGAGGGCGGTGGCTTGCCCCAGGGGCTCGGCTGTCTCTGCCCACCGGGGCGCTGCGCCGCGTAGGCGGGGATCTTGGGGGGCTCAGGCATCGACGCCGTACCGCCTTCCGCCTCGCCTCTGCCTACGGCTCCGGGGGCGGCGACCGACGCGGGTACCTGCTCGCCCCGCTCCCCCACGGCGGCGGTTCCGGGTGCGGCCCGACCGGTGTCGGCCTGCTCTGGCACGCCCCGCTCCGGCACGCCCTGCTCCGGCTCAGCCCGCCCGGCGCCATCCCGCCCGGTGTCGCGCCGCTCAGGCTCCCCCTCGTCCGCCGGCGTGGGCCCGGGTGGGGCGGGTTCGTCCGGCGTGGGCTCTGGCCGGGGTGATTCTGGTGGTGTTTCGGACATGGGACCCCTCCCCACCGGGGTCCGCTCACGCGAGCTCTGGGCAGCGCGCGGTCCCCCGGCGTCTCATTCGGTGCGCACCCGTCGTCATGATCACCGAGGGCGGCGTGGCCGAAAGAGTAACCCCGTGTCACGGCCGACAGTCGTGCGGGGGCGTGCTGTGTCAGGACCGTGACACTTGACAGAGCCGGGTCCGGTGCCGGGCCTGCGGCTGCGCGCCTGCCGTGCTCGCTAGTGGGGTGTCCAGTCCGGCAGGGGCTCCGTCTGGGCCGTCCAGTGCGCCGGAGGGGCGCCCGTAGTGCCTGCCGCGATCACGCCGCCGACGATGGCGCAGGTTGTGTCGACGTCGCCGCCCGCCTGGGCCGTCACCCAGAACGCCTCCTCGAAGTCGCCGAGGCTGCGCGCCGCCGACCACAGGGCGAAGGGAACGGTGTCGTGCGCGCTGGTGCGGCGTCCATTGCCGAGGACCGCCGCGACGGTGCCCGCGTCCTTGTAGTCGAGCATGTCCCGGGCCCGGCGCAGCCCGGCCCCCACGGCGCTGCGCGGGACTAGCGCGACGACGCCGTCCAGCAGGTCCTCCGGCGTGGGCGGCCCGGCCGGTGAGGCGACGAGCGCCGCGGCCGCCGCGACGGCCATCGCGCCAACGACGGCCTCCCGGTGCTGGTGCGTGGTGTAGGAGGAGATCTCCGCCTGATGCGTGGCCTGCTCGGGGTCGTCCGCGTACCAGGCGCCGAGCGGCGCGATGCGCATAGAGGAGCCGTTGCCCCAGGAGCCCTGTCCGTTGAACAGGGAGGAGGCGAGCTCCCGCCAGTCGCCGCCCTCGCGGACCAGCCGCAGCATGCGGTTCACGGCCGGGCCGTAGCCGCGGTCGAAGTCGTGGTGGTGCGCGAAGGACAGGGCCAGGGCGTCCTGGTCGATGCGGCCGTGCTCCTGGAGTACGGCCACGACGGAGCAGGCCATCTCCGTGTCGTCGGTCCACTGCCAGGGCCCGGCCGGCAGGGCGCGGTCCTTCAGGAGCGGATAGTTGACGGGCACGAAGAACTGGGAGCCCAGGGCGTCTCCCACGGACAGGCCGCGCAGGCTGGCCAGGGTGCGTTCGAGGCGCTGGTCGAAAGCGGATTCGGTCATCGCTTCCACTCTATCCGGAGATGCCGTAGGGCTCAGGAGTACGCCAGCGCGCGAAGGGCCGGTCGAGCGTGTACCGCCCGTCCTTGCCGAGCACCAGGGTCCGCGATTCCCCGTTCCCGGGGTTGGAAAGCGACTCGAATTCGGCCACGGTCCAGTGGAACCAGCGCATGCAGAAGAGCCGCATGGTCAGACCGTGGGTGACCAGCAGCACGTTCGGCGGGTGGTCGGGAGCCTCGAAGCTGCGGTGCAAGCTCTCCAGGAAGGCGCCGACCCGGTCGTACACGTCCGCCCCGGACTCGCCCTGCGCAAAGCGGTAGAAGAAGTGCCCGTAGGCGTCCCGGTAAGCCTTCTGCAACCTGACGTCGTCGTGGTCCTGCCAGTTCCCCCAGTCCTGCTCGCGCAGCCGGGGCTCCTCCCGGACCCGTACCCGCCCGGCGTCCAGGCCGAGGGAGGCGAACGTCTCGTGGGTGCGCCGGTAGGGAGAGACGTACACGCTGACCCGCTCCTCCCCGAACAGCCCGCGCAACCGCTCCCCCGCCTCGCGGGCCTGGCGCAACCCGGTGGGGGTGAGCCTCAGCGCATGGTCGGGTTCGCGCTCGTACACGGTGTCGTCGGCGTTGCCCTCGGACTCACCGTGCCGGACAAGAACGATTCGTTGCGGTCGTGCCATACAACGACACTAGATCGAGTCGTCGCCGTTCGAGCACCTGTCCGGAAATCGTCGGTGCATGTCGCGGCCGTACCCGTCGCCCCGGGCCGTCACACCGTCCAGGACGGTTCGAGTTGCACCACGTCGCCGTCGAGCGCCGCCACGTCCTCCTCCGTACCCGCGCGCTGTGAGAGCCGGTCCACGCTGCCCGGCCGGTACTTCCCGCGTTCCGCGCCGGACTGCCACATCGACAGGACCAGGAACTCGTGTCCGGGTGCCTCGCCGAAGACCCCCCGCAGCATCCCCGGCGAGCCCGCCATCGCCGGGTTCCACACCCGCTGCTGCATCAGCGCGAAGTGTTCGACCCGGTCCTCGTGGACCCGGCTGTGGGCCACCCTGAGCACATCCGCGTCCGTGAACCGGGGTTCGAATCCGGTCTTCACGTCGAAGCGGTACTCGAAGAGCTTGACCTGAAGGTCCTGGTAGGTGCCGGACTGCGCCGCGGCCAGGGTGTCGTGGCCGCGCGCCATGAAGGAGTCGTAGAAGACCCGGTTCTCCCAGAAGGCGAAGACATGCGCCACCTCCGGCCGGACGCGGCTCCAGCCGCCGCCCTGCCCCCTGAAGCCCGGCTCACCCAGCAGCCCCGCCCACTTCCGCTGACCCTGTTCGAATCCCCGACGGTCCGACACATTGCAGCGAATCCACTTGACCAGCACTGCGCCATCGTACGGCGGTCGGACGTGGCGCGGGTCACGCTCCCGCGGAGTCCGCCGGAACCGGCCGTCTCCCGCCCGATCCTGGCCCGTTTCAGCCGCTCGCGCCCAAGCCGGTTGGTTCCGGGGCAAGTTACGGACATGATCGGGGGATGGAACCGGAGCGTCCCCGCGCGCAGGAGGGAAGTCCGATGAGCACTCCCAACAAGGATCTCGACAAGGTCGAAGTGCGGATCAAGTGGGATCCCAGCGACCGGGGCGAGGCTCCCAACGACCTCGACATCATCGCGGCGACCTACCCGGCGGACGAGCCGTACGGCAGTCCGGCGTACCTCGTCCACTTCGACAGCCGGGCGCCCGACGGCACGATCACCCTCGACCGGGACAGCAGGACGGGTCAGGGTTTCGGCTATGACGAGGTGATGACGCTGGAGCTGGACCGGCTGTCCGACAACTACGCCCGGGTCGTCGTCGGCGTCGCCATCCAGCAGCGCGACGGCCGCAAGACGTTCGGCGTCATAGAGAACACCGGGGTCCAGGTCCGCGAGGGCTACACCACGCTCGCGGAGAACGACTTCTCCGCGGTGGGCGGCGCCACCGCGGCCGTCGTGGCCGAATTCGTACGGGACGAATCCGGCGGCTGGCACTTCCACGGCACCGTCCGGGGCTTCGACGGCGACCCGGAGGAGTTCGCCGCGGCGATGGGCGGCCGTGCGTTCGGCGCGTAGGCGCCGCGTACAAGCAGTCGCGTACAAGCAGTACAAGCAGTACAAGCAGTGCGGGCAGGTCTTCCCCGGAAGACCTGCCCGCACTCACCGCTTATCGATCAGCTGCAACCGCTGGTGGAGCCGCAGCCCTCGCAGATGTAGCAGGAGCCGGCGCGCTGCATCTTCGTACCGCAGGAGAAGCAGAGCGGGGCGTCCGCGCTGATGCCGAGCTGCATCTCGACCAGCTCGGCCGAGGTGTGCGCCGTCCTCGGCTCGGCCTTCTCGGTCTCCTGGACCGGGGCGACCGCCTTCAGCGTCTCCGTCCGTACCGGGGCGGTCTGGGCCAGGGTCTCGGCCTCCAGCTGCTCCTCCTCGAACGTCGGCTCGTAGGAGCCGGTGTCGAGGTGGCGCTGGCGCTCCTCGGCGGAGTGGATACCGAGCGCCGAGCGGGTCTCGAAGGGCAGGAAGTCGAGTGCCAGGCGGCGGAAGATGTAGTCCACGATCGACTGCGCCATCCGCACGTCCGGGTCGTCCGTCATGCCGGCCGGCTCGAAGCGCATGTTGGTGAACTTCGAGACGTACGTCTCCAGCGGGACGCCGTACTGCAGGCCGACCGAGACCGCGATGGAGAAGGCGTCCATCATGCCCGCGAGGGTCGAGCCCTGCTTGGACATCTTCAGGAAGACCTCGCCCAGGCCGTCGTCCGGGTAGGAGTTGGCCGTCATGTAGCCCTCGGCGCCGCCCACCGTGAACGAGGTGGTGATGCCAGGCCGGCCCTTGGGCAGACGCTTGCGGACCGGGCGGTACTCGACCACCTTCTCGACCGCGGTACGGATGGTGTCCTCGGCCTTGGCCGTGACGGCCTCCTTCTCCTTCTCCTTGGTCTTGGCGGAGAGGGGCTGGCCGACCTTGCAGTTGTCGCGGTAGATCGCGAGCGCCTTGACGCCCATCTTCCACGCCTCGAAGTAGACCTCCTCGACGTCCTCGACGGTGGCCGTCTCCGGCAGGTTCACCGTCTTGGAGAGCGCGCCGGAGATCCACGGCTGAATGGCCGCCATCATGCGCACGTGACCCATCGCGGAGATGGACCGCTCGCCCATCGCGCAGTCGAAGACCTCGTAGTGCTCGGTCTTCAGACCGGGCGCGTCGATCACATTGCCGTTCTCGGCGATGTGGGCGACGATCGCCTCGATCTGCTCCTCCTGGTAGCCCAGGCGGCGCAGGGCCTGCGGGACGGTGCCGTTGACGATCTGCATCGAGCCGCCGCCGACCAGCTTCTTGAACTTGACCAGGGCGAGGTCGGGCTCAAGACCGGTGGTGTCGCAGGACATGGCGAGACCGATGGTGCCGGTGGGCGCGATGACCGACGCCTGCGCGTTGCGGAAACCGTTCTTCGCGCCGAGCCGGATCACGTCCTGCCACGCCTCGGTCGCGGCGGCCCAGATCGGGTTGTCCAGGTCGTCGGCGTGCACGGCCACTGCGTTGGCGTCGGCGTGCTGCTTCATGACGCGCTGGTGCGGCTCGGCGTTGCGGGCGTAGCCGTCGTACGGGCCGACAACGGCGGCCAGCTCGGCGGAGCGCTTGTACGAGGTGCCGGTCATCAGCGAGGTGATGGCGCCGGCGAGCGCTCGGCCGCCATCGCTGTCGTACGCGTGGCCGGTCGCCATCAGCAGGGCGCCGAGGTTGGCGTAACCGATGCCGAGCTGGCGGAAGGCGCGGGTGTTCTCGCCGATCTTCTCGGTCGGGAAGTCGGCGAAGCAGATGGAGATGTCCATCGCGGTGATGACCAGCTCGACGACCTTGGCGAAGCGCTCGGACTCGAAGGACTGGTTGCCCTTGCCGTCGTCCTTGAGGAACTTCATCAGGTTCAGCGAGGCGAGGTTGCACGAGGTGTTGTCCAGGTGCATGTACTCGCTGCACGGGTTCGAGCCGTTGATCCGGCCGGACTCGGGGCAGGTGTGCCAGTGGTTGATCGTGTCGTCGTACTGAATGCCCGGGTCGGCGCAGGCCCAGGCGGCCTCGGCCATCTTGCGGAAGAGGGACTTGGCCTCGACCTCTTCGATGACGTCACCGGTCATCCGGGCGCGCAGCCCGAACTTGCCGCCGGACTCGACGGCCTTCATGAACTCGTCGTTCACACGGACCGAGTTGTTGGCGTTCTGGTACTGGACGGACGTGATGTCGTCCCCGCCCAGGTCCATGTCGAAACCCGCGTCGCGCAGGGCGCGGATCTTCTCCTCCTCCTTCACCTTGGTCTCGATGAAGTTCTCGATGTCGGGGTGGTCGACATCGAGGATGACCATCTTGGCCGCACGGCGGGTGGCGCCACCGGACTTGATCGTTCCGGCGGAGGCGTCGGCGCCGCGCATGAAGGAGACGGGACCGGAGGCGTTGCCGCCGGAGGAGAGGAGTTCCTTGGAGGAACGGATACGGGAGAGGTTCAGGCCGGCGCCGGAGCCGCCCTTGAAGATCATGCCCTCTTCCTTGTACCAGTCGAGGATCGACTCCATGGAGTCGTCGACGGCCAGGATGAAGCAGGCGGAGACCTGCTGCGGCTGGGGCGTGCCGACGTTGAACCACACCGGGGAGTTGAAGCTGAAGATCTGGTGCAGGAGGGCGTACGCCAGCTCGTGCTCGAAGATCTCCGCGTCGGCGGGGGAGGCGAAGTACTGGTAGTCCTCGCCGGCCTTCCGGTACGTCTTGACGATCCGGTCGATCAGCTGCTTGAGACCGGTCTCGCGCTGCGGGGTGCCCACGGCGCCCCGGAAGTACTTGCTGGTGACGATGTTGACCGCGTTCACCGACCAGAAGTCGGGGAACTCGACGCCACGCTGCTCGAAGTTGATCGAGCCGTCGCGCCAGTTGGTCATGACGACGTCACGGCGCTCCCAGACCACCTCGTCGTACGGATGCACGCCGGGGGTGGTGTGGATGCGCTCGATACGCAGGCCCTGCTTGGACGCAGTCGACTTGGTCCCCTTGTTGCGGGAACCCCGTGCCGGGCCGCTCGCCGTCTCTGTCATGCCGCCTCCCATATGTGGGCAAAAACGCCCTGAAGTGCCGAGAACTTCCCCGGCACAGTGTGTGTCTGATGCTTCGGCCGCCGCATTCGTCATACGTCGCCCGGAGCAAGGTCCAGGTGCCGGCCCGCGCGATCCCCGGATCGGCGCGGCCGGCGGCTGCCGCTCAGTCGGCGGCGACGGCGGGAACGGGGACCACCAGGGTCTCGCCGCTCCCGCATGATTCCGCGTGGGGCCGCCGCTCACGGAGTTCCGTGATGGCGGCCTCGAAGTCTTCGAGGCTGTCGAACGCCCGGTACACGGACGCGAAGCGCAGGTACGCGACGAGGTCGAGTTCCTGTAGGGGGCCGAGGATGGCCAGGCCCACGTCGTGCGTGGTCAGCTCCGCGCTGCCGGTCGCGCGCACCGCCTCCTCGACCCGCTGGCCCAATTTGGCGAGGGCGTCTTCGGTGACGGGCCGCCCCTGGCACGCCTTGCGCACACCCGAGATGACCTTGGTGCGACTGAAGGGCTCGGTGACCCCGCTCCGCTTGACCACCATGAGTGAGCACGTCTCCACCGTGGTGAAGCGGCGGGAGCAGTCGGGGCACTGGCGGCGCCGGCGGATCGAGGTCCCGTCGTCGGTGGTGCGACTGTCGACGACCCGGCTGTCGGGGTGCCTGCAGAAGGGGCAGTGCATGGCTCCCAACCCTCCTTCACAGCACGACTGAATAGCCTCTTCAGGCCCGGTCGGGGGCCCTCGAAGCGGTCTCAAGCATAGGCGATGACCGCACCCCCTATAGACGGGGGACCACTACATTCGGGGCGGTCGGAAGTATCCAACCACTAGATCTTGGGTCCGGCCGCGCATTCGGCCCTACACGCGTGTCGCACCTGAGGGCGGCCGGAAGGCAGCGTAAGGCCGACCAAGAGGGTACGGGAAGCACCCGGACGACGTACGACCGGGCGGCAGCTCCGCGAAGGACCAGTACGGGGCGCCGCGTCGCCGTCCGGAGACGGCCGTAAACCACCGCGGGAGCGAGCGGCGACGTCCTCGGCGGCACGCGCTCGTCGCGCACTGTAGGCAGCCTCATACACCTGACATCGGAGCCCCGACAGTCTTTTATTCGTTTTTCACTCGAACGTGTGTTTGGCGCAACCTTTCGAAAGCTACTACCGTTGTGCAGCCAGGGAGACCATTCGAGAGGGGCCGCCGACGTGACCACGACCGCAGACAGTGCCATCATCACTGCCCAGGACCGCTCCCAGAGCCGACTCGAGCCGGTGCATGCCATGAATGACTCAGTCACGAACACGGAGAGCCCGGAGCCCGGGCGCCCAGCGCGCTCGCTTCCCGGACGGCCTCCCGGAATCCGGGCGGACAGCTCGGGGCTCACGGACCGGCAGCGGCGGGTGATCGAGGTCATCCGGGATTCCGTACAGCGGCGCGGCTATCCGCCGTCGATGCGGGAGATCGGTCAGGCGGTGGGTCTTTCCAGCACCTCCTCCGTAGCCCATCAGCTGATGGCGCTGGAGCGCAAGGGCTTCCTGCGCCGCGACCCGCACCGCCCCCGGGCGTACGAGGTGCGCGGCTCGGACCAGCCGAGCACGCAGCCGACGGACACCACGGGCAAGCCCGCCGCCTCGTATGTGCCGCTGGTGGGCCGGATCGCCGCCGGTGGGCCGATCCTCGCCGAGGAGTCCGTCGAGGACGTCTTCCCGCTCCCCCGCCAGCTGGTGGGCGACGGCGAGCTCTTCGTCCTCAAGGTCGTCGGTGATTCGATGATCGAGGCCGCGATCTGCGACGGCGACTGGGTCACCGTGCGCCGCCAGCCCGTCGCGGAGAACGGCGACATCGTGGCCGCCATGCTGGACGGCGAGGCCACGGTGAAGCGCTTCAAGCGCGAGGACGGCCATGTCTGGCTGCTCCCGCACAACGCCGCGTACCAGCCGATCCCCGGCGACGAGGCCACGATCCTCGGCAAGGTCGTCGCGGTACTGCGCAGGGTCTGAGACCCGCACCTCACGCTCTCTGGGAGAAGGGGCCCCGGTCCGGCTTCGCGCCGGGCCCGGGGCCCCTTTTCGTGTACGCCCTTGCGGGATGTGTACGCCCCCCGAGGGGCTACCGCCCGTCCGCCTTGGCCGCCGTGTCGATCGCGGCGAGCGAGCGGCGGGCCTGGTTGCGGTCGGTGGTGTACCAGAAGTCGGGGAGCGAGGCGCGCAGATAGCTGCCGTAGCGGGCATTGGCCAGGCGCGGGTCGAGCACCGCGACGACGCCCTTGTCCCCCGTGGCCCGTACGAGACGGCCGGCACCCTGCGCCATCAGCAGCGCGGCATGGGTGGCCGCCACCGCCATGAAGCCGTTGCCCCCGGCCTCCTCGACCGCCTTCTGGCGCGCGCTCATCAGCGGGTCGTCGGGCCGGGGGAACGGAATCCGGTCCATGACCACCAGCTGACAGCTCGCCCCCGGGACGTCCACGCCCTGCCACAGCGACAGCGTGCCGAAGAGGCAGGTCTCCGGGTCGGCGGCGAAGTTCTTGATCAGCTCGCCCAGGGTCTCCTCACCCTGGAGCAGGATCGGCTTGTCCAGCCGGTCGCGCAGCTCCTCGGCCGCCGCCTTGGCCGCCCGCATGGAGGAGAACAGCCCCAGCGTGCGCCCGCCGGCCGCCTCGATGAGCTCGGACAGCTCGTCCAGCATGTCCGTCCGGGAACCCTCGCGGCCGGGGGTCGCGAGATGCCGGGCGACGTACAGGATGCCCTGCTTCGGGTAGTCGAACGGGGAGCCGACGTCCAGGCCCTTCCACTGGGGGACGTCCTCGCCGGCCGTGCCCTCAGGGGCGAGCCCCAGGGAGGCGCCCACGCCGTTGAAGTCGCCGCCCAGGTTGAGGGTGGCGGAGGTGAGCACGACGGAGCGCTCGGCGAACAGCTTCTCGCGCAGCAGCCCGGAGACAGAGAGCGGGGCGACCCGCACCGAGGCGCCGAACCGGTCGTGGCGCTCGTACCAGACGACGTCGTACTCGGAGCCCTGCGTGATGCGCTCGGCGACGGCGTGGACGGACTCCACCGAGGCCAGCGCCTGCTTGCGGACCGCGTCCTCGTCCTGGACGGACTTGTCCCGCGTGGCGCCGATCGCGGAGATCACCGTACGCGCGGCGTCCCGCAGGGCCATCAGCGCGTATCCCAGGTCCTCCGGCACCTCCTCAAGGCGGCCGGGCAGCGCCAGCTCCATGACCCGCTCGAAGCCCTCGGAGGCGGTCAGCAGCGCGTCGGCCGCCTTCTCGTTGACCAGCTTCGAGGCGCGGCGCACCGCGCGGTTGACCTGGCCGGGATTCAGCTCGCCGGTGGCCACACCGGTGACCCGGGAGACCAGCTCATGTGCCTCGTCCACGATCAGGACCTCGTGCTGAGGGAGCACCGGGGCGCCCTCGATGGCGTCGATCGCCAGGAGTGCGTGGTTGGTGACCACCACATCGGCGAGCTTGGCGCGCTCCCTGGCCTGCTCGGCGAAGCACTCCGCTCCGTAGGCGCATTTGCTCGCGCCCAGGCACTCCCGCGAGGAGACCGAGATCTGCGCCCAGGCCCGGTCCGAGACGCCGGGCGTGAGGTCGTCCCGGTCGCCGGTCTCCGTCTCGTCGGCCCAGTCACGCATGCGCAGCAGGTCCTGGCCGAGCTTGCTGGACGGGGCCGCCGCCTCGAACTGGTCGAACAGCCCCTCCTCCTCGTCCTGCGGCACGCCCTCGTGAAGCCGGTGCAGACAGAGGTAGTTCGACCGGCCCTTGAGCATGGCGAACTGGGGGCGGCGGCGCAGCAGCGGATGCAGCGCGTCGACCGTACGCGGCAGATCGCGCTCCACCAGCTGGCGCTGGAGGGCCAGCGTCGCCGTGGCCACGACGACGCGCTCGCCGTGCGCCAGGGCCGGCACCAGGTAGCCGAGCGACTTGCCCGTCCCGGTGCCGGCCTGGACGAGCAGGTGGGATTGGTCGTCTACGGCCTCGGCGACGGCGGCGGCCATGGCGGCCTGGCCGGGCCTCTCCGTACCGCCGACGGCGGTCACGGCGGCGTGCAGGAGCTCTGGGAGGGATGGCTTCGTCATAGCCCGGCCAGCCTACGGGGCGCCACTGACATCGACGGGCACTCCCGGCCTCACTCGGAGAGGTGGAGCGGGTTGGCCACACTGCCGTGGACCGCCGCGTGCGGGCGTACGGGCCGGTCACGGTAGCCGTCCAGATGCAGACGGTTCCGGTTCAGACAGAGGCGGTCGATGCGCGGGGTGAGCATGTCGAACATCTCGAACCGCTCCTTCAGCTCGGGGAAGCGGGCGTGGTAGCGCAGGATCTCCGCCCGGACGAGTGACCAGAATTCGCCCTCGGGAACGCCGAGCTGTTCCTCGCAGAGCGGGGAGAGAAACCTGAACACCCCGGTGAAAAGCCCGGAGTGGATGAACTGGGTGAGGAACGCCGGTTCCTCGGTCAGCAGGACACTGCGCACGTCCGCCGGCATGGTGTCGTGCTCCGGCAGCGGCTGCGCGCTCACGTTGACGTCGTCCACGAAGTCCTTGATCGCGAGGCGCACGGGCACGTCCTGCCCGTCGAAGACCACGATCGCGTTCTCTCCGTGCGGGGAGAAGACGGTGCCGTAGCGGTAGAGGAAGTGCAGCAGCGGCGGCAGCAGGGCGGCGAAGAGGCGGGTCAGCCAGACGGTGGGCGCCAGTCCGGAGCGGGCGACCAGCTCCGCGGTGAAGGCGCGTCCCCCGGGGTCGGTGTGAAGCAGGGAGGCGAGGGTACGGGCCCGCTCCCCCGGTGCCAGGCGCGGCGGCAGCGGCTCGCGCCAGATCGCCCCGAGGATCTCCTTGAACTGGTACGGCGCTTCGGGGAGGTGGTCGTACAGCGGATGCTCGACGGTGACCGATGCGACCTCGCCGAGGAGGATCACGCCGCAGGTGTCGCGCAGGAACGGGTCGTTGTCACGCAGCCCCAGCACCCAGCCGGTGACGGCGGGCGCGGCGATGGTGCGCTCGGTGGGCAGCCCGCGCCAGACCAGGGTGTTGAGGACGGACAGCGGCAGCTTGACCGTGTGCCGGTCGGGCCGCGCGAGGTTGGCGAAGGTACGGATGGACTGTTGCGGCAGCCGTACGTCCGGGTCGGCGGGCAGGGGCACGATGTCTCCGGCGGCGATGGCCGGTGCGAACAGGGGCACGATCCACTCGTCCCACTGCCAGGGATGCACCGGCAGGTAGTAATAGGCGTCCGGGTCCAGGCCGCGGGCGCGCAGGCTGTCGGCGAAGGACGCGCGGACGAACGGGTCGAGTTCCTGGGTGTAGAGCTGGTCCGAGGTGGAAAGGGCGGGCACGCCCCGGTACTCGGCGATCCGGTGGGATACGGCGAGCCAGGGCAGCCGGACGGGCTCGCGGGCCTCCGGGGTGTAGCGGGCGGCGTCGGTGGCGGAGAAGCCGAGCCGGCCCTTGTTGGCGACGATCCAGGGGTGGCCGGTCTGGTGGCCCTCCAGCTCCGCGTAGCCGAGAGCGGCGAGTTCGGCGGCGGCGAGCGCGGTGTGGTCGAGGCGGGCGTCCGCGGCGAGCGTGGTCGTCAGCTCGCGGAGGAGATGGCCGAGCGTGGCGCCGTCGAGGCCGAGGAGGCGGCGGGCCCGGGTCACGAACAGCAGCGGATCACGGAACGGGACGCTGCCCGCCGCGGGGTCGGGGCCCTGCGCGCGAATCGATCCGGGGTCGACGCGCCAGCTGCCGTACACGCCGCGCCGGGCGGTGAAGGCGAGGCTGCCGCCGTCGTCCAGGGGGAGGGTGTATGTGCTGCCGCCGGCGGTTCGCGGAGTCGGCTCGATGACTTCCTCGTAGGCGAATTCACCGAGCATCTTCGCGAGCATCCGGGAGGCGGCCCGGTCCCAGGCGTCCCGGTTGAGCTCCGGGGTGGTGAGCAGTGCGGGCGGCTCCGTTGCGTCGTCATGCGCGGGATATGTGGGCACGGGGACTCCTCGGGTGGGAACCGATGGGGTTCGAGCGGTGCGGACGGGTCGGGGATGCGTTCATGGCCGGGTGCGGTGGGCTCGGTCGCGGATCATCAGCGCGGCTCGCTTCTCCGGGAGTTCGATCTCGGCGGAGAGGCGGAAGCCGGCGCTCAGGAACGCGGAGACGGACGGGGCGTTGCGGATGTCGGGCTCGGCCACGACCCGGGTGCAGCGGGGGACGTGGTCGAGCACGAGGCCGGTCACGGCGCGCAGCAGCGTCGTGCCAGTGCCCCGGCCCCGGTGGCGGCCCTCACCGATGAGGAGGTGGACGCCCATGTCGTGCGGCCGGGCCGGGTAGTGGCGGGCGAGCGGGTCGAGGTCGGCGCGGTACAGCTCCCAGTAGCTCATGGGCGTGCCGGACAGCACCCCGATGCACGGGGTGCTGTGGCTGTCGCCGGCGAGCTGGGGGGCGAGGTGCCGGGCGGTGACGCTCTCGTCGCCGGCCAGTTCCCAGAAGGCGGCGACGACAGGGTCGTTCATCCAGCGGGTGAGGGTCGGAAGATCGCGCTCCGGGTGGACGGGGACGAGCTGGAACTCCCCGGCCGGTGTGGGGACGGGGGCCCATTCCGCCCGGAGGACGGGGTCGGCGGGCGCGTCGGGGGGAGACACGGGTGGTGCTCCTCTCTCGGCTCTCGGCGGTGCTTCCGGCGATCGGTCGTTCGGCTCTGCCCTCAGCTGTGCAGGGGGTTGGTGATGGTGACGTAGACGGACTGGGTGTCGACGGGGCCGACGAGTTCGTCGAGTCCGTGCAGACGGGTCAGCATGTTGGCCTTGCAGCGCAGGCGCGGGTTTTCGAGCAGGTGGGCGGGGAAGGGCGAACCCAGTTCGCACGCCGACTTCAGGAAGCGCCGGAAGGCGTCGATGAGCATCTGTTCATCGACGAGACCCTGGGAGCCGAACGCGCCGATCAGTCCGAATACGTTGTTGATGCCGAGGTAGTAGGCGAAGCGTTCGTCGGTGACGGCGTCGGAGACGAAGGTGTCGCTGACCGATCCGATGCCGGGGAGCCTGTGATCGAGCGCGGTGCGGTGCGATTCCCGGAAGTAGTAGCCCTGATTGTCACGGTAACGGCCGCCGGTGGGCCAGCCGTCGGCGTCCAGCAGGACGAGGGTGTTCTGCTGGTGGGCTTCGAGCGCGACCCCGGCGTGGGCGTCGAGCCACAGCACCGGGTGGACGACGCGCTCCAGGTAGCGCAGGAACCACTCGGCGGCCACCGCGGTCGTCGTCCGTCCGGTGGCCGAGGCGAGACGGTGGACCACATCGGCGAGGCGCGAGTGCAGCCCCGTCCGGCCCGGCCAGGGGCGTGGCGCGGTGAGCCCGGCAATGCAGACGGCGTCGTCCTGCCGGCCGAAGGGGTTGTGCCGGAGCATGACGTCCAGGCCGTGCACGGGCTCGCCGTCCGGGGTGTCGACGGCGAGCCAGGCGGGATCGCGCACGATGTCGAAGCCGGGGTGCGCCGCGTGCCACTCGCGGGCGAGTCCGGTCCGGAGCAGCCGGTGGACCTCGACGCCCCGGTGGAGCTCCTTGCGGAGGTTCTCCCGGCGGGAGTTGGTGATCCGGACGCCGAGGGAGAGCTTCAGCATCAGGTCGGTCCCCGGCGAGTGCACGGTGCGCACCGACGAGGTGGGGTGCCAGGGGGCGCCGTACGGGCCGAGGTCGTACAGAAGGCCGGCGTCGAGCAGGGCGGCGACCTCGGGCCGGCTCCGCAGCTCGCGGGCCTGCCAGGGGTGGAGGGGAAGGGGCGCGGTGTGTTCGGGGAAGGCGAGGCCCGGGGCATGCCGGGCGACGAGGTCGGCGGCGGGCACGGGGCGGCCCTGGTCGGTCCACGCGGAGTCGGTGGCGAGCACGGAGCGGTCGGCGGCCATCCAGTGGAGCGGGAAGGAGCCGTGGAGCTCGGGTGAGTAGAGCCGCGCCTCGGCGTCGGTGAGCCCTTCCCTGCTCTTGGGCGAAGGATGCAGGGGGTGGCCGAGGAGGAGGGACTGTTCCGCGGTGCGGAAGAGGTCCGCCTCGTCGGGCGCGGCGGGCTGGCGGCGCCGCTCCTCGATGAACGAGGCGGTGCGCCGTACCGAGTCGGCGACCCGGCCGGCCATGTCGGCGCCGTCGTGGTGTCCGGCCTCCCGGCCGAGCAGGGCGGCCACGGTGACCGCGTCGGCGGGGGGCGCGGCGGCGGGTGCCTGCTCCAGGGCGGGGAGTCCGAAGCGGTGCCAGCCGGTGGCGGACCAGTGGCGGACGGGGACGAGCAGAGCGGTGCCGCTCGCGGGGAGCGGGACGCGCAGGATCCCTCCGGCCGGTTGGGGCAGGTCGTTCTCGCGGACCCAGCAGCGCAGCAGGTTCTCGACGCCGGCCGCGTCGGCGGCGCGGAGCGGGTCGGGCTGGTCGAGCGGGTCGGCGGCCGGGTCGTCCGGGGCGGTCGCCGCCGGGTTTTCCTGGTGTACGGCGGTCTGCGGCGGGGAAGCGGGCCGCGAGGCGCGCCACAGGTCGTGCGGGGTCTCCTTCTGGCGCGGCACGGTCGTCGCCTCGACGGCGAGCCCGCCGGGGGCGTCCGACTCGGGGAGGTGGCTGGAGGGAGGGCCGTCGGCCTCGGGCGCGGGGGTGGGGTTCACGGCGGTCTTCCTGTGCTGGTGTCCGTGGTCAGCGGAGCGATCCGGTCGGCAGGCGGCGGTGCGGCGAGCGCTCCGCCGCTGCCAGGGCGTCGGCGAGGCGGTCGACCACCGCTGTCGCCTGTTCGTCGGTGAGCGTGAGGGGCGGGAGCAGGCGTACGACGGTGGAGTACCGGCCGCCGAGTTCGACGATGAGCCCGCGGCTCAGGCACTCCTGCTGGACGGCGGCGGCGAGGACCGGGTCCGGCGGCGGTTCGGTGCCGGTGCCCTGCGGGCGGGCCTCGGGGTCCACGATCTCGACGCCGATCATCAGGCCCCTCCCCCGGACGTCGCCGACGCACGGGTGGTCGGCGGCGAGCGACCTGAGGCTCACCAGCATGCGGCCACCGAGGACCCCGGCCCGTTCGGCGAGGCCGTTCTCCCGTACGTACGCGAGGGTGGCCGTGCCGGCGGCCATGGCGAGCTGGTTGCCGCGGAAGGTGCCGGCGTGGGCGCCGGGCTGCCAGGTGTCGAGCTCCGAGCGGTAGACGATCACGGCGAGCGGGAGGGAGCCGCCGATGGCCTTGGACAGCACCATAACGTCGGGCACGATGCCGCTGTGCTCGACGGCCCAGAAGGCGCCGGTCCGGCCGACGCCGGTCTGGACCTCGTCGGCGATCAGCGGGATGGACCGGGTCTCGGTGATCTCGCGCATCCGGCGCATCCAGCCGTCGGGCGCGGGGTTGACCCCGCCCTCGCCCTGGACCGGTTCGAGGATCATTCCGGCCGGGGCCGGCGTCCCGCTCTTGGGGTCGTCCAGCAGGTTCTCGGTCCAGTGGGCGGCGGTCCGCGCGCCGGCCTCGCCGCCGATACCGAAGGGGCAGCGGTAGTCCTGCGGGAAGGGCAGCCTGGTCACCCGTACGTCCTCGGCGCCGCCGGAGGCCGCGAGGGCGCCCGTCGTCATGCCGTGATAGGCGCCGGTGAAGGCCAGCAGGCCGCTGCGGCCGGTGGCGGCGCGGACCAGCTTGAACGCCGCCTCGACCGCGTCCGTGCCGGCGGGTCCGCAGAACTGGACCCGGGCGTTGTCGGCGAACTCCCTCGGCAGGGTGCTGAACAGCTCCGTGACGAACGCGTCCTTGACCGGCGTTGCCAGGTCGAGCACATGCAGCGGGGCGCCCGAGTCGAGGACCCTCTTGATCGCCTCCAGAACGACCGGGTGGTTGTGGCCGAGGGCCAGCGTCCCCGCCCCGGACAGACAGTCGAGATACCGCCGCCCGTCCGCACCCTCGATGGTCAGTCCCCGGGCCCGCACCGGCACGATCGGCAGCGACCTGGCGTAGGTGCGGGCGGCCGATTCACGCGACGACTGGCGGCGCAGGATGCCTTCGTGGGCCGGCAGGGGTGGCGCCGGAGCTGGTTCGGTCACGGCCACGGCTCTTGATCCTCCCGCTGTAACAGTTGCGTTGCACGTCAGTACGATTTCGCAAGGACGGCCTGCGAGGGTGAACGCTGTCTCCGTGCCCCCCACGCGTACCAACGACCGAGGGGGCGAAGGATCACGGGTAAATCCGAAGATCCTTGCGGAGCGCAACCCTGCCGCGTACCGCCGACAGCGGCACCGGCATAGTGGGGGGCCGCGCCGGGCTCGGGCATGTCCCGAAGACCGCGCTGCTCCCTGCCCGTTCGGCGGACCATGCGGCGCGCCGGACACAAGTGCAGTACGGAAGCGTTGAGTTACGAAGTCCCAGGGGGATCAGCAGATGCGTCTCGTTCGACCAGGAAGCACCGCACGTCGCGGCAGGAGTGCGCGTCGCGCCTCCTCCCCCGTGCTCGTCACCGCCGCGTTCACCGCCGTCCTCGCGCTCACGGCCACCGCCTGCGGGCCGACCGAGGACGACGCGAACTCCGAGCCGAGCACCAGCAGCTCGGCCGGTTCGACGTCGGACGGCAAGATCACCGTCCCGGACGATCTGAAGGACCGGCTCAAAGAGCACGGGATAGACATCGACAAGTGGAAGAACGGCGACTGGAAGAACTGGGACAAGGACAAGTGGCTGCGTGAGGCCAAGGACTACATCAACCCGATCATCGCGGGCCTCTGGGACCCCGACCGTATGCAGGACGCCGACAAGCCGCCCGAGAAGCCGGTCGACAACGACATCTCCGGCGACGAGGGCGTGACGGACCCGACGCCCGTGCCGGTCCGCGCCGTCGGCGTGCAGACGCAGTACCACGACAACGCGCCGGAGTCGGGCAAGCTGTTCTTCGACGGCCCCGAGGGCTCGATGGTCTGCTCGGCGACCGTGGTGAAGGACCCGGCGCACCCCGGCAAGTCCAACATGGTGTGGACCGCCGGCCACTGTGTGCACGCGGGCAAGAAGGGCGGCTGGTACCGCAACATCGCCTTCGTTCCCTCGTACAACAACAGCGGTCTGTCGACGGCCGAGCTGCGGGACAACCCGCCGAAGGAGAAGGTCGCCCCCTACGGCATCTGGTGGGGCACCTGGGCGCAGACCTCCCAGCAGTGGATCGACCAGGGCGCCTCGGTCGGCGGTCTCGGCGCCCCGTACGACTTCGCCGTGCTGCACGTCACGCCCGAGGAGGGCTCGGGCACCAAGTCCCTGGAGGAGACGGTCGGCGCCGCCCTGCCGGTCGAGTTCAACGCCCCGGCGGTGCCCGAGATCACCGACATGACGGCCACCGGCTTCCCGGCCGCGGCGCCGTACGACGGCCAGAAGATGTTCCAGTGCAAGGACAAGCCGGGCCGGCTGTCGCTCGCGAAGGACGACCCGACGATGTACCGCATCGGCTGCTCGATGACCGGCGGTTCCTCCGGCGGTGGCTGGGTCGCCAAGGGCCAGGACGGCAAGCCCGCGCTGGTCTCGAACACCTCGATCGGCCCGGTGACGGCCGGCTGGCTCGCCGGCCCGCGCCTCGGCCCGGAGGCCAAGGGCATCTACGACGCGGTCAGCGACAAGTACGCGGACAAGTAGGACTTGTAACCGGAAGGCCCGTCCCCTCGCGAGGGGACGGGCCTTCCGGTCGTTCCGGGTGCGGTACGGCTCAGTGCACGGCGGGGATGAACGAGGCGAGCTCGGCGGCCAGCTCCTCGTTGACCCGCGCCCTGATCAGCGTGCCCTCCGAGGTGTGCTCCTCGGAGACCACTTCGCCCTCGGCGTGCACCCGGGAGACGAGTCCGCCCCGGGTGTACGGCACGAGTGCCTCGACCGCGACCGACGGACGGGGCAGCTCGCTGTCGATCAGCGCGAGCAGCTCGTCGATGCCGGCTCCGGTGCGGGCGGAGACCGCGATGGCGTGCTTCTCGTTGCGCAGGAGGCGCTGGAGGACCAGCGGGTCCGCCGCGTCCGCCTTGTTGATCACGACGATCTCGGGCACGTCCGTCGCGCCGACCTCGCGGATCACCTCGCGCACCGCGGCCAGCTGCTCCTCCGGCACCGGGTGCGCGCCGTCCACCACATGCAGGATGAGATCGGAGTCGCCGACCTCCTCCATGGTGGAGCGGAACGCCTCGACCAGGTGGTGCGGCAGATGCCGTACGAAACCGACGGTGTCGGCCAGCGTGTAGCCCCGGCCGCTCGGCGTCTCGGCCCGGCGCACGGTCGGGTCGAGGGTGGCGAACAGGGCGTTCTCCACCAGCACACCCGCTCCGGTCAGGCGGTTGAGCAGCGAGGACTTGCCGGCGTTGGTGTAGCCGGCGATGGCGACCGAGGGCACCTTGTTGCGCCGGCGTTCCTGGCGCTTGAGGTCGCGGCCGGTCTTCATCTCCGCGATCTCCCGGCGCATCTTCGCCATCTTCTCGCGGATCCGGCGCCGGTCGGTCTCGATCTTGGTCTCACCGGGACCACGGGTCGCCATGCCGCCACCGCCGCTGGTGCCGCCACCGCCCATCTGACGGGACAGCGACTGACCCCAGCCACGGAGCCTGGGCAGCATGTACTGCATCTGCGCCAGGGAGACCTGCGCCTTGCCCTCCCGGGACTTGGCGTGCTGGGCGAAGATGTCGAGGATCAGGGCGGTCCGGTCGACCACCTTGACCTTGACGACGTCTTCGAGGTGGATCAGCTGGCCCGGGGACAGCTCACCGTCGCAGACGACGGTGTCGGCCCCGGTCTCCACGACGAGGTCACGCAGCTGGAGCGCCTTGCCGGAACCGATGTACGTGGCCGGGTCGGGCTTGTCCCGGCGCTGGAAGACGGCGTCGAGCACCTGGGCGCCCGCCGTCTCGGCGAGGGCCGCCAGCTCGGCGAGCGAATTCTCCGCGTCCTGCACGGTGCCCGAGGTCCAGACGCCGACGAGCACCACGCGCTCCAGGCGCAGCTGTCGGTACTCGACCTCGGTGACGTCCTCAAGCTCGGTGGAGAGGCCGGCCACGCGTCGCAGCGCGGCACGCTCCGAGCGGTCCAGCTGCTCGCCGTCCCGCTCTCCGTCGATCTCGAAGCTCCAGGCGACGTCCTCTTCCATCAGGGCGTCGGCCCGCAGGCCCTCGGTGAGGCTCTCGGTCGCGTTCTCCGTGGCACTCTGCGCGTTGTGCGCGTCCTGGGGAAGGGAAGAAGAGGAGGTCATTGGATCCTTACGTCGATAGAAGTGGTTGCATCAGTCACAACGCGTGACCTGTGCGGAAGATTCCCGAGGGGGAATTCCGCCGCTCCGGCCGCCTCGGCGACCCGTCGATAGTGGCACGGCCGGCGCGGGCCGTCACCCTGGTTTACGAGGCGGCCGGCGCGGTGCTCCGCCAGTCCGGGTGCCCCGGCATGGGCGGTGTCTTCGTCCCGTACAGCCAGCCGTCGAAGAAGGCGGTCAGGTCGCGTCCGGCCACCTGTGAGGCGAGCCGGACGAAGTCGGCCGTGGCGGCGTTGGAGTCGCGGTGCTTGTGGACCCAGAGCCGTTCCAGCCGGCCGAAGGCGTCGTGCCCGATCTCCTGGCGCAGCGCGTACAGGACGAGGGCGCTGCCGTCGTAGACGACGGGCCGGAACAGGCTGATCTTCTGGCCGGGCTTCGGGGCGGCGGGCCGGGCGGGCGGCCCTCCGGCGGCGCGCCAGGTGTCCGAGCGGATGTACGCGTTCCGCATGCGCGCCTCCAGCGGGGCGTCCATGTGGTCCTCGGTGTACCGCGCCTCGTACCAGGTGGCGTGCCCCTCGTTCAGCCAGAGGTCGGACCAGGACTCCGGGGAGACGCTGTCGCCGAACCACTGGTGGGCCAGTTCGTGGACCATGACCGACTCGACGTACCACGCGGGGAAGCGCGTGTCGGTGAACAGGCGCTTCTCGAAGAGGGACAGGGTCTGGGTCTCCAGCTCGAATCCGGTCTCGGTGTCGGCGACGAGGATTCCGTAGTTCTCGAATGGGTAGCGGCCGACCTGCCGCTCCATCCACTCCAGCTGGTCCGGGGTCTTCTTGAGCCAGGTTTCCACCCGGTCCCGGTCGGCGGTCGGTACGACGTCGCGCACCGGCAGTCCGTGCGGTCCGGTGCGCCGCACGACGGTCGAGCCGCCGATGCTGACCTGGGCCAGTTCGGTCGCCATCGGGTGCTGGGTGCGGTAGGTCCAGGTGGTGTTGGAGCCGGTGCGGCGGCGGCCGGTGGGCAGGCCGTTGGCGACTACGGTCAGGTCGTTGGGCGCGGTGACGCGGAAGGTGAAGTACGCCTTGTCGGCGGGGTGGTCGTTGCTGGGGAAGACCCGGTGTCCCGCGTCCGCCTGGTTGGCCATGGCGAGCCCGTCGGCGGTGCGCACCCAGCCGCCGTCGTCCTGTTCGCCGGTGGGGTCGCTGGTGTGGCGGACGGTGATCCGCAGGGGCACTCCGGCCGGGATGCGGCCCGCCGGCCGTACGACGAGGTCCTCGCCCGCGGTCTCGAAGCCGGCGCGCAGCCCGTTGACGGCGACGGAGCGCACGGTGCCCCGGGTGAAGTCGAGGTTGATCCGGTCCAGCGGCTCGGTGGTCCGTGCGTCGATGGTGGTGACGGCGTCCAGTGGCTCGTCGTTGCGGCCCTTGTAGGTGAGGCCGATGTCGTACGCGAGCACGTCGTAGCCGGGGTTGCCGAGGTGCGGGAAGAGCGGGTCGCCGATGCCGAGGGGCACCGGGTCGGCGGGCAGGGTGGCGGCAACGAGGGCAGCCGAAGCGGCGGCCAGCACGGCGGCCCGCGAGCGGCGGGAGAGGAACGGCATGGACTACGGCTATCAGCGCCGCCCCGCCGGACGGGCGCGGCGCGCGCCGCGCCACCCGAATGAGAACGCGGTTTGCCGGTCCGGTGCCTCAGAGCGCCCCGGCCGGATGCTGGGCGCGGCTCACGTCGTACACGCCGGGCACCTCGCGCATGGCGCGCATCAGCGCGGGCAGACCGGCCGCGTCCGGGAGCCGCAGCGTGTAGGTGTGCCGTACGCGCTGTTCGCTCGGCGGCTCGACGGTCGCGGAGATCACCGCGGCGTCGGCGCCCGCGATCGCCTCGGTGAGGTCGGCGAGCAGCCGGGGGCGGCCGAACGATTCAGCGACCAGGGTCACCCGGCACGCCTGCTCCTCGCCCCAGCTCACCGCGACCGGTGTCCGCCCGACCGCCTCCATGCGGGCCACGGCGGGGCACTCCAGCCGGTGCACGGTGACTGCGGCACCGCCGCGTACGGGGATGCCGGTGACCTCGTCGGGGGGCACGGGCGTGCAGCAGCCGGCGAGCCGGACCACGGCGTCCGGCCGCTCGGTCACTGCGGTCGCGGTGCGGGCGCGGGCGGTCCGGGGCGCCGGGGGCGGAACGGGCTGCGGGCCGGGGTCGGCCTGCATGCCGGGCCGGCCGGTCTCCGCAGGCTGCGGGTGGGCGTCGAGCCAGCCGGTGATGGCGATGCGGGCGGCGGGGGTGCGCGTGTGGTCGAGCCAGTCCGGCGAGGGGCCGGAGGCGGCGTCCTCGGCCAGCAGCGGCTGCACGGTGTCGCCGTCCTTGAGCACGGTGCTCAGTGTGGCCAGCCGGCCGTTCACCCGGGCTCCGATACAGGCGTGGGCGGCGTCGCCGTGCTGGGCGTAGGCCGCGTCGACGCAGCTGGCGCCGGCGGGCAGGCCGAGCGTGCCGCCGTCCGTGCGGAAGACGGTGATCTCGCGGTCCTGGGCGAGGTCGGCGCGCAGGGTGGTCCAGAAGGTGTCGGGGTCGGGCGCGGACTGCTGCCACTGGAGGAGGCGGGAGAGCCAGCCGGGGCGGGTGGGGTCGGCGCGTTCGCCGTCGGCCGGTTCGGCGGTCTGGGGGGCGCCCTCGGAGGCGTACGGATTGCCGAGGGCGACGACGCCGGCCTCGGCGACCTTGTGCATGCGGTGCGTGCGGATGAGGATCTCGGCGACCTCGCCGTCCGGGCCGACGACCGCGGTGTGCAGCGACTGGTACAGGTTGAATTTGGGGGCGGCGATGAAGTCCTTGAACTCGGAGATCACCGGGGTGAAGCAGGTGTGCAGCTCACCGAGGACCGCGTAGCAGTCGGCGTCCTCACCGACGAGCACCAGGACCCGTCCGAAGTCGCTGCCGCGCAGTTCGCCGCGTTTGATGCGGACGCGGTGGACGGAGACGAAGTGCCGGGGCCTGACCTGGACCTCAGCGGGGATGCCGGCCTCGCGGAGCACGGAGGCCACGTTCCCGGCGGTGGCGCCGAGCGGGTCGGGGCCGTCGGCCGCCTCGGTGATCAGCGCGTCGGTGCGGGCGTACTCCTCGGGGTGGAGGATGGCGAAGACCAGGTCCTCCAGCTCGGTCTTGAGCGCCTGGACGCCGAGCCGTTCGGCGAGGGGGATCAGCACGTCGCGGGTGACCTTGGCGATCCTGGCCTGCTTCTCGGGGCGCATCACGCCGAGGGTGCGCATGTTGTGCAGCCGGTCGGCGAGCTTGATCGACATGACGCGGACGTCGTCCCCGGTGGCGACGAGCATCTTGCGGAAGGTCTCGGGTTCGGCGGCGGCCCCGTAGTCGACCTTTTCGAGTTTGGTGACGCCGTCCACGAGGTAGCAGACCTCCTCGCCGAACTCCTCCCGCACCTGGTCGAGGGTCACCTCGGTGTCCTCGACGGTGTCGTGGAGCAGGGAGGCGGTCAGTGTGGTCGTCTCGGCGCCCAGCTCGGCGAGGATGAGGGTGACGGCGAGCGGGTGGGTGATGAAGGGCTCACCGCTCTTGCGCATCTGCCCCCGGTGCGAGCTCTCGGCGAGCACATAGGCGCGTTGCAGGACCGCGAGGTCGGCGTCGGGATGGTGGACCCGGTGCACCTCGGCGACATGCGCGATGGCGTCGGGGAGCCGGTCACGGGAGACCGGACCGAAGAGCGCGGCTCTGCCGAGCCTGCGGAGGTCGATCCGGGGACGGCCCCGCCTGCGGATGGGGGCACCTGGGCTGGTGGCCTCTGCACTCATGGGGGCACCTCCGGCGACGTCGACCGGCGGTGGGGAGGCGTGGCGCGCCTCCGGGCCGGTGCTTGATGCTACCGAGCCCACCACGTGGCGGAGTCCCGCTCTCGCCCAGCGTGAAACGGATCACCCATTCGAGCGAAGCGTTACTCGTTCGGCGTTTCGAGCCAGGCCGGATCGATCACGCCCTCGGCGACGATGACGGCCGCCCCGGTCATGTCGATCCCGCCGTCCGGGTGCTCCGTGATGGCGAGGCTGCCGCCGGGGAGGTCGACGGTGTACGTGACGGGCTCGCCGGTCCGCGCGGGGTCGGCCTGGTCCCGGCGGGCGGCCGCGACGGCCACCGCGCAGGCGCCGGTGCCGCAGGAGCGGGTCTCGCCGGAGCCGCGCTCGTGGACCCGCATGGCGACGTGGCGGGGGCCCCGGTCCACGACGAACTCGATGTTGACGCCCTCGGGGTAGACGGCGGCCGGGGCGAAGGACGGCTCGGTGAGCAGATCGCCGGCGTGGACCAGGTCGTCCACGAAGGCGACGGCGTGGGGGTTGCCCATGTTGACGTTGCGGGCGTCCCAGGCCCGGTCTCCGACGGTGACGGTGACGCCGTCGGCGGGGAGCAGGGCGCGCCCCATGGAGACGGTGACGTCGCCGTTCTTGGCGAGGTGGACCTTCTTGACGCCGCCCCGGGTGGCGACCGCGAGGTCGCCCGGCTCGATCAGGCCGGCGCGCTGGAGGTAGCGGGCGAAGACCCGCACGCCGTTGCCGCACATCTCGGCGACCGAGCCGTCGGAGTTCCGGTAGTCCATGAACCACTCGGCGTCCTCGGCCATCGCCTTCGCCTCGGGGTGCGCGGCGGAGCGCACGACGTGCAGCAGGCCGTCGCCGCCGATGCCCGCGCGGCGGTCGCAGAGCCGGGCGACGACGGAGGCGGGCAGGTCGAGGGCGTTGTCCGGGTCGGGAACGATCACGAAGTCGTTCTCGGTGCCGTGGCCCTTGAGGAAGGCGATCTGCGAGGTGGTCACGGGACAACTGTACGAGGCGGCGCCGACAGCCGGGAAACGGTCCGCCGCGCGGAAGTCAGCGCAGCCGCGCCACGCGCCAGACGGCGAGCGCGACGAGCACGGCGCAGACCCCGGCGTAGAGCGCGATCACACGCCAGTCCGCGCGCTGCGACGAGCCTCTGGAGGGCAGCCCGGGCCAGGCGTAGCCGACGCGGCGGGCGGCCATCATGGACCATCCGGCGGCGCAGCAGCTGATCAGCAGGCCCAGCATGGCGACGACCGCGCCGCCGTCGCCGAATTCGAAGGCCAGCGGGAAGGCGAACATCAGTGAGCCCACCGCGGCGAGCATGACGATGGGCGCGAGCTGCCAGATGCGCAGCCGGCGGGCGGGCCGCAGCTCGACCTCGACCTCGGGGGTCACTTCGAGCTCGTCCGGTCCGTCCGGGCTGAGGCTGTCCGCCTCACGCCCGGCGTCCGGTGCGCCGTGTTCCGGTGCGTCTTGTTCCGTGTCGCGAGGGCCGGCCTCCATCGCCACGCGCCCTCCCAACTCGGACTCCAGTCGATCGATGCTCGATGATGGCACGGCCGCGGTCGCCGAAATGACGGGCGGAGCGTCCCGATGCCATCACGTGATCAGGCTGTAACCGCTCGTTCGACCAACGCCAGCGCCTGGCTGGGGAGTTCCCCGCGGTGCTCCACGGCGCCGCTGAGCCATTGGACGCGCGGGTCGCGGCGGAACCAGGAGTCCTGACGGCGCGCGAAGCGTTTGGTGGCGCGCACGGTCTCGGCGCGCGCCTGGTCCTCGGTGCACTCGCCGGCGAGCGCGGACAGCACCTGCTGGTAGCCGAGGGCCCGCGAGGCGGTACGCCCTTCGCGCAGTCCTTCCACCTCCAGGGCGCGCACCTCGTCCACGAGGCCCGCGTCCCACATGCGGTCGACGCGCAGGGCGATGCGCTCGTCGAGTTCGGGGCGTTCCACGTCGACGCCGATCTGGACGGCGTCGTAGACCGCGTCGTCGCCGGGGAGGTTCGCGGTGAACGGCTTGCCGGTGATCTCGATGACCTCCAGGGCGCGGACGATGCGGCGGCCGTTGCTCGGGAGGATCGCGCGGCCGGCCTCGGGGTCGGCGGCGGCCAGCCGTGCGTGCAGTGCTCCGGAGCCGTGCTCGTCCAGCTCCGCCTCCAGCGCGGCCCGGACGCCGGGGTCCGTGCCGGGGAACTCCAGGGCGTCGATCGCGCCCTTCACGTACAGGCCGGAGCCGCCGACCAGGATCGGGGTGCGGTCCTCGGCGAGGAGCCGGTCGATCTCGGCGCGGGCGAGGCGCTGGTACTCGGCGACGCTGGCGGCCTCGGTGACGTCCCAGATGTCCAGCAGCCGGTGCGGTACGGCGGCGCGCTCGGCGAGCGTCAGCTTGGCGGTGCCGATGTCCATCCCCCGGTAGAGCTGCATGGAGTCGGCGTTGATCACTTCGCCGCCGAGCTGCTGGGCGAGGTACACGCCCAGGTCGGATTTTCCTGCTGCGGTGGGACCGACGACGGTGATGACCCGAGGTGCGGGAGCTGAGCTTGTCACCGGCTCAGTCTCCCTCAAACCTGCGCCGCGTATCCCGAATGAGGGAAGCCCGGGCAGGGAAGGTGACGCGACAGTGCGGCCTTCCCCGTACAGTGGTTGTACATATGGGTTATTTCTCACAGTTCCCGAGCGGAGAAGGTGCCCGATGGGCTTCATGGACAATGTGAAGGCGAAGCTGGCCCCGGCGAAGGAGAAGGTCAGCGACCTCGCGCAGCAGCACGGGGACAAGATCGGCCAAGGGCTTGAGAAGGCGGCCCGGACGGTGGACGAGAAGACCAAGGGCAAGTACAGCGACAAGATCGTGACGGGCCGGCAGAAGGCCAAGGACGCGGTGGACAAGCTGGCGAACAAGGACGGCGGCACGCCGCCCTCGCCCCCGTCGGCGGCCTGACGGCGGAACGTGTGGAGGGCCCCGGAGCGACGCTCGCTCCGGGGCCCTCCACACGTTCCGCCGGTCGTCAGGACCAGGTGGCGACCAGGTAGCCCACGCCGTACGGCGCGTCCTCGTACAGCAGCCGGCCGCCCAGGCCCGCCCCCTCGGCCGCGCCCGCCAGCACCTGCCAGGGCGCACGCCCCGCGGCCTTCAGCTCGTACGCGAGTGCCTCGTCCAGTGCGGCCAGTGCCTCCGGGTCGGCGGCGCCCAGGGCCCGCGCGGCCTCCGCGTCGAACACTGCCGCGCGCTCGTCCAGATAGCCCGGGGCCTTCACCGTGCGGCAGGCGCTGCCGTCGCCCATCACCAGCAGGGCGACCCGGTCCGCCCGGCGGGCCAGCTCCCGCCCGGTCTCCGTGCAGCGCGCGGTCTCCAGCGGCTCGCCGACGCCCAGGCCCTCGACGGGGGCGTCGGCCCATCCCGTACGGGCGAGGAGCCAGGCGCCCACCGCGAGCGAGGGTGGGAGAGGGCGGGCGTCACGCGTTCCCCGGTCCCGGCCGAGCCGAACCTCCAGATCGACGCCGAATTCCCGGAAACCGCCGGCGGCGCCCTCTGGATGGGTGCCGCGCCCGTCGGGCCCGGCCGGGCCGATCACCACGAGCAGGTCGGGCCGGGAGGCGGCGAGGACGCCCAGGGCGTCGGTGCACGCCGTCCTGGCGTCGTCCAGTTCGGGTGCGGCACCGGCGGCCACGTCGGGGACGAGCAGCGGCGGACAGGGGCAGACAGCGGCGGCGACAAGCATGGTCGGCAGCGTACTGCGCCGTACCTCGGTCGCAGCCGCAGCCCGGGGGGCTCAGACCGCAGCCGCCGCAGCCCGGGGCCTCAGTCGCAGCCGCAGCCCGGGGCCGCAGCCGCGGGCAGGGGTGCCGGGGCTCCGATGCCCGGCAGGCCCAGCATGACGCCGGCCGGCTTGGCGGCCGCGGCGGCGTTCCGCTTCTCCCAGGCGTCGCCGGAACGGGTCCGGCGCACGGCGACCGGGGTGCCCTCGGCGAGCAGGTGGTGCGGGGCGGCGTAGCTGATCTCGACGGTCACCACGTCACCGGGGCGGACGTCCTGGTCCGGCTTGGTGAAGTGGACCAGGCGGTTGTCGGGGGCGCGGCCGGACAGCCGGTGGGTGGCGCCGTCCTTGCGGCCCTCGCCCTCGGCGACCATGACGTCCAGGGTGCGGCCGACCTGCTTCTTGTTCTCCGCCCAGGAGATGTCCTCCTGGAGGGCGGAGAGGCGCATGTAGCGCTCCTGGACGACCTCCTTGGGGATCTGGCCGTCCATGTCGGCGGCGGGGGTGCCGGGCCGCTTGGAGTACTGGAAGGTGAAGGCGTTCGCGAAGCGCGCCTCGCGGACCGCGTGCATCGTCTGCTCGAAGTCCTCCTCGGTCTCGCCGGGGAAGCCGACGATGATGTCGGTGGAGATCGCGGCGTCGGGCATCGCGGCCCGCACCTTCTCAATGATCCCGAGGAAGCGTTCCTGCCGGTAGGAGCGGCGCATCGCCTTCAGGACCCGGTCCGAACCGGACTGCATCGGCATGTGCAGCTGCGGCATCACGTTCGGCGTCTCGGCCATGGCGGCGATGACGTCGTCGGTGAAGTCGCGCGGGTGCGGCGAGGTGAAGCGAACGCGCTCCAGGCCCTCGATCTTCCCGCAGGCGCGCAGCAGCTTGGAGAACGCCTCGCGGTCGCCGATGTCGGAGCCGTACGCGTTGACGTTCTGGCCGAGCAGGGTGATCTCGGAGACGCCCTCGGCGACCAGGGCCTCGATCTCGGCGAGGATGTCGCCGGTGCGGCGGTCCTTCTCCTTCCCGCGCAGGGCCGGAACGATGCAGAACGTGCAGGTGTTGTTGCAGCCCACGGAGATGGAGACCCAGGCGGCGTACACGGACTCGCGGCGGGTGGGCAGCGTGGACGGGAAGGCTTCCAGGGATTCGGCGATCTCGACCTGCGCCTCCTCCTGGACGCGGGCGCGCTCCAGCAGTACGGGCAGCTTGCCGATGTTGTGCGTACCGAAGACGACGTCGACCCAGGGTGCCCGCTGGACGATGGTGTCCCGGTCCTTCTGGGCGAGGCAGCCGCCGACGGCGATCTGCATACCGGGGCGCTTGGTCTTCATCGGGGCGAGCCGGCCGAGATTGCCGTAGAGCTTGTTGTCCGCGTTCTCACGGACCGCGCAGGTGTTGAAGACGACGACGTCGGCGTCGCCGTCGGAGCCCTCGGGCGCGCGCACGTAGCCGGCGTCCTCCAGGAGCCCCGACAAGCGCTCGGAGTCGTGGACGTTCATCTGGCACCCGTAGGTGCGCACCTCATAGCTTTTTCTGACGTCCACTGCTTCGCTCCGGTTGCCGCTGCTCATGTGACAAGGGTAGGTGGTGTCCGGGCTCTCTCCGCCTCGGGCGGGCGATCCGACGACGCCCCTGGCCACGGCCGGGAACGACCTGGCAGGATCGCCGCCATGCTCCCGGCCCTGTCCCGAATCGGCCGGCGTCGCTCCCTGCGGGCGGGCGCCGCCCTCGCCGTCGTGCTCGGACTGCTGCTCTGGTGGCTGCTCCCGCTCGGCGACCCGGCGCCCACCGGCACCCTGTCCTTCAGTACGGGGGTGCGCAGCGGCGTCTATCAGCGCTACGGGGAGCGGCTGAAGGGGGCACTGGCCAAGGATATGCCCGATGTGTCGATAAATCTCCAGACGAGCGAGGGTTCGCAGCAGAACCTGGCCAGGGTCGCGGCGGGCGAGGCGGACTTCACCATCGCCACCACCGATGCCGTCGCCACCTATCTGCGCGCCCGCAAGCCCGGCTTCGAGCGGCTGCGCGGCTGTGTCCGGCTGTACGACGACTACATACAGCTGGTCGTGAAGCGGGGCTCGGACATCGACAAGGTGGCGGATCTGCGTGGCCGCACGGTCGCGGTGGGGCAGGCGGGGTCCGGGGTGAAGCTGGTCGCGGACCGGCTGATGACGGCCGCCGGGCTCGATCCGGTCAACGATGTGACGCCGTTGCCGGTGGGCATCGACACGATGCCGAAGTTGCTGGAGGAGGGCAGGATCGACGCGTTCTTCTGGTCGGGCGGGCTGCCCACGACGGCGGTGGCCGATCTGTCGGACCGCTTCCCGGTCCGGCTGGTCCCGCTGGAGGATTCGCTGATCAAGCAGCTCCAGGCGGCGGGCGGTTCCACCCGTTACTACCGGTCGGCCGTGATGCCCGCCGACGCGTACCGCAACGCGCAGCAGGGCCAGGCCGTGCCCACGGTGGCGGTCGCCAATGTGCTGGTCACCACGGACCGCACGGACGCGGCGATGACCGAGGCGTTCACCCGTACCGTGATCGACAGCCGCGACCGCATCGGGCGCGAGGTGCACGCGGCGCAGCTGGTGGACCTGCGGACGGCCATCTACACCGATCCGCTCCCGCTGCACGAAGGGGCGAAGCGCTACTACCGCTCGGTCAAGCCGTAGCTCTCAGCCCTTGGGGTCGTGGCGCGGCACGGAGACCGTGACGCTGAGCCCGTACGGTTCCTTGCGCGCGTACGAGAGTGAGCCGCCGCCCGCCGCGAGGAGCGCCTGGGAGATGGAGAGGCCGAGGCCCGAGCCCTGGATGTTCTGGTGCTGGGAGCTGCGCCAGAAGCGGTCGCCGACGCGTTCCAGCTCCTGGTCGGTGAGGCCGGGGCCGCCGTCCGCGACGGCCACCGTGACGTCCTGGCCGCCGGAGGCGACGGTGACGCGGACCTCCTCGTCGGCGGGCGTGAATTTGAGGGCGTTGTCGATGATGGCGTCGAGCGCGCTGGACAGGGCGATGGGGTCCGCCCAGGCCGTGACGGCGGGCGGTCCGTCGGCTCGGAGCCGTACGCCCTTCTCCTCGGCCACCGGCCGCCAGGACGCGACCCGTTCCGCGGTGAGGGCGCCGATGTCCGTGAGCCGGAGGTCGCTCTCGGCGTGCTCGGCGAGCGCGAGATCGAGGAGGTCGTCCAGGACTTGGCCGAGCCGGCGGCCCTCGGTACGCACGGAGGCGATCTCCTCGTTGCCCTCCGGCAGTTCGAGGGCGAGCAGTTCGATGCGCAGCAGCAGGGCGGCCAGCGGGTTGCGCAGCTGGTGGGAGGCGTCGGCGACGAAGGCGCGCTGCTGCTCCAGCACGTCCTCGACGTTGTCGGCCATCTCGTTGAACGAGCGGGCCAGCCGTCTGAGTTCCGGGGGCCCGCCGGATGCGGCGACCCGGGAGCGCATCCGGCCGCTGGCGATGTCGTGGGCCGCGACGTCCAGGGTTCTGACGGGCCGCAGGACCCAGCCGGTGAGCCGGATCGCGGCGCCGACGGCGACCAGCATCGCGACCGCCTCACCCGCCGCGATCAGCAGCCAGCCGCGGATCGTGTCGCCGCGCATCTGGCCGGTGGGCGAGTCGATGACCACGACGGCGATGACGTCTCCGTCGCGTACGACGGGTGAGGCGACGACCACCCGGCCGTTCTGCCAGGGCCAGACCTGGGGCGGGTCGTGGCTGCGGCGGCCGAGCAGCGCTTCGTTGAACGCGGCGCGCCCCTCCCCCTCGACGGGCAGCCGCCACGCGTCGGGGGCCTTCGCCATGGCGGAGTCGTCGCGGTAGAAGACACCTGCGCGGATTCCGTACACCGAGTTGTACGTTTCCAGCTCGGTCTGGAGGGTACGGCGCCGTTCGTCGTAGCCGCTGGTGCGCTCGGTGATGAACTGGGCGAGTGCGGCGAAGCGTGCCGTGTCGTCGATGCGGTCGATCACGACGCGCTGCTGTTCGGCGGCGGCCACGCTGACGGCGAGCGGGAAGCCGAGGGCGAGCAGGACACTCGCCATCAGGACGATGAGCAGCGGGAGCAGCCGGGTACGCACCGGGGACGTACGCCTTTACGCGGACGGGGAGACGAGGCGGTAGCCGACTCCGCGTACCGTCTCGATCAGGGCGGGCAGCCGCAGCTTGGACCGGAGCGAGGCGACGTGCACCTCCAGCGTGCGGCCCGTTCCCTCCCAGCTGGTGCGCCACACCTCACTGATGATCTGTTCGCGGCGGAAGACCACTCCGGGCCGCTGGGCGAGCAGCGCGAGCAGGTCGAACTCCTTGCGGGTGAGCTGCACCTCCGTGCCGTCTACGCTGACCCGGCGGGTGGGCAGTTCGATGCTGACGTGGCCCAGGCGCAGCGCCGCGACGGGCGTGGAGAGGGTGTCCTCGTTGCTCGCGTTTCGCCGGCTGACGGCGTGGATACGGGCCAGCAGCTCCCCGGTGTCGTACGGCTTGGTCACGTAGTCGTCGGCGCCGAGGTTGAGTCCGTGGATGCGGGAGCGTACGTCGGCACGGGCGGTGACCATGATCACCGGCACGGAACTGCGTTTGCGGATCTTGCCGCACACCTCGTTGCCGTCCTGGTCGGGAAGGCCGAGGTCGAGGAGCACGACGCCGAAGGGCTCGGTGTCGGTGGGCAGGAGCGCTTGCAGGGCCTCGTCGCCGGTGCGGGCGTGGACCACCTGGAAGCCGTGGCGGGCGAGGATCGCGGACAGGGCGGCGGCGACATGGTTGTCGTCCTCGACGAGCAGCAGTCTCATGGCCCCCCTCTGGCAGTGGCGTGTGTCGGCGGCCGGTCCGTACGGTCGCGTACGCCCCCGGTCACTTCCCCGTTCCGGGGTGTTTCACGTAGGGGTGTACCAGGGAATCCACGCCGATGCGCGGTGGACAGTCAAGGGCCTGCCCGTTGTATCCGGGTTTCTGTTATGCACCCGGTACGGCCGATACGACCGGCGTGACGTCCCGTTCACGCGGAGTGTCCGGTTGCCGCCGGATCGTTATGCTCAATTTCCGCTCAGATGTAATGACGTTCGTAGCACTGCGTCACTAGGGTCCTTCCCAACCGAGGAGGACGGAGCAAGAAGCCGATGAGCGGAGTTTCAGTGACCAAGGGCGCCGAGGACGCTGCACCCGCGCCCGCCGGCGATCTGGTTGTGCTGAGCAACGTCAACAAGCACTTCGGCGCGCTGCATGTGCTCCAGGACATCGACCTGACGATCGCCCGCGGCGAGGTCGTGGTCGTCATCGGGCCGTCCGGGTCCGGCAAGTCCACGCTGTGCCGCACGATCAACCGCTTGGAGACGATCGACTCGGGCGCGATCACGATCGACGGGAAGCCGCTGCCCGCGGAGGGCAGGGAGCTGGCGCGGCTGCGTGCCGACGTCGGCATGGTCTTCCAGTCGTTCAATCTCTTCGCCCACAAGACGGTCCTCGAGAACGTGATGCTCGGGCAGCTGAAGGTCCGCAAGACGGACAAGAAGGCGGCCGAGGACAAGGCGCGTTCGCTGCTCGACCGGGTGGGCGTCGGTACGCAGGCGGACAAGTACCCCTCCCAGCTCTCCGGCGGGCAGCAGCAGCGTGTCGCGATCGCCCGGGCCCTGGCGATGGACCCGAAGGTCATGCTCTTCGACGAGCCGACCTCGGCGCTCGACCCGGAGATGATCAACGAGGTCCTTGAGGTCATGCAGCAGCTCGCCCGGGAGGGCATGACGATGGTCGTCGTCACCCACGAGATGGGCTTCGCGCGCTCGGCGGCGAACCGGGTCGTCTTCATGGCGGACGGGAAGATCGTCGAAGAGGCCACGCCCGACCAGTTCTTCAGCAACCCGCGCAGTGACCGGGCCAAGGACTTCCTGTCGAAGATCCTTCACCACTGACGGAGCCCGCCGTACCGGCTCCGGTATCCGCTGATCACTCACTTCGCGTCAACTCTAGGGAATTTCACCATGCAGCTTCGTAAGGTCACCGCCGCCTCGGCCGCCGTGCTCGCCCTCGCCCTCACCGCCACCGCCTGTGGTTCCGACGACAAGGACGACTCGGCCGGTTCGGGTGGCGGCAAGAAGATCACCATCGGCATCAAGATCGACCAGCCGGGTATCGGTCTGAAGACGCCGGACGGCAAGTTCACCGGCTTCGACGTCGACGTCGCCACGTACGTCGCCAAGGAGCTCGGCTACGACGCCAAGAACATCGAGTTCAAGGAGACGAAGAGCGCCGACCGCGAGACGGCGATCTCGCGCGGTGACGTCAAGTTCATCGTTGCCTCCTACTCGATCAACGACGAGCGTCTGAAGAAGGTCGACTTCGCCGGTCCGTACCTGCTCGCCCACCAGGACATCCTGGTCCGCGCGGACGAGAACAAGATCAAGAAGCCCGAGGACCTCAACAACAAGAAGCTCTGCTCGGTCGCCGGTTCGACCTCGGCGCAGAACATCCACGACACGCTGGCCCCGAAGGCGGATCTGCAGGAGTACGGCGGCTACTCGGAGTGCCTGACCGGTCTTGAGAACGGCGCCGTCGACGCGCTGACCACGGACGACAGCATCCTCGCCGGCTACGCCTCGCAGGAGGCCAACAAGGGCAAGTTCAAGCTGGCCGGCTTCAAGATGACCAACGAGAACTACGGCATCGGCCTGAAGAAGGGCGACGCCGACCTCAAGAAGAAGATCAACGACGCGCTGACCAAGATGGTCTCGGACGGCTCGTGGCAGAAGGCCGTGGACGCGAACTTCGGTCCTGCCGGCTACAAGAACGAGCCCGCCCCGAAGATCGGCAATGTCGTCAAGTGAAGCAGGGCTGACCGGGCGCGCCGCCGCTGAACGGCGGCGCGCCGCGCCCTCCTACACGCGGAAGCGCGGGAGATCGTGTTCGACTTTCTTGATGGTTATGACCTGTTGGGGGCCTTCTGGGTCACGGTGAAGCTCACCGTGTTCTCCGCCCTCGGCTCCCTCATATGGGGAACGCTGCTGGCCGGCATGAGGGTCAGCCCGGTCCCCCTGATGCGCGGTTTCGCGACCGTCTATGTGAACGTGATCCGGAACATTCCGCTGACCGTGATCATTCTGTTCGCCTCGCTGGGCCTGTATTCAACGCTCGGCATCGCCCTCGGCTCCTCCGACATCAAGGGCGTCAACTTCCGGCTCGCGGTGCTCGCCTTCGTCGTCTACACCGCGTCGTTCGTGTGCGAGGCCCTGCGTTCGGGTATCAACACGGTGCCGGTCGGCCAGGCGGAAGCGGCCCGGGCACTCGGGCTCAGCTTCACTCAGGCACTGCGGCTGATCGTGCTCCCGCAGGCGTTCCGCTCGGTGGTCAACCCGCTGTCCAACGTGCTCATCGCGCTGACGAAGAACACCACCGTCGCAGCGGCGATCGGCGTGGCCGAAGCCTCGTACCTCATGAAGGAAATGATCGAGAACGAGGCACAGTTGCTGCTGATCTCCGGCGTCTTCGCTCTCGGCTTCATCATCCTGACCCTCCCGACCGGTCTCATCCTCGGATGGGTGGCCAAGAAGGTGGCGGTGAAGCGATGAGTTCCGTCCTCTACGACGCGCAGGGGCCCCGCGCCAAGCGGCGCAACATCCTGTACACCGTGCTCTTCGTGCTGGCCGCCGCAGCGGTGCTGTGGTGGGTGTACGACGGCCTCGCCGAGAAGCACCAGCTCGACTGGGTCAAGTGGAAGCCGTTCTTCGCCGACACCCAGGCGTGGCAGACGTTCATCTGGCCGGGCTTCCAGAACACGATCAAGGCGGCGTTCTACTCGCTGATCATCGCGCTGCCGCTGGGCGCGCTGTTCGGGATCGGGCGGCTCTCGGACCACCGCTGGGTGCGCGTTCCGGGCGGGGTGATCGTGGAGTTCTTCCGCGCCATCCCCGTACTGCTCCTGATGATCATCGCCAACCAGGCGTACTCCGAGTACACCGACCTCGAACCGGACACACGACTGCTGTACGCCGTCGTGACGGGCCTGGTGCTCTACAACGCCTCGGTGCTCGCCGAGATCGTACGAGCGGGCATCCTGACGCTCCCCCGCGGGCAGACGGACGCGGCCAAGGCGATCGGTATGCGCAAGGGGCAGACGATGGTCTTCGTGCTGCTGCCGCAGGCGGTCACCGCGATGCTGCCGGCCATCGTCAGCCAGCTCGTGGTGATCGTGAAGGACACCGCGCTCGGCGGCGCCGTGCTCAGCTACCCGGAGCTGCTGGCCTCGGTCCGGCCGATGTCCGCGAACTACGGGTCGAACACCATCGCGTGCTTCACGATCGTCGCCGTGGTCTACCTCGCGCTGAACTTCGCCCTGACGTCCTTCGCGAGCTGGCTGGAGCGGTGGCTCAGGCGCGGGAAGAAGAGCACGGGCGCGGTCGTCGGCACCGGCCCGGGGGGCGAGCTGGAGACGATCGGTGCGCCGTCGCTCAACGTGGACGACGGACGCGCCGTCTGACGGCTCGTCGTACGACGTCCGGGAGGGGCGGTGGCACACCTGCCACCGCCCCTCGCCGCGTTCCGGCGTCGCTTGACGCAAGCACCGGCAGTAGGTTGCATACGTTCTGTGATCGCGCACCGAGTCCCCGACGCCGCAGCACCCCCTTCGACGCCCACGCACCTTCCGTTCCGTTTCACCGGACCGTTGCGTTTCACCGCGCTTCCGACGGGGGACGCGCCGTGGACCCGGTGATCGTCGTCGGTGCCGGGCCGGTCGGCCTGGCGCTCTCGCTGGCCCTCGCCGCGCAGGGCGTGCCGTCCGTGCTGCTCGACGAGGACCCCGACAACGACGAGACACGCCCTGCCCGTACGGTCGTGCTGCGCGAGGACACCGCAGCCTTCCTGGAACGTCTGGGCTGCAAGGCGCTACGGGACGAGGGACTGCGCTGGTCCGGCTGGCGTTCGGTGCGGCGCAGGCAGCCGGTGCGCGAACTGCCGCTCGGCGAGGACCCGGTCCCGGGCAGCGCTGTACCGGCCGCCCCCGTCCACGTACCCCAGCACGCGCTCGTGCGGGGTCTGCGGGACGCGGTGGCCGCGCAGGAGCTGGTGCGGTCCGCCGGGCCCAGCCGGATCGACGCACTGGAGCAGGACCCGGCCGGGGTCACCGTGCACACCAGGGAGCCCGGATCGACCTGGTGGCGAGGGAGTTACCTGGTCGGCTGCGACGGGGCCCGGTCCACCGTGCGCAAACTCCTCGACATCAGGTTTCCCGGGCGCACGGCGGTGGAACGGCACGCCGTGGCCGCACTGCGCACCGAGCTGCCCCGGCCCGGTGAGGCCGTGCTGCACCGGTCGCCGCCCTGGCGCACCGGCGGCGCCGAGGTCACGGCGCGCCCGCTGCCCGACGACGTGTGGCGGCTGGACTGGCTGCTGCCCGCGCGCGGTGAACTGGTCACGCCGGACGCGCTGGTCACCCGGGTCCGGGACACCCTGGCCGGCTGGTGCGGCGAGACACCCCCGTACGAACTGCTGGACACCGGGGTCTACACGCTGCACCACCGGCTGGCCCGTCGCTGGCGGGTGAAGCGGTCCTTCCTCGCCGGGGACGCCGCCCATCTGCTGGGCGCCCTGGGCACCCAGGGGCTCGACGAGGGGCTGCGGGACGCCGAAAACCTGGCCTGGAAGCTGGCTCTGGCCTGGCACCACGGGGCGTCCGACGCGCTCCTCGACAGCTACCAGGCCGAACGCCGGGCCGCCGTCGCCGCACGGCTGCGTGCCGCCGACCAGTCGCTGCCGATACTGCGGGGCGGCGGAGGTTTGCGGACGCTCGTACCGGGGAGCGCACGGGGGCACGACACGCTGCTGATGGACGGGCATCTGGGCTGCGGCCCCCTCGGTGCGCCCCCTTCCTACGCCCTGTCCCCCCTTGCGCCCGCGCGCACCGAGGCGCACGCCTCGGTGGGCACGCCCCCCGGTGCGCCGGTGGCCGATGTGCGGGTCACCGCGCCCGACGGCACCCCGGTGCGGCTGCGGGAGCGGCTGGGGCAGGGGCAGTTGCTGGTGGTGCTGGTGGCGCCCGGGACCGGAGTATGGGACCGGCGCCACTGGATGCGCGCCGGAGTGATGCCCCGGCTTGCGGAGGCCGTCGCGGGGCTGCCGGTGAAGGCCGAACTGCTGGTGGCCGAGAGCTATCCGGGGGCGTCCGCGCACACGGTTCTGCTGGTCAGGCCGGACGGGCATCTCGTGGAGGCGTTCGGCGGAGTGCGTCCGGCCGAGCTGTTCGCGGCGGCGGACGCGGCGCGCGGCGGTGCTGCCCGGACGTCGGTGCGTGCCGACAGGACCGCGGACGTCAATTGACCCTCACGGGCGCGCATGGTCTACTCCCGGTCATGACCGACACCGATGTGCGCCTGTGGCGGAGGGTCCATATGGACCTGCTCCGCTATGCGGGCTGCGTGTGTCGCCCGTCCTGCTGAATCGCCTTCACCTGCCGTCGCCGTGCGCTGTGCCGTACGGCGGGGCGTCCGCGCGAACTCTCAGGACGGTCTCCGTGTCTGCCTCTCCCTTCCCCTCTGTCCCCGTGCCCATGCGCACGTCCGCTCCGGCTCCGACCGCCGCGGAACTGCTCGACTTCGTCCGCCGCACTGCCGGGGACACCGCACTCATCGCCTCCCTTCCCCTCGATCCCGAGGGCCGAACCTGGATCCGGCTCGACGGTCCGGGTGGCAGCGAGGCATGGCTGATCGGCTGGCCGCCGGGTGCCGGCACCGGCTGGCACGACCACGCCGACTCGATCGGCGCCTTCCTCACCGCGGCCGGCACGCTCAGGGAGCACTCCCTCGCGGCCCGGCTGCCCACCGACGGCTGGAAGACCCTGGAGCTGGCCGAGGGCATCGACCGCACCCGGGAGCTGACGCCCGGCCGGGGCAGGGCCTTCGGCCGCCATCACGTCCATGAGGTGCTGAACGAGTCGGCCACGGAGCACGCCGTCTCCGTTCACGCGTACTACCCGCCGCTGCCGCGCATCCGGCGTTACAGCCGCACCGGCGCGGTGCTTCGCCTGGAGCAGACCGAGGGACCGGAGGACTGGCAGTGAGCGACGAACCTCTCGGGATCGATGAGCTGCTGGAGCGGATCAGGGCCGGTTACGAACGGCTCGGCCCGCAGGAGGCGCGGGCGGCGGCCGCCGAGGGCGCCCTGCTCGTGGACATCCGTTACGCGGAGCTGCGTGCGCGGGACGGGCTGATCCCGGGGGCGCTGGTCATCGAGCGCAACGAGCTGGAATGGCGGCTGGACCCGCGGGGGAGCCACCGTGTCCCGGAGGCGGTGGACCACGGCCTGCGGGTGGTGGTGATCTGCAACGAGGGTTACGCGTCGAGCCTGGCGGCCGAATCGCTGCACCGGCTCGGTCTGCACCGGGCGACGGACCTGGTGGGCGGCTTCCAGGCGTGGCGCGCGGCGGGCCTTCCGGTCGAGCCGTGAGCTGTGGGGGCGGCCCGCGCCGCCCCCACACCCTCCTCGTCACCGGCCCGCGGCCACCTCCACCGGGCGGGTCCGCAGCGCGAACCGGCCGGGCAGCGTCGGCGAGGCGCAGCAGGGCGAATTCCCTGAACCGTTCCGACACCGACATGGCCAGCGTGTTGACGACGGCGATCGCGGTGAAGGCGAGGACCAGCCCCATGGCGAGGAGGTTCACCTCGGCGTTCTCCTGCCCTCGCTCGGCCTGGAGGCGGTCGGCGACCGCCGGTGTGGCGACCTCGACACCGGGGAACTTCGTCACGGCGGCGGACAGTTCGCTCCCGGACGCGTCTCCGGCCAACAGGACCGTCGCGGCGAGCGGGTTGTCCATGTGCCGTGCGACCAGGTCGTGCGGCAGAGTGAGGTCTCCGAAGCCGAGGCCCCGTCGGTAGACGGCGGCGACGGTGAGGGTGGTGGGGGTGCCGTCCCCGAGGTGCAGGGCGAGTCCGCTGCCGACGTGCAGCCCGAGCCGGTCGGCGGCGGTTTCGCTGATCGCGGCCGCCCGCTCGTTTGCGGCGAACGCGGCGAGGGAACCGCTCGTCACGCCCGGGTCCCAGGTGCGGGTGAGCCCCGGACCGGTGACGCCCTGTGCGGCGTACTTCTCCAGGCCCACCCGCACGGTCGTCCGTACGACCTCAGTGGCGGCGGTGACACCGGGCGTCGCGCGGACCGCCTCCATGGCCGCCGACGGAACGCCCGGCCCCTGCGCGCCGAGCACCCAGGTGGCGCGGATGCCGTCCCTGGCCTGGGCGCGCGCGGCGTCGCCGACGGTCGGCTGGAGGAAGAGGACCGTGCAGGTCATGCCAATGAGCAGGGTGAGCGGGGTGACGACGGAGGCCATCCGGGTGGAGTTTCCCCGGACGTTCGCGGTGGCCAGGGTGCTCATCGGCCCCGTCCGCCGGAGCACGCCCGCCATCAGGAAGGCGGCGGCCCGCACGAGGAGCGGATGCGGCGCGGGGGTCGGGAGCGGCCGGGGGCTCGGGTAGTACGGCTGCGCGCGGGCGCTGGGACCTCCCCATATCGGGTGCGGCGCTGGCACGTCGCTGGGCGCGGAGGTCGGATCACCGGGCGCGAGCGCGGCTCCGCATGGACGCAGACGCGGCACGCGGGCACCGTTACGGCCGACGCCGACTTCGCCGCCCGACCTCGCGGCCCGGCTCCGCGCGGGGTGGTACGCCTCGCCGCAGGGCCGGGGGGAATCGCGGCCCCGGAGCGATCCGCACAGGGGTGCGGATACGGCGCACAGGCGCCGGTGCAGCCGTGTCGATGCCGGACCGGCTCACCGCTACGGACCCCGGTCCGGCTCCACGGCGGCGAGAACACCGCGCCGGACGAGCGGCCCGCCACAGGGCGGGGCGCGGTTCCACACGGCCCGGAGTATGCCGCACCGAAGTACGCACGCCGCCACAGACGCGGCATACCAACGCCCGCGCAGCCGTGCCGGCGCCGGACCAGTCACCGCCGGCCCTCGGCCCCGGCTCCGCGCGGCGGGACCGCCGGGGCCCAGTCCCGCGAGGAGCCGGGCACCGGTGCCCCGTCAAGCCCGTGGCGCGCGGCGCCGTTCACCGCTCGGCGCGGGCGTCTCAGCCGTGGGGCGCCACCGGAATGCCCCGTGACACACCCGTATGGCGTCGCTCAGGTGGAGCGGCCCCGGTGGCGGGCTGACATTCGCCTCATGGCGGGTGAGGGCCTGCCCGTCCGCCGGGGCGTCGTCAGAGCGCCGGTACGCCGACTACGACGGGGAGCACGCGCCGATGCCGACCACCGCCCTCACGCCCGAAGAACTCGACGCGCAAGCCGCGCGCCTCCATGACACGGACGCCTGGCGCCAGATCGTCACCGGGTGGGACCTGACCGCCCCGGTGCCCCCCGAGTCCCCGAGTCCCGCGATCGGCGCCCCGGCCGCGCCGGCCCCCGCTGCCGACTGGCGTGCCCTGCTCTCCGTGCCGGTGGACCGGCTGATCGCCGACAGCGTGCGGGCGCTGCCCGCCGCCGCGCCGCGCGAGCGTCCGCTTCCCGGGCGCGTCGGTGCGATCCTGCCCGACCGGCTCCACGCGTGGCGGCGCGTCGGGCGGCCCGATGTGCTGCCGTCCGTCCATCTCGCCCATGCCCGGCGGATCCTGACCGAGTGGGGCTGGCAGAACACCCCGTACCGGCTCCGCAATATCCGGGGCGCTCGCTGTGTCTGTGGTGCCATGCTCACCGCGCACCGCCTGGGCTACGGCTCGGCGGAGACGGTCGACCGGGCCGGGGCCTGGCTGATCGCGGAGCTCCGCTCCCAGGGCTGGACCGGGCTGATCGGTCCCTGGAATCGCTACCCGGGACGCACCGCCGAGGACGCCCTCGCACTGATCGATGCCACCATCAGCCGCGCGGCCCGCGCCGGCCAGTAGCGGCAGCCGGCTCAGAAGGGCTCGTCCAGCCCTTCCGTGTCCTCCCCCTCTCCCTCCAGCGCCCGGCGCACCACACGCAGGGCCATCCCCTCGCCGTACCCCTTGCGGGCGAGCATGCCCGCGAGGCGGCGCAGGCGTTTGTCGCGGTCCAGTCCCCGGGTGGACCGGAGCTTGCGGGCGACGAGCTCCCGCGCGGTCTCCTCCTCCTGCTCGGAGTCGAGCTGCCCGACGGCTTCATCGATCACGGCGGCGTCCACGCCCTTGGTCCGCAGCTCACGGACCAGCGCCCGGCGGGCGAGCCCCCGGCCGTGGTGCCTGGACTCCACCCAGGCGTCGGCGAACGCGGCGTCATCGATCAGCCCGACGTCCTCGAAGCGGGACAGCACCTCTTCGGCCGCCTCGTCCGGGATCTCCCGCTTGCGGAGGGCGTCCGCGAGCTGCTTGCGGGTGCGCGGTGTACCGGTGAGCAGGCGCAGGCAGATGTTGCGGGCCTGCTCGACCGGGTCACGCGGTTCCCCCTTCTCGGCCCTCGACGAGGAGGGGGAACCGCTGTCACTGGACCGGGAGCGGGAACGGCGTCCCGCTCCCTCATCGGATCCGGGGGCCGCGCCGGGGTCGACGGCGCCGGCCGGCCACTCAGTACGACGCGTCACGGATCAGCTCTTGGCCGCGGCCGCCTTGGCCGGCTTGGTCTTGCCGGCCGCCGCCGTCGCCGGCTTCGCCGCGGTCTCGGCCGGAGCCGCCGCGCCCGCCGCGTCCGCGCCGGACTCCGCGGCGTCCTCCGGCCGGACTCCGACGCCCAGCTTCACCAGGATCTTCTTCTCGATCTCGTTGGCGAGGTCGGGATTGTCCTTGAGGAAGTTGCGCGCGTTCTCCTTGCCCTGGCCGAGCTGGTCGCCCTCGTACGTGTACCAGGCGCCGGCCTTGCGGACGAAGCCGTGCTCCACGCCCATGTCGATCAGGCCGCCCTCGCGGCTGATGCCCTGGCCGTAGAGGATGTCGAACTCGGCCTGCTTGAAGGGCGGCGCGACCTTGTTCTTGACGATCTTGACGCGGGTGCGGTTGCCGACCGCGTCGGTGCCGTCCTTGAGCGTCTCGATCCGGCGGATGTCGAGGCGCACCGAGGCGTAGAACTTGAGCGCCCGGCCACCGGTGGTGGTCTCCGGCGAGCCGAACATCACACCGATCTTCTCGCGGAGCTGGTTGATGAAGATCGCGGTGGTCTTGGACTGGTTGAGCGCGCTGGTGATCTTCCGGAGCGCCTGGCTCATCAGGCGGGCCTGGAGACCCACGTGCGAGTCGCCCATCTCGCCCTCGATCTCCGCGCGCGGCACCAGGGCCGCGACGGAGTCGATGACGATGAGGTCGAGGGCGCCCGAGCGGACCAGCATGTCCACGATCTCAAGGGCCTGCTCACCGTTGTCCGGCTGGGACAGGATGAGGCTGTCGATGTCGACGCCGAGCTTCTTCGCGTACTCCGGGTCGAGCGCGTGCTCCGCGTCGATGAAGGCCACCGAGCCGCCGAGCTTCTGCGCGTTCGCCACGGCGTGCAGCGTCAGCGTCGTCTTACCGGAGGACTCCGGTCCGTACACCTCCACCACACGGCCGCGCGGCAGACCGCCGACGCCGAGCGCGACGTCGAGCGCGGTGGACCCGGTGGGAATCACCTCGATGGGCTCGTTCGGCCGCTCACCGAGGCGCATCACCGCGCCCTTGCCGAATTGCCGTTCAATCTGTGCGAGTGCGGCGTCCAGCGCCTTCTCGCGGTCGGTTCCTGCCATGGGTTCCACCCGATTTGCTTGAGTCGATCGCTTCACGTCAAAGACGCTAACCCCTGCCACTGACAATGGGCCTCGACGTCCTCCCGGCCTGTGGACAACTCCACGGTCGGGCCCGGGAAAACCCGGCCGGAATCCCATGAGAATAGATGTTCGATTTTAGTGTCAAGCGCACCACGCCGCCCCTCCCGGACGGGCCGGAGGCGCGGCCAGGTCAGCGCCGGGGGCGGTCGCGGGGGCTGTAGGCAAGCCTGAATTGGGGAAAGCGTTCCCGCCGGGGGTCCAGCAGATCGATCAGCGCGACCAGCTGGACCTGGAGATCCTTGAGGCGGCCCACGGCCGGCCCCGCGTCGGCGGCGAGTCCGTCCACGTCCGCCAGCGGATCGGTGAACCACGCGGCGAACTCCGGGTCGTTCTCCAGCTTCGAGCAGAACTCCGCGTACCCCAGGCAGCGGCGCCGCCCCGGCTCACCGTCGGGGTGGACCATGAGCTCACCGATGGCCCGCTGCTGGGCGCTGAGCAGACGGAGCTCGTTGCTCACCGCGTCGATCCTGGCCAGGCTGTTGCCGATCCGCGAGATCTGCTTCATGACCTGTGCGTTGACGCGGCTCCTGCCCAGGTCGAGGAACTGGACGTCGCGGCGCAGGATCTCCACCCAGCCCAGATACTCGGCCAGTACGAAGACCGTGCTGCGCCGGACGAAGTCCGCCTCGCGAGGATTGCCCCAGGTGAGGAAACCCGTCAGGAAGCCGTCCCCGCGCGCGGGGTCCTGATCGATGTCATGGCCGTTCAGGATGTTGAACAGCCTGCGCTGGAGATCGAACGCGGCCCATGCCAGGGAAGCCCCGTACCGGTCCATGTAATCGCGCTGTCCCGGGACCGCAGGCGGCCGCGGCAGCCGATGCCAGGGACAACCACTGCATCTTCCCCCCACCCCCAGGGTCACGAGATCCCGCGCCTCAGACTACGGGCCCGGCCGGCGCGGCTCCTCCGGCTCGCCACCGTCCGGCCCGCCGCCGCCCGCCCGTCCGTCCGGCCCCCGGCCGTCCTCGCCCGCGAACGCGGCGCGCATGCGCCTCAGGCGCGTCCACAGGGGCTCGCCCCGCACGCCGGGGCGGCTGCCGTGGACGCGCGGGTCGTCCGTGACGTCGTAGCGCTTCACGTACGCGCCGAGGAACGCCTGGAGCGTGGCCACGGCCGGGATGGCGATCAGCGCGCCGACGGCGCCCATGAGCGCCGTGCCCGCGATGACCGAGCCGAATGCCACGGCGGGGTGGATGTCCACCGTCTTCGCGGTGAGCTTGGGCTGGAGCATGTAGTTCTCGAACTGCTGGTACACCACGACGAAGCCGAGGACCCAGAGCGCGTACCAGGGATCGACGGTGAAGGCGATCAGCATCGGCAGGGCGCCCGCGAGGTAGGTGCCGATCGTGGGGATGAACTGGGAGACCAGCCCGACCCAGACCGCGAGCGCCGGCGCGTACGGCACGCCGAGGGCGGCCAGCAGGATGTAGTGCGCGATGCCGGAGATGAGCGCCATCAGGCCACGCGAGTAGAGATAGCCGCCGGTCTTGTCGACGGCGATCTCCCAGGCCCGCAGCACCTCGGCCTGACGGGCGGGGGGCAGCACGGAGCACAGCCCGCGGCGCAGCCGGGGGCCGTCCGCCGCGAAGTAGAAGGAGAACAGGAAGATCGTCAGCAGGCGGAAGAGGCCGCCGAGGACGGTCGCTGAGACGTCGAGCACGCCGGACGCACTGTTCTGGACGTACTTCTGGAGCCAGTCGGAGTGCAGCAGGCTGTCCTGGACCTCGACGCGGGAAAGGTCCGTGTGGAAGGTCTGGTTGACCCAGTTGATCACCGAGTCGAGGTACTTCGGGAAGTCCTCCACCATGTCCACGATCTGGCCCGCGAGCATCGAGCCGAGCAGGAAGACGAAACCGGCCCCGGCGACCAGCACAAGGAGGAAGACCAGGAAGGTGGCGAGGCCCCGGCGCATGCCGCGGGCGGACATCCGGCTCACCGCGGGTTCGATGGCGAGCGCCAGGAAGAAGGCGATCAGCACATTGATCAGCAGGCCGATGAGCTGGTCGAACGCCCAGCTGCCGAGCCGGAAGCAGGCGTAGAGCGCGAGGGCGAGAACCATGGCACGCGGCAGCCAGGCGGGCATGCGGGCGGGCCCGGCGCCGGACGGCGGGGCCGGGGGCGCGGCCGGTGGTACGGGCGGCGTGCGCGGCGGCTGGATCTGAGCGGTCTCGTCTGTGGGGGCCACGAGGCAAGTCTCGCCTATGTGGGTGACAGCCCCTCGCGCACCCCGGAAGGTGACGTTCCAGCCCCCGGCTCAGCGCCGGTCGGCGGGGATGTCCATGGCGGTGCAGACCCCGCGCCAGACCTCCTTCGCCTCCCAGCCGGCCGCCAGCGCCTCATGGACCGTGCGTCCGCCCAGCTCGGCCATCACATGGTCACGTGCGAAGGAGTCCGCGTAGGCCGCGCCGAAGTGGTCCGCCATCCGTTCCCAGAAAATCGTCAACCGCATGCCTTCAGTATCCCGCTCCTGAGAGTGCAGCCGGGCCGCATCGGCCCTGCTCGGGGGCCCCAAGCCCTACGGTCGGTCCATGGCTGCAACTGGAACAGACCCCCTCGCCCGCGCCGAGCAGTTCATCTGGCTCACGGCCCGTGTCCTCGAACAGCGGCGGTTCGCCCATCAATACCTGGAGGGAGGTGCGGACGCGGTGGAGACAGCCCTCTCCGCGTATGCCAACGAGGACGGCGGTTACGGCCACGCGCTCGAACCCGATCTGCGGGGCCCCGTCAGTCAGCCCCTGCACACCGCCCACGCGCTCAGCGTCCTCGACACCATCGGCCGGTGCGGCGGTCTGCGGGTGGAACGGATCTGCCGGTATCTGACGGACGTGTCCACCAAGGAGGGTGCCCTGCCCGCGCTGCTGCCCTCCCAGCGCGACTATCCGGCGGCGCCCTTCATCCCGATCGTGGACGACCCGCCGGCCGAGCTGCTGGCCACCGGGCCGGTCGTCGGGCTGCTGCACCGCAATGAGGTGTGGCATGCCTGGCTCTTCCGGGCGACGGACTTCTGCTGGTCGGCCGTGGACGCCCTGGAGGTGTCGCATCCGTACGAGATCGAGGCTGCGGTCGCCTTTCTCGACGGGGTGCCGGACCGGCGCCGGGCGGAGGCCGCCGCCGAACGGCTGGGGCGGCTGGTCCGCGACCAGCGGCTCGCCGTGCTCGATCCGGACCGGCGCGCGGAGTACCCGGTGGCCCCCGGGTACGCACCGGGCGAGCAGCACTTCCCGTACGACTACGCCCGTACACCCGCGTCGCTCGCCCGGCGATGGTTCTCCGACACCGAGATGGAGCACTCGCTCGACCATCTCGCCGCCGCACAGGAGGAGGACGGCGGCTGGCCGGTCACCTGGCGGCAGTGGGCCCCCGGGACGGCACTGGAGGGGCGCCCCCTGGTGACCCTCAGGGCACTGGAAACGCTGCGGGCGCACGGCCGCGCCCTGTCTTGAGAGGGCGGCACCGCGGGGAAAGGCGCACCGGTAAGGGGCACGCCCCAGGAGGCGTGCCCCTTACGTTTCCGGGAGCGGACACGCCCTAGCCCAGCGCGCGCACCCCCGCGGTGACGACCACGGCAGCACCCACGACCACCAGGAACGGGGCGCGCAGGACAAGAGCGAGCGCCGCGGCCGCGAGTCCCGCGCCCCTGGCGTCCAGGGTCAGGTGGTGTCCGTCGCCGAAGGTCTGCTGGGCGGTGAGCGCGGCCAGCAGAGCCACCGGAAGCAGGGCGGCCAGACGTTGCACCAGCGGCCGTTCCAGTGCGCCGGCGGGCACCAGGAGGCCGAGGAGTTTGGCCAGATAGCAGCCGACACAGGTCAGCGCGATGGCGATCCAGATGTTCATCGGCCGCCCTCCGCCCGGGTCGCACCGGCGTCCTCGGCATCGGCCCCGCCCATGCCGTCGCCCTTGGCCCGCCCCATCAGGAACAGGACGACGGGCGCGGCCAGCGCGGCCAGTAGTACGGGCACCCCGGCCGGCAGTACCGGCAGGAGGCCGAGGGCGAGCAGGACGGCGAGCGCCGCCGTCACACGCTCCGTCGTGGACCTCAGCATCGGGGCGAGCAGTGCGAGGAAGACGGCCGGGCTGGCCGCGTCGAGCCCCCAGGCGTCGGTGTCGCCGAGCGCCTCGGCGCCCATGGCACCCACCAGGGTGGTCAGGTTCCACAGCACGTAGAGGGTGAGCCCGGTGACGGTGAAGCCGATCCGCGCGGCCCGCCGGGTGGGCTGGGACAGCGTCACGGCGGTCGTCTCGTCGATGACCCACTGGGCGGCGAGCGGACGCAGGGCGCGCGGCAGGGCGAGGAGCTGGGAGAGCCGCAGACCGTAGAAGGCGTTGCGTACGCCGAGGAAGAAGGCCCCGGCGGCCGCGGTGTACGGGTTGCCGCCGGCGGCGAGCGCGCCGACCAGGGCGAACTGTGAGGCGCCGGTGAACACGAGCAGGCTGAGCGCGCACGTCTGGAGCAGGCTCAGGCCGGAGCCCGCCGAGGTGACGCCGAAGGCGAAGCCGGAGAGGCCGACGGCTATGCCGACGCCGAGCGCGTCGCGTACGACGGCCGAGTCCGGCTTGGTCCCGGCGTCGAGTGTGCTGCCGCCGGCCGGGTCGGCGGTGGTGCGGAGGGGTGTTGTCTGTTTGGCCACGGTCCGCACGCTACCGGGGCGGTTCCGGACCGGTCTTGTACGTTCTTGCACGTTCGCGCTGGTAGGCGCCGGGAGGCACACCCACGATCCGGGTGAAGTGACGATTGAGATGCGGCTGGTCGGTGAAGCCGACTTCCGTCGCCGCGACCGAGAGGGCCGTGCCCGCGTCGAGCATCCGGCGCGCACGGCGCACCCGGGCGTCGGTGAGCCAGGTGTGCGGGGGCATGCCGTACTGCTTCTTGAACGCGCGCAGCAGCGCGAACGGGCTTGTGCCCAGCTCGGCGGCCAGCGCCTCCAGGGTCGGCGGTTCGGCCATCCGGGATTCCAGCAGGGCCCGGGCGCGCGCCGCGTCACGGGCGCCGGCGGCGCGGGGAGCGGAGGCGGGGAACGCGGTGCCGTGCCGGGTGAGCAGGCGGGTGACGACGACCCGCAGCACGCTGTCGGCGGCCAGCGCGTTCCCCTCCTCGGCCGCCCGGTGGACCTCCGCTATCAGCCGGGCCGCGTACGGATCGGCCACGGCGGTCTCGGCGAAGCCGACGGTGCCGCGCAGGCGCGTCGTATCGGCCGCGATGTCGTTGATCACCTGCGCGGACGGGTAGAGCGTGTCGTACACCCAGCCTTCGGGCACACCCGCGCGGGCGCTGTGCGGTACCTCCGGGTTGATCATGACGACGGTCCCGGGCCCCGCGTGCAGGGTCCCCGCGGGCGTTCCGATGGCCTCGACGCCCTGGCTCACCGTGGCGAAGACATAGCCCTCGTGGCTGTGGCGCGGGAAGGTGTGCCGGATGTAGCGGGCCCGCAGCAGGTCGAGGTCGGGCAGCTCCGCGTAACTCCAGTGCCGCGCCCACTCCCCCGGTTGCTGTGCTCCTGCCATGGTGGGATTCTCCCAGCTCGCGGGCGGTCCGGCCGCCGGTCGCGGGGTCTGCGAGGCGGCTGTCGGGGCCGTTGTCAGTGGCGGGGTGCACGATGGGGGCATGACCGGCTCCGCACTCGATTCCTTCTCCCCCGCGACCCGCAGCTGGTTCACGGGGGCCTTCAGCGCGCCGACCGCCGCGCAGGAGGGTGCCTGGCGGGCGATCGGCGAGGGATCGGACGTGCTGGTCGTCGCGCCGACCGGCTCGGGCAAGACGCTGGCCGCCTTCCTCGCCGCCCTGGACCGGCTGGCGGCCGTCCCCCCGCCGGCGGAGGCGAAGAAGCGCTGCCGCGTGCTGTACGTGTCGCCGCTCAAGGCGCTCGCGGTCGACGTGGAGCGCAATCTGCGCTCACCCCTGACCGGTATCCGCCAGGAGTCGGTGCGCCAGGGACTGCCGGAGCCCGAGGTCCGGGTGGGCATCCGGTCGGGCGACACCCCGGCCGCCGAGCGCCGCTCGATGGCGACCCGTCCGCCGGACATCCTGATCACGACGCCCGAGTCGCTGTTCCTGATGCTGACCTCGTCGGCCCGCGAGGCCCTGTCCGGCATCGAGACGGTGATCCTGGACGAGGTGCACGCGGTCGCGGGCACCAAGCGCGGCGCCCATCTCTCCGTATCGCTGGAGCGCCTGGACGAGCTGCTGCCCCGGCCGGCCCGGCGCATCGGTCTGTCGGCCACCGTCCGGCCGGTGGACGAGGTGGCGCGCTTCCTGTCGCCCCGGCGCAAGGTGGAGATCGTCCAGCCGCCGTCCAGCAAGCGGTTCGACCTGTCGGTGGTGGTGCCCGTCGAGGACCTGGGCGAGCTGGGCGGCTCCCCCGCCACCGACGACACCTCGGGGCAGGCCGAGAAGCCGTCGATCTGGCCGCATGTGGAGGAGCGGATCGCCGATCTCGTCCAGGCGCACCGCTCCACGATCGTCTTCGCCAACTCCCGCCGGCTCGCGGAGCGCCTGTGCAACCGGCTCAACGAGATCGCGTACGAGAGAGCCACCGGCGAGACCATGCCGGAGGACCACTCCCCCGCCGAGCTCATGGCGGAGTCCGGCGCGGCCAAGGGTGCCCCCGCGCTGCTCGCCCGGGCCCACCACGGATCGGTTTCCAAGGAGCAGCGTGCCCAGGTCGAGGAGGACCTGAAGGCGGGCCGGCTGCCCGCGGTGGTCGCCACCTCCAGCCTGGAGCTGGGCATCGACATGGGCGCGGTCGACCTGGTGATCCAGGTCGAGTCGCCGCCCTCGGTCGCCTCCGGCCTCCAGCGCGTCGGCCGCGCCGGCCACCAGGTGGGCGCGGTTTCCACCGGTGTCGTCTTCCCGAAGTACCGGGGCGATCTGGTGCAGGCGGCCGTGGTCACCGAGCGGATGCGGACGGGCTCCATCGAGGCGCTGCACGTCCCGTCCAATCCGCTGGACGTGCTGGCCCAGCAGCTGGTCGCGATGGTCGCGCTGGACAGCTGGCAGGTGGACGACCTGCTCGCGGTGGTCCGCCGGGCCGCCCCCTTCGCCTCGCTGCCCGAGTCGGCGTTCACCGCCGTCCTCGACATGCTCGCGGGCCGCTATCCGTCCGACGCCTTCGCGGAGCTGCGGCCCCGCGTCGTCTGGGACCGCGTCGCCGGTACGGTCACGGGCCGCCCCGGTGCGCAGCGCCTTGCCGTCACCTCGGGCGGGACCATCCCGGACCGGGGCCTCTTCGGGGTGTTCCTCGCCGGAGCGGACCCCAAGAAGGGCGGCGGCCGGGTCGGTGAGCTGGACGAGGAGATGGTCTACGAGTCCCGGGCCGGCGATGTCTTCACGCTGGGCACGACCTCCTGGCGGATCGAGGACATCACCCGCGACCGGGTCCTCGTCTCGCCCGCGCCCGGTGTCCCCGGAAGGCTGCCGTTCTGGAAGGGCGACCAGCTGGGCCGTCCGCTGGAGCTGGGCCGCGCCCTGGGGGCCTTCCTGCGCGAGCTCGGCGGGCTCTCCCCCGAGGACGCGCGTGGCCGCCTGCTCTCCGCGGGCCTCGACACCTGGGCCGTCGACAACGTCCTGGCGTATCTGGACGAACAGCGCCGGGCCTGCGGTCATGTCCCCGACGACCGCACCATCCTGGTCGAGCGTTTCCGGGACGAGCTGGGCGACTGGCGGGTCGTCGTGCACTCCCCGTTCGGCGCGCAGGTGCACGCCCCGTGGGCGCTGGCGCTGAACGCCCGCCTCGCCGAGCGGTACGGGATGGACGCCCAGGTCATGCATGCCGACGACGGCATCGTGCTGCGGCTGCCCGACGCCGACATGATGGGCCTGGACCTCCTGGACTTCGACCCGGCGCAGGACCCGGAGCAGCACCCGCAGGAGCCCGGCCAGGACGCCTCCGCACCGCTCGCCCCGGCCAACACCGCCTTCGACAGCGATCAGCCCCCGGTCGGCGCGGCCGACGTCGCCTTCGACAAGAGCGAGATCGCGCAGATCGTCACCGACCAGGTCGGCGGCTCCGCCCTGTTCGCCTCGCGGTTCCGCGAGTGCGCAGCCAGGGCGCTCCTGCTTCCCCGCCGCAGCCCCGGCAAACGCACCCCGCTCTGGCAGCAGCGCCAGCGGGCCGCGCAGCTCCTCCAGGTCGCCTCCGAATTCGGCTCCTTCCCCATCGTTCTCGAAGCGGTCCGCGAATGCCTCCAAGACGTCTTCGACGTCCCGGGGCTCACGGAGGTGATGGGCGACCTGGAGGCCCGGCGCATCCGCCTGGTCGAGGTCACCACCCCGGAGCCCTCCCCGTTCGCCCGCTCCCTCCTCTTCGGCTATGTCGCCCAGTTCCTGTACGAGGGCGACTCGCCGCTCGCCGAACGGCGCGCCGCCGCGCTCTCCCTGGACTCCCGGCTCCTCGCCGAGCTGCTGGGCCGGGCGGAGCTGCGCGAACTGCTCGACGCCGATGTGCTGACCGAGCTGGAGCGGGAGCTCCAGTGGCTGGCGGACGACCGCCGGGTCAAGGATGCCGAGGGCGTCGCGGACCTGCTGCGGGTGCTCGGCCCGCTCACCGACGAGGAGCTGGCCGAGCGTGGGGCCGGGTCCGCCTGGGCGCAGGAGCTGGAGTCCGCCCGCCGCGCCATCCGCGTCCGGATCTCCGGGGCGGCCCACTGGGCGGCGATCGAGGACGCGGGGCGGCTGCGCGACGCCCTGGGCACGGCGCTCCCGGTCGGCGTCCCCGAAGCGTTCACCGAGCCGGTGAAGGACCCCCTCGGCGACCTCCTCGCCCGGTACGCCCGTACGCACGGCCCGTTCACCTCCACCGCGGCGGCGGCCCGGTTCGGCCTCGGCACGGCCGTCACCGACGGGGCGCTGCAACGGCTCGCGGCGTCGGGCCGCATCGTCCAGGGCGAGTTCCACCCCGCCGGCATCGGCCAGGAGTGGTGCGACGCCACGGTGCTGCGACGGCTGCGGCGCCGTTCGCTGGCCGCCCTCCGCCATGAGCTGGAGCCGGTCCCGCCCACCGCCCTGGCCGGGTTCCTGCCGCAGTGGCAGCATCTCGGCGGCAACAGCCTGCGTGGCATCGACGGACTGGCTCGCGCCGTCGAGCAGCTCCAGGGGGCGCCCGTCCCCGCCTCCGCGCTGGAACGGCTCGTCCTGCCCGGCCGTGTCACCGGCTACACCCCCGCGCTCCTGGACGAGCTGACCACCACCGGCGAGGTCGTCTGGGCCGGTGCGGGCGCCCTGCCCGGCAAGGACGGCTGGATCTCCCTCTACCTCGCCGACAGCGCCCCCTTGCTTCTCCCCCCACCGCGCCCCTTGGAGCTGAGCGCACTGCACGAGTCCGTGCTGACCGCGCTCGGCGGCGGCTACGGCCTGTTCTTCCGCCAGATCGCCGACCAGGTCCGCGCCACCACCCACCCCGACTGCACCGATCCGCAACTGGCGGACGCCCTGTGGGACCTCGCCTGGTCCGGCCGGCTGACCAACGACACGCTCGCGCCGCTGCGCTCCCTCCTGGGCTCGGGCCGCACGGCCGGCTCGACCGCGCACCGTGCCCGGCGGAATGTGCCGCGCGGCCGTTACGGCACCCTCACCGCCGCCGCCCGCCCGGCCTCGCGCACCGGGCCACCCACGGTCTCCGGCCGCTGGTCCCTGCTGCCGGCCGTCGAGCCCGAGCCCACGCACCGCGCCCACGCCCTGGCGCGCACACTGCTCGACCGCCACGGGGTGGTGACCCGGGGCGCGGTGCAGGCCGAGGGCGTCGAGGGCGGCTTCTCGGCGGCGTACCGGGTGCTGTCGGTCTTCGAGGACAACGGGCAGGCGCGCCGGGGGTACGTCGTGGAGGGGCTGGGGGCCGCCCAGTTCGCGATGGACGGCGCGGTCGACCGGCTCCGCGCGGTGTCCACGGCCCGGGACCGCAAGGAGCCGGGAGCCGACCCCCGCGCCCTGGTCCTCGCGGCGGCCGACCCGGCCAACGCGTACGGCGCCGCTCTGCCGTGGCCGGAGCCGCCGGACGGGGCCGGGCACAAGCCGGGCCGCAAGGCGGGCTCGCTCGTGGTCCTGGTCGACGGTGAGCTGACGCTGTACATGGAGCGCGGCGGCAAGACGCTGCTGGCCTGGCCGACCGATCCGGACGACCCCGCGCTCCGGGCGGCGGCCGGCGCGCTGGCCTCGGCGGCCCGCGCCGGGGCCCTCGGCACGGTGACGGTCGAGCGCACCAACGGCGCCTCGTCCCTGACCTCGCCCCTGGGGCGGACCCTTGAGGCGGCCGGCTTCCTCGCCACCCCGAGGGGCCTGCGCCTGCGCGCGGCGTAACCCCGGCCCCGGGGCACGAGGACCCGCACCCCCGTCCCACGCATCATGGAGGCATGCCCGAAGGAGACACCGTCCTACAGACCGCCGCGCGGCTGCATCACGCGCTGGCCGGACAGGTCCTCACCACGTCCGACCTCCGCGTCCCCCGGTTCGCCACCGCCGACCTCACGGGCCGGGCGGTGCTGGACGTCACCGCGCGGGGCAAGCATCTGCTGACCCGGATCGAGGGCGGGCTCACCCTGCACAGCCACCTCCGGATGGACGGCGCCTGGCGGATCTACGCCCCGGGCGAGCGCTGGCGCGGCGGCCCCGCCCACCAGATCCGCGCCGTCCTGGGCAACGCGGCCCATACCGCCGTCGGCTACCGCCTCCCGGTCCTGGAGCTCCTGCGCACCCAGGACGAGGAGCAGGCGGTCGGCCATCTCGGCCCCGATCTGCTCGGGCCGGACTGGGACCCCGGCACCGCGCTGCGCAATCTTCTGAGCGACCCGGCCCGCCCGCTCGGCGAAGCCCTGCTCGACCAGCGCAACCTGGCCGGCATCGGGAACATCTACAAGGCCGAGCTCTGCTTCCTGGCCCGTGCCACGCCCTGGCTCCCCATCGGCGAGCTGCCCGCCCGGACGGCCACCCTGCTGATCAGCACGGCGCACCAGCTGCTCGACGCCAACCGCGACCGCCCGAACCGCGTCACGACGGCCGGGGGCCGTTCCCGTACGGTCGCGAGCGCCGCCGCCCGCACGCGCAGACCGAGCGAGAACCTCTGGGTCTACGGCCGGACGCACCGCCCCTGCCTGCGCTGCGGAACTCCGATCCGGGCGGCCGAGCAGGACGACCGCCCCGCGTACTGGTGCCCCGGCTGCCAGACCGGCCCGGGGCCCACCTGACGTACTCCGGTGCCCGCGCGGACCACCCCGCCGGACCGCGCAGCCGGAGGGCCCGCCCCCGCACCTACCGGACCACCCACCGCCGCCACGCCCCCGCCCGCCTCCGGGCCCAGGCCGTGCCGCGCCGCAGCAGGCCCGTACCCGCGTCGAAGATGCCGAGGGGTCTGGCCGTCGCGGCCACGTGTACCGGCAGGAGGCTGAGCCCCCAGCCGCCCGCCGCCACCGCTCCCTCGACCACCCCCGCGTGCGCCGGGGCCAGTATCAGCCGCAGCACGGCCCACCACCACAGGCCGCAGAGAACGAGCGCCGGCACCCATCGCCGTACCATGGCCGCCTCCTCCGGCTTGATCCAAACGAAGGACCCTAGTCGCGCCCGTTCCGCCGGGGCGAGAGCGCACCGTTGCGTCCCCGGCGCGCACGGGGCCGTTCGCACCACCCCGCACCGGTCCTTCTCAGCGCGGAGCCCCCACCGCGCGGGTGGGGGCTCGCCGGGGGCGGGTCAGTCCTTGTCGTTGCTCAGGGAGTCCTTGATGCCGTCCGCCCGGTCGCGGGCGCCGTCCATGGCGTCCTTGGCCTTGCTCTTGGCCTGGTCCGCCTTGCCCTCGGTCTCCTTGCGACGGTCGCCGGTCATCTTGCCCATGGCTTCCTTCGCCTTGCCGGTGATCTTGTCCTTCGCGCCTTCGTTGCTCATGCTCGTACCTCCGTTGGAGAAGTCCGGTGGGTGAGGGCGTGTGCTCAGGCGCTCTCGGCCTGGAACATCCACGCGTGCTTTTCGAGGTCGGCGGTCAGCGAGATCAGGATGTCCTGGCTGACCGGGTCCGGGGTCTCGGTCACCTCGATGCGCTCGCGCATCCGTCCGATCACCACGCCGAGGGCGTCGACCAGGGTCTTCACCGCGTCCACGTCCTTGATCCAGCCCTCGGACACGGAGGCGATGGCCGTGCTCTTGGCGATCGTCGCGGCTCGGCCGTCCGGGTTGACGCCGAGTGCGGAGGCCCGCTCCGCGACCGTGTCGGAGTGCTGGCGGGCGGTGTCCACGACGTCGTCGAGCTGGAGGTGCACGGACCTGAACCGCGGCCCGACCACGTTCCAGTGGACCTGTTTGGCCACCAGAGAAAGGTCGAGGAGATCCACCAGGGCGCCCTGAAGGGCGTCTCCGACGGTCTTGAGGTCGGTCTCGGACAGTGGGCTCTTCACCACAGACATGCACGTCTCCGATCTGGAATCCGTTCCGTTCAGCACCACCCACGATGGCACAAACGAAGCAAAACAGTCATTCGAGGAAGTTCCCGCTGACACACGCACGGCGCACCAAAACGCCATCCAGGCACACAAAAGCCCCGGCCCTCCCCGCACAGGGGGAAGACCGGGGCTTCGGCTTCACACCGAACCGATCGGTCAGGCGGCGACTACGTCCACCGCTTCCGCGGGTGCCTTGATGGTCACCCGCCCCGTCGGTACACCCGCCACCGAGGTAACGGAGACGGAGTTGAGCATGGGGCGCACCGGTACAGGGACCGGATCGCCGGCCGCTGCCGACTCGGCCAGTTCGGCCAGGGACAGCTCATCGCTCACTTCACGCATGAGCTCGGACATCCGTACGTCAAGCGCGTCGCAAATGGCGGAGAGCAGTTCGGAGGATGCCTCCTTCTGCCCCCGCTCCACCTCGGAGAGATAGCCGAGCGAAACTCGGGCGGACGAGGAGACTTCGCGCAGAGTACGGCCTTGGCGCTGGCGCTGCCGACGCAGCACGTCACCCAGCAGGCGACGGAGCAGAATCATCGGTGGCTCCCTCCTCGGACCGCGTAGCCGCATCCTTCACGCCCCACCGTACCGCCTAGCGCTGCGGCCGTGCGGGGAGCGATGTCGTGTTCACTCAGGGCTGCAAACATCAATTCCCCCCGTTCTCTTCCGTATCCTGTGCGCTCGCATTCTCGTGGAGTTCGCCTGAGAGCAGGTCGAGCGCGCTTCGTACGCTCTTCTTACGGATGTCCGCCCGGTCGCCGTTCAACCGCAGCGCGGACACTTTCTCGGTGCCGTCCGGGCCACTGACCGCGACGAAGACCGTTCCGACGGGCCGGCCGTCCTGCGGTTCGGGGCCTGCGACGCCGGTGGTCGCCACTCCCCAGTCTGCGCCCAGAGCCCGCCGCACGCCTGTCGCCATCTGGCGCGCGACGTCCGCGTCGACCGCTCCGCGCTCCGCCAGGAGACCGGCGTCCACGCCCAGGACTTCACTCTTGAGGGGGGTCGCGTAAGCCGTCACCGAGCCTCTGAAGGCTTGGGAGGCGCCCGGTACGGACGTCAGTTCGGCCGCGACCAGGCCGCCGGTCAGCGACTCCGCGACGGCGAGGGTCTCCCCCCGCTCGACAAGGAGCCGCAGCACCCGGCCCGCCGCAGTCACCGCTCGGCCTCCGCCGATCCCCTGGCCCCGGTCGCCCCGGCGACCGTGCCGGTCTCCCCGGCGGCGGCCTCGGGCGCTTCCCCGGCCGCCCGTTCCGCCGCGAGGCCCTGGCGCCGCAGCACGACGGCCTGGCGGACGTAGTCGAGACCGGTGACGACCGTCAACACGACGGCCACCGCCATCACCCAGAAGCGCAGCGTGGCCAGCGGACCGGTCAGCGCCAGGACGTACATCCCGACGGCCGTCCCCTGCGCCAACGTCTTCATCTTGCCGCCGCGGCTGGCCGGAATGACCCCGTGCCGGATCACCCAGAACCGCATCAGCGTGATGCCCAGCTCGCGGAAGAGGATCACGCCCGTCACCCACCAGGGCAGGTCGCCCAGATACGACAGACAGATCAGTGCCGCGCCCATGATCGCCTTGTCCGCGATCGGGTCGGCGATCTTCCCGAAGTCGGTGACCAGGTTGTACGTGCGCGCCAGATGCCCGTCGAACAGGTCGGTGATCATGGCGATGGCGAAGGCGGCCCAGGCGAAGGAGCGCCAGGCCGGGTCGTATCCGCCGTTGTGGAGCAGCAGCACCACGAAGCCGGGGACGAGCACGAGCCGGGCCATCGTCAGAAGGTTGGCGATGTTCCACAGACTGGCCTGATTGACCGCAGCGGCGCCCAGCTTTCCGCCGCGGACCGGCGTCGCGCCGGAACCGCCTGCCGCGGATGCCGGGACTCCGGTCATCTGGCTACCTCCACAAGCTCACTGCACTCGGCGATCAGGTCCACGCCTTCGGTGCCCACGACCTTTGCCTCGACCATACGGCCCGGGACCAGGCCCTCGCGTGTGGTGAAGAGCACCTGGCCATCGGTTTCGGGCGCCTGGTGCGCGGCACGGCCAAAGGCGCGCGGCTCGTCCTCGGTGGGCTCTACGGACTCGACCAGCACCTGGAGCGTCTCGCCCATGCGCTCCTCGGCACGCTGCGAGGTCAGCTCCTCGGCGAGCTGCGAGATGTGCGCGAGGCGCTCCGCGATGACGTCGGCGTCGAGCTTGTCGTCGTAGCCGACCGCCTCGGTGCCGTCCTCGTCGGAGTAGCCGAAGACGCCGATGGCGTCGAGACGGGCGCCCGTGAGGAACCGTTCCAGCTCCGCGAGGTCGTCCTCGGTCTCGCCGGGGAAGCCGACGATGAAGTTGGACCGGGCACCGGCCTGCGGCGCCTTGCCCCGGATCGTGTCCAGCAGCTCCAGGAAGCGGTCGGTGTCGCCGAAGCGGCGCATCGCCCGCAGCACGCCGGGCGCGGAGTGCTGGAAGGACAGGTCGAAGTAGGGCGCGACCTTCGGGGTCGAGGTGAGGACGTCGATCAGGCCGGGCCGCATCTCGGCGGGCTGGAGGTAGCTGACGCGGATGCGCTCGATCCCGTCGACGTCCGCGAGCTCGGGCAGCAGGGTCTCCAGGAGACGGATGTCACCCAGGTCCTTGCCGTACGAGGTGTTGTTCTCGGAGACCAGCATGACCTCCTTCACACCCTGCTCGGCGAGCCAGCGGGTCTCGCCCAGCACGTCCGAGGGACGGCGGGAGATGAAGGAACCGCGGAAGGACGGGATGGCGCAGAAGGAGCAGCGCCGGTCGCAGCCGGAGGCCAGCTTGACCGAGGCGACGGGGCTGGTGCCCAGCCGGCGGCGCAGGGGCGCGCGCGGGCCGGAGACCGGGGCGACGCCCTCGGGCAGGTCGGCGGGGGCGGGGGCCGGGGCGGTCTCCTGCGCGTGACCGGGCAGGGACACGGCGGCGTCCTGCCGCTCGGCGGGGCTGATCGGCAGCAGCTTGCGGCGGTCGCGGGGGGTGTGGGAGGCGTGGATGCCGCCGTTGAGGATGGTCTGGAGGCGGTCGGAGATGTCGGCGTAGTCATCGAAGCCGAGGACGCCGTCCGCTTCCGGCAGGGCCTCGGCGAGGTCCTTGCCGTAGCGCTCGGCCATGCAGCCGACGGCGACGACGGCCTGGGTGCGGGCGTGGTCCTTCAGATCATTGGCTTCGAGGAGGGCGTCGACGGAGTCCTTCTTGGCGGCCTCCACGAACCCACAGGTGTTGACGACGGCGACATCGGCATCGGAGGCTTCCTCGACGAGCTCCCAGCCGTCCGCTGCCAGGCGGCCTGCAAGCTCCTCCGAGTCCACCTCGTTACGGGCGCAGCCAAGAGTGACAAGGGCGACGGTACGGCGTTCGGGCATGGACTCAAGACTACTTTGTCCCGGCACCGACCCTGCCGCGGAGGGTTGCGCCGTTACCCACGGTGACAAAGACGGCGAGCGCCCGGCGCGGTGGCCGGGCGCTCGCCGCGCCGTGCTGTCTGCGGGTGGCCGGTCAGCCGACCTCGGGGTCGCCCTTGGTGTACGAGAGGCGTTCGACCTGTCCGGGCTTGAACTGGTCCTCGACCTTCTTCCCGTTCACGAAGAGCTCGATCGAGCCCGCGTTGCCGAGGATGAGGTCGACGCGCTCCTTGTCCTGGAAGGTCTTCGACTCGCCCTGCTGGAGGGTGCCGTCGAAGAGGGCCCGGCCGTTGTGGTCCTTGGCGGAGATCCAGCTCTTGCCCTGGGTGGCGCTGAGCTTGACGGTGACCTTGTCCTGGGGTGCCGCGGCGATGGCGCTCTCGGACGGGGCCGGCTTGGGATCGGCGGGCTTGCTGGTGGAGGGCTTCGGGGCGATCTTGTCGGAGGTCGGGCCCTCGGCGACACGGCCCGCCGTCGAGGGCGCGTCGTCGCCACCCTTGAAGAAGGTGAAGCCGACGAAACCGACCACGGCGACGATCGCCGCGACCATGGCCGCGGTCCAGTTGGGCCTGCGGGGTTCGGAGCGGATGCGTTCGGCCTCGAACAGCGGCGCCGCCGGGGTGGGCGCGGGACGGCCGCCGTGCTCGGCGTCGTACTGCGCGATCAGCGGTTCCGGATCGGTGCCGACGGCACGGGCGAGCGTACGGATGTGGCCGCGGGCGTACACGTCGCCGCCGCAGCGGGAGAAATCGTCCTGCTCGATCGCGTGCACGATGGGGATGCGCACCCGGGTGGACGTGCTGACCTCTTCGACCGTGAGACCTGCGGAGAGGCGAGCCTGCTGGAGCACTCGACCGATCGAAGGCCGGTCGTCTTCGGGGGAGTTGCCGATGGACACGGGGGCGCCTTTCGAGCGTGAGCCACCTGCTGGGTGTTCAGTCTAGGGGGGGTACGAAAGGGTGGGGCAACCGGGCGGGTGGACTTTGTACGCCATCAGATTCGAACAGAGCCGGTTTCGCCGGGACGCCCCGGGGAAGGACCTTCCGTCCCTCCCTTCAACTTGACGTACGGCCCGGCGAAACGGTTGCCCGTAAAACTCTTACGAAGCGGTTTCCCCACGAATCTGTGCCAACACCCCGTCGAGCTCGTCGGGTTTCACCAGGACGTCGCGCGCCTTGGAGCCCTCGCTCGGTCCGACGATGTTGCGCGACTCCATCAGGTCCATGAGCCGCCCGGCCTTGGCGAAGCCGACCCGCAGCTTGCGCTGGAGCATCGAGGTCGATCCGAACTGGGTGGAGACGACCAGCTCGGCCGCCTGGCACAGCAGGTCGAGGTCGTCGCCGATGTCCTCGTCGATCTCCTTCTTCTGCTTCGTGCCGACCACCACGTCGTCGCGGAAGACCGGGGCCATCTGGTCCTTGCAGTGCTGGACGACGGCCGCGACCTCGTCCTCGGTGACGAAGGCGCCCTGCATACGGGTCGGCTTGTTCGCACCCATCGGCAGGAACAGTCCGTCACCCTTTCCGATGAGTTTCTCGGCGCCGGGCTGGTCCAGGATGACGCGGCTGTCGGCGAGCGAGGACGTGGCGAAGGCGAGCCGCGAGGGCACGTTCGCCTTGATCAGGCCGGTGACGACGTCCACCGACGGGCGCTGTGTGGCGAGCACCAGGTGGATGCCGGCGGCGCGGGCCAGCTGGGTGATGCGGACGATCGAGTCCTCGACGTCGCGCGGGGCGACCATCATCAGGTCGGCCAGCTCGTCGACGATCACCAGCAGATACGGGTAGGGCGCGAGCTCCCTCTCACTGCCCTCCGGCGTCTTGAGCTTGCCGGTGCGCACCGCGTGGTTGAAGTCGTCGATGTGTCGGTAGCCGAAGGCCGCGAGGTCGTCGTAGCGCAGATCCATCTCCCGGACGACCCACTGAAGCGCCTCGGCGGCCTTCTTGGGGTTGGTGATGATCGGCGTGATCAGGTGCGGAATGCCCTCGTACGCGGTGAGCTCGACGCGCTTCGGGTCGACCAGGACCATCCGGACGTCCTCCGGCGTGGCCCGCACCATGATCGAGGTGATCAGGCAGTTGATGCAGGAGGACTTGCCGGAGCCGGTGGCCCCGGCCACCAGGACGTGCGGCATCTTCGCGAGGTTGGCCATCTCGTAGCCGCCCTCGACGTTCTTGCCGAGCGCGACGAGCATGGGGTGGTCGTCCTCGGCCGCGTCCGCCAGCCGCAGCACGTCACCGAGGTTGACCATCTCCCGGTCGGAGTTGGGGATCTCGATGCCGACCGCGGACTTACCCGGAATCGGCGAGATGATGCGGACGTCGGGACTGGCGACGGCGTACGCGATGTTCTTGGTGAGCGCTGTGATCCGCTCGACCTTCACGGCGGGGCCGAGCTCCACCTCGTACCGCGTCACCGTCGGCCCGCGGGTGAAGCCGGTGACGGCGGCGTCCACCTTGAACTCGGTGAACACGTTGGTCAGCGAGGCGACGATCGCGTCGTTGGCGGCGCTCCGGGTCTTGCCGGGACCGCCGCGCTCCAGCAGGTCGAGCGAGGGCAGCGAGTACGTGATGTCGCCGGAGAGCTGAAGCTGCTCGGCCCGGGCCGGCAGCGACTGGGCCTCGGGGGGCTCGGGCGCCGGCTTGGTCAGATCGGGCACACCGGCCCCGGGCGTGGCCTCCGCCCGCTTCCCGGCCCGCTCCGCCTCCCTGGCACCCGGCACCGGCGTGCCCGCCCGCTCGCGGTCCACCGAGACGCCCTGGGTCAGGTCGGCGACGACCGGCGAGGGCGGCATGCCGTTGAGCACGGCCCCGTCGAGCGCGGCGGCAGCGGCGGCCGCGACGTCCACCGCGTCCATCGTGCGGTTCATCGCGGGCTGCGCCGAGGGCCTGCGCGGCCTGCGGCGCTTGGACAGCGCCTCGGACTCCGCGACGTCCGGGTCGTACGCGTCGGGCGCCTGGGAGCGGCGGGAGCGGGGCGGGAGCGCCTCGCGCCACTGCTCGTCGTACCGCTCGTCGTCGCCCTCCTGTGCCTCGGGGTCGTACGCCGGCTCCACGATGCCCAGCTTGACGCCGAGCAGCCGCAGCCGCTGCGGGATGGCGTTCACCGGGGTCGCCGTGACGACCAGCAGCCCGAAGACGGTGAGCAGCAGGAGCAGCGGCACGGCCAGCACCTCGCCCATGGCGAAGATCAGCGGCTTGGAGGCGGCCCAGCCGATGAGGCCGCCCGCGTCCTGCATGGCCTCGGTTCCCTCGTCGCGCCCCGGCGAACCGCACGCGATGTGGACCTGTCCGAGCACGCCGATGACGAGGGCGGAGAGGCCGATGACGATGCGGCCGTTGGCCTCGGGCCGCTGGGGGTACAGGATCAGCCGCACCGCGATGGCGCCCAGCAGTATCGGGACGAGCAGGTCGAGCCGGCCGAACGCTCCGGTGACCAGCATCTCCACCAGGTCGCCCACGGGACCGCGCAGATTCGACCAGGTGCCGGCGGCGACGATCAGCGCGAGGCCGAGCAGCAGCAGCGCGACGCCGTCCTTGCGGTGGGCGGGGTCGAGGCCCTTGGCGCCGCGCCCTATGCCGCGGAACATCGCGCCGATGGCGTGGGCGGCGCCGAGCCAGAGGGCCCGGGCCAGCCGGTACACGCCGTTCGTGGGCGAAGGCGCCGGGCGTGGCGGGGCGGCTTTCTTCGCCGCGGTCTTCTTGGCCGGGGCCTTCTTCGCGGGCGCTTTCTTCGCTGCGGTCTTCTTGGCGGGCGCGGCTTTCTTCGCCGGACCCGGGCCACCGCCGACGCGCTTCGCGGTGCCCGCAGTGCCCTGGGAACCCTTGCCGGACGTACGTGAGGCCATGGGGCCGAGGTTACCGGTGTCCACGTCTGTGGATACCGGTGCGTGCCGGTTCACCCGTCCGTGTCGCCCTGCGCGGGCGGGAAACTGACGCGCCTTCACCGGCGGACCCGCGCCGAAACCCCGCAGCCGCCGGCCGGTTGCCCGGGCGCCCCCGAAGAAGCCCCGCGCACAAGGCGGATTGCGCCGTTACGAGGGAATGGCCGCCGACGCGCCGCCGGTGCCCGGCTCCAGCGCGTCGAGCGCGCGGCGCAGACCGGTCAGCTTCCGTTCGAGATGGGCGGCTGTCGCGACCGCGCCCGCGTCCGCGGACTCGTCGTCGAGCTGCTTCGACAGCGCCTCCGCCTGCTCCTCGACGGCCGCGAGCCGCGCGGAGAGCTCGGCCAGCAGACCGGCGGGCTCCCGCTCCTGCTGGGCACCCGTCTCGCCGCCGTCCAGCTGAAGCCGCAGCAGCGCCGCCTGCTCCCGCAGCTGACAGTTCTTCATGTACAGCTCGACGAAGACCGAGACCTTGGCGCGCAGCACCCAGGGGTCGAACGGCTTCGAGATGTAGTCCACCGCGCCGGCCGCGTAACCCCGGAAGGTGTGGTGCGGGCCGTGGTTGATCGCGGTGAGGAAGATGATCGGGATGTCCCGGGTCCGTTCCCGCCGCTTGATGTGCGCGGCGGTTTCGAAACCGTCCATGCCCGGCATCTGGACGTCCAGCAGAATGACCGCGAAGTCGTCCGTGAGCAGCGCTTTGAGCGCCTCCTCCCCTGACGATGCCCGTACCAGTGTCTGATCGAGCGCAGAGAGGATGGCCTCCAGCGCCAGCAGATTCTCCGGCCGGTCATCGACCAGGAGGATCTTGGCCTTCTGCACCATGGCCCGCCCTCCTCGCCCCGGAATTGCACCGGGCGCCGCCCCGGGGGACGGCTCCCTTACGCCGCCCGTCCTTGTGCCGGTCATGGTAGCCGCACCCCGGCGGTCACCACACCCTGTCACCGTGATGTCACTGTGCACGTATCGGAAACGTGGCGGGAGACCTGAAGGTTCCCCGCAATCCGCGTTCCCACACTCCTCCGGACACCACCGGTCGACAAATCTTGGTGGATTCTCTCAGTGAGTGCTCACTTCCCGCGCATCCACCCTTCCATGACCGAAAGAAGATGGTCGGGATCGACCGGCTTGGTGACATAGTCGGACGCACCCGATTCGAACGCCTTCTCCTCGTCGCCCTTCATCGCCTTGGCGGTCAGGGCCACGATCGGCAGCTCGGCGAACTGCGGCATCCTGCGGATCGCCGAGGTCGTCGCGTAACCGTCCATCTCCGGCATCATGATGTCCATCAGTACGACCGTCACATCGTCGTGCTGCTCCAGGACTTCGATGCCCTCGCGCCCGTTCTCGGCGTAGAGGACCGTCAGGCCGTGCTGTTCCAGCACGCTGGTGAGCGCGAAGACGTTGCGCACGTCGTCGTCCACGATCAGCACCTTCTCGCCGCCGAACCGGAACGTCCTGCGCGGCTGCTCGGGCTCCTCCTGACCGTCCGCGGCCCATGCCTCCGGCTCAGCGGCCGGGGCCGGCTGCGGAGCGGGCGCGGACACCGCACGCGGCGGCAGCGCGGGCTGCTGCTGCGCGCCTCCCAGCGCCTTGCGCCGGCGGCGCGGTACGGCCTGCACGGCCTCCGGCACGTACACCTGCCCGGCCTCCGGCGTCCGGCCTCCCTCGATCGCGCCGGTCTGGATGTCGGACTGCCCCGGAGCGAGCTGCGGGTAGCCCTGCGGCGGGAGTTCACTCGGGTGCAGCGGCAGGTACAGGGTGAAGGTGGAGCCGCGGCCGGGCTCGCTCGCCGCGTGGATCTCACCGCCCAGCAGCCGCGCGATCTCGCGGCTGATGGACAGACCGAGGCCGGTGCCCCCGTACTTGCGGCTGGTCGTTCCGTCCGCCTGCTTGAACGCCTCGAAGATGACCCGCATCTTGCTGGCCGCGATCCCGATGCCGGTGTCCGTCACCGAGAAGGCGATCAGCTCGCCGTCCGCGTCCCGCAGCGAACCGGCCTCCAGCAACTGCTCGCGGATGGCGTCCGGCACCTCCTGGCCGGCATTCCTGATCACCAGCTCGACGGCCCCGCTGTCGGTGAACTTCACCGCGTTGGACAGCAGGTTGCGCAGCACCTGAAGAAGCCGCTGCTCGTCCGTGTGCAGCGTGGCCGGCAGCTCCGGCGACACCCGTACGGAGAAATCCAGCCCCTTTTCCGCGGTGAGCGGCCGGAAGGTCGCCTCCACATAGTCCACGAGCTGCACCAGGGCGATCCGCGTCGGGCTGACGTCCATCTTGCCCGCCTCGACCTTCGACAGATCGAGGATGTCGTTGATCAGCTGGAGCAGGTCGGAACCGGCCCCGTGAATCGTCTCGGCGAATTCCACCTGCTTCGGCGAGAGATTGCCCTCGGCGTTGTCCGCGAGCAGCTTGGCCAGAATGAGCAGCGAGTTGAGCGGTGTACGCAGCTCGTGCGACATGTTCGCCAGGAACTCGGACTTGTAGCGCATCGAGACGGCGAGCTGTTCGGCGCGCTCCTCCAGGACCTGCCGCGCCTCCTCGATCTCGGTGTTCTTGACCTCGATGTCGCGGTTCTGCCTGGCCAGCAGCTCGGCCTTCTCCTCCAGTTCGGCGTTGGACGCCTGAAGGGCCTTCTGCCGGTTCTCCAATTCCTGCGAGCGGTCACGCAATTGCTCGGTGAGCTCCTGCGACTGTTCGAGCAGCTTCTCCGTCGTCGTGTTGACGCTGATGGTGTTGACGCTCGTGGCGATCATTTCCGCGAGCTGGTTCAGGAAGTCCCGCTGAATGTGTGTGAACGGCTGGAACGAGGCCAGTTCGATGACTCCGAGGACCTTGCCCTCGAACAGCACCGGAAGCACGATCACATGCGCGGGCGGCGCCTCACCGAGCCCGGAGGAGATCTTCAGGTATCCCGGCGGAACGTTGTCCACCTGGATCGTCCGCTTCTCCTCGGCGGCCGTGCCGATGAGCGTCTCGCCCGGCCGGAAGGACGTCGGCATGGAGCCGGCGGAGTAGCCGTAGCTTCCCCGCATCCGCAGTTCGTACACCCCCTCGGCCTCAGCGCCCAGCGCATCGGTCTCGCCGGTGGGCGTGGCCAGGAAGAACGCGCCGTGCTGCGCGGAGACCACGGGAGTCAGCTCGCTCATGATCAGCGAGGCGACGTCGTCCAGATCGCGCCGCCCCTGCATCAGACCGGAGATGCGGGCCAGGTTGCCCTTCAGCCAGTCCTGTTCCTTGTTGGTGGCGGTGGTGTCGCGCAGGTTCGCGATCATCGTGTTGATGTTGTCCTGGAGGGCCTGGATCTCGCCCGCCGCGTCCACGTCGATCTTCAGGTTCAGGTCGCCGCGGGTCACCGCCGTGGCGACGGCCGCGATGGCGCGCACCTGACGGGTGAGGTTTCCGGCCATCTCGTTCACCGATTCGGTGAGATCGCGCCAGGTGCCGTCCACGTCGCGCACCCGCGCCTGACCGCCCAGCTGCCCCTCGGTGCCCACCTCGCGGGCGACCCGGGTCACCTGCTCGGCGAACGACGACAGCTGGTCGACCATCGTGTTGATGGTGTTCTTCAGCTGCTGGATCTCGCCGCGCGCATCGATGTCGATCTTCTTGGTCAGATCACCCTTGGCGATGGCCGTCGTGACGGCGGCGATCTGGCGCACCTGGCCCGTCAGATTGGACGCCATCGAGTTCACGGACTCGGTGAGGTCCTTCCACGTACCGGAGACGCCCGGGACGCGCGCCTGGCCGCCCAGCTCGCCCTCGGTGCCCACCTCGCGGGCGACGCGGGTCACCTCGTCCGCGAACGAGGACAGCGTCGTCACCATCGTGTTGACGGTGTCGGCCAGCTCGGCGACCTCGCCGCGCGCCTCGACGGTGACCTTCTTCGTCAGGTCGCCGTTGGCCACGGCCGACGAGACGCGGGAGATGTTACGCACCTGGCTGGTCAGGTTGTTGGCCATCAGGTTGACGTTGTCGCTGAGGTCCTTCCAGATGCCCGTCGCCCCGCGCACCCGCGCCTGGCCGCCGAGGATGCCCTCGGTGCCCACCTCACGTGCGACGCGGGTGACCTCGTCGGCGAAGTTGAGCAGCTGGTCGACCATCGTGTTGACCGTCGTCACCAGTTCGAGGATCTCGCCCTTGGCGTCGACGGTGATCTTCTTGGACAGGTCACCGTTGGCGACGGCCGTCGTCACCTCGGCGATGTTCCGCACCTGAAGGGTGAGGTTGTTGGCCATGCCGTTGACGGACTGCGTGAGGTCCTTCCACGTACCGGAGACCCCCTGCACCTCGGCCTGACCGCCCAGAATGCCCTCGGTACCCACCTCGCGGGCCACCCGCGTCACCTGCTCCGCGAAATTCGAGAGCTGGTCGACCATGGTGTTGAGGGTGTTCTTCAGCTCCAGGATCTCGCCGCGCGCGTCCACATCGATCTTCTGCGACAGATCACCGCGTGCCACCGCCGTGGCGACCTGTGCGATGTTACGGACCTGAGCGGTCAGATTCCCCGCCATACCGTTCACCGAGTCGGTCAGATCACGCCACACACCGGCCACACCTGGCACCTGCGCCTGACCGCCGAGCCGCCCGTCCGTACCCACCTCGCGGGCGACCCTGGTCACCTGCTCGGCAAAGGCGGAGAGCTGGTCGACCATCGTGTTGATGGTGTTCTTCAGCTCCAGGATCTCGCCGCGCGCGTCCACATCGATCTTCTGCGACAGGTCGCCCCGCGCCACCGCCGTCGTGACCTGCGCGATCTGGCGCACCTGGGAGGTGAGGTTCCCCGCCATGAAGTTGACGGAGTCGGTGAGCTCCTTCCACGTACCGGAGACGCCGTCGACCCGCGCCTGACCGCCGAGGCGGCCCTCGGTGCCCACGTCACGCGCCATCCGCGTGACCTGGTCGGCGAACGAGGAGAGCTGCGCCACCATCGTGTTGACGGTGTTCTTCAGCTCCAGCATCTCGCCCGCCACGTCGACGGTGACCTTCTGCGACAGATCGCCGTTGGCGACGGCCGTCGTCACCTGCGCGATGTCGCGGACCTGACCGGTGAGGTTACGGAAGGCCGTGTTCACGGAGTCCGTGAGGTCCTTCCAGGTCCCGGCGGCGCCCGGCACCTCGGCCTGCCCGCCGAGGCGGCCCTCGACACCGACCTCCCGGGCCACCCTGGTCACTTCCGAACCGAAGGACTGGAGCTGGTCCACCATCGTGTTGACGGTGTTCTTCAGCTCCAGCATCTCGCCGGCCACATCGACGGTGACCTTCTGCGTCATGTCGCCACTGGCCACCGCCGTCGTCACCTGGGCGATGTCGCGGACCTGGGTCGTCAGGTTCCGGAAGACCGTGTTCACCGAGTCGGTGAGGTCCTTCCAGGTCCCGGCGGCGCCCGGCACCTGCGCCTGGCCGCCGAGCACACCCTGACCGCCGACCTCGCTGGCCACACGGGTGACCTCGTCCGCGAAGGTGCGCAGCGTCTCGGTCATCTGGTTGATCGTCTCGGCGAGCTGGGCGACCTCGCCGCGCGCGCTGACCTGGACCTTCTGCGACAGGTCACCATTGGCGACCGCCGTCGTCACCTCCGCGATGCCGCGCACCTGGGAGGTGAGGTTGCCGGCCATCGTGTTGACGGAGTCCGTGAGGTCCTTCCACACCCCGGCCACGCCCGGCACCACGGCCTGGCCGCCGAGCTCGCCCTCCGTGCCCACCTCGCGGGCGACCCGGGTCACCTCGGAGGAGAACGAGGACAGCTGGTCGACCATCGTGTTGACGGTGTTCTTCAGCTGAAGCATCTCACCGGCCACGTGGACGGTGACCTTCCGCGACAGGTCACCCTTGGCCACGGCCGTCGTCACCAGCGCGATATCGCGCACCTGTGCGGTCAGCCGGTACGCCATGGTGTTGACGGAGTCCGTGAGGTCCTTCCACGAACCGGACATCCCGCGCACCTGCGCCTGGCCGCCCAGCTTGCCCTCGGTCCCCACCTCGACCGCCACCCGCGTCACCTGCTCGGTGAACGCCGACAGCTGGTCGACCAGGTTGTTGACGGTACGGGCGACCTTCAGGAACTCGCCGCGCAGCGGCCGTACCGTGTCGTCCGCCGTGTGGGAGCGCAGCTCCATCCGCTGTTCCAGATCACCGTCGGCCACCGCCGACAGCACCCGCCCGACCTCCGAGACCGGGCGAGCGAGATCGTCCACCAGCTCGTTGGAGGCATCGATCGCGGCGGCCCAGGAGCCCTCGCAGGCACCCGTCTCCAGGCGCTCGGTGAGCTTGCCCTCCCGCCCGACGACGCGGCGCACCCGGGCCAGCTCGCCGGTGAGGTGCACATTGCGGTCGGCGACCTCGTTGAAGACGGCGGCGAGCTCCGCCATCACGCCTTCACCGGAGACCGTGACGCGCCTGCGGAAGTTGCCGTCGCGCATGGCGACCAGACCGGCCAGCAGTCTGTGGAGCGCCGCCGCGTCTACCTCGACGGTCCCATTGCGCTGCTTCTTCACGGACTGCCCGCCCTTACTGCGCGTACCCGAACCCCGCGCCGCCACGTCAGACTCCACCGTGTCCCTCCCGCAGGGGTTGACCTTCTAGCTAGAACCTCGTCCGAGAGCCTGCCCAGAACTTCCATGGCTCACCGCCACAGCCCACCGTCGACGGGTGACCATGCGGACGTCAAATCGTTGAAACGTACCAGGCGGGAACCGGTCGGGGTGGAACCTCCCATGGTTGTCCCACATCCCTCCGAGGGGAAGCCCATCCTGTCCGGTCGTCCTCCGTTCCCGCCCGGCCCTGTCCGAAGTCCGCCCTCGTGTACCCGGTGTGCGGGGGGAGCGTCTAGCCTGGCAGGCGAATCGAAGCGGCGAGAAACGGGCACGGACTCGGGGAAGCGACGAGACACCATATGGGGAGTGCTGTGATCACGGCGCGTGCGGCTGCCACCTTCGACCCGGTGGCGCGCTCCGTCGCGACGGCCCGTGCCTTTGTCCGCGACACGCTCCAGGGCTGGGGATACACCGACGTCGTGGACGACGCCGTCGTCCTGACCAGCGAGCTCGTCACCAATGCCGTGATCCACGCCGGCACCGCCGCGGACGTGCTGTGCCTGCGCACGGAGGACGGCGTCCGGGTGGAGATCGCCGACCACTACCCGGAACGGGAGATCCCACTCCAGCCGGCCGCCCTCGATCTCGACAGCCTGGACAGCGAGAACGGCCGCGGTCTGCTGCTGTGCGCGGCTCTCGCTTCCCGGTGGGGCGTCGAATACTCCCCCACGCGCAAACATGTCTGGTTCCAGCTCGACCTCCCGGACCGCCCGGTGGGCGTCCGCTCGGCCGGTCCACTGCTGCCCGTGGGCCTGCTCCCGGTCACCGACGAACACGTCAGGGTCGCCGTCGTCCAGGTCGACAGCGAGGGCGCCGTCGCCGCGTGGAACGACGACGCCGCGTACCTCTTCGGCTACACGGCGGACCAGGTCACCGGCAAGCAGCTCACCGACTTCACCGCCTGGCCGCAGACCCCCGGCACCAGCACCGGCATCGCGGACGCCCTGCGTCTGTCCCGCTGGGAGGGCAGCTACGGCATCCGGGGCGCCGACGGCCGCACCATCCCGGTCTACGGCTCCCACCTGCGCGTACGGGACCCTCAGGGCGAACCGTCCACGGTCTGCCTGCTGGTGCGCGACTACGAGCGCGCGGTCCTCCAGACCCCTGCGCGCGCCCCGGTCTCGGACACCGCCGAGAGCCACAAGACGGACCCCTTCGAGGTCTTCATCGGCTCCCCCGCCCCCGACGACCTCGACGGCCTGCTCCAGCGCACCGTCGAACGGGCGCGCGACATGCTGGACGCCGACGCCGCCTTCCTCCTGCTCGCCACGGACGACGAGACCGAGCTGGAGGTGCGCGCCACGACCGGCCTGCCCTCCGCCCGTCAGCGCTTCGCCCGCGTCCCCGTCGAGGCCGGCACCGGCCGGTACGGCTCCGCCAGGATGCCCGCCGTCCACGAGGACCTGGACGCCGTCCCGGGCGCGGTCCCGCTGCTAGGCAACACCGGCATGCGTTCGGTTGTCACGGTCCCGCTGAAGGTCGAGGGGCGCCTGACGGGCTCGCTGGGCGTCGCGGCCGAGGCCGCGGGCCGTTATTCCAACGAGGAGGCGCTGCGCCTCCAGTTCGCCGCGGACCGGATCGCCCTCGCCGTCGAGTCGGCGCGCCTCGGCGAGCTGGAGCGGTTGCGCCGCGGCTCGCTGTCCTTCCTCGTCGAGGCGTCGGACCTGCTGGCGGGCACCCTGGACCGGGACCAGACGCTGGCCCTGATGGCCCAGATGACGGTCCCGACGCTGGCGACGTGGTGCGCCGTCTACACGATCGCCGACCCGGCTTCGGACCCGGAGCTCTCCTACGTGCTGCACGAGGACGAGGAGCGCATCGACGGGCTCAAGAGCCTGCTCACCCGGATTTCCCCGCCGGAGCCCGTACGGACCCCTGGGGCGCGGGTGTGGGCCGCGCCTTCCCAGGCCGCCCACGAAGCGGCGCTGCGGACGTCGATGCGGAGTATCGGGATCGGTGACGCGGGCGGCCTCGGCTCGACCACGCGTACGACGCTGGCGACCGCCGCGGCGGTGGGCGGCGAGACCGTCGTGCTGCCCCTGGTCGCCCGTAACCGCGTCATCGGCATGCTGACGCTCGGCAAGCCGTCCGACGACCACTTCCGCCAGGAGATCCTGGAGCTGGCCGAGGACCTGTCCCGCCGGGCCGCCCTGGCCCTGGACAACGCCCGCCTCTATTCGGAGCGCACGACGATCAGCCAGTCCCTTCAGCGCAGCCTCCTTCCGCCGGGCCTGCCCGCCGTGCCCAACGTCGAGGTGGACGTCATCTACCGCGCGGCCGGCGAGGGCAACGAGGTCGGCGGCGACTTCTACGACGTCTTCCCGATCCGCGACGGCGCGTACGGGTTCGCCATCGGCGACGTGTGCGGTACGGGGCCGGAGGCGGCGGCCGTCACGGGCCTGGCCCGCCACGCGCTGCGCCTGCTGGCCCGGGAGGGCTTCGGCGGCCCCGCGGTCCTGGAGCGGCTCAACGCGGCGATCCTCGACGAGGGGACTCGCAGCCGCTTCCTCACCCTGCTCTACGGCGAGCTGTGGCCGCAGGAGGACGGCAGCGCGCTTCTGAAGGTCGTCTGCGCGGGCCACCCGCTGCCGCTGCGTCTGCGCCAGGACGGCTCGGTGGAGCCGGCGGCGGACCCGCAGCCGCTCCTGGGCGTCATGGAGGACCTGGAGCTGTACGAGCAGGAGTTCACGCTGGAGCCGGGCGATGTCCTGTTGTGCGTGACGGATGGTGTGACGGAGCGCCGTGAGGGTACGCGGATGCTCGGCGACGACGGCCTGGCGGACGTGCTCGCCCACTGCACGGGGCTCACGGCCGGCGCGGTGGCCGCACGCATCCTCCGAGCCGTCGAACGCTTCGCCGCCGAGCCCCCCTCGGACGACATGGCCATCCTGACCATGAGGGTTCCGGAACCCCACTAGGCCGTCACGCCTAGTCCCACCAGAACGACCAGGCGGTCCGTCCCCTGAGTTCCGTCGCGTAGTCGGGGAACGGTGTGGGCGGGTCGTCGACGATGTTGTCCGCGGACGACAGCACGTGTTCCAAAGCGAGCAGGTTCGCATGCTCGGCCTCAACGGGCGGCCTCGCGACCGATACGTGCAACTCGCTGCCGAACGCTGCCACGACCCGGGCGCCGAACCGGTCTTCCCAACTCCGCAGGAGTGCACACAGCAGAGCCAGCGGTGCCTCAGCGGACCAGCCAATCGACGCCAACGCGTCGCTGCCCCGCCGAGCCGGAACAAGCACGAGTCGACACTCGTCCAGCCCGAACTGCCCCGTCTCAACGAGCTGGGAAACCAGGCTTGCCGCTGCGTCCTCGGGCCTCGCGCCTGCGGACGCAGCCGGCACCTGCGGTGCCAGGCCCGGCCACTGCTCGAAGGGCGGCCCCGGGTCGTGGGGCCATGGTTCGATTCCCTCAGGCACCGGGACCGGTGTCGGGTCCATCCAGAAGGGCAGTCTCGTACGCCGGTACTCGGCGTAGTCCGCTGCCAACACCTCCTCCAGGCGGACGGCATCGACGTGGTCCAGGCCGGGCGGCCTCCCCATGGCATCGGGCCAGCACAGGAGCGGAACCAGGCCACGGGCCCTCTGCTCGCTCAGCAGTCGAGGCCACAACTGCTCGACGGCTTGAGGGAAATCATCAGAGATCCACACACACGTAGGACCGGAAGACCGGAACCGGCCGGAAGGCAGCCCGTCAGGCAGGACAAACGACATGACCGCACCGTAGACCGCGGCACTGACATGGCAGCTATCGGCAGGAGTGGGCCCCAGACATGAAGAAAGGCCCCGCCTACTGGCGGAGCCTTTCCTTCTTCTGAGCCCCAATGCGGAATCGAACCGCAGACCTTCTCCTTACCATGGAGACGCTCTACCGACTGAGCTATTGGGGCCTTGCTGCCCTGCGGCAACGAGCTAAAGCATACCCTGATCCAGGGGGTATGCAAAACCGCCTGGGCCGGCGGGTGTAGAGGGGTACCGGGCACCCCCGGAAACACGAAAAAGCCCCGTGCCACAAGGGCACGGGGCTCTTCCTAAAAGGAGTTCGGCGGCGTCCTACTCTCCCACAGGGTCCCCCCTGCAGTACCATCGGCGCTGAAAGGCTTAGCTTCCGGGTTCGGAATGTAACCGGGCGTTTCCCTAACGCAATGACCACCGAAACACTATGAAATTAACCAACACCGGACAACAACACAGCCGTTCGTTATTTCAGAACAAACACAGTGGACGCGAGCAACTGAGGACAAGCCCTCGGCCTATTAGTACCAGTCAGCTCCACCCGTTACCAGGCTTCCACATCTGGCCTATCAACCCAGTCGTCTACTGGGAGCCTTAACCCCTCAAGAGGGTGGGAATACTCATCTCGAAGCAGGCTTCCCGCTTAGATGCTTTCAGCGGTTATCCTTTCCGAACGTAGCCAACCAGCCATGCCCTTGGCAGAACAACTGGCACACCAGAGGTTCGTCCGTCCCGGTCCTCTCGTACTAGGGACAGCCCTTCTCAATATTCCTACGCGCACAGCGGATAGGGACCGAACTGTCTCACGACGTTCTAAACCCAGCTCGCGTACCGCTTTAATGGGCGAACAGCCCAACCCTTGGGACCGACTCCAGCCCCAGGATGCGACGAGCCGACATCGAGGTGCCAAACCATCCCGTCGATATGGACTCTTGGGGAAGATCAGCCTGTTATCCCCGGGGTACCTTTTATCCGTTGAGCGACAGCGCTTCCACAAGCCACTGCCGGATCACTAGTCCCGACTTTCGTCCCTGCTCGACCCGTCGGTCTCACAGTCAAGCTCCCTTGTGCACTTACACTCAACACCTGATTGCCAACCAGGCTGAGGGAACCTTTGGGCGCCTCCGTTACCCTTTAGGAGGCAACCGCCCCAGTTAAACTACCCATCAGACACTGTCCCTGATCCGGATCACGGACCCAGGTTAGACATCCAGCACGACCAGAGTGGTATTTCAACGACGACTCCACAACCACTGGCGTGGCCGCTTCAAAGTCTCCCACCTATCCTACACAAGCCGAACCGAACACCAATATCAAACTATAGTAAAGGTCCCGGGGTCTTTCCGTCCTGCTGCGCGAAACGAGCATCTTTACTCGTAGTGCAATTTCACCGGGCCTATGGTTGAGACAGTCGAGAAGTCGTTACGCCATTCGTGCAGGTCGGAACTTACCCGACAAGGAATTTCGCTACCTTAGGATGGTTATAGTTACCACCGCCGTTTACTGGCGCTTAAGTTCTCAGCTTCGCCACCCCGAAGAGCAGCTAACCGGTCCCCTTAACGTTCCAGCACCGGGCAGGCGTCAGTCCGTATACATCGCCTTACGGCTTCGCACGGACCTGTGTTTTTAGTAAACAGTCGCTTCTCGCTGGTCTCTGCGGCCACCCCCAGCTCAAGCAGCAAGTGCTATCACCAAAGATGGCCCCCCTTCTCCCGAAGTTACGGGGGCATTTTGCCGAGTTCCTTAACCATAGTTCACCCGAACGCCTCGGTATTCTCTACCTGACCACCTGAGTCGGTTTAGGGTACGGGCCGCCATGAAACTCGCTAGAGGCTTTTCTCGACAGCATAGGATCATCCACTTCACCACAATCGGCTCGGCATCAGGTCTCAGCCTTAACGTGTGACGGATTTACCTACCACACGGCCTACACCCTTACCCCGGGACAACCACCGCCCGGGCTGGACTACCTTCCTGCGTCACCCCATCGCTTACCTACTACCACCTTGGTTCATCGGCTCCACCACTACCCTCAACTCCGAAGAGATCAGGCCGGCTTCACGGACTTAGCATTAATGGGCTCAGTACTGGGCGTTTCAAAGCGGGTACCGGAATATCAACCGGTTGTCCATCGACTACGCCTGTCGGCCTCGCCTTAGGTCCCGACTTACCCTGGGCAGATCAGCTTGACCCAGGAACCCTTAGTCAATCGGCGCACACGTTTCTCACGTGTGTATCGCTACTCATGCCTGCATTCTCACTCGTGAACCGTCCACAACTACCTTCCAGTGCTGCTTCACCCGGCACACGACGCTCCCCTACCCATCCATACAGGCGTTAACCCTATGTGTATGAATGACACGACTTCGGCGGTACGCTTGAGCCCCGCTACATTGTCGGCGCGGAATCACTTGACCAGTGAGCTATTACGCACTCTTTCAAGGGTGGCTGCTTCTAAGCCAACCTCCTGGTTGTCTCTGCGACTCCACATCCTTTCCCACTTAGCGTACGCTTAGGGGCCTTAGTCGATGCTCTGGGCTGTTTCCCTCTCGACCATGGAGCTTATCCCCCACAGTCTCACTGCCGCGCTCTCACTTACCGGCATTCGGAGTTTGGCTAAGGTCAGTAACCCGGTAGGGCCCATCGCCTATCCAGTGCTCTACCTCCGGCAAGAAACACACGACGCTGCACCTAAATGCATTTCGGGGAGAACCAGCTATCACGGAGTTTGATTGGCCTTTCACCCCTAACCACAGGTCATCCCCCAGGTTTTCAACCCTGGTGGGTTCGGTCCTCCACGAAGTCTTACCTCCGCTTCAACCTGCCCATGGCTAGATCACTCCGCTTCGGGTCTAGAGCGTGCAACTCAAACGCCCTATTCGGACTCGCTTTCGCTACGGCTTCCCCACACGGGTTAACCTCGCTACACACCGCTAACTCGCAGGCTCATTCTTCAAAAGGCACGCAGTCACGACATGCAAGCAAGCTTGCATGCGACGCTCCCACGGCTTGTAGGCACACGGTTTCAGGTACTATTTCACTCCGCTCCCGCGGTACTTTTCACCATTCCCTCACGGTACTATCCGCTATCGGTCACCAGGGAATATTTAGGCTTAACGGGTGGTCCCGCCAGATTCACACGGGATTTCTCGGGCCCCGTGCTACTTGGGTGTCTCTCAAACGAGCCGTCAATGTTTCAGCTACGGGGGTCTTACCCTCTACGCCGGACCTTTCGCATGTCCTTCGCCTACATCAACGGTTTCTGACTCGTCTCACGGCCGGCAGACCATGAAAGAGAGATCCCACAACCCCACATACGCAACCCCTGCCGGGTATCACACGCATACGGTTTGGCCTCATCCAGTTTCGCTCGCCACTACTCCCGGAATCACGGTTGTTTTCTCTTCCTGAGGGTACTGAGATGTTTCACTTCCCCTCGTTCCCTCCACACTGCCTATGTGTTCAGCAGCGGGTGACAGCCCATGACGACTGCCGGGTTTCCCCATTCGGACACCCCCGGATCAAAGCTCGGTTGACAGCTCCCCGGGGCCTATCGTGGCCTCCCACGTCCTTCATCGGTTCCTGGTGCCAAGGCATCCACCGTGCGCCCTTAAAAACTTGGCCACAGATGCTCGCGTCCACTGTGCAGTTCTCAAACAACGACCAGCCACCCACCACCCTGCTCCGAAGAACAAGTTCACTGGGGCCGGCAACCGAAGAACGACCATCACGGCCGTACCTTCAGATACCCAACAGCGTGCCCGACCCGACCCATTCGCCTCCACGTTCCACGCCCCGAAGAGCAGTACTGGTGAACACTCATGTGCCGTGCCGAGTAGTCAACGTTCCACCCATGAGCTACCAGCACCGGACACTCGCCGGTGTTCTGGCCTCTGACCAAGCAAAGCTTGGTAAGAAGTGCTCCTTAGAAAGGAGGTGATCCAGCCGCACCTTCCGGTACGGCTACCTTGTTACGACTTCGTCCCAATCGCCAGTCCCACCTTCGACAGCTCCCTCCCACAAGGGGTTGGGCCACCGGCTTCGGGTGTTACCGACTTTCGTGACGTGACGGGCGGTGTGTACAAGGCCCGGGAACGTATTCACCGCAGCAATGCTGATCTGCGATTACTAGCAACTCCGACTTCATGGGGTCGAGTTGCAGACCCCAATCCGAACTGAGACCGGCTTTTTGAGATTCGCTCCGCCTCACGGCATCGCAGCTCATTGTACCGGCCATTGTAGCACGTGTGCAGCCCAAGACATAAGGGGCATGATGACTTGACGTCGTCCCCACCTTCCTCCGAGTTGACCCCGGCAGTCTCCTGTGAGTCCCCATCACCCCGAAGGGCATGCTGGCAACACAGAACAAGGGTTGCGCTCGTTGCGGGACTTAACCCAACATCTCACGACACGAGCTGACGACAGCCATGCACCACCTGTACACCGACCACAAGGGGGGCACCATCTCTGATGCTTTCCGGTGTATGTCAAGCCTTGGTAAGGTTCTTCGCGTTGCGTCGAATTAAGCCACATGCTCCGCTGCTTGTGCGGGCCCCCGTCAATTCCTTTGAGTTTTAGCCTTGCGGCCGTACTCCCCAGGCGGGGAACTTAATGCGTTAGCTGCGGCACCGACGACGTGGAATGTCGCCAACACCTAGTTCCCAACGTTTACGGCGTGGACTACCAGGGTATCTAATCCTGTTCGCTCCCCACGCTTTCGCTCCTCAGCGTCAGTAATGGCCCAGAGATCCGCCTTCGCCACCGGTGTTCCTCCTGATATCTGCGCATTTCACCGCTACACCAGGAATTCCGATCTCCCCTACCACACTCTAGCCTGCCCGTATCGACTGCAGACCCGGGGTTAAGCCCCGGGCTTTCACAACCGACGTGACAAGCCGCCTACGAGCTCTTTACGCCCAATAATTCCGGACAACGCTTGCGCCCTACGTATTACCGCGGCTGCTGGCACGTAGTTAGCCGGCGCTTCTTCTGCAGGTACCGTCACTTTCGCTTCTTCCCTGCTGAAAGAGGTTTACAACCCGAAGGCCGTCATCCCTCACGCGGCGTCGCTGCATCAGGCTTTCGCCCATTGTGCAATATTCCCCACTGCTGCCTCCCGTAGGAGTCTGGGCCGTGTCTCAGTCCCAGTGTGGCCGGTCGCCCTCTCAGGCCGGCTACCCGTCGTCGCCTTGGTAGGCCATTACCCCACCAACTAGCTGATAGGCCGCGGGCTCATCCTTCACCGCCGGAGCTTTCAACCTTCTCCCAGGAGGGAGAAAGTATTATCCGGTATTAGACCCCGTTTCCAGGGCTTGTCCCAGAGTGAAGGGCAGATTGCCCACGTGTTACTCACCCGTTCGCCACTAATCCACCCCGAAGGGCTTCATCGTTCGACTTGCATGTGTTAAGCACGCCGCCAGCGTTCGTCCTGAGCCAGGATCAAACTCTCCGTGAATGTTTTCCCGTAATCGGGGAACACATCACGAGAGCGGAACAATCAGGTCGGAATATGACCTGTCGTCCACTGCGTCCTCGCTGTGTTTTGCCTACCCGAACCCGAAGGGCCGTGTAGGGCTTTCAAAGGAACCTCCAACCTGCCGAAGCAGGCCGGGGTATCAACATATCTGGCGTTGACTTTTGGCACGCTGTTGAGTTCTCAAGGAACGGACGCTTCCTTCGTACTCACCCCTGCGGGCTTTCCTCCGGGCGCTTCCCTTCGTTCTTGCGTTTCCGACTCTATCAGACTCTTTCGTGTCCGATTCCCGGCCGAAGCGAGTCAAACGATTTTCGCTTTCCAGTTCTTCGCTTTCGCGTTTCCCTTTCCGGCGGCTCCGACTTTATCAGAAGTTCTGAGTCGGAATTTCCACTCCCTCTCGGAAGCCTCGGGGCGCACAGGTGCGCTCGCTTCTTCCCGGTGAGGTGGAGACGTAAACGTACTGGAGCGGAGCGCCCCGATGCAAATCGGGGGCCCCGCTCCGGAGTTCGCGCCTGTCGGAAGGTCAGACCTCGACCACGACGGGGAGGATCATCGGGCGCCGGCGGTAGGTGTCCGAGACCCACTTGCCCACCGTGCGGCGGATCAGCTGCTGGAGCTGGTGCGGCTCCAGTACGCCGTCCTGGGCCGACTTGTTGAGAGCGTCCTCGATCTTCGGAACGACCGCGGTGAACGCCGCGTCGTCGATTCCGGAGCCACGGGCCTGGATGTGCGGGCCGCCCACGATCTTGCCCGAGGTGCTGTCGACCACCAGGAACACCGAGATGATGCCCTCGTCGCCGAGGATGCGGCGGTCCTTGAGCGAGGTCTCCGTAACGTCGCCGACGGAGAGGCCGTCGACGTACACGTAACCGGCCTGGACCTTGCCGACGATCTTCGCCTTGCCGTCGATGAGGTCCACGACCACGCCGTCCTCGGCGATGACGATGTGGTCCTTCGGCACGCCGGTCAGGGCGCCGAGCTCGGCGTTGGCCCGCAGGTGGCGCCATTCGCCGTGGACCGGCATCAGGTTCTTCGGGCGGCAGATGTTGTAGAAGTACAGCAGCTCGCCGGCCGAGGCGTGGCCCGAGACGTGGACCTTGGCGTTGCCCTTGTGGACGACGTTGGCGCCCCAGCGCGAGAGGCCATTGATCACGCGGTAGACCGCGTTCTCGTTCCCCGGGATCAGGGAAGAGGCCAGGATGACCGTGTCGCCCTGGACGATGCGGATCTGGTGGTCGCGGTTGGCCATCCGGGAGAGGGCCGCCATCGGCTCGCCCTGCGAACCGGTGCAGACGAGCACGACCTCGTCGTCCGGCAGGTCGTCCAGGGTCTTGACGTCCACGACGAGCCCGGCGGGGACCTTCAGATAGCCGAGGTCACGGGCGATGCCCATGTTGCGGACCATCGAACGACCGACGAAGGCGACCCGGCGGCCGTACTCGTGGGCCGTGTCCAGGATCTGCTGGATGCGGTGCACATGGCTGGCAAAGCTCGCCACGATGATGCGCTTCTGCGCATTGGCGAAGACGTTGCGCAGGACGTTCTGGATGTCCCGCTCGGGCGGTACGAAGCCCGGGACCTCCGCGTTCGTGGAGTCGGAGAGCAGAAGGTCGATGCCCTCCTCGCTCAGCCGGGCGAAGGCGTGCAAGTCGGTGAGGCGGCCGTCCAGCGGGAGCTGGTCCATCTTGAAGTCACCGGTGGCGACGGCCATGCCCGCGGGGGTCCGGATGGCGACCGCGAGGGCGTCCGGGATGGAGTGGTTGACCGCGACGAATTCGCAGTCGAAGACGCCGATGCGCTCGCGCTGCCCCTCCGCCACCTCCAGGGTGTACGGACGGATGCGGTGCTCCTGGAGCTTGGCCTCGATCAGCGCGAGGGTCAGCTTGGAGCCGATGAGCGGGATGTCCGGCTTCAGGCGCAGCAGGTACGGGACGCCGCCGATGTGGTCCTCGTGGCCGTGCGTGAGGACGATGCCCTCGACGTCGTCCAGGCGGTCCCGGATGGTCGTGAAGTCCGGCAGGATCAGGTCGATGCCGGGCTGCTCCTCCTCGGGGAAGAGGACACCGCAGTCGACGATGAGCAGGCGGCCGCCGTACTCGAAGACCGTCATGTTCCGGCCGATCTCGCCGAGGCCGCCGAGCGGGGTGACCCGGAGGGCGCCCTTCGCGAGCTTCGGCGGGGTGCCGAGTTCAGGATGCGGATGACTCAAAAGACTCTCCTTACCACGCGCGCCACGTACCGCTTGGGCACGTGGCGCGCATGTCATTCGTGCACTTGCTGTTGTCTTGGGTGGTGCTGTGCTGCGGGTTTCCCCACGTGTTCAGCTGTGTTTCGCGTATTCAGTTGTGAAGTCCGTTGTCAGAGCTGTACCCCGCCGGCGGCCAGGTCGATCTTGAGCTGGGCCGTCTCCTGCGCGGTCAGCTCGACCAGGGGCAGTCGGAGCGGTCCCGCCGGGAGGCCCTGGAGCGTCAGTGCGGCCTTGGTGGTGATCACGCCCTGGGTGCGGAACATGCCGGTGAAGACCGGCAGCAGCTTCTGGTGGATCTCGGTGGCCTTCTGTACGTCGCCGCCGAGGTGGGCCTCGATGAGCGCCCGCAGGTCCGGGGTGACGACATGGCCGACGACGGAGACCACACCGACCGCTCCGACGGACAGCAGCGGAAGGTTCAGCATGTCGTCGCCGGAGTACCAGGCGAGGCCCGAGCGGGCGATGGCCCAGCTCGCGCGGCCCAGGTCGCCCTTGGCGTCCTTGTTGGCGACGATCCGGGGGTGCTCGGAGAGCCGTACGAGCGTCTCCGTGTCGATCGGCACACCGCTGCGGCCCGGGATGTCGTACAGCATCACCGGCAGGCCGGTGGAGTCCGCGATGGCGGTGAAGTGCCGCAGCAGGCCCTCCTGCGGCGGCTTGTTGTAGTACGGGGTCACGGCGAGGAGGCCGTGGACGCCGCTGCGCTCGGCGGTGCGGGCGAGCTCGATGCTGTGCCGGGTGTCGTTGGTCCCGATGCCGGCGACGATGTGCGCCCGGTCCCCCACGGCTTCCAGGACGGCCCTGACGAGCTGGTCTTTCTCCGCGTCGCTGGTGGTCGGGGACTCGCCGGTGGTGCCGTTGATGATCAGGCCGTCGTTGCCTGCGTCCACCAGGTGGGTGGCGAGCCGCTGCGCGCCCTCGATGTCGAGAGCGCCGTCCGCCGTGAACGGCGTGACCATAGCGGTGAGGACCCGCCCGAAGGGGGTCTGCGGAGTGGAGATCGGAGCCATGGGTAACACGCTACTCGCTGCTCGACGCACGGTGCCCCCTCGGGGGACAAGCAAGAGGAGCCCGGCACTGCCTGCTCGGGGGTTCAAGCAGTGCCGGGTCCGTTTGATCAGCCTAGATGAACTTCTCGAAACGCCGCAATACGGACACCGCCCTATGGGGCGACACGTCCATTTTTGTTGAAGGCTGCATGGGTGAGCGGCATGAGCCGGGCCCAGTGGGCCTCCATCTGCTCGCCCACCATCTCGATCTCCCGCTGCGGGAACGAGGGCACCTTCGCCATCTCGTGCTGCGTACGCAGGCCGAGGAAGTGCATCAGGGAGCGCGCGTTGCACGTGGCGTACATCGTGGAGAACAGGCCGACCGGGAGCACCGCGCGGGCCACCTCGCGGGCCACCCCCGCCGCCAGCATCTCCTGGTACGCCTCGTACGCCTGCCGGTACGAGTCCTCCATGGCACGGGTGGTGAGCGCGTGCTGCTCGGGCGTGCCCTCGACGAACTCGTACTTGCCCGGGCGGCCCTGCTGGATGAGCTTGCGGGACGTGTCGGGGACGTAGAAGACCGGTTGCAGCTCCCTGTAGCGGCCCGATTCCTCGTTGTACGACCAGCCGACGCGGTGCCGCATGAACTCGCGGAACACAAAGATCGGGGCGCTGATGAAGAAGGTCATCGAGTTGTGCTCGAACGGGCTGCCGTGCCGGTCCCGCATCAGGTAGTTGATGAGGCCCTTCGAGCGCTCGGGGTCCTTGGCGATCTCCTCCAGGGACTGCTCGCCGGCCGTGGACACACGGGCGGCGAACAGCACGTCGGCGTCGCCCGCAGCGGATTTCACCAGGTCGACGGTGACGTCGCTGCGGAAATGGGCCTTCGTGGGCTCGGGGGTGTCGTCGGTCACCGGCAGGGTCCTTCCAATGGCGTCGCTCGGGCGGCGCCCACTCTACGGGCCGGTCGCACAGCGTTTGCGCTCGGCTTGGGCGGGAACGTCTTTCCGGTTTTTTCTGATTTCGTCGGGCGATTCGGGGCACCGAACGGGGTGGTCGTACGTCTGACTCGATAGCACCACCCGCGAAAGATCCCAAGGAGAGCCACCCCATGTTCCGCCGGCGTGAATCCGTCCCGTTCTCGTTCGTGGCCGAGTCCGAGCGGTTCCGCAGCAACGTCACACCGCCTCCCCGCCCCCGCAGTACGGTCTCCGAGCGCGCGGGACACGTCCTGATCGGCCTCGTCGTCCTCGGCGGGATAGCGGGGTCCCTGCTCCTCGGCCTGCCCGCTCTGGCCCCCGGGCAGACGTCGGCGCACACGCAGCAGACCGAGGCCGCGCACGGGCGCTGACCCGGACGGACCCCCTGGGGTGGTCGGTCCGGGCATCTCCTCGGTAGCCTCACCGGGCACAGCAATCGAGCGTGCTTGTGAGTGAGGATCAGTCGTGCCCCTGCCCTTCCTGACGGCCGACCGCGCGTTTGACGCGAATGCGGAGGACATCGCGCTGCCGTTCGACGACCACGACAGCTGGCGGCGGCCCTACCGTCCCGGTCCGTGGCGGGTCGCCGCCGCGGCCGGTCTGCTGCTGCTCGCCTCGTTCATCCTGTTCGCGGGGATGATCATCGCGTTCGCCGGGGCGCTGCCCGGGGCGGGGGCGTGTCTGGCGCTCGCCCTCGCGATCATCCTGTGTGCCCTGCGGATGCTGCGCATCGGCGCCTGGGTGAGCCGGCACGGTGTGCGCCGGGTGGGCTTCTTCCGTACGACGACCGTTCCGTGGAGCCGGGCCACCGCCGTACGTACGGTGCAGCAGCCGGTGAAGTGGCTCGGATTCCCCCGTACCGTGCAGGGCCAGGCGCTGATCGTCGTCCGTAAGGGCGGGGACGCGGTGCCGCCGCTGCTCACGGACTCGAACGCGGATTTTCTCGCGCGGGGGGAGGCGTTCGATCGGGCTGCGGACACGATTGAGGCGTGGGGAGATGAGTATCGGCCGCGGTAGCGGTTGAGCGGTGCAGGGCGATTGCTCGTTGCATGGCCTTGCGGGCTCGGGGGGTGTCTCGGGCGTCCTGGTAGGCGACCGCCAGGCGGAACCAGCAGCGCCAGTCGTCCGGGGTGTCCTCCGTCTCCTCGCGGCGGCGTTCGAACACCGCGTCGGCGGAGGCGCGGTCGATGCGGCCGCTGGGTGTGCGCAGCAGTTCGTCGACGGGGAGGCCGCCCTCCGCGTCCAGTTCGGCGGCCAGGGCGTTGGCCCTGCGGACGAACTGGGTGTTCTTCCACAGGAACCACACGCCGATCGCCGGCAGGACCAGCACGGCGACTCCGAAGGTCACCGTGATGAGGGTGCCGTGCTTGATGAGCAGGACGCCACGGCTGCCGACCAGGACGAAGTAGAAGACCAGGACGGCAGCGGTGACGACGTAAGTGATCTTTGCGCGCATGGCGGGGCCAGTCAGTTCAGGTCGAGGAAGTGTTCCAGGCCGAACGTGAGGCCGGGAGTGGTCACCACGCGGCGGGCGCCGAGCAGGATGCCGGGCATGAAGCTGCTGTGGTGCAGGGAGTCGTGCCGGATGGTGAGGGTCTCGCCCTCGCCGCCGAGCAGCACCTCCTGGTGGGCCAGGAGGCCGCGCAGGCGGACCGAGTGGACCGGGATGCCGTCGACGTCGGCGCCGCGTGCCCCGTCCAGCGCGGTGCTGGTGGCGTCCGGCTGAGGGGCGCAGTGCGCCTCGCGGCGGGCCGCGGCGATGAGCTGGGCGGTGCGGGCGGCGGTGCCCGAGGGGGCGTCGGCCTTGTTGGGGTGGTGCAGCTCGATGACCTCGACGGACTCGAAGTAGCGGGCCGCCTGCTGGGCGAACTTCATGGTGAGGACCGCGCCGATGGAGAAGTTCGGTGCGATGAGCACACCGGTCTCCGGGGAGGCGGAGAGCCAGCCGTCGAGCCGCGCGAGCCGTTCGTCGGACCAGCCGGTGGTGCCGACCACCGCGTGGATGCCGTGGCCGACGCAGTATTCGAGGTTCTCCATCACCGAGGCGGGAGTGGTCAGCTCGACGGCGACCTGGGCGCCGGTCTCCGTAAGGGTCTCCAGCTTGTCGCCCCGGCCGAGTGCGGCCACCAGCTCCAGATCCTCGGCGGCCTCGACGGCTCGTACCGCTTCGGCGCCGATACGGCCCTTGGCACCGAGGACGGCCACGCGCAGCTTGCTCATTGCTCTGCTTCCTTGGGAGTTTTAGGCGACCGCTTCGTGGAGACGGGCGGCCTGCTTGTCCTTGAGCGGTCCGATGACGGACAGCGAGGGGCGGTGTCCGAGGATCTCGCCCGCGACGGAGCGGATGTCGTCGGGTGTCACCTCGCTGATACGGGCCAGCATCTCGTCCACCGACATCTGCTCGCCCCAGCACAGCTCGCTCTTGCCTATGCGGTTCATCAGCGCGCCGGTGTCCTCCAGGCCGAGGACGGTGGAGCCGGAGAGCTGGCCGATCGCGCGGCTGATCTCCTCGTCGCTCAGCCCGTCCGAAGCGACCCGGTCGAGCTCGTCGCGGCAGATCTTGAGGACGTCGTGCACCTGGCTCGGGCGGCAGCCCGCGTACACGCCGAACAGGCCGCAGTCGGCGAAGCCCGAGGTGTACGAGTAGACGCTGTAGGCGAGGCCGCGCTTCTCCCGTACCTCCTGGAAGAGGCGGGAGCTCATGCCGCCGCCGAGGGCGGTGTTGAGGACGCCCAGGGCCCAGCGGCGTTCGTCGGCGCGGGCCAGGCCGGGCATGCCGAGGACCACATGGGCCTGCTCGGTCTTGCGGCCCAGGACCTCGACCCGGCCGGCGGTGCGCAGGGCGCGGGAGCCCTCGCGGGGCGCGGTGGGGACCGCGTCCGTACGGGAGAGGGCGCCGGCCCTGTCGAACGCCTTGCGGACCTGGCGTACGACGGTGGCGTGGTCGATGTTGCCCGCGGCGGCGACGACGAGGCGGGTCGGGTCGTAGTGCTTCTTGTAGAAGCGGGCGATCTGGCCGCGGTTCAGCGCGTTGATCGTGTCGACGGTGCCGAGGACCGGGCGGCCGAGCGGGGTGTCGCCGAGCATGGTGTGCGCGAACAGGTCGTGCACGCAGTCGCCCGGGTCGTCCTCCGTCATCGCGATCTCTTCGAGGATGACGCCGCGCTCGGCGTCGACGTCCTCGGGGGCGATCAGCGAGCCGGTCAGCATGTCGCAGACGACGTCGATGGCGAGCGGCAGGTCCGTGTCGAGGACCCGCGCGTAGTAGCAGGTGTACTCCTTCGCCGTGAAGGCGTTCATCTCGCCGCCGACCGCGTCGATGGCGGAGGAGATGTCGAGGGCGCTGCGCTTGGCGGTGCCCTTGAAGAGGAGGTGTTCAAGGTAGTGCGTCGCGCCGTTCAGGGCGGGCGTCTCGTCGCGTGAGCCGACGTTCGCCCAGATGCCGAAGGTGGCGGAGCGTACGGAGGGCAGGGTCTCGGTGACGACGCGGAGGCCGCCGGGGAGGACCGTACGACGGACCGTGCCGATGCCGTTGCTGCCCTTGAGAAGCGTTTGGGTACGGGCGACGGCCCGCCCCTCCGAGGAGGGGCGGGCCGTCGTCGCGGAACTACGGGACGTCACTTGTCGGTGTCGTCCTTCTTCTCGTCTTCTTCGCCCTCGATGACGGGGACGAGGGAGAGCTTGCCGCGGGAGTCGATCTCGGCGATCTCGACCTGGACCTTGGCGCCGACGCCGAGAACGTCCTCGACGTTCTCCACGCGCTTGCCGCCGGCCAGCTTGCGGATCTGCGAGATGTGCAGCAGGCCGTCCTTGCCCGGCATGAGCGAAACAAACGCACCGAAGGTGGTGGTCTTGACGACCGTACCCAGGTAGCGCTCGCCGACCTCCGGCATGGTCGGGTTGGCAATCGCGTTGATCGTGGCGCGGGCGGCCTCGGCCTGCGAGCCCTGCTGGGCACCGATGTAGATGGTGCCGTCGTCCTCGATCGTGATGTCGGCGCCGGTGTCCTCCTGGATCTGGTTGATCATCTTGCCCTTGGGGCCGATGACCTCACCGATCTTGTCCACCGGGATCTTGACGGTGATGATCCGCGGGGCGTTCGGGGACATCTCGTCCGGGACGTCGATGGCCTCGTTCATCACGTCGAGGATGTGGAGGCGGGCGTCGCGGGCCTGCTTCAGCGCGGCGGCCAGGACCGAGGCGGGGATGCCGTCGAGCTTGGTGTCGAGCTGGAGCGCGGTGACGAACTGCTTCGTACCGGCGACCTTGAAGTCCATGTCGCCGTACGCGTCCTCGGCACCGAGGATGTCGGTGAGGGCGACGTAGTGGGTCTTGCCGTCGATCTCCTGGGAGATCAGGCCCATGGCGATGCCGGCGACGGCGGCCTTGAGGGGCACACCGGCGTTCAGCAGGGACATGGTGGAGGCGCAGACCGAACCCATGGACGTCGAGCCGTTGGAGCCCAGGGCCTCGGAGACCTGGCGGATCGCGTAGGGGAACTCCTCGCGGGACGGGAGGACCGGCACGATCGCGCGCTCGGCGAGCGCGCCGTGGCCGATCTCGCGGCGCTTGGGCGAGCCCACGCGGCCGGTCTCGCCGACGGAGTACGGCGGGAAGTTGTAGTTGTGCATGTAGCGCTTGCGGGTCACCGGGGAGAGGGTGTCCAGCTGCTGCTCCATGCGGAGCATGTTGAGGGTGGTGACGCCCAGGATCTGGGTCTCGCCACGCTCGAACAGGGCGGAGCCGTGCACGCGCGGAATGGCCTCGACCTCGGCGGCGAGCGTACGGATGTCCGTGACGCCTCGGCCGTCGATGCGGACCTTGTCCTTGATGACGCGCTCGCGGACCAGCTTCTTGGTCAGCGCGCGGTAGGCGCCGGAGATCTCCTTCTCGCGGCCCTCGAACGCGGGGAGGAGCTTCTCGGCCGCGATCTCCTTGATGCGGTCGAGCTCCGCCTCGCGCTCCTGCTTGCCGGCGATGGTGAGCGCCTTGGCGAGCTCGGTGCTGACGGCCTTGGCGAGGGCCTCCAGGACGTCGTCCTGGTAGTCGAGGAAGACCGGGAACTCGCCGGTGGGCTTGGCGGCCTTGGCGGCGAGGTCGGACTGGGCCTTGCAGAGCACCTTGATGAAGGGCTTGGCGGCTTCCAGACCGGCGGCGACGACCTCCTCGGTCGGGGCCTCGGCGCCGTCCTTGACCAGCTGGATGGTCTTCTCGGTGGCCTCGGCCTCGACCATCATGATCGCGACGTCGCCGTCCTCCAGGACGCGGCCCGCGACGACCATGTCGAAGACGGCGTCCTCGAGCTCGGTGTGCGTCGGGAAGGCGACCCACTGGCCCTTGATCAGGGCGACGCGGGTAGCGCCGATCGGGCCGGAGAAGGGCAGGCCCGCCAGGATCGTGGAAGCGGAGGCGGCGTTGATCGCGACCACGTCGTACAGGTGGTCGGGGTTGAGCGCCATGATCGTCTCGACGATCTGGATCTCGTTGCGCAGGCCCTTCTTGAAGGAGGGGCGCAGCGGGCGGTCGATCAGGCGGCAGGTGAGGATCGCGTCCTCGGAGGGGCGGCCCTCCCGGCGGAAGAAGGAGCCGGGGATCTTGCCGGCGGCGTACTGCCGCTCCTCGACGTCCACCGTGAGGGGGAAGAAGTCGAGGTTGTCCTTGGGCCGCTTGGAGGCGGTGGTGGCCGACAGCACCATGGTGTCGTCGTCCAGGTACGCGACGGCGGAGCCGGCGGCCTGCTTGGCCAGGCGGCCCGTCTCGAAGCGGATGGTGCGGGTGCCGAAGGTGCCGTTGTCGATGACGGCCTCGGCGTAGTGGGTCTCGTTCTCCACTAGTGAATTCTCCATACTCGTCGTCTTTCGTCCGGGCGCCCGTGTGGCGCCGGACGGAGCGGAGAAGCGCGCAGTCTGTGCGGGGCCGGTCTTCGATCGAAGCTCCCGGGCATTGTCCCGGGGGCCACTACCGAGGACCGGCGGCGGCCGTGCGGCGCCTCTCCTCGTCTGTTGTTGTACGTCCAGGTTACTGAGGTTCCCCCCGGTACCGCACGTACGGCAAAGGGAGCGGCTCCCCGAGTCAGGGAACCGCTCCCTTGTGCAGCGTCCTTACTTGGCGCCGCCGGCCGCACCGCGGCGGATGCCGAGGCGGTCGACGAGCGCACGGAAGCGCTGGATGTCCTTCTTGGCCAGGTACTGAAGGAGGCGGCGACGCTGGCCGACCAGGATCAGCAGACCACGACGGGAGTGGTGGTCGTGCTTGTGCGTCTTGAGGTGCTCCGTCAGGTCCGAGATGCGGCGCGAGAGCATGGCGACCTGAACCTCGGGGGAACCGGTGTCGCCCTCCTTCGTCGCGAACTCGGTCATGATCTGCTTCTTCGTAGCGGCGTCGAGCGGCACGCGGTACTCCTCTTGGTGTTCGATGCGCTCACGAGTGCCCCTGGTCTGGTTCTCAGGGGAGCTTGGGTGACTCGGGAGCGAGGGTCCGATGAGCGCAGCTCCCAGAGCGAACCGGGAACGCGTACACAAACGGCCGCAGCCAGGATACCAGCCGCCCGGACCGCCCCTGCCGGTCGTCAGCCGGTGAGCTCCCTCGCGCGCGCGTAGAGGTCCAGGACGGCGAGGCAGAGCGGGACGAGGGAGAGCAGGAGCGCGCTTTCGGCCAGGTCCAGAAATCTGCCCCAGAACGGGGAGAGGCCCTTGCGCGGGACGGTCGCCCCGGCGGCGGCGAGGAGCAGGGCGCCGGCGACGAGCGCCGCGCACAGTCCGGTCGTACGGGGATACAGGGCCGGGTCGTCCGTCCGGGCGGTGAGGGCGAGGCCGGTGACCGGGGCGGCGAGCGCGCCGATGCCCGCGACCAGCAGGCAGCCGGCCTGGGCGGTGTAGCGGAACAGGCGGGCGCGGAGGAGCAGTGCGAGCCCGGCGGCGAGGGCGAGGAGCCGGGCCCAGGTGTTGTCCGAGGCGCCGAGGACGGCGGACGCGGTGGCGGCCAGGCCCGCGCAGCCCCCGGCCAGGCCGAGCAGCAGTTCGTGGCCGCGCCGGGCCCGGTCCGCGACGAGGCGGGTGTCGACGGGGGCGGCGTCCGGGGCGGCCGGGTCCTCGCCCTCGTCGCCCTCGTCGCTGTAGGGGCCCGTCGGCCGGGGCGGCGCGTACCCGATCGGGAGCCGGGCGAAACGGGCGGAGAGGCCGGGCAGGAACGCGATGAGGCCGAGGGCCACGGGGACGCAGACGGCGGCCGTGGCGGTGGCGGACGCCTCGGTGAGGATCGCGGCGAACGCGGCCAGCGCTCCGGCGCCGGCGAGGAGGGCGGCGCCCGCGAAGGGGGCGTCGCCGCTCGGGGCGAGCGCGGTGAGGGCGGCCGAGACGACGAGGACGGCGGCGCAGCCGAGCAGGAATTGCAGCCGGCCCGCTCCGCCGCCCGGGTCCGGGGCGATGAGGCCGGAGCCGGCGAGGAGGACGAGGGGCAGGGCGCCCAGGCCGAGCGCGGCGGCGGTGACGCGGTCGGCGTAGACCCGGGCGCGTACGGCGGCGACGGTGGCCGACAGGAGTCCGGCGGCGCCCGCGACGGCCCCGGGCGGTCCGTGCAGGTCGTGGCGGACCGGGTCGGCCTGCCACAGGGCGAGGGCCGCCAGGAGGAGGAGCAGCGCGCCGGCGGCCGGGGCTGCAGCGCGCAGCAGGTCGTCGCTCCACAGGTGGCGGTCACGGCGGGTGGCCGAGGCGATGGCGTCGGCGACGTCGTCGTAGACGGGCGGGGGCAGTGAGGCGGCGAAGGGGCGCAGGGTGAGGATCTCGCCGTCGAGGACGCGTTGTGCGGCGAGGGTGCGGTCGCCGTCCAGGACCGTTCCGTCGAGCCGTACGAGGTGGTGGCCGGGGGGTGTGGTGTCGGGTGGGGCGGTGTCGGGTGCGGCCGGTCCGGTGAGGCGCAGGATCTCGGGCCAGATGTCGGCGGCGGCGATGTCCTCGGGCAGGGCGACGTCGATGCGGGTGTCGGGCGTGACGACGGTGACGCGGCGGAAGCCGGTCGTTGCGGTCGGACTCACGTGTCGGGGGCCCCTGTTCGTCGCTGGTCGGCGGTGTCCGCTTCCTCACTGGTCGGCGGTGTCCGCACGATGGGCGGGTCACCCTATCGGGCGGATCGGGGCGAAGGATGACAGTGCGTAGGATCATGGGCGCTTCGAGCGGGGCCGATGGGGGTGGGCTCGTCCTGTGTGCGGCCCGGCCGCCTCGCTCTTCCCCGTTCGGCGGCGCCCCACACCCGCCCGCACCCAAGGATCGATGCACCGGTGAGTCAGATCGTCGTGAAGCGTCCGCCCCGGCTGCTGCCGCCGGAAGTTCCCACGAAAGAGGTGTTGTTGGAGCCTCCTCCGGTGGAACCGCGCGGGCAGCGCGAGGGGGTGCTGATGCAGCTTCTTCCGGTGCTGGGCATGGCGTCGTCGGTGGTGTTCTTCTTCTCGCCGCAGGCGCCGCCGTTCATGCGGGTGATGGGTGTGCTGATGCTGGTGTCGACGCTGGCGATGGTGGTAGCCCAGGTGGTGCGCTACCGGCGCGGTACGCAGGGGCGGTCGGCGGATGCGCGGCGCGACTGTCTGGCCCGGCTGGCGCGGACCCGCCGTGCGGTGCGGCGGACGGCGCGGGCCCAGCGCGACGGGCTGCTGTTCACGCATCCCGCGCCCGGCCAGCTGTGGTCGGTGGTCGCGGGCGGGAGCCGGGTGTGGGAGCGGCGGCCCGGCGACGCGGACTTCGGGGTGGTGCGGATCGGGCTCGGCAGGCAGCCGCTCGCGACGCCGTTGGCGGTGCCGGAGCCCGCCCCGGGTGAGCCGGAGCCGGTGTGCGCGGACGCGCTCCGGCGGTTCGTGGCGGTGCACGGCTCGCTGCACGGGCTGCCGTTGTGCGTTCCGCTGCGGGAGGCGTACCGGGTGCGGCTGAGCGGTGCGACGGAGCCGGTCAGGGCGGCGGCGCGGGCGTTGGTGGCGCAGCTGGTGACGCTGCACTCGCCCCGGGACCTGGTGGTGGCGGTGGTGGCCGCGCGGGAGGCGGCGGTGTGCTGGGAGTGGGTGAAGTGGCTGCCGCATGTCCAGGTGCCGGGTGAGGTGGACGGGGCCGGTACGAAGCGGCTGTTCGCGCGGGACACGGCTGGGCTGGAGCCGCTGCTCGGGGCGCTGTTGGAGGGGCGGGGGCGTTTCGTGCCGGAGGGGGCACCGCCGCCGGACCGGCCGCATGTCGTCGTGGTGCTGGACGGGGCGGGGGTGGCTGCGGGTTCGGTGCTGGGTGCGGCGGGTGGCGTGGAAGGGGTGACGCTGGTCGAGGTCGTCCCGGGGGACGCGGCCCCGGGTGATGCGGCGGGGTCGCACGGTGCGCTGTGTGTGCGGGTGCGTCCCGGTGTGCTGGAGGCGGAGTGCGGGGTGGGTGTGCCGGACGGGCTGTCGCTGGCTGCGGCGGAGGCGCTGGCCCGGCGGCTGGCTCCGTTGCGGGCCGGTGGGCGGGACGGGGACGAGCCACTGCTGGCCGCGCTGGACTTCACGGATCTGCTGGGCCTGGGGGACGCCGGTGCGGTGGAGGTGGCGCGGACCTGGCGGCCCCGGCCGGTCGCGGAGCGGCTGCGGGTGCCCATCGGGGTGGGTGAGGACGGTGCCCCGGTGGTGCTCGATCTGAAGGAGTCGGCGCTGGAGGGGATGGGGCCGCACGGGCTGTGTGTGGGCGCGACCGGTTCGGGGAAGTCCGAGCTGCTGCGGACGCTGGTGCTCGGTCTTGCCGTCACCCATTCCTCCGAAACGCTGAATTTCGTGCTCGCGGACTTCAAGGGCGGGGCGACGTTCGCGGGGATGGCGGGGATGCCGCATGTGGCGGCCGTCATCACGAATCTGGCCGACGATCTGGCGCTGGTCGACCGGATGGGGGACGCGCTGCGCGGTGAACTCCAGCGCCGTCAGGAACTGCTGCGGGCGGCGGGCAATTTCGCCGGCATCCATGACTACGAGCGTGCGCGGGCGGCGGGCGCCGCGCTGGAACCGCTGGCCACGCTGGTGCTGGTCATCGACGAGTTCTCCGAACTGCTGACCGCCAAACCCGATTTCATCGACACGTTCATCCGGATCGGGCGCATCGGCCGTTCGCTGGGCGTGCATCTGCTGCTGGCGTCGCAGCGCCTTGAGGAGGGCAGGCTGCGGGGCCTGGAGACGTACCTCTCGTACCGGATCGGGCTGCGCACGTTCTCGGCGGAGGAGTCGCGGGCCGCGCTGGGGGTGCCGGACGCCTACGGCCTGCCGCCGGTGCCCGGTTCGGGGTTTCTGATGACCGGTACGCGGGAATTGACGCGCTTCAAAGCGGCGTACGTCTCGGGGCCCTACCGCCCGGGTGGGCCTGGGCGGGCCGCCGGGGAGGGGACGGGCAGCCTTGCGGCGGCGTTGTTCAGCGCGCTGCCGGTGCCTGCGTCCGTGCCTGTGGCTGCGACCACGACCGCGTCTGTGCCTCCGCCTGCGCCCGCGTCTGTCGCGGAGGTACGCGGGGATGACGCCGTCGCAAAGTCCGTGCTCGATGTGGTGGTGCGGCGGCTTGCGGGGCAGGGCGTGCCCGCCCACCAGGTGTGGCTGCCGCCGCTGGACCGGTCGCCGGGTCTGGATGCGCTGCTGCCGGACCTCGGTACGGACCCGGAGCGCGGGTTCACCGTTGTCGGGGATGGCAAACCCGGTGAGCTGGTCGTTCCGCTCGGGCTTGTCGACAAACCGTTCGAGCAGCGGCGGGAGGTGCTGTTCCAGGACTTCTCCGGCGCGGCGGGCCACATGCTGGTGGTCGGCGGGCCGCAGTCCGGCAAGTCGACGCTGCTGCGCACGCTGGTGATGTCCTTCGCGCTCACCCACACACCGCGTGAGGTCCAGTTCTACGGGCTCGACTTCGGCGGTGGCGCGCTGGCGTCGCTGTCGGGCCTGCCGCATGTGGGCTCGGTCGCCTCGCGGCTGGATCCCGAGCGGGTGCGGCGGACGGTCGCGGAGGTGGCCGGGGTGCTGCGGGCCCGTGAGGAGCTGTTCCGGGCGCGGGGCATCGGTTCCATGGCCGCGTACCGGCGCGAGCGGGCCGGGGGCGGGCTGCCCGGTGAGGCGTGGGGCGATGTCTTCCTCGTCGTGGACGGCTGGGGCGGTTTCCGTACGGAGTACGAGGAGTTGGAGCCGGTCGTCACCGACATCGCGGCCCGGGGGCTCGGTTACGGGGTGCATGTGGTGCTCAGCGCCGCCCGCTATCTGGAGGTGCGGGCCGCGCTGAAGGACCAGCTGACCGGGCGGCTGGAACTGCGGCTCGGCGATGTGTCGGACTCCGAGTTCGACCGGAGGGTGGCCGCGCAGGTGCCCGCCGGGGTGCCGGGCCGGGGCCAGGTGGCGGAGGGACTGCACTTCCTGGCCGCCTCGCCGTGCCTCGGCCCGGTGGAGAACGCGGCCGGGCTCCCCGACCGTACGGCGGCGCTGGCCGGGCGGGTCCGGGCCGGCTGGGCGGGTCCGCCGGCCCCGCCCGTACGGCTGCTGCCCGCAGTGCTCCCCGCCGAGCGGCTGCCCAAGGGGGACGAATTCCCGGAGCGGGGTGTCGCGATCGGCATCGCCGAGGCCGATCTCGATCCGGTCTTCGTGGACTTCGACGCCGATCCCTTCCTTCTGGTGTTCGGAGAGAGCGAATCGGGGAAGACCGCGCTGCTGCGGCTGCTCGTCCGGCAGATCGCCCGCCGCTACTCCCCCGACGAGGCGAAGCTCGTCGTCGGGGACTACCGGCGGGGGCTGCTGGGCGCCCTGCCGGAGAGCCACCTGCTGGAGTACGCGCCGACACCGGACGCGCTCGCGACGCATATGGAGGCGCTGGCCGGGGTATTCGCGCGGCGCCGGCCGCCGGCGGACGTCACGCCCCGGCAGTTGCGGGAGCGCAGTTGGTGGTCGGGGCCGCGGATCTTCGTCGTCGTGGACGATTACGACCTCGTCGCGACGGGTACGGGCGGCCCGCTCGCCGCGCTGACGGACTGTCTGCCGTTCGCACGGGACACCGGGGTGCGCTTCGTTCTCGCGCGCAACTGTGCCGGCGCCTCCCGTGCGCTGTACGAGCCGTTCCTGCAACGGATCAAGGAGCTGGGTGCGCAGGGCGTGGTGCTGTCGGGCGATCCGGCGGAGGGCGATCTGGTCGGCTCGGTACGTGCCCGCCCGATGCCGCCTGGCCGTGCGTGCATGGCGACCCGGCGTGGTGGGAAGAGCCTCGTGCAGACCGGCTGGCTGCCGGAACGGGGTTGAGCGCGGGGCCGGGTGGCGGGGCTTCGGCGGAGCGGGTCCCCGGCCGCCGTGTTGCCTGTACGGTGCCGTGCAGAGCCAGGTACGAAAGGAGCCCTCACGATGGGCACGCAGGCGGAGAAGGACGAGCTGTACGCACTCGACATCTCGGAGGTGAAGTGGCTGTGTGCTCCCGGGACGGAGCAGGAGGAGGAGCGCGTCGAGATCGCGCACCTGCCCGGTGGCGCGGTGGCCATGCGGTCCTCCCTGGACCCGGACACGGTGCTCAGGTACACGGAGGCCGAGTGGGAGGCATTCGTCCTGGGCGCCAGGGACGGTGAGTTCGACCTTCCGTAGGCGACGCCGGCAGGCGTGGGGGCACGTTCGGGTGAACGTGCCCCCTTCGTGCGTCCGGGCCCCTGTGCCGCCGGCTCAGTAAGCCTCGGTGAACAGGCGTGAGGACCGGAGGTCGGTGGCCCGGTAGTGGTCCTTGCCGGTCTCGATGAGCCTCGCGACCTCGTCGAGCCGGGCCCTCATGTGGTCGGCCTTGCTGCGGTACTTGTGCTGGAGCGCCACGTATTCGGCGTGCGCCTGGCCGTCCCAGGTGTCGGTGACGACCTTGAGCGCGCCGTCCATCTCCTCCAGGTCCCGGCAGATGTTCCGTGAGACCGCGCGGATGCGGTCGGCGACCTCCTGGACGCTCTCGTACCTGACCTTGGTGTGCGGGTCTTGCCCCATCGGGTTTCCTCTGGTCGTATCGGGGGAACAGCGCCGGTTTCAGACGCCGTTCAGGGCGGAGGAGCCGCCTGCGGAAGCCGGTTCCCGTACCGCCTTGAAGGCCGCGCGGACCTCTTCGTCATTGGCGTTGCTGAGATTCCTGGTGCCGTCGACGGCGTTGAGCAGTACGCCGAGGAGGCGCCGGATCTCGTCGTGGTCCTCGTTGACCACGAGCTGCGCGGAGGTGAACCCCGAGGCTCCGGCGCCGGTCCAGCCGGCCCCCACCGTCGCGAGGACGTCGGCCAGCTCCCGGGCCTGCCGGGACACCGCATCGGCGGTGTGGACGATCTTGTTCCTGGCCTGGACGACCGGATCGTCGGCGAGCGCGAATCCACCCGTGGGGCTGGTCATACGAGGTCCTCTCTCTGGGCCGTTCAGGCGGCTCAGGCTAGCCAGTCCGGCGCCCGTTCCCGCTCGCCTCGAACGCCCCTCGCGGGTGTACGAAGCCGGCTTCCGGGAACCCTCCGGCTCATCGCGTACGGCGTCGGCGCAGCTCTCGTGCGACGGCTGCGGCGCCCGCCACCGCGCCGGTCAGGAGGGCCGTGAGGGCCATGGCCCAGGCGGCGTGGCGGCGGTCGCGCCGCTGCGGGGTGTCGGCTGCCGGCAGCGGCGCGGGGTCGGGTGCGCGGGCGCCGGGGGGCGGCTCGTCGGGGTGCGGGGTGTCCTGCGGGGCGTCGTCGCCGGACAGGGCGCGGACCGGGTCGGCTACACCCCATCCGACGAAGTCGTCACGGCCGTTGACGGAGCGTTCCGCGGTCTGTTCGATACGGGCGGCGATCTGCGCGGCCGTCCAGTGCGGGTACTTGGCGCGCATCAGTGCGGCAACCGCGCTGACGTAGGGGGCGGCGAAGCTGGTTCCGCTGTCGGCGCAGTGGCCGCGGCCGGGGGCGGTGGAGACGATGTCGACGCCCGGCGCGGCGATGTCCACGAAGCTCCCGGGCCGGGAGAAGGGGGCGCGTTCGTTGTCACGGCCGGACGCGGCGACCGCGAGGACCCCGTCGAACGCGGCCGGGTAGGCGGGCGTACGGCCGCCGTCGGCGCCGTTGTTGCCGGCGGAGGCGACGACCACGATGTCCCGGCGGACGGCCTCGGCCACCGCGCGTTCCAGGGCGGAGCCGGGGACCGGCGGGCGGACGGTCTCCTGCGAGATGTTGATGACCTGGGCGCCCCGGGCGACGGCGTGGTCGATCGCGGCGGCGAGCGTCGCGTCGGTGCCGTGGCCGCGCGCGTCGTTCTGGCGGACCGGGATGACGGTCGCTCCGGGGGCGAGCCCGACGAATCCGGTGCCTTCGCGCGGGCGGGCCGCGATGAGCCCGGCGACCAGGGTGCCGTGGCCCACCGGGTCGCCGGTGCCGTCGCCGCCGGGGGCCAGCGTGTCGGCGCCGGGGGCGACCGCGCCCGCGAGCTGGGGGTGGGTGTCGTCCACCCCGGTGTCGATGACGGCGACGCGGACGCCCTCGCCCCGGGTGTCGTGCCACAGCTCGTCCAGGAGCACCCGTTGCAACGGCCAGGGGCGGCCCTCGAACCGCCGGTTCACCGGGAGGACGCACGCGCCGCCGTCCGGCCCGGTGGCCGCGTGCGCGGGCTGGGCCACGGCGAGGGTGGCCAGCGCGGCGAGGGCCGCCATCGGCCGGTTCGCCGCCATGTCAGGAACCCTGCGGGCGGCGCGCGCTGGAGGTGTCGAGCCGTGGTCCGCGGGGAAGGAACTCCGACCACTCGGCCGGTACGAGGGCGGGCCGCACGCCCTCGTAACCGAGCCGGATCTGAGCCTCGTTGGCCCGCCCCGGACTGTGCGGGGTGCCGCCGGAGGGTGTGCCGGCGGGGAGCGCGGAGTGCCCGGGGTCGCCGTCGCCGTTCCCCTGAACCGCGTACCGCAATCCGGTGTCCGTCACCAGGAAGAGTGATCCGTCGGGCCTGGTCTGGTGGCCCCGGACCTGGGTGTAAAGGAGCCCGCTGCCGGGGGTGACGTAGGTGCTGGTGCCGCCCGTGCCGACGGCGGCGGGATACGTGGTGCCGGCCCAGGTGCTCAGGGTGGTGCGGCCCTTGCCGTCCATCGCGCGCAGTACGGAGCAGACGGTGTTCCGGTGCGCGGTGTCGACGCGGACGGCCTTGCGGGCGGGCCAGTGCGCGGCCTGGCCGGCGAAGGGCGCGGGGTCGGGAACGAAGTCCTGGAGCCCCGCCGGGTAGGCGGTGCCGGCCTGGTCGAGGGCGGCGGTCTGCGGGGAGTTGACGATCAGCCAGGCGGTGAACTCGGAGACGGACCGGACCCTCCCGTCGAGCACCACGTGGTACGCGGTGCCCGCGCCGGTCCTGGTCCGCAGCACCGCGCCGACCCGGTTCTCGCGGGCGGACAGCCGGCCCTCGACGCGGGCGGGGGCGCCGATCTCGCCGGGGACGACGGGGAAGGCGACGGGGCTGCCGGTGTGCAGGGTGGCGAGCCAGTCTCCGGTGACGGGTCGCGGCCGGGCGCGGCCGACCAGGGCGTCGGTGAGGTGTCCGAGGTCGCCGGCCCGCTCGTCCACACGGTATTTGGTGCCCCGCGCGTCCACGAGATACCGGGTGCCGTGCGGGTCCTGTACGTAGAGGACCTGGCCGCCGGTGAGCCGGTCCGGGCCCTCCGTCAGCCGGTGGTCGCGGGCGGCCAGGACGAAGCCGGCCTTCTGCACACCGGTGCCTCCGCCGCCCGGCCGTACGCACACGGCCCATCGCTTGGCGGTGCCCGCGTCCCGCTTCCCGGGGAGCCGGTCGGGGGCGTACGGGATGCCGATGACCGGTCCGCGCGGGGGTCCTTCCGCGTCGAGGACGTCGTCGGCGACCTGGACGACGCCGTAGTCGCCGGGGTCGAGCAGCAGCCGGGCGGACGCGAGGTTCAGGACGGGGTGCAGCCGGGTACGGCGATGGGCGCCCCGGCCGGCGGTGAGCACCACGTAGCGGGTGGTCGATGTCCGGCCGACGACGACCTTGGCGCCGGGGCGGTCCCAGCCCTTGGGCGCGACCGGGCGGAACATGCCGTACGCGCCGAAGCCGGCGAGGAGCAGGGCGCCGGTGAGCACCCCGGGAAGGACGGCGCGCAGCGGGCGCGGGGCGCCCTCGTCGGAGCAGTCGGGTAAGGGCTGAAGGAAGGCGGCGAGGACCCTTCTCTTCGCAAATGTGTACGCGTTCAGCTCGTCCCGTCGGGTCACCATGACCGGTCCGCCTTCCCTCTCCGCCCGCACCGCACACCTGCGGGCGCCCACCGCCTGCGCTTCGGTGGGGCTTCCCGCTGTCGGCGACCACTATGCCGCCCGTACCTGGGTGTTGATCAAAGGCCGATACGCTGTGCGCTTCCGTCGGAGCACTCGGCGGGGCGGGTGCGGCGCGGACCGGGACGGCACGGACGGGGGCAGGGCGGGATGGCGAACAGGAGTGGGGCGCGGCTGAACCGGCGGTTCGGCCCGATCGGTACTTTTCGATTGCAACAGCTGGTCCTGTTCGAAGTCGCGGTGGCGGTCCTGCTGTGCGCCTGGGTCGTCGGCCCCGCGCTCCTGGGGCCTGCGGGCATGACGGCCGCGCTGCTCGTGGTGCTCGCCGTCGTGCGCAGGCGCCGCCGTTCCCTTCCGGCCTGGCTGGCCACGGTGGTCGCGTTCCGGGTGCGGAACCGAAGGGCTGCCGCGCGGATGCCGGCCGCCGGCCCCGGTACCGGGTCCCTGGTGGCCCCGCTGGCCGAGTGCGTACCGGGCCTGCGTACTTGTTCGTTCACGTACCGGGACCGGCGGCCGGTGGGGATGGTCGGCGACGGTACGCACCTCACGGTGGTGGTGCGGGTGGACGCGGCGGACACGGTGCTGCGGGCGGACCGGACCGTGCGGCCGCTGCCGCTGGGGCTCGTCCGGGATGCGATGGACGTCGACGGCATCCGCCTGGAGTCGGCGCGGATCGTGCAGCACACCCGGCCCGCGCCGGCCCCGCACTTCCCCGGCGACTCGGTCGCCACGCTCAACTACGCGCCCCTCCAGGCCCGTACGGGGTCACCGGCGGTGCGGATCACCTGGGTCACGCTGACGCTCGATCCGGAGCTCTGCCCGGAGGCGGTACGCATGCGTGGCGGCGGTCTCACCGGGGCGCAGCGGTGTCTGTCGCGGGCGGCCGACCAGCTGTCCGGCCGGCTGGCCGGGGCGGGGTTCGGCGCGACCGTGCTGACGGAGCCGGAGATTGCGGCCGCGCTCGCCACCGCGGCCTGCGTGGACGCGGCCGGTGCGCCCCGTGCCGACGAGCCCGCGCGGCCCGCCCGTCGCACCCGGGAGACCTCGCGGACGTGGAGCTGCGACGGGCACCGGCACACCGCGTACTGGGTGCGCCGGTGGCCGCGCTCCGGGGAGGTGCCGATGCCCCGGCTGGTCGCGCTGCTCAGTTCGGTGCCGGCGCCGGCCACGACGTTCAGCCTGACGCTGGCGCGGGGTGACCGGCAGGAGGTCGCGGCGGCGGGGCACTTGCGGATCAGCGCGCGCACCGGTGAGGAACTTCGGGCAGCGCGGCGTGAACTGGAGCGGGTGGCGCGCGGGGTGCGGGTCTCGCTCGTGCGGCTGGACCGCGAGCAGCTGCCCGGGGTGCTCGCCACGCTGCCGCTGGGCGGGGTCCGCTGATGGCGGCGCCCGGGCGGGTGCGGGGCCGGCTGGGCTTCGGGCCGGTCGGGCCGCGCCGGCGGCGGTACACCATCGGACCCGAGCAACTGGCCTCGCTGGGCATGCCGGTGGGCGACGACGGGGTGGTGATCGGCGCGGACGAGGAGGGCTTCCCCGCCGTGCTCGGCCTCAACCGCCCTTCCCCGTACGAGATCACGCTCGTCGGCGGGCTGTGGACGGCGCAGGTGCTCGCGCTGCGGACAGCGGCGACGGGTGCGCGGATCGTGGTGGAGACGGGTCGGGCGCCCGCCTGGGCGAGCCTGGCCCGGGCCGCCGGCGGCAGCGGGTGCGTCGCACTGCACGAGGTCGGCCGGGTGCCGCCGCTGGGCCCCTCGGCGGCCTCGCCGGTTATCGTCGTACGGGACTGCGGCATGCGTCCGCCGCCCGGGCGGGCCGGGTCCGGGCCGTGGCAGTCGGTGCTGACCCTGTTGCCTTATCTGGGTGCCGCCGCGTCCGGGCTGATCGAGAGGGCGTCGCTGGTGGGCGTGCAGCGGGTGTCGCCCGACGAGGCGGCGGAGGCCGGGCGCCTCCTGCGGTTGCCGGCCGGTGCGGTCCGCGCGCTGCCCGCCCTGGCGGACGGGGCCACCCTCTGGTGCACGCGACGGGAGAGCCGGCTGGTGACGACCCGGGCGACCGACGCGGAGACGGGGCTGCTGGGCGCCGCGCGCCGGGTGGACTGACGGGCGTACGCCTGGGATTACCGCTGTGCGGTAGGGGGTACAGGGGCGCGGCGGACACGATTCACGGTGCGGTTGCGCGCATTTGACCGCTTTGGGTTTTACTCCCTGTCGCACTCAGTCCACTTGGGTGCAGTACGTGACGTACGGGACAGTGTTCGCGGCGTCGTACGGCCTGCCATGACGGGGTGCATGGCGTTTAGGCTGGGGCCGGACGCGGCGGAGAACCCGAGGGCAGGCCATGTGCGTCCCAGGGGGAGAGCCGGGCGGTTTCGCGTTACGGGAACGGCCCCCACCCACCACGGCACAAGGGTGCTCGACCACACCAGGAGGCAAAGTGAACGGCGATCGGGACGAGATGCGCGGGGGCTGGGACAAGCCCGTCGACGAGTCGTCCGACGCGGAGCCCGCCGAGGCGACGGGTGAGTTCACCATCGACTACACCCCGCCCGCCTGGTACACGCAGAACGCGCCGGGCGACTCCTCGGGCGGCGCCGGTACGCCTCCGGCATCGCCCCCGCCGCCGAGCGGGGACCCGGTGCCGCTGCCCCCGCCGCCTGCGCAGCGCGGTTTCGACCTCGACTGGACACCCGCCCCGGCGGAGCCCCTGGACGCGGGCGTGCAGGGCACCGGCGACCTCGACAGCGGCGCCACCATGCGGTTCTCGGCCTCCGCGCTGAAGCGGGAGATCGAGGAGCGGGAGCGCGCGGCGGAGCCGGACGCCGATGCGCCGTCCGATGCCGGCGACCACGCGGCCGGGGCCGCCCGTGCCGTTTCGGACGACGAGGAGGCGGGTACGCCCGGCGCGGAGCCGGAGGAGTCCTGGGACGACGTCCTGGGAAGGGTCTTCGACTTCGAGCCCGAGGAGGCGGCGACGACGCCCAAGTCCTCGGACGGGACCGACGGGACCGGGGACAGCGCGGAGGGCGATGGCGCCGGCCTCGCGTCGGCCGACGCGTCCTCGGAGCCGTACAGCCTGAAGCCGCGCGATATGGAACCGTCCGACGCGGTGCCGTCCGACGCCGTGCCCGCCGACGAGCCCCCCGCCGAGTCGGGCTCCCCCGAGTCGGGCTCCCCCGAGGCGGGCTCCCCCGAGGCGGGCTCCCTCAAGGCGGACGACGACGCTCCGGTGAACGACGCCGCCCCTGACGACGCGGCACCCCTCGGCGTACCGGCGGACAGTGCGCCGCAGGACTCCTCGCCGTCCCCCTGGGCGCCGGCCGCCCCCGCGCAGGGCGGTCTCCCGCCGCTGCCGCCCGCCTTCCAGCCGGCCACGCAGGAGCCGGAGGCCCCACAGCCGCAGACCCCGCAGCCCGTCCAGCCCCAAGCCGCGCAGCCCCAGCCCCCCGCCCCGCAGTCCGGCTACGGCTTCCCCCAGCCGGAACCGCAGGCACCGCACGCCCCGCAGCCGCACCAGCCGGAACCGCAGCCCCAGCAGCCCCTCCCGGCCGCCAACCTCCCGGCGCAGCGCCCGCAGCCGCCCGCGCCCCAGACCCCTCAGACACCGCAGCCCCCTCAGGCACCGCAGCCCCCGCAAGCCCCCCAGGCGCCGCAGCCGCAGACCCCCTGGTCCGCACAGCAGCAGCCCCAGCCCCAAGTCCCCCAGAGCGCCCAGCCTCCGGCCAACGGCACCCCGGCCACCGGCACCCCGAACCTTCCCGCACAGGCCCAGCCACAGCCCGAACAGCCCCAGCAGCCCCAGCCCCCCGTCGACCCCCGGGTCGGCACCTCCTGGCCCACCCCCGCCCCGCGTTCCGCGCACGGCGCCCCGCTGGGCTACACCGCGGCCGTCGAACTCACCTCCGACCGGCTCATCCGGGGCAAGCAGAAGACCCGGAGCAGCCGTAACCCGTCGGGCGCCTCGCGCTTCAAGCTGGGCGGCAAGAAGGAGGAGCAGGAGAGGCAGCGCAGGCTGGAGCTCATCCGTACGCCCGTGCTGTCCTGCTACCGGATCGCGGTGATCAGCCTCAAGGGCGGCGTCGGCAAGACCACGACCACCACCGCGCTCGGGGCGACCCTGGCCAGCGAGCGGCAGGACAAGATCCTCGCCATCGATGCCAACCCGGACGCCGGCACGCTGGGCCGGCGGGTGCGCCGCGAGACCGGGGCGACCATCCGCGACCTGGTGCACGCGATCCCGCACCTCAACTCGTACATGGACATCCGGCGGTTCACCTCGCAGGCGCCCTCCGGGCTGGAGATCATCGCCAACGACGTGGACCCGGCGGTCTCCACGGCCTTCAACGACGAGGACTACCGGCGTGCGATCGACGTGCTCGGCAAGCAGTACCCGATCATCCTCACGGACTCCGGCACCGGTCTGCTGTACAGCGCGATGCGCGGGGTGCTGGATCTGGCCGATCAGCTGATCATCGTCTCGACGCCCTCGGTCGACGGCGCCTCCAGTGCGTCCACGACCCTGGACTGGCTGTCGGCGCACGGGTACGCGGAGCTGGTCCAGCGGTCCCTCACAGTGATCTCCGGTGTCCGCGAGACCGGCAAGATGATCAAGGTCGACGACATCGTGCAGCACTTCCGGACGCGCTGCCGCGGGGTGGTCGTCGTGCCGTTCGACGAGCACCTGTCGGCCGGTGCGGAGGTCGACCTCGACATGATGCGGCCGAAGACCCGGGAGGCGTACTTCAACCTCTCCGCCCTGGTCGCCGAGGACTTCGCGCGCGCCCAGCAGCAGCAGGGGCTGTGGACATCGGACGGCAGCGGCCCGCCGCCGCAGTACGCCCCGCCACTGCCGGGCCGGCAGATCCCGGCCCAGCAGACCCCCGGTCAGCAGGCCCCGGCCCAGCAGCCGTACGCACCCCAGCAGCCGTACCCCGGACAGCCGTACGCACCACAGCAACCCGGTCAGCCCTATCCGCAGCCCCAGCAGCCCCAGTCGTACGGCGGCCAGCCGCAGCCCTACCCCCCGCAGCCGGGTCCCGGTGCCGGGCAGAACTGGCAGCAGCAGCCCCCGGCCCAGGCCCAGCAGCCGTACCCGCAGCCCCAGCCGCAGGGTGATCAGCCCGGACAGCCCGCGCAGCCCGGGCTGCAAGGTCCCGTACCGCCCGCCGGATGGCAGCAGCAGCCGCCGCCAGCGCCTCAGCAGTAAGGCGTCAGAGGTCTAAACCAATGAGGGTCCGCATCGCCTCCGCGATGCGGACCCTTTTGGCATATCCGCAGACCACACGCCGTTTCGGGGACCGTTGACGCGGCTCGACCACCGCTGATAAACCTTCGCAACACCAGCCGGCGAACCGATGTTCAACACACCTTCCCGTGCGAGTCATGACGCGAGGTCCCAGACCATGGTCGTAAGAGTTCCACCGTCCTCCGCCCCGCCACGCTCACGTCTGCGTGTGCTCCTGGCCTCCGGTGCCGCCGCCCTCGCTCTCGCGGCCGGGTCCGTTGTGCCGGGAATGCCCCTCGGAGCCGCGCCCCAGCAGGCGCAGGCCGCCGACAGCGGCAACAAGACGCTCACCGTCGCGGTCGCGCAGAGCGTCGACTCCCTGAGCCCGTTCCTCGCCCAGAAGCTGCTGAGCACCAGCGTCTCGCGGCTCATGTACGACTTCCTGACGAACTATGACGCCAAGGACAACCACGCCATCCCCGGCCTGGCGACCAAGTGGGAGCCCTCCGCCGACAAGCTGACGTGGACGTACACCATTCGGAGCGATTCGAAGTGGTCCGACGGCCAGCAGGCGACCGCCGAGGACGCCGCCTGGACGTTCAACAAGATGATGGACGACGAGGCCGCCGCCCAGGCCAACGGCAGCTTCGTCACCAACTTCAAGAAGGTCACGGCCCCCAGCCCGACCGAGCTGGTCATCGAGCTCAAGGAGCCGCAGGCCACCATGGCCGCGCTCGACGTGCCGATCGTGCCGAAGCACGTGTGGGAGAAGGTCGGCGACTTCTCGAAGTTCAACAACGACACGAAGTTCCCCGTCGTCGGCAACGGCCCGTTCATCCTGACGGACTACAAGGTCGACCAGTACGTGAAGCTCAAGGCCAACAAGGACTTCTGGCGCGGCGCGCCCAAGTTCGACGAGCTGGTCTTCAAGACGTACAAGGACCAGGACGCCGCCGTCGCCGCCCTCCGCAAGGGTGAGGTCTCCTTCGTCGCCGGTTCGCCCGCGCTGACGCCCGCTCAGGCGAACTCGCTCAAGGGCGACAAGAACATCAAGGTCAACGAGGGTCCCGGCCGCCGCTTCTACGCGCTGGCCACCAACCCCGGCGCGCAGACCAAGGACGGCAAGAAGTTCGGCAACGGCAACAAGGCGCTGCTCGACCAGAAGGTGCGTCAGGCGCTGTTCCTGTCGGTCGACCGCGAGACGATCATCGACAAGGTCTTCCAGGGCCACGCCGTCGAGGGCAAGGGCTACATCCCGCCGCGCTTCTCGGCGTACACCTGGGAGCCCTCCGCCGACCAGGCGCTGAGCTACGACCCCGACAAGGCGGCGAAGCTGCTGGACGAGGCGGGCTACAAGCTCAAGGGCGACCAGCGCGTCGGCAAGGACGGCAAGCCGCTCGACCTGCGCCTCCTGTGCCACGCCACCGACCCGAACGACAAGGCGGTCGGCAAGTACCTGAAGGAGTGGTGGGGCAAGCTCGGCATCGGGCTGAAGGTCGACTGCCTGGACGACGTCTCCGTGCCCTGGTACGCCGGTGAGTACGACCTCGCCTTCGACGGCTGGTCGGTCAACCCGGACCCGGACTTCGTCCTCGGCATCCACACCTGCGCGGCCCTGCCGACGAAGGCCAAGGCCAGCGCGACCACGGACAACTTCATCTGCGACAAGAAGTACGACGAGCTGTACCGGAAGCAGCTCGCCGAGTACGACCCCGCGAAGCGCACCGAGCTGGTCGGGCAGATGCAGTCGTGGCTGTACGACTCCGGGTACATGAACGTGATGGCGTACCCGAACGCGGTCGAGGCATACCGCACCGACCAGATCAAGTCGATCACGACCATGCCCGAGGCGGCCGGCAACATCTACGGCCAGGACGGCTACTGGAGCTGGTGGTCGGCCGTGCCGGCGAGCGGCGACGGCGGCTCGGACAGCGACGGCTCCGGCTCCTCCACCGGTGTGATCATCGGAATCGTGGTGGCAGTCGTGGTCCTCGCAGGTGGCGGCTTCCTGATCTCGCGGCGCCGCCGCACCACCGCGGACGATCGCGAGTAGGTTCTCGAACGGGAGGAAAGGGGCCGGCCGGCGCGGATGCGGTACGAAGCTCGCGCCGGCCGGCTTCTTCCAGGAACGACACGAGTAACGAGAGTTCCCCATGACAGCTGACAGCACTCCGGCGCTCGTGAAACAGGCGGACGCGGCCGCGGACGGCCCTCCGGCCGGACCCTCGGCCGCGCGCGGTCCACGGGCGCGCAACACCACGGCCTATCTGAAATACGTGGCCGCCAAGATCGCGGGCGCCGTCGTCTCGCTGTTCGCGGTTCTGGTCACCAGCTTCTTCCTCTTCCGGCTCATTCCGAGCGACCCGGTCAAGCAGATGACGGGCGGCCGGCCCGTATCGGCCGAACAGCTGGAGTCGCTGCGCCACCAGCTCGGGCTCGACCAGCCGATGTGGCAGCAGTTCACCAGCTACATCGGGGACGCGCTCACCGGCGACTTCGGCGTCTCGTTCGCGTACCACGCACCGGTCATCGACAAGATCGTGGAGAAGCTGCCGGCGACGCTGCTGCTCACCGGCACCGCCTACGTCCTCTACAGCATCATCGGCATCTGGCTCGGCACCCGCACCGCCTGGCGCAACGGCTCGGCCGGCGACCGGTTCAACACCGCGCTCGCGCTCACGCTGTACTCGGTGCCGTCGTTCTGGCTCGGGCTGCTCCTGATCATCGTGTTCTCGGTGGGCGTCGGCCCGATCCCGGGCATGTTCCCGACGGGGGGGATGTCATCGGGCGACACGAGCGGTTTCGATTACGTCATCGACGTGGCGCATCACATGGTGCTCCCCGTGATTACGCTGGTGGCGGTCGGGTACGCGCAGACGCTGCTGGTGATGCGGTCCTCGCTGCTGGACGAGATGGGCAGCGACTATCTGACGACGGCCCGCGCCAAGGGGCTGCGGGACGACGTCGTACGGCGCAGGCACGCCGTGCCCAACGCGATGCTGCCCACCTTCACACTGATGTTCGTCAACCTGGGGCATGTGGTCGCCGGGCAGATCCTGGTGGAGACCGTGTTCTCCTGGCCGGGCCTCGGCTCCCTGTTCTACCAGGGCCTCAGCACCCCCGACCTGCCACTCGTCCAGGGCCTGTTCTTCGTCTTCGCCACCGCGGTGATCCTGGCGAACACCCTGGCCGATGTGCTGTATCCGCTGCTCGATCCCCGGGTGGGCCGATGACCACGACCGATTCCATGCCCACGCCGACCCCGGCACCGGCCCCGCCCGAGCCCGTCCGGAGCGCCCGCGCCCTGGCCCGGGCCCGTAAACGCCAGTCCGCGGCCCGCTTCTGGCGGGAGTACCGCCGCCACAAGGGCGGCATGTGGGGGCTGGGCGGCCTGATCCTGATCGCCCTGGTCGCCCTGGCCGCGCCCCAGCTGGTCGGCGCCGACTCGGAGAGCGTCACCGAGGCGTCCGGCGGCGCGCTCGAATCGCCGAGCGGTGAATTCCCGCTCGGCACCGACCAGTTCGGGCGCAGCGTGCTCGCGCTCCTGGTGTGGGGCGCCCGTGTCTCGCTGACCGTGGGGCTGCTCGCGGCGTTCCTGTGCGTCGCCATCGGCACGATCGTGGGGATCGTCGCGGGCCACTTCCGCGGCTGGTACTCGACGGTGCTGATGCGGGTGACGGACTGGTTCCTGGTGATGCCGACGCTGGTCCTCGCGGTTGCCCTCGCCTCGGTGATGGACCGCTCGCTGTGGACGATCATCATCGCGATCGGCGTCACGACCTGGCCGACCACGGCCCGGCTGGTCCGGGCCCAGACGCTCGCCGTGGAGTCCCGCCCGTACATCGAGCGCGCCCGCGCGCTGGGCGGCGGCCACGGCCACATCATGCTGCGGCACGTCCTGCCGAACGTGATGCCGCTGGTGCTCGCCCAGACCACGCTGGCCATCTCCGGCGCGATCCTGAGCGAGGCCACCCTGGCCTTCCTCGGCCTCGGCGACCCGACCATCACCTCGTGGGGCAGCATGCTCCAGGACGCGCGCGCCGCGGGGGCGGTGAGCGCCGGCGACTGGTGGTATCTGGCACCGCCCGGCATCGCCATCGCCCTGGTGGCCCTGGCGTTCACACTGTGCGGCCGCGCCATCGAGTCCGTCCTCAATCCCAAGCTGGGGGTGGCCCGTTGAGCACGACGAGCATTCGCAAGACGCCTCTTCTGGAGGTACGCGATCTGACGGTGACGTACGCCGGCGGGGCGCAGGCCGTCCGTGGCGTGAACCTCCGGGTCGAGGCCGGGCGCAAGCTGGGCATCGCCGGGGAGTCCGGCTGCGGCAAGTCCACCCTGGCGCTGGCCCTGCTGCGGCTGCTGCCCGCGAGCACGAAGGTGACCGGCGAGATCCTGCTGAACGGCGAGGACGTCCTCGCGATGAAGTGGGGCCAGGTCAGGGCCGTCCGCTGGGCGGGCGCGTCGATCGTCTTCCAGGGCGCCATGCACTCGCTGAACGCCGTGCACCGCATCGGGGACCAGATCGCCGAGCCGATCCTGCTGCACGGGAAGACGACCCCGGTGGCGGCCCGCAAGCGCGCCGGTGAGCTGCTGGAACAGGTCGGGCTGCCCGCGGCCCGGACGGACGCCTATCCGCACGAGCTGTCCGGCGGGCAGCGGCAGCGCGTGATGATCGCGATGGCGCTCGCCTGCGATCCGGGCCTGATCATCGCCGACGAGCCGACGACGGCCCTGGACGTGATGATCCAGGCCCAGATCCTGCGCCTGATCGAGCAGCTGGTCGCCGAGCAGGACCTCGGCCTGATCATGATCAGCCACGACCTGGCGGTGCTGTCCGACACCTGCGACCGGCTCGCCGTGATGTACGCGGGCCGGGTCGTGGAGGAGGGCCCGGCGTCCGAGGTCTACGAGAGCGCGCACCACCCGTACAGCAGGGCCCTGTCGGGCGCCTTCCCGCGCATCGGGGACCTGTCGTCCCGGTTCGCGCCGCAGGGCCTGCCCGGCGACCCGCCCGACCCGTCGGCGCTGCCGGCCGGCTGCACCTTCCACCCGCGCTGCGCCCTGGCCCTGGACTCCTGCGCCACACAGGACCAGGAGCTGCGGGACGCGGGCGACGGGCGGCAGGCCGCGTGCGTGCTGGTCGGTACGGAGGGGGCGGCGCCGGTCCTGCCGGGCGCCGAGGAAGCGAGGAGCACATCATGACGACGACCCCCGTGGACCTGCTCAGCGCGCAGGGGCTCCGGATCACCTTCCCCGGCCGGCACGGCGCCGGACCCGCGCGTGCGGTGGACGGGGTCGACCTGGACATCCGGCCCGGCGAGATCGTCGCCCTGGTCGGCGAGTCGGGGTGCGGCAAGACGACGCTGGCCCGCTCCCTGCTGGGCCTGGTCCCGCCGACGGCCGGTCAGGTCACGTTCGACGGGAAGCCGCTGGACTACGGGAGCCGGGCGCTCAAGGCGTACCGCAAGCGCGCCCAGCTGGTCCTCCAGGACCCCAGCGGCTCGCTGAACCCGCGCCACACGGTGTACGAGGCGGTGGCCGAGGGGCTGCGCATCCACGGCTACGCGGGCGATGAGCGGCAGGCGGTGCACGACGCGCTGTCGCGGGCCGGGCTGCGGCCGCCGGAGCGGTTCTTCCTGCGCTACCCGCACGAGCTGTCGGGCGGTCAGCGCCAGCGCGTCGTGATCGCGGGGGCGCTGGTCCTGGAGCCGGAGCTGATCGTGGCGGACGAGCCGGTCGCCTCGCTGGACGCGTCGGTGCGCGGCGAGATCCTGGCGCTGCTGCTGCGGCTGCGCGAGGAGCTGGGTCTCTCCGCGCTGGTCGTGACGCATGATCTCGGTCTGGCGTGGAACATCGCGGACCGGGTCGCGGTGATGTATCTGGGCCGGATCGTGGAGACGGGTGCCGTCGAGCAGATCCTGACGGCCCCGCGTCATCCGTACACCCGGGCGCTGCTGTCGGTGCTGCCGGAGGCGCCGGGCGATCCGGTGGTGCTCACGGGCGAGCCGCCGGACCCGTCCCGGGTGCCGTCCGGCTGCCGCTTCCACGCCCGCTGCCAGGTGCTGTCATCCGGCGAGGCGGAGCGGGCGGGCGTCGCGGACGCCTGCCGTACGCAGGACCTGCCGGTCCTGTCGGGCGGCGGGGAGACGCAGGTGGCGTGCCACTGGGCCACGGCGGAGGTGGCCGCGCCCACGTCCTGACGGCCGTCCGGGTTTCCCGGCCCGCCCGGCCGGGAAACCCGCGTGGTCAGTCCTGTCCGGCCTCGGCGGCGGCGACCAGCTCGCTGCACCGCTTCACATCGGCGGCCATCGCCACCAGCAGGTCGTCGATCGTGTCGAACTTCAGCATTCCGCGTACGTACGCCAGGAAGTCCACGGCCACGTGGAGGCCGTACAGGTCGAGGCCGACGCGGTCGATCGCGTACGCCTCCACGGTGCGCTCGGTGCCGTCGAACTGCGGGTTGGTGCCGACCGAGATCGCGGCGGGCATCGCCTCGCCGTTCGCGTGCAGCCAGCCCGCGTAGACGCCGTCGGCGGGGATCGCGGTGTGCGGGAGGGTTTCGACGTTCGCGGTGGGGAAGCCGAGCTCGCGGCCGCGCTGGGCGCCCCGGACGACGACGCCCTCGACGCGGTGCGGGCGGCCCAGGATCTCGGCGGCCCCGGCCACGTCACCCTCGGCGACCAGGCGCCGGGTGAGCGTGGAGGAGAACGGCTCGCCGCCGCCCGCCGCGCCGCTCACCCGCAGGTCGATGACCTCGACGCGGTAGTCGTGCTCGGCACCCAGCTCGGCCAGCAGCTCGACGTTCCCCGCGGCCTTGTGGCCGAAACGGAAGTTGGGGCCCTCGATGACCAGCCGGGCGTGCAGCTTGTCCACGAGCACCTTGGCGATGAAGTCGGCCGGGGCGAGCCGCGAGAACTCCGTGGTGAACGGCAGGATCAGCATCGCGTCCACACCCAGCTCCGCCATCAGCTCGGCGCGCCGGTGGTGCGGGGCGAGCAGCGGGGGGTGGCTGCCGGGCCGGACGACCTCGCTGGGGTGCGGGTCGAAGGTCACGACGACCGACGGCACGCCCAGCTCGCGGGCCCGTTCGACGGCACGGCCGATGATCAGCTGGTGTCCGCGGTGCACCCCGTCGTACGAGCCGATGGTGACGACGCTGCGCCCCCAGTCCTGGGGGATGTCCTCCAAGCCTCGCCAGCGCTGCACTCTGACCGCTCCTCGCCCGAACCTGTGTACGTGGATATCTCGCTTACGCAGGTCTAAGACTGCCATGCTCACGCCCTGCGGCCTGCATCGGCATGGTCATCGGGGCATGCGGCGCCTCCACCGTGCGCCGCGCGCTGGGCCCCACGACGGCCGCCCACTCCTGCGGCGCGTCGGCCAGCCAGCCCGCGACCAGCGCGCCGAACCCGGGCACCTCGCGGACCAGCGCGACGAGCCGCCGGTCGAACAGGGCGGCCCCTTCGGGGGTACGCACGAGGAGCATTCCGGTCCGGTGCACCAGCGCCCTGGTGCGCACCGGTGACCGCCCGGCGCAGCCGGCCGCGGCGGCCCTCAGCAGGGCTTCCAGGACCACCGGGTCCGGGGTCCCGCCGCGCTGCTCGGCGTCCAGCAGCACCTCCAGGAGCTCGTCGCGGGCGGGCTGCGACGCGGGGCTGCCGGGCGAGGCGAGCACCGCGGCCAGCGATCCCCGGACCGGCGCGGCCGCCGGGCGGTCCCGGAGCAGCCCGGTGAGCAGCGGCAGCAGCAGGGCGCGCGCGGCGGGCCCGTGCTCCAGCCGGCGGTCCAGATAGGCGGCGGTGTGCGCCGTGTCCTCCGGATGGCCCTCGGCATAGGCACGTACGAGTCCGGCGGCGTGCAGCGCCAGCTCCGGGGCGTCGATCCCGGCCAGCGCCCGCAGCACCTCGCCCGCGCCCTGGTCCGGCCGCGCGAGCCGGTCCCGGTAGGCGGTCACCACGATGTCCGCGTGCGTGGGCAGAGCGGCGGCGAGCGCGGCGGCGGGCACCCGCACGTCCTGGGGGCCCTCGGCGACGAAGGCCCGGACGGCCTGCGGGAGGTAGCGGGCCCGGGTCCGGGGGTCCGCGACGAGCAGGGCGAGGACCGGTCCGTGCAGCTCGCTGTCGGCCGGGCGGGCCAGCACCGCGAGCACGGCCCGGCGCACCCGGTCGCGGTCCGCGTCCAGGGTGATGTGGGGGGTGACGAGCGTCGCGTACGAGACGGCGGCGACCCGGCGGGCGCGCCGGTCCTCGTCCCCGGCCCAGCGTTCGACGGCCCGGCAGAGCGCGGTGGGCTCATCCTCGGCGAGCGCGGCGAGCAGCTCCTCGGCCCGGGGGTGCCCGGCGGCGACGAGCGCGTCGGCCAGGTCGTCGACCGCGAGGTCCCGGCGGGCGTGCAGGAGGGCCTGCGCGGCGGCGGCGACGGTGGGGCGCACGGGGGTGTCCGGGGCTGTGGCGAGCGTCCGTTCGTCCGTGAACCACGCGCACAGGAGGGGCATGACGGTACGCGGATGGGCGGCGAGCCGCCGGGCGACGGCGTCGAGGAACCGCGCGTCGCCGTCCCCCTCGCCCGGTGGCCCGTCGGCGGGGACGAGGCGGCGGAAGAGGTCCATCCGGTCCGCCTCGGGCAGCCGCGGCCCCCGCCAGAACCAGGGCCCGAATTCGGCGTACGCCCCGCGCGCCCCTCCCCCGCGCGCCCCTCCCCCGCCCGCCTCGGCGGAACTCCGCACGACACGCCCGGCGAGCAGCCGGAGCACGCCGAGATACGGACGGGCGTCGGGCACCCTCAGCAGCGTCTCGGCGAGCAGGCGCGCGGCCCACCAGCGCGGGTCGGACAGGGGCAGGGCCCGGTCGCCGTCCGCCGCCCCTTCCGGCAGCCGGTCCAGCGCCTCGATGAGGTCCGCGAGCCGGTGGGCCAGGGCGGCCGTGCCGTGGCGGCGGGCCAGCAGCAGGAGGGCCTGGATGACCGGGCCGATGCGGTGCCGGGGCACGGGCAGGCTGCGCGGTCCGGCCGGCGGCGGGTCCTCGGCGGGGCCGCCCCGGCGGGGGCGCGGCACCCTGTCGTCGTCCTCCGCCGGCTCCGCGTGCCACCGGTGCACCAGGGCGCGCAGGGCCGCGTCCAGGTCGAGGTGGGTGCTCTGGATCCAGTCCCCCACCTCTTCGTGGGCGAAGCGGTAGCCGGCCCCGGCCGGGACGAGGAGCCCTTCGGTGAGGACCGCCGGGGCCCATCCCGTACGCCAGGGGAACAGCTCCTCGAAGGCGGCCCGGTCCAGCTCGCCCTGGCCGGGGCCGAGGCAGCGGCGGGCCGCCTCGTGGACCTGTCCGGCCACCCGGGCCGCCAGCCGCCGCACCGCTGTGGGCCCGGGACGGCTCCCGGCGGCGATGCGGACGGCGATGCGCAGGCACATCAGGTCGAGGTGGGCGGCGAAGACCTCTTCCGTGCCGGGGCGCCCTGCGGTGTCCGGTGGCAGGGCCTCGCGTACCTCGGCGAGCAGCCGGAGGGTCAGCGGATGGCGGTCGTGGCCGGCGGCGAGGGCGTCGGGCGGGAGGCCGAGCGCTTCCCTGGCACGTTCGGCCTGGGCGGCGGTGAAGTCGGTGACACGGACCGCCGGGGGCAGCCGCCGGACGGGCCTGGCGGGCCGGTGCAGGGCCCCGGGCGGGCAGAGCGCGCCGGCCGTCTCCCAGTGCTCGGGGCGGCAGCCGACGACGAGCCGGGCGCCGTTCTCGCGGAGCCAGCCGACCGTGCCGGTGGTCCAGCGGGCGAGCCGGTGGGCCAGGACGGGCGGCATCTCCTCCGGGGCGTCCAGCAGGACGAGGAGCGGCACGCCGGAGGCCGCGGCGAGCCGGGCGACCCGCTCGGGCGTGGCGCTCGCCATGTCGCCCGGGGCTCCGGCGGCGCCGACGATGCGCCCGGCCTGCTGGAGCGTGCGCCCGACGGCGTCGGCGACGGAGGTGTCGTCCGCGAGGAGGTCGGCGCCGCGCAGCCACAGCGTGGGCGCGGGCACCGGGCCGGTCGCCCGGCGCGCGGCGATGGCGGCCAGCTCGGTGGTGCGTCCGGTGCCCGGTTCGCCGACGAGGCCGAGGACCACGGCGGGTTCGTCCGAGCCGGCCGCGGCGAAGGGCCCGGCCGCCGCGAGGGGTTCGGTCGCCGCGAAGGGCTCGGCGAAGGGCCCGGCGAACGCCTCGGCCTCGGCGCGGACGTCGGGCCGCTCCACCGGTTCGTACCGCTCGCCCGGACCGCCCGCCGAGCCGACGGACATGGCGGTGAGCTGGAGGGCCCCGGCGAGGTTGAGATCGGGGCCGTAGCCGGGGACGGTCGCGGCGTTGCGCCGCAGCAGCTCGCCCAGCGGCCCGTCGGCGGGCGCCCCGGCCAGTGGCGCGGCGCAGCCGGCGGTGGCGTGGGAGGCGCGCAGGGCGAGTCCGATGACGGCGATGACGGCCCCGCTGTCCGGGTCGAGCACGGGCCCGCCGACCGCCGCGCCGCCCAGCCGGAGCGCGTCGCTGCCGTCCGTGCCGAGGGCCAGTTCCAGGGCCTGGTCGATCCGGTGGGTGCGGCCGCGGCTGGTGTACGTGACCGGTGTGCGGCCCAGGATGCGCGCCTCGCGCAGACCGTGGGCGGCGACCGTCACATACGTACCGGGGTCGATGCGCTCGCGTACGCACACGGGCAGTGGCCGGACGCCGAGGGTGTCGGGGCCGCCGGTGGGCAGCAGGGCGAGGTCCCATTCGGGCACGGCGGTGATGTCGGCGGCCCCGACGCGGTGGCTGCGGCCGTCCGTGCCGTGCAGCAGGAGGTACGGAAGGCCGTCGACCGCCTCGTGGCTGGTGACCACCGTGCCCCGGTCGTCGGCGACGAAGCCGGTCCCCCGCGGCCTGCCGGCCGGATCGCACAGTCGTACCAGCGTCGCCCGGTCCCCGCATCCCATGATCCGACGGTAGGCCGCCGAAGATCCCCGCGCGGACCACTCAGGGCGAAAGCGCCCCCGTCACCCCCTGATTCACTCCGAGCGCCTGCCCGTTGGGGTGAATCGGGGGCGTTCGCCGGACAGGAATGGGTGGGGGGATCGTGGAGCGGGTACGAGGGGGCTCTGCCCGCTCCACGATGAGGTCCGGTAAGGCGCCGGTGTCCGGTCAGGCGAAGACGGCGAGGCTCTTGGCCTTGCCCTTCTGCTCCTCGACCAGCACCAGGAACCGCCCGTCCGGCCCGAAGACCGCGACCGGCCCCGGCGGGTACGCGGGCATGTCCAGGCGTACGCCGTTCAGCAGCAGCTTGGCCCGCTTCTCGTCCACGTCCCAGCGGGGGAACGCCGATGCGGCGGCCTCGGCCACCGGCATCACGGTCAGCTCCTCCTGGTGCTGGTCCAGAGTGCGCGCGGCGTCCAGCCCGTACGGGCCGACGCGGGTCCGCCGCAGGGCGGTCAGATGACCGCCCACCCCGAGCCCGGCGCCCAGGTCACGGGCGATGGCCCGGATGTACGTCCCCGAGGAGCAGACCACCGAGACGACCAGGTCGAGCACCGGCGTACCGTCCTCGGCGACGGCCTCGCGGACGTCGTAGACGCGGAAGGACGAGACGGTCACCGGCCGGGCCGGGATCTCGAACTCCTCGCCGCCGCGCACCCGCGCGTAGGACCGTTTGCCGTCGATCTTGATGGCGCTGACCTTGGACGGCACCTGCATGATGGCGCCGGTCAGGGCGGCGACCCCGGCGTCGATCCCCTCACGCGTCACGCCGGAGGCGTCGGCGGACGAGGTGATCTCGCCCTCCGCGTCGTCCGTGACGGTGTTCTGGCCGAGCCGGATCGTGCCCAGGTACTCCTTCTCGGTCAGCGCGAGGTGGCCGAGGAGCTTGGTGGCCTTCTCGACGCCGAGCACCAGCACACCGGTCGCCATCGGGTCCAGGGTGCCGGCGTGGCCGACGCGGCGGGTACGGGCGATGCCGCGCATCTTGGCGACGACGTCATGCGAAGTGAAGCCGGACGGCTTGTCGACAATGACAAGGCCGCCCTCCCGTCGCCCGCCACCGCCCTTGCCCGGGGTCGCTGCGCTCCCGCCCCCTTCCTGAGGCGTCTTGTTCTGCGTCATTCGGAGGCTGCGTCCTCGTCGGTCTCGTCCTCCGGCTTGCGGTACGGGTCCGCCTCGCCGGCGTACGTGGCGCCCGAGGACGCCTCGCGCACCTTGGCGTCCGAGGCCCGTGCCCGGTCGAGCAGGTCCTCGATGGCCCGGGCGTTCTCCGGGAGGGCGTCGGCCACGAAGGTGAGCGTCGGGGTGAACTTCGTCCCCGCCGCCGAGCCGACCGCCGACCGCAGGATGCCCTTGGCGCTCTGGAGGCCGGCCGCCGCGCTGGCCCGCTCCTCGTCGTCGCCGTAGACCGTGTAGAAGACCGTGGCCTCCCGCAGGTCACCGGTGACGCGGACGTCCGTGATCGTCACGTGGGTCCCCAGGCGCGGGTCCTTGATGCCGCGCTGCAGTTTCCCGGCGACCACCTCCTGGATGAGGTCCGCCAGCTTCTTAGCCCGCGCGTTGTCGGCCACTGGTCCGTCTCCTTCGCCTTGCTCAATCGTCTTCGTCGCTGTGCAGCCGCCGCCGTACGGACAGCAGCTCCACTTCCGGCCGGGCGGCGACAAGGCGCTCGCACCGGTCGAGTACGTCTGTGAGGTGCCGGGTGTCCCCGGAAACCATGGCGAGGCCGATCTCGGCCCTGCGATGGAGGTCCTGTCCGCCCGTCTCCGCCGCGCTCACCGCGTATTTGCGCTGGAGTTCGGCGACGATCGGTCGGACCAGGGAGCGCTTCTCCTTCAGCGACCGTACGTCGCCGAGAAGCAGGTCGAAGGACAGTGTCCCCACATACATGTATGCCCGGATGTCCCGCCGGTTCGGGTTCGCGCCCCGCCGATGATCGGCGGGGACACAAGAACCGTACACGGAACGGCCGGGGCCGATCGACGGAAATAGGTCCCGTCGACCGGCCCCGACTGTTGAGGTACGGGTCAGCCTCGCGGCTTCTCGCGCATCTCGTACGTCGCGATGACGTCGTCGATCTTGATGTCGTTGAAGTTTCCGAGGTTGATACCGCCCTCGAAGCCTTCGCGGATCTCGGTGACGTCGTCCTTGAAGCGGCGCAGACCGGAGATGGTGAGGTTCTCCGCGACGACCTTGCCGTCGCGCAGCAGGCGCGCCTTGGTGTTGCGCTTGACCTCGCCGGACCGGACGAGCACACCGGCGATGTTGCCCAGCTTGGACGAGCGGAAGATCTCGCGGATCTCCGCCGTACCGAGCTCGACCTCTTCGTACTCCGGCTTGAGCATGCCCTTGAGGGCCGCCTCGATCTCCTCGATCGCCTGGTAGATGACCGAGTAGTAACGGACGTCCACACCCTCGCGGTCGGCCATCTGCTGCGCACGCCCGGCGGCGCGCACGTTGAAGCCGATCACGATGGCGTCGGAGCCGGTCGCCAGGTCGATGTCCGACTCGGTGACCGCACCCACACCGCGGTGCAGGACCCGGATGTCGACCTCTTCACCGACGTCGAGCTGGAGCAGCGAGGACTCGAGAGCCTCCACCGAACCGGACGCGTCGCCCTTGATGATGAGGTTGAGCTCCTGGACCAGACCGGCCTTGAGCGCCTCGTCCAGATTCTCCAGGGAGAACCGGACACCCTTGCGGGCGAAGTTGGCGTTGCGCTCGCGGGCGGCACGCTTCTCGGCGATCTGGCGGGCCGTACGGTCCTCGTCCACGACGAGGAAGTTGTCGCCGGCGCCCGGGACGTTGGTGAGACCCAGCACGAGGACGGGGGTCGACGGACCCGCTTCCTCGACGTTCTCGCCCTTGTCGTCGAGCATCGCGCGGACCCGGCCGTAGGCGTCGCCGACGACCATCGTGTCGCCGACCCGCAGGGTGCCTCGCTGGACCAGGACGGTCGCGACGGCACCGCGGCCGCGGTCGAGGTGGGACTCGATCGCGATGCCCTGCGCGTCCTGCTCCGGGTTGGCCCGCAGGTCGAGCGAGGCGTCGGCGGTGAGGACGACGGCCTCCAGCAGCTGGTCGATGTGCAGACCCTGCTTGGCGGAGATGTCGACGAACATGGTGTCGCCGCCGTACTCCTCGGCCACCAGACCGAACTCGGTGAGCTGGCCGCGCACCTTGGTCGGGTCGGCACCCTCGACGTCAATCTTGTTGACCGCGACCACGATCGGCACGTCGGCCGCCTTGGCGTGGTTCAGCGCCTCGATCGTCTGGGGCATCACACCGTCGTTCGCCGCCACCACGAGGATCGCGATGTCGGTCGACTTCGCACCACGGGCACGCATGGCGGTGAACGCCTCGTGACCCGGGGTGTCGATGAAGGTGATCCGACGGTCCTCGCCGTTGACCTCGGCACCGACCTGGTAGGCACCGATGTGCTGGGTGATGCCGCCGGCCTCGCCCGCGATGACGTTCGTCTTGCGGATCGCGTCCAGGAGTCGCGTCTTACCGTGGTCGACGTGACCCATGACGGTCACGACCGGCGGACGCGGCAGCAGGGCCTCGTCGCCGCCCTCGTCCTCGCCGAACTCGATGTCGAAGGACTCCAGCAGCTCGCGGTCCTCCTCCTCCGGGCTGACGATCTCCAGGACGAAGTTCATCTCGTCCGCGAGGAGCTTCAGCGTCTCGTCGGAGACGGACTGCGTGGCGGTGACCATCTCGCCGAGGTTCATCATGACGCCGACCAGCGAAGCCGGGTTGGCGTTGATCTTCTCGGCGAAGTCGGTGAGCGAGGCACCGCGCGACAGCCGGACGGCCTGTCCGTTGCCGCGAGGCAGCATCACGCCGCCGACCGACGGGGCCTGCATGGCCTCGTACTCCTGGCGCCTCTGCCGCTTCGACTTGCGGCCACGACGCGCGGGACCACCGGGACGGCCGAAGGCACCCTGCGTGCCACCACGGCCACCGGGGCCGCCGGGACGGCCGCCGAAGCCGGGACGGCCGCCGAAGCCACCGCCGCCGCCGGGACGGCCCGCGCCGCCACCGCCGCCACCGGGACGGCCGGCGAAGCCGCCGCCACCGCCACCGGGACCGGCCGGACGGCCCGCGAAGCCGCCGCCGGGACGGCCGGCGCCGCCCGGACGACCGCCGCCGCCGGGACCGCGGCCACCGCCGGGGCCACCACCGGGACGGGGACCGGCAGCGGGACGCTGCGGCATCATGCCCGGGTTGGGTCGGTTACCACCGGGGCCGCCGCCCGGACGGGGCGCCTGCGGCCGGGGCATGCCGCCCGGAGTCGGACGCGGGGCACCGCCGCCGGCCTGGCCCTGCGGGCGCGGGGCGCCACCGGGACCGCCCTGCGGACGCGGGGCGCCGGGACGCTCCTGGCCGCCACCGGGACGCGGGGCGCCGCCGGGACGGGGTGTCTGCGGACGGGACATGCCCGTCGAGCCACCGGAGGTGAAGGGGTTGTTGCCCGGACGGGGACCGGCCGGACGGGCGCCGGGGCGCGGGGCGCCCTGGCCGGCGGGACGCGCGGGGCGCTCGCCGCCGCGGCCGCCGTCACGCTGGCCGCCACCCTGCTGACCGGACGGGGCCGGACGCGCGGGACGGGGGCCGGGGGTCGCGCCGGTGGGGCGCGGGGCCTGCGGCGCGGCCGGCTGGGCCGGGGCGGGGGCCGAGAACTCCGCGGCGGGCACCGGCGTGACCGGGGCCTTCGGCGCGGGCTTCGGGCCCGGACGCGGGCCGGGGGCCGGCGCCGACGGGGCGGCGGGGGTGCTGCTCGGGGCCTCGGCGGCGGCCGGCTTGGGGGCCGGGGCGCCGGGCTTCGGGGCAGCGGGACGTGCCGCGGCCGGTGAGGGCGCCGCGGGCTTGGCGGGGGCGGCCTTGCGAGGCGCGCCCGGCTTGGCAGCGGGCTTGCCGGCGTTGCCGCCGGGCCCCTGCAGTGCGTCAGTCAACTTGCGCACGACCGGCGCCTCGATCGTCGAGGACGCCGAACGGACGAATTCACCGAGTTCTTGGAGCTTGGCCATGACGACCTTGCTCTCCACACCGAACTCCTTGGCGAGTTCGTATACCCGGACCTTAGCCACTTCGCTCCTTTTAGGTCCGGGTTACCGCCGGACCGTCGCTACTTCATGGGCGTACTCATCGCGTACTCATCGAGTGCTCATCGCAATCTCGACCTACTTCCAACTCGCGAGGTACCTGACCGCACGGGGACCCGTGCCGTTCATTTCTTACGGTGTCACCCGCTCGACGAACCGCTGTACCGCGGTCGGGTCGAACGGCCCCTTGGCCTTGAAGGCCCGGGGGAATGCCCGGCGGCGAACCGCCAGGTCCAGACAGTCGGGGACGGGATGCACATAGGCACCCCGGCCGGGCAGCGTACCGCGAGGATCGGGGACGCAGGCGTCCCCGTCCACGACGATGCGCAGCAACTCGTTCTTGGCCGCCCGCTCCCGGCATCCCACACAGGTTCGCTCAGGGCAAGCGCGGGCTTGCGTCCGGCCAGACACGGTTAAGTCTACCTCCCCGCACCGACCTCACCCCTTTGGGGCAAAAATCGAACGGACGTTGTCGTGATCTCAGCGGCCGGTCGACGGGATCTATTCCCCGGTGCCGCTCAGGGGCGCGTCAGCGCCGGTCCGAGCGCTCCCGGGCCCGCTCGGCGCGCTCGCGGTCGGCGACGTCGCGCTCGGCGTCGGTCTCGGTGTCCGGGCGGATGTCGATGCGCCAGCCGGTGAGGCGGGCGGCCAAGCGGGCGTTCTGCCCCTCCTTGCCGATCGCCAGCGAGAGCTGGTAGTCCGGCACGGTCACCCGGGCGGAACGGGCGCCGAGGTCAACGACCTCGACCTCGCTCACCCTGGCGGGTGACAGCGCGTTGGCGACCAGCTCGGCCGGGTCGTCCGACCAGTCCACGATATCGATCTTCTCGCCGTGCAGCTCGGCCATCACATTGCGCACACGTCCGCCCATCGGGCCGATGCAGGCGCCCTTGGCGTTGAGGCCGGAGCGGGTCGAGCGGACCGCGATCTTGGTGCGGTGGCCGGCCTCGCGGGCGATCGCGCAGATCTCGACGGAACCGTCGGCGATCTCCGGGACCTCCAGCGCGAAGAGCTTCTTCACCAGGTTGGGGTGGGTCCGCGACAGCGTGACGGAGGGGCCGCGCACGCCCTTGGCGACGCGCACCACGTAGGTGCGCAGCCGCAGGCCGTGGGTGTACTCCTCGCCGGGCACCTGCTCCTGCACCGGCAGGATGGCCTCCAGCTTGCCGATGTCGACCAGGACGTTCTTCGGGTCCTTGCCCTGCTGGACGACGCCGGTGACGACATCGCCCTCGTGGCCCGCGTACTCGCCGAACGTGCGGTCGTCCTCGGCGTCGCGCAGACGCTGGAGGATGACCTGCTTGGCGGTGGTCGCGGCGATCCGGCCGAAGCCCGACGGGGTGTCGTCGAACTCCTTGGGCTCCTGCCCCTCCTCCAGATCGGCCGGGTCCTCCTTGGCCCACACCGTCACATGACCGCGCTCGTCCAGCTCCACACGCGCCCTGCGGTGGCTGCCGTCGGTGCGGTGGTACGCGATGAGGAGGGCCGACTCGATCGCCTCGACCAGGACGTCGAACGGGATCTCCTTGTCCTGCGCCAAGCCCCTCAGGAGCTTCACGTCGATGTCCACGGCTACGCCTCCTCTTCCTTCTTGTCCTTGCGGTTGAATTCCAGCTCCACGCGGGCCTTGGCGATCTCGTCGAAGGCGATCCGGCGGGCGGTGGGCTTGCGGCCCTTGACGCCCGGCACCTCCAGGTCGAGACCGTCCTCGTCCACCGCGAGGATGCGGGCCACCAGCTCGCCGCCCTCGCGCAGGGTCAGCCTGGCGAGGCGCCCGGTGGCGCGTACGTAATGGCGGTGCTCCGAGAGCGGGCGGTCGGCGCCGGGCGAACTGACCTCCAGGACGTATTCGTCCTCGCCCATCACATCGGTCTCGTCCAGCTTCGCGGAGATCGCGCGGCTCAGCTCCGCGCAGGTGTCGAGCTCGACACCCTCATCGGAATCCACCACGATCCGCAGCACCCTGCGGCGGCCTGCCCGGGAGACTTCGATCTCTTCCAGCTCCAGCTGCTCGGCGCTGACGAGCGGTTCGACCAGCCCGCGCAGCCTCTCGCTCTGGGTGGTGCTCATCCGGGTGACTCCTCGGCCGCGTGTGCTGTTGTGGGGATCTCGCGTGTCTGGTCAAAGGGTATCCGGTCGCAAGGGGTGTTGCTGTCAGCCGGTCCCCCGGGCGCGGGTACGCTCACAAGCGGTGATCACTTCCGGACAGATCCAGTCAAGACAGGTCCAGCCCGAAGGAGAGCAAGTGCGGCGTACGGGGACGACGCGCAGGGGCGCGCTCGCGGCGACCGGCGCGCTGGCCGCCGGGGCGGTGCTGTCCGGCTGCGGAAGCGACGACGACACGGGCGGGTCCACCAAGGGCTCCGCGCACAGCGGCGCGCGGACCGCCGCCGGCAAGGCATCCTCGGCGCGCGCGGAGAAGGCGCTGCGCACCGGAGCCACCCGCACCACGGCGACCCTGCTCGCCGGTTACGAGCAGGTGCTGCGGGCCCATCCGACGACGACGGCGGCCCTCACCCCGCTGCGTGACGCGGTCCGCGCCCATCTCAAGGCGCTCTCCCCGGAGAAGACCCCCGCGCTCGGCATGGCCCGCTCGCGCGCCACCGGGCCCGCCGCCGCGGTCAAGGAGCTGGCGGCGGCGGAGCGCGCCGCGGCGGACGCCTACACCGCGCTGCTCCCGGAGGCGCCCGGGGAGCTGGCCCGGCTGCTGGCCTCGGTCGCCGCCGCCTGCGCGGCGCACGCCTACCTGCTGACCGAACTGGCCAAGGAGACCCCGGCATGAGCGACGGCAAGAACGACGGCCCGCTGGAGGCTGCCCAGGCGGCGCTGGCCGCCGAGCACGCCGCCGTCTACGGCTACGGGGTCGCGGGCGGCCGGGTCGCGGCAGCGCGCCGGGCCGAGGCCACCGCCGCCTTCCACGCCCACCGCGCCCGCCGCGATGCCCTGGTCCGCACGGTCCGGGACCTGGGCGGTGAGCCGGTGGCCTCGGACGCCGCGTACGCTCTGCCGTTCGCGGTGCCGGACGCGGCGGCGGCGGTCCGGCTCGCCGCGGTGCTTGAGGACCGCGTCGGGTACGTCTACTCCGACCTGGTCCGGGCCGCCGAGGGGTCGCTGCGGCGCAGCGCGGCGGACGCGTTGCGGGAGGCCGCGGTACGCGCGGCGCGCTGGCGGGGCAGCGGCGTACCCTTTCCCGGGCTCGCGGAGCGGGCCGGTGCCGAGGCCGGCACGGAGACGCGGGCCGGGGCCGCCACCGCGCGCTGAAAAGGGCGCACACGAGAAGGCTTGAAAGGGAACACAGCACGTATGGGTTTTGAACCGCCGCAGCGTCTGGTGCGAGCGCTCGGCGAGTCGTACGGGGATACGGCCGCCGGGGAATGGCTCGCGGGGCTTCCCGCACTGACCGGGCAGGCGCTGGCCGCGACCGGCCGCGCCCCGGTCGTGGAGCGGGTCGCGGCCCCCGGCGGGCGCAGCAGTCTGGTTCTGCTGGTCCGGGGGGCCGACGGCACCCCGGCCGCCCTGAAGCTGGCCCCGTCCGGTGCCGCGCCGGGGCTCGAACAGGCGGCGCTGGCGCACTGGAACGGCTGGGGCGCGGTGCGGCTGCTCGATCCCGCGGACGGCGGGCGGCCGGTGGCGGGCGCGCTGCTCCTGGAGCGGCTGCACCCCGAGATGTCGTTGCGGTCGCTGCCGGAGGCGAAGGCGCTCCTCGAAGCGGCCGGGACGGTGCGCCGGCTGTGGGTGGACCCGCCGGCCGGGCACGGCTTCGAGACGGTCGCCGAGCGGACCGGGCGGCGGGTGGACGCGATGCGCGCCGCCGCCGCGTCCGACCCCGCGCTCGAACCCCTGGTCACCGCGGCGCTCGCGGCCCGCGACGGGCTGGTCGCCGGCTCCTCCGAGACGCTGCTGCTGCACGGCAACTTCCGGCAGAGCAAGGTGCTCGCGGGTGAGCGGGCGCCCTGGCTGACGGTCGGGCCCGAGCCGCTGGTCGGTGAGCGGGCTTACGATCTGGCGCGGCTGGTCCGGGACCGGGTGGAGGACCTGATCGCCTCGCCCGCCGGGGCGACGACGGCCCGGCGCCGGGTCAAGAAGCTCGCGGACTCGCTGGACGTGGACCAGGAGCGGCTGCACGGCTGGACGCTGTTCCGCGCGGTGGAGTCGGGCACCCGGGCGCTGGCGGCCGGGCGCCGCCAGGAGGGCGAAGTGACCCTGGAGTTCGCGGGCTGGCTGTAAGACATGCGTGAGGGCCCCGCACGGAACATTCCGTGCGGGGCCCTCACGCGTAAGGAGCGTCAGTCCTGCTGCTCGGAGAGGCGGGCGATGGCCTCCTCGACCGTCAGCTCCTCGCGCTCGCCGGTGCGGCGGTCCTTCAGCTCCAGGACGCCTTCGGCGGAGCGGCGGCCGGCGACCAGGATCTTCGGGACGCCGATCAGCTCGGAGTCGGTGAACTTGACGCCGGGCGAGACGCCGGCGCGGTCGTCCACCAGGACGCGCAGTCCGGCGGCGGCCAGCTTGTCGGAGACCTCCAGGGCCAGTTCGGTCTGGAGGGCCTTGCCCGCGGCGACGACGTGGACGTCGGCCGGGGCGACCTCGCGGGGCCAGCACAGGCCCTTGTCGTCGGCGGTCTGCTCGGCGAGGGCGGCCACGGCGCGGGAGACGCCGATGCCGTACGAGCCCATCGTGACGCGGACGGGCTTGCCCTGCTGGCCGAGCACGTCGAGCGCGAAGATGTCGGCGTACTTGCGGCCGAGCTGGAAGATGTGGCCGATCTCGATGGCGCGGTCGACCTGGAGGCCGGTGCCGCACTTGGGGCAGGGGTCGCCCGCCTCGACCACGACGACGTCCAGGTAGTCGTCCACCTCGAAGTCGCGGCCCGCGACGACGTTCTTCGCGTGCTTGCCGTCCTTGTTGGCGCCGGTGATCCAGGCGGTGCCGGGGGCGACGCGGGGGTCGGCGATGTAGCGGACCTTCTCCAGGCCCTGGGGGCCGACATAGCCGCGTACGAGGTCGGGGCGGCCGACGAAGTCCTCGGCGGTGACCAGCTCGACCACGGCCGGGGTCAGGTGCTCGCCCAGCTTGCCGAGGTCCACCTCGCGGTCGCCGGGCACGCCCACGGCGACGATCTCGCCGTCGACCTTGACCAGCAGGTTCTTCAGCGTGGCGGAGGCCGGCACGCCGAGGTGCACGGCCAGGGTCTCGATGGTCGGGGTGTCGGGGGTGTCCAGCTCCTCGACGGGGCCGGCGGACGCGGCGTCGCCGGGGGTGGCGTTGAAGGTGACGGCCTCGGTGTTGGCCGCGTAGTCGCAGTTCGGGCAGTCCACGAAGGTGTCCTCGCCGGCGGGTGCCGGGGCCAGGAACTCCTCGGAGGCGGAGCCGCCCATGGCGCCGGAGACGGCGGACACGATGCGGTGGTCCAGGCCGAGCCGCTCGAAGATGCGGATGTACGCGGCGCGGTGCAGCTGGTACGCCTCGACCAGGCCCTCGTCGGTGGTGTCGAAGGAGTACGAGTCCTTCATCTGGAACTCGCGGCCGCGCAGCACACCGGCCCGGGGGCGGGCCTCGTCGCGGTACTTCGTCTGGATCTGGTACAGGATGACCGGCAGGTCCTTGTAGGACGAGCACATGTCCTTGACGACCTGGGTGAAGATCTCCTCGTGCGTGGGGCCGAGGAGGTAGTCGGAGCCCTTGCGGTCCTGGAGCCGGAACAGCAGGTCGCCGTACTCGTCGTAGCGGCCGCTCGCCTCGTAGGGCTCCTTGGGCAGCAGCGCGGGGAGCAGGACCTCCTGGCCGCCGATGGCGTCCATCTCCTCGCGGACGACGCGGGTGATGTTCTCCAGGACCTTCTTGCCGAGCGGCAGCCAGGACCAGATTCCGGCGGCGGTGCGTCGTACGTAGCCGGCTCGGACGAGGAGCTTGTGGTTGAGCGTCTCGGCGTCCGCCGGGTCGTCGCGCAGTGTCTTGATCATCAATCGGGACATGCGCTGGACCTGGGCCATGGTGAACTCCTGCTCGGAAAGGGTGATGGGCCCGAGGTTAGCGGGGCGGCCCGTGCGGGCGGAAATCCATTCCCTCACGTACGGCGCAGTGGCAGGGGCGCCCCCATCACCGCGTACGGCTTGGGGGCGCTGGGGAAGAGCACCTGGCGGGCGAGGTCCTGGTAGCCGAGGGAGCGGTAGAGGCCGCGGGCCGGGCTCTCGGTGTCGATCGCGGAGAGGATCGAGCGGGGCTGGGCGACGGCGTCGGTGATGGTGGTGATCAGGGTGCGTCCGACGCCCCGGTTCTGGAAGTCCGGGTGGACGTGGAGCTCGGTGATCACGAAGGCGTCGTTCAGCCAGTGGGCGCTGCCGGTGGCGCGGAGATAGGGCTCCACGACGGTGGACCACCAGTGGCCGCGGTCGTTGGGCATGCCGTAGACGAAGCCGACGAGCCGGCCCTCGGGTGTCAGGGCGCCGAGCGCGCGGGCGTGCGGGTGGTCGAGGTGCCGGAGCACGATGTGCCGGCGGACCTCGATCTCCCCGGCGCTCAGGCCGAAGGCGACGGCCTGGACGGCCAGGGCCTCGTCGACGCGGGCCGCGAGGTCGATCGGCCCGACCCGGACACCGGTGGTGCGGGGGCCGCCCCCGGAAGCTGCTGCCATGGGCCGACCCTACTGTCCGGGGCCCCGGGTCGGGGGCCGGTCAGAAGAGCACGCTCATGAAGGCGCCGGTCTCCCGGAAGCCGATGCGGTGGTACGCCTTGCGGGCGGGGGTGTTGTAGTCGTTCACGTACAGGCTGACGACCGGGGCGACGTCGGCCAGCGCGTATCGCAGTACGGCGGCCATGCCGGTCTCGGAGAGGCCGCGGCCGCGGTGTTCGGGGGCGACCCACACGCCCTGGATCTGGCACGCCTGCGGGGTGGTGGCGCCGATCTCCGCCTTGAAGACGACCTCGCCGTCATCGATCCGGGCGAAGGAGCGGCCGGCGCCGATGAGTTCGGCGACGCGGGCCTGGTAGAGGAGTCCGCCGTCGCCGGCGAGCGGGGAGACGCCGACCTCCTCGGTGAACATGTCGATGCAGGCGGGCATCAGGATGTCCATCTCGTCCTTGCGGACGCGGCGGACGAGCGGGTCGGGTTCGATGTCGGCGGACGGGCTCTCGGTAACCATGAGGGGCTGGTTGGCCCGGACCTCGCGGGCGGGGCCCCAGCCCGGTTCGAGGAGGCGCCACAGCTCGGCGGTGGGCTCGGCGGGGCCGACGATCGAGGAGCAGCGGCGGCCGGCCCGGCGGGCGCGGTCGGCGAAGGCGCGGACGGCTTCGGGCCCGGCGCAGATGGGGACGAGGTTGGCGCCCGAGTAGCACAGGGAGCGGAGCCGGCCGTCGGCGTACCAGCCCCACATTTCGCCGCCGAGGCGCCAGGGGTCGAGTCCGGCGATCTGCACGCGGGACGTCACGAAGGCGTTGGCCACGGGCTCGCTCTCCAGGATGGCGAGCGCGGCGCCGAGGTCGCTGGGTTCGAGGACCCGGGTAGTGGTGTGCGTCAACACGAGGGGGCCTCACCATGCGGTCTGCTGATTTCCGCACTGTAACCGAAGAGCCTGAGTGACGCCGCTCGTGCCCGGGAACGGCTCCGCGCATCCGCCGTGGCCCGTACACATGGCGGCGCCCCGCCGAGGGGTCCTCGCGGGGCGCTGCCGGGGGCGGAGCGGGTCAGCTGATGGAGACCTCGGGTTCGCCGGAGGCGACGCCGTCCTTCTCCATCTGCTCGGCGATCTTCATGGCCTCCTCGATGAGGGTCTCCACGATCTTCGACTCGGGCACGGTCTTGATGACCTCGCCCTTGACGAAGATCTGGCCCTTGCCGTTGCCGGAGGCGACGCCGAGGTCGGCCTCGCGGGCCTCGCCGGGGCCGTTGACGACGCAGCCCATGACGGCGACGCGCAGCGGGACCTCCATGCCCTCAAGGCCGGCGCTGACCTGGTCGGCAAGCTTGTAGACGTCGACCTGGGCGCGGCCGCAGGAGGGGCAGGAGACGATCTCCAGGCGGCGCTGGCGCAGGTTCAGCGACTCCAGGATCTGGATGCCGACCTTTACCTCTTCGGCGGGCGGGGCGGAGAGCGAAACGCGGATGGTGTCGCCGATGCCCTCGCTGAGCAGGGCGCCGAAGGCGACGGCCGACTTGATGGTGCCCTGGAAGGCGGGGCCCGCCTCGGTGACGCCGAGGTGCAGCGGGTAGTCGCACTGGGCGGCGAGCTGGCGGTAGGCGTTGACCATCACGACCGGGTCGTTGTGCTTGACCGAGATCTTGATGTCGCGGAAGTCGTGCTCCTCGAAGAGGGACGCCTCCCAGAGCGCGGACTCGACCAGGGCCTCGGGGGTGGCCTTGCCGTACTTCTTCAGCAGCCGGGCGTCCAGCGAGCCGGCGTTGACGCCGATCCGGATCGGCGTGCCGGCGTCCTTCGCGGCGCGCGCGATCTCCTTGACCTTGTCGTCGAACTGCTTGATGTTGCCCGGGTTGACGCGCACCGCGGCGCAGCCGGCGTCGATCGCGGCGAAGACGTACTTCGGCTGGAAGTGGATGTCCGCGATCACCGGGATCTGCGACTTGGCCGCGATGATCTTCAGGGCGTCCGCGTCGTCCTGCGTCGGGCAGGCCACGCGGACGATCTGGCAGCCGGAGGCGGTGAGTTCGGCGATCTGCTGAAGCGTCGCGCCGATGTCGGACGTACGGGTCGTCGTCATCGACTGCACCGAGACGGGCGCGTCCCCGCCGACCGCAACCGAGCCGACCTGGATCTTCCGGCTGACCCGCCGGTCGGCGAGCTTGGTCGGAACGGCGGGCATTCCGAGAGAAATCGCAGTCATGCGCTGAGCATCCCCAAGGTGTGGATCGAGGTCCCGGTATCGGCGGGCTCCGGCCTTCGAGGTTACGTCACCGGCGGCGGCCGGGAGCACACCGCGTCCGGCCCGCACGGAATGTCGGGCCGTCCGGCGGGCCCCGGTCAGGTGAGCTTGACCGGGTTGACCACGTCGGCGACGAGGACGAGCAGGGTGAAGCAGATGAAGACCCCGGCGACCACGTAGGCGACGGGCATCAGCTTGGCAACGTCGAACGGGCCGGGGTCGGGGCGCTTGAAGACGCGTGCGGTGTTCCGGCGCAGTGCCTCCCACAGGGCGCCCGCGATGTGGCCGCCGTCGAGCGGGAGCAGCGGCAGCATGTTGAAGAGGAACAGCGAGAGGTTGAAGCCGGCCAGCAGGAACAGCATCATCGCGATCTGGTTCTCCGCCGGGACGTCGAGCGTCATCACCTCGCCGCCGATGCGGGCCGCGCCGACGACGCCGACCGGGGAGTCCGCAGCGCGTTCGCCGTCGCCGAAGGCGGCGTCCCACAGGGCGGGGATCTTGGAGGGCAGGGCGATGATCGAGTCGACGCCGTTCTCCACCATGTCGCCCATGCGGACGACCGAGTCGCCGAAGGAGAGCGGGAGGATCTTCGTCCGGGCGGCGAAGCCGAGGTAGCCGGCCGTGACGAATTCGCCGGCGACCGCCTCGCCGTGGGAGTCCTTCTTGGCGACGGCGTTCTTCAGGAGGACCGCGTGCAGGTCCTTCTCCTGTCCGTCGCGTTCGACCGTGATGGTGGCGGGGCCGATGGTGTCGCGGATGCGGTCGGAGAGGGTGTCCCAGGAGTCCATCCGCTCGCCGTCGAAGGCGACGATCTTGTCGCCCTTCTTCAGCCCGGCGGCCTGCGCGGGCGAGACGGCGTCGGTCTTCTCGCAGGTCTCGCGCTCCGCGCTCTGCGGGATGACGCACTTCTGGACGCCGGCGACCTCGGTGGTGTTGGTCTGGAAGCCGAAGGACATGGCGACGCCGAGGAAGATCGCCACGGCCAGGACCAGGTTCATGAAGGGCCCGGCGAACATGACGATCACGCGCTTCCACGGTTTGCGCGTGTAGAAGAGGCGCTTCTCGTCGCCCGGTTCCAGCTCTTCGAAGGCGGCGGATCTGGCGTCCTCGATCATGCCGCGCCAGGGCGAGGTGGAGCGGGCCTCCAGCTTGCCGTCGGCGCCGGGCGGGAACATCCCGATCATGCGGATGTAGCCGCCGGCCGGGATGGCCTTGATGCCGTACTCGGTGTCGCCCTTCTTGCGGGACCAGATGGTGGGGCCGAAGCCGACCATGTACTGGGGGACGCGGATGCCGAACAGCTTCGCCGTCGACAGATGGCCGAGCTCGTGCCAGGCGATGGAGAACAGCAGGCCGAAGGCGAAGATCACGATGCCGAGAATCGTCAGCAGGATCGTCGTCATGCTCATGCGTGTGCCTCCGCGATGGCCTCGGCCGAGAGTTCCCGGGCCCGGGTCCGCGCCCAGGTCTCCGCTTCCAGTACGTCCGCGACGGTAAGAGAAGTTCCCGAGGCGGGCGTTCCGTGTTCGCCCACCACCGCGGTGACCGTGTCCATGATGCCGTTGAAGGGCAGCTTCCCGGACAGGAACGCGTCGACGCACTCCTCGTTGGCCGCGTTGAACACGGCGGGCGCGGTGCCGCCCAGCGCGCCGACGTGCCGGGCGAGGCCGACGGACGGGAAGGCTTCGGTGTCCAGCGGGAAGAACTCCCAGCTGGACGCCTTCGTCCAGTCGAAGGCGGGCGCCGCGTCCGGGACGCGCAGCGGCCAGCCGAGGCCGATGGCGATCGGGCCGCACATGTCGGGCGGGGTGCACTGGGCGAGCGTGGAGCCGTCGGTGAACTCGACCATGGAGTGCACGTACGACTGGGGGTGGACGACGACCTCGATGCGGTCGAAGGGGATGTCGTAGAGCAGGTGCGCCTCGATGACTTCGAGGCCCTTGTTGACCAGGGTGGCCGAATTCACGGTGATGACCGGGCCCATGGCCCAGGTCGGGTGCGCGAGGGCCTGCTCGGGGGTGACCTCGGCCAGCTCGCTCCTGGTGCGGCCGCGGAAGGGGCCGCCGGACGCGGTGACGACGAGCCGGCGCACATCGGCGCGGGTGCCGGCGGCGAGCGCCTGGAAGAGCGCGGCGTGCTCCGAGTCGACGGGGATGATCTGCCCCGGGGCGGCCAGCGCCTTGACCAGGGGGCCGCCGACGATCAGGGACTCCTTGTTGGCGAGCGCCAGGGTGCGGCCCGCCTTCAGGGCGGCCAGGGTCGGGGCGAGGCCGATGGAGCCGGTGATCCCGTTGAGCGCGGTGTGGCAGTCGCTCGCGGCCAGCTCCGTCGCCGCGTCGGGCCCGGCGAGGATCTCGGGAAGCGGCTCGCCCGCCCCGTACTCCTGGCGCAGCGCCTCGCGCAGGGCGGGCACGGCCTCGGGCGAGGCGACGCCGACGGTGCGCACCTTGAGCAGGCGGGCCTGCTCGGCGAGGAGGGCGACCCGGCCGCCGGCCGCGGACAGCGCGGTGACGCGGAAGAGGTCGGGGTTGCGCAGCACCAGGTCGATGGCCTGGGTGCCGATGGACCCGGTGGAGCCGAGGATGACGAGATCCCGGCGTCCTTCCACGGCGTCGAAGACGAGGTGCGGGTCGGCGAGAGGGGCAGGGCTGTCGGTCATGGGCCCCATTGTCGCCGCTCCCGCTGTGCGCGGGGACAGGGTGTCCCGGGTTGACCCGTCCGTGTCCCCCGTCCCCGCGCTCCCCCGTCAGCGGGTGGCGGCGGCGAACGCCTCGTGGAAGCCGGGGAACGTCTTGCGTACGCAGCCGGGGTCGTCGTACGTGATGCCGGGGGTGCGCAGGCCGGCGACGGCGAACGACATGACGATGCGGTGGTCGCCGTGCGTCTCGATCTCGACAGGCCCGGGTGTGCCGGGCTGGATCTCGATCCAGTCGGGGCCCGTGGTGACCGTGATGCCCATGCGCCGCAGGTTGTCCGCGCACGCCTCCAGCCGGTCGCACTCCTTCACGCGGGTGTTGCCGACGTCCTCGATGCGGACGGGTCCCGAGGCGAAGGGGGCGATCGCGGCGAGCGTGGGCATGGTGTCGGAGATGTCGCGCATGTTGACGGTGAGGCCGCTGAGGGTGCCGTTCGAGCGGACCGTGGTGGAGTCGGCGGTCATGTGCACGTCGGCGCCCATGCGGCGCAGGACGTCGGTGAACCGCAGGTCCCCCTGGAGGGCGCCCTCGCCGAGTCCGGGGACGGTGATCTCGCGGCCGGTGAGGGCGGCGGCGGCGAAGAAGTAGCTCGCGGTGGAGGCGTCGGGTTCGACGGCGTAGGTGGTGGCGCGGTAGCCGCCGGGCCGCACGGTGAAGACGGTGCCGTCGGGGCCGCTCCGGGTGACCTCGGCGCCGAAGGAGCGCATCATCGCGAGGGTGATCTCGATGTAGGGCGCCGAAACCAGGTCGGTGACGGTGATCCGCAGCCCGGTTCCGGTGAGCGGGCCGAGCATCAGCAGGGCGGTGAGGTACTGGCTGGACTGCCCGGCGTCCAGGGTGAGTTCGCCGCCCTTGATGCCGGCGGCCTCGATGCGCAGCGGGTGGTGGCCCTCGGCCTGCTCGTGGCGCAGGTCGACGCCGAGGGTGCGCAGGGCCTCGGTGAGCGGGGCGAGGGGGCGGCGGCGCATCTGGGCGGAGGCGTCGAAGCGGTAGCTGCCGCGGGCGCCGGCCGCCGCGAGGGTGGGCAGGAAGCGGGCGGTGGTGGCCCCGTCGCGGCAGTAGACGTCGGCCTCGGGGGCGGCGGGCCCGGCGGGGCGGCCGGTGATGTGCCAGGCGTCCGCCTCCTGCCCGACCTCGTAGCCGAGCGCGGTGAGCCCGGCCGCGAAGCCCTCGGTGTCGTCGGAGCTCAGCGGGCGTACGAGCGTGCTGCGGCCGTTCGCGGCGGCGGCCAGGAAGAGGGCGCGCGCGGTGACGGACTTGGAGCCGGGGACATGGATGACGGTCACGGGCGTCCATCCTGCCGTGTACCGGGGCGTGCGGCGGGGCGCGTCCAGCGACTGGACGCGCCCCGCGGTGTCCGGTGACCCGGAGCGGTGGCCGGCCCGGAGCCCGGTGGCTCAGCGGATCGGGCGGTGGACGTTCTCCTCGGTGGACGGGCCGGGGGTGGCGTCGGCGATCCAGGGGCCCTCGCCGCTCGGGTCGACCACACCCTCCTCCAGCCAGCCGTACGTGCCGGACAGGACGCCCTCCACGACGCGCCGGTCCAGGTCGTCGGTGTTGGACCAGAGCCGGGTGAACAGCTCCTCGACGCGGATGCGGGCCTGGCGGCAGAAGGCGTCGGCGAGCTGGTACGCCTCGCGGCCGTGTTCGTCCGTGGCGCGCAGGTGCTCGGCGCGGACGCAGGCGGCGCTCATCGCGAAGAGTTCGGCGCCGATGTCCACGATCCGGCCGAGGAAGCCCTGTTTGGTCTCCATCCGGCCCTGCCAGCGGGACATCGCGTAGAACGTGGAGCGGGCCAGCTTGCGGGAGGCGCGTTCGACGTACCGCAGATGTGTGGCCAGGTCCGGGTGGCCGGCCGGGTGGAACTCGGCGTAGGTGGTGGGGAGCTGACCGGGGCCCGCGACGAGCTTGGGCAGCCACTTGGCGTAGAAGCCGGCCGCGTTGGCGCCCGCCTTCGCCTTGGCGGAGAGCGGTTTGTCGGGGTCGATGATGTCGCCGGCGACCTTGAGGTGGGCGTCGACGGCCTCGCGGGCGATCAGCAGGTGCATGATCTCCGTGGAGCCCTCGAAGATCCGGTTGATCCGCATGTCGCGGAGCATCTGTTCGGCGGGCACGGCCCGTTCGCCCCGGGCGGCGAGGGAGGCGGCGGTCTCGAAGCCGCGTCCGCCGCGGATCTGGACCAGTTCGTCGGCGATCAGACAGCCCATCTCGGAGCCGTACAGCTTGGCGAGCGCCGCTTCGATACGGATGTCGTTGCGGTCCTCGTCGGCCATCTGCGAGGCGAGGTCGACCACGGCTTCCAGGGCGAAGGTGGTCGCGGCGATGAAGGCGATCTTGGAGCCGACGGCCTCGTGCCGGGCGACCGGCCTGCCCCACTGCTCGCGGACGGCGGACCATTCGCGGGCGATCTTCAGGCACCATTTGCCGGAGCCGACGCACATCGCGGGCAGCGAGAGCCGGCCGGTGTTGAGCGTGGTGAGCGCGATCTTGAGCCCGGCGCCCTCGGGGCCGATGCGGTTCGCCGCGGGCACCCGCACCTGGTGGAAACGGGTGACGCCGTTCTCGATGCCGCGCAGGCCCATGAAGGAGTTGCGGTGCTCGACGGTGATGCCGGGGGCGTCCGCCTCGACTACGAAAGCGGTGATGCCGCCCTTCCCCTCCGGGGACTTCGGTACACGTGCCATGACGACCAGCAGGTCCGCGACGACACCGTTGGTGGTCCACAGCTTCACCCCGTCGAGGACGTAGTCGTCCCCGTCCCGGACGGCGGTGGTGGCGAGCCGTGCGGGGTCGGAGCCCACGTCCGGTTCGGTGAGGAGGAAGGCCGAGATGTCGGTACGGGCCAGCCGGGGCAGGAAGGTGTCCTTCTGCTCCTGGGTGCCGAAGGTCTTCAGCGGCTGCGGCACGCCGATCGACTGGTGGGCGGAGAGCAGCGCGCCGATCGCGGGGCTGGCGGAGCCGGCCAGGGCGAGGGCCCGGTTGTAGTAGACCTGGGTCAGGCCGAGGCCGCCGTACTCGACGTCGATCTTCATGCCGAGCGCGCCGAGCTCCTTGAGGCCGTTCACGACCTCGTCGGGGATCTTCGCCTCGCGTTCGATGAGGGCGCCGTCGACCCGGTTCTCGCAGAACTCGCGGAGCCTGGCGAGGAATTCCTCGCCGCGCCGGACGTCCTCGCCGGCGGGCTGCGGGTGCGGGTGGATCAGGTCCGGGCGGAAGCGGCCGAGGAAGAGTTCCTTGGCGAAGCTGGGTTTGCGCCAGTCCTGTTCCCTGGCGTCCTCGGCGACCTGGCGCGCTTCGCGTTCGGTGACCTTGGGCGTGGGCTGTTGTGCGGATGGAGCGGACATGAGGGCTCACCTCGCCGCGTCGTCGGGTGGCGGACCCGGCAGGCGCACGGGCGGCGGAGTCCGTCCGTGCGCGCGTACCTGTCCGGTTCTAGGGCCTGTCCGCCGGACAGGCCCTACCGTCCGTATGTACCCGATTCCGGCTGACTCGACCAGCCTCGGGGCGCCGATCGGGTCGGTCGCCACTCCGCTGCCCGCCGCCGGGTGCGGGAGGCGTCCGGGTGGGTGTCAGAGCGCGAGGCCGGTGAGGACGAGGACGCGTTCGTAGGTGTAGTCGTCCATCGCGTAGCGGACGCCCTCGCGGCCCACGCCGGACTGCTTGGCGCCGCCGTACGGCATCTGGTCGGCACGGTACGAGGGGACGTCGCCGATGATCACACCGCCGACCTCCAGCGCGCGGTGGGCGCGGAAGGCGGCCTGGATGTCATGGGTGAACACGCCCGCCTGGAGCCCGTACTGCGAGGCGTTGACGGCGGCGAACGCCTCGGCCTCGCCGTTGACCTTCTGCACGGACAGGACCGGCCCGAAGACCTCCTCGGTGGCGAGGGTGACGCCGTCGGGCAGGTCGGCGAGGACGGTCGGGGCGTACGTGGACCCGTCGCGCTCGCCGCCCGCGAGGAGCCGGGCGCCCGCCGCGACGGCCTCGTCGACCCAGGACTCGACGCGCCGGGCGGCGGCCTCGTCCACCAGCGGGCCGACGTCGGTGGTGGGGTCGGACGGGTCGCCGGTGACCTGGGCCTGCACGGCGGCGACGATCCTGGGCAGCAGCCGGTCGTACACCGCCGCGTCGGCGATGACGCGCTGGACCGAGATGCAGGACTGACCGCCCTGGTAGTTGGAGAAGGTCGCGATGCGGGTCGCGGCCCAGTCCAGGTCCTCGTCGGAGGCGAAGTCACCGAGGACGACGGCGGCGCCGTTGCCGCCGAGCTCCAGCGTGCAGTGTTTACGGGGCACCGAGTCCATGATCGCGTAGCCGACGGGGGCGGACCCGGTGAAGGAGATCACGGGCAGCCGCTCGTCCTGGACCAGGGCGGGCATCCGGTCGTTGGGGACCGTGAGGACCGACCAGGAGCCGGCCGGGAGGTCCGTCTCGGCCAGCAGTTCGCCCAGGACCAGCGAGGAGACCGGCGTCGCCGGGGCGGGCTTGAGGATGATCGGGACGCCGACGGCGATGGCCGGGGCGACCTTGTGGGCGCTCAGGTTCAGCGGGAAGTTGAAGGGCGCGATGCCGAGGACGGTGCCGCGCGGGAAGCGCCGGGTGAGGCCGAGCCGGCCGGTGCCGCCGGCGTCGGTGTCCAGGCGCTGGGCCTCGCCGCTGTTGAACCGGCGGGCCTCCTCGGAGGCGAAGCGGAACACGGACACGGCGCGCCCGACCTCGCCGCGCGCCCACTTGACGGGCTTGCCGTTCTCGGCGGAGATCAGCTGGGCGAGCTCCTCGGTGCGCTCGGCGAGCCGGCGGGCCACGTGGTCGAGCGCGGCGGCGCGGACGTGGGCCGGAGTCGCGGCGAACTCCTCGCGCACGGCGTGCGCGGCGGCGACGGCCTCCTCGACCTGGGCCGCGGTCGGTACGGAGACCGTTCCGACGAGGCGCCCGTCCCAGGAGTTGGTGACGTCGAAGCTTTCCTCGCCGGTGGCCTGGCGGCCGGCCAGCCAGAAGGCGTGGGTGGAGGTCATGGAGTTCCGGCCCTTCGATGGCGTGGGGTGTGTCGGCCCCCACGGTAGGGCCGCCGGGGCCGCCTGGCGTTTGTCCTGGGTGGAGCAGAGCGGGGCCGGGGCGCGCCTTATTGGCCAGGGGGTGTGGTGACCTTCAGGGCGAGCCAGAGCTCCATCCGGACGTCCGGGTCGTCCAGCGAGCGCCCGAGGATCTCCTCCACCCGCCGCATCCGGTACCGCAGGGTGTGCCGGTGGACCCCCAGGTCGGCGGCGGCCGCGTCCCACTGCCCGTGGTGCGAGAGCCAGGCGCGCACGGAGGCGACCAGATCGCCCCGGCCCTTGGCGTCGTGCTCGTACAGCGCGCGCAGCATCCCGTCCGCGAAGGCCCGCACCGCGTCGTCGGCGAGCAGCGGCAGCACGGACCCGGTGGCCAGCTCGGCGTGCTCGACCAGCGCCCGGCCCCGGCGGCGGGCCACCGAGAGGGCCTGTTCGGCCTGCTTGTACGCGGCGGAGACGGCGACCGGTCCGGCCGGGGCGGACATGCCCACCACGACATCGCTCTCCTGGGCGGCGGCCGGCTCGCGCGGGGTCAGCCCGTCCTGCGCCTCGGCATACGCCTGGCAGGCGGTCACCGCCGCGCCGCCGTCGGCGGCCAGCACCAGGAGGCGTTCACCCTCGGGGACCATCAGCAGGGTCTCGCCGGACCGGTCGGCGGCGGTGTCCAGGGCGTCGGCGAGGAGTGCCGTGGCCGTGGGGTCCTGGCCCTCGGCGATGAGCAGCCGGAAGGGGGCGTCGAGCAGCCCGCCGTAGAGGTCCCCGGCGACCGCGCGGGCGTGGTCGGGCTGGCCGGCGAGCAGCATCCGGAGCACCGCCGCGCCGAGGCGCTGTTCGGCGCCCTGGAGGGCGCGGGAGCGGGCGGTGGTGAGGGTGAGCAGGGCGACCGCCGAGTGCACGGCATACCGCTCGGCGGTGCCGAGGGCGGCCCCGGTGCCGACGGCGAGGGCGCCGCGGACCCTGCGGCCGGTGCCCAGGGACTGGAGCTCGACGCGGTCGTCGGTGTCCCCGACGACCATGCTGGCCGGGGCGGGGCGGGCGCGCAGCCGCTCCACCTCGGGGGTGAGCCGGGCGGCACGGCGGGCCGCCCAGTCGGGGGCGGCGGCCACGACGGTCCCGGCGGTGTCGTAGAGGGCGGCCCAGCCGTTGACGTGGGCGGCGAGGCGGGTGAGGAGGGCGGCGGGGCCGTCCCCGGCGAGCGCCGCGCTCGTGAGTTCGCGCTGCGCCTCGAAGCCGGCGGTGACCGCGCGGTACTGGTCGGCCGCGATCTGCGAGGAGACGGCCTTGGCGATGGCGATGAAGGGGGTGCGGCGGGGCACTTCGAGCAGCGGCAGCCCGGCTTCCTCGGCGGCGCCGATCAGCGGCCGGGGCACCTCGTCGTAGTTGACGCCGACGGCGAAGCCGAGCCCGGCGACCCCGGCGTCGGCGAGCCGGCGCACGTAACGCCCCATCGCCTCCGGGTTCTCCGCGTCCAGGTTGGTCGCGGTGACCAGCAGCAGTTCGCCGCCCTCCATATAGGGGACGGGGTCGGTCAGCTCGCTGGCGTGCGCCCAGCGCACCGGTGTGCCGAGGCGGTCCGCCCCCGCGCGCACCGTGAGTTTGAGCGCCGAGTGCTGGACGAGCGAGGCGAGCGTGGGCGGCATGAGGGTGAGGGCCTTCGGCAGGGGGCGATTCAGCAGGGAGTGATTTCGCCGTCCCGTATGAACGGCTCACTGCGATTCTGCCAGGTTGGCAGAGTTTCTGTCACCGCTGCCACTCGTGTCCCGTGCGCCCCTGCCGCCCCTCCCCCGTCTCAGCGGGCCAGCCGTACGAGCAGCGGGGGCATGTGCTCGCCGTCCACGGTGGTCAGGGAGAGCACCGCGTGACCGTGCGGCAGTTCGTACGCGAGCGCGGAGGCGGACCAGCGCTCGCGCTCGACCTGGCGGACGGTCACCGCGTCCGTGGTGACCGCCTTGCCGGTGGCCATCTTGCGCAGCGAGTGCAGGGCGCGGGTGAGCGGCTGGGCGGCGAAGACGCCGTGCTCGGCGACCTCGCGGACCTCCACCCACTCCTTCCCCCACGCCTCCGCGAAGCGCTTGCCGTCCCAGGTGGTGAGGCCGGGGAAGACCATCGTGCAGCCGAAGGCCCCGAGCAGCGCGGTGTGCAGCCCCTCCGGCACGTCGTCCAGGGTGCGCAGGGCGAGGACCGCGCCCGCGTTGACGGACCGGAGGCGGCGGATGCCCCGGACGGTGTCGGCGGTGACGGCGTGGGTGGCGTCGTCCAGGACGAGGCAGACGAACAGCGAGCGGTCGGTGCGGGCGGCGGTGACGGCGTTGAACTGGGCGAGCACCAGGCGGGCCAGGATGCGGGACGCCTCGGCGTGGCCCCGCTCCGGCAGGTCGACGCGGACCCGCAGCGGGTGCCGGCCCAGGGAGCGCAGCGAGAACGGCCGGGCGTCCTCGCCGGTGGCGAAGAACCCCGCGAAGGCGGGCCGGTCGAGCGTGGCGATCCGGTCGGCCAGGACGGCGGCCGGGTCGGCACCGCCGCCCGCCTGGCGGGCCCGGGCCTCCAGCTCGCGCAGCATCGCCTGGTGTGCCCCGGCCGCCAGGGCCCGGCGCAGGGCGCCGAGCGCGGCGGCGGAGCCTTCGAGGAGTTCCCGCAGCTCGGGTACGGAGGGGAAGCGGCCGTGGACCGTGCGGAACGGGCCGAGCAGCTGTCCGAGTACGGTCGCGGCGCGCCGGGTCTCCAGGGTGGGGATGTCCCCGGCCAGCCCCTCGGCGAGGGCCTCCGCCGCCTCGTCCGGGTCGGTGGTGCCGCCGTACAGGTCGAAGTCGTGCAGGGACGCGGGGTCGCCGATGCGGATGACGACGTCGTAGGCGTCGTCCGGGCCGAGCCCGCCGCCCGCCCCGCCGACGGCGAGCACCGCGGCCTGGCCGGTGAGCGCCCGCAGCGCGAGGGCTTCCACGACGGGCCGGACGATCCGCTCGGTCTTGCCGGAGCCGGGCGGGCCGACGGCGAGCAGGGAGGTGCCGAGCGACGCGGGGTCCAGCGCCAGGCCGGAGCCCCGGCGGGTGTAGGGGTTGCGCGGGTCGTCGGCGCACTCCCCGATGCGGACCTGGCCGGTGAGCGGGTCGTGGGGGGCGGTGCGCCGGGGCACGTCCCGGAGGCCGGAGGGGTGCAGGAAGGCGTCGGCGCCCTTGCGGAGCACGGTCTCGGTGAAGGAGGCCAGGCGGTCGGGGCGGCCGCGCGCCCCGGTCCAGGCGTGCCCCACCCGTACGCAGTCCACGTCGTTCATCCGGCCCGCGTACACGGCGGCGGTCAGCGCCTCGGCCGCGTCGGCGGAGCCGGCGGCGCGCAGCTCGGGCCACTGGGCGCGCGGGGGGCCGTCCGCCGGGGCGGTGGCTTCGGCGCCCTGGGGGCGGGTGGGCGCGCGTCCGGCGCGGAGGTCGCGGAGGGCGTCCGCCCAGTGCGCGGCGCGGGCGATGGGCCACACGACGATGGCGGTGGTCAGCGCGTAGCAGGTGTAGGCGGCCGCGGTGGCCTTGAACCGGTCGCCGCTGAGCAGCCACCCCTGCGCCGATCCCATGAGCACGAGCAGCAGCGGCACCTTCGGGGTCCAGGCCAGCCACAGCAGCAGCGCCGCGCCGGCCACCGACAGCGTCAGCCGGACGCGTTCGAACCGCTCGCCGGCGAAGTACCGCAGGACGTGGGCCCAGCCGCCGATCCGGGCGGCGTAGAAGCCCAGGATGAGCACCAGGACCTCGTAGTACAGGGTGGTGGAGTCGACCACCAGGCCCGGCGCGTCCTCCCGCAGGCCGCCCAGGACCCACCACTTGGGTCCGGTGATGATCTCGATCGGCTTGAACACATAGGGGACGGCGCGCGCCGAGAGCAGCAGCCACAGCAGCAGCCAGAGGATCAGCGTCGCGGCCGGGCCGACCAGCGAGGGGCGCGGCGGGCGCTCGGCGGGCCGGGGGGTGAATCCGTACCGCCAGACGCCGGGTCCGGCGTCGGGGCGGCGGGCGTTGAACCAGTCGGCGGTGGGCGAGGCGGTGCCCGGGGCCGGGCTGTGCGCGAGGGGGACCGGCGCGGCGGGGGGCCGGGCGGGTGGCGGGACGGCCGGCGGGTGGGCCGGGGGCGGGCCGGCCGGACGCGGTACGGAGCCTCCGGACCGCGCGCCGGGCGGCTGTGCGCCCCGTGTGTCCCACACGCCGTGCGTACCGTCGTTGTCCATGAACCGTTGCCCCCTTGACCAGCCAGGTCCGTCGCTGCACCGGTCAATCTAGTGCGCGCACACGGTGAGTTCAGCAACGCGCCCGGATGGTGACCGCCGGGATCGCGCCCCGTACGCCCGCACCGGCTTCTGTCCTTCGCGGACAACGACACGTACGCGACCACTACCGATCGGAGCATGCCCCGCCCCCGGTCCCGCGCCTAGCCTGCACAACGAAGAAGCGTCCGAAACACCCCCAGGAGCCCCGCATGACCGAAATCCCGCAGGAGCGCCGACTCGTCACCGCCATCCCCGGTCCGAAGTCGGTGGAGCTGCAAGACCGCCGGCTCGCGGCGGTCGCCGCGGGCGTCGGCTCCACGCTGCCGGTGTTCACCGCGCGGGCGGGCGGCGGGATCATCGAGGACGTGGACGGCAACCGGCTGATCGACTTCGGTTCCGGCATCGCCGTCACCTCGGTCGGCGCCTCCGCCGAGGCCGTCGTGCGCCGGGCCTCCGCGCAGCTCGCGGACTTCACCCACACCTGCTTCATGGTCACGCCGTACGAGGGGTACGTGGAGGTCTGCGAGCGGCTCGCCGAGCTGACCCCGGGCGACCACGCGAAGAAGTCGGCGCTGTTCAACTCGGGCGCCGAGGCCGTCGAGAACGCGGTGAAGATCGCTCGCGCGTACACCAAGCGCACCGCGGTCGTCGTGTTCGACCACGGCTACCACGGCCGGACGAACCTCACGATGGCGCTGACCGCCAAGAACATGCCGTACAAGCAGGGCTTCGGCCCGTTCGCGCCGGAGGTGTACCGGGTGCCGGTGGCGTACGGCTACCGCTGGCCGACCGGTGCCGAGAACGCCGGTGCGGAGGCGTCCGCCCAGGCCATCGACCAGATCAGCAAGCAGATCGGCGCGGAGAACGTCGCCGCGATCATCATCGAGCCGGTGCTGGGCGAGGGCGGCTTCATCGAGCCGGCCAAGGGCTTCCTGCCGGCGATCGCCCGGTTCGCGAAGGACAACGGCATCGTCTTCGTGGCCGACGAGATCCAGTCGGGCTTCTGCCGGACCGGCCAGTGGTTCGCCTGTGAGGACGAGGGCATCTTCCCGGACCTGATCACCACGGCCAAGGGCATCGCGGGCGGCCTGCCGCTGTCGGCCGTGACCGGCCGCGCCGAGATCATGGACGCGGCGCACGCGGGCGGCCTCGGCGGTACGTTCGGCGGCAACCCGGTCGCCTGCGCGGGCGCCCTCGGGGCGATCGAGACGATGCGCGAGCTGGACCTGAACAAGAAGGCGAAGCGCATCGAGGAGGTCATGAAGGGCCGCCTGGAGGGGATGCGCGCGACGCTGCCGAACGGCGGGCTGATCGGTGACATCCGGGGCCGCGGCGCGATGATCGCGATCGAGCTGGTGAAGCCGGGCACGAAGGACCCGCACCCGGAGGCGGCGACGCGGCTCGCGAAGGCGTGCCACGCCGCGGGCGTCCTCGTCCTGACCTGCGGCACCTACGGCAACGTCCTGCGCTTCCTGCCGCCGCTGGTGATCGGCGAGGACCTGCTCAACGAGGGTCTGGACGTCCTGGAGGGCGCCTTCGCCGGGATCTGATCCCGGATCGCGTGCGGGCCTGTGAAGAAAAGGTGGGGGGCCGATGGCGGGATACCGTACCCGCTATCGGTCCCCTTCCGCCTGACGTACGGTTTCCGCAGATGAGAGAAACACCCCGCCCGCAGGGGACTGCGGGTGATTCCGGGTCGGAGCCTTCCCGGCACCGTCCCGGGCGTGCCTTCGCGCACACCACTGGGGCATCACGCTCCGGAACTCCTCACCGATCGGATGGCCGCCCGCCCCACACCCCCCGGGGCGCGCGGCAAACCGGTCCACTCGTCCGCTCCGGAACAACCCCCCCAGTTCCGGGGCGGACGGCTTTCTTCCTCTCCCTGGTCCCGGGTCTGTCGGCCCTCTTCGCGCTGACCACCTGGCAGATCGCCGCCGACGGCCCGCTGCGCGGCCTCGACGAGCGCGCCGGGCGGGCGCTCGTCGGCCACGGCCCCCGGTGGCTCACCGAATTCCTCGCCGATCTCGGCAACATGCAGGTCGCCCTTCCGGTGCTGGCCTGTGCGATCGGCTGGTCGGTGCTGCGCGGGCGGTGGCGGGAGGCGCCGGCCGCAGTGCTCGCGATGGCGGCGGTGCCCCTGGTCGTCGTACCGCTGAAGGACTGGATCGCCCGGCCCGGGCCGCTGACGGAGGCCACCGGCTACTACCCGTCGGGGCACGCGGCGACGGCGGCGGTGGCGTACGGGGCTTCGGCGCTGCTGCTCGCCGGGCGGGGGCGGCACAGGTGGATGATGCCCGTCATCGCCGTCCTGCTGACGGCGATGACGGGCATCGGTCTGGTGCTCCGCGGCTATCACTGGCCGCTGGATGTGCTGGGCAGCTGGTTCCTGTGCGGGCTGCTGCTCCTGCTGTTGTACGGGGTGCTCAGCCGAAGTAGGCGTCGAAGTTCTTCGAGAACTCCCAGTTGTTGAAGCGGTCCCAGTTGACGGACCAGGTCATCAGGCCGCGCAGGCCCGACCAGGTGCCGTGGGTGGTGTAGGAGCCGCAGTCGGTCTTCTTGGTGAGGCAGTTGAGCGCCTTGGTGACCTCGGCGGGCGAGGTGTGTCCGTTGCCCGCCTGGGTGGAGGCCGGCAGGCCGATCGCGATCTGGTCGGGCCGCAGTCCGGGGAACACCTTCGTCTGGTCACCGGCGACGGGGAAGCCGGCCATCAGCATGTCGGTCATCGCGATGTGGAAGTCGGCGCCGCCCATCGAGTGGTACTGGTTGTCCAGGCCCATGATGGAGCCCGAGTTGTAGTCCTGGACGTGCAGCAGGGTGAGGTCGTCGCGCAGCGCGTGGATCACCGGCAGATAGGCACCGGCGCGCGGGTCCTGGCCGCCCCAGGGACCGGAGCCGTAGTACTGGTACCCGAGCTGGACGAAGAAGGTCTCCGGGGCCATGGTGAGGACGAACTTCTCGCCGTACTTGGCCTTGAGGGTCTTCACCGCCGAGATCAGGTTGACGATCACCGGGGTGGTGGGGTTCCGGAAGTCGGTGTCCCCGGTGTTCAGCGAGAGCGAGTGGCCCTCGAAGTCGATGTCCAGGCCGTCCAGACCGTACTCGTCGATGATCTTGCTCACCGAGGAGACGAACATGTCGCGGGCGGCGGTGGTGGCGAGCTGCACCTGGCCGTTCTGGCCGCCGATGGAGATCAGGACCTTCTTGCCGGCGGCCTGCTTGGCCTTGATGGCCGCCTTGAACTCGGCCTCCGACTCGACGTTCGGGCACTCGGCGACCGGGCAGAGCTTGAAGCGGATGTCGCCCGAGGTGACGGAGGTCGGCTCACCGAAGGCCAGGTCGATGACGTCCCAGGAGTCGGGGACGTCCGCCATGCGCGTGTAACCGGAGCCGTTGGCGAAGCTGGCGTGCAGATAGCCGACGAGCGCGTGGGCCGGCAGCTGGGTACCGGTACCGCCGTCACCGCCGTCGTCGCCGCCCTTGCCGGTGGTCGCCGAGACCGCGGCCGACTTGGCGGACTCGCCCGCCTCGTTGACGGCGCTGACCTGGAAGCTGTACGCGGTGGAGGCGCTGAGTCCGGTCACGGTGGCCGAGGTCCCGGTGACGCTCCGGACCTTGGTGCCGCCCTGGTAGACGTTGTAGCCGGTGGCCTCGGAGGAGCCCGTCCAGGACAGGGCGACCGAGGAGGAGGTGACCGTACCGGCCTTGAGGGCCGTGGGGGCGGAGGGCAGCACGACCGGGTCGCCGCCGGGGCCGATGAGGCTGATGTCGTCGGCGTAGTAGGCCGGGGTGCCGTACCAGCCGTGCGTGTAGATGCCGACCGAGGTGGTGGACGGCCCGGTCGTGAAGGTGGTCGTCAGCTTCTGCCAGCCGGGGGCGGACTGCGTCCAGGTGGAGACGTCCGTCGTGCCGGTGCCCGAGGCTCCGAGGTAGACGTAACTGCCCTGCACCCAGGCGCTCAGCGTGTACGTGGAGCCGGGCTTGACCTTCACGGACTGCGAGCACTGCGCGTTGTCGCTGCCGGCCGGAGTGGCCTTCAGCGCCGAAGTCCCGCCGTGTACGGGGGTGCTGACGGCCGCTCCGCTGCCGCCGGAGCAGTTCCAGCCGGACAGCCCGGCCTCGAAGGTGCCGTTGGTCGCCAGCTCGGCGTCGGCCGCGGCGGCGGTGGGGGCCGAGGCGGCGAGACCGCCCGCGGCGAGCAGGGCGGCCGAGAAGGCGGCCACAAGTCCGGTCAGGCGGGCGGGGGGTCTTGTGCGTTCCACAACGGCCTCCGTACAGGGGGGAATTGGTGCGACGCGGGGAATTGATGCGGCGCGCACAACATGGTCCAGACCAATCGGGTTGTCAAGACCTCTGGCACCGTCAGACCTCCTCGCCGCCTGCGGGACCGGCCGCCGCCTCGTGCATCGCGAGCTCCAGGAGCGCGGCGTCGGTGAGGGTGCCGGAGCCGTCGGGCGGGACGAGCCAGCGCACCTTTCCGGCCGGGCGGCCCGGGTGTGGGACGACGATCCAGGTGCCGTGCCCGGCCCCCCGGATGCCCGTGCCGACCCAGCGGGCGACGGTGCCCGGCGGCACGAAGAACCCCATCCGGGACTCACCGAAGTCCGCGAGGACCGGGCCGGGCCGGTCGATGAGCCGGGTGAGCACGTCGAGCGTGGGATAGCCCAGCTCCCCCGGCAGGATCAGTACGTCCCAGCGCCGGCCGGCGGGCAGCAGCGCGATCCCCCGCGGATCGCGCTCCCAGTCCCACCGGCAGGCGAGCGGATCGGGCGCCGCCGACGCCAGCCACTCGACCGCTGCCCTGACCTCCGAGCCCTTCATGGCCCGCCTCCGTAGTCCGGGTCGCGCCGGCCGGGCGGCGGGCGCGTTCACGGGAGAGAGCGGGCCCGGGCCCGTTCATGACGCGGGTTCGGCTACTCATTGGTAGTGATCTAGGTCACGCCGGACCGTTGTCAGTGGCGGGTGGCAGACTCCGGAGCATGGAACACATGGGGGACGTGCGCAGTATCGAAGACCTCGTCGGGCTGGCCGGCCGCGGCGAGAAGGTGAAGTACCTGCGCTTCTGGGGGCACCGGCCGCGCCCGGACGGCTCCATCGGCGCGAGCTGCCTCAGTCAGTGGTGGCCCTCGCCGTTCACGGTCGACGGAGTGACATACGCGTCGGCGGAGCACTGGATGATGGCCGGCAAGGCCCGCCTGTTCGGCGACGCGGAGGCGGCGGAGCGGGCGGTGGCGGCGAAGAGCCCGGCCGAGGCGAAGAAGATCGGCCGCCTGGTCCGGGGCTTCGAGGACACCGTCTGGAAGCGGGAGCGGTACGGCCTGGTGGTGGCGGGCAGCGCGCACAAGTTCGGCCAGGACCCCGAGCTGGGCGCGTTCCTGCTGCGCACCGGCGACCGGGTGCTGGTGGAGGCGAGCCCCATGGACCGGATCTGGGGCATCGGGCTCGCGGCCGACGACCCGCGCGCCCAGGACCCCGCGGAGTGGCGCGGGCTCAATCTGCTCGGGTTCGCGCTGATGGCGGCCCGGGGGGAGCTGCGGGGCGCGGCGGAGTCCGTATGAGACGGCTCGCGGGGCGGCGGGGGTGTCCCCCGTCGCCCCGCGAGCCGTGGTCCCGGTGCGCTCAGGCCCGTACGGAGAAGTGGCCCAGCGGCGGGAGTCCGCGCGCCTCGGCGACCAGGGAGACGGGCGCGGGCTCGTAGTCGGACCCGCTGTCCTCGTTGTCGAACTCGTCGTTGGTCACGAGCCAGATGAAGAAGCCGAGGAAGGCCGCGCTGATGACGATCCCGATGGAGCCGAGGATGATCCCGGCCAGCGCCACGCCCCCGTTGTCGGCCTCGCCCCGCTGGGCGCGGCCGCGGCCGATGATGCCGAAGATCAGCGCGAGGACGCCGAGGACGATGCCCAGGCCGTACATGCAGAAGCCGGCCGTCGCGATGATGCCGAGCACCAGGGCGGCGATGCCCATCCCGTTGGCGGGCCCCGGTCCGCCCCAGGGGTTCCCGTAGCCGGGGTAGCCCTGGTAGCCGTACTGCGGCGCCTGCCCGGCGGGGTAGCCGAACTGCGGGGGCTGGGCGCCGGGGTAGCCGTATCCGGGGGCCTGCGGGCCGGGGTAGCCGTACTGCGGCGGGGTGCCGGGGTAGCCCTCCTGGGGCTGGGTGCCCGGGAAGCCGTCCTGCGGCGGCGGTCCGGCCTGGCCCGGGCCGTTCGGCCCGACCGGCGGCGGGGGCACGGACCCGGGCGTTCCGGGTGTTCCGGGTGACCCGGGTGTTCCGGGCGCGGCCCATCCGGCGGGCCCGGTCTGCGGGGTGCCGAATCCGGTGGGCGGGACGGGTCCCGTACCGATGCCCGGCATGGAGGTGACCGTCTGCTGGTCGTGCACGGCGGGCGGGCGCGGGGCGCCGGATATGCCGTCGCCGGGTATTCCGTCGGCCGGGGTTCCGCCGGCCGGGGTGTGCGGGGCGTCGGGGCCGGGGGTCCCGGCGCCGGGCTTCTTGTCCAGGGGCACGCGGCCGACCGGGGGCGCCGGGCTGTCCGAGGGCTCGGGGCCGCCCGGAGCCGCCGGTGTGCGCCGCTCCGGCGGTGCCCAGGGATCGATCGGTGCGGCCCCGTCCGCAGGCTGATCCGTGTTGTCTGACATGGGCCTCCCCCATCGTGATGCGGTCATGCTACGGGCCCGTCCTACGATGACTCCCGTCCCCCGCCCCGGTCACCCCACGACCGGAGCCCGTCACACGCCACTCCCACGGAGGCCCCGATGACCGACCTGCACCCCTTCATCGCGGGGCTGCCCAAGGCCGAGCTCCATGTCCACCACGTCGGTTCGGCCTCCCCCCGCATCGTCGCGGAGCTGGCCGCGCACCACCCCGACTCCAAGGTCCCCACCGCCCCCGAGGCGCTGGCCGACTATTTCACCTTCACCGACTTCGCCCACTTCATCGACGTCTACCTGTCGGTCGTGGACCTGATCCGCACCCCGGAGGACGTCCGGGTGCTGACGTACGAGGTCGCCCGGGACATGGCCCGGCAGAACATCCGGTACGCGGAGCTGACGGTCACCCCGTTCTCCTCGACCCGGCGCGGCATTCCCGAGCAGGGGTTCATGGAGGCGATCGAGGACGCCCGCAAGGCGGCCGAGCGGGAGCTCGGCGTCGTACTGCGCTGGTGCTTCGACATCCCCGGTGAGGCCGGTCTTGAGGCCGCCGAGGAGACCACCCGGCTCGCGGTGGACCTGCGGCCGGAGGGGCTGGTGTCGTTCGGCCTCGGCGGCCCGGAGATCGGTGTGGACCGCCCGCAGTTCAAGCCCTACTTCGACCGCGCGATCGCCGAGGGCCTGCACTCGGTGCCGCACGCCGGGGAGACCACGGGCCCGCAGACCGTCTGGGACGCGCTGACCGAGCTGCGCGCCGAGCGCATCGGCCACGGCACCAGCTCGGTCGCCGACCCCAAGCTGCTGGACCACCTCGCCGAGCGGCGTATCGCCCTGGAGGTCTGCCCCACGTCCAACATCGCGACCCGGGCCGTGCAGGACATCGAGCAGCACCCGGTCCGCGAGATGGTCCAGGCCGGGGTACTGGTCACGATCAACAGCGACGACCCGCCCATGTTCGGCACCGACCTCAACAACGAGTACGCGGTGGCCGCCCGCATCCTCGGCCTGGACGAGCAGGGTCTGGCCGCGCTCGCGAAGAACGCCGTCGAGGCGTCCTTCCTGGACCCGGCCGGCAAGCGGACGCTGTCCGACGAGATCGACACGTACACCGCCAACTGGCTGACCCGCGCCGGGCGCTGACGCACCGGCGGTGACAATGGCCCCATGCCCATCCCCATGCCTGTCACCGCCGTCGCGCATCGCGGCGATCCGTACCGCGCCCGCGAGAACACCCTCGCCTCGATCCGTTCCGCGCTCGAACGCGGGGCGGACGCGGTGGAGATCGACGTCCGGGTCACCCGGGACGGGGTGCCGGTCCTGCTGCACGACGCCACGCTGGACCGGCTGTGGGGCCATGACCTGCGGCTGGACCGGCTCAGCCACCAGGAGCTGACCGAGCTGACGGCGGGCGGGGTGCCGTCACTGCGCGAGGCGCTGCTCGCCGTCGGCGCGCACCGCGTGATGATCGATCTGCCGGGCTCCACACCGGAGTCGGTGAAGCGCACGGTGGGCGTGGTGCGGGAGTGCGGGGCCGGTGAGCGCGTGTACTACTGCGCGGGGCCCGAGGCGATGCTGCGGGTGCGGGCGGCCGACCCGTCGGCCGAGATCGCGATGACCTGGACGACGCTCGCCCCGCCGCGTGCGGCGCTGCTCGACGCGGTCCGGCCGCGCTGGCTGAACTACCGGTTCGGTCTGGTCAGCCGGGAGCTGGCGGACCGCAACCACCGCGACGGGCTGCTGGTCTCGGCCTGGACCGCCGACACCGGGCGGACGATGCGCCGGCTGCTCGCGCACGGCGTGGACTCCGTCACCACCAACCGGATCGACGTGCTCCGCAAGCTGATCGACCGGTACGGGGGCCGGTGACCCGGCCCCCGTACCGCAGTCGCGTCAGGCCGCCACCGGCTCCGGCTCAGGTGCCCGCTCCATGGCCTCAAGGCGCTTGATCTTGCGGTGCACGATCAGCAGCGGGATCACTCCGAAGACGCCGAACGACATGTCGATGACCGACCACCAGAACGGGATGTCGCGGATCGGGCCGCAGATCAGCGCGAGCGGGATGACCCCGGCGCAGGCGATCATGCCGAACTCGATGACCCAGATGTTGCGGACCGGGTCGCGGAAGGGCCCGTAGAAGGCGACCGCGATGACCAGGTGGGCGAAGGCCAGCCAGTCGGTGCCGTACAGCACGAAGGGATACCGGGCGTCGGCCTCGTCGAGGCCGGTGCGGACGCGGGTGATCCAGTCCAGCAGGCCGGGGAGGTGTTCGGGGACGGGAGAGGCCGAGGACGTCAGCAGATCCTCGGTCCACCGCAGTTCGTGGACGAGCGGGAAGGCGGTCAGCCCGCTCAGTACCAGACAGACGATGAAGACGACCAACCACACGCGTATACGCCGTCGCAAGGCGCGTTGCTCGCTCATGTCCGCAGCGTACGCCCGCATTTACCGGCTCTTTACGCCACCCCCGGTAGAGGGCAGCACGGGCCGCGCCCCCGTGTGAACCGGCCGGTTCGCACGGGGGCGCGGGGTGTTCGCTCAGCCCTCGATGGACGTCATCACGTGCTTGATGCGCGTGTAGTCCTCGAAGCCGTAGGCCGAGAGGTCCTTGCCGTAACCGGACTTCTTGAAACCGCCGTGCGGCATCTCGGCGACCAGCGGGATGTGGGTGTTGATCCAGACGCAGCCGAAGTCCAGGTTCTTGGACATCCGCATGGCGCGCGCGTGGTCCTTGGTCCACACCGAGGAGGCGAGGGCGTATTCGACACCGTTGGCCCACTCCACTGCCTGGGCCTCGTCGCGGAACGACTGGACGGTGATGACGGGTCCGAAGACCTCGTGCTGAATGATCTCGTCGTCCTGCTTGAGCCCGGAGACGACGGTCGGGGCGTAGAAGTAGCCCTTGTCGCCGACCCGGTGGCCGCCGGCCTCGACCCGGGCGTGGGCGGGAAGGCGCTCGATGAAGCCGCTGACCTGGGCCAGCTGGTTGGCGTTGTTGAGCGGGCCGTAGAGCACGTCCTCGTCGTCCGGCAGGCCGGTCTTCGTGTCGGCGGCGGCCTTGGCGAGCGCGGTGACGAACTCGTCGTGGATGGACTCGTGAACCAGCACGCGGGTGGCGGCCGTGCAGTCCTGGCCGGCGTTGAAGTAGCCCGCGACCGAGATGTCCTCGACGGCCTTGGCGAGGTCGGTGTCCTCGAAGACGACGACGGGCGCCTTGCCGCCGAGCTCCAGGTGGACCCGCTTGACGTCCTTGGCGGCCGACTCGGCGACCTGCATACCCGCCCGCACCGAGCCCGTGATGGAGGCCATCGCCGGGGTCCGGTGCTCGACCATCGCGCGGCCGGTGTCGCGGTCGCCGCAGATGACGTTGAAGACGCCCCTGGGCAGCAGCTGCCCGATGATCTCGGCGATCAGCACGGTCGAGGCGGGCGTGGTGTCGGACGGCTTGATGACGACGGTGTTGCCCGCGGCGAGCGCCGGGGCGAACTTCCAGACGGCCATCATCATCGGGTAGTTCCACGGCGCGACCTGCGCACAGACGCCGACCGGTTCGCGGCGCACGATGGAGGTCAGCCCCTCCATGTACTCACCGGCCGAGCGCCCCTCCAGGAGCCGGGCGGCGCCCGCGAAGAAGCGGATCTGGTCCACCATCGGCGGGATCTCTTCGGTGCGGGTCAGCCCGAGCGGCTTGCCGGTGTTCTCGGACTCGGCGGCGATGAGGTCCTCGGCCCGCTCCTCGAAGGCGTCCGCGATCCTGAGCAGGGCGCGCTGGCGCTCGGCCGGTGTGGCGTCGCGCCAGGCGGGGAACGCGGCCGCGGCGGCGGCCATCGCGGCGTCGACGTCGGCGGGGCCGGAGAGCGGCGAGGTCGCGTAGACCTCCTCGGTCACCGGGTTGACCACGTCGATCGTCCGCCCGTCGGCGGCGTCCCGGAACTCCCCGTTGATGTAGTTGCGCAGACGGCGTACCTCGGCGGTCACGGCCACCCCTCCTCGTAAATGTCCAATGGGTGAGACGACCAGCGTAGTCGGGCACCGGTGTGCTGTGCCGGGCGAGGCTTCCCCCGGGCTCAGGAGCGGCCGGTATGCGCCCGATCGAGTGGGAAGAGGCGGGCCCGGGCCGCGTGCTGTCCGCTCACCGCGATCCGAATCCTTACGGTGCCGAGTGACCGATCGGCCCCCTCTTCGTTCCCCCGTACAGGGGACGGGATATCTGATCTGAACCGAGGTGTACGCCATGGTGGCCCCGCCGGACAACGATGTGATCTGGGCGCGTTCCCTACAGCACTCCCACAACGGCTCACCCGCGCTCGGCGGGGTCTCCCTGGGCATCCGCGACGGCGAGATCCTCGCGGTCACCGGTCCGCGCGGCAGCGGCAAGACGACGCTGCTGCACTGCCTCTCCGGCCAGCTGGTGCCCGAGCAGGGCGAGGTCTGGTTCAACAGCGTGCCCGTGCACACGATGGGGCCGCGGCTGCGCGAGCGGCTGCGCCGCGACAAGTTCGGCTGGATCGCCCCCGAACCGCAGCTCGTCCCGGAGCTGAACACCTGGGAGAACACCGCCCTGCCGCTCCTGCTGCGCGGCGCCTCGCACCGGGAGGCCAGGAAGGCCGCCATGGAGTGGCTGGAGCGCCTGGACATCGGCACCTGCGCCAAGAAGCGCCCGCACACCCTCCAGCAGAGCCAGCGGCAGCGGATCGCCGTGGCCCGCGCGCTGGCCGCCGGGCCCTCGGTGATCTTCGCCGACGAGCCGACCGCGACGCTGCACCGCACGGACCGCACGCACGTCCTGCGGACCCTGACCAGTGCCGCCCGCTCGCACGGGATCACGGTGGTGCTCGCCACGCACGACGCCGAGATCGCCGCGCTCGCCGACCGCGTGGTGCCGCTGCTCGACGGGCGCCGGGTCGCCACCGTCGGGCTGCCCGCCGAAGCCGATCCGGAGGGGCGCGCGGCGTGCTCGCTCTCCGTCTAGCCCGCGGTTCCCATCCACTGGTCCTGATGCGGCGGCTGCTGGTCGCGGCCGCCTCCGCCGGGGTCGGTTTCCTCCTCCTGTGCGCCCTCGGTTACGCCGCCGGGCACCCGGATTCGGCGGGTTCGGTGCTGCGGCTGCTGTGGTGCTTCATCCCGCTGGCCGCCACCGTGCAGTTCGCCGTCGCGGTGGCCCGTACGGACCCGAGCACCCGGCCGCGCAGCGGGCTGTCCGCCGTGGGCCTCGGGCCGGTGAAGCTCAGCGTGCTCGCCGCGGTCTCCACCGCCGTCTCGTGCACGCTCGGCTCCGCGGTGGCGCTGCTGTTCTTCCTCCATCTGCGCGGTGACCTGTCCGGACTGCCGTTCGACGGCGCCGCCGCCGGGCTGCTCGGCGCGGACGCGTCGCTGCCGATCGCCGCCGTGCTGGTCCTGCTGGCCCTGGTGCCGGTGGCGGCCGCGACGGGCAGTGCGCTGGCGCTGCGCGGCCGCCCGGCGGGGGCGGCGCGCGAGACGGACGACGGCGGCGACCCGGTGCCCGCCGAGGAGATCCCGGCCCCCGCCGCGCCGCCGGGCGGGCTGCCCTGGGGGGTGGCCCTGACCGCGGCCGGTCTCGCGGTCGAGGCGTACGCGAGCCGGGGCACGCCCGGCAGCCCCTTCCCGCTGCCGGGCAAACTGGACTCCACCCCGGCCTGGGTGCTCGTCGGCTGGACGCTCACGGCGATCGGCCTGGCCACGGCGGGCCCCGGCCTGACCTACCTGTGCGGCAAGCTGCTCCAGACGGCCCGGCCCGGTGCCGTACGCCTGCTGGCCGGCCGGGTCCTGATGGACGAGGCGCGCCGGATCGGCCGCCCGCTCGGCATCGTCTGCGCGGTCCTGTCGGCGGTCATCGCCGCCTTCGCGCTGTACGGGACCGGGCCCCGGCCGTTCGGCCCGCTCACCGCGCTGGGGGCGGTGCTCGTCGTCGGCTGCACCACGGCGACGCTGCTGACCTCGGCCCTGGAGGCCCGCCAGGCCCGCGCCGAGACGGCCAGGGCGCTGCTACGGCTCGGGGCCCCGGCCTCGGCGCTGCGCGCGGCGACCGCGTTGCGCGCGGTGGCGCTGCTGGCCCTCTTCGCCCCGCTCACCTGGGCAATCGCCGAACTGGCCGCGCTGCCGCTGACCCCCTGAGCGCGGCCGGACGCGACCACCGGACCGGCCGGGCCCCTTGCCCGGCCGGTTAAACGCGACTTTTCGTGAGCGGCCCGCGGTTGACCTTGACGCAGCGGCAGGGTTTCTACTGGCGGCATGCGAATCGGAGAGATCGCCGCGCTCGTCGGGCTCACCACCCGGGCCGTCCGGCACTACCACCACGTCGGGCTGCTCCCGGAACCGGAGCGGCGCCCCAACGGCTACCGGGCGTACAGCATCCGCGATGCCGTACTGCTCGCCCGGGTGCGCCGGCTGACCGAGCTCGGTCTCGGGCTCGATGAGGTGCGCGACGTCCTCGCCGACGACGCCGGGCGGGACCTGGCCGAGGTGCTGGCGGAGCTCGACGCGGACCTGGCCCGTCAGGAGGCGGCCATCCGGGAGCGCCGGCGCCGCCTCGCAGCCCTGCTCGCCGAGCCGCCCGGTGCCACCGGGCCCGTCTCGCCCGCCCTCGCCGCGCTGCTGGCACAGGCCCCGGAGACCGATTCGCCAAGCGCGGCCAAGGACCGCGACCACCTCACGCTGATGGACGCGCCCGGCACCGGTGCCCAGGACATGTTCGCGCTGTTCGGAACGCTGGTCACCGACCCCGCGGTCAGCGCACTGTACGAGCGCCTGGACGCGCTCGCCGACGCGCCGGCCGACGATCCTCGGATCGCCCCGCTGGCGGCCGATCTGATGGCGGCCGTCCCCGAGGAACTGTTCGCCGCGATTCCCGCGGACGGGGTCGTCGTGGCCGGGCTCAAGGAGGCGATGCTCGCCGAGTACGCCCCCGCGCAGGCGGAGGTCGTGAGCCGGCTCATGGAGGCGTTCGTCGCGCGGGGCCGGGGATGAGCGGCGTACGGACGGCCCGGGTCGCCGCAGCCGCCGTGCTGTCCGGGGAACTGGCCCTGGCGGCCTGCCTGGTGGCCGGGGTCCGGCCGCCCGGGTGGGCCCTGGCGGGCGCCGAGGCGCTGGTGCTCGCCGTGCTGCTCCTGGAGGCCCGGGTGCTGCGCTCGCTGTACGCCGCGGCGCGCGCCGGCGGCGCGGACCCCCGGGCGGCGCGGCGGGCCGCCGTGGAGCAGGCGGTGCCGGTGGCGGTCCGCCGCCTGGTCCTCCACGAGCTGCGCGCTGTCGCGTCCCTGGCGCGATGGGTCCGGCGCCGCACGCACGGTGTACGCCCCGGGGACCTCGCCGTCGCGTACACCGCGCCGCAGACCGCGATGATGTACGGGATGCTCTTCGTGATGGCCGTCGAGACGGTGGGCCTGGCCCTCCTCATCCCGTGGCCGGTGGTGCACCGGGTGTTCCTGGTGCTCGACCTGTACGGCCTCGTCCTGGTGCTGGCCCTGCACGCGGCCTGCGTCACCCGGCCGCATGTCGTGCGCCCCGACGGCTCTCTGCGGATCCGTTACGGGGCACTCTTCGATCTCGTCGTGCCGCGCGACGCGGTCGTCTCGGCCCGGGTCGACCGGCGCTACCCGGACGGCCGCCTGATCAGCCTCTCCGACGACGGGGTCCTCGACCTGATCGTGGGCAGCCAGACCTCGGTGACCCTGGAGCTGAACCGGCCGCTGCCCTTCACCCGCCCGCTCGGCGCTCCGGAGGGGGCGCACACCATCCGCTTCCACGCCGACGACCCCCGCGCCCTGGTCGACGCGCTCCGCCGGCCCGTATGAAGGCGTGTCCGGCGGCGTGTCCGGCGGCGCGTCCGACGACACGGCCGACGGCGCGCGGCCCGGTCAGAACAGCGCGGGCAGCACCACGCACTCCGACGCGTCGAAGGTGACGCCCACCCGCTCGCCCTCCTCCGGCGTCCCGCGCAGCGAGCACTCGGCCTCCAGCACCGGACCGCGCTCCGGGCGCAGGGTCACGGCGACATGGCTGCCCCGGAAGGTGCGCGCGCCCACGACGCAGCGCAGTCCCTTCCCCGGGCCGCCGATCCGGACGCCGGCCGGCCGCACCAGCAGATCGCAGGCGCCCTGTGGTGACCCCACCGGGACCGGCACCTCGCCCCAGGCCGTGTCCGCCGCCGCCCCCTCGACGGTCGCCTCGACCACGTTGTCGAAGCCCAGGAAGCGGGCCACGAAGGCGGAGGCGGGGCGCTGCCACACCTCCAGCGGGGTGCCCGCCTGGGCGACGCGGCCGTCGCGCATCACGACGACCCGGTCGGCCAGCGCGAACGCCTCGCCCTGGTCGTGGGTGACGGCGAGCACGGTGGTGCCGAGGCGGCCGAAGAGGGCGCGCAGCTCCACGACGAGCCGTTCGCGCAGGCTGCGGTCCAGCTGGCCCAGGGGCTCGTCGAGCATCAGCAGCCTGGGGCTGGGGGCGAGGGCACGGGCCAGGGCGACGCGCTGCTGCTCGCCGCCGGAGAGCGCGGCGACGGCGCGGCGTTCGGCGCCGGGGAGGCCGACGAGGTCGAGGAGTTCGGCGACCCGGTGGTCCTGTTCGCCCCGGCCGGCCCCGTGCATCCGCAGGCCGAAGGCGACGTTGGCGCCGACGTCCCGGTGCGGGAAGAGCTGGTGGTCCTGGAACATCAGGCCGAGGCCGCGCCGGTGGACCGGGATGCCGTCCTGGTCGGTGCCATCGAGCAGAACCCGGCCGCCGTCCGGCTCCTGGAGCCCGGCGACCAGACGCAGCAGGGTGGACTTGCCGCTGCCGCTCGGCCCGAGGACGCAGACGGTCTCATGGTCGGCGACCTCCAGGTCGACCCCGTCGAGCGCGGCCCGGTCACCGAAGCGGACGGTGGCCGATTCGAGCGTCAGCATGTTTCAGAACTCCCCGGATCGGTCGGTGCGGATGCGTTCGAGCAGCAGCAGCGACACCGCGCACACGAGCATCAGGACGGTGCTGAGGGCCATGGCCTGCCCGTAGTTGAGGTCCCCGGAGCGGCCGAGCAGCCGCGCCACGGCCACCGGCAGCGTCGGGTTGTCGGGCCGCGCGATGAACACGGTCGCGCCGAACTCCCCCAGCGACACGGCGAACGCGAACCCGGCGGCGACCAGCAGCGCCCGCCGTACGAGCGGGAAGTCCACCTCGCGCCAGGCCCGCAGCGGCGAGGCTCCGAGCACCGCCGCCGCCTCGCGCAGCCGCGCGTCCACCGCCCGGAGCACCGGCAGCATGGTCCGTACGACGAAGGGCACCCCGACCAGCGCCTGGGCGAGCGGCACCAGAATCCAGGAGGTGCGCAGATCCAGCGGCGGCTCGTCCAGGGTGATCAGGAAGCCGAAGCCGACGGTGACCGCGGAGACCCCGAGCGGCAGCATCAGCAGCGCGTCGAAGCCCCGGACGAGCCGGCCCGCCCGCCGGGTGAGCGCGGCGGCGGCGAGCCCGCCGACGACAAGGGCGATCAGGGTCGCGACGAGGGCGTAGCGCAGCGAGTTCCCGATGGCTTCGACCGGCGCCACCAGGAACGTACCGCTGTTGGCGTCCGCCGAGGTCAGCGCGCGGTAGTAGGCGAAACCGGAGCCGCCCAGAGAGCGTTCCACCAGCACCGCGAGCGGCAGCAGGACGAGCAGCAGCACGCTCAGCAGGACCCCGGCGAGCAGGGTCCACTGCCCGGCCCCGTGCGGCCTGCGCGCGGTCGCCGCCGGGTCGACCAGCTTCAGGGCGCGTTCCCTGCGGCGTACGGTCCAGGCGTGCACGGCGAGGATCGCGCCGACGGCGGCGAACTGCACGAGCGTGAGCACGGCGGCCGTGGGCAGGGCGAGCAGCTGGGCGGTCTGCCGGTAGATCTCCACCTCCAGTGTGGAGAAGCCGGGACCGCCGAGGATCTGCACGACCCCGAAGGAGGTGAAGGTGAAGAGGAAGACCATCAGCGCGGCGGCGGCCACGGCCGGGGCGAGCGCGGGCAGCGTGACGCGCCGCCAGGCGGTGAACCGGCTCGCGCCCAGCACCCGGGCGGCCTCCTCCTGGCGCGGGTCGAGCTGCGCCCAGAGCCCGCCCACGGTCCGGACGACGACCGCGTAGTTGAAGAAGACGTGCGCCAGCAGGATCGCCCACACGGTGGTGTCGAGCCGTACGCCCCACAGCTCGTCCAGCAGCCCGCCGCGCCCGAGCAGCGCGAGGAAGGCGGTGCCCACGACGACGGTCGGCAGCACGAACGGCACCGTGACCACGGCCCGCAGCACCTGCTTGCCGGGGAAGTCGAACCGGGCGAAGACATACGCGCCGGGCAGCGCGATCAGCAGCGTCAGCGCGGTCGAGGCGAGCGCCTGCCACAGCGTGAACCACAGGACGTCCCGGATCTCCGGCCGGGCCAGCACCTCGCCGAACCTGCCGAACTGCCAGACGCCGTCCGCCTTGAGCCCCCGGCCGACGATCGCGGCGACCGGGTAGGCGAAGAACACGGCGAAGAACACGACGGGCACGGCCATCAGGCCGAGCCGCACCGCGGTCCCGCGCCGGGCCCGGGCGCGTGCGGACCTCCCGCGCGCGCCCGGTCCGCGTACGGGGGTCTTCGCTACTTCACTACGAGCGAGGACCATGACTGGACCCACTGCTCACGGTTCTCGGCGATGGCGTCCGGGGCGACCGTCGCCGGCTTGTCCGCGGTGGCGCCGAACTTCGTGAACAGCTCGGGCACCTTGGCGTCCTTCGCGACCGGGCTGACGAACATGGTGAGCGGCATGTCCTCCTGGTACTTCTTCCCGATCAGGAAGTCCAGCAGGGCCTTGCCGCCCGCCTCGTTCTTCGCGCCGTCCAGCAGACCGGCGAACTCGATCTGGCGGAAGCAGGTGCCGGTGGCGACCCCGGTCGGCGCGGTCTTCGGCTGCGGGTCCGCGTACAGCACCTCGACGGGCGGGCTGGAGGCGTAGCTGACGACGAGCGGGCGGTCGGCCTTGGCCTTCTTGCCGCCGGCCGAGCCGGAGAACTCCTCGTTGTACGCCTGCTCCCAGCCGTCCACGACCTTGACGCCGTTGTCCTTCAGCTTCTTCCAGTAGTCCTGGTAGCCGTCCTCGCCGAAGGTGCCGATGGTGCCGAGGAGGAAGCCGAGGCCGGGCGAGGAGGTCGCGGCGTTCTCGGTGACGAGCAGGTTCTTGTACGCGGGCTTCGCCAGGTCGGCGAAGGTCTTCGGCGGCGCGAGCTTCTTGTCGGCGAAGTACTTCTTGTCGTAGTTGACGCAGATGTCACCGGTGTCGACCGGGGTGACCCGGTGCTTGTCCGCGTCCAGCTGGACATCGGCCGGGACCCGGTCCAGGCCCTTGGCCTCGTACGGGGTGAACAGGCCGTTGTCCAGGGCGCGCGAGAGCAGGGTGTTGTCGACGCCGAAGAACACATCGCCGCGCGGGGAGCCCTTGGTCAGGATCTCCTGGTTCAGCGCGGCACCCGCGTCCCCGCTCTTGAGGACCTTGACGGTGTAGCCGGTCTCCCGGGTGAACTCCTTCAGCACGTCCTTGGAGGCGTTGAAGGAGTCGTGGCTGACCAGGGTGACGGTCTTGGAACCGGAGCCCTTGGCCGAGCCGGAACCGGACGCCGAGTCGTCGGAACTTCCGCAGCCGGCCAGCGCGGTGACGCCGAGCGCGGCTGCGACGGCCGCCACGGCGGCCTTCTGGGTGGTGCTCATGTGTGATTCCTCCTGGAGTGACCAGGAAGAGACGCGGCCCCGCCCGCACACCGGCCGGAGCCGGAAGCGGGCAGGGCGCAACAGCTTGAGTAAGGTCCGAACTTCCTACCCGGAATGACCCGGGCGAGGTTCAGAGGGTCTGCGGCCAACCTGTCCTTGGTGCCGCACTCTCAGCGCTGTGGCGCTCCCCTGTCGGAATATGCAGTTGATTTCGGCCCCAGGCTACACGGCCGTTTTCGGCCGGGTCCCGGGGCCGCTCGTCCTCAGCGCTCGGAGGCCGCCAGCTGCCCGCAGGCGCCGTCGATCTCCTGGCCCCGGGTGTCGCGGACGGTGACCGGCACACCGTGGCTCGCGATGGCCTCCACGAACGCCCGCTCGTCCTCGGGCCGCGAGGCGGTCCACTTGGAGCCGGGCGTCGGGTTCAGCGGGATGAGGTTGACGTGGACCCGCTTGCCCTTGAGGAGGCGGCCCAGCAGGTCGCCGCGCCACGCCTGGTCGTTGATGTCGCGGATCAGGGCGTACTCGATGGAGATGCGGCGGCCTGACTTCTCCGCGTACTCCCACGCGGCGTCCAGCACCTCGCGCACCTTCCACCGGGTGTTGACCGGCACCAGGGTGTCGCGCAGCTCGTCGTCCGGGGCGTGCAGCGAGACCGCGAGGCGGCACTTGAACCCCTCGTCGGCGAACCGCAGCATCGCGGGCACCAGGCCGACGGTGGACACGGTGATCCCGCGCTGCGAGAGGCCGAGACCGTCGGGCTCCGGGTCGGTCAGCCGGCGGATCGCGCCGACGACGCGGTTGTAGTTGGCCAGCGGCTCGCCCATGCCCATGAACACGATGTTGGAGAGCCGGGCGGGGCCGCCGGGGACCTCGCCGTCACGCAGGGCGCGCATGCCGTCCACGATCTGGTGGACGATCTCCGCGGTCGACAGGTTCCGGTCGAGACCGGCTTGCCCGGTCGCGCAGAACGGGCAGTTCATCCCGCAGCCGGCCTGCGAGGAGATGCACATGGTGACCCGCTCCGGGTAGCGCATCAGGACGGACTCGACCAGCGTCCCGTCGTGCAGCTTCCAGAGGGTCTTACGGGTGGTGTCGTCGTCGCAGCTGATGTGCCGGACGACGGACATCAGGTCGGGGAACATCGCCTCGGCGAGCTTGTCCCGCGATCCGGCCGGGATGTTGGTCCACTCGGCCGGGTCGTGCGCGTACCGCGCGAAGTAGTGCTGCGAGAGCTGCTGGGCGCGGAACGGCTTCTCGCCGATCGCGGCGACGGCCTCCCTGCGCTCGGCGGGCGTGAGGTCGGCGAGGTGCCGCGGCGGCTTCTTGGCTCCGCGGGGCGCGACGAAAGTGAGTTCTCCGGGCTTAGGCATGGTTCTTCCAGTGTCGCAGACGGAACGGCGAAGGCCCGCCGCCCTGTGGACGACGGGCCTTCGCGCGGAAAACCGCAGGCCGGAGCCGGTCAGCCGGAGCCGACGAACAGCACGAGCAGCAGCCAGACCACCGGGGCGGTCGGCAGCAGCGAGTCCAGCCGGTCCATGATCCCGCCGTGGCCGGGCAGCAGCGTGCCCATGTCCTTGATCCCGAGGTCCCGCTTGATCATGGACTCGCCCAGGTCGCCCAGGGTGGCGCTGGCCGCGACCGCGAGGCCCAGCAGCAGCCCCTGCCACCAGGAACCGTCGTCGATCAGGAACTGCATGCACAGCGCGCCGGCCACCATGGCGAAGGTGACCGCCCCGAACAGGCCCTCGCGGGTCTTGCCGGGGCTGATGCGCGGAGCCAGCTTGTGCTTGCCGAACCGCCAGCCGACCGCGTACGCCCCCGTGTCGCTGACCACGGTCAGCAGCAGGAAGGTCAGCACCCGCTGCGGCCCGTCGTCGGCGGTCAGGAGCATGGCGACGAAGGTGGCCAGGAAGGGCACGTAGAACGCGGCGAAGATACCCGCCGTGACGTCCCTGAGGTAGTTCTCGGGCGGCTGCGCCATCCGCCACACGAGCACCGCCAGGGCGGTCAGGGCCATGGCGATCCAGGCGCCCTCGGCCCCGCGCGCGTACCCCGCGACGACCATGGCGGCGCCGCCGACGGCGAGCGGCACGAGGGGCGCCTTGATGCCCTTGCGCTCCTCAAGCCGGGAGGTGAGCTCCCAGAGGCCGACCACGACGGCGAGCACGATGACGCCGACGAAGACGGCCTTGACGACGAAGAGCGAGACGACGACCAGGGCGCCGAGCCCCAGGCCGACCCCTATGGCGGCTCCCAGGTCCCGGCCCGCGCGCTTCTTCTGCGGAGGCGGCGGGGGCGTCGGCTCGGTCGGCATGGGCTCCTGCGGCTTCTCGTCGCGGACCAGGGGGCCGCCGCTCAGGCGTCCGGCCCCCTGGTCCCGGTGATCACGGTCTTCAGCGTCTCTACCTGCGTCGGGAACGTCCGGCACGATGGGCATGGGCCGAGTCTGCTGGGCGTCGTGCACATCGTAGGCAGGACCCGCCGCAGCGCCCTGCATCTCCGGCGCGCCCCGGTGGCCGGCGCCCTGCGGAGCGCCCCAGGAAGAGTCGTTCATCAGACTTCGAGCAGCTCGGCTTCCTTGTGCTTCAGCAGCTCGTCCACCTGCGCGACGTACTTCGCGGTGGTGTCGTCGAGCTCCTTCTCGGCACGGCGCACCTCGTCCTCGCCGGACTCCTTGTCCTTGACGAGCTTGTCGAGCGTTTCCTTGGCCTTGCGGCGGACGGCCCGGATCGAGATCTTGGAGTCCTCGGCCTTGGTCTTCGCGACCTTGATGTAGTCGCGGCGGCGCTCCTCGGTCAGCTCGGGGAAGTTGACCCGGATGATATTGCCGTCGTTGCTCGGGTTGACGCCGAGGTCCGAGTCGCGGATGGCCTGCTCGATGTTGCGCAGCGCGGTCTTGTCGAACGGTGTCACGACGGCCATACGGGGCTCGGGCACCGAGAACGAGGCCAGCTGGTTGATCGGGGTCGGCGAGCCGTAGTAGTCGGCGACGATCTTGTTGAACATCGCCGGGTGCGCACGGCCGGTGCGGATCGCGGCGAAGTCCTCTTTCGCCACGACGACGGCCTTCTCCATCTTCTCCTCGGCCTCAAGGAGGGTTTCTTCGATCACCACGTGCTCCTGCGTGTCTTGACCGGGCCCGGCGGGCCCGGCGGGTCCTGCGTCGCGTCCTCACCTGCACGGTGTCCGACCGGCAGGCCGTTGTCCATCTTCCGGGGCGGTCCCGCACCCCTGCCCCACCGGGTCTCCCCGGTGGGCGCGCCGGTGGTCAGGCGCGGGTGTCCTGGTCGCTCACGAGCGTGCCGATCTTCTCACCCTTGACCGCGCGGGCGATATTGCCCGCGGCGGTGAGCTCGAAGACGAGGATCGGCAGCTCGTTGTCACGGCAGAGCGTGATGGCGGTGGCGTCGGCGACCTTGAGGTCGCGGGCGAGCACCTCGCTGTACTCCAGCGCGTCGAACTTGACCGCGGCCGGGTTGGTCTTCGGGTCGGAGTCGTAGACCCCGTCCACGCCGTTCTTCCCCATGAGCAGCGCCTCGGCGTCGATCTCCAGGGCGCGCTGGGCGGCGGTGGTGTCGGTGGAGAAGTAGGGCATGCCCATGCCCGCGCCGAAGATCACGACGCGGCCCTTCTCCAGGTGCCGCACGGCGCGCAGCGGGATGTACGGCTCCGCGACCTGACCCATGGTGATGGCGGTCTGGACGCGGGAGTCGATGCCCTCCTTCTCCAGGAAGTCCTGGAGGGCGAGGCAGTTCATCACGGTGCCGAGCATGCCCATGTAGTCGGAGCGCGCCCGGTCCATGCCCCGCTGCTGGAGCTCGGCGCCGCGGAAGAAGTTGCCGCCGCCGATGACGACCGCGATCTCCGCGCCGTCCCGGACGACGGCCGCGATCTCGCGGGCGATGGCGTGCACGACGTCGGGGTCGACACCGAGGCCCCCGCCACCGGCGAACGCCTCTCCGGACAGCTTCAGCATGAAGCGTCCGCGCACCTTGCCGTCCTCGCGCTTGTCGTCGTCTTTGGCGGCGTCCGCGCCCTTGTTCATGGGTTCTCCTCGTGCACATACGAAGAAGGCCATTGCCGATGGGTCTGGTGTCCCTTGCGGCAATGGCCTCCTCGTCAGATCTGCGGTCGTACGGCGGTGTGCGGCCGTCGACTGCACCAGACCCTACCGGGTCCGCCGTTTTTCGCGGACGGACTCAGATGCCGACCTTGATACGCGTGAAGCGCTTCAGGGTGACACCGGCCTCGTCCAGAACCTTCTGGACCGACTTCTTGTTGTCCAGCGCGTACGGCTGGCCGAGGAGGGTGGCCTCCTTGAAGAAGCCGTTGACGCGACCCTCGACGATCTTCGGGAGGGCGGCCTCGGGCTTGCCCTCGGCGCGGGTGGTCTCCTCGGCGACGCGGCGCTCGGCCTCGACGACCTCGGCCGGGACGTCCTCGCGGGCGAGGTACTTCGGCGCGAAGGCGGCGATGTGCTGGGCGAGGCCCTTGGCCAGGTCGGCGTCGGCCTTGTCCAGCTCGACCATCACACCGATCTGCGGGGGCAGGTCGGGCATGGTGCGGTGCATGTAGACCGAGACGAAGGCACCCTGGAACTGCGCGAAGCGGTCCAGGACGATCTTCTCGCCGAGGTTGGCGTTGGCCTCGTCCACGTACGCCTGGACGGTCTTGCCGGGCTCGATCTCGGAGGCGAGCAGCGCCTCGATGTCGGCCGGGGCGGTCGCGGCGACGTGCGCGGCGAGGGCGTTGGCGACGGCCTGGAACTTGTCGCCCTTGGCGACGAAGTCGGTCTCGCACTTGAGCTCGACCAGAACGCCGGAGGTCTTGTCCTCGGAGACGAGGGAGACGACCGCGCCGTTCTCGGCGGAACGGCCCTCGCGCTTGGCGACGCCCTTCTGGCCCTTGATACGCAGCGCCTCGACGGCGGCGTCGACGTTGCCGTCGGCCTCGTCGAGCGCCTTCTTGCAGTCCATCATGCCGGCGCCGGTGAGCTCGCGGAGCTTCTTGACGTCAGCGGCGGTGTAGTTCGCCATGAGTCTGTGTTCTCTCTCGAAGTCTGAAAGATCTACGGGTGGACGGCGGGGGCGGTGCCAGTGCACCGGCCCCCGCCGTCTTCAGCCGTGACGGGTGTCAGGCCTGCTCGGCGTCCGCGGCCGGGGCCTCGGCCTGCTCGGCGTCGGCGGCGATGGCCTCCGGCTTCGCGTCGGCGGCGGCGTCCTTCTCGGTCTCGACGGAGGACTGGACCTCGGCGTCGGCCTTCTTGTCGCCTTCGAGCAGGTCACGCTCCCACTCGGCGAGGGGCTCGCCGGCGGCCTTCTCGCCCGGCTTCGAGTCGCCGGTGGCGGCGCCGGAGCGGGCGATGAGGCCCTCGGCGACGGCGTCGGCGATCACGCGGGTGAGCAGGGTGACGGAGCGGATCGCGTCGTCGTTGCCCGGAATCTTGTAGTCGACCTCGTCGGGGTCGCAGTTGGTGTCGAGGATCGCGACGACCGGGATGTGGAGCTTGCGCGCCTCACCGACGGCGATGTGCTCCTTCTTGGTGTCGACGACCCAGACGGCGCTCGGCACCTTCTGCATCTCGCGGATACCACCGAGGGTCTTCTCCAGCTTGGCCTTCTCACGGGAGAGGACCAGGAGCTCCTTCTTGGTGAGGCCGGAGGCGGCCACGTCCTCGAAGTCGATGAGCTCCAGCTCCTTCAGGCGCTGGAGGCGCTTGTAGACGGTGGAGAAGTTGGTGAGCATGCCACCGAGCCAGCGCTGGTTGACGTACGGCATGCCGACGCGCGTCGCCTGCTCGGCGATGGCCTCCTGGGCCTGCTTCTTCGTACCCACGAACATGATGGAGCCGCCGTGCGCGACGGTCTCCTTGACGAACTCGTAGGCGCGGTCGATGTACGACAGCGACTGGAGCAGGTCGATGATGTAGATGCCGTTGCGCTCGGTGAAGATGAAGCGCTTCATCTTCGGGTTCCAGCGACGGGTCTGGTGACCGAAGTGGACGCCGCTCTCCAGCAGCTCCCGCATCGTGACGACGGCCATGGCCGTACTCCTTGATTTTCTCGGTTGCCGCGGCAGCAGGATTGCTGTCGCGCCTGACGCCCCGGCGCGCCGTGCCGCAAGGGACCGAGGGGCGCGGCCACCTCCGCTGAACGGGTGGTGGCGGGGCGTGCGAAGTCGACCCGGTGACCCGGGTCGCCTGAAGAAGTGTACGGGACCGTCCGGGTCCCGGGTGACGGCGCTGTCCACAACCGGCCGGTAGTCCACAGATCCGGCTCATGATCCCCACGCGGGCGGGGTCCGGGGGACGGTGGCGCCATGCGAATCACAAGCGAACGGGCGCGGTGGTGGCTGCCCTGGGCCGTCCTGCTCGCCGTGCTGACGGCGTGGGGCGGATGGCCGGGCGCGGCCGTGGCGGCGGGCGGCGGGGCGCGGGTCTGGCCGCTGGCGGGGCGTCCTTCGGTCGTACGGGGATGGGAGCCGCCCGCCGGTCCTTACGGGCCGGGCCACCGGGGCGTGGACCTGGCCGCCGCCCCGGGCACCGAGGTACTGGCGGCCGCCGCGGGCCGGGTCTCGTTCGCGGGGCCGGTCGCCGGGCGCGGGGTGGTCTCCGTCGAGCTCGCGGGGACGGGCGACCCGCCGCTGCGGACGACGTACGAGCCGGTGCGCCCGCTGGTCGCGGAGGGCGACGAGGTCACGGCGGGCCAGGCGGTGGCCGTGCTGGCGGCGGGGCCGTCCCACTGCGCGGCGGGCTGCCTGCACTGGGGGCTGCGCCGGGGCGCCGCGTATCTGGACCCGCTGTCGCTGCTGCCGCCGTCACTGCTGCGGCACGGCCCTTCGCGCCTGCTGCCGGTGTACGGGGTGCCTCTGCCGGAGCTGCCGGGGGCGGGGGCGCCGGCCGTGCAGGGGGCCGCCGGGCCGGGCCTGCTGGTGGTGCTCGGGGTGCCGTGGTGGGGACGGTGCGGCCGGCGCGGTGGGGGCGGGCGCGGTGCGGCCCGGCCCGGCCCGGGCGCGGCCGGGTCAGCCTCGGGGGCCGGGGCCCCGGACACCGTCGAGGATCATGGCCACGGCGGTGTCGGCGATGATCCCGGGCTCCTCCGCGACGGTCAGCTCGATGCGCCGGACGGCGGCGTCCACGGAGCCCTGGAGCAGCATGGCCGCGAGGCGGGGCTCCGTGTGGCCGAGGTTGCCGAGCGCCTCCACGATCATGGCGATGAGCCCGCCGTGCGCGGCCCGGATCTTCTCGCGGGCGCCCGCGTCCAGTTCGCTGGCGGAGATCGCGACCACGGCCCGGTGGCGCCGGTCCCCGACCAGGTCGAGCTGGCGCCGGACGTACGCCTCGATCTTCTCCTCGGGCGTCCCCGCCCGCTCCATCGCGCTCTCCACCTCGGCCGCCCAGACGGGGAAGTCGACGGCGCAGAGCTCCTCCACGACGGCGGCGCGGGAGCGGAAGTACTCGTAGACGGAGGACCGGGCGAGGCCCGTGCGTTCGGCGAGGGCGGGGAAGGTCAGCGCTTCCGTACCCCCTTCGGACAGCAGGGAGCGCGCTGCGTCCAGGAGGGCGCCGCGCTGCATGGTCCGGTGCTCGGCCACGGAGGCCGCTCGAATCCTGGGCACGACTCCACTCTACGGCGACCGCGGCCGGGAGGTATGCGCACGGGCCGAGGTGACCGGTCCGGGTGCCCGGCGCACCGGCTCAGCGCCCGGCGTCCGCCAGCTTCGCGCGGAGCTGGAGCACCGATTTGGTGTGGATCTGGCTGACCCGGCTCTCGGTGACCCCGAGGACGTTGCCGATCTCGGCGAGGGTCAGGCCCTCGTAGTAGTAGAGCGTGACGACCGTCTTCTCGCGGTCCGGGAGGGTGTTGATCGCCCGGGCGAGCAGCCGTCTCAGCTCCCGGTCCTCCGCCACCTCGACCGGATCGTCGGCGGCGGTGTCCTCCAGGGTGTCCATCAGGCTCAGCCGGTCGCCGCCCTCGCCGCCCACATGCAGCAGCTCTTCCAGCGCGACCACGTTGGCCAGGGACAACTGGCTGAAGACGGCGTGCAGTTCGTCCAGCGTGACGCCCATCTCCGCCGCCACCTCCGCCTCGGAGGGGGTGCGGCGGAGCTGCGCCTCCAGGGTCGCGTAGGCGCGTTCGACGGCGCGTGCCTTCTGCCGCACGGAGCGCGGGATCCAGTCCAGCGCCCGGAGTTCGTCGATCATCGCGCCCCGGATGCGGGTGATCGCGTACGTCTCGAACTTGATGGCCCGTTCGACGTCGAACTTCTCGATCGCGTCGATCAGCCCGAACACCCCGGACGAGACGAAGTCCGCCTGCTCGACGTTGGACGGCAGGCCCACGCTCACCCGCCCGGCGACGTACTTGACCAGGGGCGAGTAGTGCAGGATCAGCTGCTCCCGCAGCCGTTCGTCGCCGGTCGTCTTGTACGAGCGCCACAACTCGTCGAGCGAGGACGGGGCGGGAGGGCGCACAGTGCCACGCGCAGCCGGTGGTACTGCCGCGCGGTCAGACCCGGAGGTGTGAGGGGGCATGTGGTGCCTTGAGCCGTTCTGCCGTGAAGTACTGGGACTTGTCTCTGGGGCGGAATCCTTGTGAGCGTAGCGTGACTGGCTTGTCGCGGTGCGCGCAGGATAGAGGATGGAGACCGGGCGCCCACCGGCCCCGGAGTCACCGCCGAAGCGTCCGCCGAGGTCATCGGCATCACCTTTTCACCCGAATGCCCCAGGTCAAGAACCGCCTCGCCGCGCGTCGTCCCGGCAAGTCGGCCTCCGCGTCAACCTCCATCCCCCACCCACGCGTTCGACGTATCCCAGTGAGAGCAGTTCGTACAGCTTGCCGAGGGCTTCGTCGGCGCTGGTCCCCGCGCCCCGCGCCACCTCCCGGGCATCGACGGCGGCGCGCGCCGGCAGCGCGTCCAGCACCCGCCCGGCGACGGCGTCCAGCAGGTCCCGGGCCAGCACCGGACCGCTCCTGGACGGGGCCAGGTCCCCGATGTCGCCCACCAGCTCGGCCACTTCGGCGGCGTCCGTCACCAGCACGCCCTCCCCGCGCAGGAGTTCGTGGACACCGGCCGACAGACCGCTGGTCGCCGGCCCCGGCACCCCCATGGTGAAGCGCCCCAGCCGCTGGGCGACCCGCGCCGTCACCAGCGAACCGCTGCGGTACTCCGCCTCCACGACCACCGTCCCCCGCGTCAACGCGGCGATCACCCTGTTCCGCAGGACGAACCGGCTGCGCGTCGGGTGCTCGGACGGCGGCAGCTCCCCGATGACGAGCCCCTGTCCGGCCACCCGCCCGATCAGCTCGGCGTGGCCCGGCGGATAGACCACGTCCACCCCGCAGGCCAGCACCGCCATCGTGGCCCCGCCCGCCGCCAGCGCACCCCGGTGCGCCGCGCCGTCCACCCCGGACGCGGCGCCCGAGACCACCACCCAGCCGCGCTCCGCGAGCCCCGCGCCCAGCGTCGTCGCCATGTGGGCCCCGTACGGGGTGCAGGCGCGGGCGCCGACCACGGCGACCGAGCGCAGCGCCCAGAGCCGCAGATCGGGCCCGCCCCGCACCCACAGCCCGGTCGGCCGTGCGTCGCCCAGGTCGTCCAGCTGCGTCGGCCACTCGCGGTCGCCCGGGCAGACGAAGCGTCCGCCGACCGCGGCGACGGCGGCCAGATCCCGCTCGGGGTCGGCCCGGGCGGCCCGCAGCCGGTAGCCCGCGAGCCGCCGCACGGTCATGCCGCGCAGCCGCTCCGCCTCCCCGGCCGGGTCCGTGATGCGCCGCCACAGCCCGACCGCGCCGCACTCCCGCAGCCACCGCCCGCCCCGCTCGTCGCCGGGCTCCAGCACCCGGGTCAACGCCGCCCGCGCCAGCCGCTCGGCCGCACCGGCGACCGCCCCCGGGCCACCCACACTTCCGGCCACCGCCGGGCCCGCACGGTCAGCACCTCTGCCGACCGCCGGACCCGCACGATCCGCACTCCTGCCGACCGCCGGACCCGCGCGATCCGCGCCCCCGCCCGATGCCAGGCCCGCGCCCCCGGTCAGGTCCGCCCCGTCTCCCCCACCCCCCGTCACAGCGCCCCCGCCCCCAGCGGCACCCCGCGCAGGATGCCGCTGCGCAGTTCCAGGGCGGCGGCCACGTCCGACGCGTCCGGGCGGGGCGCGCCGCGCAGGTCCGCGACCGTCCATGCCACCCTCAGCACCCGGTCCAGGCCGCGGGCCGTGAGCAGGCCGCGTTCCATGTCCCGTTCGGCCGCCATCAGTGCGCCCGGGACCGCGGCCAGGCGGGTGCGCAGCTCGTGGCCCGGCACCTCGCTGTTGGTCGTCCAGGGGGTGCCGGCCAGCCGCTCGGCCGCGCGCTCCCGGGCCTCCCGCACCCGGGCGGCGACGGTCTCCGTGGACTCGCCCCGGGCGCCCCGGCCCATCAGGTCCTCCCGGGTGACCGGTTCGACGGTCACCCTGAGGTCCACCCGGTCGAGGAGCGGCCCGGAGAGCCTGGCCTGATACCGCCGCACCGCCGACGGCGAGCACTCGCAGCCCTCACCGCTCAGGGTGTGCCGCCCGCAGGGGCACGGGTTGGCGGCGAGCACCATCAGGAACCGGGCCGGCAGCCGCACCACCCCGGCGCTGCGGGCCACCACGACATGCCCGGACTCCAGGGGCTGGCGCAGCGCGTCCAGTGTCTTCACGGAGAACTCGGGCGCCTCGTCCAGAAAGAGGATTCCGCGATGGGCGAGCGAGACGGCCCCCGGCCTGGGCAGTCCGTTGCCCCCGCCGACCAGCGACTGCATGGTCGCCGAGTGGTGCGGCGCGCAGTACGGCGGCCGGGCGATCAGGGGCTCGCCCGGGGGCAGGATGCCGGCCACCGAGTGGACGGCGGTCACTTCGAGGGACTCCTGCCGGGTCAGCGGCGGCAGGATCGCGGACATGCGCTCGGCCAGCATGGTCTTGCCCGCGCCCGGCGGACCGGTCAGCAGCAGATGGTGGCCGCCGGCCGCGGCGACCTCCAGGGCCTTGCGCGGCCGCTCCTGGCCCGCCACGTCCGCCAGGTCCGGCCGGGCGCCGTCCCCGGCCGCCGGGCCCCTGGCGAGGCCGGTGCCCAGTCCGGCGCCGGGCACCATCAGCCCGGCGAGCATCGGATCGGGGCGGCCCTCCTCCTCGGACCGCTGTTCGTCCGGCACCGGTTCGTCGCACAGCACCGCGATCAGCTGCCGCAGGCTGCGCACCCCGAGCACGGAGACGCCGGGGACGAGGGCCGCCTCGCCCGCGGTCTGTTCCGGGACGACCACCTGGCGGTAGCCGGCGTCGGCCGCCGCCAGGACCGCGGGGAGCACACCCCGTACCGGGCGGACCCGGCCGTCGAGCCCCAGCTCCCCGATCATCACCACATCGGCGATCGACTCGGGGTCGATCCGCTCCGCCGCGCCCAGGACCGCGCAGGCCACGGCCAGGTCGAAGCCCGAGCCGCCCTTGGGCACCGAGGCCGGGGAGAGCCCCACGGTGAGCTTCTTCTGCGGCCACTCCGCCCCGGAGTTGACCACGGCCGCCCTGACCCGGTCCCTGCTCTCCGTCAGGCTCTTGTCGGGCAGCCCCACCAGCGTGAACGCCGCCACACCGGCCTCCAGGTCCGCCTGGACCTCCACCACCACGCCCTCGACGCCCACCAGGGCGACCGAGCAGGCACGTGCGAACCCCATCTCAGGCCACCCCCCGCGCGTGCTCGGCCAGGGGCGCGCCGCGCTCGGGCAGCACCACCCCGACCAGGTCGATGCGCACCCCGCCCGGCGGCGGGCCGCCGTGCCGCTCCAGCCAGAGCGCGGCCAGCCGGCGCAGCCGCTCGGCCTTCGCCGGGGTGACCGCGGCCATCGGGTGCTCGTACGCACCCGATCTGCGGGTCTTCACCTCGCAGATGACGAGCGCGTCCCCGTCCATCGCGACGATGTCGATCTCACCGGCGCGACAGCGCCAGTTCCGTTCCAGTACGGACATGCCGGCGTCGGCCAGCAGCCGCGCCGCCAGGTCCTCGCCGTACCGCCCGAGAGCCCCCCGTGCGTTCATATCGGCACCACCTCCGGCACCGACTCTGACGCGTCCGCCCTACTTCAGTGGATCTTGGTGGACAAGCGGGCGATTGTGGATAACTCAGCCACCCGGAAGTTCGAGATCGCTCTTGTTGAGCTCCTCGATGTTGACGTCCTTGAACGTGAGCACCCGTACCTGCTTCACGAACCGGGCGGGCCGGTACATGTCCCAGACCCAGGCGTCCGCCATGGACACCTCGAAGAACACCTCGCCCTGGACCGAGTGCACCTGCATCTCGTAGTCGTTGGTGAGGTAGAAGCGCCGTTCGGTCTCGATCACGAATTTGAACAGACCGACGACATCGCGGTACTCCCGGTAGAGCTTCAGCTCCATCTCGGTCTCGTACTTCTCGAGGTCCTCGGCGCTCATTGGCATGTTCCCCTTCAGCCGTGCGTTTCCCCATTGTGCGCCGGGCTCCGGCGCCCCGGCCGCTCAGCCGCTTCCGGGGGCCAGGTCCACCGGCGTACGCGGAGGGCCCTCTTCGAGCAGCCTCCGGAGCAGGTCGGCGAGCCCGGTGGGGTACACCGTCTCACGCGCCGCCGACAGTTCGGCGGAGGTCCACCACCTCAGGTCCGTGACACTGCGGCGTTCCAGCCATGTGTGGCCGCTGGTGTCCGTGGCGGTCTGTGCCGTACGGGCCAGGAAGTACCACTCGTCCTGGTCCCATCGCCGGCCGTCGAAGGTGAAGGAGCATCGGCGGCGCCAGAGCACCGGGCCCAGTTCGGCCTCGGTGATCCCGGTCTCCTCGGCCAGCTCGCGCAGCGCGGCCTGCTCGTGGTTCTCGTCGCCCTCCAGACCACCGCCCGGGGTGAACCACCAGGTGCTGGCCGGGTCCTCCGGTTCAAAGCCGTGCATCAGCAGAATCCGGTCCTCCGGATCGAGGAGCACCAGACGGGCGACCCTGCGCACCTCAGCGGACACCGGCGGCCGCCTCCCTCTTCGCGCTCCGCTTCGGCCTGGCGGACCGGGCCGCGAGCGGGCCGTACGCCGCCCCGCCCAGGATGAGCACGATGCCCACCACCATCGAGGTCAGCTGAAGCCTGAGCGGCCCGGCCGACGAGACACCGCCCGGCAGCGCGGCGAACGCCTCGGGCCGGTCGGTCATGGAGCCCAGCGGCCAGGCGATGGCGTCGACCCTGGACTCCACGGCGTCCCGGGGCACCGAGCCGTGCATGGCGTCCTCCAGATGGACCCGGGAGTCCAGCGAGACCGTGCGGTCGTCACCCAGCAGGAAGAGCTGGCCCTTGGGGACCTCGGCGGTGAAGTCCTGGGCCGAGGCACGGTCGGACGACCGCAGATACGGTTCGTCAATGGGTATGCCGTTGACCGTGAGGCGGCCGTCCTTGCCGCAGCAGGCGACCTTGTCGCCGCCGACGCCGACGACCCGCTTCACCATGGGGGTGTCGCCCCAATCCGGGTCCTTGAACACCACGATGTCACCGCGCCGGACCTCGCTGCCGTCCACGCGCTGCGCCAGGACCTTGTCGCCCGCGTCGACCGTCGGCGACATCGACCCGGTGGGCACCGTGTAGGGCAGGTAGACGAACGCCCCCCAGACGAAGCCGCCGAGGAAGAGCAGGCAGCCGAGGGCCACCGCCGCCCCGGACAGCCTGCTGCCGAGCCGGCCGCGGCCGTCGTCCGTACGACCTGTTGCACCCATACCGGCGTCCCCCATCGGAGATCGACAATCGCTGATCCGCGTGGGCACCCTACCCGGCAGTACGCCCGGCGGTCAGCCTCCGCCGGCGCCGCAGCACGAACGGGACCGCGCCCGCGAGCCCCAGGACGCCCGGTGCGGCACCGGCCGCGGCGCTGATCCCGGGCTGGTCGAAGGTGTCCGGGACGGACAGCACGGACCAGCGGTTCACCGGCCACGCGACGACCACGGCCCGGCCCACGACCTGGCTCACCGGCACGAAGCCCTTGTTCACGTCGTCGGTGTGGTAGCGGGAGTCCGCCGAGTCCTGGCGGTGGTCGCCCATCACCCAGATCTTGCCGTCCGGCACCTTGAACGGCCCGAAGGGCATGTCGTCGCAGGCGCTGTTGCCCTCGAAGATGAAGGACTTGTCGTCCAGCGCCTTGCCGTTGACCTGGACCGGGCCGCCCTTCTTGCACTCCACCGTGTCACCGGCGACCGCGATCGTCCGCTTGATCAGGTCCTTCTCCTCGGCGGACGGCATCAGCCCGACGAAGCTCAGGAACTTCTGCGCGGCGTTGGGCTTCGGGGTCGGCTCGCCGTCCAGCCAGCCGTCCGGGTCGTGGAAGACGACGACCTCGCCGCGCTCCGGCTCCGAACCGAACCACGGCGTCAGCTTGTCCACCAGGACCCGGTCACCCCGCTGCAACGTGTTCTGCATCGAATCCGACGGAATCGAGAACGCCTGCACCAGAAACGTCTTGATCAACAGCGCCAGGACCAGCGCGATGCCGATGAGGAGCGGCAGCTCCTTCCAGAACGGCCGGGAATTCTTCTTCTTGCCGGCCGCCGGCTCGCTCGGAGAGGACTCGCCGGAAGAAGACTCAGCGGCCGAGGGCTCCACGGTGGACGGCTCGGTGGCGGAAGGCTCCGCGGACCCCGCCTGTTCGGACTGTGCTCCGTCTGCCAGATCGCTCACGCGTCGTTCCTCACTGTGCCGGCGGTCGTGGTCCGGCGCCGCCTGCGCCAGAGCACCAGGGGCACCGCTCCCGCGAGGCCGATCACCCCGGGGGCCGCCGCGGCGGCGGCGTTGATGCCGGGCTGGTCGAAGGTCTTCGGGACCGGCAGGGTCGCCCAGCGGCCGACCGGCCACGCGATCACGATGGCCCGGCCGACCACCTCGTCGTTGGAGACGGTGCCGTTGCCCGGCAGGTTCTGGTGGTAGCGCGAGTCCAGGGAGTTCTGCCGGTGGTCGCCCATGACCCAGATCCGGCCCTTGGGCACCTTGATCGGCCCGAACGGCTCGTCGTCGCAGGCGCTGTTGCCCTCGAAGATGAAGGACTTGTCGTCCAGCGCCTTGCCGTTGACCTGGACCGGGCCGCCCTTCTTGCACTCCACCGTGTCACCGCCGATCGCGATGACCCGCTTGATCAGGTCCTTCTCCTCGGCCGAGGGCATGAGGCCGATGAAACTCAGGAACTTCTGCACCGCGTTCGGCTCGGGGGCCTGGCTGTCCTCCAGCCAGCCGCCCGGGTCGTGGAAGACGACGACCTCGCCGCGCTCCGGCTCCGAACCGAACCACGGCGTCAGCTTGTCCACCAGGACCCGGTCACCCCGCTGCAACGTGTTCTGCATCGAATCCGACGGAATCGAGAACGCCTGCACCAGAAACGTCTTGATCAACAGCGCCAGGACGAGGGCGACGCCGATGAGGAGCGGCAGCTCCTTCCAGAACGGGCGGGGATTCTTCTTCCGGGCCGTGCTGCCCCCGGACGCGCCGCCGTCATCGTCCGTCCCGCTCACCGTCGTCCCGTCCTCCGCCTCCGCGGCGGGCTCGGAATGTGCCGGACGGCCCGGCCGGTCCTCGGGTTCGTCGTGTCCGGATCGTGCGCCGACCGCCAAATCCCCCACATCCACTCCTTACTCCGTGCCACCGCCCGCGTCCTAGCCGACGCAGGCCCACCACTCCCATAACGAGCGGGAGTTCCGCAGGGGTCGGGAGCCGGATCGATCCGCCTGGATCACTGGACACACTATTCGACGGCTCCGAGGCCGCCTCCGTACCGGCGCGCGCGTCCGGGACCGAGGCGAACGCCGAGCGCTGCTCCAGTCCTGACCAGTGCCCGAAGGGCCAGACGATCCATTTGGCCCGTCCCACGACCGCGTCCTCGGAGATCGTGCCGTCCGCCGTCCTGTCCATGTGGAAGCGGGAATCGGCGGAATTGGAGCGGTGGTCGCCCATGACGAAGAGGCGGCCAGCCGGAACCTTTACCTCGAATTTGATGGTGGAGGGTGAATCCCCGGGATAGACGTACGGTTCATCGACCGCCACTCCGTTGACGAGGAGCCTCCCGTCCGGCGCGCAGCACTTCACGGTGTCGCCGCCCACGGCCACGACCCGCTTGATCAGATCCTGCTCGTCGTCCGAGGGCAGCAGCCCGACGAAGGTGAGCACCTGCTTCACCTGCTTGACGACGACGGGTGACTCGCCGGGGCTCTCCTGGTTCGGCGGCGGCCAGTCCGAGGGGTTGCGGAACACCACGACGTCGCCGCGCTGCGGCTTCGAGCCGAACCAGGGCGTCAGCTTGTCCACGAGCACCCGGTCACCGATCCGGATGGTCTGCTCCATCGACCCGGACGGGATCACGAACGCCTGTACGAGGAAGGTCTTGAGAACGAGCGCGATCAGCAGCGCCACCATGATCAGCAGCGGGATCTCCCGTATCGCCGATCTGCGGCGCTTGCGCTTCACCTTGCGGGCCAGCTTGCGCCGCTCGGCCCGGGTGGGCAGGGAGCGCGCCTCGCCGTCCGACGCCGGGGCACCGTGGCGCCCGTGGCTACCCATGCGACGCGCCGGGCGCCGGTACGGAGTCGAAGGCGGCGGTCCCCGGCAGCGAGCCGACCCGGCCCAGCGGCCAGCCGAGCCAGTCGACCCGCCCGATCACCCGGTCCACCGGCACCATGCCGCCGCCCGGCTCCCCCAGGTGGTCGCGGGAGTCCCGGGAGCGGGAGCGGTGGTCGCCCATCATCCACAGGGTGCCCTCCGGCACCACGATGTCGAAGGGCACCTTCGAGGGCGCGTCCCCGGGGAAGAGGTAGTCCTCGTCCAGCGGCCGGCCGTTCACCTCGATCCGGCCCGTCGCGTCGCAGCAGACCACCCGGTCGCCCCCCACGCCCACCACCCGCTTCACGAAGTCGGTCTCGGCGGGCTCGGCGAGCCCGAGGGACGCCGCCGCCCCGTGCAGCAGCGCGCCGACCGGGTTCTGCTCCGCCCCCTCGCGTACGAACGAGCCGGTGCCGTCGAAGACCACCACGTCACCGCGGCGGGGGACGGCACCGAAGCGGTACGCCAGTTTATTGACGAGCACCCGGTCGCCCACCCGGAGCGTCTGCTCCATCGAGCCGCTGGGGATCAGGAACGGCTGCACCACGAAGGTGCTGAAGAGGAACACGAACACGGCGCAGACCGCGCCGAGCCCGAGCGTGCCCCGCCAGGACAGCCGCCAGGACCTCGGTCCGGTGAGCCGGGCACGGACACGCGAAGAGCGCGACCCCTCCCCCGGACCCGGATCGGGTGCGGCGGAGAGGTCGCGCTCCTGGAGTTCTGCGTGCGTGTCCATCGGGGCCAGAGCTTAACCGGACACCCTGTGGACCAGGCAGTCAGCTCAGCGGTCGCGCTTCTCCTTGATCTTCGCGGCCTTGCCGCGCAGCTCACGGAGGAAGTACAGCTTGGCGCGACGGACGTCACCGCGGGTCACGAGCTCGATCTTCTCGAAGATCGGGCTGTGCACCGGGAAGGTGCGCTCGACGCCGACGCTGAAGGAGACCTTGCGGACCGTGAAGGTCTCGCTGACGCCCGCGCCCTGGCGGCGGATGACGACACCCTTGAACTGCTGGACACGGGAGCGGTTGCCCTCGATCACGCGGACGTGAACGTTGACCGTGTCACCCGGGCGGAAGGCCGGGACGTCGGTACGCAGCGACGCGGCATTGACGTCGTCGAGCAGGGAAGCCATGTTGTCTGCTTTCTTCGCCGATGCCACAGGTCATCGACGGGAGAGTGATGAATGCTAGGGGCCGGTGCGTCGGACGGGCGTCGTGTCCCCCTGTGGCAGGGGCGCACGCCGGACGGACGGCAGCGGCCTATTCTTCCACGTCCGAGGGCCTGCGCCAAAATCGGCCACCCGGCTCCGGGGACCAGCCGAGGATGGACAGCATCTCCCGGTCCTTCTTGTCGAAGCCGGACGCCTCGCACCGCTCGATCAGATCGGGCCTGTTGGCGGCCGTACGGCGCAGCGCCTCGTCCCGCCGCCAGCGCGCGATCCGCCCGTGGTGGCCGCTGAGCAGCACATCGGGGATACCCCGGCCGCGCCACTCGGGCGGCTTGGTGTAGACGGGCCCCTCCAGCAGATTGGCCATCGCGCCGGGGGCGAAGGAGTCGTCCTGGTGGGAGGCCGCGTTGCCGAGGACGCCGGGCAGCAGCCGGGCCACCGCCTCGGTGATCACCAGCACCGCGGCTTCCCCGCCTGCCAGCACGTAATCCCCGATGGACACCTCGACCACCCGCATCCGGGTGGCGTACTCCTCGGTCACCCGCCGGTCGATGCCCTCGTAGCGGGCCGGGGTGAAGACCAGCCAGGGGCACGCGGACAGCTCGACGGCGAGCTCCTGTGTGAACGGCCGTCCGCTCGGCGTGGGCACCACGAGGACCGGGGAGTGCGCGCCGGCCTCGTAACCGTCCGCGAGGGCCTCGTCCAGGGCCTCGCCCCACGGCTCGGTCTTCATGACCATGCCGGGGCCGCCTCCGTACGGGGTGTCGTCCACGGTGTTGTGGCGGTCGTACGTCCAGTCGCGCAGGTCGTGCACATGGACGTCGAGGCGGCCGGACGTACGGGCCTTGCCGACCAGGGAGACGTTCAGCGGTTCCAGGTACTCGGGAAAGATCGTGACGACGTCGAGCCGCATCAGGCGTCCTCGGCCTTCGCCGCTGAACCCTCGGTCCCGTCCTCGGACTCCGCGTCGCGCGCGGACGCCACGACCGCCTCGCTCGCGTCGATCAGGCCGGGCGGCGGGGTGATCACCGCACGCTGCTCGTCCAGATCGATCTCGGTGACGATCTCCTCCACGAACGGGATCATCACCTCGCTGCCGTCCGGCCGCTCCACGATGAAAAGGTCCTGCGAGGGCAGGTGCGTGATCTCGGTGATCCGGCCGACCTCGGTACCGTCGGCGAGGACCACGTCCAGGTCCATCAGCTGGTGGTCGTAGAACTCCTCGGGGTCCTCCGGGAGCTCCGCCGGGTCGACGTCGGCGATCAGCAGGGTGTTGCGCAGCGCCTCGGCGGCCGTACGGTCCTTCACGCCCGCGAAGCGCAGCAGCAGCCTGCCGCTGTGCACCCGGCCGGTCTCGATCGTCAGCGGGCCCGTCGTGGCGGGGTCGGTGGCCAGGACGGCGCCGGGCGCGAGCCTCAGCTCCGGCTCGTCCGTGCGCACCTCAACGGTGACCTCGCCCTTGATGCCGTGGGCGCGGCCGATCCGCGCGACTACCAACTGCACCTTGTGTCTCTCCTGTCGTACGACGACGGGCCGGGGCGGGCGCTTGGCCCTCCCCGGCCCGTGCCGGTGTTCAACTCTGTCAGCGAACCTGGTCCACATCGACGAGGTCGACGCGGATGCCACGGCCGCCGATGGCGCCCACGACGGTACGCAGCGCGCGTGCGGTGCGGCCGTTGCGGCCGATCACCTTGCCGAGGTCGTCGGGGTGGACCCGGACCTCAAGCACGCGGCCACGGCGCAGGTTGCGCGAGGCGACCTGCACATCGTCGGGGTTGTCGACAATGCCTTTCACGAGGTGCTCGAGAGCCTCCTCGAGCATGCTCAGGCCTCGGTCGACTCGGCGGAGGCGGCAGCAGCCTCGTCCGCCTTCTTGTCGGCCTTCTTCGCCTTCGGCGTGATGGCCTCGCCCTTCGACTCCTCACCATCGCTGGAGAGGGCGTCGAACAGGGCGCGCTTGTCGGCCTTGGGCTCCGGCTGAAGCAGCGGGGCCGGGGCCGGGAGGCCCTTGTGCGCCTGCCAGTCGCCGGTGAGCTTCAGGATCGCGAGGACCGGCTCGGTCGGCTGGGCGCCGACGGACAGCCAGTACTGCGCACGCTCCGAGTTGACCTCGATGCGCGACGGGTTCTGCACCGGGTGGTACAGGCCGATCTCCTCGATGGCCCGGCCGTCACGGCGGGTACGGGAGTCGGCGACGACGATGCGGTAGTGAGGCGAACGGATCTTGCCCAGACGCTTCAGCTTGATCTTGACTGCCACGGAAGTGGTGTCTCCTGGTCTATGACGTGGTTGGGCACAACGAAGATGCCACGTGGGGTTGCGGTACTCGGGTGCCCGATGGACGCGTCAGCCGGAGGAGAGAGGGGTCCTGTGCGACTGTCGAGTACAGCTAGCCATTGTGCCACACCCCATCGGCTCACCCCACCGCGACCGCGGTCTCCGGGATCCGGAACGGCTTTCCGCAGCCGCCGCAGACGATCGGCGCCTGGGCGAGGACCGAGGGGACCACGCGCACATTGCGGCCGCAGTCGCAGACGGCCTTGACCCGCACGCCCCCTCCGGAGGAGCCGTGCCGGGCGGCCGGGCCGCGGAAGGAGCGCTTGGTGTCGGCGGCGGTGGCCACGGTGTGCGCCTTGAGGGCGCGCTGTAGCCGTTCCGTCGTCGGCCGGTAGCGGCGCTTGGCCTCGGGGTTGAGCGTGACCAGCGAGAAGCCGCTGCTGGGATGGGGCTCCTCGGCATGATCGAGGCCCAGCTCCTCGGCGATCGCCAGGAATCGTCGGTTGTGATAGCGGCCGGCGCGCGAGGTGTCCCGGACACCTCTGGCGGCGGCGATGCCGTGGACTGCCTCGTGGAGCAGTCGCTCGAAGGAGAGCTCGGCGCCACAGGCGGACGAGGACTCTCCGATCAGGGACTCGGGTGCGGCGAGATCGGGCAGCTCGGGGTGGTACCGCTGAATGTCGGCCCACGCCTGCGCCAGCTCTGCGGCAAGTACAGGTGGTGTCGTGCTCACGTCGTGACCAACGAGCGCGGGGCCCTCGGTGTTCCGATTCCGGGCCATCCCAAATATTTTGCACGTACCAGTCGGTTGACCCTTGATGCGTCGCGACGAGGGCGGGTGCGCTGATCTGCGGAGAAGCCTCACAGCTCGCACCAAGCCGGTACGTAGCGGCGCGTACGCCTGCGCGCACGGACGCGGTACGCGCCCCCTCCGGGACGGACGGCAGGGGGCGAGGGTACCCGCACCGCCGTGATGTGCCCGACGTGCCCCCACCGGCGTGTCGGGTGAGACTGGGATCCCGGGTGCGCCGGTGCCGGCGTGCGCCGGACGGCCGTGCGGACAACCACGCCCCGCAGACCTCTGGACGCGGCGGCGGATGCGCAGTTCTCTGGCATACGGGGGAAGCGCGCGTCACTGGACGGGACGGCCGTCCACTCGGGCACGACCGATCGGCAGAACCGGCAACCTCGGCGGATTGGGGCGCATTCCATGACACCAACCCTCGTTCGGCACCACCGGCACACGGAGCCGTCCGCCCTCGCGGACGGCGCCTCCCGCGCCCGTGACTGGGCGGAGATTCAGGAACGGATGCTGGCACCGCTGTACGAAGCGGTGTACACGCGCCTTGAGGTGGGGCCCGCCACGCGGATGCTCTCGCTCGGCTGCGGCTCCGGCCTGGCGCTGCTGATGGCCGTGGGCCGGGGCGCCGCGGTCACCGGTGTGGACACCGACCCGGACCGCCTCGCCCTCGCCAGGACCCGGCTGCTGCCCGCGCCGGAGGACCGCACCGCGCCGGCCGCCGCCCCGCTGCTCACACAGGGCGTCGCCGAGGCGGCGGACGGCGGGCCGCACAGCCTGATCACCGCGTTCACCCCGATCGGCTGCGCGGCGGGCGACGGCGAGGAGCTGGTGCGGGCGCTGGAGACCACCGTGCCGTCGGCGGACCGGCGCGCCACGGTCGTCCTGACCGGCTGGGGCCCGCCGGAGCGGTGCGCCACGGAGTCGGTGCTCCGGGTGGCCGGTCGGCTCGCCGACGACGGGCGCGGACCGGGCGGCGGCTGGCGCGGACCGCGCCGCGACGATCTGGAGGATGTGGCCTTCAGGGCCGGGCTGCGGCCGGACGGCTCCGGCCGGGTGGCCTGCCCGTTCGGTTACGCGGACCTGGACAGCGCGGTACGCGGCCTGCTGTCGACCCGGCTGTTCGAGGCGGCGGTCCGGGCGACGGACCGGTGGCAGGTGGAGAAGGAGCTGGCCGAGGCGCTGCACCCGCACCGGCGGCCGGACGGCACGGTGTGGATGTCCAACGTGTTCCGGTACCTGGTCTGCACGACGTGAACATGAGCCCGTGAACGTACGCCCGTGAACGCACACCCTTGGGTGTACGCCGGAGGGGCGCCCACCCCGTACGGTGAGCGCCCCTCCGGCAGGACGTGACGCGGGCGTCAGCCCATGAACTTCTTGAACTCGTCGGGCAGCTCGAAGTTCTGGCCGTCCTGGCCGGCCGGGAGGCCGGGGACGCCGTTCTGCGCGGCCTCGCGGCGGGCGGCCGCGGCCTGCTCCTCGGCCTTGCGCTTCATCGGGTTGCCGCTCTTGCGCTTGCCCTTGGCCTGCTTGACCTGCTTCTTCTGCCGGCCCGGACCGCCGCCCATGCCCGGCATCCCGGGCATCCCCGGCATGCCGCCGCCCTGAGCCATCTTCGACATCATCTTGCGGGCCTCGAAGAACCGCTCGACCAGTCCCTTGACGGCGGAGACCTCGGAACCGGAGCCCTTGGCGATACGGGCGCGGCGCGAGCCGTTGATGATCGTCGGGTCGGCCCGCTCCTTCGGGGTCATCGACTTGATGATCGCGGCCATGCGGTCGATGTCGCGCTCGTCGATGTTGTTGATCTGGTCCTTGATCTGGCCCATGCCGGGCAGCATGCCGAGCAGCTTGGAGATGGAGCCCATCTTCCTGACCTGCTCCATCTGGGCCAGGAAGTCGTCGAACGTGAAGTCCTTGCCCTTGCTGGACGCCAGCTTGGAGGCCATCTTGGCGGCCTCTTCCTGGCTGAAGGTCTTCTCCGCCTGCTCGATCAGGGTGAGCAGGTCACCCATGTCGAGGATCCGGGACGCCATGCGGTCCGGGTGGAACGCGTCGAACTCGTCCAGCTTCTCGCCGTTCGACGCGAACATGATCTGCTTGCCCGTGACGTGGGCGATCGACAGGGCGGCACCGCCGCGGGCGTCGCCGTCGAGCTTGGAGAGCACCACGCCGTCGAAGCCGACGCCGTCGCGGAACGCCTCGGCGGTGTTGACCGCGTCCTGACCGATCATCGCGTCGACCACGAACAGGATCTCGTCCGGGCTGACGGCGTCGCGGATGTCCGCGGCCTGCCGCATCAGCTCCTGGTCGATGCCGAGGCGGCCGGCGGTGTCCACGATGACGATGTCGTGGACCTTGGTCTTCGCATACTCGATGGAGTCCTTGGCGACCTGGACCGGGTCGCCGACGCCGTTGCCCGGCTCGGGGGCGTACACCGCGACACCGGCGCGGTCGGCGACGACGCTCAGCTGGTTGACGGCGTTGGGGCGCTGGAGGTCACAGGCGACGAGCAGCGGGGAGTGGCCCTGGCCCTTGAGCCAGAGGCCGAGCTTTCCGGCCAGGGTCGTCTTACCGGCGCCCTGGAGACCGGCGAGCATGATCACGGTGGGCGGGTTCTTGGCGAACCGCAGCCGCCGGGTCTCGCCTCCGAGGATGGAGATGAGCTCCTCGTTGACGATCTTGACGACCTGCTGCGCCGGATTCAGCGCCTGGGAGACCTCGACGCCGCGCGCCCGCTCCTTGACGTTGGCGATGAAGGACCGGACGACGGGCAGCGCCACGTCGGCTTCGAGCAGGGCGATACGGATCTCGCGAGCCGTGGCGTCGATGTCCGCCTCGGACAAGCGGCCCTTGCCCCGGAGGTTCTTGAAAGTCGCGGCAAGGCGGTCGGAGAGAGTATCGAACACGGCGCTCGTCGGTCCTCAGGGTCGGGGGCGGGTCGGGTCAGTAGGTTCCCAGGGTATCCGGACGCCGGGGAACGCCAAGACCTCGCCCGGTTCCGGCCTCAGCCGAGCGCCTTCTCGACCTCCTGGGCCAGCTCCGCCGCCCGCGCCGCCGGCAGCGGCTCCCCGCCGGTGTCCGTTACGTAGAAGGCGTCGACGGCGTTCGCCCCGAGCGTCGACACATGGGCGCTGCGCACCCGTACCGCGCTCCGCTCCAGTGCCTGCCCGATGCGGTGCAGCAGGCCGAGGGCGTCCTGTGCGCGGACCTCGATCACCGTGGCGAGCCGGGAGCCCGCCGGGGCCACCGTCACCCGGGGCGGTGGCGCCTTCACCCCGCGCCGCCGGGGGTAGGCCGCCTCCCGCTCGGCGAGGCGGGCGGGGATGTCCAGGGTGCCGTCCAGGGCGCGTACGAGGTCGGCGCGCAGCCGGTCCGCCCGGGGCAGCGAGCCGTACTCGGCGGCGACGCGCCAGCTGAGCAGCAGCAGGTCCGCGGAGTCCCCCAGCTCCGTGGGCAGCTCCACGGCGCGCAGGTCGGCGGCGCGGACGGTGAGGCGGTGCAGGGCGAGGACGCCCGCGGCGGCGGGCAGCACGCCGGGCCGGTCGCGCAGCGCGATGAGGAGTTCGACGCCGACCGGTTCCGGGCCGTCCTCCTCGTGCGGGGTCTCGGTCCTGGTGTGCAGGGCGAGGACGGGGTTACCGGTGCGCAGCGCCTCGATCGCGAGGCGTTCCTGCTCGGCGCCGGGGGCGGCCGGCTCGGGCTCCTCGGGGGCCTCCCCGGCCAGGACCTGGGCGACGCGTCTGACGAGTTCGGTGACGAGGGACGCGCGCCAGGCGGACCAGGCGGCGGGCCCGGTGGCCAGCGCGTCGGCCTCGGTGAGGGCGTGCAGCAGCTCCAGGGTCGCGGCGCTGCCGACGGCGTCGGCGACGGCCCGGACGGTGGCCGGGTCGTCCAGGTCGCGCCGGGTGGCGGTCTCGATGAGCAGCAGGTGATGGCGTACGAGGGTGGCGATGACGCCCACGTCGTGCTGGTCGAAGCCGATGCGGGCGGCCATGTCGCGGGCGATGACCTCCCCGGCGACGGAGTGGTCGCCGGGCCAGCCCTTGCCGATGTCGTGCAGCAGGGCGGCGACGAGGAGGAGATCGGGGCGGCCGACGCGGCGGGTGAGCGAGGCGGCGCGGACGGCCGCCTCGACCAGATGGCGGTCGACGGTCCAGGTGTGGACGGGGTTGCGCTGGGGGCGGCAGTGGACGCGTTCCCAGTCGGGCAGCAGGCGGGTGATCAGCCCCTCGGCCTCCAGCGCCTCCCAGACCGGGATGGTGGCCTCGCCGGCGCCGAGCAGGGTGACCAGCTCCTCGCGGGCCTCGGCCGGCCAGGGCACGGGGAGCGGCTGGGCGGTGGTGGCGAGGTGGCGTACGACGTGGCGGGAGAGCGGCAGTCCGGCCTGGGCGGCCGCGGCGGCGGCGCGCAGCACGAGCACCGGGTCGCGTTCGGGCCGGGCGGTGCGGGCGAGGACGGCCTCGCCGTCGGCCTCCACGATGCCGTCGGCGAGCGGGGTCCGGTCGGGGGCGGGGCTTCGGCCGCCGCCGAGCAGGGCGCGCAGCCGGGGCCGGGCGGAGCGGGCGCGCAGCACCCGGTTGACCTCGCGCCAGGTGACGTCGGTGGCGTACGAGACGGTGCGGGCGGCCTCGTAGACCTGGCGGAGCAGGGCGTCGGCGTCGAGGAGGCCGAGGGCCTGGGCGACCTGGTCCTGTTCCTGGAGGGCGAGCCGGTCGGTGGCGCGGCCGGTGGTGAGGTGGAGGGCGTCGCGGGCGTCGAGGAGGGTGCGGCGGGCCTCGGTAAGTCCTTCGCGGGGGGCGTCGGCGACCCAGGAGGCGGCGACGGCGCGCAGGGCGGTGACGTCGCGCAGGCCGCCCCGGGCCTCCTTGAGGTCGGGTTCGAGGAGGAACCGCAGTTCGCCGTGGCGTTCGGCGCGTTCGCGGCAGAGCTCGTGGAGGCCGGGGAGGCGTTTGGGGGCCTGGTTGCGCCAGTCGGCGAGGATCGCGGTGCGCAGGGCGGCGACGAGGCCGAGGTCGCCGGCGACGGGGCGGGCGTCGAGCAGTCCGAGCTGGACCTTGAGGTCCTCGCCGGCGGTCTTCCGGGCCTCGGCGGGGGTGCGGACGGAGTGGTCGAGGGCGAGGCCCAGGTCCCAGACGGGGTACCAGATCCGGTCGGCGAGGGCGGCGACGGCCGCGGCGTCGGCGGTGCCGTCGTGCAGCAGGAGGAGGTCGAGGTCACTGCGCGGGGAGAGTTCGCCGCGGCCGTAGCCGCCGACGGCGACGAGGGCGGCGCCCCGGACCCCGGCGTGCTGGGCGGCGCCGGTGAACAGGGTGGTGAGCCAGTCGTCGGTGAGGGCGGCGAGGGCCGCACGGCGCGGCGGCCCGGGCCGCTCCTTCTCCTGGAGAAGGCGCAGCCGGGCCGCCGCGTAGCCGCTGGGGCGCGAGTCCTCGGATTCGGTGGTCGCTTCGGTGCTCGTCACCCAGCTGCCCTTTCCGTGTGCGGAACCGTGCGAAACAGTCGGCGGGGGCCGGTCAGAGGGCGTCCGGGCCGCGTTCGCCCGTACGGACCCTGACGGCCGTCTCGACGGGGACGGTCCAGACCTTGCCGTCGCCGATCTTGCCGGTGCGGGCGGCCTTGACGACGACGTCGAGGAGCTGTTCGGCGTCCTCGTCCTCGACCAGGACCTCGATGCGGATCTTGGGGACGAGGTCGACGGTGTACTCGGCGCCCCGGTAGACCTCGGTGTGGCCGCGCTGCCGGCCGTAGCCGCTGGCCTCGGTGACGGTGAGGCCCTGGACGCCGAACGCCTGGAGGGCTTCCTTGATCTCGTCCAGCCGATGGGGCTTCACGACTGCGGTGATGAGCTTCATGCGTCCACCTTCTTGTTCGTCGGGGCGGCCGGGCCGGGGGCGGGGGCGGCGGTACGGGAGGCCGCGCCGCCGCCGGCGCCGCTGAAGTCGTACGCGGTCTCGGCGTGTTCGACCTGGTCGATGCCGGAGATCTCGTCGTCCTCGTCGACCCGCATCCCGAGGGTCTTGTCGACCAGGAGGGCGAGGACCGCGGAGACGACGAGAGAGTACGCGAGGACCGCGAAGACGCCGACGGCCTGCTTGCCGAGCTGGTCGAGCCCGCCGCCGTAGAAGAGGCCCTTGGCGTCGGACTGGACGCCGCCGGTGGCGAAGAAGCCGACGAGCAGGGAGCCGATGATGCCGCCGACGAGGTGGACGCCGACGACGTCGAGGGAGTCGTCGTAGCCGAACTTGTACTTGAGGCCGACGGCCATGGCGCACAGCACACCGGCGATGGCGCCGACCGCGATGGCGCCGAGCGGGCTGACCGCGCCGCCGGCCGGGGTGATGGCGACGAGTCCGGCGACCGCGCCGGAGGCGGCACCGAGGGTGGTGAAGGCGCCGTGGCGGATCTTCTCGTAGACGAGCCAGGCGAGCATCGCGGCACCGGTGGCGACCTGGGTGTTGACGAACATGACCGCGCCGACGCCGTCGTCGTTGCCGAGCCAGGAGCCCGCGTTGAAGCCGAACCAGCCGAACCAGAGGAGCGCGGCGCCGAGCATGACGAGCGGCAGGCTGTGCGGCCGCATCGGGTCCTTCTTGAAGCCGACGCGCTTGCCGATCACCAGGATCACGCCGAGGGCGGCCGCACCGGCGTTGATGTGGACGGCCGTCCCGCCGGCGAAGTCGATGACGCCGAGCTCGTACAGCCAGCCGCCCGCGCCCCAGACCCAGTGCGCGACCGGGAAGTAGACGACGGTGACCCAGAGGGTGATGAACAGGGCCCAGGAGGTGAACTTGACCCGGTCGGCCAGGGCGCCGCTGATCAGGGCGGGCGTGAGGACGGCGAACATCAGCTGGAAGACGGCGAAGACGTAGACCGGGATGGTGGTGCCGTCCCAGAGTTCGTTGACGCCGATCCCGCTGAGGCCGAGGAAGTCCTGGCTCCAGCCGATGACCGAGCCTGCGTCGGTGCCGAAGGTCAGGCTGAAGCCGTACAGCACCCACAGGATCGTGACGATTCCGAGGCTGATGAAGCTCATCATCAGCATGTTGAGGGTGCTCTTGACGCGGACCATGCCTCCGTAGAAGAAGGCGAGGGCCGGGGTCATGAGCATCACCAGGGCCGAGCAGATGAGCATGAAGCCGGTGTTGGCGGCAGACAGCGTCGGGGTGTCTGCGGCAAGCGTCGTGATGCCTGGGGGCATCGGCGTCTCCTCGTCGTCGGTGCGGCCGCGTGCGGGCGGTGGGGGCACAACCACTGCGGGACCACTGGGGAAGGGGGCGGGCCGTTATGAGCCACGAGATTCGCCCAGCGCGGTTTCGGCCGGTGCGCCGCGATGTTTCGCGGCAGTGACGAAGGGAAGCGCCGTGTTACGTCCCCATGAACCGCGCGTGCCGTACCCACGCTCGCGCCCACTCTGCGGCCCGGGCCGCATACGGTGCGGTTACGACGCTCCGGCGGGGGAACGACCACACGAACCGGCCACGGCGATCACCCGTTGACCTGGCAATGGGGGGAGCCGAAGTCGGTCTGTGCTGGGTGATCGTCGTGGCCGGGGTCTGGGGCCCGATGGCCGTCGCTAGACGGTTTCCACAGTTTCGGGCAGCTGTTCGATGAGGAGTTCGGTGAGCTCGGCGACCTCGGGCACGTCCCCGAAGTCCCTGGCGGCGGTGTCGACGGTCTTGCGGAGCCGGGTGTTGACCCGCTCGGAGCGCACCTTTTTGGCCACGCGCAGCGCCTGCCCGGCCGGCACGGTGGACGCCTCGGGCTCGCCCTTGAGGAGGTGCACGGTGGCGAGGCCGATCAGATTGAGCGCATAGGAGCGCTGGTGCTCGTCGTCCTCGCCGAAGAGCCGGACCGCCCGCTGCATGACGGGCTCGGCGAGCGTGGCGTACGTGGGGCTGCGGCCGGCCACGTAGGCGAGGTCCCGGTACGAGTGCGAGTTCTCGCCGTTCAGCTCGGCCTCGGAGAAGAAGCGGATCCAGTCGGGCTCGGGCTCGCCGTCGACGCCGGCGTCCTGGAAGGTGTCCTCGGCCATCCGGACGGCCCGCTTGCACCTGCTGGGCTGGCCCATGTTCGCGTAGGCGCGGGCCTCCATCGCGTACAGCATGGCCTGGGTGCGCGGGGTCGCGCAGTCGCGGCTGCCGTACTGGGCGAGGTGGATCAGCTCCAGGGCGTCGTCGGGGCGGCCGAGGTGGATCATCTGCCGGCTCATGCTGGACAGGACGTACGAGCCGAGCGGCTTGTCGCCGGCCTCCTTGGCGGCGTGCAGGGCGAGCACGAAGTACTTCTGGGCGGTGGGCTGGAGGCCGACGTCGTAGCTCATCCAGCCCGCCAGCTCGGCCAGTTCGGCGGCGCAGCGGAACAGGCGCTTGGCGGTGGCGGCGGGCTGGGGTTCCTGGAGCAGGTCGGTGACCTCGTGGAGCTGGCCGACGACGGCCTTGCGGCGCAGCCCGCCGCCGCACTGCGCGTCCCACTGGCGGAACATCGCGGTGGTCGACTCCAGCAGGTCCAGCTCGGGGCCGGAGAGCCTGGACGGACGGCGGGCGGCGGCGGGTTCCGGTTCGGCGGCGGGGGCGGCCGCGACCGGCACCAGCCAGCGCTGCATGGGCTCGATGAGCGCGGGACCGGCGGCGAGGGCGAGCGAGCTGCCGAGGAAGCCCCGGCGGGCGAGCATCAGGTCGCTCCGCGAGAACTCGCTGAGCAGGGCGACGGTCTGCGGGCCCGCCCACGGCAGGTCGACGCCGGCCACCGAGGGCGCCTGGTGCGGGGTGCGCAGCCCCAGGTCCTCGACGGCGACGACGCTGCCGAAGCGCTCCGAGAACAGCTCGGACAGGATGCGCGGGATCGGCTCGCGCGGCTGCTCGCCGTCCAGCCAGCGCCGCACCCGGGAGGTGTCGGTGCTGATGTGGTGGGCGCCCATCTGGCGCGCCCGGCGGTTCACCTGCCGCGCCAGCTCGCCCTTCGACCAGCCGCTGCGCACGAACCATGACCCCAGTTGGCCGTTCGGGCGCTTGCCGGCATTCGTCTCGCCTGCGCCGCTGCCACTCACGGATAAGCCCCCATCCCGCCGAATACGTGTCGCGCGAAGCACTACCAGAATGCCCCGAACTCATGCCGCCCGCACGGGCGTTGGGCCCGATCGAACAGAAAACCGGGTTGCCTGCGGCATACCCACGGGCGCACATACTTCCATGGTTCGTGTACCGACGGTAATCCTACGATCACGGGCCCGGCGAGGCCCTTTGCGTAATCGCCACCATTCGCCACCCCTTCGATTGAACGCCACCCCCGTGGGCCGCGATTCACTTGACAGGACGATTCGCACGGGCGTGAGGAAGCGCCCGGGGGCGCGCGGACGGTCGCACGCTCTCTTCGTAACCACCGGCGAACCGGACCCGTTGGAGGGGGCATGGGCTTCACGATCGGAATCCGCGAGATGCGCACCGGCGCACGGCGTCGCGCCCGGGCCACCGCCGGCGGTACGGAGGTGGCCGAGTACACCGGGCTGTGGGGCTGGGCCGTGGTGCCCGGCGCCCGCGCGGCGGACGGCATCTGCTCCTGCGGGGACCCGGGCTGCGCCGCCCCGGGCGCGCATCCGCTGGAGTTCGCCCGTGAGGTGCCCGCCGGGGCGACCCTCGACGCGGCGGCGGACGCCTGGGCCGAGGTGCCCGGCGCCTCGATGATGCTCCCGGTGGGCCGGAGCTTCGACGTGCTCGACGTGGCGGAGGCGGCCGGGCGCCGGGCCCTGGTGCGGATGGAGCGGATGGGGCTGCCGCTGGGCCCGGTCTCGGTGACCCCGCAGGGCCGGGCGCAGTTCTTCGTGGCGCCGGGCGCCGCCGCCGGGCTGCCCCGGCTGCTGTACCGGATGGGCTGGGACGACGCGGGGCTCGATCTGCGGGCGCTCGGCCCGGGCGGCCACATCACCGCGCCGCCCTCGGACCGGGGCGGGCTCGGCCCGGTCCGCTGGCTGCGGGCGCCCGGGCCCGACAGCGCGACCCCGCCGGAGGCCCGGCTGCTGCTGGGCACGCTGGCCTACCTCTGCCATCGGTGGGCGGCGCCCTGCGGCTGAGCCGCGCACCGGCCGGGCGGCTGCCCGAAGCCCGGGGCCGCTCTCAGCCCGGACAGCCGGAAGCCCGGCCGCGCGGGTGTGCGCGGCCGGGCTTCCGGCTGTCCGGTCGGGTCAGTCCCCGATCAGCGCGTCCACGAACGCCTCCGGCTCGAACGGGGCCAGGTCGTCCGGGCCCTCGCCGAGTCCGACGAGCTTGACCGGGACGCCCAGCTCGCGCTGGACGGCGATGACGATGCCGCCCTTGGCGGTGCCGTCCAGCTTGGTCAGGACGATGCCGGTGATGTCGACCACCTCGGCGAAGACCCGCGCCTGCACCAGGCCGTTCTGCCCGGTGGTGGCGTCCAGGACGAGCAGCACCTCGTCCAGCGGGCCGTGCTTCTCCACGACGCGCTTGACCTTGCCCAGCTCGTCCATCAGCCCGGTCTTGGTGTGCAGCCGGCCCGCGGTGTCGATGAGCACCACGTCGGCGCCCTCGGCGATGCCCTCCTTGACCGCGTCGTAGGCGATGGAGGCCGGGTCGCCGCCCTCCGGACCGCGCACGGTGCGGGCGCCGACGCGCTCGCCCCAGGTCTGGAGCTGGTCGGCGGCGGCGGCGCGGAAGGTGTCGGCCGCGCCGAGCACGACGCTGCGGCCGTCGGCGACGAGCACCCGGGCCAGCTTGCCGGTGGTGGTGGTCTTGCCGGTGCCGTTGACGCCGACGACCATCACGACGCCGGGGGTCTCCAGACCGCCCTCCGTCTTCACGGCGCGGTCGAAGTCGGTGCCGAGCAGGGTGAGCAGCTCCTCGCGGAGCAGGGCGCGCAGCTCCTCGGGGGTGCGGGTGCCGAGCACCCGGACGCGCTCGCGCAGGCGCTCGACCAGCTCCTGGGTGGGGGCGACGCCGACGTCGGCGGTGAGGAGGGTGTCCTCGATCTCCTCCCAGGTGTCCTCGTCCAGATTGTCCCGGGACAGCAGGGCGAGGAGCCCCTTGCCGAGGGTGTTCTGCGAGCGGGCGAGGCGGGCGCGCAGCCGGACGAGCCGGCCGGCGGTGGGCTCGGGGACGTCGAGCGCGGGGGCCGCCGGCTCGGCGGTCTCCGGTTCGGCGGTCTCCGGTTCGGCCTCGGCGGGCGGGGCCGCGACGTCCTCGATGGTGCGGCGCGATTCCTCGCGCGGCTCTTCGGCCTCCTCGCCGGCACGGGGCTCGGCGGGAGGTGTGATGGTCGGCGTGCTCGACGGTGCCGGGGGCAGCTGCTTCTTCTTGCGGCTGCTGACCACGAGCCCGCTGATCACGCCGACCGCGACCAGGGCGATGACTACAGCAAGGATGACGAATTCCATAACCCTCCCAGTATCGGTCACCCGGGTCGGCAATCGAGGGAGGGACGGGTTCGGCGAAGGATCGCGGGCCTGTGCACCCTTACGGTCGTTACGACCGGTATGCCGGAAAGGTACGATCCTGGCCGTGGAGACCCGTGGCCTGGACCCCGTGCCCGACGAGGAGCGCACCGGCCGGGTCCGGGCCCTCTTCCCCACCTGGGCCACGGCGAACATGACCGTGCTGCTCGTCACCGTGGGCGCGGGGCTCGTCGTGCTGGACGGGCTGAGCCTCTGGCAGGTGCTGGTGGCGGCCGTGGTGGCGCCCCTGATCTCGTTCGGCCTGGTCGGCTTCGTCTCGTCGGCCGGGACGCGGGGCGGCGCCCCCGGCATGGCGCTGTCCCGGGCGGTCTTCGGTGTGCGGGGCAATCTGGCGCCGGGCGCGCTGATCTGGGTGGCGCGGTGGGGCTGGGAGACGATGAACGCGGTCACCGGCGCGTACGCCCTGCTGACCGTGGGCCAGGTGCTGTTCGGGGTCCGGAGCACACCCGCGCTGATCATGGCGACGCTGCTCGCGTTCGTGGCGGGCAGCTTTCTGCTGTCGGGGCTCGGGCTGCGGGCGCTGCGGGTGTGCTGCACCTGGTCGGCGTATCTCTTCGGCGCCTTCAGCGTCCTGGTGCTGGCGCATCTGGCGGTGGTGGTGCCGTGGCGCGCGGTGCTGGACCGGCCGCCCGGTGCGGTGCCGGCGGTGATCGCGGGCATCGGCACGCTGACGGCCGGCGGGATCAGCTGGGCACCGTCCGGTCCGGACTTCACCCGCTATCTGCCGCGCGCGTCGAAGGGCCGGGCGATGGTCGCGGCGACGGTGGGCGGGGCGCTGGTGGTGCTGGTGCCGCTGGTGGTGCTGGGAGCGGTGATGGCGGTGCGGACGCCGGAGCTGGCCGTGACCCGTGATCCGGTCTCCTTCATCGGGGTCCTGTTGCCGACCTGGCTCTCCGTCCCGTATCTGGTCATGGCGGTCACGGGCATGGTGCTGATCAACGCGCTGTCGATGTACTCGGCCGGGTTCACCGCGCAGACCCTCGGCTTCACCGTGCCGCGCGCCTGGGCCGTCGGGGTGAACGCGGCGATCAGCCTGTTCCTGGGCGCGCTCCTGATGATGGTGGCGAGCAGCTTCATCGACGCCTTCGTGTCGTTCCTGCGGCTGCTCGCGGTGACGTTCTCGGCGTGGATCGGGGTCTTCGCCACGGACATGCTGCGCGGCCGGGCCTACGACCCGGTGGCGCTGATGGACACCGGCCGGGGCGGCGCGTACTGGTACACCGGCGGTGTCGCGTGGCCCGCCGTGGCCGCGTGGGGCGCGGGGCTCGTGGTGGGGCTGCTGTTCACCGGCGTGGAGTGGTTCACCGGCCCGCTCGCCGCCACCTGGCCGGGCCGCAGCGGCCTGGGCTGGGCGGCCACGGCACTCGTCTCGGGCGGCCTGTACGCGGTACTGCCGCGCCCGGGCCGCCCTGCGAGGCCCTGACGAAGGGGCTCAGCCCATCTCCTCCAGCGCCTTGCCCTTGGTCTCCTTCACGAACTTGATGACGAAGGGGATCGAGAGCGTGGCAAAGCAGGCGTAGATGATGTACGTGCCCGAGAGGTTCCAGTCCGCGAGGCTCGGGAAGCTGGCGGTGATCGCCCAGTTGGCGATCCACTGCGCGGACGCGGCCACGCCGAGCGCGGCGGCCCGGATGCGGTTGGGGAACATCTCGCCGAGGAAGACCCAGACCACGACACCCCACGACAGGGCGAAGAAGAGCACGAAGACGTGGGCGGCGGTGAGGGCCACCGCGCCCTGGACGGTCGGGAGCTTGCCGTCGACCAGGTCGGCGGAGAAGGCCCATGCCTCGAAGGCGAGGGCGACGGCCATGCCGCAGGAGCCGACGAGGGCGAGCGGGCGGCGGCCGACGCGGTCCACCAGGATCATCGCGATGACGGTACCGATGATGTTGACGATCGACGTGGTGAACGACCAGAAGAAGGAGTCGGTCGGGTCGATGCCGACGGACTGCCACAGCGTCGCGGAGTAGTAGAACGCCACGTTGATGCCGACGAGCTGCTGGAACACCGAGAGGCCGATACCGACCCAGACGATCGGCAGGAAGCCGAAGCGGCTGCCGAGCAGATCCCTGAAGGACGACTTGTGTTCGCGGCGCATCGCGGTCTCGATCTCCTCGACGCGCGCGTCGAGGTCGACGTTCTTGCCCTCGACCTCTTCGAGGATCTTCCGGGCCCGCTCGCGCTTGCCGATGGAGAGCAGGAAGCGCGGCGACTCGGGGATCGCGAAGGAGAGCAGCCCGTAGAGGACGGCGGGCACGACCATCACACCGAGCATCCACTGCCAGGCTTCCAGGCCGCCGATCTTGCCGCGCTGGTCGCCGTCCGCGATCTGGAGGATGCCGTAGTTGACGAGCTGGGAGATGGCGATGCCGATGACGATCGCGGCCTGCTGGAAGGAGCCGAGCCGGCCCCGGTAGGCGGGCGGCGAGACCTCGGCGATGTAGGCGGGGCCGATCACCGAGGCCATGCCGATCGCGAAGCCGCCGATGATCCGCCACATCGCCAGGTCCCAGAGCGCGAACGGGAGCGCGGAGCCCACGGCGCTGATGGTGAACAGGACGGCGGCGATCTGCATGCAGCGGATGCGCCCGATGCGGTCGGCGATCCGGCCGGCCGTGGCGGCGCCGATCGCGCAGCCGATCAGCGCGATGGCGATGACCTGGGCGAGGGTGCCGGAGCCGATGTCGTAACGGTGGCGGATCGCCTCGACGGCGCCGTTGATCACGGAGCTGTCGTAGCCGAACAGGAAGCCGCCCATCGCGGCCGCGGCGGTGATGAAGATGACATGGCCGAGGTGGTCCGGGTGGGCCGAACGGGCCCCGGACTCCGGTCCGGGTCCCTGCGATGGACTGGTCACGTATGGCCTCCCTGGGACGGGACCGCGGCATCGGGCATGGGTCAGCTGATCTCAAGTGGCGCACAGGTTCGGCCCCGCCACCACTCGGCTGCCGCCGTGCTCAGCGCAGGCGCTGGCTGATGACCTTCGAGACGCCGTCGCCCTGCATCGACACGCCGTACAGCGCGTCGGCGACCTCCATCGTCCGCTTCTGGTGCGTGATGACGATGAGCTGCGAGCTCTCCTGGAGCTCCTCCATGATCCGGATCAGCCGCTGGAGGTTGGTGTCGTCCAGCGCCGCCTCGACCTCGTCCATCACGTAGAACGGGCTGGGCCTCGCCTTGAAGATCGAGACCAGCAACGCCACCGCCGTCAGGGACCTTTCGCCGCCGGACAGCAGGGAGAGCCGCTTGACCTTCTTGCCCGGCGGCCGGGCCTCGACATCGACCCCGGTGGTGAGCATGTGGTCCGGATCAGTCAGGATCAGCCGCCCCTCACCGCCCGGGAAGAGGCGCGAGAAGACGCCCTCGAACTCGCGCGCGGTGTCCCGGTACGCCTCGGTGAACACCTGCTCGACCCGCTCGTCGACCTCCTTGACGACCTGGAGCAGATCGGCCCGGGTCTTCTTCAGGTCCTCCAGCTGCTCGGAGAGGAACTTGTGCCGTTCCTCCAGCGCGGAGAACTCCTCAAGGGCGAGCGGATTCACCTTCCCGAGTTGCTGATACGCCCGTTCGGCCGACCGGAGCCGCTTCTCCTGCTCGGCCCTGACGAACGCTTTGGGGCGGTTACGCGGATGCTCCGGGTCCGCCGGCAGCTCCTCGCCCTCGGCGGGCGGCGACGGCGGCACCGGCTGGTCGGGGCCGTACTCCGCGACCAGACCGGCCGGCTCGACGCCCAGCTCCTCCAGCGCCCTGGTCTCCAGCTGCTCCACCCGCAGCCGCTTCTCGGCACCCAGCACCTCACCCCGGTGCACCGAGTCCGTCAGCTTGTCCAGCTCCCCCTTGAGGTCCCGGCCGCGCAGCCGCTCCGCCACCAGCTCGCGCTCCCGCTCCCCCTTGGACTCCTCGGCCGCCGCCCGCTCCCGCTCCGCCCGTACGACGGACACCTCGACGTGCGCGAGGAGCTGCCGGGCCCCCGACGCCACGGCCGCCGCCACCTCCGCCTCGTGGCGCAGCCGGGCCCGCCGCCGCTCGGCCCGGGCCCGTGCGTCGCGCTCGGCGCGCGCGGCCCGGTCCAGCGAGTCGGCGCGCCCGGCGAGGGCCTTGACGCGTTCCTCGTGGGTACGGACCTGGAGGCGGGCTTCCATCTCGGTCTGGCGGGCGTTGGCACCGTCGGCCGCGAGCCGGTCGCGCACGCCGGTGTCCGGTTCGTCGTCGGCACCGTCGCCGGCCGCCTCCTCCGCGACGAGCAGCCGCTCGGCCAGCTCCTCCGCCTCCTCGGTGGCCCGCTCCAGCGCCTCCTGGGCCCGGGCGGCGGAGGAGTCCATGCGCTCGGCCTCACCGGCGGCGCCCCGCGCCTGCCCGGCGAGCCGCCCGAGCTGCTGGGCAACGCCCGCCCGCTCCCGCTCGGCGGCGCGCCGCCGCTCCCCCAACTCCTCGACCAGCGCCGCCGACTCGGTCCGCCGCCCGGCCGCCAGCCGCTGGTCCTCGGCCAGTCCGGTGCACCGCACGGCGAGCCCGGCGAGCTCGGCGGCGGCCTCGTCCACGGACGCCTGGACTTCGAGGAGGCTGGGCGCCCCGGCGGAGCCGCCGTGCGCGAAGTGGGCGGAGAGCAGGTCGCCCTCACCGGTCACCGCGGTCAGCTCCGGGTGCGCGGCGACCAGGTCCTCGGCGTCCTCCAGGGTCGCGACGACCACCATGTCCCGGACCAGCCTGCGGACGGCGGCCACCAGTTCGGCGGGGCCGCTGACGAGATCGGCGACATGGGCGGCGGTGGGGGCGAGGGCCCGCGCGGTGTGCACGGGGTCCGGCGCCCGGGTCGCCGGTGCGGCCTCCGCCGCTCCCCCGCCGTCCGTGCTCCGGCCGGGAAGCGCGACGTGCGTGGCGTCCCCGTGGTGCGGCGGGTGTGCCGAGGTGCCCTGGCCGGGTACATGCCCGGTCGCGTCGCCGTCCCCGGTGGCGGCCCGCGCCGGCCCGCCCAGGAGCAGAGCGGCGCGGCCCGCGTCCTGCTTCCGCAGCAGCCGGATCGCCTCGGCCGCGGTGGCCGGGTCGGTGACCGCGACCGCGTCCGCCGCCGCGCCCAGCGCCGCCGCCACCGCGACCTCGTGGCCCGGGGCCACCGTCAGCAGTTCGGCGGCGGGCCCGAGCAGGCCGGTGAGCCGGTCGCGGGCCCCGAGCAGCGCCCCGGTGCCGTCCTTGCGGCGCAGGCCGAGGGCGAGCGCGTCGTGCCGGGCCGCGACGGCGGCGCGCTGCCGTTCGGCCGCGGTGGCCTCCTCGCGGGCCCGGGAGTGCGCCGCCTCGGCGTCCTTCAGGGCGCGGCGGGCGGCCTCGTGCTGTTCGCCGAGTTCGGTGTCCCCGGCGTCCAGGCCGTCGACCTCGGCCTTCAGCTCCTCGTACTCCTCCTGGGCGGCGACGGCCCGCTCCCGGGCCTCGTCTCGTGAGGCGGAGAGCCGGTCGATCTCCGCCTGGGCCGAACCGGCGCGGCTGCGGGCGGCGTTGACCTGGCCGTGCAGCCGGGCGAGCCCTTCGCGGCGGTCGGCCAGGGCGCGGGCGGCGTCCTTGAGGCGGCGTTCCTCGGCCGCCAGCTCGCGCTCCAGCTCCTGGCGGTGGGACGCGGTGTCGTCCAGCGCGTGTTCGGCCGCTTCCAGGGCAGCGGTCAGCTCGGCCTCCTGCTCGCGGATGCGGGCGGCCTCGCGCTCCATGTCCTCGGGGTCGCGGCCGCGGCGCTCCTCCTCGGGCGGGGCGGTGGCGCTCTTCACCCGGGCGTCGGCCAGCGAGATCGTGCCGCGTACCCGCTCGGCGAGCTGGGAGAGGTCGTACCAGGTCTGCTGGGCGCGCTGGAGCCTGGGCGTCAGCCGCCGTACCCGGTCCTCCAGTTCGGCCTCGCGGGCGAGGGCGGCCTTGAGCTCCGCCTCGGCGGCCTCGCGGCGCTGCTTGAGCGCGGCCTCGTCGGCGATCTCGCTGCGCAGGGCGGTGCGCAGCGTGACGAGGTCGTCGGCGAGGAGGCGCAGCCGGGCGTCGCGCAGGTCGGCCTGGATGACGGCGGCGCGGCGGGCCACGGCGGCCTGCCGGCCGAGGGGTTTCAGCTGTCTGCGCAGTTCGTCGGTGAGGTCCTGGACCCTGGCGAGGTTGGCGCCCATCGCGTCCAGCTTCCGCAGCGCCTTCTCCTTGCGCTTGCGGTGCTTGAGGACGCCGGCCGCCTCCTCGATGAAGGCGCGGCGGCCCATGGGGTCGGCGTGCAGGACGGAGTCCAGCCGGCCCTGGCCGACGATGACGTGCATCTCGCGGCCGATACCGGAGTCGGAAAGGAGTTCCTGGATGTCCAGGAGCCGGCAGGTGTCGCCGTTGATCTGGTATTCGCTGCCGCCGTTGCGGAACATGATCCGCGTAATGGTGACTTCGGCGTATTCGATGGGCAGGGCGCCGTCGGAATTGTCGATGGTCAGCGAGACCTCGGCCCGGCCCAGCGGCGGCCGGCCGGTGGTCCCGGCGAAGATCACGTCTTCCATCTTGCCGCCGCGCAGGGATTTCGCACCCTGTTCACCCATCACCCAGGAGAGCGCGTCCACCACATTGGACTTTCCCGACCCGTTGGGCCCGACGACGCAGGTGATACCGGGTTCGAACCGCAGCGTCGTGGCGGAGGCGAACGACTTGAAACCGCGCAGGGTCAGGGCCTTGAGGTGCACGCCGCCGGACTCTACCTTTCGCTCTCGGTTTCGCTGATGAAGGTGCAGGGCACATCAGACGGTAAGGGAAGGGGTGTACGTCCGGGGCGGGACCTGCGCGAGGCGGGCGGAAAAGAAAGAAGGGACGCCGAAGCGTCCCCTGTGATTCTGGTGATTCTGCGGATCAGATCGCCGTGCGGGTCAGGTGAGTGCCGGCTCCGCCTGGGGTACGTCGATGTCGATGCTGTCGAGCAGCGACTGGTGCTGGGCGGCGGCGTTGAGCGCGTCGTTCTCCTCCTGAATCCGTACAAGCTCGGATTCGAGGTCCTGGACGCGCTGCTGGAGCCGTCGCATCTCGGCGAGGAGTCGCGGGTCGGAACCGCCGACGTAACCGAGAAGCGCCTTTGCCATGATGGATGGTCCTCCACAATGAGTGACCGACCGATGCGGTGTGGGTCGTGAGGGATCGCACCCGCGGTGTTCGGCAGTGCTCACTGTCACTGCTGTCCTGCTGCCTACCAGCTCTGCCGAACAGCTGAGGTGCGCGGGGATTTCAGAGTCTCACCAAAAAGTTTGACGGTCAACACGATCACACCCCACAGAGGCGGGCGTCCCGGGGCGCGCGGCGAGACGATCATGCGGCGCGGCTCTCCGACGGGGCCCTCAGGGGTACGGAGATCATCCTTAGGGCGGCAGCCTGGCATGCCAACCGAATCTTGGCAACCATCAGGACATTCCGCAGGTCATTTCATGTGTACGCGCGACGGGGGCGCATTCCGTCACCGCCCGCCGCGCATCGAACACGGGCCGAACACGGGCCCGTTTCAGGAGCGTTTCGGGGGCGGTCTCAGCGGATCGCGAATCCCTCGTATCCGCCGCGCGGCGTGTCCCATATCTCAGTGACGCCGTCAACGCGGCCGGGTGTGTCGTCCGAGCGGAGCCAGTCGAGAAGACGGTGGCAATTCTCACGCGGACCCTCCGCCACGACCTGCACCCGGCCGTCGTCCAGATTGAGCGCGAAACCGGTGAGGCCGCCGATCTCCAAAGCGTTTGCCCTGGTGAACCATCGGAAGCCTACTTGCTGTACTCGGCCGCGTACCCAAGCGGTGAGCCGTGCATCTTCGTTCATGCCCGAACGTTATCGGCCCCCTTCCTTTCGAAGCACCTCTCGGCGGATCGCCATGGCGTACAGTCCCCTCGCAAAAGCTTCACTCGTTCGGGTGAGCACGGGCGTCGAAAACGGCGTTCAGGTCGTCAGAAGGGCACAGCAGATGGGACGCCATCGACGCAGCGCCGCGGCCCCCGCCGCTGAGGAACAGACGGACGGGGCCCCGGCCCGGCAGCGCGGGACGGGCCGCAGGAAGCGGTCCGCGATCCCCGTGCGCACCGGACTCATAGGTGTCTCGGCGGCCGTGGCCGTCGGCGCCGTCGCGGTGGCGTCGGGTCTGCTGCCCGGCGGGGACGGCTACACCGTGGGCGGCGGTCCGGCCGCCGACCAGATCCGCTCGCAGGCCGCCCCGGACCTGCTCACCCAGGGGGGCGTCACCGCATCGCCCTCCGACCGGTCCTCCGCTTCCACCCCGGCGAGCCGCGGAACCGACCGCCCCGCCGCGCCCAGGAAGTCGCATTCCGCGACGTCGACGCCCTCCGGCTCGGCCTCGCCCAGCGCCTCGCACTCGTCTTCCGCTTCCGCCTCCGCCGGGCCCTCGAAGACGGCCTCGCCGTCCAAGTCCGCGTCGCCGTCGAAGACCGCGTCGCCCGCCAGGACCGCCTCGCCGTCGAAGACCACGGCGAGCAAGAAGGCGTCGGTGCGGAAGAAGGAGCCGGCCAAGCCCTCCTCCTCTTCCTCCTCGGCCTCGAAGGCCCCGGAGACCAAGGCCGCCGCGAAGTCCTCCGCGCCGGCCCCGTCGAAGAGCAGCACGCCGACGACCACCGCCGCCTCGACCCAGGCCGCGATCCTGGCCCTCGTCAACGAGGAGCGCGGCAAGGTCGGATGCAGCCCGGTCACCGCCAGCGCCTCGCTCGCCTCGCTCGCCCAGAGCTTCAGCGACGACATGGCGGCACGCGGCTTCTTCGACCACACCGATCCCGACGGCAAGACCCCCTGGGACCGGGCGGACGCGGCCGGTGTCTCGGGCCTCGGCGGCGAGAACATCGCCCGCGGACAGGCCGACGCACAGGCCGTGATGGACGCCTGGATGAACAGCGACGGCCACCGCGCAAACATTCTCAACTGCGATTACAAGACGCTCGGCGTCGGCGTCCACTACGGGGCCGGCGGCCCCTGGTGGACCCAGGACTTCGGCTTCTGACCCGCACCACCGCCGTAACCACCACCTCGTACGCCCCACTCGCCTCCCCCGAATCACGCTGACTCAGGGAAAGCGCTGTGCGGGCGTACGCTGGTTTCATGGACCAGAGCACCGCATCGCCCGAGGAGTGGCAGGACGTGATCCCGCCCTTCGACGTGTTCTCCAAGGAGTGCCCCTCGCGTGGGCTGCTTGAGCACGCCACCGGCCGTTGGGGCAGCCTCACGCTCGGCGCGCTGTACGAGGGCAGCCTCCGGTTCAACGCGCTGCGCCGCAAGGTCGACGGGGTCAGCGAGAAGATGCTGTCCCAGACGCTGCACGCGCTGGAGCGGGACGGCCTGGTGCACCGCGAGGCCCAGCTGACCAATCCGCCCCGAGTGGACTACGAGCTGACCCCGCTGGGCCGCGAGGTCGCTCAGCGGCTGCTCGGCCTGATCCACTTCGTGGAGGGCCGGATGCCCGAGGTCCTGGCGGCCCGGGCCCGCTACGACGAGGCGCGCGACGAGGCTAGGGCCTGACGCGCGGCGGGCGCTGGCAGCGGGGGCAGTAGTAGCTGGACCGGTTCATCCAGGGGCGCCGCGCCATCGCCGTACCGCAGCGGTGGCAGGGCTCGCCCTCGCGGCCGTAGGCGTCCAGCGAGCGGTCGAAGTAGCCGGACTCACCGTTCACGTTGACATAGAGGCTGTCGAAGCTGGTGCCGCCCTGGGCAAGGGCGGCGTTCATCACATCGCGGACGTGGCCGAGGAGTTCGGCGGACTTGGGGCGGGTGAGCGTCGCGGTCGGCCGGTCGTAGTGCAGCCGGGCGCGCCACAGCGCCTCGTCCGCGTAGATGTTGCCGACCCCGCTGATCAGCGACTGGTCGAGCAGGGCGCGCTTGACCGTCGTACGCCGCAGCCGCAGCGCCGTGTGGAAGGCGGCGTCGTCGAAGGCCGGGTCCAGGGGGTCGCGGGCGATGTGCGCGATGACGTCGGGCAGCCCGTCCGGGGTGTTCTCGTGGAGCGAGAGCCCGCCGAAGGTGCGCTGGTCCACGAAGCGCAGCTCGGTGCCGACCGCGTCGGCGAATCTGATCCTGATCCGCAGATGCTTCTCGTCCGGCGCCCCCTCGGGCTGGACGAGCAGCTGACCGCTCATGCCCAGGTGGCCGAGGAGCGAGCCGGCGTCGTCCAGCGGCACCCACAGATACTTGCCCCGGCGCATCGCGGTCCCGAACCGCGTTCCCGTGAGCCGGGCCGCGAAGTCCACGCCGCCCGCGAGGTGGCGGCGGACCGCGCGCGGGTGCAGGACCTCGACCTCACCGGCCGTCCGCCCGGCGACCCAGCGCTCCAGACCTCGGCGGACGACTTCGACCTCGGGCAGTTCGGGCACGGGCGGGCTCCTGGGGCGAAGGGCGTGAAGAGAAAGGAAGAACCCCCCGGCGCACGGTGGCGCCGGGGGGTTCTCGCAGGTCAGGCCGGAGCGACGTCCGAGGACGGCGCGGGGTCGGCAGGGGTGTCGGCGGCCCCTCCGTCAGCGGCGGTCTTCGCCGCCTCCCGTGCCTCGGCGGCGGCGGTGATCTCCCGCCAGGCGGACTCGGCCGCCTGCTGCTCCGCTTCCTTCTTGCTACGGCCGGTGCCGGTGCCGTACGAGACACCACCGACGCGGGCGGCAGCAGTGAAGGTCTTCTCGTGGTCCGGGCCGGTCTCCGTGACGAGGTACTCGGGGACTCCGAGGCTCTCGCTCGCGGTGAGCTCCTGGAGGCTGGTCTTCCAGTCCAGGCCGGCGCCGAGGTTCGAGGACCTGTCGATCAGCGGGTCGAAGAGCCGGTGAACCAGCTCGGACGCCGCGTCCAGGCCCTGATCGAGATAGACCGCGCCGATCACCGCTTCCAGGGTGTCGGCGAGGATGGACGCCTTGTCCCGGCCTCCCGTGCCCTCTTCACCCCGGCCGAGCCGGATGAAGGAGCCGAGTTCGAGGCCGCGGCCCACCTCCGCAAGCGCACGCGAGTTGACCACCGCGGCCCGAAGCTTGGCCAGCTGGCCTTCGGGCAGATCGGGGTGGGTGCGGTACAGCGTGTCCGTGACCACCAGGCCGAGCACGGAGTCCCCGAGGAACTCCAGCCGCTCGTTGGTGGGCAGACCGCCGTTCTCGTACGCGTACGAACGGTGGGTCAGCGCACGCACCAGAAGGGCGGACTCGAGTTGGTACCCGAGCCGCCCTTCCAGAAGCGTGTGGGACGAGGCTGTGTTGACGTTGTCTGCCTGCTTCTTGGCGTGGGACAACTCAGACATCGGGCCTCTCACCAGCCGCTCAGACCTCGAGGACCTGGCGCTTGTTGTACGTGCCGCAGCTGGGGCACGCGATGTGCTGGAGCTTCGGCTCCTGGCAGCGCTCGCACGAAACCAGGGTGGGGACCGCAGCCTTCCACTGCGACCGGCGGTGGCGCGTGTTGCTGCGCGACATCTTCCGCTTCGGAACAGCCACGGCTACTTCTCCTGCTTCTTGTCGACGCCGGGTGCGGCGCCGCCCATGTTGTCCTTCTCGCCGTCCTGAATGGTCTCGGCGAGTCCTTGCAGTGCCGCCCAACGAGCGTCGACGGCATCGTGGTGGTGGCCCGGATTCTCGTCCAGCCGCACTCCGCACTCGGAGCACAGACCGGCACAGGATTCCTTGCACACCGGCTGCATCGGCAGTGCGAGCACCACCGCATCACGCAGCACTGGTTCGAGATCGAACAGGCTGTCCTCAAGGAAAAGCCTGTCCTCGTCGTCCTCGGCGTCGTCGGCCGGATCCGCGGGCTTGCCGTGGTTCCGGTCGTCGGCGTCAGGGTACGAGAACATCTCCTGGAAGTCCGCCTCGACCTCACGGCTCAGCGGCTCCAGACACCTTACGCACTCCCCCTCGACCGTCGCACGGGCGGTCCCGGTCACGAGCACGCCCTCCATGACGGATTCGAGACGGAGGTCCAGCTCCACCGGCGCGCCCTGCGGCACTCCGATGACGTCGCCGATCCCGAGGTCGGCGGGGGCGTCCGCCGTGCGGGTCAGCCGCTTCATGGCACCCGGACGCCGGCCCAGCTCGTGCGTGTCGAACACGAGGGGGTTTCGGTGGTCGAGGTGGCCGTTCAGGGCTTCTCCTGCTTTCGGATCGAACGCGTCACGCGTGGTGGGAGGGGCCGGCCCGTCCGGAGTCGAAGCGGGCAGCCGGGATCGCGGACATACGCGCGACCGAAGAGCCAGGATACTGGACACACCGCCCAGCTCCCAATCCGGGCCCGGACGACCCCCGTGGGGGGGGGTCAGCGTTCCTGTTCGTAACGGCGCAGCTGGTCCAGGTCGATCATGCTGGTGTCGAAGAGGCTGGTCTCGTCCAGGGCGGCATCGCCCTGCTGCGGAAGCGGCTGCTGAGGCTGCTGCTGCCAGGCGTCGTAGCCCTGCTGCTGGTAGGCCGCGTACGGGTCGGGCTGCTGCTGGTAGCCGTAGACGTCCTGCTGGTACGCGTCCTGCTGCTGGTCCTGGTAGCCGTAGCCCTGGGCGTACTGCGGTTCCGGCTGCGCGTACTGCGGCTCGGTCTGGTGCGGGATCGGCAGCGGCTGCGGGGCCGCGACCTCGGCGAGGCCGGCCCAGTGGTCCTCGTCGCTGGTGTGGCCCTGGTCACCGGCCGCGTCCTGGGCGGCGATGTGCGCGCCGAGCTCGTCGGTGGCGACCCGGCCGTGCAGCTTCTGCCGGCCCCGGCCGACGGCCTCCAGGGTCTTGGCGAGCACCGCCTCGAAGGCGCCGAGCTTGGTGTCCACGTACGCGTCGGCGCGCTCGCGGAGCGTGTCCGGGTCGGCGCTGCGCTCGGGGGCGTCGGCGAAGTCCGGGTCCTCGTAGCCCTGGTCGTCGAAGCCCTGGCCGCGGCCGAGGAGCTTCTCGCGGCCGCGGTCGACGGAGCCGATGGTCTTGGTGAGGACGACCTCGAAGTTGGCGAGCTTGCTGTCGACGTACTCGTCGGCCTCGGCGCGGACCTCGTCGGCCTCCTTGCGGGCCTCGGCGAGGATGCGGTCCGCCTCGGCCTGGGAGCGCCGGGCGATCTCGGTGTCGGAGATCAGGGAGGTGCGCTCGGCGTGGGCGTTCTCGATGATGCGGCCGGCCTCCTGGCGGGCCTGCTCGACCAGCTGCTCATGGCCGCCGATGACCTCGGCGGCCTGGGCGAGCGAGCCGGGCAGGGCCTCGCGCACCTCTTCGAGCATCGCGAGCAGGTCGGCGCGGTTGACCACGCAGGACGCCGACATGGGCATGGACCGGGCGCTCCCGACCGTCGCGACGATCTCGTCCAGCTTCTTCTGCACGTCCACCGTGTGCTCGCCACTCTCTACTGCCGGTTGGAGACGGACGGGACGACTGTACGGCCAGTCGGTGCCCGCCCGACACCCGCGGTGCGTGACGCTGACGTACCGTCAGTGGCTCAGCTCCGCGCGAGGCGTTCGGTCAGCGCCTGCTGGACGACCGGCGGCAGCAGGTGGGAGACGTCGCCGCCCCAGGCCGCGACCTCCTTGACCAGGGAGGACGACAGGAAGCTGTAGGTGGGGTTGGTCGGCACGAAGAGCGTCTCGACGCCGGAGAGCCCATTGTTCATCTGGGCCATCTGGAGTTCGTAGTCGAAGTCGCTGACGGCCCGCAGGCCCTTCACGATCGCCGGGATGTCGCGCTGCTTGCAGAAGTCCACGAGCAGGCCGTGGAAGGACTCGACCTCGACGTTGCCGAACTCGGCGGTGACCTCGCGGATCAGCTCGATCCGCTCCTCGACCGCGAACAGGCCCTTCTTGGACTGGTTGATCATCACCGCGACGTGCACGACGTCGTACAGCTTCGAGGCTCGGCCGATGATGTCGAGATGTCCGTTGGTGATGGGGTCGAACGACCCCGGGCATACGGCGCGGCGCAACTTGATTCCCTCGCTCTCCGGTCCGGTCATCGTGCGTCTTCGCACGTGGCGGCGGCGCGACCGTACCAAAGCGTTCCCTCGCCGTAGCGACGGGCCCGCAATGGCTCGAAACCCTTGGGCCAGCTGAATTCTCCGCCTCTGGTGCTGCGTTCCACGGTGACGAGTGCGTCGCCCGTGAGCCACCCCTGGGTACGGAGTGTGAGCAGGATCTCCCCAAGATCGTCGTCGGTGACGGCGTACGGCGGGTCCAGGAAGACCACGTCGTACGGCTCCGCGGGTGCCGGACCCGTCACGATCTGTTCGGCTTTGCCGCCGCGGACCTCGGCGCCGGGCAGGCCGAGGGTGCGGGCGTTGTCCCGGACGGCGCGCAGGGCCTTGGCGTCGGCCTCCACGAGCAGGGCGTGGGCGGCGCCCCGGGAGAGCGCTTCGAGGCCGACGGCGCCGGAGCCGGCGTAGAGGTCGGCGACCCGGATGCCGTCGAGGGTGCCCAGGAGCGCCTGCCAGGTGGAGAACAGGCCCTCGCGCGCGCGGTCGGATGTGGGCCGGGTGCCGGTGCCGGGCGGGACGGCCAGGCGGCGTCCGCCGGCCACGCCTGCGATCACGCGGGTCATGGGTGACTGGTCCTCGGGTCGGGGCGGCGCGCGGGGTGCCGTGGGCGCCGTACCTCCCACGATATGGCGTCGGGCGGGGCGGGGCGCCCCGGGCTTCCCGGCGCGGGCCGGCTCACCCCTTGTCCAGGTACTCCTCGCGCTCCTTGTCGAGCAGGGCGTCCAGGGCGGTGCGCAGCTCGGGCAGCCGTTCCAGCTCGGGGTCGGCGGCGACGACGGCGACGGCCTCCTGGCGGGCGGCGGCGATGACCTCCTCGTCGTCGATGACGCTGAGGACGCGCAGCGAGGAGCGCACCCCGGACTGGGCCTGGCCGAGCACATCGCCCTCGCGGCGCTGTTCGAGGTCGATACGGGAGAGCTCGAAGCCGTCCAGGGTGGCGGCGACGGCGGAGAGCCGGGCGCGGGCGGGGCTCGCCTCGTGGGCCTCGGTGACCAGCAGGCAGAGTCCGGGGGCGGAGCCGCGGCCGACCCGGCCGCGCAGCTGGTGCAGCTGGGAGACGCCGAAGCGGTCGGCGTCCATGATGACCATCGCGGTGGCGTTGGGGACGTTGACGCCGACCTCGATGACGGTGGTGGCGACCAGGACGTCGACCTCGCCGGCGGCGAAGCGGCGCATCACGTCGTCCTTGTCGTCGGGCTGCATCCTGCCGTGCAGCACTTCGACGCGCAGTCCGTGCAGGGGGCCCTTGGCGAGCTGTCCGGCGATCTCCAGGACGGCGAGCGGGGGGCGCTTGTCGCTTTCCTCCTCCGCTGCCGCCTTCTTCCCCTTCTTCTTTGCGGGGTCGTCCTCGTCGTCGCCGATGCGGGGGCAGACGACGTACGCCTGGTGGCCGTTCTCGGCCTCCTCGCGGACGCGTTCCCAGGCGCGGCTGAGGAAGTGCGGCTTGTCCTTGGCGGGGACGACATGGCTGGCGATGGGCGAGCGGCCGGCCGGGAGCTGGTCGAGTACGGAGGTCTCCAGGTCACCGAAGACGGTCATGGCGACGGTACGGGGAATGGGCGTCGCGGTCATGACGAGGAGGTGGGGCGGTTGCTTCCCCTTGGAGCGGAGGGCGTCGCGCTGCTCGACCCCGAAGCGGTGCTGTTCGTCCACGACGACCAGGCCGAGGTCGTGGAACTTGACCTTGTCCTCGATCAGGGCGTGTGTCCCGATGACGATGCCGGCCTCGCCGGTGACCAGGTCGAGCAGGGCCTGCCGGCGGGCGGCGGTGCCCATGGACCCGGTGAGCAGGACGACCTTGGTGCCCTGGTCGGAGCCCCCCAGCATGCCGCCCTCGGCCAGCTCCCCCATCATCTCGGTGATCGACCGGTGGTGCTGCTGGGCCAGCACCTCGGTGGGCGCGAGCATGGCGGCCTGGCCCTCGGAGTCGACGACGGCGAGCATGGCACGCAACGCAACCATGGTGTTGTGAGTCACGGTGAAGTGATCAGTGACGTACGCATGACTCGCGTCGGTGACGCTGATGCACTGCACGGGCTTGCGTCCGACGTACTCGACCGCACGGATCCCGCGTCGGAAGGTGTTGTACTTCGGCCTCGGGCGCATGCGACGCGCCTTCCGGTCGAGCCGGAACGGGACGTACTCGTCGGGCAATGCGACGGAGACATCGAACGCTGCCTTGCTCGGCAGGACTCGAGCCCGTCCTCCCAGCGAGCGGACCAGCCATGCCACATCGTCGGCCAGCAGCCGGGAGGCAGAACAGAACGACACTCTCAGACCTTGGGCATCCACTGTCCCGTCCGTATCCATGAGCCCTTGCAGGACCGCCAGACGGTTTTTGACCGATGTGTTCTTGAAGGCGAGGGGCAGGAACTTGTCGTGGGAAGTGAGTCCCCAGAGACCGAGCTCACGCAACACGCTGATCACCGGGTTCCGTCGGGTGCCGCCCCTGGGGCCTGCCGGCCCGATGGTGTAGTCGCAGCGCGAGCCGGAAACCGGTGTGACCGCGCAGTCCGGAGCCAGAGTCGAGCGCACGGCAGCCAAAAGCTCCTCGTCGGCCGTCGAAAAGCGCAGGTCGTGCCGGAAGGACCCGTCTCCCAACAGGAGACCGAAGAGGTAGGGGTCGAAAGGCGGTGCCGTGCCATCGAACAGATCCACCGGGGTGGCCACCGGGAGGTACCACTTCGAAGAACCGTTGGCCTCGAACGTATCCGTGCGAATCTCGCGGGTCGTCATGACCTTGGGGGCCTGTCCCCGAACCCAGGCGCAGCTGGTTCCGACGATCCACAGATGTTCGTCATCGCATTCCACGGAGGTGCCGTCGGACAGTACGAGACGCCATACGTCCCGCTCGCCCTGAGGGAAGACACCGCCGACGAAGCTGACCTCACCGCTGGGGAGCACGACCCGGTCTCCCACCGAGATGTCCCCCATCCTCCTGAAGCCGGCAGGCGTCAGGACCAGTGAGTCGAGGGGCTGCGCCTTCCCTGAGCCGACTTCGCCCTGGAGGAGGCGGTGCATCGGGTGCTCGGTGGCGAGGTCGTCGAAGATCTCCCCGGTGACCTTCCGCTGGCCGTCGGTGAGGGTGAACGGCAGCTTCGCGTCGAAGGCGTCCAGGAGGCCGTCGGGGACGGGCCTGCGGGCGACGGCGGGGAGCTGGGTGTCGGCGTACCTGCGGCGGGCCAGGGCGACCTGGAGGACGAACGCCTCGTCCCACTTGAGCCGGTCCCGGGCCGCCGCCACGTCGGCCTTGGTGGCCGGGCGGTGGATCTTGAGCAGGGCCTCGGGCAGCGAGGTGAAACCGCGCCCCTCGCGCAGGGCTTCGGGGAGCGGGTCGACGGCCTCCCGGGCGCTGGGCAGCACCGCGTCGACCGCCTTGGCGATCCGCCAGGAGTCGAGCTGCTTGCAGGCGGGGTAGATCGGCAGCAGCTTGCCCGCGAAGGCGTCCACCGCCTCGGTCGCCCCGGCGTCGTCCGTCGAGGCGGTGTCGAGCAGCTGGTACGTGGGGTGGGCGAGCTGCATCCTGCGGTTGAAGGCGGACACCTTGCCGGCGAACATCGCGCGCCGGCCGGGCAGCAGGTCCTTGTGCGGTTTGTGGACGCCGTGGCCGAAGAAGACGAGCTGAAGGCGGCCGTGGCCGTCGGTGAGGGTCACTTCGAGGCGCTTGCCGCGGCCGCCGTTGAAGGTGAGCACGCGGGCGTCGGCGACCTGGGCGACGACCGTGACGTGCTCGTCCAGCGGGAGGTCGGTCAGCGCCGTGAGCCGGCCGCGCTCCTCGTACCGGCGCGGGTAGTGATGGAGGAGATCACCGACGGTGTGCAGGTCGAGGTGTTCGGCCATCACCTTCGCGGTGGGCCCGCCGAGCAGCTTCTTGAGGGGTTCTTCGAACGCAGACACGCGGTCCATTGCACACCACGGCGGTGACAGTTGTCCGTCGGCCGCCGCCCTGGCCCGTCGTCGCGCCGGGTGCTACTCGACGCCGATGAGCAGCGGCGCGCCCTGGTGGCCGCCCCGGTAGGTGGTGGTGTCCACCGCGAGGTGGCCGTCGCGGACGTGCTGTTCCAGGGCTTCGGCCAGCGTGGGCGGGGTGTTCTCGCCCAGGACCAGGGTGACCAGTTCGCCGCCGGCCGCGAGCATCCGGTCCAGCACCTTGCGGGCGGTGCCGGGGACGTCCTGGCCGATGACCGCCACATCGCCGTCGATGAGGCCGAGGACGTCCCCGGCCTGGCAGATGCCCGCCGTGGTCCAGGACTGCCGTTCGGCGACGGCGAGTTCGGCGTAGCGGGTGGCGCCCGCGGCCGAGGTCATCGCGACGACGTCCTCGTCGAAGCTGCGGTCCGGCTCGTGGACGGCGAGGGCCGCGATGCCCTGGACGGCGGCCCGGGTCGGGATGACGGCGACCCGGACGCCCTGGGCCCTGGCCTGTTCGGCGGCGGCGGCCGCGGTGTGGCGCAGGTCCGCGTCGTTCGGGAGGAGGACCACCTCGCGGGCGTGGGCGCGGCGGACGGCGTCGGCCAGTTCGCCGCTGGCGGGGGGTTCGCCGGGCCGGGCGAGCACGGTGGTCGCGCCGGCCTCCCGGCAGAGGGCGGCGAGTCCGTCGCCCGGGACGACCACGACGACCGCGCGCCGGGCGGGCTCGGGGCGGGCCCGGGCGCGGTCGGCGGCGAAGTGGGTGATGCGGATGCGGTACGGGCGGCCGGCCTCGACGCCCGCCTCGACCGCGGCGCCGGCGTCGTCCACATGGACGTGGACGTTCCACAGCCCGTCGCCGCCGACCACCACCAGGGAGTCGCCGAGGGCGTCCAGCCGGGCGCGCAGCCGCTCGACGGCTTCGTCGTCCGCTTCCAGCAGGTAGATCACCTCGAAGGCGGGGCCGCCCGCCTCCCCGTCGTCGCCGGCCGGGCACTCCGGGTCGTCGCCGCCGGCCGGGACGAACGGGACGGGGGCCTCGTACGGCCGCTCCGGACCGCGTCCCGAGACGGCTTCGACCAGGGCGCCGAGCAGGGTGACCAGGCCGCGCCCGCCGGCGTCGACCACCCCGGCCCTGGCGAGGGCGGGGAGCTGTCCGGGGGTCGCGTCCAGCGCGGCGCGGGCGCCCTCGTAGGCGGCCCGGGCCACCTCGGCCGTGTCCGCGCCGGGGGCGGCCTGTCCGGCGGCGGCCGCGGCCCGGTCCGCGACGGTGAGGACGGTGCCCTCGACGGGGTGGGCGACGGCTTCGCGGGCCCAGGCGGCGGCCCGGTGGAGGGCGAGGCGCATCCGGTCGCCGCCGGTGCCCTCCGCGAGGACGCCGGCCATGCCGCGCAGGAGCTGGGCGAGGATCGTGCCGGAGTTGCCGCGGGCGCCGATGAGGGCGCCGTGGGCCATGGCGCGTACCGCGTCGGCGGCGGAGGGTACCGAGGTGCCGGTCTCGTGGGCGGCGAAGACCGCTTCGACGGCGGCGGCCGCGGATTCCACGGTCAGGTAGAGATTGGTGCCGGTGTCCCCGTCGGCGACGGGATAGACGTTGATCGCGTCGATCGCCGCCCGCTCCCGGCCGAGCGCTTCGAGGGCCAGGGAGCACCAGCTCCGTACCGCGACGGCATCCGGTTCGTCGGCGGTCTGCGGCACCTCGGGTCCTCCTCGGACGGGACTCGGAACGGGGACTCGTGACGGGGGCGGGGCGGCTGGCTGCACCGCAGGTTAGCCCCGGTCGGAGGGTGCGGGCGGTCCGGGGGCGGGCAGGGCGGGGGTGGAAGACATGGTAGTTTCGTATCTCCGGAGCAGGCGTTGTATGCTGCTTCGGTTGCCCGACGAGAGTCGGGACATTCCCCCGGTACCGCCACTTCAGTTCTTGAATCCGGCGTACCGGAATTCACTGTAAGTGCATCTGAAGTCTTTGGAGTGACCCGTGGCTGCCAACTGCGACGTTTGCGGCAAGGGGCCGAGCTTCGGCAACAACATTTCGCACTCGCACCGCCGTACGTCCCGTCGCTGGAACCCCAACATCCAGCGCGTGCGTGCCGTGGTCGGTCGGACGCCGAAGCGGCTCAACGTCTGCACCTCGTGCATCAAGGCCGGCAAGGTCGCGCGCTGACGTTCCCGTCGTAGCGCAGCCCTACCGGTTGCCCGAAAAGCCGGTCCACCTCGGTGGACCGGCTTTTTGCTGTGCCCGTACGGGGCCGTGCCTCCCGGTCAGCCCGCGTCGCGCAGCCGCCAGCCGTGGCGGACCGGGCCGATGCCCGTGCCCAGCGGGAAGCCCGCCGCGATCGCCCCGGTGACATAAGCCTTCGCGGCCCGGACCGCCTCCGGCACCCCGGCGCCCCGCGCCAGGTGGCTCGCGATGGCGGAGGCCAGGGTGCAGCCGGTGCCGTGGGTGTGCCGGTTGTCGTGGCGGGGGGCGCGCAGCCAGTGCTCCTCGCTGCCGTCGGTGAGCAGGTCGACGGGCTCGCCGGGCAGGTGGCCGCCCTTGATCACGACCCAGCGGGGTCCGAAGGCGAGCAGCGCGCCGGCGGCCCGGCGCATCCCGGCCTCGTCGGTGACGGCGATGCCCGTGAGCTGCGCCACCTCGTCCAGGTTGGGCGTCGCCACGGTCGCGACGGGGAGCAGCTTCGTACGGACGGATTCCAGGGCGTCGGCGGCGAGGAGCGGGTCGCCGTGCTTGGAGACGCCGACGGGGTCCACGACGACGGGCGCCGCGGTGTCCGCGAGGAGTTCCGCGACGGTCTCCACGAGCGGGGCGGAGGCCAGCATCCCGGTCTTGACTGCGTCGACGCCGATGTCGTCCACGACGCTGCGGTACTGGGCGCGGACCGCCTCGGGGGGCAGCTCCCAGGCGCCCTGGACGCCGCGGGAGTTCTGCGCGGTGACGGCGGTGAGCACGCTCATCCCGTGCGTGCCCAGGGCGAGCATCGTCTTGAGGTCGGCCTGGATGCCCGCACCGCCGCCGGAATCGGATCCGGCGACGGTGAGCACGCGGGGCGGTACGGGGGTGGTTATCGGCATACGCCGCAATCTACTAGGGCGTGTCCGGGCAGAGGCTAGGCGTCCTCGATGTCGGCGAAGTGGTCCCAGCCGTTCTTGCTGGTCCAGGGCGCTCCGTCGACGGTCACCTGGGGCAGCGCCGAGGGGTTGAGGACCTCGCCGATCACCTTCCAGCGGGCCGGGAGCTTCACGTCGGGCGGGAAGGTGGCGACGATGGCGTGGTCCTCGCCACCGGTCAGCACCCACTGCATGGGGTCGACGCCGACGGCCTGCCCGATGTCCGACATCTGGGACGGCACGTCGATGAGCCCGGACCGCAGGTCGATGCGGACCTTGCTGGCCTCGGCGATGTGCCCGAGGTCGGCGACGAGCCCGTCGCTGACGTCGGTCATGGCGGTGGCGCCGAGCCCGGCGGCGGCGGGGCCCGCGTGGTACGGCGGTTCGGGGCGGCGGTGGGCCTCCACGAAGGCGCGCGGGGAGCGGAAGCCCCGGGAGAGCACGGCGTATCCGGCGGCGGACCAGCCGAGCCAGCCGGTGACGGCGACGACGTCCCCGGGCTGGGCGCCGGCCCGGGTGACGGGTTCGTGGTTGCGCAGGTCGCCGAGCGCGGTGATCGAGACGGTGATGAGGTCGCCGCGCACGACGTCCCCGCCGACCACGGCCGCCCCCGCGACCTGGCACTCGTCGCGCAGTCCGTCCATCAGCTCGGCGGCCCAGGTGACCGGGAGTTCGGCGGGGACGACGAGGCCGAGCAGGAGCGCGGTGGGCACGGCGCCCATGGCGGCGATGTCGGCGAGGTTCTGCGCGGCGGCCTTGCGGCCCACGTCGTACGCCGTCGACCAGTCGCGCCGGAAGTGCCGTCCCTCCAGCAGGATGTCCGTGCTGGCCACGACCCTGCGGTCGGGGGCGGTCACGACCGCGGCGTCGTCGCCCGGGCCGAGCCGGACCGCCGGAGTGGTGGTGAGCCGGGACGTGAGCTCCTTGATGAGCCCGAACTCCCCCAACTCGCCCACGGTTGCCTTCACCGAGTGTCACCTCTCATCTGTCGGGCCGGACGCTCCGGCCTGTCCCCCGTGCGCGCCGCCCCACTCGCGGTCGCGTGCGGTCTCTGCTGTCGGTACTGTCAAGAGTTACGTCAACTTGCGCGTTGTGTACGCCACGCTGAGGACGTCATCCGGCCCGCGGGTCTCCCCGCTCCGCGCGGCGACGCGATAACGTGGCGTCCCTTTCCCCCACATGATCCTCGTGGCCGCCCTGGAGGTTCCGTGGTACAGGCGTACATCCTCATTCAGACCGAGGTGGGCAAGGCGTCGACCGTCGCCGAGACCATCTCCAAGCTCCCGGGAGTCATCCAGGCAGAAGACGTCACCGGTCCCTACGACGTGATCGTGCGTGCCCAGGCCGACACGGTGGACGAACTCGGGCGCATGGTGGTGGCGCGGGTCCAGCAAGTGGACGGCATCACCCGAACCCTGACCTGCCCGGTCGTTCACCTCTAGCCCCCGTCTACGCTGGGCCGGTGACGTCCTCCAGCCGCCGGCTCCCGCACCCCGTGTTCCTCGGTCCGTCCGCCGCCCTGATGCTGCTGGTGGCGGGCTGTTCCGGGGGCGGGGCGACGGCGTCGGTCACGGCGCCCTCCCCGTCCCCGGAAGCCGCAGCCTACTGCCGCGCGCTGGACGGGGAACTGCCGGACACCGTCGGCGGTCTGGAGCGGAACGACCCCGAACCCGCCTCGGTGCTGACCGCCGGGTGGGGGGACGGGGCGATCGTACTGCGCTGCGGTGTGGAACGCCCCACGAAGATGGACGACGACCAGTCGAAGGGCATCACCGCGAGCGGGGTCAACTGGATGCTGGAGCAGCGGGACGGCGACGGCCCCCGGCTCACCACGACCCTGCGCAAGACGTATGTCGAGGTGTCGCTCTCGGAGGCGTACGCACATGACACGACGCCGCTCGCGGCGTTCGCCCCGGCGGTGAAGAAGACGATCCCGAACCGGTTCTAGGGCGTGTCCGGAAAGTCCCGTCGTACGCCCGGAGGGCGTGGCCCGCGGCGCATGGTGCGTGCTCTCGGCGTGCCGGCCGCAATCCCTCGTACTGGATGTACTTGGGATTTCGGCCGGTGCGGCGAGAGTGCGTGCCAGGCGTCGCGGGCCAGACGGGACTTTCCGGACACGCCCTAGGGTGTGCGCACCTCGCGGGCGCACACCCCTTCGCCGTGTTCCGCCGGGTCAGCGCAGGCCGGTCGGGCGGGTCAGCGCGGCCTGGATGAGCCGGTCCACCAGCTGCTGGTAGCTGACGCCGCTCTCCTGCCACATGCGCGGGTACATGGAGATCGGGGTGAAGCCCGGCAGGGTGTTGATCTCGTTGATGACGAAGCCGCCGTCCTCGGTGAGGAAGAAGTCGGCGCGCACCAGGCCCTCGCAGGAGCAGGCGTCGAAGGCTTCGACGGCGAGCCGCTGGACCTCTGCGGTCTGTTCCCCGGTGAGCGGCGCGGGCACGATCCCGGAGGCGGAGTCGATGTACTTGGCCTCGAAGTCGTAGAAGTCGTGCGCGGTGACCGGCGGGATCTCGGCCGGCACGCTGGCGCGCGGCCCGTCCTCGAACTCCAGGACGCCGCACTCGATCTCGCGGCCCCTGAGCAGCGACTCGACCAGGAACTTCGGGTCGTGGCGGCGGGCCTCCGCGATGGCCGCGTCGAGACCGGAGGCGTCCTCGACCTTGGTGATGCCGATGGACGAGCCGGCCCGGGCCGGCTTGATGAAGAGCGGCCAGCCGTGCTCGGCGGCGAAGCCGGTGATGCGCTCGCGGGCGGCGGCCGGGTCGCTCTCCCACTCACGGGGGCGGACCACGAGATACGGGCCGACGGGGAGCCCGAAGGAGGTGAAGACCCGCTTCATGTACTCCTTGTCCTGGCCGACGGCCGAGGCGAGGACCCCGGCGCCGACGTACGGCACACCGGACAGCTCCAGGAGTCCCTGGAGGGTGCCGTCCTCGCCGTACGGGCCGTGCAGGACGGGGAAGACGACGTCGACCTCGCCGAGCGCCTTGGGCACCGCACCGGGCTCGGTGTAGACCACTTCGCGGCTGCCGGGGTCGACGGAGAGCACGACCCCGCCCTCCTCGGACTCGGCCAGCTGCGCCACGTCCGGCATGGTCCGGTCGGCGATGGCCATGCGTTCGGGTTCGTCGGCGGTGAGCGCCCAGCGGCCGTCCGTCGTGATGCCGATCGGCAGGACGTCGTACTTGGTCCGGTCGATGGCGTTCAGGACGGCGCCGGCCGTGACCACCGAAATGCCGTGTTCGGAGCTGCGGCCGCCGAACACGACGGCCACGCGCGGCTTGCGGAGCTGCTGCTCCGGGCTCTGGGGGAGGTTCTCGCTGCTCATATCGCGATGAGCGTACCTGCTGGTACCGGTGGCGTCAGCGCGGCACGGGCCGCCCGGGGCGGGCTGTCAGTGCCGCTCGGGCTTGGCACTGCGCGACATGAGCTCCTTGAGCGCGACGAGCGGCGGCTTGCCCTGGTGGACGATGCTGACGACCGTCTCGGCGATGGGCATGTCGACACCGTGCCGACGGGCCAGGTCGAGCACCGATTCGCACGACTTCACGCCCTCGGCGGTCTGCTTGGTGACGGCGATGGTCTCCTCAAGCGTCATCCCGCGGCCGAGGTTCATGCCGAAGGTGTGGTTGCGCGAGAGCGGCGAGGAGCAGGTCGCCACCAGGTCGCCGAGACCGGCGAGTCCGGAGAAGGTCAGCGGGTCGGCGCCCATGGCGAGGCCGAGCCGGGTGGTCTCGGCGATGCCCCGGGTGATGAGCGAGCCCTTGGCGTTGTCGCCGAGCCCCATGCCGTCGGCGATGCCGACGGCGAGGCCGATGACGTTCTTGACCGCTCCCCCGAGCTCGCAGCCGACCACGTCGGTGTTGGTGTACGGGCGGAAGTACGGGGTGTGGCAGGCGGCCTGGAGGCGTTTGGCCACCGATTCGTCCCGGCAGGCGACGACGGCCGCGGCGGGGAGGCGTTCGGCGATGGGCCTGGCGAGGTTGGGTCCCGTGATGACGGCGATGCGGTCGTCGGAGACCCCGGTGACGTCCTTGATGACCTCGCTCATCCGCTTCGCGGTGCCGAGTTCGACGCCCTTCATGAGGGAGACGAGCACCGTCTGCGGTTCCAGGTGCGGGGCCCAGTCGGCGAGGTTGGCGCGCAGCGTCTGGGAGGGCACGACGAGCACCGCGTAGTCGGCGCCGCGCAGCGCCTCGGCCGCGTCGGTGGTGGCCCGGACCGAGTCGGGCAGCTCGATGCCCGGCAGGTACTCGGGGTTGGTACGGGTGGTGTTGACGGCCTCCGCGACCTCGGCCCGGCGGCCCCAGAGCGTCACTTCGCAGCCCGCGTCCGCGAGGACGACGGCGAAGGCGGTACCCCAGGAGCCGGTTCCGAAGACGGCGGCCTTCGGGCGGTGCGTCACGTGCGTCCCTCTCCTTGGGCCTTGCGCCGCTGTTCGGCGCGGGCCTTGCGGTGATCGTAGGGCTCGGCGGGGGCCTGCTGCCCGCGGATCTCCTCCAGCTGCGCGGTGATCGCCCGCATGATCACCTCGGTGGCCTCGCGCAGCACCTCGGGCGTCGGCTCCCGGTCGTAGAACCGGGAGAGATCGACGGGCGGCCCGGCCTTGACCCGAAGGGTCTTGCGGGGCAGGAGACGCATCTTCTTCTCCGTGGCGTACGGCGGCATCGCCTCGTTGGCGCCCCACTGCGCGACCGGGATGACGGGGGCCCGGGTCATCAACGCGACGCGGGCGGCGCCGGTCTTGCCGGCCATCGGCCACATGTCGGGGTCGCGGGTGAGGGTGCCCTCGGGGTAGAAGCAGACGCACTCGCCGCGCTCGATGGCGCCGACGGCGGCCCGGAAGGCGTCCATCGCGTTGGTCGTCTCGCGGTAGACGGGGATCTGGCCGGTGCCGCGCAGCATCGTGCCGATGAAGGCACCCTTGAAGAGCCCCGCCTTGGCCAGAAAGCGCGGTACGCGGCCGGTGTTGTACTGGAAGTGCCCGTACGAGAGCGGGTCCAGGTACGAGTTGTGGTTGACCGCTGTGATGAATCCGCCGTCGGCCGGAATGTGTTCCGTTCCCCGCCAGTCGCGCTTGAACAGAACCACCAGCGGCGGTTTCGCGATGACCGCCGCCAGGCGGTACCAGAAGCCGATTCTGCGGCGGGACACTCGGACACCTTTCCTCTGTGAACAAGACCGTGGAACTGTCTGCTGTCTGACTACCGAGGGTCAAGTCTCGCCCCAGGCCCCTGCTCTGTCGAGAACACCGTACGCCTCGCCCCGGGGAGCGACCCTCCGGGTCGGCGCACCGGCAGGCGAGAATAGGCGGCGATGCGTATCGAGGGAGGGACCGCCACGAACACCGACCCGGGCGGGCGCTGGTCCCTGGTCGTCCCGTTGAAGCCCCTGGCGCGGGCCAAGAGCAGGCTGGCGCCCGCCTCCGGCGCGCTGTTGCGGCCCCGGCTCGCCCTCGCCTTCGCCCGGGACACGGTGGCCGCCGCGCTGTCCTGCCCGGATGTGGCGGATGTGGTGGTCGTCACGGACGACACGGCGGCGGGGGCGGCGCTGGCCGCGCTCGGCGCCCTGGTGGTGCCCGATGCGCCGGGGGCGGGGCTCAACGCGGCCCTCGCGCACGGTGAGCGGGCGGCCAGGGCGGGCAGGCCGGGGGCGCCGCTGGCCGCGCTCAACGCGGATCTGCCCGCGCTGCGGCCGGCGGAATTGTCCCGGGTTCTCGAATTCGCCGCCGCTTTTCCCCGCGCATTTGTTCCCGATGCGGCGGGAATCGGGACGACATTTCTGTCGGCTGCGCCGGGAGTGGAATTGCAGCCCGCATTCGGCGGCCCGTCCCGGGTGCACCATCTGGCGTCGGGCGCGGTGGAAATCACGCTGCCGGGGATCGATTCGGTGCGCCGGGACGTGGACACCGGCGAGGATCTGCGGGTGGCACTGGAGCTGGGCGTCGGCCCGTTCACGGCGGGCCGCTGGGCCGCCGGGGCGTTCGTACGGGACCGATAGTCTGCACCCATGCAGGCGACCTCGTACACGTACGACCCCGAGACGCGGAGCGGCAGTGTGCTGCTCGACGACGGCACCCCGGTGGACTTCGACGCGGCGGCCTTCGACGCGGGCGGCCTGCGGCTGCTGCGGCCGGGGCAGCGGGTGCGGATCGAGGGCGAGGGCGAGGGGGCCGGGCTGCGGATCAGCCTGGTGACGCTTCAGACGTTCTGAGTCTGCTGGGCCTGCTGGGCCTGCTGGGCCTTTTGAGGCTTCTGCGGGGGCGCGTGCCCCGGACAGCCCGCGGGCCGGGCTCCCCGGAGGGAGCCCGGCCCGGCGCGTGTGGGGGCCTGTGCGGCCCGGTCTCACTTCTTGCGCGCGGTGGCCTTCTTGGCCGTGGTCTTGCGCGCGGTGGTCTTCTTCGCGGGTGCCTTCTTCGCCGTGGTCTTCTTGGCGGGCGCGGTCTTGGCGGCGGTGGTCTTCTTGGCCGCCGTCGACTTCGCCGCCGGGGTGGCCTTCTTCGCGGCGGTGGTCTTCTTCGCCGGCGAGGTCTTCTTCGCGGTGGTCTTCTTGGCCGCGGCGGTGGTCTTCTTCGCCGGGGTGGCCTTCTTGGCGGTGGCCTTCTTCGCCACGGCCTTCTTCGCGGTGGCCTTCTTGGCGGCGGCCTTGGCCGTCGTACGGGTGGAAGAGCCGCCGGAGAGGCTGCCCTTGGGGGCCTTCTTCACGGCCACGTCGTTCTTGGGGAGCTTCTTGGAGCCGCTGACCAGGTCCTTGAAGCCCTGGCCCGCGCGGAAGCGGGGCACCGAGGTCTTCTTGACCCGCACGCGCTCACCCGTCTGAGGGTTACGGGCGTAGCGGGCGGGGCGGTCGACCTTCTCGAACGAGCCGAAGCCGGTGACCGAGACCCGGTCCCCCGCGACAACCGCACGGACGATCGCGTCGAGCACCGCGTCGACGGCGTCCGCGGCCTGCTGCCGACCGCCGACCTTGTCGGCAATCGCTTCTACGAGCTGCGCCTTGTTCACGTCTTCCCCTTCGGAGACATTGCCGGAACGAATCTGTCCGGCTTTTTCGCACGTTAGGCAGATATATACCGCAAATCAAACACGAAACGGGCTAATCACCCTAGTGCCGCAACGAAGTCGACCGCTGCGCAGTTCTGCGGAGTCAGTCACCTTCGGGGAATCGGCCCTCGTCGAGGTCCTTCATCAACCGGTCCAGACGCCTTGCCGCGCCCGGGAGATCGTGCTTCGCCGCGGCCGTCACGGCCAACAGCTTCCGGTTCAACGCCATCCTTACGCCGTCCGGGACTTGCAGTGCGCGCACCCGGGAGTGCGCTTCCTTCAATTGGTCGGCGACTTGGCCGTAAATCTTGAGTTGGCTGTCGCGTTCCATGCACCGATTGTGCCATCTGGGGCGAGTTGTCGCCCGACGGGGTCCCAACAAACGACTGCGCCCCCTACCAGAAGGCAGGGGGCGCAGTCCCGAAAACGCGCTGATCAGGCCGAAATTGTGCGGGGCTTGTGGGCCGGCCGGGCCGCCTCGTAAGCCGCGATGTCGGCTTCGTTCTGAAGGGTGAGGCTGATGTCGTCCAGGCCGTTCAGCAGCCGCCAGCGGGCGTTCTCGTCCAGCTCGAAGTCGGCGGTGATGCCCTCGGCGCGGACCTGCCGGGCCTCCAGGTCGACCGTCACCTCGGCCGTCGGGTCCGCCTCCGTCAGCTCCCAGAGGGCGTCGACGGTCTGCTGGTCCAGGACCACGGTCAGCAGACCGTTCTTCAGCGAGTTGCCGCGGAAGATGTCGGCGAACCGGGCGGAGATGACGGCCTTGAAGCCGTAGTTCTGGAGCGCCCAGACGGCGTGTTCGCGGGACGAGCCGGTGCCGAAGTCGGGGCCGGCCACCAGGACCGACGCGCCCTGGCGCTCGGGGCGGTTGAGGACGAAGGTCTCGTCCTTGCGCCACGCCTCGAAGAGGCCGTCCTCGAAGCCGTCCCGGGTGACCTTCTTGAGCCAGTGGGCGGGGATGATCTGGTCGGTGTCGACGTTGCTGCGGCGCAGCGGAACGGCCCGGCCGGTGTGCGTGGTGAAGGCTTCCATGGTTATCGGACTCCGGCGGGCGTACGGGTGTCGGACAGGTCGGCGGGCGAGGCCAGGTGGCCCAGCACCGCGGTGGCGGCGGCCACCTGCGGGGAGACCAGGTGCGTGCGGCCGCCCTTGCCCTGCCGCCCCTCGAAGTTGCGGTTCGAGGTGGAGGCGGAGCGCTCGCCGGGGGCCAGCTGGTCGGGGTTCATGCCGAGGCACATCGAGCAGCCCGCGTGCCGCCATTCGGCGCCGGCGGCGGTGAAGACCTTGTCCAGGCCCTCGTCGACGGCCTGGAGGGCGACCCGGACGGAGCCCGGGACGACCAGCATCCGTACGCCGTCGGCGACTTTGCGGCCGTCCAGGATCGCGGCGGCGTTGCGCAGGTCCTCGATGCGGCCGTTGGTGCAGGAGCCCACGAAGACGGTGTCGACGCTGATCTCGCGCAGCGGCTGGCCCGCGGTCAACCCCATGTACTCCAGGGCCTTTTCGGCGGCGTTGCGCTCCGAGGCGTCCTCGTACGAAGCGGGGTCGGGGACGTTGGCCGACAGGGGCGCGCCCTGGCCGGGGTTGGTGCCCCAGGTGACGAACGGCGCCAGCTCGGCGGCCGCGATGACCACCTCGGCGTCGAAGACCGCGTCGTCGTCGGTGCGCAGCGTCTTCCAGTACGCGACGGCGGCGTCCCAGTCCTCGCCCTGCGGGGCGTGGTCGCGGCCCTTCAGGTAGTCGAAGGTGGTCTCGTCGGGGGCGATCATGCCCGCCCGCGCGCCGGCCTCGATCGACATGTTGCAGATGGTCATCCGGGCCTCCATCGAGAGCTTCTCGATGGCGGAGCCGCGGTATTCGAGGATGTAGCCCTGGCCGCCGCCGGTGCCGATCCGGGCGATGATCGCCAGGATCAGGTCCTTGGCGGTGACGCCGTCGGGCAGTTCGCCGTCGACGGTGATCGCCATGGTCTTCGGGCGGGCCATCGGCAGCGTCTGGGTGGCCAGCACGTGCTCGACCTGGCTGGTGCCGATGCCGAACGCGAGGGCGCCGAACGCGCCGTGCGTGGAGGTGTGGGAGTCACCGCAGACCACGGTGGTGCCGGGCTGGGTCAGGCCCAGCTGCGGGCCGACCACGTGCACGACGCCCTGCTCGACGTCGCCCAGCGGGTGCAGCCGGACGCCGAACTCCGCGCAGTTCTTGCGCAGCGTCTCCAGCTGGGCGCGGGAGACCGGGTCGGCGATCGGCTTGTCGATGTCGAGGGTCGGGGTGTTGTGGTCCTCGGTGGCGATGGTGAGGTCGAGCCGCCGCACCGGGCGGCCGGCCTGCCGCAGGCCGTCGAACGCCTGGGGACTGGTCACCTCGTGCAGCAGGTGCAGATCGATGAAGAGGAGGTCGGGCTCGCCCTCGGCGCGCCGGACGACATGGTCGTCCCAAACCTTCTCCGCGAGTGTCCTACCCATCGCTTTCCCTCCGGCCGGCGTCATCGCCGGCCCAACTAGAGATTCGGTGCGCCCCCGTCCGGACCCCCGTGCGGGGCGGTGGCTACGGGCCGTTGTGGGGCCGCCGGTACAGGTTCGCAACTTCCCGGGAAAATTGAACTTGCGTTTCACAGAGTGAGACGCGAGTATCGTCGTATGGACAACTCTAGCGGCGTCGGCGTTCTCGACAAGGCAGCTCTGGTATTGAGCGCCCTGGAGTCCGGGCCGGCCACCCTCGCCGGGCTGGTCGCGGCGACCGGGCTCGCACGACCCACGGCCCACCGGCTGGCCGTGGCACTGGAACACCACCGGATGGTGGCGAGGGACATGCAGGGCCGGTTCATTCTCGGCCCCCGGCTCTCCGAGCTGGCGGCGGCGGCCGGTGAGGACCGCCTGCTGGCCACGGCCGGGCCGGTGCTCACGCATCTGCGGGACATCACCGGCGAGAGCGCGCAGCTCTATCGCCGGCAGGGCGACATGAGGATCTGCGTGGCGGCGGCGGAGCGGCTGTCCGGGCTGCGGGACACCGTGCCGGTCGGCTCCACGCTGACCATGAAGGCGGGCTCCTCGGCGCAGATCCTGATGGCCTGGGAGGAGCCGGAGCGGCTGCACCGCGGCCTCCAGGGCGCCCGCTTCACGGCGACGGCGCTCTCCGGCGTACGGCGGCGCGGCTGGGCCCAGTCGATCGGTGAGCGCGAGCCGGGCGTGGCCTCGGTCTCGGCCCCGGTGCGCGGCCCGTCGAACCGCGTGGTCGCCGCGGTCTCGGTCTCCGGGCCGATCGAGCGGCTGACCCGGCACCCGGGCCGGATGCACGCCCAGGCGGTCATCGACTCGGCCGCCCGGCTGAGCGAGGCGCTGCGCCGCAGCGGCTGAGCCCCGGCCCCGCGCCTCCCCCTCCCCCGAGGCCGCCCCAGCGTCGTGGCGGCCCCCTTCTCAACACCCCCTTCTCAACACCCCCGCTCGCCTCCCGCTCGGCCCCGCACCGCTTCACCTGGTGCCGGCAGCGCCCGACCGGTGTGCGAGCCGGTCCGCCGCCCGGCGGCCCCGCCCCTCGATCGGCAGCGACCCGGTCGCCGCGGCCAGTCCGTACGCCGGCATATCGGCGTAGATGGACTCGTAGCCGCCCTCGGGCACGATGTAGGTCTCGTGCCACAGCCCCACATGCCGCCGGGACTTCTTCTCCTTGCGGTTGAGCAGCGCCCAGGCCCGCCGGTGGAACATGTCGGGCGCCGAGGCGTACGCGTACAGCTTCTCCTTCGACTGCCAGTACTGGACGACGTAGTACGTCCTCGGTGAGCCGGACAGCAGGACGTGGCCGAGCAGCCCCCTGGCCCGGTCCGCCTTGAGCTCCCGCAGCATGCGCAGCATCGCCAGCATGACCGGCAGCCAGTGGTGCACGCCCCTGAAGTGGTTGATCCGCATGCCGATCAGCAGGACGACGACATCGCCCTCGGCTGCGGCGGTCGTCCGTCCCGGCATGATGTTCGCGAACACTGGGGCCCCCTGACAGGCATGGGATAGCGGCACTGCCCAATGATTGGATAGTGGCACTGTCCAAGGGCGGGCGCAAGGGAAGGACGGCATGCGTCTCTCGGAGTTGAGCGAGCGGAGCGGTGTCTCGACCGCGACGATCAAGTACTACCTGCGCGAGGGGCTGTTGCCGCCGGGAGAGCGGGTGAGCGCGACGCAGGCCGAGTACGGCGAGGGCCATCTGCGCCGGCTGCGGCTGGTCCGGGCGCTGATCCAGGTGGGCCGGCTGCCGGTGGCCACGGCCCGTGAGGTGCTGGGGCATGTGGACGACGAGTCGCTGAGCCGTACGATCCGGCTCGGCGCGGCCCTCTGGGCGCTGCCGCACGGGCCGGAGCCGGACGAGGAGGCCCCGGAGACGGCGGCGGCGCGGGCGGAAGTCGATGCGCTGCTCGACCGGTTGGGCTGGGCCGGGGCCCGGGAGATCGGTGAGCTGTCCCCCGTCTACCGCTCGGTCGTCGCGGGTCTGGCCACGCTCACCCGCCTCGGCTACCCGTACGAGAGCGCGCATCTGGAGGAGTACGCGCGGCTGATGCACGAGGTGGCCGCGCGGGATCTGGACCTGATGGAGAACTACCCGACGAGTGTGCAGCAGGTGGAGATGGCGGTGGCGTCGGCGGTGCTGTACGAGCCGCTGCTGACGTCGCTGCGCAAGCTGGCCCAGGAGGAGGAGTCGGCCCGGCGGTACGGGTATTGAGCGGGGGCGGCCCCGTGCCGCGTACAAGCGGAAGGCCCTTCACCGGAGTGAAGGGCCTTCGCCTCTTGCCTGTTGTACCCCCGACCGGATTCGAACCGGCGCTACTGCCGTGAGAGGGCAGCGTGCTAGGCCGCTACACAACGGGGGCTTGTCCTGCAACTTGCTCTGTACTGCGCTGGGCTACCAGGACTCGAACCTAGAATGACGGTACCAGAAACCGTAGTGTTGCCAATTACACCATAGCCCATGGTGTTTCAAGTACCCCCGACCGGATTCGAACCGGCGCTACTGCCGTGAGAGGGCAGCGTGCTAGGCCGCTACACAACGGGGGCCCTAGCGATCCTGCATCGAGACCGTGGGTGCGACCCAGGTGATCTCGCGGGAAGGATCTGTACCCCCGACCGGATTCGAACCGGCGCTACTGCCGTGAGAGGGCAGCGTGCTAGGCCGCTACACAACGGGGGCTTGTCCTGCAACTTGCTCTGTACTGCGCTGGGCTACCAGGACTCGAACCTAGAATGACGGTACCAGAAACCGTAGTGTTGCCAATTACACCATAGCCCACTGAAACGCAACCCCTGGGGGCCTTGTTCCTGTCTGCGCTTCCCGGCCGGTTCTTTCGGCCCGCTCGGGCGGCGCAGAAAGAACATTACCCGAAGGTGTCCGGCGCTCCAAAACGGGTATCGCCCGCGAGCAGCCCGGAAAGCTGCTCCAGCCCCGTGATCCGCACGAGCCCGGGCCGCCCGCCCCGGCCGCGCCGGTCCAGCCAGACGCCCGCGAGGCCGGCGGCGGTGGCCCCGGCGGCGTCGATGTCGGGTTCGTCCCCGACGTACAGCACCTCGCGCGCATCGAGCCCCAGCGCCTCGCAGGAGGCCAGGAAGGCCCCGGGGTCCGGCTTGGAGACGCCCAGCTCGGCGGCGCACAGCAGGGACTCGAACCGGTCGCGCACCCCGAGCACCGTCAGCTTCCGGTGCTGGGGCTCCAGGGCCGAGTTGGACAGCACGGCGTGCCGGTACGTCCCCGCCAGGGCGTCGAGCGCCGGGACGGTGTCCGGGAAGAGCGACCAGGCGGATTCGTAGTGCGCGATGTGGCGGGCGAACCAGGCGTCGGCCTCGTCGTCGGCCATCGCCCGGCCCAGGAACTCCCGGGCCCGGTCCCGTCGCTGCCCCTGCCAGTCGGTCTCCCCGGCGGAGAACCGCGCCCAGTGCCGCCGCGTGAGCCGCTGCCATGCCTCGACGGCCGCCTCGGCCGAGGCGTGCCCCGGGGGCAGGCCCTCTGCGGCGAGGTGCCGGGTCATCCCGGTGGCGGCGGCCGTCGTGTGGTCGAACAGTGTGTCGTCGATGTCCCAGAGGACGGCTCTGATGGGCATGGGCCGACTCTACGCGCGGCCCTGTGCAGCGGGACGGGCCCGGTGGCCGCGGGGTGCGGCTGCCGGGCCCGTGCCTGGTGGCGGTGCGGTGTTACGCGGTCAGCTTGGCCAGGGCCGCGTCGATGCGGGCGATCGTCTTCTCGCGGCCCAGGATCTCCAGGGACTCGAAGAGCGGGAGGCCGATCGTGCGGCCGGTGACGGCCACCCGGACCGGGGCCTGGGCCTTGCCGAGCTTGAGGCCGTGCCGCTCGCCGGCGGCGAGGACGGCGGCCTTCAGGGCGTCCGCGTTCCAGTCGGCGGCGATGAGCTCGGCGCGGGCGGTGACGAGGAGGGCGTCGGAGCCCGCCTTCATCGCCTTGGTCCAGGACGCCTCGTCGTGCACCGGCTCGTCCAGGAACAGGAAGTCCACGTTGGCGGTGATCTCGGAGAGCACCGTGACCCGGGTCTGGGCGTGCGGGGCGATCTCGGCGAAGACCGCCGCGTCGAAGGACTCCGGGGCCCAGGGGGCGAACGGCGCCCGGAGCCACGGGCCGCACGCCTCGGTGAAGGTCTTCACGTCGAGGCGGCGGATGTGCTCCGCGTTGACGTGCTCGCACTTCTTGAGGTCGAAGCGGGCCGGGTTGGCGTTGACGTCCTTGATGTCGAAGGCGGCGACCATCTCGTCGATGTCGAAGATGTCGCGGTCCTCGGCGATCGACCAGCCCAGCAGCGAGAGGTAGTTGAGCAGCCCCTCACGCACGAAGCCGCGCTCGCGGTAGAGGTTGAGCGAAGCCTGCGGGTCGCGCTTGGAGAGCTTCTTGTTGCCCTCGCCCATCACGTACGGCAGGTGCCCGAAGGCCGGGACGTCCTTGGCGACGCCCAGCTCGATGAGCGCCCGGTACAGGGCGATCTGGCGCGGGGTGGAGGAGAGCAGGTCCTCGCCGCGCAGGACGTGGGTGATCTCCATCAGCGCGTCGTCCACCGGGTTGACCAGCGTGTAGAGCGGGGCGCCGTTGGCGCGGACGATGCCGTAGTCCGGGACGTTCTCCGGCTGGACGGTGATGTCGCCGCGGACCAGGTCCGTGAAGGTGATCGCCTCGTCGGGCATCCGGAAGCGGACGATCGACGTGCGCCCCTCGGCCTCGTACGCGGCCTTCCGCTCGTCGGTCAGCTCGCGGCAGTGGCCGTCGTAGCCGGACGGGCGGCCGGCTGCTCGGGCGGCGTCGCGGCGGGTGTCCAGCTCCTCCGTGGTGCAGTAGCAGGGGTACGCGTAACCGCCGGCGAGCAGCCGCTCCGCGACGTCCTTGTAGATGTCCATCCGCTGCGACTGGCGGTACGGCGCGTGCGGGCCGCCCACCTCGGGGCCCTCGTCCCAGTCCAGGCCGAGCCAGCGCATCGCGTCGAGGAGCTGCTCGTACGACTCCTCGGAGTCGCGCGCCGCGTCGGTGTCCTCGATGCGGAAGACCAGGGTGCCCTGGTGGTGCCGGGCGAAGGCCCAGTTGAACAGGGCCGTCCGGACCAGGCCCACGTGCGGGTTGCCGGTCGGGGAGGGACAGAAACGTACACGTACGGGTGCGTTAGCCACGCTTGATCACCTTGTTGGTGAGAGTGCCGATGCCTTCGATGGTGACGGCGACCTCGTCGCCGACATGGAGGGGTCCGACCCCCGCGGGGGTTCCGGTGAGGATCACATCGCCCGGAAGCAGCGTCATGGCTTCCGTGATGTGGACGACCAGGTCCTCGATGGACCGGATCATGTCGCTCGTCCGGCCGAGCTGGCGTTGCTCGCCGTTGACCGTGGCCTGGATGGCGAGGTCGGTGGGGTCGAGGTCGGTCTCCACCCAGGGGCCGAGCGGGCAGGAGGTGTCGAAGCCCTTGGCCCGGGCCCACTGCTTCTCCCGCTTCTGGGCGTCGCGGGCGGTGACGTCGTTGGCGCAGGTGTAGCCGAAGATGACGTCCTTGACCCGCTCGCGCGGCACTTCGCGGCACATCCGGCCGATGACCACGGCCAGCTCGGCCTCGTGGTGGACCTCGTCGGAGAAGGAGGGGTACTCGATGGCGTCGCCGGAGCCGATCACCGAGGTGGTGGGCTTGAAGAAGGCGACGGGGACGTCGGGGACCTCGTGGCCGAGCTCGGCGGCGTGCTCCGCGTAGTTGCGGCCGATGGCCACGACCTTGTTGGGGAGCACGGGCGGCAGCAGCCGCACCTTGTTCAGCGGGACCTTGGTCCCGGAGAGCTCGAACTCCGAGTACGGGATGCCCTTGATGATGTCGAGGACGAGACCGTCGGGCCCGTCGCCCTCGACCGCGCCGAAGGCGACATTGCCGTCGATGGAGAACCTGGCGATGCGCACGGGTTGCTGTCGCCCCTCACTGCTTGCTGGGTGCCTGAAAAGAAAGACTGACGCTCCAGGCTAGCGCGGGTGAGGGGCGCTTCCGCGCGGGATTACTCCGCGGCGGCGGTGACGGCGGCGGGGGCCGTCATCAGGATCGTGCGGCGCGGGTTGGCGGTCTGCGTCGGCAGCTGGACCGCGTGCTCCGGGAGTTCCGCCGCCCGGAGCGCGTCGGCGTCCTTGAGGTGCGCCAGCGTGGTGCGGCGGGGGTTGGCGAGGTGGCGGAGCTTCGTCGTGTTCATCTGCCGTACGGCCCTGTCGTCGGGGCGCCGCCCGTACGAGGGGGGCGCCGGTTGTCGGTTCTGCCATCCCAGTAAAGCGTCAGGCTAAACATTCAATTCCCTTCGGTGACCCGGAAAAGACAGCGATCTTCGTGTGAGTTTGCTCACGAGGACCACGACAATCGCGTCAATACGGACAGGCGACCCGGGCCTTCAAAACGGACATGTCGCCCCTGAACCGTCCATTCCGCTCCTGATCATGGCGACTGGGACACCCTGCACTCCGCTCGAACTCACCCCGAATAGTCCGGAATGTCCGCTAACCGCCTCCACCGCTTGTTACGCACCCATCACACGGTGTCACGCAGGTCACAGCCCGGTACCTGGCCCTTGTTGGAGATCCAGCACTGTGCTGAAATTCCACGCACCGCCGCGGGTTTCAAGCCGGCGCGCAGGGGCGCAACGCAGCGCCGAGTGGCGGCGGGAAGGGGAAGAGCGCCGGTCACTCACGACCACCAATGGGGCGGGACATCGCCCCACACACGCCGACACCGTTTTCTCCGTTCATGACGGAGGAACGCCTGGTCCAGAGGTTGCGACGCTAGTGCAGGGACGTTTCAAGAGGGATGGCAGCGCTGCGGCGGAACAGGAGCCGCGCGGCGGGACCGACCGCGGCTCCTCGCCCCAGCACGCCCAGAACCCCGGATCGGCCGCGGCCGGTGACCAAGGTGACCGCGACCGGCGCCCTGGCGCCGCTCCGCCCGGCGGCGAGCCCGAGCAGGCCGCCGCACCCAAGCCCCGGGGCCCCGTCAACACGGGCTCGCGGGTAGCTCTCCGCAACTGGCGCATCAGCACGCGCCTGGTGTCCCTGCTCGCCCTCCCCGTGGTCGCCGCGACCACGCTGGGCGGCCTGCGCATCAACGACTCGCTGAACGACATCCAGCAGCTGGAGCACATGCAGCTGCTGACCGAGATGACGAAGCAGGCGACCTCGCTGGCGCAGGCGCTCCAGGAGGAGCGCGACCAGACGGCCGGTCCGCTGTCGAACGGCGTGCCGGCGACCGACTTCAAGATCACCGCGCCCCGGCAGAAGACCGACAAGGCGCAGCTGGCGTTCCTCCACGGCACGGGCGACATCGGTGACACCACCGGTGACGACACCCTGGAGAGCATCCACACCAGCGTCCAGCAGATCGCGACCCGGCTCAGCTCGATCCGCGACATCCGCAAGCACGCGTACGAGAAGGGCAGCCCGACCCTTCAGACGGTCGACGCCTACAGCCAGCTGATCACCTCGCTACTGAGCCTGTCCCAGGACATGGCCCAGGCGACCAGCAGCCCCGAGATGATCAAGCGGACCCGTGCGCTGGCGGCGTTCTCCTCCGCCAAGGAGTACGCCTCGATCCAGCGGGCGATCATCGCCGCCGCACTGCCCACCAGCGACGACAAGAAGCCCGACCTCGACCGCAACGACCAGCAGTTCGGTCTGGCCGCCCGGAGCAAGGAGCAGGCCGCCCGGACCTCGTTCGAGGCGATCTACACCTCCACCGGCAAGGACGCCGACGAGCTGACCTCGACGCTCGACGACGGCAACCCGGACATCAAGGCCGCGGACACGTACGCGCAGAAGATGCTGGAGAACCCGCTCGCCATGGGCGGTTCCAAGGCCCGGCGCTCGTACATGAACTGGTACGACCAGGACACCACCAAGATCAACACCATGAAGCGGGTCGAGGAGACCCTGCTGAGCGACATGGAGAGCAAGGCGCGCGAGCTGCGCGAGGAGTCCCAGCGCGAGGCGATCATCTCCGGTGCGCTGATCCTGCTCGTGCTCGGTGTCTCGCTGGTCGGCGCCTTCGTCGTCGCCCGGTCCATGATCCGCTCGCTGCGCCGCCTCCAGGACACCGCGACCCGTGTCGCCCAGGACCGGCTGCCCGAGCTCGTCAAGCAGCTCTCCGAGTCCGACCCGCAGGACGTCGACACCTCGGTCGAGTCCGTCGGTGTGCACTCCCGTGACGAGATCGGCAAGGTGGCCGCGGCCTTCGACGACGTGCACCGCGAGGCGGTCCGTCTCGCCGCCGAGCAGGCCCTTCTGCGGGGCAACGTCAACGCGATGTTCACCAACCTCTCGCGCCGTTCGCAGGGCCTCATCCAGCGCCAGCTGTCGCTCATCTCCGAGCTGGAGTCGCGCGAGGCCGACCCGGACCAGCTGTCCTCGCTCTTCAAGCTCGACCACCTCGCGACCCGTATGCGCCGGAACGGCGAGAACCTTCTCGTCCTCGCCGGTGAGGAGCCGGGCCGCCGGTGGACCCGCCCCGTGCCGCTGGTCGACGTGCTCCGCGCCGCCGCGTCCGAGGTGGAGCAGTACGAGCGCATCGAACTGGCCGCGGTGCCCGCCACCGAGGTCGCGGGCCGGGTCGTCAACGACCTCGTGCACCTGCTCGCCGAGCTGCTGGAGAACGCCACGTCGTTCTCCTCGCCGCAGACGAAGGTCCGGGTCACCGGTCATGCCCTGCCCGACGGCCGGGTGCTGGTCGAGATCCACGACACCGGCATCGGGCTCTCCCCGGAGGACTTGGCCGCGATCAACGAGCGGCTCGCCTCGCCGCCCACCGTGGACGTCTCGGTCTCCCGCCGCATGGGCCTGTTCGTGGTCGGCCGGCTCTCCCTGCGTCACGGCATCCGCATCCAGCTGCGCCCCTCGGACTCCGGCGGCACCACCGCGCTGGTCATGCTCCCGGTGGACGTCGCGCACGGCGGCCGGCAGCCGGCCCCGAAGCAGGCGCCCGGTCAGCAGGCCCCCGGCGGGCTGCTCGGCGGCGGCAACGACGCCCAGGGCGGACGCCCCGCAGCGGGCCCCGCTCCCCAGCGCGGCCAGGTCGGCGCCGGCTCCGGTCCCCGGGCCGCGCTGCCCGCCCGCGACGGCAACCGCCCGCAGAACCCGCAGGGCGGACCCGGCGCGCAGGACTCGGCGTTCCAGAACCCGCAGGGCCGCCCGGCCCAGGACGGCCCCCGTCAGGGCGGCGGCCTGGCCGGTGCGTTCGGCGGTGCCCGGCTCGGCGCCGGCAGTCAGGGCGACGGCGGTGCGGACACCAGCCGGCCCAGCCTCTTCGACCAGCGGCGCCCCGAGCAGAACGGCCCCGCGGCCCCGCAGGCCCCGCAGCCCCAGCAGGCCCGGTTCGACCAGCCCGGCCAGGGCGGTCAGGACGGGCGCAACGCCTTCGAGCCGCCGCGCGGTCCGGGGCGGGGCGAGCGCCAGCTGCCGCCGGTCGGCGGTCCGCGCGCCGAGCTGCCCGGTGGCTCCCCGAACCAGGGCCAGGGCCCCGGAGGCCCCGGCTTCCCCGCCCCGCAGCGCCCGCAGACGACGAGCTGGGGCACCGACGAGCCGTCCGCGCCCCGGCGCACCCCGCTCGACGCGCCGCGCGGTCACGAGGAGTCGGAGACCACGGGCCGCTTCCCGCAGGCACCGCGCCTGCCGGCCGACGACCGCCAGGGCCCCGGCGCCACGGCGGAGTTCGCCCGGCCCGACTTCTCGGCGCCCGCGCCGAACGGTCAGCAGCCCGGTCTGCCGCAGCACAACCAGCAGCAGGGCGGCGGCCCGCAGGCACCGCAGCACAACGCGCCGCAGCACAACGGCCCGCTGCCCGGTCTGCCGCAGCGCGGCGTACCGCAGCCGAACGGCCCCCAGCACAACGGCGCGTACGGCAACGGCCCGCAGAACCCCGACGTGGCGAGCACCTCGCAGTTCGCCCGTCCGGACTTCGGCGGACCGCAGCAGCCGGCGCCCCGGCAGCGCGACAACCAGGACTTCGGCGCGCCGCGTCCGCCCATGGGCGGCCAGGCACCCGAGGCCCCGTACCGCCCGGTGGTGCCCCAGCAGCCGCAGCAGCCCGAGGCGCTGCCGCCGGCCGGGCCGGGCGACGGCCGCACCCCGCTGTACGACACGCTGGAGACCAACTGGTTCCGCGGTCCGCAGCCGGGTGCCCCGCAGCAGCCGCCGGCCGCCCCGGCGCAGGACTTCCCGCCGCAGCCGGCCCCGGAGCCGGTGGCTCCTCCCGCGCCGCAGCGGACCCTCGGCGACAGCGGGGCGCAGAGCGCCTGGCGGGCGTCGCCGAACGATGAGATCGTCCGGCAGGCGGAGCGGGTGAAGAAGCCCGCAGCGGGCGGAATCACCACGTCCGGTCTGCCGCGCCGGGTCCCGCGCGCCAACCTGGTGCCGGGTACCGCCCAGCAGCAGGACAACCAGGCCGGTCCGCAGGTCTCGCGCGCGCCCGATGACGTGCGCGGGCGTCTGACCAATCTCCGCCGGGGCATCCAGCAGGGGCGCCAGGCGGGCAGCGGTCAGACCGGCAGTTTCCCCCTCGGCCCCACTCACCAGCAGGAGCGTTAGTTGAGCCCGATGAGTCAGGCCGCACAGAATCTGAACTGGCTGATCACCAACTTCGTGGACAACACCCCAGGGGTGTCGCACACGGTGGTGGTATCGGCGGACGGGCTGCTGCTGGCGATGTCCGAAGGTTTCCCGCGCGACCGCGCCGACCAGCTGGCGGCCGTCGCGTCCGGGCTGACCTCGCTGACGGCCGGCGCCTCCCGGATCTTCGAGGGCGGCGCCGTCAGCCAGACCGTGGTGGAGATGGAGCGGGGCTTCCTGTTCCTGATGTCCATCTCGGACGGCTCCTCGCTCGCCGTACTGGCCCACCCGGACGCCGACATCGGTCTGGTCGGCTACGAAATGGCCCTGCTGGTGGACCGGGCGGGCACCGTCCTGACCCCGGACCTCCGCGCAGAGCTCCAGGGCAGCCTGCTCCACTAGGCGGCCGTGAACCAGTGACACAGACGATCAACCCGAAAACCAACCCTCGACCGTCCGGCCGCTTACAGCCCCCCACCGGCCCCTTCAGACGGCAAGCCGACACCCTGCTGTCACGCCCGGAGGATTCATGACCCCGCCACCCGCCTCACCCGATCCGTACGGCGCGTCCAGCCACGCGTCGTACGAAGGTGAGGGCGACCAGCCGCTGGTCCGTCCGTACGCCATGACCGGTGGACGCACCCGGCCGCGCTATCAGCTAGCGATAGAAGCACTGGTCAGCACCACGGCCGATCCCGCGCATCTGGGGACTCTGCTTCCCGAGCATCAGCGGATCTGCCATCTGTGCCGCGAGGTCAAGTCGGTGGCCGAGGTCTCGGCCCTGCTGTCGATGCCCCTCGGTGTGGCGCGGATTCTCGTCGCGGACCTGGCGGAAGCCGGCATGGTGGCCATCCACCAGCCGGGCAATGGAGAGGCCGGCGGCGCGCCGGATGTGACACTGCTCGAAAGGGTGCTCAGTGGACTTCGCAAGCTCTAACGGCGGCGCGGCGACCCGGGCCACCACCTCGGCGAAGATCGTCGTGGCCGGTGGGTTCGGCGTGGGCAAGACCACGTTCGTCGGTGCCGTCTCGGAGATCAATCCGCTGCGCACCGAAGCCGTGATGACGTCCGCCTCGGCGGGCATCGACGACCTCACGCACACCGGCGGGAAGACCACCACGACGGTGGCGATGGACTTCGGCCGCATCACCCTGGACCAGGACCTGATCCTGTACCTCTTCGGTACACCGGGCCAGGACCGCTTCTGGTTCATGTGGGACGACCTGGTACGCGGCGCCATCGGCGCCGTCGTCCTGGTGGACACCCGCCGCCTCGCCGACTGCTTCCCGGCCGTCGACTACTTCGAGAACAGCGGGCTCCCCTTCGTCATCGCCCTCAACGGCTTCGACGGCCACCAGCCGTACACCCCCGACGAGGTACGCGAAGCCCTTCAGATCGGGCCCGACACCCCGATCATCACCACGGACGCGCGGCACCGCGCGGACGCGAAGAGCGGCCTGATCACGCTGGTCGAGCACGCTCTGATGGCCAGGCTGAAGTAGTCACAAGTAGGAAGTGGCATACGGCAGTTACCGTAGTCACACGGGGGCGGGCTGTGTCCTTTGACACGATCCGCCCCCGTATTCATAACGTTTCGAAAGAGAATTGCCCCGCGACCGACACCGGATGCGTACGAGCGGTGTCGCTGCGCTCACATGAGCCTCGCCTTTTGGCGGGGCTCGCTCTTTATGCCCGATTTATCTGAGGCGTGAGCCACTCGGAATCGCCCATTCCGACTGTTTGGAACGCGACCGTCAGCCGTGCTGCAATTCGACCAACTCCCGAGTAGGTAGTACGGCCCTGAACTAAACCCGGCACAGCGTAGGTGCCGACGCCGAGAGGTTGTTGGTCGAGTGAGGCGTAACAACGAGGGCGCGACGGCGCAGGCGGAGCGGGGCAACTTCACCCCGCCGTCGCGTGCCGCGGCGCCGTCCGCCGACGTGTCCGAAGGGGCACCGGCCGGTGGCAGCACCAGCCGGCTGTCGCCGCGCAACTGGCGGGTGCCCACCCGGCTGAACGCGATCCTCCTGATCCCGGTGCTGGTCGGCCTCGTCATGGGCGGCTTCCAGGTGAAGGGCTCGGTCGACACCTGGCAGGAGGCCCAGGACGCGGAGAAGACCGCGCTGATCGTGCGGGCCGCCGCCGAGTACGGACAGGCGCTGCTCAACGAGCGCGACCTCACCGCCCAGCCGCTGCTGTCCAACAAGCGCGACGACGAGGTCGTCTCGCAGACCCGGGCCACCACCGACACGGCCGCCGCCAAGTTCGCCGAGGCCGTCAAGGACATGCCGGCCAAGGAGGGCCTGGAGCGCCGTCTCAAGCTGTTCAAGCTGGAGGAGCCGAAGCTCCCGCGGCTGCGCAAGGCGGCCTACACCGCGGCCATGGACCCGGTGAAGACCGAGGAGGGCTACGTCCAGGTCCAGCACTCCCTGATGGAGTTCTGCAACGAACTGGGCCTCGGCACCGGAAACATCACCAGCTACGGCCGGACCGTCTACGCGATCGAGCTGGCCAAGGCTGCAGAATCGCTTCAGCGCTCCATCGGCATGCACCTCCTGGTCCGCCCCAGCAAGGAGGGCGGCAAGTTCAACGACCAGGTCAAGGCATTCGGCTCGTACAACTACCTGGAGCAGATCGCCCTCGGTGAGTTCACCTCCGGTGGTACGGAGGCCGACGCGACCCGGCTGCGCAAGGTCATGGAGGCCAAGGCGGCCGCCGGCGCCGCCGAGCTGAAGGACGCCAAGGCGAAGGCCGCCACGGCCGGTGTGCCGTTCGTGGCGCCGCCCTCCATCGACGGCTCGGTCTACGACGGCATGGCCAAGGAGATCGGCCTCGGCCGGGACCAGGACGAGCTGAAGGCCAAGGGGATCACCCCCGAGACCTGGATGGCCGCCGCCACCGCCAAGTTCGACGGCTACACCACGGTCGAGAACGAGCTGGTCGAGAAGGCCGTGGCCGAGGCCGCGGAGATCTCCTCCGACGCCCGGACCGACGCCATCGTCAACGCCTCGATCGTCGTCGTCGCCCTGCTGGCCGCGTTCCTCCTGGCCGGGCTCATGGCCCGCCAGATGAGCCGCTCGATGCGCCGGCTGCGTACCGCCGCCTTCGGGATCGCCGAGCAGCGGCTTCCCTCGCTGGTCGACCAGCTCTCGCGCACCGACCCGGGCCGGGTCGACACCCGGGTGCAGCCCATCCCGATCACCTCGCAGGACGAGATCGGCGAGGTCGCCCGCGCCTTCGACCAGGTCCACCAGGAAGCGGTCCGGCTCGCCGCCGAACAGGCCATGCTCCGGGGCAACGTCAACGCGATCTTCACCAACCTGTCGCGCCGCAACCAGTCGCTCATCGAGGGCCAGCTGACCCTGATCACCGACCTGGAGAACAACGAGGCCGACCCGGACCAGCTGGAGAGCCTGTTCCGGCTGGACCACCTGGCGACCCGCATGCGGCGCAACGGCGAGAACCTGCTCGTCCTCGCCGGCGAGGAGCCCGGCCGCCGCTGGAACCAGCCGGTGCCGCTGGTGGACGTGTTGCGCGCCGCCTCCTCCGAGGTGGAGTCGTACGAGCGCATCGAGCTCTCTGGTGTCCCGGAGACCGAGATCCACGGCCAGTCCGTCACCGACCTCGTGCACCTGCTCGCCGAGCTGCTGGAGAACGCCACCACGTTCTCCTCGCCGCAGACCAAGGTCCGCGTCACCGCGACCCGGCTGCCCGACGGCCGCGTGATGATCGAGATCCACGACAAGGGCATCGGCCTCACCGCCGAGGACTTCGCCGACATCAACCACAAGCTGGCCAACCCGCCGACGGTGGACGCTGCGGTCTCGCAGCGCATGGGCCTGTTCGTGGTCGGCCGGCTCGCCGACCGGCACGGCATCCGCGTCCAGCTGCGCCCCTCGGGCGAGCAGGCCGGCACGACCTCGCTGGTCATGCTGCCGGACGCGATCACCCACGGCGGCGGCGGCGACGCGCCGGAGCAGGACGACTTCACCGTCTCCTCGATCATCCCGCAGCAGCAGGCGTTCGACGCGCTGCCGCAGCAGCCGCAGCTGCGCACGGCAGCCGAACTCGGCTTCGACGACTCGCGTTACGACGAGGGCGCGGCGGACTCCGCGCAGCTCGACCCGGTCGGCCGCTCGCTGATGCGCGAGGAGCGCCGCGCGGCGCTGGAGGCCCAGGCCGCCGGCGGCGAGCGCCAGGCGTTCCCGGACCAGCCGGAGCAGGCGCAGCCCGAGCAGGTGTACGCCGAGGGCGCGTACGGCCAGGACGCCTACGCCGGGAACGGTGCGGCGGCCTACGCCGGAAACGGTCAGGACGGCTACGCCGCGCAGCAGTACGAGGGCGGCTACGACCCGTACGCCGGGGCGACCGGCTATGACGCCCAGGGCGGCTATCCGGAGGCGGCCTACCCGGTCCCCGAGGCACCCGCGCAGGGCTATGACGGGCAGTACGCTGCCCAGCCCCAGCAGGAAGAGTGGGCAGATCAGGGCACGTACCAGGGCGGCTACAAGCCGGTCGCCCAGGCCGAACCGGAATCTGCGGTGAGCGCTCCCGCCGAGCCGCAGGAGCGCGTAGGCTTCGAGCGTTCGGGCCCCGCCCCGAACACCGGCCACGAACTGACCGACGCCGGTCTGCCGCGCCGGGGCGGCCAGCAGCACTGGCAGCCCACCGGCCGCGGCAACGGCCGGCCCGGTGGAGCGCAGGAGCGTCCGCAGCAGCACGAACTGCCGCAGCGGCCGGCCCCGGCGCAGCAGGCCACCGACGGAGACGCCGGAACCGACGGCACCGACGACTGGCGCTCGGCCAACGACGAGCGCTGGGAGCGGGCCGAGCAGCTCCGGGAGCCGAAGGCGGGCGGGATAACCCCGTCCGGTCTTCCCCGGCGCGTGCCCAAGGCCAACCTGGTCGAGGGCACCGCCGAACAGACCCAGCAGGGCGGCCCCCAGGTCTCCCGCGCTCCGGAAGACGTGCGTGGCAGGCTGAGCAACCTGCGGCGCGGTGTCCTCCGGGGACGCAACGCGGGTACGGACACAAGTACTACCTACAACCAGGAGCGTTAGTGTGAGCCCGATGAGCCAGGCGGCGCAGAATCTGAACTGGTTGATCACCAACTTCGTGGACAACACCCCCGGGGTGTCGCACACGGTGGTGGTCTCCGCCGACGGACTCCTGCTGGCGATGTCCGAGGGATTCCCCCGGGACCGCGCGGACCAGCTGGCGGCGGTCGCCTCCGGGCTGACCTCGCTGACCGCGGGTGCCTCGCGGATCTTCGAGGGCGGCGCGGTCAATCAGACGGTTGTGGAGATGGAGCGAGGATTCCTCTTCATCATGTCCGTTTCCGACGGGTCTTCCTTGGCCGTTCTCGCACACCCGGATGCGGACATCGGCCTCATCGGGTACGAAATGGCCCTCCTGGTCGACCGCGCGGGCAGCGTTCTGACTCCGGACCTCCGTGCCGAACTCCAGGGAAGTCTTCTTAACTAGTCTTATCCAGTAACCAGACAGTGCGTTTCGCGTCACCGCGCCATAGGGTGCGGTGGCGCGGTCCACTGGATCGGGACCGGCAGGCGGAGGAGGAATCGTGGGTACACCCCCAGGCGGGCACCGGTACGACGGTGACCGGTATGTTCCGGGTGGGCACGGGGACGAACGTTTCAACTTCCCCTCCGCACCCGGCAGACAGGGCGGTCAGCAGCCCTCGCAGCAGCCTCAGCACCTCCGGCGCCCCCATCGCCTCGACGGGCCGCAGCAGCCCCGGATTCAGCCGGTGCAGCCCCGGCGGGCTCCCGAGCCGGCGGCTCCGGCCGCGCACAATCCGCTGGTCCGTCCGTACGCCATGACAGGTGGCCGGACCCGACCGCGCTACCAACTCGCCATTGAGGCGTTGGTCAGTACGACGGCCGATCCGTCCCGGCTGCAAGGGCAGTTGCCCGAGCACCAGCGGATCTGCCGGCTCTGCTTCGAGATCAAGTCGGTGGCCGAGATCTCGGCCCTCCTCTCGATCCCCCTCGGCGTTGCCCGGATTCTCGTTGCCGACCTGGCCGAGGCCGGACTCGTCGCTATCCACCAGCCCGGCGGCGACGAGTCCGCCGGCGGCCAGCCAGATGTGACACTGCTCGAAAGGGTGCTCAGTGGACTTCGCAAGCTCTAGCGGCGGAGCGGCCCGCTCCACTACCTCGGCGAAGATCGTGGTGGCAGGGGGCTTCGGCGTGGGTAAGACCACGTTTGTCGGTGCCGTCTCGGAGATCAATCCGCTGCGCACCGAAGCCGTGATGACGTCCGCCTCGGCGGGCATCGACGACCTGACGCACACGGGGGACAAGACCACCACGACGGTGGCGATGGACTTCGGCCGCATCACCCTGGACCAGGACCTGATCCTGTACCTCTTCGGTACGCCGGGCCAGGACCGCTTCTGGTTCATGTGGGACGACCTGGTACGCGGCGCCATCGGCGCCGTCGTCCTGGTGGACACCCGCCGCCTCGCCGACTGCTTCCCGGCCGTCGACTACTTCGAGAACAGCGGGCTCCCCTTCGTCATCGCCCTCAACGGCTTCGACGGCCACCAGCCCTACACACCCGACGAGGTGCGCGAGGCGCTTCAGATCGGGCCGGACACGCCGATCCTGACGACGGACGCGCGGCACCGGGCGGACGCGAAGAGTGCGCTGATCACGCTGGTCGAGCACGCTCTGATGGCGCGCCTGCGGTAGGAGCTTCCGTTACGCCGATGGCCCCGTACTCCGAGGAGTACGGGGCCATCGGCGTAAGCAGCGGGGGTCAGCCCTGCCAGCTGTGCGGGGCGCGGAAGCCCGGGGTGCGCTCCAGGCGGCGCCAGCCGGCCGTGTCGCGGACCCGGGTGGGGGCGGTGGCGGGCTGGGCGGCGGCGCGGGCGAGGAGGACCGCGGTGATCGCGGCCAGTTCCTCGGGGTCCGCGAGGCCCTTCTCGACGCGCAGCACGGATTCGGCGGTGGCAGTGGTCATGAGTGGGTTCTCCGTCTTCTACTGCGGCGGGTTGCCGTGCTTGCGGGACGGCAGGTCGGCGTGCTTGGTGCGGAGCATCGCGAGCGAGGCGATCAGGACCTCGCGGGTCTCGGCCGGGTCGATGACGTCGTCGACCAGGCCGCGCTCGGCGGCGTAGTAGGGGTGCATCAGCTCGGTCTTGTACTCCTTGACCATGCGGGTCCGCATGGCCTCGGAGTCCTCGGCCTCCGCGATCTGCCGCCGGAAGATGACGTTGGCGGCGCCCTCCGCGCCCATCACGGCGATCTCGTTGGTGGGCCAGGCGTAGGTGAGGTCCGCGCCGATGGACTGGCTGTCCATGACGATGTAGGCACCGCCGTACGCCTTGCGCAGGATCAGGGAGATCCGCGGCACCGTCGCGTTGCAGTACGCGTAGAGCAGCTTCGCGCCGTGCCGGATGATCCCACCGTGCTCCTGATCGACGCCGGGCAGGAAGCCGGGTACGTCCAGAAGAGTGATGATGGGGATGTTGAAGGCGTCACACATCTGGACGAATCGCGCGGCCTTCTCGGACGCCTCGATGTCCAGCACACCGGCCAGGGCCTGGGGCTGGTTGGCGACGATGCCGACGACCTGGCCGTCCATCCGGGCCAGGGCGCAGATGATGTTGCGGGCCCAGCGCTCGTGGATCTCCAGGTAGTCGCCGTCGTCGACGAGCTCCTCGATGACCTTGTGCATGTCGTACGGGCGGTTGCCGTCGGCCGGGACCAGGTCCAGGAGGGCGTCGCCGCGCCGGTCGGCCGGGTCGTCGCTCGCCGCGGTGGGCGGGTTCTCCCGGTTGTTGGAGGGGAGCATCCCGATGAGGTACCGGACCTCGGCGATGCAGGTCTCCTCGTCGTCGTACGCGAAGTGCGCGACGCCCGAGGTCTCGGCGTGGACATCCGCGCCGCCCAGGCCGTTCTGGGTGATCTCCTCGCCGGTGACCGCCTTCACGACATCCGGACCGGTGATGAACATCTGCGAGGTCTCACGGACCATGAACACGAAGTCCGTCAGAGCGGGGCTGTAGGCCGCGCCACCCGCACAAGGGCCGAGCATCACACTGATCTGCGGGATGACACCGGACGCCCTGGTGTTGCGCTGGAAGATACCGCCGTATCCGGCGAGCGCGGACACACCCTCCTGAATACGGGCACCGGCGCCGTCGTTCAGGGACACCAGCGGCGCACCGGCCGAAATGGCCATGTCCATGATCTTATGGATCTTCGTGGCGTGGGCCTCGCCCAGGGCGCCGCCGAAGATCCGGAAGTCGTGGGCGTACACGAAGACCGTCCGGCCCTCGACCGTGCCCCAGCCGGTGACGACACCGTCGGTGTACGGCTTCTTGGCCTCCAGGCCGAAACCTGTCGCCCGGTGCCGGCGCAGCTGCTCGACCTCGTGGAAGGAACCCGGGTCGAGGAGGAGCTCGATGCGCTCGTGGGCGGTCAGCTTGCCCTTGGCGTGCTGTGCCTCGGTCGCCCGGTCACTGGGTCCGCGCCGGGCCTGCTCGCGCAGTGCCAGCAGTTCGGCCACACGGCCGCGGGTGTCGCTCGGCTCGCCCTGGGTTTCGTCCACAACGGTCATGTAACGACCCTACGAACCCCGCCAAGAAAATCTCGCCGTCGACTCCGTACAGTCTCCTGCCCGGATTACTGGTGGAGCCTGACAGATGCCCGGGCCCATGCAGGCGAAGTACCAGCCGGTACCGGGTTCTGCTTGTGGGGGTCCCACAAAGGGTTCACTGTGGTCTGCCGCACACGCCGGTGAGCCGGGGCACCCGGTCCAGCTGGGCGTCCTGGACCTTCTGAATGTCCTCCAGGCGCGGCAGCACCGGTTCGTCCGGGTGGGCCACGGTCAGCAGCACCGCCTCGTAGAAGGCGTCCCGCACCGCGGCCGGCATCACGTCCGACGCGTCCAGGCACAACGGCACCCGCTGGTCCGTGAGCCGGCGCCCGACCTCCCGCTCGACCGCGCCCTTGCGGGCCGGGACCGCGGAGTTGGCCGAAAAGACCCCGCCCGCACGGCCCCACCGCTCCTGGGCCTTCTCGGACGTGAGGTGCCGGATCATCGTCCGGGCCCGGTCACCGTCCCCGAACAGCGCGGCGAAGTCCGCCGACACCTCGTGGGCCTTCACGGTATAGGAGCCCCCGGGCAGCAGCGGCGCCGAGTCCGTGAAGGCGGCCCCGGCGCTGCGGTCCCCGTAGAACGAGCGGGCGAAGGAGCCCTGGTGTTCCAGGGAGCAGCCGCCCCCGCCGAAGAGCAGCCCGTGTCCGCCGGCCGGGCCGCGGTGGTCCCCCTCCAGGATCTTGAGGCGCGCCTCGCGCGAGCCCTGGGCGAGCAGGCCCGCCCAGGTGGTCCAGGCGGTGACGACGTGTGGGGCGGTCCAGGGCAGGTCGCCGGTGGCCCAGCGCGCGTACAGCACCGCGCCCGCCTGCTGGAGCAGCAGGTCCTCGATCCAGTCGCTGCCGGGCCAGCCGGAGGAGCCGTCGTCGCCCATGGCGGCGCACCAGGCGGCGAGCGGGGCCGGGGCGGGCCGCGGGGTCTCGCCCTCGCGGTACCAGGCGATGGACTTGAGGTCGACCTTGAGCGGCACCCACAGATCCTTCGTTATGCCCTCCGCCTCCGGCAGCCACGGGTGGCCGTACTCCTCGTGGTCGTAGAGGTCCGTGAGCGGCTTGAGCCGGTTGTCGGCGGCGTACTCGACGAGTTCGCCGACGCCGGGCAGGATCGCGATGTCGGGCGGGTTCCCGGCCTGGACCTCGGCGAGCAGCACCTCGCGGGTGGCCGCGGTGCCCTGGTAGGTGTACGGGATGCCGAAGCCGTCCAGGACGTCCTTGAACTGCCGTTCCTGCGCGTCGGTCCAGGGTCCGAGGATCGTCACCCGGGGTTCGGCGTCGCTGCCGCCGGGGGCCGCGAGGCCGCAGCCTGCGGCGGTCAGGAGCAGGGCGAGGACGAGCAGGAGTGCCCGGGGCGGCCGCCTCATCCGGCCCTCCAGTAGTAGTCGGCGTTGAGTCTGCGGCTGAGCCCGGCGGCCGGCAGCAGCAGGACCAGCGCGCCCGCGCCGAGCGCCCCGTAGTAGGTCCAGCTCTGCCAGCTCCGGGCGGCGAGTCCGCCGCGCAGCTCGGTGGAGGCGCGGGTGACGTACTGCTGGGCGTCGGCGAGCCGGTCGGGGTCGCGGGCGGTGTCCGCGGACCGTACGGCGGGGTCGCGGGCGGTGTGCTCGATCCGGACCAGCTGGTGGCGCGCCGCGTCCAGCCGCTCCTGGGTCGCGGCGGTCGCCCACAGCGGTACGACGGCGAGGGCGACGGCCACCAGGAGCGTCGGCAGCAGCCACGGGTCCAGGCTGTACCCGCAGCGGCGGCGCAGCAGCCGGAGCGCGCTGAGCGTGGTGAGGGCGAGGACGAGCAGGCCGAGTTCGGCGACGGCCCAGCCGGTGACCTGGAGGGGGCCGAGGGTGCTGATCCGGCCCATCCGGCGCATCTGGTGGTCCTGGAGGACGTCGAGACGGGGCACGACGCCGGTGCCGGGCCGGTTCAGCTGGCGGTCCGCGTCGCTCATCTTCTGCCGCTGCATCAGGTCGTCGTGCACATATTTGACGGTGCCGGGCGTGATGGAGCCGCTGTACGAGGTGAGCACCCCGGTGACGGTCGCCAGGACGCCCCGGCCGCGCTCGCCGTCGATCTGGACGTCGGAGAGCCGGGAGAGGCCCTGGCTCGCGGCGGAGAGCTGGGCCTCGTAGCGGGCCCCGGCGCCGACGACCTCGTCGATCCCGAAGCGCACGGAGACCTCGGCCTCCTGGTGGGCGCGGAGCAGGGCGAGCTGGGTCGCGGCGACGCCCTGGACGGCGGGGGCGGCGTGGGTGCGCATCTCCCCGGCCGCGTTCTGGACCTCGCGGTACGAGACGAGGAGCGCGGTCATCGAGACGAGCGCGGCGAGCACGATGACGGCCAGGTGGAGTTCGAGCAGCCGCCGGGTGCGGGAGCCGGTGAGCCCGCGGGCCCGGAAGGCGCGCGTCCAGTGGGTGGGCCGGGGCTTCACAGATGCCTCCCGCAGACGATGCAGTGCCGGGCGCCCGGGCCGGCGGGGTGGCGGCAGCCGGGGCACTTGCCGGGCGGGCCCCCGGTGTGCGCGGGCAGATCGAGCAGGGGTCCGGAGGCGGCGTGCAGCCGCCCCTCGCGCACGGTCCCCAGGTCGACGGTGGCCCCGACGCGGACCAGGCCCCGCGCCCCGTCCACGATGTCGGCCACCTTGCGGACGTCGGCGAGGACCCAGGCGGCGCCGATCTCGTGGGCCAGCCGGACCGCGAGCCCGAAATGCCGCTCGGCCTCCTCCCGGCTGAGGGGGTCCAGCGCCGCGTAGCCCCGGTCGAGCGCGGTCCGCATCCGGGTGGCGGCGTTCATCGCGTCGAGCGTGCCGCCCCCGCCGCCGCCCGCGCCCACGGCGACGCCGGGCGGCAGCCAGCGGACCACGAGCGGGGCGGTGGCCTCGCCCACGGACACCGTGGCGAGCTGGAGCAGCACGCCGAGCGGGTCGGCGCTCGCGTCCGCCCGCACGGAGAGCAGGTAGTCCCGGGCGCCCGGCTCCCACTGGTGGGTGGCGAAGTCGTACCGGTGCGGGTGCCCGGGTGCGGTCACCGGTACGAGGGGGTGCTGCCGGGGCTGCCGCTCGCTGAGGGCGATCCCGGTGACGGCGGGGCGGCCGGTGACGGTGACGGGCAGTTCGGGGCTCCGGACCCGGCGCAGCCGACGCAGTGTCCCGGTGACGGCGGGGGCGAAGCGGTCGGGCGCGGTCTCGGCCGTGCCGTGCAGCCCTTCGGTGAGGGCGAGCAGCGGTGCCGGGTCCCAGTCGGCGCCGAGCGCGAGGACGTCCGCGCTGAACTGCCCCTCGCACGCGGCGATCCCGGCGCCGAGGGCCGCCTCGCCCGCCGGGTCGTGCCCGCCGCCGTCGGTGACGAGGATCAGATGGCGTACGGGCAGGGTGCGTTGGCCGAAGAGGGTCCGGGCGGCGGTGAGCCAGGCCCCGTATCCCGGTGCCGGCCGGTCGTCGGGGGTCGGGGCGACGCGCCCCGCGCTGAACGCGGCACGCCGCTTCTCGTCGGTGTCCGCGAGCGCCCAGGGCCCGCGCAGCGGGTAGCAGCGCCCGGGCTCGTCGTCCCCGGCGCCCCCGAGCACGGCGAACGACAGCCCGTCCGGCAGGGCGCGCAGGGCGGCGGCGAGCGCGGTGGCGGCGTCGGTCCGGCGCGCGGGGGCGACGTCCAGGGCGAGGACGACGGCGAGCTCGGTGGCGGGCCGCTGGTCGCGGGGCCCGGTGCCGGTGGCCTTGACGCGCACATGGGCGTCGATCCGGGTGTCGTGGTGCGGCTGCTGGTCGCGCCGGACGTCGACGGACACGGCGAACCGGAGCCCGGTCGGCGACGGGTCGGGTGCGGCCATGAAACGGATCTCCTGGGGTAGGGCGTCGGGGCGCGGGCGGTTCGTGGGGGCCCGCCGCACCTCAGAACCGCGTCTGCGGGCGCACCGCGTGCGACAGGTCGATGAGCCGTTCGTACTCCGCCGGTTTCTGGCGTTGGCGGGCCAGCCAGCGGTAGCACTGCTCCAGTTCCGCGCGGACCTCCCGTTCGCCGGGGACGGGCGGCGGCGGGAGGCCCCTGCGCAGCCATGTCCGGTGCGGGGGCCGGGGGGCGGCCGTGGCGCGGACCGCGTCGAGTTTCCACTCGTACAGCTCGGTGCGCAGCAGCCAGGCCGCCTCGTCGCCCGCGACGACCGGGCCGGTCAGCGCGGCGAGCGCGGCGTCGATCTCGCCCGGCCCGGGCAGCGGGTGCGCGCCCGAGGCGAGCCGGGCGGCCCGGATGCGCAGGGCGGCGACGCGGGCCACGGTGTGGTCGCGGGACTCGTCGGGGACCAGGTCCAGGACGTGGCCGGCGGCGGTCCGGTCGCCCCGGGCCAGGGCGAGCCGGGCGAGGCCGAGGGCGGCGCCGACGTGCGAGGGGTTGCGGGCGTGCACCGCGCGGAACAGTTCGTACGCGGACGGGCCCGGCGGGTGGCCGGTGGACGTGCCGGACCTTGGCGGGTGGCCGGTGGACGTGCCGGGCCCGACCTGCTCCGCGCAGTACGCGAGGGCCAGTTTCGCCGCGTACTCGCCGGGCAGGGCGCGGTGCACGGCCGAGAAGTGGCCGTGCGCGTCCGTCAGCAGCGCCTGCCGCTCCCCCTCGCGCACGTCCGCGCCGCGCAGCGCGACCAGGCCGCGGTGCCAGCTGAGGCGCCATTGCCGCACCGGTCCCGGCCCGGGGATCGCGGCCGCCGCCTCGACCTGCTCCTGGGCGGCGGCCAGCGCGTCGGGGCCCTCCTGGCCGAGCAGCAACCGGGCGTTGTGCAGGCAGATTTCGACGGACCGCTCCCCCTCGGCGGGCTGGGCGAGCGGCTGGCCGGGGTCGTAGCTGCTGACGCCGAAGCGGGCGGCCTGCGGGTCGCCGGGGTAGGGCCGGGGCACCGGCAGCCGGCGGGCGATCTCGGTCGGGGTCGGCGTGCCGGGGTCCAGGGTGGGCGCCGGGGGCGTCTCGCGGCGGCTGTGCAGCGGGCGGCGCAGCCAGTGCGCGTAGTCCGGGACCGAGCCGAGGCGGGCGCCGAGCAGTTCGGTGGAGGGCGTGAAGTGGGCGGAGGGTTCGGGCTGGTCGCGCTTGCCGCGCAGGGCCCGGATCTCGCGCAGCACCCCGCGCAGCTGCCCGGCCATGTCCTCGGCGGTGCCGAAGCGTTCCTCGGGGTCCTCGGCGGTGGCCCGCGCCACGACGAGCCGGAAGGAGCTGGTGCCGAGCCCGGGGACGTCGTCGCCGACCGCCCAGCGGGCCAGTTCGTCGAGGGTGACGCCGACCGTGTGCACGTCGTGGGCCACGGTGAGCGGCTTGGTGCCGTCCGTCTCGGGGGCCGCGAAGTACGGGGTGATCACGGGCGGGGGGTCGACGCTGCCCGCCTTGCGGACGCCCCCGAGGTCGATGACCTTGATGCCGTCGAGGTGGTGGATCACGTTCGACGGCTTCATGTCCCCGTAGAGGAAGCCCATCCCGTGCAGATGGGACAGGGCCTCCAGGATCTGGCAGCCGTAGGTGACGACATGTTCGATGTCGAGGACGAAGGCGCCCCGCCGGACGGACTCGACCAGCGCGGACAGGGTGCGGTCGCCGACGTCCTCCATGACGATGTAGCCGCCGGAGACCGTGCCGTCGGCGTTGGCCGTGGAGACGAAGTCGCGGATCTGGACGATCCGTTCGTGCCGGATGGCGACCAGGCTGCGGCGCTCCTCACCGGCCTGGGCGGCGCCGCGCTCGGCGTAGCGGTTGAGGAGCCCCTTGACGGCGACGAAGTCCTCCAGGTGGGTGTCCTCGGCGAGGTAGACCCAGCCCTGCCCGCCGTGCGCGATGGGGCCCCGGATGACGTACTGGTCCTGGAGCGGCGGGCCGTCCTTGGTGAGCTCGGGGCGGTACGAGTAGCGCGCCCCGCACACCGGGCAGTACCCCTCGTCCGGGGGCGGCGCGGCGGTGTGCGGCGGGACGAACGCGGTGGAGCAGGACTTGACGGAGCAGGTCATCACGATGCGCACGGGGTGCTCGGCGGCGGCGAGCCGTTCGGCCGGGCTGCCCGGGTCGAGCAGCGGGAGTTCGAGGAGCCCGGCGGGGCCGTGGTCCTCGGGCGCGCCGGGCAGCGGCGGCAGGCCGGGGGCGGTCTCGCCGCGGCCGCAGGTGTCGCAGTAGCCGGTGGACCGGACGGCGCCGGTGCAGGGGCCGCCGGTGAAGCGGCGGTGCGGGCAGGGAATCCTCATGGGCGGCCCATGGGTCCGGTGCGCTGTCCGGGCAGTCCGGCGGGCCCGCCGAGGTCGGCGCGTAAGTCGCGTAACAGCTGCTTGAGCCCTACCAGCCGGGCGTGCGGCTCGCGCAGCGCCCGCAGCTCCGCCAGGCGCCGGCGGCGGGCCGCCGGGTCGGTGGCCGGGCGCGGGGGCGCCGAGGCGGAGTCGGTGAGGCCGTCCAGGCGGGCCCAGGCACGCTCCATCCGCTCGGCCCCGCGCACCAGTTCCTCGGCACGTTCGTCCAGGGCCGGTACGAGCAGGTCGCGTTCGACCGCGCCGGGGGCCGGGCCGTCCGTGCCGCGTACGACGACGAGCAGCCGGAAGCCGAGGGCGCGCACCCGGGCGAGGACGCGGACGAGCGCCGCCGGGTCCGGCTCCTCGTCCAGGCCGACCACCGCGAGGACCGGGCCGGCGGCGGGGCGTCCGGCGAGGGAGCGTTCGGGTTCGTCGCCGCCTTCGAGGAGCCAGTCGCGGTAGCGGTTGCGCTGGTGGCGCGGGGGCCGCAGCTGGGCGACCAGGGTGTCCACGAGCTCGTCGGGCCGGTGGCGTCCGCCGTGGTGGACGAGGTGGGCGCGGTGCAGCTGGTGGCGCAGGGTGCGGTCGCGGCCGCCGCCCGCCGGGACGACGCCGAAGCGCACGGCGGGCTGGTCGGTGCCCGCGAACCAGCGCCGCAGCCGGGCGGCGAAGGCGTGGTCCCAGCCGTCCGGGCCGCTCAGCTCGGCGACCAGGGGCACGAGTTCCGCGATCCGGTCGACGGGGATCATGTACGAGAAGGCGAGGTCGTTGTCGGTGGGCAGCGCCATTTCCAGGTCGCCGCGCCAGCTGACGACGAGGCCGACGACGCTCTCGGGGCGCTCGCCCCGGCACCCGGTGTGGACGGCGGCGCCGCTGAAACCGGGGCGCACCACCTCCGCGTTGGTGCGGGCGTCGAGCTGCACCCAGTCGCCGTGGAGGCCGCTGATCCGTGCGGCGAGCCACATCCCGTCGGCGTCGAAGGGTGCCGCGTAGCCGCCGAGCCAGACTTCGGCGCCGCGCTCCAGGCGCCGGGACAGGGGCGCGGGTTGGGCCTGGGGGCGGGGGCCGTCCAGGGCGAGGACGGCGATGTCCTCGCGGCCGTCGAGCCAGCCGTCGGGGGCGGCCCGGGCGGCGACGGGCGGGATGGCGGGGTTCTCGGCGAATTCGACCCACATCCGGGCGTCGGACTCCCCGACGACATGGGCGCAGGTCAGCATCCGGTCCTGGGTGATCAGCACCCCGGCCCCGCACACCTCGCCCCGCGGGCCGTCCCGGCGTAACCGCAGTCGCCAGTCCGCTCTCAACTCCCCCATGGCCGAAGAGCGTACGCGCGCACGGGCCCCGCTTCCCAGTGTCCGGACACAAGGACACGGGGGGGGAAGCGGGGCCCGGGGATCTCAGCCGCGGTGGAAGCGGGCGCTGCCCCAGTCCGCGTGGTCGTTGCCGTCGCCGCCGTCACCGGCGATCAGCTCGACGTACGTCGTCGATGAGCTTCCCGTTCCAGCCCAAGCGGGGCGGGACCGGGACATCCGGGGCGCCGTGTTCAGTTTCTGATCACGGGGTTTGCGGGGGGCGAGCGCCATGCAGGCAAGTGCTGCCCACCAGCGTCGAGTTGTGAAGAGTTCTTCTTTTTGAGAGCGCTCTCAGTCACAAGTCTTGACGCCCGTGCCGCGCGTCGAGAAAGTGGTGCGCACCGCGGACGCCCCCGCTCCACCTCCCCCGTACGGTCCACCCGTCCGCGCCCCCCACGTAACCCCGGAGTCGCCTCATGATTTCGCGCCGGAAGTTCCTGACGGGCGGAGCCGCCGCCACCGCCACCGCACTGAGCTACCCGCTCTGGGGCAGCGCGCTGAGCCCGAGCGCGTCGGCCTCCGCCGCCACCTGCGAACTGGCCCTGGTCAACAAGTCGCTGCCCGGCCGCGTCAACGCCTATGTCACCGGCCACGAGCAGGGCACCGGCCGCTGGGTCCTGCTCCGCGCCGACGGCAGCGCCTACCACCCCGACTCCCCCTCGGCGCCGCAGACCCCGCTGCCGGTCGACTGCGCGATCCCGCTGAACGGGGCGGGCGGCGCGCCGGTCGTACTGACTCTGCCTCAGATGTACGGCGCCCGGGTCTACTTCGTCCGCGACGACACCCTGACCTTCTACCTCAACCCGGGCCCGGCCCTGGTCGAGCCCGCGTTCGCCACCTCCACCGACCCGAACTACGGGCGCACCTGGTCGTTCTGCGAGTTCACGTTCAACCCGCAGCAGCTGTACGCCAACATCAGCTACGTCGACCTGGTGACCGCGCTCCCGATCGGCCTGACCCTGGAGGGCGACTCCACGCACACCGTCGCCCCGCTCCCCGACGGCGCCGTGAACCGGATCGCCGACGGCCTCATCGCCCAGGCGGCCGCCGACGGCCAGCCCTGGGACCAGTTGGTGACCCGCGGCGCGGACGGCAGCGTGCTGCGGGTCATCTCTCCGCAGAATCTGATGGCGCCCTACTTCGACCGGCCCGACCAGATGCCGTTCCGCGACCTGTTCACGGCGCAGATCGACCAGGTCTGGGAGAAGTACCGCTCGACGGACCTGCGCATCGACCTCCAGGGCGGGCGCGGCGTGCGCACGGGCCGGGTCAGCGGGGACACGCTGACGTTCGACGGCGGGCACACCTTCGGCAAGCCGGTGTCGAAGGACATCTTCACCTGCAACCACGGTCCTTTCACCAACAACCCGGCGGACAACGACGACAAGAAGGCCCTGCTGGCCCGGCTCGCCGCGGGCTTCAACCGCTCGATCATGCTCAGCCACCCGGACCAGCCCAACGGCACCTCGGTGTCCGACTACTACCAGGGCGCGGTGACCAACCACTGGTCCCGGATCGTCCACGCCAACAGCCCGATCGGCTACGCCTTCCCGTACGACGACGTGCGTCCGGACGGGCAGCCGGACGTCTCGGGCGCCGCGAACGACGGCAACCCGAGGCGGTTCACGGTGAGCGTCGGTTCCTGACCTCGCCCGCAGACCGGGAGGACCCCCGTCCGGGCGGGACGGGGGTCCTTCCCCATGCGTCGGCGCGTACTCAGGCCGCGAGTCCGTTGATGCGGTACTGCATGACCCGGTAGTTCTGGTTGTCGAACCACTGGCTGACGGCGAGGTGGAAGTCCGCGAACGTCGATCCGGGGACGATGAAGCCGCCGTACGGGCTGGCGACCGCGTTCCCCACCTCCAGACCGGGCACGGTCGGCACGATCACGGTCTGTTCGGGGGTGGCGAACAGATTCGACGTGGGCAGCGCGAAGACCTGGGCCCGGATGTCGAGCGGGGCCATGTTGAGCCAGGTCAGGGCATATTTGCCGCCCATGGCCCGGAAGCAGATCTCGCCCCAGCGGCGGGCCCCGGTGATGGTGGTCGGCGCGTTCCCCCAGGCCCAGGCCCCGCCCGCGTACCCCCAGGGCTGGTAGGCGGCCGGGTTGCCGAGGGCGTCCTGCCGTACGCGGTGGAGCAGCAGCCCCGAGGTGACGTCCCGGTTGAAGGCGGTGGACAGGACGTAGCAGTACCCGTCGTCGGCGACCGCGTACGTCTTCTGCTGGAACTGGCCGCCGTACTGGTCGCCGGGCCACTGGCAGAGGTACTGCCAGGTGTTGCCGTTGTCGTCGGAGCGCCAGAAGTCCGAGTGGTGGGTGCGGTAGATGACCCCGCGCATCAGGTGCATGTACATCGTGGAGCCGATGGTGAACACATCGGACGGGATGGCGGTGGTGCCGCCCGCGTGCCCCTCGGGGACGAGCCCGCCGGCGTGGGCGCCGCCGACGCTCCCGTCGATGACGAGGGAGCCGAGGGAGGGGTTCGAGGCCCGCAGGCCGACCGGGGCGCGCCAGTCGGGCCCGCCGACCCCGCCGCCGTCGAAGGTGTCGCCGCAGACAAAGAGCATCGAGCCGTCCGGGCAGCGGGCCGGGATGCCGAGGTCGGTCCAGGGCGCGGCGAAGCGGCCGGTCTCCGCCGGGCCGGTGAGATTGCGGACCTTGCCGCCGGTGACGAAGGACGCGGCGCTCGCGGCCGGCGTCCCGGCGGCGATCCCGGCCGCGGCGAGGGCGGCTCCGGCGCCGGTGCGCAGCAGGGCGCGGCGGCTCGGGTTGTTGGCGTGCATGGGCAGCTCCTGTGGGGAGGCGGTCAGCAGCCGCCGCAGTTGTAGTAGGTCACGTCCCAGTGGTTGCCCTCGTCGGCGTAGACGTTGCCGGAGGCGGACTTGTACTGGGGGGCGCCGTCGCCGCGCAGGCCGATGTAGGTGAACGCGCTCTTCACGTAGTTGGTGAGGCAGGTGGTCTTGCCGAAGTCCAGCTTGTAGCCGTTCCAGTGCGAGTACGTGCCGCTCGCGTGCCCGGTCTCCGTGCCGCCGGTGATGTTCAGGGCGCAGCCGGTGGCGCTCTTCAGGGTCTGGGCGCCCTGTGCGGTCGGCAGGTTGAGCTGGTCGAAGGAGGTGCAGGTGGAGACGTTCCGGTTGGAGCAGCCGCCGGAGGACGACCAGGTGACGCCGGAGGAGCTGAAGCGGGAGGTCGCCTGGCTGTGGGTGAGCTTGGTGACGGCGTACGCGTCGGTCGTGCCGCTCACCAGGCCGAAGCCGGGCGCGAAGAGGACGCCGAGCACGAGGGCGAGGGCGGTCAGGACGGGGCGCAGCGTCATCCGGGGGAGCCGGGGTGCGTGGAAGACCATGGGGGGATTCTCCTCCTGTGCATGACAAAGGGGCAGGGGAGATGGTGCCCCAGTTCTACGCGCGTCGCCAGGGGGCTTCGCGTAACGGCCGCGTGAACAGATCGCGGACGATGCGACGATCCTCGGCATAGATGTTGAACTTTGAACAAGATAGGTCTACAGTCGAAGTCGTTGAAGGTTAAACAACAGGTCGAGTCCACTCGGCCAGGTCTTCGAGGAGGAGCCATGGCTCTGTTCAACCGCAAGTCCGCCGACGCCGCTGCCGCCGCCACGACCACGGCCGACGTCGACCCCGCCCTGGCCGCGCTGACGGGTGACTACGCGATCGACCCGGCGCACAGCAGCATCGGCTTCACCGTGCGTCACGCCATGGTCACCAACGTACGCGGCTCGTTCGCCGAGCACGAGGGCTCGCTGAAGCTCGACGGCAGCGACCCGGGCAACTCCACGGCCTCCATCGACGTGAAGATCGCCAGCGTGGACACCGGCATCAAGGACCGCGACGGCCACCTGGTGAGCGGCGACTTCTTCGACGTCGAGAAGTTCCCCCTGATGACGTTCCGCTCGACCTCCGCCGAGCAGCTGGGCGGCGACAAGTACCGCGTCACCGGCGACCTGACCATCAAGGACGTGACCCGCCCGCTCGCCATCGACCTGGAGTTCAACGGCTCCGCGACCGACGTCTACGGCAACGAGCGCGTCGGCTTCGAGGGCGGTGCCGAGATCCTGCGCTCCGACTGGGGCCTGACCTGGAACGCGGCGCTGGAGACCGGCGGTGTCATGGTCAGCGACAAGGTGAAGCTGAACTTCGACATCTCCGCGATCAAGGCCGCCCCGCGGGCGTGACCCCTTCCCGGCCGCCGGCCCGGCCACCCGCCTGAACGCCCGCCGCCCCGCCCCGTCGTACGGGAGCGGGGCGGCGGGCCGTGCCGGGCGGTCAGCCCATGGACTTCGCGCCGTCCAGGGATTCCCGGATGATGTCCGCGTGGCCCGAGTGCTGCGCGGTCTCCGCGACGATGTGCATCAGCACACGGCGGGCCGACCACTTCGCGTCCCCGTCGAACCAGGGCGCCTTCGGCAGCGCGTGCGCGGCGCCCAGGTCCGGCAGCGAGACGACCAGCTCGTCGGTCGCCGCCGCCACCTTCTCGTACGCTTCGAGCACGCCGGCCAGCGTCTCGCCCGGCAGCATCCTGAAATCGTCGGCCCGCTTCGCGAAGTCGGCCTCGGTCATCCTGGTGAAGTCCGGCATCGCGGCCGCGCCCTCCACGATGAAGCGGGCCCAGTTCCGCTCGACCGAGGTCACGTGCTTGATCAGGCCACCGAGACACAGCTCGCTCTCCGTGGTCCGCTTCCCGGCCTCCTCGTCGGTCAGGTCGCGGGTGGTGAACCGCAGAAAGTGCCGCTGCTTGCCCAGCGCCTCCAGGAGGTCCGCCCGCTCGTCCGAGCCGGTGGTCACGGTGGCCGTCTCGCTGGCGTTCATGGTGCTGCCTTCCGTCGCTCCTGTTCCGCCGTCAGAACCGACAGTACGAGCGCATTAGGTCAGATCCGGTCCTGTACGCACGGTCAACGCCGCCTGACCTTCAGGGCGTTGTCCGTACGGGTGGTGGGATTGCCGTCCGGGTCGTTCTGGACGCGCTCGTGCTCCCCGCTGAGCAGCACCTCCCACTCCCCCGCCGGCAGTTCCAGCGCGGCCAGCACCTCGTCGGGCGTCGGCAGCTTCATGTCGGCGTGCCGGTCGTCCCAGGCCGGGAAGCCCGCGTGCCCCACGATCAGCAGCACCCCGCCCGGGGCGACCGCGCGGGCCGCCCGGCGCAGGATGCGCTCCCGGGGCAGGTCGCCCATGGAGTGCAGGAACTGCGCCGAGACCAGGTCGTACGCCCCTTCGGGGAAGGTGGCGCCCAGGTCGTGGAACTGCCAGTCCACCCGGTCGGCGACCCCGGCATCCGCCGCGTGCTCGGCGGCCCGGCCGAGCGCCACCCGCGAGATGTCCGTCGCGGTGACGTGCCAGCCCCGGCCCGCCAGCCAGACCGCGTCCGCGCCTTCGCCGCAGCCCAGGTCCAGCGCCCGGCCCGGCGCCAGCTCCTCGACCTCGCGGACGAGCACGGTGTTGGGCCTGCCGCTCCAGATGCGGTGGCTCTCGCGGTAGCGGTTGTCCCACAGCTCCGCGTCGGAGGGCGCGTTGCGGGCCTGCACGGCGCGCCGGGTGTCCTCGGTGACCAGGTCCCCGTTGATGGCCGCGCCGGCCTTGAGCCCGGCCGCCGCCGCGCCGATGACCTGGTCCATGAGCCCGGTGACGTTCCCGGCGACCCACACCCCGGCGGCCGCCGTCGCACCGGCCGGGTCCGCCTCGATGTACGAGCCGAGCGTGTGTCCGCCCGCCTCCAGCGGTACGGGGCGCAGCCCCAGGCTCTCCAGTACGCCGGAACGCGCCGTGAACCTCGGCTGGACGACCACGGCCGCCCGCTCGACCACCCGGCCGCCCGCGAGCCGGACGCCGGTCAGCCGGTCGCCGGCCACCTCCAGTCCGGCCACCTCGCCGTCCACGACCGCGATGCCGCGCGCGGCGAGCTGCTCGTACTCCTCGTCCGTGGGCTCCGGCCCGTTGTGCAGGAAGAGCGTGACGTCCTCGCTCCACTGCCGCCACAGCAGCGCCTGGTGCACGGCCATGGGGCTGACCGCGATAACCCCGATCGCCGCGTCGCGCACCTCCCAGCCGTGGCAGTACGGGCAGTGCAGCACCTCGCGCCCCCACCGCTCGGCCAGGCCCGGGACCGGCGGCAGCTCGTCGGCCAGCCCGGTCGCGACCAGCAGCCGCCGCGCCGTGACGGCGGCCCCGTCCCCGCGCACGACCCGGAACCCGGCCCCCTCCGGCAGCCGCTCGGCCACGGTGACCTCACCGGTCACGACCTCGACCCCGTACCCGGCGACCTCGTCCCGCCCGATCGCCACGAGCTCCAGGGGCGGGGTGCCCTCACGCCCCAGGTAGTTGTGCACGTGCGCGGCGGGCGCGTTGCGCGGGTCCCCCGCGTCAACCACCAGCACGGACCGCCGCGCCCGCCCCAGGGCCAGCGCCCCACTCAGCCCGGCGACCCCGCCACCGATCACCACTACGTCGTACGCCTGCGTGTTGTCGCTCATGCGAACCTCCTCCATGTACGGAGATGGTGCGCGCAACCGCCCTTCGCGGCAAACATACTTGCCGATGCGGCAAAACGCCCCACGCAGACGCAAGGTCGCACCGCCTCGTGCGTTGCAGCCTTCCCGCCGTCACTCGATCGGTGGCCGCTCTGAAAACGCTCAGTGACGGAATATTTCACACACCCCGGGAAATCGGCGCCATTGCACTACCCATTGACCTTCTTTGAAGAATTCAATGAGCGAAGGATAGTCTTCGACAATCTTTCCGAGGACACCGATCTTAATCAAATTCAATCCCCATCCCCATCCCCATCCCCAGATTACCCGAACAAATCACTGACCCGTCGCCTGGACATGACCCCTTATCCCAGCTCAGGGCCCTGCCTGACGACAAGTACGCCTGGAACCAACAGCTAGAGCCCGTGGGCAATCATTTGGGCAATGAACTCCGAAAGTGTAACTCCTTGCGGAATCAGTTCACCCCCCTCCATGCTCGAATACCCAAATACCGACGGGTCGACAGAATCAGCCTTCGCACAATAGAAAATATATCCTTGATGCATAAAAAATACTACATAGCCATCCAGTGAAATCTCATCCCCACCATCTCGCAGAATCTCATACGCGGCATCCTTGATTCCGATCAAGTCTGGATAGTAGACATCTTCGGAACCCAATACGCCACCGCGAGAACTTCCACAAATCTCCAGAAACTCTCTGTACGCGCGTGGCAAGCACACCCCCTGGTCAAGCTCAACCTCTTGAATCTCGGCGGACGACATTCCATTTACTTCGAGACGAACGAACCCCTTTGAGGCGCCAAGCCCAAGCGCCCTTTTGTAACCATCGATATAACTCAACTCAACCTCCACAGATTAAATGACAGTTGTTGGGCATCCAGCCTCGACCGGATGCCCAACAACTACTTACGCGCTTTACTCTCCAATCGCAATCCGGAGCCAGACGTTCGGATAGCGTTCCCTGAACTGATCTATCACGCCACCACAGGAAGTACACGGGGTCTTACTCACCCTGATGGTGAGGATACCTCGCTGCCCCACCGGCTCCCCAAGAACCCGCGCAGCCTCTTCCATGACTTTGTATTCCGCGTCAGCACCCCGATTGAAACTATAACCAATCCCGGTATCTTTGGTCGCAAAAACTGGATTTCTCGGGGTTTCAAGAAGGCCAGCTTTATCGGGACCGCTTGCCGACCTCATAATAGTGGTCCCGTCCTCTGTCTGGAGAAGACCGGAAGCAACTACACGCCTCTTCCCGATATGCCATGTCGATCGAAGTCCGGTAATGGCAGCCACGACGGTGGCATCGTGCGTAGCCAGTAGTCGACTAACAGCCAGCACCCGGGCCCCTGCAGAGAGCGCACTCCCAAGAATCTTACCCCAGGGCGCAAATTCGGCCGCGAGTAGAGCACAACTCGCCACGGCCCCTTGCTTGCACTTCATAATTGTTGCCGCAGGAACGAGTCCCAGAGTGCTGCGCTCGAAGTTCTCCGCTGAGCACATGTGATCACAGACCCAGCCAGGGATCGTCAAGGGTGGAGCCTGAGGCTGCGGACTCGGCACACCTGAACTCTTGGTGGGAGCGGCGGGCAAGCTGCCGGCCGACGGAATTACGCCGCCGTCTCCGGTGCCATAGTCACAGGTGTAGTAACAGCCATTCTCTCCAGTACCTCCGGGTGCCTTGCCGGCATCCTCGCGATGCTGGCCAGGGCGTGGCTCGTTGTGGCCAGTGCCGTCATCGAGCCACAGGCCGGTGGGATCGGAGTATGTAACGGGGCTGTTGTTGCTGTAGGTGTAGCCGTTCATCTGCTGGGGGTCGGTTAGGTCGAGGACCGGGTCGACTGAGATGAAGCGGCCGAGGTTGGCGTCGTATTCGCGGGCGCCGAGGTGGGTGAGGCCGGTGGTCTTGGTGTCGTCGGTGCCGCCGACGAATCCCTTGGTACCGGGCCAGGTTGTCGGTGTGGTGCCGCGTTCTCCGCCGAAGGGGAGGGTGCGGCGCTGGGTGAGGGCGAGGCTGGATGCCTGGATGGACAGTTCGCCGGTGCCGTGCTGGTCGGCGACGGTGAAGGCGAAGGTGCCGTCGTCGCTGCGGATGGCCATCTGGCCGCCGCCGAGGTCGAAGTACCGGGTGGCCTTTGCCTTGGTGGCGCCGGCGGGAAGGGTGACTTCGGTGTTCCCCAGGTACAGGGTGGTCTCGGTCGGGGTTCGGCCTATGAGCCGATTGCCGGAGGCGTCGTAGAGGTAGCTGGTGGTCTCGCCGCTCTTGGTGACGCTTGCCAGGTGGCCCTCGGCGTCCCAGGTCAGCGACTGGCCCGGGCGGGTGATCGTGTTCCCGGAGGAGTCGTAGGTGTAGGTGTCGGTGGTGGAACCGGCAGGCCCGGTGGTGGTCCGGGAGCTCAGGCTGTGCGCCTGGGCCGCGCCGGGCGTGGGGTAGGTGTAGGTGTCCTTGAGGTCCTTGGCCGTGTCACCCGTGACGTCGTGCCGGGTCTGGGTGGCGCGGTTGCCGGACTTGTCGTAGGTGAAGGACTGCCAGTACGGGGCGGGACCTCCGACCTGGGACGCCGCGGGCGCGGCTACGCAGGTCGCCGTGGGCTGGGCCCAGGCTTCAGTGAGCCGGCCGAGGTAGTCATAGGTGTAGCACTGGTTGTCCGTGCCGGTCCGGGACGTGTCCGAGATCGAGCGGACGTTGCCTACCTCGTCGTAGTGGTAGGTGGCGTAGCGGTCGACTCCGGGCTGGTCCTGGCGGTCGACGCGGGAGGTGGCCAGGCGCTGGGTGCCCCACTCGTAGGTGTTGGTGACCTGCGTGATCTTGCCGCCGGAGGTCAGGCTCATCTGGTACTGGAGCGGCTTGCCGGTGAGGCTGTAGCTGACGCTGGACGTCATGCCCTCGCCGTAGACCGTGGCCGGGCGGAGCGTCGCGTTGTCGTAGGTGTAGTTGGCGGAGCCGCCCGGCAGGGAGCCGGCCGCGGAGTAGCTCACGCCGGCGGCGAGGCCGGAGGGCAGGAAGGTGGCCCCCGTCTGGTAGGTGCCCTGGAGGGCGCCCTCAGCGGCGGGAATGACGACCGCAGACCGGATGGGGCGGTAGAGCCTGTCGTAGGCGGTGACCTTCGAGGTGTACGCCTGGCCGTCCACGTACCGGATGGATTCGGCAAGCTGCCCCTTGGCGCCTGCGACCGTGTCGTAGACCTGCTTGGTCCGCAGGGTTCCAGTCGCGGTCTTCTCGCGTACCTCTGTCTGGCGGCCGAGACCGTCGTAGAGGAATGCCAGTCCGGGTACGTCGGTGCGCGAGCCCTTGGTGAAGGTCACCTGGCCGCGGTCGTCGTAGGTGGTGGTTGTGGTGCCCTGGTCGGGGTCGGTCGTGGAGATTTTCCGGCCGAGCTGGTCGTAGGTGTACGTCCAGTGGTTTCCGGCAGGGTCGGTGACCTTGTCCAGTTCGTTGCGCGGTGTGTAGTGATAGGTGGTGGTGTCGTAGGCGGCGTCGGCGGAACGGCTGTGCAGCTGGCGCAGTTCGGTCGTGTTGCCGCGGGCGTCACTCAGGGTCGTGGTGGCTGTACCGCCGACCGGCGGAATGACGGTGACGCGGTCGCCACCGTAGATGGTCTTGGTGGTATTGAGGACCTGGCCGCCGTCCCCGTTGCCGGCTATCTGCTGGGTCTGTACAGCGCGGTTCAGTCCGTCGTACGCGGTGCGCGTCTGGGTCTCGACCGAGAGCGCGTCGTCCGGCTTGAACAGCTCGGCGCTGGGCGCGTTCGTGACGTAGTAGGGCTCGAAGGTCTTGCTGACGAGGCCGCGTTCGTCGTAGAAGGTGTCCGTGATGACGCTGCCGCCGTCGGGCCCAGGGTCCTGAGCCTGCCGGCTTCGCAGGAATCCGTCGAACAGTTCGTAGGACGTGATCTGTCCGCCGGTATTGTTCAGCGACTTGGTCGCGACAGTGACCGGCTTGCCCTCATCGACTGTGTAGGCGAACTGCTTGGTCGGCGTCTGCGTGTTGCGGCGATCGGCGGCCCAGACCTTGATCGTCCGGCCGAGCGCGTCGTACGCGTACTCGGTGACGTTGTTATTCGTGTCGGTCTGCTTGGCGACCAGCCCTCGTACCGGATCGATGTCCGTGGTGGTGGCCTGGGCCGTCGTTGCGTCGGACGCCTTGGCCGGTGGCGTCGTCACCTTCGTCTGGGTGGCGAAGCCGGTGTCGGGTGTGTAGGTGGTCGTGGTGGTGCGGCCGTCGGTACGTGCGGTGCGGACAGGGGTGCCGTCGTCCGTGACCGTCACGTTGGCGGTCAGGTCCGTGGCGGTCAGTGGCCTGCCGTAGCTGTCGAAGGTGGCCCCGGCTTCGAGGTAGGTCGCCTTCGTGCCGTCGTGGCTCTTCAACGTGGCCGCAGCAGTGACGTTGCCCTTCGTGGGCGCGGCGCCGTAGGTGCCGCTGTCGTAGACCGTGCGGACGTCGCTCAGGACATCCTTGGTCTTGTCGACAGGTGCGTCACATGCCTTCGCAACCGTCTCAACCCGAACCGGCATGCTGAGAATCGCGCTGCTCGCATCCCCCGCGTAGGTGGTACGCGTGCATGTGTTGTCCGTGGAGGTGGTGTCGTCGCCGTAGTCGTCGGCTTCGGTGATTCGGCCGGCGATGGTGTCGTGCTTGGTCGCTGTTGCGGTGGTGCGCCACTTGGCACCCGCACCCGCGTCCAGCGAGGTCCAGGTCTTGCTGCTGGAGGTTCCGGTGAAGTTCGAGGTGACGGTGCCCCAGTCCCGGACCTTCTTCCCGGTCTGGTGGTACCAGGGACGACTGATCGTCTTGCCGAGAACCTTGCCGCCGGGCTTGTCGAAGGTCACCGTCTTGTAGCCGAAGCCGGGAACGGCTTCGTGGTCGGTGATGGGGTCGCCCTCGTCCGTGCCCAGCGTGATGGAGACGGACTTGGTACCTCCGGAGGCATCCTTGCGGTCGCCGTTCATGCCACGCAGGAAGTAGCTGTCCTGCTGTGTCTTCATCTCGGTGGCGCCGCCCTGGCCGCCGGTCCTGACCCTGACGTGCTGGTAGCCACGCCACTGGGACCAGGTCTTCTCCTTCTCCTTGGTCAGGCCGTCGTCATCGTCGTAGTGCCAAGCGGCGTCACCGAGGTAGTCATACAACGTGACCTGGTCCGGCGACCCGCCTGTCCGGTCGGTCTTGGTCACGGATGTGGTGACGTATTTGTTGAACCATTGCAGGTCCGCGTCATCGGTGCTGTCCCCGCCGATGTACTGCGGGAAGCACCTCGTGGTGTTCGTCTCGGGGGTCGGCAACTCGCTCCAGTCGCACGCGGGAGCGGAGTAGTTGGCATCGACTTGACCACCCGACTCGTCCGCGACAGTCGAGAGCCGGGCCTTGATGAACGGGGCGTAGCCGTCGCCGGTCTTGTCGAGCCGGTTCTCCAGCTGTGTGTAATCGAAGGTGGTCTTGGGAAGCGTGATCGCCGGGGTCGCCGATTCACCGGTGTGCTGGATGCTGTCCAGCAGGAGCTGGTAGTCGGTGTCCGCGGTGCCCCAGTGGTGGTCGAGCTTCCAGGAGTCGACCTTGTCGTAGGTGCCCGCGGTGTTGCGTACCTGGGTGGTAATGCCGGTCAGTCGCTTGCGGGTCCAGAAGGACGGGGAGAGCCGGCCGTTGTCGCAGCTGGTACCGGCCTTGCAGTTCAGGTCCCAGGGGGTGTCGTACCAGTAGGCCGACTTGGAGTCGATCGTGTCGGACGCACAGGTCACGCCGGTCTGGGGCAGGCAGCGTTCCTTGTTGTCGAAGACGACCTGGGCCAGCGGCGGGGCGTAATAGGCGCCCTGCCTCAGGCCGTAGTTGATCTTGTCGAGGTATCCGCCGCGGACGTACGTCGTGTCGTCGTCGGCCTTGAGGTTGCGGCCGTAGGAGTTCGTCTCCTTGCCGTAGTGATAGGTGATGGCGTTGCCGTGTGTGTCAACAACTGTGTCGAGGTTCCACCGCCAAGCCTGCTGGCACCAGGATTCCGCGAACGTGGCGCCGTGGCACTTCTCGCCGGCGTCGTTCCCGTAGACCGGAACCGTCCAGGCCGAGTTCGTGTCCTCGTCGCCTTCCTTCCAGTCGCTGGGCCGGTTGAGGCCGAAGTAGTACTTCGTACCGTCCGGGGTGGTCACACGCCAGTACTCGCCGTCGTTGTCACCGTTTTCGAGGGCGGTGTTGTAGCTACGGGCGATCTTCGTGCCGTCGTCGTTCTTGAGCTTGAAGGTGTTGGTGCCGGTCTGTACGAGTTCGCCGCTCGCGCCGTTGAACGAGATGTAGGCGTTGTCGTACGCCCAGCACAGGTCGCCGGGCTTGTTGCCGTCGGCGTTCTTGACCCCGTCGTCCGCGCACGGCTTGTAGCGGCGCTCGATGGAACCGGGCCACAGGTCGAAGCCGTCACCGACCCACGAGCCCTGGTTGTTCGTGCCTCCGGTGCGCCCGTCGATGGCACCCGACGAGTACGAGAGACCGACGCTCGGCTTCAGCCCGCCCGGCACCTCGGGGGTCTGGAAGTCGTAGGACCAGGTGAAGGCACCGGTGTTGAGGCTCGTCGACCAGGTGGAGGACGGCGAAAGGGAGGTGGCCTTGTAGTCGCCCTTGTCCCCTTCCGCCTCCGCCGTGGCCGCCAGCACCGTCGGTGCGCCGGCCTGGAGGGACATGGCGCTGGCGGTCAGTGTCTGCTGGTCCGTGTCGTTGACCGCCGCAACAGGCTGCGCCTTACGGCACTTGTCCTGCTCGGGCGTCGTCAGCGCACAGGCCGGCAGTTCCACCAGCTGCATGCGAGACGCGTAGGAGCCGCCGAAGGACTGAGCAAAGGAGGAGTAGTCGACGGAGACGTCAACCGGCGCCTTCCCCTTGGCAGCGGGATCCGCGGCCTTCGGGGCGAGAGTGAAGAGCATGCCCTTCACTCCCGCGCGCTCGGCATGCTGGGAATCGAATACGCGTGAGGTGACGCCGTTCAGCGCGAGGGCATCGCTCGCCGGGCCGCTCTTCGCCCTGCTTTTGCCGGCCGCGCTGCTCGTGGCGCGCGCGATCCCGATCGGCTGCCCCTTCGGCGAGGCGAACCGCTTCGCGCCCTTGGCACCCGCAGCCGGCAGCGACGTGGTGACCTCGGTCGCCTTCGGCAGCGTACTGTGCGGGGTGCCTGTCGGGACGCGGGATCCCTTGTGCTGTGCCCGCGGTTTGACCTTTGTGTCCTTGGTGCCCGCGACGGGCTTCTCCGACGCCGGCAGACCGGGCAGGCTCGACGCCGCAGCCGCGACCGGGGTTGCTACACCCTGTAGCAGGCTGCCTATGAGGACCGTGGACAGGGCGAGTGAGGTTCTGCGGAGCAGTCTTGCCCCGGGACTGGCTTTCATACGTGACGTGTCCATCGCTGTCGGGCGCCTGGCCACTCTGATGGGCCGGGCGCGGAAAATCAGGTGGAGATATCGCAGAGGCAACCGCGTGTGCCGGGTGGGCGGACCACTGACAGGCCCGCCCACCCGACGCTCGTGGATCAGCCTTGGTTGCCGCTGGGGACGTCGGTGGGAATGTCGAAGAATGAGCTGGCCAGCTGGGCGATCTGGTCATCGTTCAGCGCGCCCTGGAAGGTCCAGACGTCGTCGATGACGCCGGGGAAGTACTGCCCGAACGCGTCCCCGGTCTTGGCACGGCCGACCTGTAGGGTGCCGCCCGCCTTGAACGCCAGGACGTTGTCGGCCCAGGCGATCAGGTCCTGGCACGAGGTGTCGTCCGCGTCGCCGTTGCCGTCGGCGTCGGTGCAGGCGGTCTCCTGAAGCACGCCGTTGACGTACAGCCGGGCTTCCTTGGCGAAGCCGTCGTAGACGAGGGCCAGGTGGTTCCAGTCCCGTGCGTCGTAGAACTCGGAGTTCGAGACGCTGTCGGTGTCGGCGTCGACGGTGTCCTCGGTGCGGATGTCCGCGCTGTAGCTGCCCATCCCGTCCGCGTTCGCGGCATCGGGGGTGAAGTGCAGGTCGAAGGCGCTGGTGTGAGTGCCGGCGGCGGAAACCACACTGGCGTTCTGGGTGGGCAGTGCGGCGGCTTGGGCCCATGCGGTGACGGTGAAGCTGGAGGAGGTATCCAGCGGCTGGCTGGTGGCGGTTGCGTAGTCGTCCACGCCGTCCAGCTGCAGGCCGTTGAAGTCGATCCAGCCCATGCCCTGCTGGGCCTGACCACCCAGGGTCATCGTGTTGGCGTTGTCGGAGGAGTCCGGGCTGGTGACCGGGGACCCGGTGGTGACGGTCTCGAAGTTCCAGCGGGCCTTGACCAGCGGGCGCTGGCGGAACATCTGCGCCGCCTCCTCGGCGGAGACGGGCCGGTCCATGATCCGGACGTCGTCGATGGTGCCGGGGAAGTAGGAGCCCATGGCTCCGCTGTAGTTGGACGCGCCGATGTACATCGACTGGTTCGCGTAGAAGGCCCCCTCCAGCGTCGTCGCGCCGGCCTTGGCTCCGTTCACGTACAGGGTGAGGGTGTTGGCGACGGTGTCGTGGACACCGACCAGGTGCACCCACTCCCCCACCCGGGCGGTGGTGCCGTCGGGCTGCATCGCACGGATCGGCGTGGCGTCGGCGCTGTCGCCGGAGTACTGGTTGAACACCCACCGGTCATAGCCGGCCGAGTAGTACAGCTCGAAGCCGGGAGCCACCTGGCCTGCCTGTGCGGTGATCACCGCGGCGCCGGTCGGCTTCTTGTCGAGCTTGGCCCAGGCCGAGACGGTGAAGCTGCGCTCGGTGTTGACGTGCGGGCCGCTGGTCTGGCCGATCTTCGCGTAGGCGTTGGTGCCGTTGAACTTGGCGGCCTTGCCGGCGATGCCCTCCACGCCCGTGGTGACCGTGCCGTTGTACTTGGCGGGCAGGACGCCGCCGTGTCCGCTCAGTTCGGTGGCATCGGCCGCGTCGTCCATGCCGAAGACGGCGATGGCGGGGCGGCCGGGGTCGCCCACGCTCTGCTTGGCCTTGAGCTTGTCGACCTCGTCCTGGGCGAGCGGCTTGTCGAAGATCTGCAGATCATCGATGGTGCCCGGGAACAGGGCGCTCGGAGTGCCGGTGAAGTTCTTGCCGCCCACCAGCAGGCCGCGCCGCGCGATCCACGGCGCGTCGTAGGGCACCGTCTCGGCCAGCACACCGTCCACGAACAACTGCAACTCGTGGGTGGAGGCGGAGTTCGAGTAGGAGCCGACCAGATGGGTCCAGGTCCCCGCCTTCACCTTGCTGGTGTCACCCTGGTCGGCGCGCGCCAGGCCGGCGGAGGCGTCGTCGGACTTGTACTGGTTGAACGACCAGCCGAACGTCGTCGAGTAGTACAGCTCCATGCCAGGCGCGTTGTTGCCCGGGATCAGGGCCACATCCGCGGTCGCGGTCGGAATCTTGTCGAGCTTCACCCACGCCGAGACCGCGAAGCCCCTGCTGGTGTCGACCGGCGAGAGATCGGTGGAAGCGTAGGCGTCAGTGCCGTTGAAATGCACCGCCGTGCCATCCGCCCCCGCCACGCCCGGGGTCGCGCCACCGTGCAGCCCCAGCGCGCGCCCCGGAGTGGACCCCTTGGCTTCGCTCGCACCTGCGGCCTCGTCCAGCTGCCAGGTCGCCCGGGCCGGCTGCCCCGCCTTCACCCGGAACTGATAGGTCCGGATCTCGCTGCCGTTGCCGACCGAGTCGAAAGCCTGCGCCGTCACGAAGTTCACGCCCGGCTTGGCGGGAAGCACCTTCGCGATCTGAGCGGCCCCACCCGAGGTCGTGATCTTGTTCTTGGAGGACGGGTCGGTGTTGATGCCGTACCAATACGACGTCACGTCCGTACTGGCCGAGTCGATCGTGAACGACCCGTACTGCCCCACCCCGTCGTACCACGGGTCGTCCGGATCGCTCGGATCGGACTCCGGGTACTGGCCCGAGGCCACGGCAGGCGCCTTGGGCACCGACGTGTCGTAGACGAAGTAGCAAGCCTGCGGGTCGCCGGCATACGACCATGGTGAGTACTGCGCGCCGTCGTAGACGCGGGCATACCAGTTCACCGTCTTGTTGGCCGGGATGGACGAGGGCAAGCTGATCGTGAAGTCGGAACCCGACTTCTTGGCACCGGTCCTGGCCGGGCTCCACGAACCCCCGTCCCAGCTCGCCTGGAACTGCACCGAGACGCTGTCCTTGTCCGGGTCCGTCACATTGTTCGCGGTGATCTTGCCCAGGGTACGCACCCGCGCGGCCTTCGACGCGGGCTTGCAGGTACCGCCGTACTCCATCGTCAGCTGCGAAGACTTCAGCTGCGACGGGGGACGGTTGTACTGCACCCGCAGGAATGCCTTGTCCGAGAACCGCTTCCACCCATAGCCGTCATTCTCGTTGCCCGCCCGCAGACCGAACGTCATCGTCGAGTCGTGCGCGTTCGCCGCCGACTGCACGGCCGACTTCACGTTGAACTCGGCGTCCTTGGCCGAGCAGCCGCTGTAGCCGTACGCGAACGAGTCGGAGGCCAGCTTATTGACCCAGAACCCCGAAGCGTTCTGCGAGTTCCACGTCGTCGACGACGAGATGCCCTTTGTCTCCCACAGCTCCACCGAACGCGCCAAGCAGGACGCCGATCATGTGTTGTGCACGACGAACTCGGCCGACAGGATCGACTTGCCCGCGAACGTGGACACCGGGATGCGGTAGAAGAGCCGCTTGGTGTCATTGGGCTGGCAATACGACCAGTTGCAGTAACCCATACCGGAGTCCGAGTCACCGTTGAACTTCCACTGCGGCGACGACGCCCAGTACTTCGACGCCATCGTCCACGCCGACGCATGCGGCGAATACCACTGCGGATCGATGAACACCGGGTAGGTGGTGCCCTCTCCCTTGAGCACCTGGGTATCCGGGGTCAGTACCAGCTCATCGTCCGTGGTGACATCCACGCCGACGGGTGCCAGCTGCCCCGACTCGGCGGCCCCCGGCTCCCCGTCTCCGCCGTCGGTGGCCGTGGCCGTGACGCCCAGCGACTTCGCCGCCGGCGCATCGCCCTTGCTGGAGTCCCACATCAACGGCTGCGGCGCCTCGAATACCGTGCCGCCGGCACCGCGGTCGACCGCCTGCAATCCGCCCTGGCTGGTCTCCTTGACGTCCAGGCCCTCGGTACCGAGCTTCAACCGCAGCTCAGCCAGCTCCTCGCTCTGCGCAGCCTCGGCCGTCTTGACCACCAAAAGCTGCGAGAAGCCGTCCTCCTGGGCCGTCATTCGCAGATCCACGCCCGGCAGCACCGACGGGTAGGTGGCTACCGCACCGTCCAATACCGGGGCCGGCAGCGACGTCGGCCACGTCAGGCTCGCCGCACGGCCCGCTCGCTCCAGACGCACCAGCGGCTCCTTGGCACCGCCGCCGGAGAACGCCAGCTGCACCGTAGTCGCGGCCGGGGCGACCGTGCCGTCATCCTGTCGCGCCAGCGTGGTGTCGATGTGTTTCCAGCCCTTGCCCGACCGGGTCCAGACCGGACGCAGGTACTCCCGCGCCTCCAGATTCCCGTCAGCCGTCGCGAAGACCTCCCGCGTCTCACCCCGCTGGGCAAGCACCTCGACCGGCTTGCCAGACTTCTTCGCCTGTGCCAGCGCCTCGGACTCCGAAGCCGCCCCGGCCGACGCATCGCCGGTGTCGGCGGCGGTCTCACTGGAAGCGGCGGCCGCCGGAGCGGCTGCCGTTATCGACAGGCCAGGCAGCACCGCTCCCCCGAGCGCGGCCGCGAGCACCGCCCCCAACCAACGCTGCTGGCTGTGACGTCTTCTTCTTTGCATATTCTCCCCGCCCCGCTCACGACGTGCCTTTGCAGCGTGAAGCACCACGACAGGCTGCAACCCCGAGAGCGCTCCAGCACCACCGCGCGTTCGCACACGCACCCACATACCCCCACCTCAGAGAAGTCACATTGTGAAAATTCCCTGAGGGCGGGAACCATCCCAGACCCTAAACAGCAAATCCGCTGGTCAGCAGCCAGGAGAAGTCGGGCGCACGACTTAGAACCACCCATTCCAGGTGCGGCCTGCATCACGGTTGCACGGTGACATGCCCATGCTTCAGCAAAGGTTCCTTGCCTAGGTGGCAAACTCGCACCAGACAATCTTGCCCGGGTTGCGTTCGCCGACGCCCCACTTGGCGGCCAGGGCAGCGACCAGCATCAGGCCGCGGCCGCGTTCCGCGGTGGGGTCCGGGGACGGGGCCATCTCCGGGACCTCGCCGTCGCCGCTGTCGTGGATCTCGACCCTCAGCCGGGCCTCGGCGCGGTCCCAGTACAGGAAGAGGCGGTAGCCCCGCCCCGGCGGCACGCCGTGCACGAGGGCGTTGGTCGCGAGTTCGCTCACGCAGAGCAGTACGTCGTCGGTGTTCACCTGGTGCTCCTCGCACGCCCAGTCGACCAGGGCCTGCCGCGCGAACTTCCGTACGAGCGGTACGGACCGGCGCTCCCGGCGGTAGAAGGCTTCGCGGAATTCGAGGAGTTGAGTTGCTTCGTTCATGAGACGAAGGTCACACATCGTCACTACCGTTGTGCACCGCGTCAGGTCGTACGGAGTCAATGTACGAGCGCTGACGGGTCATCACGCGGTCGTAGCGGGGAGAGGCACTGCATGCAGAAAGCGCAGCGGACGAGTAAGAAGCGGATTACGTCGTGGCACCTGATCGGCGCCCAGGTGGCGACCTTCCGGCGAGCCGCCGGGTTAACGCAGGCCGCCCTCGCGGACCTGTGCCGGGTCAGCGAGGACACGATCGCGTCGATCGAGCAGGGGCGTCGCGCGCTGCAACTGGACTTCGCGATGGTCCTGGACCAGCTCCTGGACACCAAGCAAGCATTGCAGGTCGCCGTCTCCAAGATGCCGCAGAAGGAGCGGTTCCCGGCGTTCGTACAGGATTTTGTCGACTACGAGCAGAACGCGCTGAGCCTGATGTCGTACCAGAACCAGGTCGTCCCCGGACTGCTTCAGACAGAGGAGTACGCGCGGTTCGTTCTGTCCTGCCAGTACCCACCCTTGGAGGAGCACGAGCAGGAAGACCAGGTAGCGGCCCGTATGGCCAGGCAAAAGCTCCTGACCCGCAAGCCGCGCCCCATGCTGCACTTCATCATCGAGGAGAGTGTCCTGCGCAGCGAGATGGGAGAGCCCGGCATGATGCGCAGGCAGATCGAGCGCCTTCGCGAGTGCGCCGAACTCCCCTTCGTGAGCATTCAGATCATGCCGTCGAACCTGCCCAAGCACGCCGCCCTTGACGGCCCGATGGTCCTTCTCGAAACCCCGGACCACGACTATCTCGCCTATGTGGAAGGGCAGTTGGTCAGCTTCCTCCACGATGATCCGGATGACGTCAGCGTTCTCCAGCAGAAATATGGGATGCTCCGGTCGCAGGCTCTCACGCCCGAGGAGAGCATCCGCCTACTGGAACACCTGCTTGGAGAGAGATGACCCGCACCGGCCTCAACTGGTTCAAGTCCAGCTACAGCGGCAGCCAGGGCGGCGACTGCCTCGAAGTGGCTTACAACTGGCGCAAGTCGAGCTACAGCGGCAGCGAAGGCGGCGACTGCGTCGAGGTCGCCGCGCACCCCGCGGCCGTGCATATCCGGGACTCCAAGGTGGCCGACGGGCCCATGCTCACCGTGCCGCCCGCCGCCTGGGACGCCTTTCTCCGGGCGAACGCCTAACGCCTCGTGGCCGCGAGGTAGACGCGGCGGGCCGGGATCTCGTCCTCGTACGCCTCGCGGACCGTGCAGTCGTCGGTACTGAAGCCCGCCCCGTGGGCCGCCCTGCGGAGTTCGTACGCGGTGAACTCCGCCCAGTAGACGCGGAGTTCGCTACCCAGGGGGTCGTCGATGACGCCGTCCGCCGCGCCCTCCTTCGCGACGACGAGGAGCCGGCCGCCGGGGCGTATCGCGGCGGCCCAGGCCGCCATCGTGTCGGGGAGCCGGTGCTTGGGCTGGTCGTGGAGCGAGTAGTACGCGACGAGGCCGTCGAGCGGGCCGCCGGTGACCGCGCCCTGGTCCATGACCGCGAACCGCACGCCCGGCTGCTCCCGGCGCGCCAGCGCGACGCAGCGGGGTGAGAGGTCGATGCCCAGCATGTCGAGGCCCTGGGCGGCGAGCAGCGCCGTGACATGGCCGCAGGGCCCGCAGCCCGCGTCGTACACCCTGCCGCCCACGCCGACCCGCCGCGCGAACGCGCGCAGGACCGCCAGGTCGTACGGCTTGCCGTCCAGCTCGTGGCGGAAAAGCCGGAGGTAGTGGTCCGCACGCGCGTCCCACGTACGGACGACGTCGGCGGCGCTGCCGGGCTCGGGCGAGGACACGGGTGCCGCTACCAGCGCACGGGCGCGTCGGTGTACACCGTTTCGAAGGTCATGGTCGCGAAGTCTATGACGCGACTCCGGTCCCCGATAAGCCCCGTTGACCGACGATGCCGCCTTCTCGGGTCACGACGAAGCGACCGTGAAGTGGCAGACCGCTGCCGTCGGCGACGGGGCCGAGGTGCCGTCTGCGGTCCGGACGTACCAGCCGTATTTGTGTCCGGCGAGCAGCGTCGGCCGGACCGAGACCGTGCCCTCCCCCAGCACTTTTCCGCTCGCGGAGCCCGGGCCCCCCAGGTAGATCGGCTGCGGCTGCTGCGGGTCGGTGTTGTCCCAGATCGAGAATTCGGCCCAGACGTCGTGGGAGGGGTCCGGGTGTGCCACGTACGCGGTCAGCTCGGGGGTAGTGGTGGGGACGGTACCGAAGTCCCCGGCCGTGTAGCTCCCGTTGTGGCACCCGGGCCCGTTCGTCTCTGTGCCGGGGGCTGTCCCGGTCCGGGTGGGTGCGGTGAGCGCACCCGCCGCGGAGGCGACCTGGGCGGCGGTCATCGCGTAATCGAACGTCGTGACCGACTGGAGGGACCCCTTCCAGAACGCGTTGGCGTGGCCGGACACCTTGTCGCGGCCGACGGTGAAGGCTCCGGTGGCCCGCCAAGTCGCCGGGTGGACGGCAGAGCCGACCGGGACACCGTCGACATACAGGGTGATGGCACCACTCAGCGCGTCGAATGTTCCGGTGAGACGGGTCCAGCGGCCGGGCACAGCGGGCGTCCGGGAAATCGCCTGGTCCATGTCCCAGGTGTTGCTGTCGGCCTTGGGCATACCGAACCGCCAGGTCCGGTCCCCCTGGTTGAACCAGAGCATCATGCCGCTGATCCTGGAGCCGTCCTGCGCCATCACTACGGAGGTGCCCGCGTCCGGGTCGATCTTGGCCCAGGCGGAGACGGTGAAGCTCCGCGTGGTGTCCACGACGGGGCCGCCAGCGTCGATCTCCCCTGTCGTTCCGTCCAGTATCGCAGCGCCTCCGTGTTCGGTGCTCCAGCCGACACCACCCTGCGCAGAACCGGAATGGCCCTGCTCATTGCGGAGCGACCAGTTCAGGCGTGGCCCGCCCTTCACCGTCCCGAGCAACGGGGCGTGGTCGGAGGGGGCGTTCGGTACGCAGGCCGCCCCGTTGCTCGTGGTGCAGTCGGGCTGGGCGGAGTAGTCGGCGCTGTCCGCCAGCTCGGGCAGGGAGTCGCAGCCCCCGAACCCGGCTGTGGCGAACAGGTAGTCGATCTTCGAGGTCTGGACCGTTCCCTGTGTAAGAGTGCCGTCCGCCGTCGGAAGCCACTGGTTCGTGACCTTGGTCATCTCATTCGGCGTGTCACCGGCGTAGTAGCCCTGCTGGTCGCATTCGGCCAAGGTCCGGTACAGCGGTTGCAGGCTGTCACGCACCCGCGTGTTGAAGTCACCTCCCAGGACGACCTGCCGGAAGTCGTCCACCTGGTCGGAGACGGCCCCGATCTGTGCCTGGTACGCCGCTGCGGCCTCACCGGACGGCAGGGAGGTGTCGTAGTTGGTGAGGTGCGTCGTGCACAGATGGGTCTCCCATCCGGCGACCCCCGCACACAGCACCTTTCCGCGTTGCTGCACTCCGGCCGGTGCCGGCAGCTGCGTCTCGCGCTTCCAGTCGATACCGCCCTTCGCCAGAATCGCCACGCTCACGTCCCCCGACAGGCTGCCCCGGCAGTCGGAATCACCGTTCGGACGCGGGGTGATGGCCGATACGGCGCTCCAAGACGTGTCCGTTCGATTGAGCATGCCGAGGATCTGGTCGAGTTGACTGGCACCTCGCGTTCCGTTGCTGTTCCGCGTGCCGGCGCAGACCTCTTGGAGCAGAACGGCGTCCAGGTTCTCCCCGGTGACGACGTCGGAGATCTGCGCCGCCTTCTTCAGAGTGTTGGTGCCGTCGGGCAGCCGGGTGTTGCGTTCCGGGCAGTACCCCGATGCCCAGGGTCCCGCCCCACCGGCCTCTCCGCACACGTTCCACGTCATCACACGCAGCGGCTCGACGGTGTGGGCGTTGTTCCCCGGGTCTCCGGGCACGGTGTCGAGTGCGGACGCCTGTCCCACGGACCCCACGCCGAGGAGGAGCGCCGTGGAAAGCACGGCGACCACCCCCCGCCATGCTGTTGATCTTTCTATTCGCATAGGGGAACGATAGAGGTCGCTTCAAGCCGATACCCATGGCAGGCCATGGCGGAAGGGCCGGCAGCAGGGCGCCCCCTCACAACCCCCCGCGCAACGCGTTCACCCGGGCCGCCGCCGCGTCGAAGGCGGCCGGGTCCAGGGTGTCGCCCAGGGCGTCCGCCAGGGCGGTGACCGCCTCGTCGCCCTGGGAGACGTCGCGGGCCGAGCAGAGCAGGAGGTCCATTCCGGCGGCGGCGGCCTTGACGGCGCGCCGGGACGTGCTGCCGTAGGACGAGAGGGCGCCGGCCTCCAGGGCGTCCGTGACGGTGACGCCCTTGAAGCCGAGCCGGTTGCGGAGCTCGCCGACGACGGTCGGGGAGAGGCCGGCGGGACGGGCGGAGTCCAGGCCCGTGTAGATCGCCCAGGAGAGCATGACGAGCTTGACGCCCGCCGCGATGGCGTCCTTGTACGGGGCCGCGTCCACGCTGCGGAGGGTGGCGGCGGAGGTGGTGATCGTGACGGACCGCAGGTCGGTGTTCTGGCTCGCCGTCGCCGGGCCCAGGCCCGGGAAGTGCTTGGCGGTCGCGGCGACGCCCTCGCGCTGCTGGGCGGTGATGAAGTCGGCGCCGCAACTGGCCACGGCGGCGGCCGACTTGCTGTACGAGCGCTCGTACTGGTCGGTGAAGTCGCCGTTGGCGCGGTAGACGTCGAGGACCGGGGCGAGGTTGACGTTCATGCCGACGCCCGCGAGGTTGAGGCCCGCGCCGCTGCCGGTGAAGTCGGCCCAGTAGTGCGGGTCGGAGGAGGCGCCGACGGCCTTCGCGGACTTGACGGGTTCCCCCGGCAGGCGGCGGACCAGGCCGCCCTCCTGGTCGGTCATGAGGAGCAGCGGGGCCTGGATGGGCGACGAGGCGCGGGCCTCGTTCATGGAGCGGATCACGCCCTCTATCTGCGTCAGGTTCTGGACGTTCTCGCCGAAGAAGATGACGCCCGCCGTGTGGCCCTGCTTGATCGCGGTCATCAGGGAGGCGGGGGGTGTGAGACCCGGGTACGAGTGGATGACGCGCTGCCCGGCGCGCTGGAGGGGCGACAGGGCGGAGAAGCGGGGGCGGGTGCTCTCCGGCAGCCGGAGGGCCGCCTCCGCCGCGCCGGCCGCCGGGCCGAGACCGCCGGCGAGGGCCGCGGCCCCGGCGATCAGGGCGCCGCGCCGGCTCAGGGGTGGGGTCATGACGTACTCCTTCGTGAACGGTCGTGGGGGGCTGGTGGGGGCCGGAGCGGCCCGGGTCGGGCCGCTCCGGCTCGTACACCTATACGTTTACGTTCACGGCGTGTTGTTCGCCAGGGCGAGGAGGCGGGAGCGGTCGCCGCCGAAGCGGTCCCGGTCGACGTTGCCGGAGACGCCGCTCACCGATCCGGTGGAGCTGTACTGCCAGACGGTGTAGAAGGGGAAGCCCGACGGGATGCTGGGGCTGCCCGCGGACGTCCAGTGGGCGACCCAGAGCGGGCTGCGGGCGGACATGCCGTTCCAGCCGCCGGTGCAGGTGTTCCACCAGCTCGGGCTGGTGTAGATCACGACGTCGCGGCCGGTGCGGGCCTTGTACTTGTTGTAGAAGTCGAGAATCCACTGCCGCATCCCGGCCTGCGAGTAGCCGTAGCAGGTGCCCTCGATGTCCAGCACGCCCGGGAGCGTGAGGTTGTCGCGGGACCAGGCGCCGCCGTTGCCGGCGAAGAAGTCGGCCTGCGCCGCGCCGCCGGAGACGTCCGGGCGCGCGTAGTGGTAGGCGCCCCGGATGACGCCCGCGTTGTAGGCGTTCAGGTAGTTGGCGCTGAACGTCGGGTCCTTGTACGTCAGGCCCTCGGTGGCCTTCATCCAGGCGAACTCGATGCCCGCGCCGCGCACCGAGCTCCAGTTGATGCCGCCCTGCCAGCTGGAGACGTCGATGCCGGCCGGGTTCGCCTTGAGGTTGGCCTCCGGGGCCGCGTCCAGGGCGAGCTGCCGGGTGTCGGGCTTGAAGTCCTTGCCGTCCTGGACGTAGCCGACGCCCATGTACCCCTTGCCGAGCGGGACGGGGTTGTCGTGGCGGGGCGCCGACGAGGCGGTGCCGGACATCAGGCCGAGCAGCAGTGCCGCGCTCGTACCGAGGACGCCGGCCGCGGTGAGTCTCTTGCGGGTGATCATGAGGAGCCTCCTGCTGGTGGGGGAAGCGGCCGGGGCCGGCCGCTCGGGCAGCACGCTTCACGCATGGGTCTACGCGCGTCCACTTGTCGCGAACACGACATAGTCAGCCACAGAAGCGGCCCTCCGGTAAACAGTTTTCGCCCTTCGTTAGTGGTCTAGACCATGACCCGCCCGTGTGAGCAGCGCGAACGCCCGCCGCCCGCCGGAACTTTCCGCGCCCCGGGCCGGTCCGCCAGGCCGGACCCCACTCGTTCGGGTGGACGTTCCCGCGCATAGGCATGATTCGCGGGCAAATGACCTTGGCGAGCGCGATCATGCGTCGGTGATCTCTACCAACCGGACGGTCCGCCGTCCCAAGTCCCCTTTGCTGGCCGGGTTCGGCGGTGCGCTCGCCCTGCTGAGTCTGATTCCGGCGCTCCCCGCGACCGCCGCCGCTCCCGCGCGCGACAGCGCCGTACGCACCACCGCGTACGCGGCGCCGCGCCCGGTGACGCCCGCCGAACGCCGTACCGCCGCCTATCTGGACTCGCTGCGGGAGCGGCCCGCTCAGCTGCGGGCCTTCTTCAAGGAGCTGCCCAAGGGCGGTGACCTGCACAATCACCTGTCCGGCGCGGTGACCACCGAATATCTGCTCCAACTCGCGATCGAGCAGGGGCTCTGCGTCGACGCGACGATGACCGCGGTGGCCTCGCCGTGCGCCCCGGGCGCCCGGCCGGCCTCCGACGCGCGCACCGACGCCGCGTTCAAGCAGCAGATCATCCGGGCCTGGTCGATGCAGGACTTCCCGGCCGACGAGTCCGGGCACGACCACTTCTTCGACACCTTCGGCAAGTTCGGCATGGCCACCTGGTACGCCCGGGGCAAGATGCTCGCCAATGTCGCGAACACCGTGGTGAAGCAGAACCAGTTCTACCTGGAGACGATGGTCAGCCCGGCCTCGGACAGCGCCAAGAAGCTGGCCGACGAGGTGGGCTACGACGCCGACTTCGCCGCGTTCCACCGCAAGCTGGTCGCGGGCGGCAAGCTGGACAAGGTCATCGACGAGGCCGTCCAGGAGGCCGACGACAGCGACGCGCAGTTCCGCGAGGCCGCCCACTGCGACACCCCGCGCCCCGCCCCCGCCTGCAAGCTGCCGGTCCGGTGGATCTCCCAGGTGTCCCGGGGCAGCGCCCCGAACCGCGTGTTCACGCAGATGGCCGTCGGCATGCGGCTGGCCGAGCGCGACCCGAGGTTCGTCGCGGTCAACCTCGTGCAGCCGGAGGACGGCGAAACCTCGCTGCGCGACTACAGCCTTCAGATGCGGATGCTGAAGTACCTGCGCGGGCGGTACCCGGGCGCCCACCTCACCCTGCACGCCGGTGAGCTGGCTCCGGGCCTGGTCAAGCCGGAGGACCTGACCTTCCACATCAACGAGGCGGTCCGGGTCGCCGGCGCCGAGCGCATCGGCCACGGCGTCGACCTGGTCCACGAGGACGACTGGCGCGCGCTGGCCCGGACGATGGCCCGGCGCCATGTGGCCGTCGAGGTGCCGTTCTCCAGCAACAAGCAGATCCTCGGCATCGCGGGCGACGACCACCCGTTCAACGCGTACCGCCGCTACGGCGTCCCGATCGTCCTCTCCACGGACGACCCGGGCGTCTCCCGGATCGACATCAGCCACGAGTACCAGTACGCGGCGAAGACCTACCGCCTCTCGTACACCGAGCTGAAGGACCTGGCCCGCGCCTCGCTGGAGTACGCCTTCCGCGACGGCCGCAGCCTGTGGGCCACCGGCACCGCCCCCTCCGCCTACCGCACGGTCGCGGCCTGCCGGGCCGACCGCCCCGGCACCGCCCACCCGAGCGCGCGCTGTGCGCGTTACCTCGCGGGAAGCCCGAAGGCGGCGACGGAGTGGCGCCAGGAGGCGGCCTTCGCCACGTTCGAGCGGGCCCACGGGGGTCGCTGAGCCGGTCGGACCATGACGGAGGGGGTGCGGGGCGCGGGCCCCGTACCCCCTCCGTCATGCCGCCGGAAGCGGCGCTCTCAGAACCCGCCCCCGAAGTCCCCGCCCCCGCCGAACCCGCCCCCGTCCCCGAAGCCCCCGCCGTCCCCGAACCCGCCGCCTCCGAAGCCGGACGAGTCGAAGTCCGTTCCGGAGAAGTCGCCGCCACCGCCGTAGTCGCCGCCGCCGTAGTCCGCCGCGTAGGCCGGGGTGGACAGCATCGAGCCGAGCATCGTGCCCATCAGGAGGCCCGGGAGCAGGCCGCCGCCGAAGTAGCCGCCCGCCCACGGCCCGTAGGCCGGGCCCGCCTCCCAGTACGGACGGCGGGTGCCGTCGCCCACCTCGACCGTGCGGCTCATCGGGTCCTCGCCCTCGTCCAGCCGCGTCCGGTCCGCCGCGCACACCGGGACCTCCCGGGCGCTGCCGCCCGCAGGGGCCCAGCGGATGTCCGCGACGGAGGGACCGTGCCGCGGGTCGAAGAAGCAGGGCGGACGGCGGGCCGGGAGTTCGCGGCCGGAGCGGCGGGCGTCGAGCACCGCGAGCGAGTAGCGGCCGTCCTCCAGGGCCTGGGTCACGCCACGCACGTCCGAGGGGTGTTTCGCCCCGGCCATCCGGGACTTGGCGCTCTCGTAGGAGTCGAGGGCGCGTTCGTAGTCGCCGCGCATCGTGTCGTCGGCGCCGGGCTCCGCCGGGTGGAAGTCGAGCCGTTCCAGGGTCTCCCCGTACGCCGTGATGTCCTCGTCCACGACCACCCGCAGCCGGTCGAGCGCGACCCGCTCCTCTTCCTCCTTGCGCCTGCGGTTGCGGCGTACGACCGTGTACGCGGCGGCACCGCCGAGGATTACTACGGCCCCGGTCACGGCGAGGCCGACGGCGGTCGAGCGGCCGGTGGACGCGGAGTGCTCGCCGCCGCTCCAGGAGGCGGGGGCGCTGCCCCGGGCCTGTTCGAGGGCGCGGTCCACGAAGGCGCCCAGCTGGGTCGCCGCGTCGGTGTCCGCTCCGGGGGTCTTCACCGCGGCGGTGAGGTTGATGACCGCGTTCCGGGACATCACCCGCGGGTCGGCGCCCGCGCTGAAGCCGTCGCCGAGGCGGATCGCGTAGACGCCGGAGATGCCGGTCTCGGCGCGCAGGGTGCGCAGCACGGTGTCCTTGGGGAAGGCGGCGGTGTTCGGCAGCACGGCCACGAAGACCGGTTTGTCCGCGTCCTCGATCTTCCTGCTCAGCGCGGCGGCCTGGCTCCGGGAGAGCTCGTCGGACGCGGCCGGGTCGACGTAGACGGGCCCCTTGCGCAGGGCCTGGGCGACGTCGTTGACGGTGGAGGCCCCGGTCGCGGCGGGGGCGGCGGGGGCCAGGAAGAGGGCGAGGGCGGACAGCAGGGCCAGGAGCCCCGCCAGAAGCGCCGCCGGGGCCGTAAGCACGCAAAACGGCCTGTTCCGCATACTCCCAAGCTAACGCACACCCGTATGAAACGGGTCCAGACGTACGGAACGGGCGGGCGGCCTCCTGGTGCCGCCCGCCCGTTCCGCGCCCTCAGGCGGCCCGGTAGGCCGTCCTGAGCTTCGCCACCGCACCGGTCAGATCACCGGTGAGCAGCAGGTGGTCGGCGTCCGCGAACGGCTTGGACACCTTCTCGGTCAGCTTGCCGCCGGTCTTCTGCTGGACCAGCAGCCGGGCCTGCCCGACGATCTCCCGGCCGATCCCGGTCTTCCCGAGTCCGGCGCGCTCGGTGACCTGGGCGGCCAGGCCGAGCAGGGCGAGCGTGACCTCGCCGCCGGCCGGGGGCTTCTTCAGCGTGGTGAGGCCCCAGCCGTACGGGAACTGCGGGTCGTACGAGGCGTCGCCCACGTTGATCGGGAGCTGTGCCTCGGACTTGGGCCAGGTCACCGGGAGCTGCCCGGTGAAGGCCCGCTTGCCGAAGAGGACGTCGGCGACGCCGTCGCCCTCGGAGCCCGGCAGCCAGGACGCCACCAGCGCGTCGATGCCGTCGAGCTGGTCCCCGATGAGCTGGGGGCGGCCCGAGACGATCAGGACGGCGCACTTCATCGCGGCGCAGACCTTGTCGATCGCGGCCCGGTCGGCGTCGGACAGCTTCAGGTCGTGCCCGTTGCCGACGTCCCCGACGCCCTCCGCGTACGGGGTCTCACCGACGACGACCACACCGACGTCGTAGCCGGCCGTGTCGGCGGACGCGTCCTTGGAGTACGTGACGGACGCGGCGTCCTTCTTCATGGCGGACAGGATCGTGGTGCCCGTGGTGATGGCACCGGAGGAGCCCTGCCAGCTGACGGTCCAGCCGCCGGCCTGGTTGCCGATGTCATCGGCGTTGGAGCCGGCCACGTACACCTTCTGCGAGGACTTCAGCGGCAGCACGCCGCCGTCGTTCTTCAGCAGCACCTGCGACTTGGCGGCGGCCTCGCGGGCCACGGCCCGGTGCTCCGCCGAGCCGATCTTCTTGAGGTTGGCGGTGTCCGCGTACGGCTTCTCGAAGAGGCCCAGTTTGAACTTCTGGGTCAGGATGCGGGAGACCGCGTCATCGATCCGGGACTGCGGGATGCGGCCCGCGGTGACCTCGTCCTGGAGCGTCCTCGTGAAGTCCTTGTAGTTGGTCGGGACCATGATCATGTCGAGCCCGGCGTTGATCGACGTGCGCACGTCGCTCGCGTAGTCGCCGGGGATCTGGTCGATCGCCGCGTAGTCGCTGATGACGAAGCCCTCGAAGCCCATGCGGTCCTTGAGGACGCCGTTGATCATCTCGGCGTCGGCGTGCATCTTCACCGGGCCCTTGTCGTCCCCGATGATGTCGAGCGAGGAGTAGGACGGCATGACCGTGCCGACGCCCCGGTCGACCGCTTCCTCGAAGGGCGCGAGGTGGACGGCTTCCAGCTCCTGCCGGGTGACCTTGGTGACGCCCTGGTCGGTCGTGTACGAACCGGTGGTGGACGAGCCGTACTCCGTACCGCCGTCGCCGACGTAGTGCTTGGCGGTGGCCAGCACCTTGTCGTTGCGGTCCAGGTCCTTGCCGGACGCGGCGCCCTGCATGCCCTGGATCACGGTCTCCAGGGACTTCACGAGGGCCGGGTCCTCACCGTACGACTCGTAGGAGCGGCCCCAGCGCTCGTCGCGCGAGACGCAGAGGCAGGGCGCGAAGTCCCACGGGACGCCGGTCGCGCGGACCTCGCTCGCGGTGACGGCACCGGTCTTCCCGGCCAGCTTCGGATCGCGCGTGGCTCCGAGGCCGACGTTGTGCGGCATGATCGTCGAGCCGACCAGGTTGTTGTGGCCGTGCACCGCGTCCACGCCGTAGATCAGCGGGATCTGGAAGCGGGTGGCCTGGGCGCGCAGCTGGTAGCCGTCGATCATCTTCGCCCACGCCTCGGGGGTGTTGGGCGAGGGGACCGAGCCGCCGCCGGAGAGCAGCGAGCCGAGGTCGTACGCGGCGATGTCGCCCTGCGAGGAGAGCGCGTTGCGCTCGGCCTGGGTCATCTGGCCGGCCTTCTCGGCGGGCGACATCCGGGACAGCAGGTCGGCGACGCGCTGCTTCACCGGCAGCTTCGCGTTCTGGTACGGCAGCCCGTGGGCGTCGATGACGGCCTGCGGGTTCTCCTTCGGCGGCCGGGCGCCGGTGACGGTCAGCTCCAGCGGGACGGTCTTCGCGGTGGCGGCGCCGGAGACCTTCTTGGTCGCGATCCTCACCTGGTGGGTGGTGCCGGAGGCGGTGCCCGCCGGGAAGGTGTACGTGCCGCTGACCGGCGTGAAGTCGGTGCCGGACTCGGCCGTGCCGCCCTTCGTCTCGTACGCGACGGTGACGGGCTCGTCCAGCGGGACGGACCCGGTCGTGGTGAGCGTGAAGCCGAGGGACGCGGACGCGCCCTGCTTCACCGGGACCACCGCCGCCTCGGTGACGACGCTCGCCTTCAGGGCCGCGTCGGCCTTCCCGTACAGCTCCATGCCGTCGATGGCGAACGTGCCGGGGGCGCCGGTCGGCAGGGTGAGGGCGTATCCCCACATCTCGTTCAGGCCGAGGACCTGGTCGATGCCGCCGACGGGCTGGTAGTCGCCCCGGTAGGTGAAGTCGGCGAACGGGATCTCGACGAGGTGCCAGCCCTCCCAGTCGTCGGTGAACGAGGTGGTCCAGAGCTCGGACGCCTCGCCGTTGGCGCCGCCGTCCTTGATCTCGAAGTTGATCCGCTTGCCCGAACCGGGCGGCAGCGGCGCGGTGTTCTGGCCGTACCACCAGAAGCGGATGCCCTTGTGGGCGGACCAGTCGTGCGGCTGTGCGTCGGCGGCGTAGTCGTGGCTGAAGCCGCCGTAGCCGCTGATGTCGTAGGTGCCTTCGAGGACCTTGTCGCCCTCGGGGGCGTCGGCCCGGTCCTTCAGGGCCAGGGTGGGCGGGTCGTCGGCGTCGCCGCCCCAGGTGAAGATGCCCTCGGCCGGCTGACCGGCGAAGGGCACCTCCCCCTCGAAGCGGTCGATGGCGACCGGTGCCGGTTCGTCGGCGGCCGGGGCCGCCGTGGACGGGACCGCGCCGGCGAGCAGGCCGGCCACCACGGTGGCGGCGGCCAGCACAGCGGTCGCGGGTCTGGCCCGGCGACGGGTGCGGGGTGGCATCTGTGCGACTCCTTCGTACGGTGCCCGCGCGCGGCGCAGCGGGGGTGCTGGGCCGCGCGCGGGACGCGGGTGGTACCGGGAGGTGACGTGCCTGTGGGGGGTGGTGGTGCGTGGGGGGGGCTCGGGGGGGGCCGGGGTGAGCTACTTCTTCTGCTCCACCCGCACCCAGTCGATCTCCGCCTTGACGCCGCCCTGCGCGACGCGGTCGACGCTGGACTGCGGCAGGCCCCAGTAAGGGCTGGTGACCTGGTTCCACCCGGCGGGGTAGGCGCCGCCGAGCGCCAGGTTGAGGATCACGTACTGGTTGTGGTCGAAGACCCACTTGCCGCGGGTGGACTCCAGCTTGGAGCGGGAGGTCGTCTGCACGACTCGGTCGTCCACGGTGAACGTCATGCCCTCGGGCGTCCATTCGACGCCGTAGGTGTGCCATTCGTCGGCGCGGCCGCCGTTCGGGTACGTCTGCTGCTTGCCGATGTTGCCGTCGGCGGAGTAGCCGGGGCCGTGCAGGGCTGAGCTGGTCCAGTCGCCGTAGCCGATGTTCTCCATGATGTCGGTCTCGCCCGAGCCGGGCCAGGAGACGTCCGGGTCGTCGACGTCGCTGCCGAGCATCCAGAAGGCGGGCCAGAAGCCGTCGCCGACCGGCAGCTTCATGCGGGCGCTGACCTTGCCGTAGGTGAAGTCGAACTTGGTGTTGGTGTCGATGCGGCCGGAAGTGAAGTCGAAGGTGCCCGCCGGGGTCTGGGTGCAGCCCTTGCAGTACTTCGATTGCAGGACCAGGGAGCCGTTCTCGGTACGGATGTTGTCCGCCGAGTCGACGTATGCCTGGGATTCCCCGTTGACCGGGTTCATCTCCGTGCCGGTGCGCACGACCCGCCACTTGTCGCGGTCGAGGCCGGAGCCGTTGAAGTCGTCGAAGAAGGTGGTGGTGTAGGCGCCGCCGGGGTCCCTGGGGAGGGCCGGGTAGGCGGCGTTCGCGCTGCCCCCGGTGCCCCACACCTGGAACTCGTAGAGCGAGTAGCCGAACTGGGCGGTGGCGGGCGCGGGGTTGTAGAAGGAGCGCCGCTCGACCCCCAGCATCCGGACGTAGCGGCCGGTCGCCGGGGTGGGCAGCTGGACGGTGTCGTGCCGGCCCACGGCGTCGCCGGGCGACTTGACGTCCGCACGGCGGGCGGCGGCCTCGGCGGCGGACGGCTGGTAGACGGTGCGCCAGGTGCGGTTGTCGTCGGAGACCTGGATGCGGTAGTCGACGGCGTAGGCCGCCTCCCAGTACAGGTCCACGCTGTCGATGGTGGAGGTGGCGCCGAGGTCGACGCCCACCCAGCGGTTGGCGTTCCAGTCGCTGGACCAGCGGGACTGGTCGGCCTTCAGGTCTGCGGGCCAGCCGCCGTCGGTGACGAAGGCCGGGGAGTTGCCGGCGTGCTGGTAGAAGTCGCCGTACGCGGGGTGGTTGAGGGCGAGGTTGCTGCGGGTGGTGGAGGCCGGGGCGGGCTCTCCTCCGTACACCTTGAAGGAATACAGCGAGTAGCCCCAGGGGGTGGCGCGCTGGATGCCGCGCATCCGGACATAGCGGCCGGTGACCTCCTGCGGGTAGGTGTGCGCGGTGACGCTGCCGCCGGTGCCGTCGTCCTCGGTGTAGAAGGTGGTCCAGTCGGTGCCGTTCTTCGACACCTCCAGGACGTACTTCTTGCCGTAGGCGGCCTCCCAGTCCAGGGTGACGCTGCTGACGCGGATGACGGAGCCGAGGTCGACCCGTATCCAGGCGTCGTCGGCGAAGTCGCTGGACCAGCGGGTGGTGGAGTCGCCGTCGGCCGCCGCCCCCGGTCCGGAGGCGGCGTTCTCGCTCCCGGACGCGGTGACGGAGTCCGGGTCGGCGGTGTGGGCGGCGGCGGCCCGGTCGGTGTCCCAGGCCGCGGCCTGCGCCGCCGCCGGCTTGGGGACCGGGGCGGCGAACGCCATGGGGGCGGCGAGGGCGATCAGAGCGGCGGTGGTGGCTGCCAGGGTCGTACGAGAGGGCATGGTGGGGTATCCCGTTCGTATCGGTGAGGGTGAGCGGCCACACCCGCGGTCGCGGCTACGACGCGTCGCGGGTGAGCCGGATGGTGTCGCGGTACCACTTGGCGCTGTCCTTGAGCGTCCGCACCTGCGTGTCGTAGTCGACGCGGACGATGCCGAACCGCTTGTCGTAGCCGTAGGACCACTCGAAGTTGTCCATCAGCGACCAGGCGAAGTAGCCCCGCACGTCCGCGCCCTGGGCGCGGGCGGCGGCGACGGCGGCGATGTGGTCGGCGAGATAGGTGGTGCGGTCGGCGTCGTGGATCTCGCCGTCCTCGGAGACGGTGTCGTCGAAGGCGGCGCCGTTCTCCGTGATGACCGTCGGGAGGCCGTAGTCCTTCTCCAGACGGACGAGCAGGTCGGTGAGGGCGGTGGGGGTGATCTCCCAGTCCATGGCGGTACGCGGCAGCTCGCGCTCCACCTGACGGGTGACGGGCAGCCCCTCCGCGTCCGTGGTCGCGCCGTCCTCCGTGACGCCGGAGAACAGCGAACCGCGGTAGAAGTTGACCCCGAGCACGTCCAGCGGCGTCGAGATCGCGGCCAGGTCGCCGTCCTGGACGGGCAGTTCGATGCCCTGGGCGGCGAGGTCGGCGACGATGTCCTCGGGGTAGGTGCCCTTGACGACCGGGTCCAGATAGAGCCGGGCGCCCAGGCCGTCGGCGCGGCGGCACGCCTCGGCGTCCTCGTGGCTGCCGGTCTCCGGGGTGGCGGTGCCCAGGTTGAGGGTGATGCCGAGTTCGAGGTCGTTGCCCCGGGCGGCGGCCTGCTCGCGCAGGTACTGGGAGGCAAGTCCGTGGCCGAGGAGCAGGTGGTGCACGGCGTGGATGGCCTCGCCGAAGTTCTGCCGGCCCGGCGCCTGGCCGCCGTAGGCGTAGCCGAGCATCGCGGAGCACCAGGGCTCGTTGAGCGTCGTCCAGTGCTTGACCCGGTCGCCGAAGGCGTCGTAGGCGAGCGCGGCGTACTCGGCGAAGCGGTACGCGGTGTCGCGCACCGGCCAGCCGCCCCCCGCGGTGGAACCGCTGAGGTCGCCCGTCTCCAGCTCCTGCGGCAGGTCCCAGTGGTAGAGGGTGACCCAGGGGGTGACTCCCTTGGCCTCCAGCTCGTCCAGCAGCCGCTTGTAGAAGTCGAGGCCCTTCGGATTGGCCGGGCCCCGGCCGCCCGGCTGGATGCGCGGCCACGCCAGCGAGAAGCGGTACGTGTCGACGCCGAGGTCCGCGATGAGCCGCACGTCCTCGGGCATGCGGTGGTAGTGGTCGCACGCCACGTCACCGTTCTCACCGCGCACGACCATGCCCGGCACCCGGCAGTACGTGTCCCAGATGGACGGCGTTCTGCCGTCCTCGGCCGCCGCGCCCTCGATCTGGTACGCGGCTGTGGCGACGCCCCAGCGGAAGCCGGCGGGCAGACCCGGTACGGCCTGGGCGGCGATCTCGCGGGCGTATGCCTGGGGGGTGACGAGGTTCATGGTTCTCCTGTGGTGGGCGTTGCTCGGGGCGGCGGCCGGCGGGGGCTAGGCGCGGGCGGCGGTGGCCGGGGCCTCGTGGTGGAGCCAGCAGGCCACCGAGCGGGAGCCGTCCGTCCCGGGCGCCGCGAGCACCGGGACGTGGGTGTCGCAGCCCTCGACCTTCTTGGCGCAGCGCGGGTGGAAGGCGCAGCCGGACGGCATGGACGACAGGTGCGGCGGCGAGCCGGGGATGCCGCTGAGCTCGCGGCGGGGTCCGTGCAGCGCGGGGAAGGAGTGCAGCAGCCCGGCGCTGTAGGGGTGGTGGGGGTCGCGGTAGATCTCGGTGGCGCCGGCCTCCTCCACGATCCGGCCGCCGTACATGATCGCGATCCGGTCCGAGAACTCGATCAGCAGCGAGATGTCGTGCGTGATGAAGACGACCGAGAAGCCCAGCTCCTCGCGGAGCCGGACCAGCTGGCGCAGGATCTGCCGCTGCATGACCACGTCGAGCGCGGTCGTCGGCTCGTCCATGATGACGATCTCGGGTTCCAGGGCGAGCGCCATCGCGATCATCACGCGCTGGCGCATGCCGCCGGACAGCTGGTGCGGGTAGGCGCCGAGCCGGTCCGGGGAGATCCCGACGAGGCTGAGGAGTTCCCGGGCCCGGGCGGTGCGGTCGGCCTTCTTCATCTCCGGGCGGTGCGCCTGGAGTACGTCGGTGAGCTGGTTGTGCACCGTGTAGACCGGGTTCAGCGAGTTCATCGCGCCCTGGAAGACGATGGACAGCTCCGCCCAGCGGAAGGCGCGCAGCTCGGCCGCCGACATGGCGAGCAGATCCATCGCCTCGCCGCCGCGCCCGTGGTAATGCACCTCGCCGCCGGTGATGACGCCGGGCGGGGAGAGGAGCCGGGTGACCGCGTAGGCCAGGGTGGACTTGCCGGAGCCGGACTCACCGGCCAGGCCCAGGACCTCGCCGCGGTGCAGGGTGAGGTCGATGTCGCGCAGGGCGTGCACGGCGTCGGTGCCGGTCCCGTAGTCCACGTTGAGGCCGCTGATGGTGAGGACGGGCTCGCTCATGAGCGGGTCTCCTTGTGGCGCGGGGTGCCGTTGCCGGAGCGGGCGACCGGGGTGAAGCCGACGCGCATCCGGACCTTCTTGGAGCCGCCGGTCTCGGTGCGCAGGCGAGGGTTGACGAATTCGTCGATGCCGAAGTTGATCAGGGCGAGGGACATGCCGAGCAGGGCGATGCAGAGCCCGGCCGGGACGAACCACCACCAGGCGCCCTGGGCGAGTGCCTGGCTGGACTGCGCCCAGAACAGGACGGTCCCCCAGTTCCAGTTGGAGATGTCGGCGACGCCGATGAAGGCCAGGGTGATCTCGGAAAGGATCGCGAAGATGACCGTGCCGACGAATCCGGACGCGATGACCGCGGTGAGGTTCGGCATCACCTCGAAGATGATGATCCGCCAGGTCGGCTCACCCGTGGCGCGGGCCGCCTCCACGTAGTCGCGGCGGCGCAGCGACAGCGTCTGGGCGCGCAGCACGCGGGCGCCCCAGGCCCAGGAGGTGAGGGCGATGACGAAGGCGATGAGCAGGTCGCCGGCGTCCGTGACGAAGCTGGCGATGATGATGATCAGCGGCAGTCCCGGGATGACCAGGAAGACGTTGGACAGCAGCGACAGCGCCTCGTCGGCCAGCCCGCCGAGGAACCCGGCGGTGACGCCGATCAGCACCGACAGGGCGGTGGCGAGGATGCCCGCGACGAAGCCGACGACGAGCACGCCCCGGGTGCCGACGAGGATCTGCGAGAGCACGTCCTGACCGGTCTGCGTGGTGCCGAACCAGTGCGAACCGGAGGGCGCCTCCAGCAGGTCCTGGCTCATCGCGCTGGGGTCGTACGGGGCGATCCACGGGCCGATGATCGCGATCAGCACGAAGAAGAGCAGGATGCCCAGGCCGATGACGGTCTTCCGGCCGCGCAGGAACCGGAACTTGCGCTTGCTCGCTGCCGGGCTTTCGGCGGCATCGAGTACGGCGACCTCGGTGGCGGTGACGGCCATGTCCTACGCCTCCCTTCGGGTACGGGGGTCGAGGAGCATGTAGAGGATGTCGGCGAGGAGGTTCGCCGCCAGGACGGAGAGCGTGATGATGAGGAAGATGCCCTGCATGAGGGGGTAGTCCTTGGCGCCCACGCCCTGGAAGAGCTGGTAGCCGATGCCCGGGTAGGAGAAGACCATCTCCACCAGGAGCGTGCCGCCGACGATGAAGCCGAGCGAGAGGGCGAACCCGGAGATGTTGGGCAGGATCGCGTTGCGTGCCGCGTAACCGAACATCACCCGGCGCTCGGAGAGGCCCTTGGCCTGGGCGACCATGACGTAGTCCTCGCTGGACACCGTCACCATCATGTTCCGCATGCCGAGAATCCAGCCGGCGACCGCGCTGAGGACGATCGTGAAGCCGGGCAGCACCCCGTGGTAGAGCGCGCTGGAGATGAACGGCCAGTCGAAGGCGGGCACCAGCGAGTTGTCGTAGCCGCCGTCGGCCGGGAAGAGCGGCCACTTCACGGCGAACAGCGAGATCGCGATGAGCCCGAGCCAGAAGTACGGGATGGACGAGATGAAGGTGGTGACGGGCAGCAGGTTGTCCATCCAGGAGCCGCGCCGCCAGCCCGTGAAGACCCCGATGCCGGTGCCGAGCAGGAAGCTGATCAGCGTGGTGATGCCGACGAGGGCGAGGGTCCAGGGCAGCGACTGCGCGATGACCTCGCTGACCGGGGTCGGGAAGAAGGTGAACGACAGGCCGAGGTCGCCGTGGAACAGGTGCACCCAGTAGTCGATGTACTGCTGCCAGACCGACTGCTGCTGGTCGAGGCCGAAGAGGGCCTTCAGCGAGTCGATGGCGTTGGTGTCCAGCTGGCCCTGGAAGCGGGCCATGAGTGCCTGGACGGGGTCGCCGGGCATCAGCCGCGGGATGAGGAAGTTGATCGTGATGGCGGCCCAGGCCGTGACCAGGTAGAAGGCGAGCCGTTGGAGCAGGAACTTCACTTCGCAGCCTCCTTCTCGTGGTCGTCGGTGCGGGCGGTGCCGGTGCCGTCGTACAGCCAGCAGGCGGCCCACTGGCCGTCGGCCAGGTCGAACCGGGGCGGCAGCTCGGTGCGGCAGCGCTCCATCACCTTGGGGCAGCGGGGGTGGAAGCGGCAGCCGGCCGGCGGGGCGATGAGGGAGGGCGGCTCGCCGGTGCCGTTCTCCTCCGCGTCCTCGTCGTCGCCCGCCCGGTCCGGGTGGGGGGCGGAGGCGATGAGGAGCTGGGTGTACGGGTGGGCGGGGCGCTGGGTGACGGTCTCGCTGTCACCGCCCTCGACGATCCGGCCCGCGTACATCACGAGGGTGGTGTCGGCGAAGTAGCGGGCGGACGCGATGTCGTGGGTGATGTAGAGGATCGCCAGTTGGAAGCGGTCCTTGAGGTCCTTGAGGAGGTTGAGGATCCCGAGCCGGATGGAGACGTCCAGCATCGAGACCGGCTCGTCGGCGAGGAGGACCTGGGGGTCGGCGCCGAGCGCGCGGGCGATGGCCACGCGCTGACGCTGACCGCCCGACAGCTCGTGCGGGAACTTGTCCAGGTACTGATGAGGAGGAGTCAGCTGGACGCGGTTCAGCAGAGCGGTCAGGTTCTTTTCCAGTTCCGCCTCGCCGCTGCCCGCCCGGCCGTGGATCTTCAGCGACCGGGTCAGGTGGTAGCGCACGGTGTGCACGGGGTTCAGCGAGGCGAACGGGTCCTGGAAGATGAGCTGGACCCGGCGTACGTAACTGCGGAAGGACCGGCCACGTCCGGCCTTCACCGGCTGCCCGTTCAGGTGGATCTCGCCCGAGGTGAGCGGATACAGCTGCGCGAGCAGTCTGGCGACGGTGGACTTCCCGGAGCCCGACTCCCCCACCAGTGCCGTGACGGTGCCGCGCCGCAGTTGCAGCGAGGCGTCGTCCACGGCGTGGACGGTACGGCGCGTGCGCGCGAGGAGATCGCGGGCGTTGCGCCGTACGGCGAAGTGCTTGGTGACTCCGCGTGCTTCGAGCACGATGTGGTTGTTCTCTGGCTGTTCAGACATGGCCGGTACCTGATCCCTGCGTACTACTTGGCGGGCTTGAGATTCAGCACGACTTCCAGCGAGGTGCGCTGGGTGTGCTGCGGGTCCGCGTACGGGTTGTCCTCGGTGGGCCAGCCCACCCAGTTCTTCGTGGAGTACTCCGCGCCGACGGGTGCCGCCGCGGTCGGGATCATCGGCGCCTGCTCGACCATGATCTTCTGGAGCGTGTTCATCGCCTCGTTGCGGGCGGTGTCCGTGGTGGCCTGGGCGAAGTCCTTCAGCGCCTCGGTCGCCTCGGTGCTCTTGAAGCGGCCGAAGTTGCCGGACTGGGACGGCTTGCCGATCGGCTGGAGCAGGGCGCCGTCCATGATGTTCTGGTACATGTCGTACGGCGTGGCGCCGCTGTTGGTCCAGTGCAGGGTGGCGTCGAAGTTGCCGTTGGCGACGTCCGCGCCCCAGGCGTCCGCGGTCTGCGTCTTGACCTTGGCGTCGATGCCGATCTTCTTGAAGTTGTCCTTGATGATCGACAGGCCGGTGATGTAGTCGTTCCAGCCGGCCGGGTCGGTGAGGGTGAGCTTCACCGGCTTGCCGGACGGGTCCTTGAGGACGCCGCCGCTGAGCGTGAAGCCGGCCTTCTCCAGGACCTGCTTGGCGCCCTCGACGTCCGGCTTGGTGGTGGCATTCTTGTACTCGTCGGAGATGAAGGACTCACCGGCCGGCAGCGGGATGCCGGTGGGGTTGGTGATCTCCGGGTACAGGGTCGCCTCGGCCTGCGTGTAGATGGCGTTGCGGTCGACCACCATCGCCATGGCCTTGCGGAGCGCCGCGTTGTCGAACGGCTTGCGGGCGGTGTTGATCCACAGGCCGTGGATGCCGAGCCCGGACGGGAACCACAGCTTGTGGTTCTTCGGGTCCTTGTCGATGAACAGCTTCTTGAAGTCCGGCATGAAGACGAACGACCACTCCAGCTTGCCGCTGGCCAGCGCGGTGGTCGCCGCGTTGTTGTCGTTGTACGTGCTGTAGCGCAGCTCCTTGACCTTGGTCGAGCCCTTCCAGTAGGTGGGCGTCGCGGTCAGGGTGGTGGTCTGTGGGGTGAAGCTCTTCAGCTTGTACGGGCCCGAGCCGACGGGGTGCCGGTTCGGCCAGGTCTCCGGGTTGTCGACCTTCTCCCAGATGTGCTTCGGAACGATGTACTGCTGGAGGATCTTGTTCTGGTTGACGTACTGCGAGGTGTTGAAGGTCAGGATGACCTTCTTGTCCTTGACCTCGACACCGCCCCACTGGATGCCGTCGGCGTTGAGGGCCGGGTGCTTCTTCAGCAGGTTGAAGGTGTACGCCACGTCGTCGGCGGTCAGCGGCTTGCCATCGGCCCACTTGGCGCGCTCGTCCATGGTGAGCGTGACCTTCGTGAAGTTGAGGTCCCACTTCCAGTCGGTCGCCAGCCACGGGTCGGGCTTGTCGGCGGGCCGGATCTGGCTGACCATCGCCAGCGGCTCGTAGATCATCCAGCGGTAGCCGAGGGTGGCGCCGGCCGAGGTGTTGAGGAACGGGTTGCTGTTGTCCGTCTGCGGCCCGTCCGGCTTGCCGATGTTCAGGACGCCCGAAGCGGCACTGCCGCCGTTCTTGTTGTGGTTCGAGTTGGCCGAGGAACAGCCTGCGGCGAGTGCGACCACCGCGGTGGCGAGCGCGGCGGCTCTCAGCGTGTGACGGCGTGCGGACATAGCGACTCCAGGAGGGACTGGCGGGTCTTGGGATCCGGAAACGGGCAGCGCTCGGCACGCCTTGTACGGGCGTTGCTTCGCGGGCGGTGCGGGTGCGGGTGCGGTACGGGCCTGGGGGGACCCTCGCTAGGGCGCCGAGTGGCGCACGACCAATTCGGTGGGCAGCACGACCGGGGTGTCCGGTGCCGGTGTGCCGCCCAGGTGGGAGAGCAGCATCCGGGCGGCCATCTCACCCATCTGCCGGGTGGGCTGGCGCACGGTGGTCAGGGGCGGTTCGGTGTGCTCGGACATCGGGATGTCGTCGAAGCCGACGACGGCGATGTCACCGGGCACGGTCTTCCCCGCGGCGCGCAACGCCCGCAGCACGCCCGCCGCGGTGATGTCGTTGTGCGCGAAGACCGAGTCGAACTCCGTGCCCGAGGCGAGGAGTTCCTCCACGGCGAGCCGGCCGGAGCGTTCGGTGAAGTCCCCCAGGACGACGTGGTCCGTGGGGAGGACCGAGACGAACCCGGCCAGCCGGTCGCGTACACAGCCGAAGTGCGCGGGGCCGGTGATCACGACGGGCCTGGTGCGACCGGCGTCCCGCAGATGACGGGCGGCCGACGCGCCTCCTTCGTGGTTGGTGGTCACGACGGAGGGGAATTCGGGGTGGTGGCCGCGGTCGTCGATGAGCACGATCGGCAGGCCGCCGCGGTGCAGTTCCGTGAGGTGGTCCAGGGTGTTCTCGGGTTCCACCACCACCAGGCCGTCGAAGGCCCGCGCCGACACCTGGCTGGTGAAGCGCTCGACGGACTCGGCCCCGCGATTGCAGGTGAACAGCAGCAGCCCGTAGTCGGCGGCCTCGACGGTGTCGACCACGCCCTGGAGGAGTTCGCCCATCCAGGGCCAGGTCAGCGAGGGCACCAGCATGCCGACCGTACGACTGCTGCCGCGGGCCAGACCGACGGCGCCCGAGCTGGGCACGTAACCGAGCTGCGCGATCACTTCGCGAACGCGTGCGGCCGTCGAGCCGTCCACCTCGCCCTTGGTGTTGATGACCCGGGAGACGGTCGTCTTGCTGACGCCGGCCTCGCGGGCGACATCAGCGATGGTGACGCGCATCGGGCCTCCAGGACACAACGGGACAGATGAGAACGGCCGCGACGGCCGGCGATGGAACCGGTACCGCAACCGGTTCCGGAACCGGTACCGGCGTTGGTGGCGTGAGTTAACCCCGCAGAAACACCGCCGTCAATACTTCACGTCGAGATTGGTCCGTACCCATCTGATAACGAGAAGAACACGGTCCTTGCGTTCAACTTCTGAACGAAAACACCTCTTGACGCGGGCCCCTGAATCCCGTTCACTCGGTGCCCGTACGGGGCCGTACACGCGAACGCCCCCGTCCGCCCTGCCGGTTGCGGCGGGCGGACGGGGGCGTGCGGGTGCGGAGGCGGTGCCGTGCGGCTCAGTCGGTCGGTTCGAGGCCGGCGCGCAGCAGCCCGTAGGTGTACGCGTCCTCCAGCGCCTGCCAGGACGCGGAGATGATGTTCTCGGCGACCCCCACGGTCGACCACTCGGCGGTCCCGTCGCCGGTGGTGATCAGGACGCGGGTGGTGGAGTCGGTGCCGGTGCGGCCCTCCAGGATGCGGACCTTGTAGTCCGTCAGCTCCAGCTTGGCGAGCTGCGGGTAGATCCGCTCCAGGGCCACCCGCAGCGCCCGGTCCAGGGCGTTGACCGGGCCGTTGCCCTCGGCCGTGGCGACGATCCGCTCACCCTTGGCCCACAGCTTCACGGTCGCCTCGTTGGCGTGGGTGCCGTCCGGGCGGTCCTCCACGATGGCCCGCCAGGACTCGGTACGGAAGTAGCGCCGCACCCGGCCCTCGGCCTCAGCGCGCAGCAGCAGTTCGAAGGAGGCGTCGGCGGCCTCGTAGCTGTAGCCCCTGAGCTCGCGCTCCTTGACCCGGGCGACGACCCGGGCGACCAGCTCTCGGTCGCCCCCGAGGTCGATGCCGAGCTCGTCGCTCTTCAGCTCGATGGAGGCCCGCCCGGCCATGTCGGAGACCAGCATCCGCATGGTGTTGCCGACCAGGGCGGGGTCGATGTGCTGGTAGAGGTCCGGGTCGACCTTGATGGCGGAGGCGTGCAGCCCGGCCTTGTGGGCGAAGGCCGAGACACCGACGTACGGCTGGTGCGTGGAGGGGGTCAGGTTGACCACCTCGGCGATGGCGTGCGAGACGCGGGTCATGTCGGCGAGGGCGCCGTCGGGGAGGACCCGCTTGCCGTACTTGAGCTCCAGCGCGGCGACGACCGGGAAGAGGTTGGCGTTGCCCACGCGCTCGCCGTAGCCGTTGGCGGTGCACTGGACGTGGGTGGCGCCCGCGTCGACGGCGGCGAGGGTGTTGGCGACGGCGCAGCCCGTGTCGTCCTGGGCGTGGATGCCGAGCCGGGCGCCGGTGTCCGCGAGGACCGTGGCGACGACGGCCTGGATCTGGGCCGGGAGCATCCCGCCGTTGGTATCGCAGAGGATGACCACGTCGGCGCCGGCCCCGGCGGCGGCCTTCACGACGGCCTTGGCGTACTCGGGGTTGGCGCGGTATCCGTCGAAGAAGTGCTCGCAGTCCACGAAGACCCGGCGGCCCTGCTCGCGGAGGTGGGCGACGGTGTCGCGGACCATCTCCAGGTTCTCCTCCAGCGTGGTGCGCAGGGCGAGTTCCACATGGCGGTCGTGGGACTTGGCGACCAACGTGACCACCGGGGCACCGGACTCCAGCAGCGCCTTGACCTGGGGGTCCTCGGCGGCGGTGCCGCCCGCCCTGCGGGTCGCGCCGAAGGCGACCAGCTCGGCGTTCTTGAACTCGATCTCCTGGCGGGCGCGGGCGAAGAACTCGGTGTCGCGGGGGTTGGCGCCGGGCCAGCCGCCCTCGATGAAGCCGACGCCGAACTCGTCCAGGTGCCGGGCGATGGTGAGCTTGTCGGCGACCGTCAGGTTGATGCCTTCACGCTGTGAACCGTCACGCAGCGTGGTGTCGAAGACATGGAAGCTGTCGTCGGTGGGCTTGGCCTTGTTGGTCATTGCTGGTCTGACTCCTGTCGGATGAGTGGATCCGGACGGTCTGGCTCCACTTGCCCCCATCATCCCGTGCGCCGCGTTCTCCGGCCGAGGTGGAGGCCGGAAAACAAAAAACCCCTCGCGGGTGCGAGAGGTCTGCGCGCGGGTCTGGGGCACGGTGGCCGTGCCGTACGTGGTGGTACGGAACGATCACTGCGGACCGGCGCGCCTGCTGCCAATAATCATGACGTACGAGGACACGGAAGCAGTCTGGCACAAGGACCGCCGCCGTGAACCGCCCGTCTCAGGATGCGGTCGTACGGGGGTGCTCGGGCGAGAGGCCGGGGCACCCCCGTACGGCGTGCTCAGGCCAGGGAGTGCATCCAGCCGTGGGTGTCCTCGGCGGTGCCGCGCTGGATGTCGAGCAGGCGCTCGCGCAGCTTGAGGGTGACCGGGCCGGGGGTGCCGTCGCCCTGGGTCCACTCGCCGCCCGCGCTCTTCACCGTGCCGACGGGGGTGATGACGGCGGCGGTGCCGCAGGCGAAGACCTCGGTGAGGGTGCCGGCGGCGGTGTCCTCGCGCCACTGCTCGATGGAGACGCGGGACTCCTCGGAGGTGTAGCCGAGGTCACTCGCGAGCTTGAGCAGCGAGTCCCGGGTGATGCCGGCGAGCAGGGAGCCGGTGAGGGACGGGGTGACGATCCGGTCCCCGTACACGAAGTAGAGGTTCATGCCGCCCAGCTCCTCGACCCACTTGTGCTCGACGGCGTCGAGGTAGGCGACCTGGTCGCAGCCCTTGGCGGCGGCCTCGGCCTGGGCGAGCAGGGAGGCCGCGTAGTTGCCGCCGGTCTTGGCGTCGCCCATGCCGCCGGGGACGGCGCGGACCCGGTCCTCGGAGAGCCAGATGGAGACGGGCTTCACACCGCCCGGGAAGTAGGCACCGGCCGGCGAGGCGATGACCAGGAACAGGTACTCGTTGGCCGGGCGCACGCCGAGGCCGACCTCGGTCGCGATCATGAAGGGGCGCAGATACAGGGACTCCTCGCCGCCGTGGGCCGGGACCCAGGCCGCGTCCTGCTGGACGAGCGCGTCACAGGCCGCGACGAACGTCTCGACGGGCAGCTCCGGCATGGCGAGGCGGCGGGCGGAGGAACGGAAGCGCTCGCCGTTGGCCTCGGGGCGGAAGGTGGCGACGGAGCCGTCGGGCTGGCGGTACGCCTTCAGGCCCTCGAAGATCTCCTGGCCGTAGTGGAGCGTCATGTTGGCGGGGTCGATCGACAGGGGGGCGTACGGCACGAGCTGGGCGTCGTGCCAGCCGCGGCCTTCGGTCCACTTGATCGTCACCATGTGGTCGGTGAAGTAGCGGCCGAATCCGGGCTGGGCCAGGATCGCCTCGCGCTCCGCGTCGGACAGCGGGTTCGAGGAGGGCTTGAGCTCGATCGTGGTCGTCATGAGTGCGTGTCCTTCACCGTGATGTGTGTGTAGGACCGCGCGCACGCCTTCAAGTGCTAGGACGTCCGAGCTTCGCTGCGAGCCACGGCCCCGTTCGATTATCTCTCGACGGCTGCCGTGCACGAAATGGCGTGAATGCGGTCCAGGGTTCGATGGTGACACCCGGGGCCGCACAGGAGAAGCCGCCGGGTGCGGCTGCTACCCGGCGGCTTCTGTGGGAGTCGTCGGTCAGCCCGCTACCCGTACCGCGAGGGCGTCGCCGATCTCGTCGGTCGTACGGGCACTGCCGTCGCGCTCCGCGAGGTCGGCGGAGACGGCGTCCTCGATGCGCACGGCCTCGGCCTCGTAGCCGAGGTGTCGCAGCAGGAGGGCGACGGAGAGGATCGTGGCGGTCGGGTCGGCCTTGCCCTGCCCCGCGATGTCGGGGGCGGAGCCGTGGACCGGCTCGAACATCGACGGGAAGGCACCCGTCGGGTTGATGTTGCCGGAGGCGGCCAGGCCGATGCCGCCGGAGACGGCCGCGGCGAGGTCGGTGAGGATGTCGCCGAAGAGGTTGTCGGTGACGATGACGTCGAAGCGCTCCGGCTGCGTCACGAAGAAGATCGTCGCGGCGTCGACGTGCAGGTAGTCGGTTCTGACCTGCGGGTACTCCGCGGCGACCTTGTCGAAGATGTTCTTCCACAGGTGGCCCGCGTAGACCAGGACGTTGTTCTTGTGGACCAGCGTCAGCTTCTTGCGCGGGCGGGCGGCGGCGCGCTCGAAGGCGTCCCGGACGACCCGCTCGACACCGAAGGCGGTGTTGAGGCTGACCTCGGTGGCGACCTCGTGCTCCGTGCCGGTGCGCAGCGAGCCGCCGTTGCCGGTGTACGGGCCCTCGGTGCCCTCGCGGACGACGACGAAGTCGATGTCCGGACGGCCGGCGAGCGGGGTCTCGGTGTTCGGGAAGAGCTTCGACGGCCGCAGGTTGATGAAGTGGTCGAAGGCGAAGCGCAGCTTCAGCAGCAGCCCCCGCTCCAGGACGCCGGAGGGCACGGACGGGTCGCCGATCGCGCCGAGCAGGATGGCGTCGTGCCCCTTGAGGGCGTCGAGCTCCGCGTCGGGAAGGGTCTCACCGGTACGGTGCCAGCGCTGGGCGCCAAGGTCGTACTCCTTGGTCTCCAGCTTCACATCCTGCGGAAGAACAGCGTTGAGGACCTTGAGGCCCTGGGCCACGACCTCCTGGCCGATACCGTCACCGGGGATCACTGCGAGATTGATGCTGCGAGACATGCTGGCACCCTACTGCTCGTCCCACCCCATGACACGTCGCGTCCACCATACGGACATGCGAGCAGCTGTACGTGTCCCGTACGCGCAGGTGGCCGACGCGCGGCGCTCGCCCAAACCCGCCTGGCCAAATCGGTCCACGACGCGGGCTGGGCGTCGTTTGTTGACCAGGACGGCAGGGGTGGAGGTCAAACCCGGCTTCTCGTTCCTCGCGGTGGAGGTGGGGGCCGGGCGGCACGCCCGGATGAGGGTCACCGCGCTCGCCGAGTCAGGCGAGCGCATCGACCACTTCGAGATCAGCCGGGGCTGAGAGGGTCCCGGTCAGTGACCGGTGGAGCCGCCGTTGTCCCTGCGGTCGAGGGCGCGCTGGAGGGCGGCGGCGGCAGCACGGCGCTCCGACTCGGTCGGGCGGTGGGCGTGACGGACACGGCGGGTGATGGTCTCGGCCATGGTGGATCGACTCCTTGAGATCGCGAGGATTTCGAGATCGAACAGCGTGGGGTGATGTCGAGATCGTTGATTTCGAGGCGCCGGAAGGGGCGGGGAACGGACGCCGCAGGGGTTGCCTGCGCAAGGGCGCGCGCTCTCGACCGCCAGTCGCTTGATCTAGCGAGACGTTCGGCTTCTACAAAGCTAAAGCAGCCCGGCCGGTCTGTCTCCACAATTACTCGGACTTCCTACTATCTGAGACGGCGGTTTGCGCCGGCTCGACTGCCGCTCATCTGCCGCTCACCCTCAGCTCCCTGATCAGGGCCCGGACGGCCGCGGATCGCGCCAGGAACAGTCCGGACGTCACGGTCGTGGACGGCTTCCTGGGCGAGTGGGGCGGCCGGGCCGCCCGCGTACTCAGGCGTAATTGAGTACCCGGGCCGTGTCGAAAGAACGTGCGTCGCACGAGAGTTGCAGCCATGAACGGCCTCTACGCTCTCAAGCCCTGGTACGCGGACCGGCTCGCCGGCGTCCGCGCCTCGCTGGTCCGGCACGAGGTGTCGCCCGACACCCTCACCGCCGCCGGGGTGGCCGCCGCGGCCGGTGCCGCCGCCACCCTGGCCTGGCTGCCCGCCCCGGTCGCCGCGCTGCCGGTCGCCGTCCTGCTCGCGGCGCGGCTCGCCTTCGCGAACCTGGACGGGGCGCTCGCCCGGGACACCGGCCGCACCACCCGGCGCGGCGCCGTCCTCAACGAGCTGGGCGACCGGGCCGCCGACCTCGTCGTGCTCGCCGGCTTCCTGGCGCTCGCCCCGCTCTGGCTGGTCGCGCTGGCCGGGCTCGCGGCCACGCTGCCCTCCTGGGTGTCGCTGGCCGGGGCCGCCGCCGGGGCGCCCCGGCGCAACGGGGGCCCGGTCGGCAAGACCGAACGCTGCCTGCTCGTCGTGATCGCCGCCGCGAGCGGCTGGGTCGTCCCGGTGCTGGCCGTGATCGCCGCGGGCTCCCTGCTCACCGCCGCGCTCCGGCTGGCCGGCCTCTGGCGGGAGGTGGCATGAGCGCCGTCCTGATCGCCGAGGAGGCCGCCGTCCGCGCGGTGCCGCTGGTCGCGGGCGTGCTGGGCGTGGGCGGGGTCGCCGTCGCGGTGCTGCCCGCGCGGGTCCGGATGCGCGCCGAGCTGCGCAGGCGCTGGCGGACCTGGGCGCTGGTGGCCCCCGTCTTCCTGGGGGCGTTCTTCCTGGGCGGCGGCGGCACGTACGCGCTGGCCGCCGGGCTGGGCGTGGTCGCGGCCGGTGAGTACGCCCGGATGGCCGGGCTGCGCCGGGGCGACCTGGCCGTCCTCGCGGTGGCGTCGGCGGCCTTCCCGGCGCTGGCCTGGCTCGCCCCGCACACGCTGGACCTGCGGACGGCGGCCCTGCTGCTCGTCGCGGCGGCGCTCCCCTCCGTGCTGGGCGGCGACGACCGCACGGGCTTCACCCGCACCGCCCGGACCGCCTTCGGACTGCTGTGGATTCCGGTCGCGCTGACCGGCCTGGTCACGCTCGGGGACACGGCGGTCGCGGTGGGCCTGGCGGTGGCGCTCGGGGACGTCGGCGCCTGGTGCGGCGGTACGGCGCTGGGGCGGCGCGGTCCGCTCGCCCGGCCGCTGTCGCCGCTCTCCCCGAACAAGACATGGGCCGGGGTGCTGGGCGCGGCCGCCGCCACCGGGGCGCTGCTGGCGGTGCTCGGCGTGTTCGGCCCGGGGCTGTGGGCGGCGGTCGTCGGCGGCTGTGTGCTCGGCGACCTGGTCGAGTCCATGGTCAAGCGCGAGTCCGGGGTGAAGGACGCGGGCAGCTGGCTGCCGGGCTTCGGCGGCCTGCTCGACCGGATCGACTCCCTGCTGGTTGCCCTTCTCCTGGCGATGGTGATGACGTGACACCTGCTGACAGCACTCTCGTACGCACCTCCGGTGTCCTCCCGGTCCGCTCCCGCGTCGCCTCCGCGCTGCGGCGCGGGCTGTGGTGGGGCGTGCTCAGCCTCACCGGCGGCATCGAGCGGCGCGGCCGGCTGCCGCACGGCGGCTGCGTGGTCGTCGCCAACCACAGCTCGCACGCGGACACGGCGGCGCTCCTGGCCGCGCTCGACGCCCGGCACAGCCCGGCGATCGGCGCGGCGGCGGACTACTGGTTCGCCTCCCCGTGGCGGCGCCGGATCTGCCGCAGGCTGGCGGCCGGCTTCCCGGTCCGGCGGGCGGGCGGCGGGATGGCGGATCTGCTGACGATGACCGGCGAGCTGCGCGAGGGCCGGGCGGTCGTGCTCTTCCCGGAGGGCACCCGCGCCGAGGACGGCACCCTCGGCTCCTTCCACAAGGGCGCGCTGGTGCTGGCCGAGGAGGCGGGCGTCCCGGTGGTGCCGGTGGGCATCGCGGGCACGGACCGGCTGCTGCCCAAGCACGGCCGGCTGCGCTCGTCGCTGGTCCGGGTGACGGTCGGGGCCCCGCTGCCCGCCGGGGTCACCCCGGAGGCGGCCCGCGACGCGGTGCGCGCGCTGCACCACCGTACGGCCGCCGAACCGCTCCGGGACTCGGCGGTGCGCAGGCGGGTCGCCTCGGTCGTCACGTCCCGCGTGGGGCTGCCGCTGGCCTTCTGCTGGGCCTTCGCGGAGGCGCTGAGCTGGCCGCTGATGCCGGAGCTGCTGCTGGGCGTGGTGTGCGTGGCGGTGCCGCGCGCGGCCCTGAAGATGTCGCTGGGCGCGCTGGCCGGGAGCCTGGCGGGCGGGCTGCTCGCGCTGCACCTGGCGGCGGCGGGCGTGCGGCTGCCGGCCCCGCTGACCACGGACCGGATGCGAGCGGAGGTGCGCGCGGAGCTGGCGGTGGAGGGCGCGCGGGCCGTCCGCCACCAGCCGTGGAACGGCATCCCGTTCAAGGTGTACGGGGCCGAGGCGGGGCGGGCCTCGGTGCCGGCGGCGGACTGGGTGGCGGCTTCGGCGGCGGCCCGGGGCGGGCGGACGCTGACGGTGGGGCTCGCGTTCGCCGCGTTCGGCCTGCTGCTGCGCCGCCACCGCCGGCTGTACGGGCGCTACCTGGCGCTGCTCGGCGTCGGCTTCGCGGCCGGGCTCGGGCTGATCGTGCACGGGTGGGGCTGACCCGTATACGGGTGGGGCCGGCTGACCCGTATATGGAAACCGCCCCCCGTCCGGCAGGGGAACCGGACGGGGGGCGGGACTCGGGGCGGGGCGACGGGCACCCCGGGGGCGTCAGCCCTGGTGGGGGTAGGTGTACTCGGTCGGCGGGACCAGGGTCTCCTTGATGGCCCGGGTGAGGGTCCAGCGCTGGAGGTTCTGGGGGGCGCCGGCCTTGTCGTTCGTACCCGAGGCGCGGCCGCCGCCGAAGGGCTGCTGGCCGACGACGGCACCGGTCGACTTGTCGTTGATGTAGAAGTTGCCCGCGGCGTACCGCAGCTTCTCCATCGTGTACGCGGCCGCCGCGCGGTCGTTCGCGATGACGGACCCGGTCAGGGCGTAGTCGGAGACCGACTCCATCTGCTCCAGCATCGCGTCGTACTGCTCGTCCTCGTAGACGTGCACGGCGAGGATCGGGCCGAAGTACTCGGTCGTGAAGACCTCGTTCTCCGGGTCGGTGCACTCGATGACGGTCGGGCGGACGAAGTAGCCCACCGAGTCGTCGTAGCTGCCGCCCGCGACGATCGTGCACGCCGGGTCGGCGGCGGCGCGGTCGATCGCGGCCTTGTTCTTCGCGAAGGAGCGGTCGTCGATGACGGCGCCCATGAAGTGGGACAGGTCGGTGACGTCACCCATGGTGATCGAGTCGACCTCGGCCGCGAACGCCTCCTTGAAGCCGGCGTTCCAGATGGAGGCCGGGATGTAGGCGCGCGAGGTCGCCGAGCACTTCTGGCCCTGGTACTCGAAGGCGCCGCGGGTCAGCGCGGTCTTCAGGATCGCGGGGTCGGCCGACGGGTGGGCGACGACGAAGTCCTTGCCACCGGTCTCGCCGACGAGCCGCGGGTAGGTGCGGTAGTTGGCGATGTTGTTGCCGACGGTCTTCCACAGGTGCTGGAAGGTCGGGGTGGAGCCGGTGAAGTGGATGCCGGCCAGGTCGCGGTGGTTCAGGGCCACCTCGGAGACGGCGATGCCGTCGCCGGTCACCAGGTTGATGACGCCCTTGGGCAGACCGGCCTCCTCCAGGAGCCGCATCAGCAGCACGGCGGCGTGGGTCTGCGTCGGGGACGGCTTCCACACGACGACGTTGCCCATGAGGGCGGGCGCGGTCGGCAGGTTGGCGGCGATGGCCGAGAAGTTGAACGGCGTGATCGCGTAGACGAAGCCCTCCAGCGGGCGGTGGTCCATGCGGTTCCACACGCCCGGGGAGTTCGCCGGCGGCTGCTCGGCGAGGATCTGGCGCGCGTAGTGCACGTTGAAGCGCCAGAAGTCGACCAGCTCGCAGGGGCAGTCGATCTCGGCCTGCTGGGCGGTCTTGCCCTGGCCGAGCATCGTGGAGGCGGCCAGCGTCTCGCGCCACGGGCCGGACAGCAGCTCGGCGGCGCGCAGGATGATCGCGGCGCGGTCGTCGAAGGACATCGCGCGCCAGGCCGGGGCGGCGGCCAGGGCGGCGTCGATCGCGTCCTGGGCGTCCTGCTCGGTGGCACCGGCGAAGGTGCCGAGGACGGCCTTGTGGTTGTGGGGCTGCACGACGTCGACGCGCTCGCCGCCGCCCATCCGCTTCTCGCCGCCGATGGTCATCGGCAGGTCGACGGGGTTCTGGCTGAGCTCCTTGAGCTTGGCCTCCAGGCGGGCGCGCTCCGGGGAGCCCGGGGCGTAGGAGTGGACCGGCTCGTTGACCGGCGCGGGGACCTGGGTCACAGCGTCCATGGTGTCCAGTGCTCCTTCAAGTAGAGGGGGGTGGAGGGGGGCTCAGCCCTTGGTGAGGACGGAACGGCCGAAGAACAGCAGGTTGGCCGGCTTCTCGGCGAGGCGGCGCATGAAGTACCCGTACCAGTCGGTGCCGTACGCGGTGTAGACACGCATGCGGTGGCCCTCGGCGGCGAGCCGGATGTGCTCGTCGCTGCGGATGCCGTACAGCATCTGGAACTCGTACTCGTCCAGCTTGCGCCCGGCCTTGCGGCCCAGCTCCTGGGCGATGGCGATCAGGCGGGGGTCGTGGGACCCGATCATCGGGTAGCCCTCGCCCTCCATCAGGGTCTTCAGGATGCGGACGTACGCCTTGTCGATCTCGGCCTTGTCCTGGTACGCGACGGAGGCGGGCTCCTTGTAGGCGCCCTTCACGATACGCACGCGGCTGCCTGCGTCGGCAAGGCGGCGGGCGTCCTCCTCGGTGCGGAACAGGTACGCCTGGATGACGCAGCCGGTCTGCGGGAAGTCCTTCCGCAGCTCCTCGTGGATGGCGAACATCGAGTCGAGGGTGGTGTGGTCCTCGGCGTCCAGGGTGACCGTGGTGCCGATCGCGGCGGCGGCCTCCACGACGGGGCGCACATTCGCCAGGGCCAGCTCGTGGCCGCCGTCCAGGGACTGGCCGAACATCGAGAGCTTGACGGACATCTCCGCCCGGGTGCCCAGGCCGAGGTCCTTGAGGCGCTCGACCAGCTCCAGGTAGGCGTCGCGCGCGGCGGCAGCCTGCTCGGGCGTGGTGATGTCCTCGCCGACGACGTCGAGGGTGACTTCGAGGCCCTTGCCGGCGGCGTCCTCGATGACCGGGACGACCTGGTCGACCGTCTCACCGGCGATGAAGCGGTCCACGACCTGCTTGGTGCCGGGCGCGGCCGAGATGAACCGGCGCATCTTGTCGCTGCGCGACGCGGCGAGAATCACGGGACCCAGCACGGGCACCTCCACGGAAAGTACGAACGAGGCCACACCGCCGTATATGCCGTGTGACGAACATAAGCGGTACAGCACGAAGAACCACCGTGAAATCTAAGGATCGCGCCGATTCCCTGCCATCGACAGCTGCCACACATCCGTGGACTGGATCTCAGACATATGTCTGAAGGGGGTGCGAGAATGGCCGGGTGAAGGGCGATTACCAGGAGCTGGTGGACGAGATCTCCGCGCTGCTCGGCGTCCCGGCGACGCTGGAGAACCGGGATTTCGGGCTGGTCGCCTTCGGGGCCCACGACAGCGACGACACCACGGCGATGGACCCGGTCCGCACCCGGTCGATCCTCACCCGCCGCTCGACCCCGGCGGTCCGCGCCTGGTTCGAGAACTTCGGCATCACCCGCGCCACCGGCCCCCTGCGCATCCCCGCCGCCCCCGAGGCCGGCGTCTACCGCGACCGCATCTGCCTGCCGGTACGCCATCGGGGTGTCGTGCTCGGTTACGTGTGGCTGCTCGACGCCGATCCGGGGCCGACCGACCGCCAGCTCGACGCGGCGATGGACGTCGCCGCCCGGATCGGCGCGCTGCTGGCCGACGAGGAGCGGGCGGGCACCGATCTGTCCCGGGAGTTCGGCGCGGTGCTGGCCGCCGGGCGCGGCTGGCAGCGGGACATGGCGGTCGCCGCGCTCGCCGAGGCGCTGGGCCCCGACGCGGACGGGCTGCACACCGTGGTGTGCGTGGCCCCGTGGCCGGACGCCGCGCCCGCCGTGCGCACCGTCCCCTCGGCGGCGGCGCTGACCGCCGCCCCGCTGCCGGGCCGGTCCGGGCCGCCGGCGCTGGCGGCGCTGATCCGGCTGCGGTCGCCGGAGGTCCTGGACCCCGCGCTCGCCGCCGCCGGCCGGCTGCGCACCGCCGCCGGGGAGGGCGCCACCGCCGGGATCGCGGTCCCGCGCCGGGGCCTCGCGGAGCTGGCGGACGCCTGGCAGGAGGCGTCGGCGGCGGCCCGGGCCGCGGCGGCGGAGACCCGGTACGGCCCGGTCGCCGGCTGGCCGGCCATCGGCCCGTACCGCACGCTGACCGCGCTCGCCCCGGACGCCCTGCCCGACCCTGCCGTGCGCCCCCTGCTGACCCCGGCCCAGCGGGAGCTGGCCCGCACCGCGGAAGTGTTCCTGGACTGCGCGGGCCAGGCGTCCCGGACCGCCGCCGAGCTGGGCATCCACCGCCAGACGCTGTACTACCGCCTGTCCCGCGTCCAGCAGCTGACCGGCCTCGACCTCAACGACGGCGAGGACCGGCTACTGCTCCACATGGCCCTGAAGGCGGCCCGGCTGCGGTGAGGCGGGGGCCTCACCGCCGGGCGGGCGGCGGCGGGGCCGTGATCGGGCGGTCGCTGACCACGGCGGCCATGACCAGGGGCGCGTCGCCGTCGCTGCGGCCGACGCTCACACCGACCCAGCGGTCCCCCGGTCCGGGCCCCAGTGGGTGTCCAGCTCCGCGACTAGGGCGTCGAGCCGGGCCTCGGCCGCGTCGGGGTCGTCGTCATCGCCGTCGGACTCCCAGAGCGGGACGGCCCGGAAACCCTCGCCGGTGGTCGCCCGCCACTCCCCCGTGTCCGGGTCGCCCCCGGCCGCGGTGGGGCCGGCGGCCGGGAGCGGGGCGGTGAGCAGGGCGGCCACCTCGGCGGCGGTGCGCGCGAGGTCGAAGGGCTCGCCGGCCCGGACGGTCACCGGGCGCACTCGGGGGCCGGGCCGCGTCCTTCCAGGACCAGCTTCAGGCCGTCCGTCAGGTCCTGGGCGGACGGGGCCGACTCGGGGTCCATCAGCCACTGGACCATGACCCCGGCCAGGAGGGCCTGGCAGAAGAGGCCGGCGACGCGGGCGCGCTCGGGGTCGGTCCCGGGGTCGATGCCGAGCATGTTCTCGGCGAGGCCGTTACGGCCCTCGCGCTGCGGGCCGACGAGGGCCTTCCGCAGTTCGGGGTCGGTGTGGATCCGGGAGACGACCTCCATCTGGAGCTGCCAGACCGCCCGGCTCTGTTCGAAGCTCCCGATCACCCGCTCCCAGGCGCCCCGGAACTGGTCGAGCGGCGCGGCCTGCGCCTCCGCCGCCCGCTCCCCCTCGTCCTCCTTGGTCGCGAGATCGCCCCACTCCTCCGTCAGCCTGAGGAAGGCGAGGTTGAGCAGCGCGTCCTTGGAGCCGTAGTGGTAGCCGATGGAGGCGAGATTCGTGCCCGACGCGGCCACGATGTCGCGCGCCGTGGTGCGCGCGTACCCCTTCTCCAGCAGGCAGCGCTTGGCGCCTTCGAGCAGATCCTCACGATGTCCCATGACAGCAGCGTACCCGGCATGCAGACGTTTGTGTAAGACGCGCGTCTACATACCGGGTGCGGCTGGGACCCGTGAGGTCCGGAAGGTCAGTCGGTGAGGTTCACCGAGCGGGCCGAGGCGGCGCCGATCTCCGAGGAGATCTCAGTGAGCACGGTCGCCGGGACGTCGTCGTCCACGGTGAGAACGACCAGCGCCTCGCCGCCCACGTCGGCGCGGGAGACCTGCATGCCCGCGATATTCAGACCGGCCTCGCCGAGGATGCGGCCGACCGTGCCGACGACGCCGGGGCGGTCCTCGTAACGGAGCACGATCATGTGGTCGGCGAGCGCCAGGTCCACATCGTGCTCACCGATCGCAACGATCTTCTGGAGGTGCTTGGGGCCGGCCAGGGTGCCGGAGACGGAGACCTCCTGGCCGTCGGCCAGGGTGCCCCGGACGGTGACCACATTGCGGTGCTCGGGCGACTCGGAGCTGGTGGTCAGACGGACCTCGACCCCGCGCTCCTGGGCGAACAGCGGAGCGTTCACGTACGACACGGTCTCGTCCACGACGTCCTCGAAGACGCCCTTGAGCGCGGAGAGTTCGAGCACCTTGACGTCGTGCTGGGTGATCTCGCCGTAGACCTCGACGTCCAGGCGGGCGGCGACCTCGCCGGCCAGCGCGGTGAAGATCCGGCCCAGCTTCTCGGCGAGCGGCAGCCCGGGGCGCACGTCCTCGGCGATGACGCCGCCCTGGACGTTGACCGCGTCCGGGACGAGCTCACCGGCGAGCGCGAGGCGCACAGACTTGGCGACCGCGATGCCCGCCTTCTCCTGGGCCTCGTCGGTGGAGGCGCCGAGGTGCGGGGTGCAGACGACCTGGTCGAACTGGAAGAGCGGGGAGTCCGTGCAGGGCTCCTTCGCGTACACGTCGAGACCGGCGCCGGCGACGCGGCCCTCCTTGAGCGCGGAGGCCAGCGCCTCCTCGTCCACGATGCCGCCGCGCGCGGCGTTGACGATGCGCACGGTGGGCTTCACCTTGTGCAGCGCCTCGTCGCCGATCAGGCCCAGCGTCTCGGGGGTCTTGGGCAGGTGCACCGTGATGAAGTCGGCGACTTCGAGCAGCTCGTCCAGCGAGAGGAGCTTGACGCCCATCTGGGCGGCGCGCGCGGGCTGCACATAGGGGTCGTAGGCGACGATCTTCATGCCGAAGGCGGACATCCGCTGGGCGACCAGGACGCCGATGCGGCCGAGGCCGACGACGCCGAGGGTCTTCTCGCTCAGCTCGACGCCGGTGTACTTCGAGCGCTTCCACTCGCCGTTCTTCAGGGCGGTGTTGGCCTGCGGGATGTGGCGCGCGGTGGCCACCAGGAGGCCGCAGGCCAGCTCGGCGGCGGTGACGATGTTGGAGGTCGGCGCGTTCACGACCATGACGCCGGCCTTGGTGGCGGCGGAGACGTCGACGTTGTCCAGACCGACGCCCGCGCGGGCGACGACCTTCAGCTTCTTCGCGGCGGCGATGGCCTCGGCGTCGACCTTGGTGGCGGAGCGCACCAGGATGGCGTCGACATCGGCGATGGCGGGGATGAGCTCGGCGCGGTCGGCGCCGTTGCAGTGCCGGATCTCGAAGTCCGGGCCCAGGGCGTCCACCGTGGCGGGCGACAGCTCTTCAGCGATGAGTACGACAGGTTTCGAGCTCACGTGAGTCCTCACAGATCCAGTGCGGACGGCCGTCCCGACGGCCGCAGGCGTGGAGGGGCTTGCCGCGTGGAAGACGCACGACACTGTGGGCCTGACGCGTGTATGTGGAGCAGTGTAGTCATGCGCGAGACCCCGATCAGCGCCCCTTCGGAAGGATCACCCGCACGAGTGCGTGGGCCCCGGGGGCGGGGGTGACCCGCCCCCGGGGCAGGGGTGTTACGCGTCCTCGTCGTTGACCCAGCTCATGAGCTTGCGCAGCTCGCGGCCGGTGGTCTCCAGGAGGTGGTTCTCGTCGGCCTTCTTGTACTCGTTGTACTTGGGCAGACCGTTGTGGTACTCGGCCATCCAGTTCTTCGCGAAGGTGCCGTCCTGGATCTCCGCGAGAACCTTCTTCATCTCCGCCTTCGTGGCGTCCGTGATGATCCGCGGACCGGTCACGTAGTCACCCCACTCGGCGGTCTCCGAGATCGACCAGCGCATCTTCTCCAGACCCCCCTCATACATGAGGTCCACGATCAGCTTCAGCTCGTGCAGGCACTCGAAGTACGCGATCTCCGGCTGGTAACCCGCCTCGGTCAGCGTCTCGAACCCGGCCTTCACCAGAGCCGCCGTGCCACCGCACAGAACGGCCTGCTCGCCGAAGAGGTCGGTCTCCGTCTCCTCGGTGAACGTCGTCTTGATCACACCGGCGCGGGTGCCGCCGATGCCCTTCGCGTACGAGAGAGCCAGCGCCAGGCCGTTGCCCGAGGCGTCCTGCTCCACGGCCACGATGCACGGAACACCACGGCCCTCCTCGTACTGGCGGCGCACCAGGTGGCCCGGGCCCTTGGGCGCGACCATGCAGACATCGACGTCCGCCGGGGGCTTGATGAAGTCGAAGCGGATGTTCAGACCGTGCCCGAAGAACAGCGCGTCGCCCTTCTTCAGGTTGCCCTTGACGGACTCCTCGTAGACCTGGGCCTGGATCGGGTCCGGGACCAGAATCATGATGACGTCCGCCTCGGCAGCGGCCTCGGACGGGGTCACCACGCGCAGGCCCTGCTCCTCGGCCTTCGCCCTGGACTTCGAACCCTCGTGCAGACCGACACGGACATCGACACCCGAGTCACGCAGCGACAGCGCGTGGGCGTGGCCCTGGCTGCCGTAACCGATGACCGCGACCTTACGGCCCTGGATGATGGACAGATCGGCATCGTCGTCGTAGAACAGCTCGGCCACTGGGTCTTCTCCTTGGTGTGCAGGTGTTGCGTCCCACCGTACGGCGGGGTGCGTCAGATACGTTTCGGGGTCTCGCCATACGAGCGGGGCGGCGGGACCTCTGGCTTTACGCCGAGCGGTCGAGGGCGCGCAGGGACCGGTCGGTGATCGAGCGCGCGCCGCGCCCTATGGCGATGGTGCCGGACTGGACGAGCTCCTTGATGCCGTACTGCTCCAGCATCTTGAGCATCGCCTCCAGCTTGTCGGCGCCGCCGGTCGCCTCGATCGTGACGGCCTCGGGCGAGACGTCGACGGTCTTGGCGCGGAACAGCTGGACGATCTCGACGATCTGGGAGCGGGTCTCGTTGTCGGCGCGGACCTTCACCAGGACGAGCTCCCGCTGGATCGCAGCGGACGGCTCGAGTTCGACGATCTTGAGGACGTTGACCAGCTTGTTGAGCTGCTTGGTGACCTGCTCCAGGGGCAGGTCCTCGACATTCACGACGATGGTGATGCGCGAGATGTCGGGGTGTTCGGTGGTGCCGACCGCGAGCGAGTCGATGTTGAAGCCGCGGCGGGAGAACAGGGCGGTGATCCGGGCCAGGACACCGGGCTTGTTCTCGACCAGGACGGAGAGCGTGTGCTTGGTGGACATGAGGTCGGTCTCTCTCTGTCTCTCAGTCGTCTTCGTTGTCGCCGAAGTCGGGGCGGACGCCCCGGGCGGCCATGACCTCGTCGTTGGAGGTGCCGGCGGCGACCATCGGCCACACCATGGCGTCCTCGTGGACGATGAAGTCCACGACGACCGGGCGGTCGTTGACCGAGTTCGCCTCGGCGATGACCTTGTCCAGGTCGGCCGGGTCCTCGCAGCGGATCGCGTAGCAGCCCATGGCCTCGGAGAGCTTCACGAAGTCGGGCACCCGGGTGCCCTTCGCCGCGTTGCCCTCGGTGTCGGCGCCGGAGTGCAGCACGGTGTTGGAGTACCGCTGGTTGTAGAACAGGGTCTGCCACTGGCGGACCATCCCGAGCGCGCCGTTGTTGATGATGGCGATCTTGACCGGGATGTTGTTCAGGGCGCAGGTGGTGAGCTCCTGATTGGTCATCTGGAAGCAGCCGTCGCCGTCGATCGCCCAGACCGTGCGGTCGGGCATGCCGGCCTTGGCGCCCATCGCGGCCGGCACCGCGTAGCCCATGGTCCCGGCGCCGCCGGAGTTGAGCCAGGTGGCGGGCTGCTCGTACTGGATGAAGTGCGAGGCCCACATCTGGTGCTGGCCGACGCCCGCGGCGAAGATCGTGTCCGGCGGGGCGAGCTCGCCGATGCGCTGGATGACCTGCTGCGGCGAGAGGCTGCCGTCCTCGGGGAGGTCGTAGCCGAGCGGGTAGGTCTCGCGCCAGCGGTTGAGGTCCTTCCACCAGGCGCTGTAGTCGCCGGTGTTGCCCTCGGTGTGCTCGGCCTGGACGGCCTGGACGAGGTCGGCGATGACCTCGCGGGCGTCGCCCACGATCGGGACGTCGGCGGCGCGGTTCTTGCCGATCTCCGCCGGGTCGATGTCCGCGTGGACGATCTTGGCGTACGGGGCGAAGCTGTCGAGCTTGCCGGTGACGCGGTCGTCGAAGCGGGCGCCGAGGGCGACGATCAGGTCGGCCTTCTGGAGCGCGGTGACGGCGGTGACCGCACCGTGCATCCCGGGCATTCCCACGTGCAGCGGGTGGCTGTCGGGGAAGGAGCCGAGCGCCATCAGGGTGGTGGTGACGGGCGCTCCGGTCAGCTCGGCCAGCACCTTGAGTTCGGCGGTGGCCCCGGCCTTCATGACGCCGCCGCCCACATACAGCACCGGGCGCCTGGCCTGGGTGATGAGCTTGGCGGCCTCGCGGATCTGCTTGGCGTGCGGCTTGGTCACCGGGCGGTAGCCGGGCAGGTCCATGACCGGCGGCCAGCTGAAGGTCGTCTTCGTCTGGAGCGCGTCCTTGGCGATGTCGACCAGGACCGGGCCCGGGCGGCCGGTCGAGGCGATGTGGAATGCCTCGGCGATCGTGTGGGCGATGTCCTCGGCGCGGGTGACCAGGAAGTTGTGCTTGGTGATCGGCATGGTGATGCCGCAGATGTCGGCTTCCTGGAAGGCGTCCGTACCGATGGCGCTGGAGGCCACCTGACCGGTGATCGCGACCATCGGCACGGAGTCCATGGCCGCGTCGGCGATCGGGGTGACCAGATTGGTGGCGCCCGGACCCGAGGTGACCATACAGACGCCGACCTTGCCGGTCGCCTGGGCATAGCCGGTGGCCGCGTGGCCCGCTCCCTGCTCATGGCGGACCAGGACATGGCGGACCCGGGTGGAGTCCATCAGCGGGTCGTACGCCGGGAGAATGCAGCCGCCGGGAAGACCGAATACCGTGTCGGCGCCCACCTCTTCGAGGGAGCGAATGAGGGACTGCGCACCCGTGACGTGCTCAACGGTGGCGGAGGGGGATCCGCCGGTACGGGCCCGCGGCTGGGGATGGTGGGCCCCGGTGGCCTGCTCGGTCATCGGCATACTCTTCTCGAAGCTGAGGTTTTTGCGAGTGTTTTACGACGTTTTGCCTGGTCCGGTGCAACAAAAAACCCCCCGTGCCGTGAGGCAAGCGAGGGGAGCGCGCCGGTGCGGTCCGCAGAGTGTCATGGAGTGACTCTGCTTCAGCCGACGCGCTTTCCAAGTACGAGAATTCGGGTGCGCATGGCATTGACCCTCTCTCCGACGCACGCGGGGTGTCAAGTGGGTGGGACGGGTGTCTCACCATGTGAGCGGCTGAGGGACGGGGCCGCACCGCCCGTGAGCACCTTCTGTGCGGGCACCCCGGCCGGCACCGGGTAGGTACCCCGGGCCAGGGCGCGGCGCAGCCGGTACTCGTCCAGCGGCCCGGAGAAGGCCGCGCCCTGGCCGTGCGTGCAGCCCATGGCGCGCAGGGCGAGGACCTGCTCCGGGACGTCCACGCCGTCGGCCACGGACTGCATGCCGAGGTCGCAGGCGATCCTGAGCAGCCCGCTGGTGATCTTGTGCAGCCGGGCCGACTCCACGACGCCCTCCACCAGGCCCCGGTCCAGCTTGAGCACGTCGATGGGGAGGCGGCGCAGGGCGTTGATCGCGGCGTATCCGCTGCCGAAGCCGTCGAGCGCGATCCGGACGCCCAGCCGGCGCAGCGCGGCCAGCCGTTGCTCCAGGTCCTCGAAGGAGACCCGGGGGTCGCTGTCCGCGACCTCGATCATGAGCGCCCCGGAGGGCAGCCCGTGCCGCGTCAGCAGCGCCTCGACGGAGCCGGCCGGGAAGCCCCGGTCGAGCAGCCGGCGGGCCGGGAGGCGGACGGACACCGCGGTCCGGTGGCCGGCCCTGGCCCGGTCGGCGGCCTGCTCGACGGCCTCTTCGAGGAGCCAGCGGCCCAGCTCGGTGGTGCGGTCGCCGTCCTCGGAGATCCGCAGGAACTCGGCGGGGGTGAACAGGATGCCCTGGGCGGAGCGCCAGCGGGCCTGGGCGGCGACGGCGGCGACCCGGCCGGTGGCGAGGTGCACCACGGGCTGGTGGAGGAGCGCGAACTCGCCGTCGCGCAGGGCGCCGCGCAGCCGGGTCGCCAGCTCGGAACGGCGGACCACGTCGGCCTGCATCTGCGGGGCGTACAGCTCGACGCGGTTCTTGCCGCCGGCCTTGGCGCGGTACATGGCGAGGTCCGCGTTGCGCATGAGGTCGTTGGGGGTGATGCCGGGCTCGGCGAAGGCGACGCCGATGGAGGCGGTGACGCGGACCTCGCCGTCACCGACGCGGTAGGGCTCGGAGAGCGTGAGGCGCAGCCGGTCGGCGATCTCGTGGACCTGGCACTCACGGGCGTCCTGCTCGCGGCCGGCGTCGCCGACGATGAGGGCGGCGAACTCGTCGCCCCCGAGGCGGGCGGCGGTGTCCCCGGAGCGGACGGACTCGTGGAGGCGGCGGGCGGCCTGGACGAGCAGTTCGTCGCCCGCCTGGTGGCCGAGCCGGTCGTTGGCCGCCTTGAAGCCGTCCAGGTCGATGAAGAGGACGGCGGTGCCCGCGTCGCCGGCGCGGCGGCCGGAGAGCGCCTGGCGGACCCGGGTGGTGAACAGGGCCCGGTTGGGCAGGTCGGTGAGCGGGTCGTGCTCGGCGTTGTGCTGCAACTGGGCCTGGAGGCGGACGCGTTCGGTGACGTCCCGGCTGTTGAGGAGCAGGCCGCCCTGGTGGCGGTTGACGGTGGACTCGACGTTGAGCCAGTCGCCGGAGCCGGACCGGAAGCGGCACTCGATGCGTGCGCTGGGCTCCTCGCCGGGCGGGGCGGCGAGGAAGCGGCGGACCTCGTGGACGACCCGGCCGAGGTCGTCGGGGTGGATGATCGAGGACAGCTCGGCGCCGACCAGCTCGTCCGCGTCGCGCCCGTAGACACCGGCGGCGGCGGGGCTGACGTAGCGCAGGACGCCGCTGGGGGCGGCGATCATGATGACGTCGCTGGAGCCCTGCACCAGGGAGCGGAAGTGGTTCTCCTTCTGGGCCAGTTCCTGGGTGAGGGCGATGTTGTCGAGGAGCATGATGCCCTGGCGGACGACGAGTGCGAGGACCACCGTGCACCCGGTGAGGACGACGACGCGGTCCACCCGACGGCCCTCGATCACGTTGTAGAGGATGCCCAGGGTGCAGACGGCCGCGGCGAGATACGGGGTCAGCGCGGCCAGTGAGCCGGCGATGGGACGGCCGGCGGCGCCCGGGGCGGCCGGGTCCGCGCACTCGTCCTCGGCCTGGACAGCGTTGTCCGTGTCGCGCGCGGCGCCCCAGGGGGCATACGCGAGGAGCAGCGAGCCGGCGAACCAGCCGGCGTCGAGCAACTGGCCGGAATGGTAGGTCTGGCGGAGCAGCGGCGAGGTGAACAGGGCGTCGCAGAGCACGGTCAGGGCGAGCGCGGCGATGGCGGTGTTGACCGCGGCGCGGTTGACGCTGGAGCGCCGGAAGTGCAGGGCGAGGACCATCGAGACGAGCACGATGTCGAGCAGCGGGTAGGCCAGCGAGAGCGCGGCACGGGCCACGCTGTCGCCCTCGATGTCCGCGACATGCGCGGTGTGGGCGAGGGCGAGGCTCCAGGACAGGGTGAGCAGCGAGCCGCCGATCAGCCAGGAGTCGAGGGCCAGGCAGACCCAGCCGGCGCGGGTGACGGGCCGCTTGGCGAGGACGAGGAGCCCGACGATGGCGGGCGGTGCGAAGCAGAGGAAGAAGACGTCGGCGAGGGACGGGCTCGGGACCCGGACCGCGCGCACGCACTCGTACCAGCCCCAGACGGCGTTGCCGCCGGCGGCCATCAGCGAGGAGAGCGCGAACAGCAGCCAGGCCGGGCGGAATCGCGGGTCGGCTACGCGGGCGAAGAGGAAGCAGGAGACGGCGGCGGCGAGGGCGGCGGCGCTGAGGCCGAAGTCCCCCATGAACAGGGCGACCCGGGCCGAGCCCCAGCCGGTGGCCGCGCCCACCGCGTAACCGCCGCAGACGAGGCCGAGGACGAGCTGCGGGAGCAGCGCGGAGGTGCGGCCCGCCCCGGACTGCCGGGCGAGGAAGGCTCCGCGGGTGCTCACCGGGGCGCTCACCGCGGCCCTCCCGTGGTCCCCGGCCGGCTGCGCCACCGGCTCACCGGGCCCTCCGCGCGCCGTCGTCGGCCTCGCCGTGTCGGATCGTTCGCCCATCGGCCGTCCATCGCCCGTCGCCCCCTCGCGTGTGGCTGGCTCCCCGGCGCCGTCCCTGCCACGGCGCGACACCCCTTTCGGGACGATACACCAGACTCGTCACTCAGGGACATAGTTCCTCTACTCTCCGTGACGACCTGCGGTGTTGTGGCCACTGAGGGGAGCCGGGCGCGCTCGTTGCGTGGTCAGCCGGTGGTGCGTACGACGTTCTCCAGCGGCTGCCCCGCGGCGAAGCGGGTGAGCTGTCCGGCGATCAGCCGCTTGGCACGCGGCAGGAACGCGGAGGTGCTGCCGCCGACATGCGGGGTGATGAGGACGTTGGGAGCATGCCAGAGGGGATGGCCGGAAGGCAGCGGTTCCGGGTCGGTGACGTCGAGCGCGGCGCGCAGCCTGCCGGACTCGAGTTCGGACAACAGGGCCTTGGTGTCGACCACTCCGCCCCGTGCGACGTTCACCAGAAGCGCCCCGTCGCGCATCGCGGCGAGGAAGTCCGCGCCCGCCAGCCCTTGTGTGGAGGCGTTCAACGGGGTGGAGAGGATGACCACATCGGCCTCGGGCAGCAGGGCCGGGAGGTCGTCGAGTGTGTGTACGGGGCCGCGTGCGGTTGTCCGTGCGGAGCGCGCGACGCGCGCGACCCGCGCGCACTCGAACGGCACGAGCCGGTCCTCGATGGCCGAGCCGATCGATCCGTACCCGACGATCAGCACGGACTTGTCGGCGAGCGCCGGGTAGAAGCCGGACCGCCACTCCTCGTCGTCCTGGCCGTGCACGAAGCCGGGGAACCCGCGCAGTGAGGCCAGGATCAGCGCGAGGGTCAGTTCGGCGGTGGACGCCTCGTGGACGCCCTTGGCGTTGCACACCCGCACGCCGGCGTGCAGTCCGGCGAGGCCGGGTTCGACGTGGTCGGTGCCGGCCGACAGCGTCTGCACGACCTGGACGCGGCTCATGGCACCGAGCGGCCGGACCGCGATCTCCATGCCCTTCATGTAGGGGACGACGTAGTAGGCGCAGTCGGCGGGGTCGGCCGGGTAGTCCTTCCCGCCGTCCCAGAAGTGGTACGTCAGACCCTCGGGAAGCCCGTCGATCTCGTCAGCGCGCAGGGGCAGCCAGACCTCGGGGGCGGGGGCGGAATGCGTGGTGGAAGTCATGGCCAGGAGGCTATGCGAAGCCCTCGGGAGCGCAGAGGTTAGGTTGTTGTGGGTGCGAGGGAGGGTTCGGGGAGTTGGAGCGCAGGAGTCTCGGTGCGGCGGCGCTCGCCGTGGGTGCGGTCGGTCTCGGCTGTATGCCGATGAGCTGGGCGTACAGCGCCTCGCAGCAGCGGGGCGACCGCGCGCTGCGGGCGGTCCACGCGGCCCTGGACGCGGGCGTCGATCTGCTCGACACCGCCGACATGTACGGCCCCTTCACCAATGAGCTGCTGGTGGGGCGGGCCCTCAAGGGGCGGCGGGCGAAGGCGTTCGTGTCCACCAAGTGCGGGCTCCTGGTGGGTGATCAGCACATCGTGGCCAACGGCAGGCCGGGTTATGTACGGAGGGCCTGCGACGCCTCGCTGCGGCGGCTCCAGACCGATGTGATCGACCTCTACCAGCTCCACCGCGCCGACCCCGAGGTGCCCGTCGAGGAGACCTGGGGCGCGATGGCGGAGCTGGTGGGCGCGGGCAAGGTGCGGGCGCTGGGGCTGTGCGCGGTCGGTGCGCGGGCCGCGCGGCGGCCGGGTGCCCGGATGCATGACGGAACGATCCGGCAGCTGGAGCGGGTGCAGCAGGTCTTCCCGGTCAGCGCGGTGCAGGCGGAGCTGTCGGTGTGGTCGCCGCAGGCGCTGGAGTCGCTGCTGCCGTGGTGCGCGGACCGGGGCGTCGGCTTCCTGGCCGCGATGCCGCTGGGCAACGGCTTCCTGACGGGGACGCTGACACCGGGCCAGGGGTTCGAGCCGGAGGACCTGAGGGCCCGGCACCCCCGCTTCACGGCCGAGATGATGGCGGCGAACCAGCCGCTGGTGGTGGGGCTGCGCCGGGTCGCCGAGCGGCACGGGGCGACACCCGCGCAGGTCGCCCTGGCCTGGGTGCTGCACCAGGGCCCCCAGGTGGTGCCGGTGCCCGGCACCAAGCGGGCGGACTGGGCGGTGGAGAACGCGGGCGCGGCGGGGCTGACCCTGACGGAACGGGACCTGGCGGAGATCGACCGGCTGCCGGCGCCGCGCGAGTCCTGGGACTAGGGCCTGTCTGACAATTCGCGTCGTCCGCCCGGAGGGCGGGCCGGGCGGCGTCAGGCGGGTGCTCTCGGCGTGCCGGCCCCAGACCCCTGTACTGGACGTACTGGGGTCTGGGGCCGGTGCGGCGAGAGTGCGTGCATGGCGCCGCCCGGCAGACGGGAATTGTCAGACAGGCCCTAGGGCCTGTGCGCCGGTCCGGAAAGCGCCCCGGTCGGAGCCGGCTCGGTGTAAGAACAGGGGACAGGCGGCCGTTGAAGGGACAGGGTGCGGTGGTGGGATCAGTGCAGGGCTCCGAGGGGCGTCGTACGGGGCACGGCGGGGGCGGTCCGGGGGCGCGGCGGGGCGCGGTGGCCGTGCTGGCGGCCGGGGCCCTGCTGATGGCCGCCGGGTGCGGCTCGCCGGAGGGCACGGGGAGTCCGGCGGGCGCGAGCTCTCCGGCGCACTCCCCCACCGCATCGGCCGCCGGGTCCGCCTCCCCGTCGCCGTCCGTCTCGCTCCCCCCGGCCGGCCGGCCCCCCGCCAAGGGCTCGGCGAAGGTGGTCTCGACGCTCACCGAGGGGCTGAACTCCCCGTGGGGGCTGGCCGCGCTCCCCGGCGGCGACCTCCTGGTGGGCTCCCGGGACAAGGGCACGATCACCCGGATCGACGCGAAGACCGGCGAGAAGAAGCTCCTCGGCACGGTCCCCGGGGTCGCCCCGGCCGGTGAGGGCGGGCTGCTCGGCCTCGCCGTATCGCCCGACTTCGGCACCGACCACCAGGTGTACGCGTACTTCACCACCGCGTCGGACAACCGCATCGCCCGCATGATCTACGACGAGAACGGCTCGCCCGGCCGGCTGCTCGGCGCCCCGGACACGATTCTGCGCGGCATCCCCAAGGGCCAGATCCACAACGGCGGCCGGATCGCCTTCGGCCCCGACCACGCGCTGTACGCGGGCACCGGCGAGACGGGCGACGACGGCCGCGCCCAGGACCAGAAGTCCCTGGCGGGCAAGATCCTGCGGATGACCCCCGACGGCGAGCCGCTGCACGGCAACCCGGAGGCCGACTCCGTGGTGTATTCGTACGGCCACCGCAACGTCCAGGGCCTCGCCTGGGACGCGGAAAAACGCCTGTGGGCCTCCGAGTTCGGCCAGGACACCTGGGACGAGCTGAACCTGATCGAGCCGGCCGGCAACTACGGCTGGCCGGACGTCGAGGGCACCGCGCACCAGAAGGGCTTCCACGACCCGGTCGCCCAGTGGAAGACCTCCGAGGCGTCGCCGAGCGGCATCGCGTACGTCAAGGGCTCCATCTGGATGGCCGGGCTGCGGGGCGAACGCCTGTGGCGCATCCCGCTCTCCCGCGAGGGCGGGGCCGCACAGGAGCCCCTGGCCGATCCGCAGGCTTTCCTGAAGGGCGAGTACGGCCGGCTGCGCACGGTCCTCGCGGCGGGCGGCGACAAGCTGTGGCTGGTCACGAGCGAGACGGACGGCCGGGGCACGCCGAAGCCGGGCGACGACAAGATCGTGCTGGTGCGGGTCACCTAGCCGCCGGACGCCTCACCGCTGCTCCGGCACCGGATACAGCCGCAACCGGTGCGCCAGTGCCGCGGCCTCGCCCCGGCCCGTTACGCCCAGCTTGGCCAGGATGTTGGAGACATGGACGCTCGCGGTCTTCGGGGAGATGTACAGCTCCTCGGCGATGCGGCGGTTGGTGAGGCCGGCCGCGACCAGGCGGTGGACGTCCTGTTCGCGTGGGGTCAGGCCGAAGGACTCCACCGCGGCCGCGGCGGCCCGTAGCTGTTCCTCGGAGGGGTCGCGGGCGGGGCCGGGCTCGTCGGAGACGACGACCGCGGGCGGGATCTCCTCGGGCTCGCCGGCCAGGGTGATGCGGGCGCGGCCGGCCAGCAGCTCGACGGTCTCGGTGAGCGGGCGGGCCCCGAGCCGGGCGGCGGTGGTGTGGGCGTCGCGCAGCAGGCCGGTGGCGGCGGCGCGGTCGCCGGAGGCGATGAGCAGGGCCTCCGCCCAGCGGTGGTGGATCTGCGCCAGCTCGTACGGGCGGTGCAGCGGGGTGAACGCCCGGGCGGCGCCCTCCCAGTGGTCCGGGGTGTCGGTGCCCTCGGCCCTGGCCAGCTCCGCCTCGATCAGGAGGGCGTAGGCGGACCAGACGGGGACGAGGACCGGCAGCCGCTTGAGGTGGCGCCGGACCAGGCCGAGGACGGCGGGGCGGCCCGGTTCGGTGGCGGGCAGGCCCCGGGCGTCGGCCTCGGCCGCCGCGACGGCGTGCAGCATGGGGAAGGCGTAGCGCTGGGTGCCGGTGGGGAAGCCCTCGGCGGCCTGTGCCTCGAAGGCGGCGCGCGCCTCGGGCAGCCGGCCCTGCGTCACGGCGATCTGGATGGCGTGGCGTACCGGGTTGATGAAGTGCTGGGGCTGGGGGTCGCTGGAGCCGAAACAGCGGCGGGTCAGCGCGAGTTGCCGTTCGGCCTCGGCGAGGTCGCCGCGGGCGACGGCGAGTTCGGTACGGCGGGAGGCGACCAGGCCCTGGGACTTGCGGGACAGCGACTTGCGGGCGGCGGCCTCCGTGGTGGCGGCGGCCTCGTCCCAGCGGCCCAGCGAGAACAGGGACATCGCCTGGTTGGTACGGACCCACGCCTCCATGTCCGCGACGCCGTGCTCGTGGCAGATGCGGATGCCGTGGTCGGCGGCGGCCACCGCTTCCAGGGAGCGGCCCATGGCCTCCAGGGTGGAGGGCAGGTTGATGCTGGCCCGGCCCATGATGTCGATGAGACCCAGCTCGTCGGCCCGGTCGCGCACGGTGTACATCTCGGCGATGCCCTCGTCCACGGCGCCCGCGTCCGCGTTGAGCCAGCCCCGGGTGAGGCGGGCGTGCAGCTCGATGTACTCGTCGCCGACGAGCTGGGCGTACTCCACGGCCCGTTCGGCGGCGGCCAGGGTCTCGGCGCCGGGGCGGTGCAGGGCGCCCCAGCCGGCCACCAGCATCAGGACGTCCGCGTGCACCGCGGACGGGGGCAGGCCCCGGACCAGGCGCTCGGCGGTGGCCAGCTCCTCCCAGCCGTCGCCGCGCGTGAGGTCCTGGACGAGGCGGGAGCGCTGGACCCAGAACCAGGCGGCGCGCAGCGCGTCGTCCTCGCCCTCCAGGATGCGCAGGGCCTTCTTGCAGATGGCGAAGGCCCGTTCGCGTTCCCCGCCGAGGCGGGCGGCGACGGTGGCCTCGGTCATCAGGTCGAGATACGTCAGCGGGGTCGAGGCGTCCCGCCCGCCGGTCGGGTAGACCTCGGCGTAGTCGATGGGGCGCAGGGTGCGGCGGACGTCCTCGGGGGCGTCGTCCCACAGTTCGAGGGCGCGTTCCAGGAGGCGCAGCTGTTCGGCGTAGGCGTTGCGGCGGCGGGCCCGGACCGATGCCTTCAGGACGGCGGGCAGCGCCTTGGCGGGGTCGTGCGCGCCGTACCAGTAGCTGGCCAGGCGGGTCGCGCGCTCGCCGTCGCAGACGAGGGCGGGGTCGGCCTCCAGCGCCTCCGCGTACCGGCGGTTGAGGCGGGAGCGCTCGCCGGGGAGCAGGTCGTCGCTGACGGCCTCGCGGACCAGGGAGTGGCGGAAGCGGTAGCCGTCGCCCTCCGGGGTGGTCAGGAGGAGGTTGGCGCCGACGGCCGTGCGCAGCGCCGCGATGAGGTCGTCCTCGCTGAGTCCCGCGACGGCGGCGAGCAGTTCGTACTCGACGGCGGAGCCGCCCTCGGCGACGATCCGGGCGACCTTCTGGGCGTCGGCGGACAGGGTCTCGACGCGGACGAGGAGGAGGTCGCGGAGCGATTCGGGCAGGCCGTCGCCGTCCCCGTCGCCGCACTCCAGGATGCAGGCCAGCTCCTCCACGAAGAAGGCGTTGCCGTCGGAGCGCTCGAATATCTCGTCCACCAGGGCGGGGTCGGGGGTGTCCGCGAGGATGCCGGCGAGCTGGCGGCGGACCTCGGACCGGGTGAACCGGGAGAGTTCGATCCGGCGGACGGTGCGGAGCCGGTCGATCTCCGCGAGGAGCGGGCGCAGCGGGTGGCGGCGGTGGATGTCGTCGGCGCGGTAGGTGCCGATGACGACGAGTCGGCCGCTGCGCAGGGTGCGGAAGAGGTAGGCGAGCAGGTGGCGGGTGGAGGAGTCCGCCCAGTGCAGGTCCTCCAGGACGAGGACGACGGCCCGGTCGGCCGAGATGCGTTCCAGGAGCCGGACGGTCAGTTCGAAGAGGCGGGCGGTGCCGAGCTCGTCGTTGCCGTCGCGGCCGGTCTCGCCGAGCTCGGGGAGCAGCCGGGCCAGTTCGCCCTCCTGGCCGGCGCAGGCGGCGGCCATCTCGTCGGGCAGGGTGCGGCGCAGGGCGCGCAGGGCGGTGGAGAAGGGGGCGTACGGCAGGCCCTCGGCGCCGATCTCGACGCAGCCGCCGACGGCGACGACCGTGTCGCGGCGGGCGGCGACGGCCAGGAACTCCTCCACGAGGCGGGTCTTGCCGACGCCGGCCTCGCCGCCGATGAGCAGGGCCTGGGGCGCGCCGCAGAACCCTCCGGCGGTGCCGGAGGGTTCCTTGGTGGCGCGGGTGAGCGCGCCGGTGAGCGAGTTGAGTTCGCCGGTGCGGCCGACGAACACGGGGCTGACTGACCTGGTCTCCACGTGGGCGAGCATCGCACACGGGTCCGACAGTGCGGACCGGATCAGCCGTGGGCCGAAAGGCCCCCGGTCCACCGCCACCGCCTCAGGCGGCGTGCGTGAACCGGTCCCGTACGCCGCCGGTACTCACCGGCCCCTCCGGTTCCTGGCGTACGGTCCGGCGGGCGTCGCGGCGGGCGCGACGGGCGCGGGTCGCCTCGCCGGCGAGGCGCTGGAGGTCGGCGCGGCGGAGGAGTTCGGCGTGCATGGCCTTGTGAAGTTCGTACTCGAACATGGGATCGTCCCCCTGGGGTGAGGGCCCTTGCGGGCCTCGGTGGCGGCAGTTCTTCTGCCGTGCCACCACTCTCGTCCCCCAGGGGGGTGCGCCACATCGGGCGTGTTCCGCATCTGTGGCGTACGGGTGCCTTAGGCGCGGGGCCTTACCACCGCCCAGGGTCCTTGAAACCATCCGGACATGCCTTAGGCGAGGGGTCCGGGCGCCGCGGACCGTCCTAGCCGGCCGTCGTGGGCAGCGCGACGATGAGGTCGAAGTACATGGCTGTGGAGAGCAGCACGCCGAGGGTGCCGAGGGCGATGCCGCCCCGGGCGACCGCGCGGACCCAGCCGGCCTGCGGCTGCCGGGCCGGGGCGCCGAACGCGGGCCGGACCAGGACATAGCTGCCGACCAGCAGGGCGAGGAGCCCGAAGAGGCCGTTGACCAGGGCGGTGGCGTGCCAGGCGTCGCCGTAGATCTCGTTGATCTGCTGGGCGGCCGAGCCGCCGGACGAGGTCTTGATCTGCCCGATCAGGGTCTCGCGCTCGGCGGCGACCCGGCCGCTCCAGGCGCCGGTGAGGCCGACGACGCCGAGTCCGGCGGAGACGACGGCCGCGGAGGCGGCGGCGAGCCGCCCGGAGGTCTCCTCGTCGTCGGAGTCGGAGTCGTCGGCATCGGCATCGGCATCGGCATCGGCATCGGCGTCGGCGTCGGCCTCATCGACGGCTGCCGGCCCGGTCCCCGGGCCCGTCTCGTCCTGGTCCTGCGGTTCCGGATTCTCCGCGACAGCGCGGCCGGCCGTAGCGGCGGCTGTCGCTTCGGTCGTGTCGTCGGTCGTCTTCTCGCCGTCGGCGACGGCTTCGGGCGTGGTGGGGTTCATGCGGCGCACGCTAGGTGCCGCAGATGAGAGGTCCCTTAACGCCCTCCGTCGCCCCGGCGGGCGGTCAGTGGACGCGCTCGGCCGGCTCGTCCTCGTACGTCCGCACACCCGGCACCGGCACCCGCGCCACCGGGCGGTCCGGCGGTTCGATGCTGAGGCGGGGCAGCCGGCGCTCCAGCCAGCCGGGGAGCCACCAGTTGGCGCCGCCCAGCAGGTGCATGAGGGCCGGGACGAGCAGGGTGCGCAGGACGAACGCGTCCAGGGCCACGGCCGCCGCGAGGGCGATGCCGAACATCGCGATGACGCGGTCGCCGCTGAGGACGAAGGCGAGGAACACCGAGATCATGATCACAGCGGCCGAGTTGATGACCCGGCTGGTCTCGGCGAGGCCCACCCGGACCGCGCGCCGGTTGTCGCGGGTCTCCAGCCACTCCTCGTACATCCGGCCGACCAGGAAGACCTGGTAGTCCATGGAGAGGCCGAAGAGCACCGAGACCATGATCACCGGCAGGAAGGGTTCGATGGGGCCCGGGCTGCCGAGGCCCAGCAGCCCGCTGCCCCAGCCCCACTGGAAGATCGCGACGACGACGCCGAACGACGAGGCGACCGCCGCGACGTTCATCGCCGCCGCCTTCAGCGGGATGCCGGCGGACCGGAAGGCCAGCAGCAGGAGCAGGCAGCCGAGTCCTATGACGACGCCGATGAACAGCGGCAGCTTGCCGATGATGATCTGCGCGAAGTCGTCGTAGCTGGCCGTCACCCCGCCGACATGGGTCTCCAGCGAGGTGTTGTCGGCCGCCTTCGGCAGCACGTCCGTACGCAGCCGCTCCACCAGCTCGCTGGTCGCGCGGGACTGCGGGGAGGAGTCGGGGACGACGGTGACGTACGCGGTGTCGCCCGCCGCGTTGTACGTGACCGGGTGGGCCCACGCCACCCCGTCAACCTTGCGCAGGGTGGCGGGCAGGGCGTCCATCGCGAGCCGGTCGTCGGCGCCGTCGAGGTGCGCGGCGACGGTCAGCGGTCCGTTGACGCCGGGGCCGAAGCCGTCGGCGAGCAGGTCGTACGCCTGCCGGGTGGTGGCGGTCTCCGCGTTGTTGCCCTGGTCGGAGCTGCCGAGGTGGAGCGAGAAGGTGGGCAGTGCGAGGACCAGCATCACCACGGCGGCCACCGCGCCCAGCAGCTTGGGGTGCCGCTCCACGAAGGCGGACCAGCGGGCGGCGAAACCGGTGGGCGGCTCGGGCTGCGGCCCGTGCGCGGCCAGCCGGGCCCGTTCGCGCCGGCTGAGCGCCCGCAGTCCGATGAGCGAGAGGAGAGCCGGCAGCAGGGTCACCGACGCGGCCACGGTCAGAACGACGGTGAGCGAGGCGGCGATGGCCACGCCGTTGAGGAAGCTCAGCCGGAGGATCAGCATGCCGAGGAGCGCGATGCAGACGGTGGCCCCGGCGAAGACCACGGCCCGCCCGGTCGTCGCCACCGCGTGCTGCGCGGCCTCCGGCACGGTCATGCCGCGCCGCAGCCCTCTGCGGTGCCGGGTGACGATGAACAGGGCGTAGTCGATGCCCACGCCGAGCCCTATCAGCATGCCGAGCATGGGCGCGAAGTCGGCGACGGTCATCAGATGGCCGAGGAGCACGATGCCCGCGTACGCCGTGCCGACCGAGACGAGGGCCGTGGCGATGGGCAGCAGGCTCGCGGCGAGGGAGCCGAAGGCGAGGAAGAGCACGACGGCCGCGACGGCGACCCCGATCGCCTCGCTGAGATGCGCGGCGGGCGCCTCGGTGAGCCCGATGGCCTGGCCGCCGAGTTCGACGCGCAGATGCGGGCTCTCGGCCGTCTTCGCGGTGTCCACGACCGCCCGGGCCTGTGCCACGGGGACGTCGTCGGCGCGCTGGTCGAAGGTGACGGTGGCGTACGCGGTGTGCCCGTCGGTGCTGATCTGCGCGGCCCCGGTCTCGGTGTAGGGGCTGTCGACCGCCCCGACCCCGGGCAGCCGCTCCACGGCGTGCAGGGTGCGGGTCATCTTCTGCTCGACGTCGGTGGCCCGGACCGTGGAGTCGTCGGTGTGCCAGACGATGGTGTCGGTGTCCCCGCCGAGGTCGGTGAACCCACTCTTCAGCAGCTCCGCGGCCCGCCCGGACTCGGTGCCCGGTGCCTCGTAGTCGTTGGTGTACGCGGACCCCGCGAACCCCGCGGCGGCGGCCGTGCCCCCGAGGGCGAGCAGCCAGATCAGGACGGCGATGAGGCGGTGCGTGACGCACCAGCGGGCGATGGCAGCCAAGGGACGTACTCCCTGCGGGTTCGTGGTCGTCCCGGGACCGGCGAAAGCCGCCCGTAGGAGAACGCATGACCTGAGAACGGCCACTCTCGCAGCCATTCGAGATCATTTGCCCGTTTCGTGGGCAGGGTCACAGCGGGCACATCCCCTTATGGGCGACATGGCCGCGTCCACTCCGGGGAGCCGGTCACGGCGAAGGGCGGTGCGCCCGGTTCCCACCGGACCCACCGCCCCTTTCGGCGTACGCGGAAGGCGTCAGCCCTCGACGCCCAGCTTCTCCAGGATCAGCTCACGGACGCGGGCCGCGTCCGCCTGGCCCCGGGTCGCCTTCATGACCGCGCCGACCAGCGCGCCGGCCGCCGCGACCTTGCCGCCGCGGATCTTGTCCGCGATGGCGGCGTTGCCCGCGATGGCCTCGTCCACGGCGGTGGACAGCGCGCCCTCGTCGGAGACGACCTTCAGGCCGCGCTTCTCGACCACGGTGTCCGGGTCGCCCTCGCCGGCGAGCACGCCCTCCAGGACCTGGCGGGCCAGCTTGTCGTTGAGGTCGCCCGCGGCGACGAGCTCGGCGACCCGGGCGACCTGCGCCGGGGTGACGGGCAGCTCGTCCAGGCCGCGGCCGGCCTCGTTGGCGTTACGGGCCAGCTCGCCCATCCACCACTTGCGGGCCTGGTCCGACGGGGCGCCCGCCTCGGTCGTGGCGACGATCAGGTCGACCGCGCCCGCGTTGAGGATGGACTGCATGTCGTGCTCGGAGACGCCCCACTCCTCCTTGAGCCGGGCGCGGCGGACGCGCGGCAGCTCCGGGAGGTCCTTGCGCAGCTCCTCGACCCACTCCCGGGCCGGGGCGACCGGCACCAGGTCGGGTTCGGGGAAGTAGCGGTAGTCCTCGGCGTTGTCCTTGATGCGGCCGGCCGTGGTGGAGCCGTCCTCCTCGTGGAAGTGCCGGGTCTCCTGCACGATCGTGCCGCCGGAGTTCAGCACCGCGGCGTGCCGCTGGATCTCGAAGCGGGCGGCGCGCTCGACGGAACGCAGCGAGTTCACGTTCTTCGTCTCGGAGCGCGTACCGAACTTCTCGGTGCCGTTCGGGCGCAGCGACAGGTTGACGTCGCAGCGCATCTGGCCCATCTCCATGCGGGCCTCGGAGACGCCGAGCGCCTTGATGAGCTCGCGCAGCTCGGCGACGTACGCCTTGGCGACCTCGGGGGCGCGTGCGCCCGCTCCCTCGATCGGCTTGGTGACGATCTCGATGAGCGGGATGCCCGCGCGGTTGTAGTCGAGCAGGGAGTGGGACGCGCCGTGGATACGGCCGGTGGCGCCGCCGACGTGCGTCGACTTGCCGGTGTCCTCCTCCATGTGGGCGCGTTCGATCTGCACCCGGAAGACCTCGCCGTCCTCCAGCTGGACGTCCAGATAGCCGTCGAAGGCGATCGGCTCGTCGTACTGGGAGGTCTGGAAGTTCTTCGGCATGTCCGGATAGAAGTAGTTCTTCCGGGCGAAGCGGCACCACTCGGCGATCTCGCAGTTCAGCGCGAGGCCGATCTTGATCGCGGACTCCACGCCGATCTCGTTGACGACCGGCAGCGCGCCGGGCAGCCCGAGGCAGACCGGGCAGGTCTGCGTGTTGGCGTCCTGCCCCAGCTCGGTGGAGCAGCCGCAGAACATCTTCGTCTTGGTGCCGAGCTCCACATGGACCTCAAGGCCCATGACGGGGTCGTACGTCGCGAGGGCGTCCTCGTACGACTCCAGGTCGATGACAGTCACGGAAAACTTTCCCTCTCAGCCCAGCAGGACGTCGTCGTCGCCGAGACGCTTCAGTTCGCGATAGAGGATCGCGAGGCCGGTCACGATGGCGGCGGCGGACACGGCGGCGTCGATGAGGCGCAGCATGTCGTTGTCCGAGCGGGCCGCCTTCGCCTGCTTGGCGACGCTCAGCGCGCCGAACGCGGTGGTGCCCATCGACACGTACAGCCCGGTCTTCGACTTCTTGAAGTTCTTGGCCTTGGCCATGGTGCTCATAGCGACGGAGCCTCCTCCAGCAGCGGGTGTCCCCACTTTTCCACGAAAGCGGCCTCGACGGCGGCTCCGACCTTGTACAGCCGGTCGTCCTTCATGGCGGGGGCGATGATCTGGAGTCCGACGGGCAGACCGTCCTCGGGGGCCAGGCCGCAGGGCAGCGACATGGCGGCGTTGCCGGCGAGGTTGGTCGGAATGGTGCACAGGTCGGCCAGGTACATCGCCATCGGGTCGTCGGCGCGCTCGCCGATCGGGAAGGCAGTGGTGGGCGTGGTCGGCGAGACGATCACATCGACCTGCTCGAACGCCTGCTCGAACTCGCGCGTGATCAGCGTACGGACCTTCTGCGCGGAGCCGTAGTACGCGTCGTAGTAGCCGGAGCTGAGCGCGTACGTACCGAGGATGATGCGGCGCTTGACCTCGTCGCCGAAGCCGGCCTCGCGGGTGAGCGCGGTGACGTCCTCGGCGGACTTCGTGCCGTCGTCCCCGACGCGCAGGCCGTAGCGCATGGCGTCGAACCGGGCGAGGTTCGAGGAGCACTCGGACGGCGCGATCAGGTAGTACGCCGAAAGGGCCAGGTCGAACGTCGGGCAGTCCAGCTCCACGACCGTGGCGCCGAGCGACTTCAGCAGCTCGACGGACTCGTTGAAGCGCTGGACGACCCCGGCCTGGTAGCCCTCGCCGGAGAACTGCTTGACGACGCCGACGCGCATGCCCCGCACGGAGCCGCTCCGCGCGGCCTCCACGACCGGCGGCACCGGCGCGTCGATCGACGTCGAGTCCATCGGGTCGTGGCCGGCGATCGCCTCGTGCAGCAGCGCCGCGTCCAGGACCGTACGGGCGCAGGGCCCGCCCTGGTCCAGGGAGGACGAGAAGGCGACCATGCCGTAGCGGGAGACCCCGCCGTAGGTGGGCTTGACGCCGACCGTGCCGGTGACGGCGGCGGGCTGGCGGATGGAGCCGCCGGTGTCCGTGCCGATGGCCAGCGGGGCCTCGAAGGAGGCGAGGGCGGCCGAGGAGCCGCCGCCGGAGCCGCCCGGGATGCGGGTCAGGTCCCAGGGGTTGCCGGTCGGGCCGTAGGCGCTGTTCTCGGTGGAGGACCCCATGGCGAACTCGTCCATGTTGGTCTTGCCGAGGATGACGACGTCGGCGGCCTTCAGCCTCTGCGTGAGGGTCGCGTCGTACGGCGGAATCCAGCCGTCGAGGATCTTCGAGCCGACGGTGGTCGGCATGTCCTTCGTGGTGAAGATGTCCTTGAGCGCGAGCGGGACGCCGGCCAGCGGGCCCAGCTTCTCGCCGGCCGCCTTCTTGGCGTCCACGGCACGGGCCTGGGCGAGCGCGCCCTCGCGGTCGACGTGCAGGAAGGCGTGCACCTTCTCGTCCACGGCGTCGATCCGCGCCAGGTGGGCCTCGGTGACCTGCACGGCGGTGAGCTCGCCGGAGGCGATCTTCGCGGCGATCTCGGCCGCGGTGAGCTTGATGATGCTGCTGATGTCCGTCATGGCTGTCAGTCCTCCCCCAGGATCTGCGGCACCTTGAAACGCTGCTGCTCCTGGGCCGGGGCGCCGGAGAGCGCCTGCTCGGGGGTGAGAGACGGACGGACGACGTCCGCCCGCATGACGTTCGTCAGCGGCAGCGGGTGGGAGGTCGGCGGTACGTCTTGGTCGGCGACCTCGGAGACGCGGGCGACCGCGCCGATGATGTCGTCGAGCTGTCCGGCGAAGTGATCGAGCTCTTCGCCCTTCAGCTCCAGACGCGCCAGCCGAGCGAGGTGGGCAACCTCCTCGCGCGTGATGCCAGGCATGCAGCGATCCTCAGGGGTTGGTGTGTGGTTTTGCCGGGGGCCGGCGGCAGGTGGAAATGTGCCGCAGGCCCCCAATCCTATGGGGTCGGCCGCATGCCCGAGGACACGGTTTTACGGGAGGCCGCTACGTCGTCGCCGGGCGCGGGCCCGTCGTGCGGCCGGAGGGGCGCTGTTCCAGCTCGGCCGCCGGGGCCGTGGGGGTCGCGGCGGATGCCGGGGTCGTCGCGCCCGCCGCCGCGGCGAGCTCCGCCGGGCGGCGCCAGCCGTGCTCGTCGCGGGCCCGCAGCCAGGCGGTGGTTTCCTGGGGCGGCATCGCGGCCGCCACCAGCCAGCCCTGGACCGCGTCGCACCGCAGGTCCCGCAGCCGCTCCCAGGTCTCGTCGTCCTCGACGCCCTCGGCCACGACCAGCAGGCCGAGCGAGTGGGCCAGGTCGATGGTGCAGCGGACGATCTCGGCGTCCTCGTGGTCGATGGCGAGCCGGGCCACGAAGGAGCGGTCGATCTTCAGCTCGCTGACCGGCAGCCGGCGCAGATGGACCAGCGAGGAATACCCGGTGCCGAAGTCGTCCAGGGACATCTTCACGCCGTGCCCGGTCAGCCCGGCGAGCGTGTCCGCCGCCCGCTGCGGGTCCTCCAGGAGCACGTGTTCCGTTATCTCCAGCTGGAGCGCTCCCGCCGGGACGCCGTGCCGGGCGAGCCGGGCCGCGACGCCGCCGGCGAACCCGGGCGTATGCACATCGCGCGGCGACACGTTGACGGCGACCGGGACGAAGAGGCCCTGGGCCCGCCACCGGGCGACCTGGGCGAGCGCCGTCTCCAGGACGTACTCCGTGAGGTGCGGCATCAGCCCGGAGGACTCCGCGATGGCGATGAACTCGTCCGGGGGCACCCGGCCGCGCTCCGGGTGCACCCAGCGCACCAGGGCTTCGAGCCCGGCGACCTGGCCGTCGAAGCGGACCTTGGGCTGGTAGTGCAGCTCCACCTCGCCCGCGTCCAGCGCCCGGCGCAGGTCGCCGAGGAGGCCGAGCCGGTCCGGGGTGTTGCTGTCGCGCTTGGACTCGTACACCTCCACACCGGTGCGGTCCCGCTTGGCCTGGTACATCGCCACGTCGGCGCGGCGCAGCAGCCCCTCCGCGTCCAGCGCGTGGTCCGGGAAGACGGCGACGCCGGCGCTGGCCTCCAGGACCAGGGTCAGCCCGTCCAGGTCCAGCGGGGAGGACAGCTCGGCGACCAGATGGCGGGCGACGCGCTGGGCGCTGGTGGTGGAGTCGGCGGTGGGCAGCAGGACCGCGAACTCGTCGCCGCCGAGCCGGGCCGCCTCCGCGCCGCGCGGCAGGGCGAGCCGGAGCCGTTCCGCGATCTGGAGCAGCAGCCGGTCGCCGGCCAGGTGGCCGAGGGTGTCGTTGACGGCCCGGAAGCGGTCGAGGTCGATGAGGACCAGGGCGACCCGGCTGCCGACGCTCTCCGCCTCCTCCAGCGCGCTCCAGGTCCGCTCCAGCAGCCACTGGCGGTTGGGCAGCCCGGTCAGCGGGTCCTTCAGCTGCTCCTCGGCGCGGGCGCGGGCGATCCAGAGCGTGGAGTCGAGCGCGATCAGCGGCACCGCGAAGAGCGGCAGCAGGACCGGCCGGGCCATCGCGACGACGCAGATCAGCGGGGCGATGCCGAGCAGGGCGACCGCGACGAGGCCCTGGCGGAGCATCGCGGTGCGGGCGACGGTGGGCAGGCCGCCGCCGGGCTGGGCCCGCGAATACCACAGCAGGACCCGGGTGACGAGCAGATACGTGGCGGCGGCAAGCAGGACCTCCGGGACGGCGTCGATGCCCCAGTCGAGTGGCCGCCACGGTGACTCGACGGACTGCACCTCGCCGAACGCGGCCAGCACCAGGGCCGCCGCGCCGACCCCGAGGATGTCCACGGCGCCGTGGAGAAGCCCCTGCCACCAGCGGTGCCGGCGGGCGACGCCGACGAGGACGACCACGACGAGGCTGACGAGTCCGGCCGGCACCCAGCCGTACAGCAGCAGGACGGCCAGGGTGAGGGCGGCGCCGGAGCCGGTGCCGCCCCACCAGCGGTCCCGGCCGAGCGCGACGAGGTGGCCGACGACGATGCCGGTGAGCACGGCCAGCGACCAGCCGGCCCGGCCGTCCGGGAAGAGGGCGTGCCCCTGGCCGAGGGCGCGGGAGAAGCCGGTCGCGAGCTGGATCGTGGCCAGGGCCACCACGACGGCGCCCACTTTGGGCGCGGGTCCCACGAAACCTTGCAGCCGCGCCACCGGTGCGGCGCTCTCGGTCGGTTTCATTCCGTCCCTCTCACAGCCGGCGATGCCGATGTCACCCGATGAATGCGTGCCGTGCCACGACGCACCCCGGCCCCGCCCGGTGGCCAGGTTCGAGGGCGTGTCAGACCACAGTAGGCCGCGGAGGGGTGCTACGGGCAGCGGTCTACGGGTCTTGCCCGAATGCGAACCGACTATCCGTCAGCATCTGCTATGCGCCGATCGGGTGACGTTTCGACGGAGTGTCGGCGGCCGTTCACTCTCCGGGGGCGGGGCCCTCCGCCGGGGCCGGTTCCGGGGCCGGTTCCGGAGTCGGGTCCGGGGCCGGTTCCCCGGTCGGGACGGCCGCCTCGCGGGCCGCGTCCGGGCCCTCGGTGAGCAGCACCGCGAAGCCGGTCTCGTCCAGCACGGGGACCTTCAGCTGGACCGCTTTGTCGTACTTGGATCCGGGGTTGTCGCCGACGACGACGAAGGCGGTCTTCTTGGAAACGGAACCGGTGACCTTCGCTCCCCGGCTTTGCAGGGCCTCTTTCGCGCCATCCCTGGTGTGCCCGGTCAGGGTGCCGGTGACGACGACGGTGAGCCCTTCGAGGGGGCGGGGGCCCTCGTCCTCGCCGGCCCCTTCGTCCTCCATCCGGACACCGGCCGCGCGCCACTTGCGCAGGATCTCGCGGTGCCAGTCCTCGGCGAACCACTGCTTGACCGAGGCCGCGATGATGGGCCCGACCCCGTCGGCGTCGGCCAGCTCCTGCTCAGTGGCCTCCTCGATGCGGTCGATGGACCGGAACTGGCGGGCCAGCTCCCGGGCGGCGACCGGGCCGACATGGCGGATGGAGAGCCCGGTGAGGACACGGGCCAGCGGGGCGTCCTTGGCCGCCGCGATGGCGTCGAGCATCGCGAGGGCGTTCTTCTTGGGCTCGCCCTGCTGGTTGGCGAAGACCCGGGCGATCTTCTCCTCGCCGGTCTTCGGGTCGCGCTTGGGCAGCCCGCTGTCCTGGTCGAGGACATAGGCCCGGATCGGCAGCAGCTCGTCCACGGTCAGCCCGAAAAGGTCGCCCTCGTCGCGCAGCGGCGGTTCGGCGGGCTCCAGCGGTGCGGTCAGCGCGGCGGCGACCACGTAACCGAAGTGGTCGATGTCGAGGCACTTGCGGCCGGCGAGATAGGAGACGCGCTCGCGCAGCTGGGCGGGGCAGGAACGGGCGTTGGGGCAGCGGACGTCGACGTCCGCCTCCTTCATGGGCTTCAGCTCGGTGCCGCACTCGGGGCAGTGGTCCGGCATGACGAACGCCCGCTCGGTGCCGTCGCGGAGGTCCGCGACCGGGCCGAGGATCTCCGGGATGACGTCCCCGGCCTTGCGGAGCACCACCGTGTCGCCGATCAGGACGCCCTTGGCCTTGACCACGTTCTGGTTGTGCAGGGTGGCGAACTCGACCTCGGAGCCGGCCACCACGACCGGCTCGACCTGGGCGTACGGGGTGACGCGGCCGGTGCGGCCGACGCCGACGCGGATGTTGACGAGCTTGGTGTTGACCTCCTCCGGAGCGTATTTCCAGGCGATGGCCCAGCGCGGGGCGCGGGAGGTGGAGCCCAGCCGGCCCTGGAGCGGGATCTCGTCCAGCTTGACGACGACGCCGTCGATCTCGTGCTCCACGGAGTGCCGGTGCTCGCCGAAGTGCGCGATGAACTCCCGTACGCCCGCGAGGGAGTCGACCACCTTGTTGTACTTGGCGGTGGGCAGGCCCCACTCGCGCAGCAGTTCGTAGGCGTGCGAAAGGCAGTCGATGTCGAAGCCCTCGCGGGCGCCGATGCCGTGCACCACCATGTGCAGCGGGCGGGTGGCGGTGACCTTGGGGTCCTTCTGGCGCAGTGAACCGGCCGCCGCGTTACGGGGGTTGGCGAAGGGCTTCTCGTCGGCCTCGACCAGCCGGGCGTTCAGCTTCTCGAAGCCCTCCATCGGGAAGAAGACCTCGCCGCGCACCTCGACCAGCGGCGGCACGCGGTCGCCCTTGAGCCGGTGCGGGATGTCCGCGATGGTGCGGACGTTGGGCGTGATGTCCTCGCCGGTGCGGCCGTCGCCCCGGGTCGCGGCGCGGGTCAGCACGCCGTGCTCGTACGTGAGGTTGACGGCGAGGCCGTCGATCTTCAGCTCGCACAGGAAGTGGTAGCCGGGCGCGCCGACGTCCCGGGCGATGCGCTCGCCCCAGGCGGCCAGCTCCTCGTCGTCGAAGGCGTTGTCCAGGGACAGCATCGGCTCGCGGTGCTCGACCGACGTGAACTCCGTGCGGTAAGGACCGGCGACCTTCTGGGTCGGCGAGTCCGGGGTGCGCAGCGGGGGGTGGGACTCCTCCAGGGCCTCCAGCTCGCGCAGCAGCCGGTCGAACTCGGCGTCGCTGACGACCGGCTGGTCGTTCACGTAATACCGGAAGCGGTGCTCCTCGATCTGCTCCGCGAGGAGCTTGTGCCGCTCCCGCGCCTCGGCTGGCACCGCCGTCTGCTCTTCGCCGGCCATCGTCCCGTCCTCCCGTTACCCAGCGTCCCGCTACTCAGGGTTGTCTGCGAGCGATCTCGCGGCCCGGGCGCAGTGGGCGAGCGCGGCCCGTGCGTACCCGGGCGAGGCACCCGCGAGTCCGCACGAGGGGGTGACCGTCACGGACTCGGTGAGAGTCCCCGGATTCAGCCCCAGCCTGCGCCACAGCGTCCTGACACCCATGACGCTACCGCCCGGGTCGGACAATCGGCCCGAGGCCGGGTCGGTGCCCGGTACGACCCCGAAGAACATCCGGGTGCCGCCCTCGACGGCTTCCCCGACCGCCTCCTCCTCACGCTCGGTGAGCAGGGAGAGATCGAAGGAGATACCGTCCGCCCCGGCCCGGCGCAGCAGCGCGAACGGCACCTCGGGGGCGCAGGTGTGCACCAGCGTGGCGGTGTCCCCGGCCGCCGCCAGGACCTCGCGCAGGGTGGCCTCCACGATCTGGCGGTCCACCGCCCGGTGGGTGCGGTAGCCGCTGGCGGTCCGGACCCGGCCGCGCAGTACGGCGGTGAGCGACGGCTCGTCCAGCTGGAGGGCGAGCCGCGCCCCGGGGACCCGGCGGCGCACCTCGGCGAGGTGGCCGCGCAGGCCCTCGGCGAGCGAGTCCGCGAGGTCGCGGCAGGCTCCCGGGTCGCCGAGGAACGCCTCGCCGCCCCGGCGTTCCAGGGCGGCGGCGAGGGTCCAGGGCCCCACGGCCTGGACCTTGAGCGGGCCCTCGTAGCCCTGGGTGAACTCCTCCAGGGCGTCCAGGTCCTCGCCGAGCCAGGACCGGGCGCGGCGGGTGTCGCGGCCGGGGCGGTCGCTGATCCGCCAGCCGCTCGGCTCGACGTGCCCGTACAGCTCGGAGAGCAGTCCGATCGTGCGGCCGGTCATGTCGGCGCCGGGCCCGCGGGCGGGGAGTTCCGCCAGGTACGGCATGCCCTCGCCGTCGCCGAAGGAGCCGGTGACGGTCTTCGCCGCCTCCCGGGCGTCTCCCCCGGGCATCGAACCGATCCCGGTGGCCGGGCAGTCGCTGAACTCGCTGATCTCGCTCACGCGAGAAGGGTAACGACCGCGGGCGAGGTCGTTGGGCCCCCGCGATCAGCGGCCGGGCCGGACGGTGAGGTCGTTGACCTCGGCGTCGCGGGGCAGGTCGAGCGCCATCAGGATGGTGGTCGCGACGGAGTCGGGGTCGATCCAGCGGGCGGGGTCGTATTCCTTGCCCTCCTGCCGGTGGACCTTCTCCTGCATGGGGCTGGCGGTGCGGCCCGGGTAGACCGTGGTGACCCGGACGCCGTTGCCGTGCTCCTCGTGGCGCAGCGAGTCCGCGAGCGCCTTCAGGCCGTGCTTGCTGGCGGCGTACGCGCTCCACTCGGGGCTCGCGGAGAGCCCGGCCCCGGAGTTGACGAAGAGCACATGGCCCTGGGCGACGCGCAGCTGGGGCAGGGTGAGCCGGGTCAGCTCGGCGGGGGCGACGAGGTTGGCGTTGAGCTGGAGGTGCCACGCCTTGGGGGTCAGCTCACCGACCGGGCCGAGCTCGACCACGCCCGCGATGTGCAGCAGCGAGTCGAGCCGTTCCGGGACGGACTGCTGGGCGAGGGCCCAGGAGAGCCGGTCCGGGTTGGACAGGTCGCCGACGAGGGTGCGGGCGCCGGGGTGGAGCGCGGCGAGCTCCTTGGCGCGGCCGGCGTCGCGGGCCAGCAGGACGAGGTCGTCCCCGCGCGCGGTGAGACGCCGGGCGACCGCTGCGCCGATGCCGGAGCCGGCACCGGTGATGAGGTGAGTGGACATGGCCCCCATCGTCGCATCCGCCGCCTGGCCCCCGTACGGCACATCACCGCAGGCCGGCCGACTCCTCCAGGTAGGCCAGGGCGCCGACGCCGTCCTCCGCGAAGAGGACCAGCTCGGTCAGCGGGAGCGGCAGGAAGCCCTCGTCCTCCATGCGCCGGAACTGCTCGCGCAGGCCGTCGTAGAAGCCGGCGGTGTTGAGCAGGACGACCGGCTTGGTGTGCTTGCCGTGCTTCTTCAGCTCCAGGATCTCGGTCGCCTCGTCCAGCGTCCCGGTGCCGCCGACCATGATCACGATCGCGTCGGACTTCGCGAGCAGGAGCGCCTTGCGCTCGGCGAGGTCGCGGGCGATGACCATCTCGTCGGCGTTGGTACGCGCCTTGGCGGCCAGGAAGTCCACCGAGACCCCGACCAGCTTCCCGCCCGCCTCCTGGACGCCGTCGGCGACGACCTTCATCAGGCCGCTCTCGGAGCCGCCCCAGACGAGGGTGTGCCCGCCGCGCCCCAGCAGCTCGGCGAATTCACGGGCGGGCACGGTGTAGCGGTCGGGGAGATCGGCGGCGGAGAGGAAGACGCAGATGTTCATGGCTGCCACGGTAAGGCCCGCCCCGTGCGGGGCCGCCGCCGGGATGCGGCGGGCGGCCGGGTGACGGACCCTGAAATGCGTGGTGCGCACACCCTTGAGCGCCCCGCGCGGCCACGCCCGTACTGGGGTCGGGCGTGGCCGTGCGGGGCTCACCTCATGCTGCTACCGGCCGGACAGGAGCCGCTCGGTCATCTCACGAAGTCTGCGGCGCTTCACGGCATCCTGTACATCCTCGTGCGGCTCGGCCCGCTCCAGGCCGTTGTAGTAGCCGCCGGTGCCGGCCTCCGTGAACGGCTGGCTCATCAGGGCGAGGACCGCGTCGCCGCCCTGCGCGACCGTCGACTGCGGCGCGAGCCCGGTGTCCCGTACCAGTGCGGTGTCCATGAGATCGGCGGGGTGCACACAGTTGACCGCGATCCGGTACGGCTTGAGCTCGTCCGCCAGGTCCCTGCTGAACGAGGCGAGAGCAAGCTTCGTACGGCTGTAGGCGACCCATCCGTGGTAGGACGCCGTCATCTCCGGATCGTCGTGGTCGATCTCGGACTGGGCGGCGGATCCGACGTTGATCACCCTCGCCGCGGCGGAACACCTCAGCGCGGGGAGCAGGAGCCGGGTGAACACATAGGGCGCGAGGTATCCGACGGCGAACCGCAGCTCATGTCCGTCCTTGCTCGATTCCCGCCCGGCACCCTCAGCGCCCGGGCCGACGCCCGCGTTGTTGATGAGCACGTCGATCCGGTGGTGTCTGTCCCGCACGGACCGGCCCAGGTCACGGACTTCGTCGAGCGAGGCGAGGTCCGCGCGGTACGTGTGGACCGTCGCTCCCTTGTCCTTCAGGATCGCACCCAGGTCGTGCAGGGCGGCCGGATCACGTCCGTGCAGCAGGAGGGTCGTGCCCGGAGTCGCCAGCCGACCCGCGATGTGGCGGCCCAGCCCGGCCGTCGCCCCCGTGATCAGCACCACCCGCCCGTTTTCCCGCAGCGGACCGCTCGGCATCTGTCGCTCCTCAGTCGTCATGATGGCTCGTGGGCGGGAGATTGAGCCAGGGCGCGTCGGGCCGCACTCCGGCTCTGTTCAGGGCATGGCAGACGGCCTCACCGAGGGTGCCCTCGTGCCCGGCCCCGGAATGGTCCAGCAGGCCGTCCGCCACGGCATGGGCCCTGTGCTGTCCGAAGCTCATGGACGCCATGCCTTTGCGGTTGTCGGACGGCTCGCAAGCAGTGGCCAGTCCCGGTGCGAGCTCTTGGGCGAACACCGAGGTCTGCCGCCCGACTCCGGGGCGTCCGGCGGTCGCTTCGACGAGCCCCGCCCCCGCGGCGTCGGCGGTGCGGAGGTAGACGACGATCGCGTCGCGCCGCGGGTAGAAGAGCCGCGACGAGCTGACCTTGGTGCGATACCTCAGTCCGCGCTCCTCCAGGTGCTCCAGGAGACCGCCCCACAGGGCGGGTGCCGCGTCCGCGTTCACGACATGGAGGTAGAAGCGGGTGGTCGCCTCGTGGTCGTCCGGCCGCCCCGCCGAGCCGTCCACCAGGAAGAACCCGGCCGACAGCGCGGGCCTCCCGGCCGGGTAGCGCACCGTCCTCGTGCCGTCCGGCATCGTCTCCTCGTCCACCGACGCCACCGGAATCAGGGTCCGTACGCCGTCCACGGGCACCACGAGGTATTCGGGGTCCTCGTTCCGGACGATCGAGTCGGCGGGAACGCGCAGCCGCGTCTCGCTGTGCGGGACAGCGTCCGCGAGAAGGGCCTCGAACCCAGGGTCCCGCAGGGTCCGGGGACGCGGCCCGTCGTCCCTCTCCAGACCGGCGTGGAAGACCTCGTACAGCCTGTTGGCCAGTGCGTGGCGCAGTGCGGCCCTGGTGTCCGCCGCGACCGGCGCCCCCTGTACGCGTGCGGTGTGCCCGTCCGCACCCATGTCGACCAGGCCGACCGCGGCGCGCAGCCTCGGGTGAAGCATCGTGTGCGGCATCGGTTCAGTCCTTGAGGCCGAGAGTGGTGAGGAGCGCTTCGGGAGTGAGCAGCACCGTCCGGGCGATGCCCATCGCGGCACGCTGCACCGGATGCAGCACCGAACTCTGGGACGCCTGCGCCAGCACCCGGTCCATGAGGTGCCAGCCGGCGTACCGCACGCTCTGGAGTTGCAGGCCGTGCGTAACGGGCCGTCCGGTGGAGACATAGCCTTCGTGGAATCGCCGGACGAGGGGGCGTACGCGGTGGAGCTCCCGAGCACCCCTGGCGATCACTTCGCGGTCGGCCGGCACCGCGCCGGCCGGCTCGTTCCGTGCCGGGCCCGGCAGGGTGGCGACCGCGCGGTGGAGCCACTCCCCGATGAACGCGCCGGTGTCGCGAGCCGGATCCCCGAGGCGCAGTTCCTCGCAGTCGAGAAGATGGAAGCCGGGCCCGGAGAGCAGCAACTGGTCCAGGCGGAGATCGCCATGCGTCGGACAGGTCGCGGCCGCGGCCTCGACCCGTCGCAATTCCTCGACGGCTCCGACGAGTTCCGTGTCCTGCTGAAGGATGCTCCAGGCTCGAAGCTCTGCCGCGCTCGACGCCCGGTGGACCTCCAGGGGCAGTGCCTCGAAGGCGGCCGGCGAGGGCTGGCTCGGCACCGACGCGTCGAGACGGACGCATCCGGAGGGCTTGAGGCCGTGCAGTTCACCGATCAGCTCGCCGATCTGCCGCGCGTGGCCCTCGTCGAACTCCTTCGCGTCGGCGAGCTCCGCCCCGGTACGGGACAGAGGCAGCATCTCAAAGGCCACCAGGGCGTCCTCCTCGCTCCACCCCAGGCACCTCGGGGCACGCGGCGTCGTGCCGGGGGCGTCCGCCCGGAGCTCCTCGAAAGCGATGATGCCGCGCAGACGTCGCCGCACGTCCTGGGAGTCGCCGCCCAGTCTCTTGACGAAGACCGCGTGGCCCGAAGTGGTCGTTCCGGACCAGTTCTCGTTGCGCCCGGTGTGCGACACCAGGCCCTCCGGAACGAATTCGCCGAGACCGAGACGGCGTAGAAACGCCGCGACGGCGGGGACCTGCGAAAGATCGGTGGCCCGGGTGAGATAGCGGCGTCGGGTCGTCGTCATCGTGCCCTCTGCTGCGGCGTCACGAGTTCCAGCCGCTCGAAGCGCTGTACCCGGGTATCGGGCAGACCCGCCAGGCGGTCCGCCAGCACGTCCGCGTCACCAACCAGCACGACGGTGAGACGGTCGGGGTTCAGGTAGCGGCCCGCCGCCGAGACGACGTCCTCGGCGGCAACCGCGTCGACCCGGTCCCGGTATCCGGCGCCCCACTGGGGATCGGCCCCCTCGGCCAGCAGATTGGCCAGGAACGTCGCGTACGAGGAGGGCGAGACGGCCGCGGTCCCGATCCGGCCTGCCAGCAGCTGCTTCGCGTGACCGATCTCGCGCTCGGTCGGCGGGGAGCCCACGAGCGCGCCGAGCTCCCGGCGCGTCTCGGCCAGGGCATCGGCCACGGCCGGACCGCCGACGGCCACTCTCACCAAGGCGGTGGGCAGGCCCGCGACCACCTCCACCGCGGATGCCGCCACGTACGCGTACCCCTTCTCCTCGCGGACGTTCCGGCTCAGCCGGGAAGAGACCCCGCCGCCGAAGAGGACGTTGGCCATGTCGAAGGCGGGGCGGTCCGGGGCGGTCCGGTGCGGCGCCGGCCCCGCGAGCAGCAGCTCGGCCTGCGTGGAACGCGGGCGGTGCACCAGGACGACGTCACCCGGAACGGCCCCGGGCAGGAGCGGCTCCGGGGCGGACGCCGTTCTCTCGTCCCCCCGCCACTCCGCGAACGCCCGGTCAACGGTGGCCATGATCCCGTCCGGTGCGAAGTCTCCCACCAGTACGAGGACCGCTCCGCGCGGCATGAGCCTGCCGCGGTGCAGCTCCCTCACGCTCTCGGGTTCCACCTGGGGCAGCGCCTCCGGAGGCGGGATGTCGCAGGGCGCCACCTGGTGCGGACTCCATCGGCGCAACAGCGCGGCCAGCGCCATCCAGCGGGCCTCGCTACGCCCTATGGCGACCTCCGCGGCCACGCGCTGCCGGGATTCGAGGACCCGTTCGTCGGGGTAGCGCGGAGCCGCCAACGCGGCGGCGGTCTCCCTCAGTACGGGCACGAGCGATGCGGTGGGTATGCAGCCGAAGACCCCCAGCCGGTTGACGTCACGGCCGGCGGCCAGACCGGCGATCTCCCAGTGCAGCGCGCGCTCCGGCGGCAGCTCGGCGGCCGACGGCAGCAGCACGTCGCCGAGGACCTGGGCACGGGCCGCGTGCGCGTCCCCGGGTCCGGCGCAGGGGATGCTCAGCCGGAGCTCCACCAGTGGTGCGGTGGCGTCCGGGACGGCGACCACTCGGAGCCCGTTGGACAGGGTCCGGTCGAGAACGACACGGGTGTCTGCTCGTACGTCTGTCATGTGAGTGCCGCCTTCTGCGTGGTGCCGTCGGCGCCTGCGGCCGACCGGCCGGGGAGCAGACGCAGTACGGCGCGCGCTCCCGTGAGGAGTTCACCGGCCGCATCGGCGACAGCCTGTGCGGTCACCTCGGCCGTGATGGAGGGGAGTTCGTCCACGACTGCCGCACGGCCGTGAAGGAGCTCGCAGGCTCCCAGGGCTCTGGTGCGGGCCATCAGATCGGCGTTGCGCCGGGAGACGCGTGCCGACAGCCTCCCCGTGGCCACGGGGAGGCGCGAGGCCGCTGTGGACGGGTCGGTCAGGCGCTCGATCTCCTCGTCGATCACGGCGAGCAGGGCGTCCTGTTCGGCGTGGTCGTGATGGGTGACGACGAGGGCGAGCGTGTCGGGCGCGCGGGCATCCAGCGAATCGAACAGTCCGCAGCCGGCCGTGACCCGGACCGCCAGCCCGGTGTCCCGCACGAGCCTCTGTTCCAGGGGGGCCGTCGGGCCGCCGGTCAGCAGCTCGCACACGGTCATCCATGCCACGTACGCGTTCAGTTGCCGAGCAGGGTCCGGCAGCTGGTGGCCGAGGGCCAGGGCCGGCCTGGAGGCGTGGACGTCCGCCCAGTCACCGTGCCGCGGGTTCACGGGCGGGGGTTCGCTCAGGAGGGCGGGGTCCGGCTTCGGCCGGGCCGGCAGCCCGCCGAAGAGGTTCTCGACCAGTGCTGCGACGGCGGCCTCGTCGAAGGCTCCCGCAATGCTCAGCACGGCGTTCGACGGCGCGTAGTACGTGGCGTGGAAGTCCCGGGCCTCATCGACCGTCGCCCGGTCCAGATCCGTGAACTCGCCGTAGCCGTTGTGGGTGTTCGCGTACGAACGGTAGAGGAGAGCCGGCAGCGGTATCCACGGGAAGCCGCCGTAGGCCCGGTTCAGGATGTTGAGACCGACCTCCTCCTTGACAACCGCTCGCTGGTTGCGGAGGTTCTCGTCCGTGATGAGAGGGAAACCCATCCGGTCGGCCTCCATGGCGAGCACGCCTGCCAGGCCCCGCTCCGGTACCAGTTGGTAGTAGTCCGTGTAGTCCTGGTGGGTCGATCCGTTGGCAGTGCCGCCGAGCCCCTGGACATAGCTCCAGTGTTCGAGCTTCGGATAGCGCGCACTCCCCTGGAACATGAGGTGCTCGAAGAGGTGGGCGAAGCCGCTGCGCCCCTCCGGTTCCGACCGGAATCCCACGTCGTAGTGCACGGCGACCGCGACGGCCGGCGCGAAGGGCGCGGGCGCCAGGAGTACGCGGAGGCCGTTGGTGAGCGTCAGCCGACGCAACCGGGTCATGAAGTGTCGGTCCCCTCGGTGTGCACCGCGCACGGTGCACACAGGTCCGCCGGGGGCGCAGTCCTTCCGGACGGCGCCCCCGGCCCTATCATGGATCCGGAGTGCTGGAGCCGACTCGATACTTAGCGGGATCAGTCGGCTCCGGCGCCCCGGCTCTCAGGCAGACCCTGACGTCGGGTCAGCAGCCCTTCTTCCAGGTCAGCAGACCCGTGGCGACCGACAGCGCGACGGTGGCCGGCGCCTCGTCGACCTCCGGCGCCGCCGCCAGCTCCTCGGCGTCGGTGTACACGGTGTAACCCTCGATGAGCTTCTCGGCGTCCATAGGGATTCCCCTCATATAGTCGATACACGCTCCAGGAATTGCCCGAAGCGCCCTTGCGTTCTCATTTCTAGCACCCTTTCGACATTCCAGGAAAGGGTTTTCCGGCAGAATTTCGAGATCTCCCCGCCGAAGAAAAAGGGCACGGGAAGGAGCCCGATCGACTCGTCGATCAGGCTCCATTCACCGCACCCGTTCGATGGAACTACCCGCGCCTATCCGCCACCGGCTTCTCCCCAGGCAAGCGTCCCCGACCCGCCCCGGTCGCATTCATCGGCGACAAAGTTCAGCACCGTCGGCACCCACCACTCGCTCCACTCCACATGGGCGCAGTAGTCCCTGACGTGGTTGAGCACGCACAACGTGGCGACCCGGCCCGTCTCAGCGGTCGGAGCTCGCCCGTAACCGCCGGCGAAGGCGCTGCCCAGCGTGGACCACTCCGCGGCGGCGGCGTCACCGGCCTGGTCACGGATGACTCCACGCAGCTCCGCGAGCTCGCCCAGCACCCATCCGACGTCGAGCGACGGTCGGCCGACCGCCATGTCCTCGCCGGTGAGCAGCGCGGCCCGGCTGCCGTTCAATCCGGGTACGACGAGCCCGGTACCGGGTTTGCCGTGCAGCAGAACGTCGTCGGGTGACGGCTCCGCGCATGCGTCGCACCAGTCGCGGAGCAGATCCCACCGCGCGCTCCCCAGCCGCTTCCTCGCAGCCGTGAAGAGCCGTCCGGATTCCCCCGCTCCGCTCCCGTCGCCCAGCCATCCGGAGAGTCTGGAAATCCCCAAATGCCCTTTCCCCTGCATGTCACGGCCAGAAATGGAATGCAGCTCTCCCAGATTCTTCCCGAGCCTCCCGAGCAGATCACAAGCTCTCGGATAGGAATATTCCCGGCTCTGTGTCATCAAAATATTCGCGAGCGATTCCGGACCGTTGGCCGCGTGAACGAGCCGATGTCCCCGGGCTTCCGGAAGCGCGAAATCCATCCCTTCGGCCGGCAGGGCGCGTATGCGGCCGAGTACGACTGCGGGCGGCGGGCGCACCGGCTCGGACCGCTGCGGACCGGCGGAGCGCACCCACCGGAACCCGCCCCCCGCCGGCAGGCGGTAGACAGCCGTACTGGTGAACCCCGTTCCGTAGGAGTCGACCGGACTCGCACCCGGAAAGAGGCGGTCATCGTTCGGCACGGACCCCAGCCCGTTCCATCAGCGCCAGAAGATTCGGCAACGCGGGCGGCACATAGGCGTCCTGGCGGCCGGTCGTGCTGCTCTCCCCCGGTTCAGGCGTCGCCACACAGATATTGGGCCGCTCCCGGAGCTTCTTCAGGTGCTGCGCCAGGAGGGGGTTGCGCACGGCTCCCGGGGGGAGTGACGGAGCGATCCCCACGGGCACCTCCGTGCACTGGAGCGCCAGCATCGCAGGGCTGTCACCCCGGCCCGCGGCCATTCTGCTGATGAAGTCCACGGTCGCCGGATAGACGGCGACCGCCTCGGCCCACTCGGTCCACTCGACGTGCAGCGCCCCCGTACGGGGCTCATCCGGCCAGACGTCCAGGAGAGCCGGAGTCGAGTTGACCGCCGACAGTGCGGCACGGGTGACGAAACGCTCCGCGCTCCGGGTCACCACGACCCTGCACTCCACCTCGGGCAGCGCCATCGCCAGCCAGTTCATCCAGTACGGCAGGAACGCCGCCCCGATCGACCCGGTGCCCACCAGCAGGAGCCGGCGCGGCGTGAACACCACGCCCCCCGAGGCGCCGGGTATGTCGCCGTCAGCCACCGAGACGCTCCAGCTCCGCCACCACGTCGCGGAGGTCGGCCAACGCCGCCTCCACCCCGCGGGTCAGCAGAACACCGCCCGGAGACAGCACGACCTCGTCCACGCCTCCCCGAAGGTGCTCGGCCACCCTCTTGGCGATCTCCTCGGCCGATCCGGTCAGGAAGACCCCGGAGTCCACCAGCCCCTTCGCTCCGGCCTCGGGGTCCGAGGGATCCGCCGCCAGACCCGCGCTGCGCAGCATCGCCGTGTAGTGCTCGGTGCCGAGGTGATCCCGGTTGGCGGCCAGCACCATGGCCAGCGGGTCGACACCCGGGCGGTCCACGGCGAAGTGCACCATCGAGACGACGGCCGGTGTCGGACGGCCCCGGCTCTGTGCCCCCTCCCGCAACGCGGGAGCCAGCACCTCCTGGATGTAGGGCAGCGGCGTGAGCCAGGTGATGGCCGCGTCGGCGACCTCGCCGGCCACCCGTGCCATGCCGGACCGCAGCACCCCGGCACCCACGCGGATCTCCGGCTCACCGGCGGGCATCGCGGGCAGAGCGCCTTCCAGGAAGTGGTATTCCCCGGAGCGCCTGACCGGTTCACCGTTCACCAGGGAACGCACCATGGACAGGTACTCGCGGCTCGCGGTGAGCGGGCTGGCGAAGCGCCTGCCTCGCAACGAGGCGACCATTTCGGGGCTGCCCGGACCGAACCCGACGGTCATCGGCCGCCCCGTGAACAACGCGACCGAACGGGCCTGCACCGCCGCCTCGTACGGGTGTCGCAAGCCCATCACCGTGACGGCGGTGCCCGTGGGGATGCGTAGCCCCCGACCGGCCAGATAGGCGAAGAGATGGTAGGCGTCGTACGTGAGGCTCTGCCCCATCCACAGCCTGGCCAGCCCCGCGTCACGTACGAGTTCGGCGAATCCCACGATGGTCTCGGGCTTCACCGGCATGATCGGGAAGAAGACCGAGACCCGCCCGGCACCACTGGACTCCGCGTTCACGCGCCCGCCTCCTGCCCGAGGAAGTGGACCTGGTCGATGCGGCCTTCCCGGACCCGGTAGAGCGCCAGAACGGTGAGGGCGGCCGCGCCCTCGGCCTCGACCAGTTCGTGGTCGGCGACCCACTGGGCCTGCTCAATCCTGGCCAGGGAGGTTGCGCGCACCCGGGCCGACGCGAACTGCGGACCGTAGACCTCGCGGAGCGCCGCCCTGCCCGACGCGAAGGCCGCACCGTCCGCGAAGAGTTCCACCGCATCGTCGTAGCAGTCCAGGAACTCGTCCAGGGCCTGCCGGTTGTACGCATCCATCTGACGGTCCACGACCATCGCTTCCGCGGAACGGGACTCGCGGGTCACAGAGGGCTCCTTCTTGAGGATCAGCATGCTCTGGAGTTGCTCAGGGCCCGGGGGAACGCCTCCGGGGTGTCCGCCGACACATAGACCGCGGTGGCCTCGACCGCTCCGCCCTTGCCGAGGTCGACATGTACGGGCGGGTCGAGCCGGACGCAGATGCTCACCGAACCGCCGAGTGAGCACGCCAGGGCACCGGGTTCGCCCGGAATCGCGCGCAGCCCGCGGCCCGGGAGGGTCTTCATCGACCGGGATGCCGACTGCACCCGGTCGCGCGGGAGTGAGATCTCCCCGAGAAACCCGGTGCTCAGCACCACCCGAGACGACGAAACGGTGTGCGGATGCCTCGCCATCGCCGCGAGCACGCTGAAGCCCAGGAGGATCAGTGCCGCCTCCAGCAACGCGTGCGGCACCCGGGCGGGCACCGGCAGAATCGACGAGACCAGAAAGGCGACGGGGATCTCGCACAGAGTCAGAGCCCACACCGCCTGGCGCACTTCCGCCGAGTGGCGGATCACCGCCACGCCGGGTCCGGCGCAGTCCGGCGGCTGTCGCCGAAGCTGCCCCGCGAGCGCCCGCGTCAGCACGCGCAGGCGCCGGCCGACTGCCGGCTTCACCGCCACGTGCACCTCTGTCGGATCGGTCACGTAGCGACTCCCGTTTCCTTGCGCCAGACACCATGAGCCGGGGGATCTTCCACTCATGCAAGCAGCCCTCGGGGTCACTTCTTCACATCAGTGGAGACTCGGCGATGAGAACACTAGGTCACCGCTCGATCGCCATGCAACTGATATCGAATCCTGACCGGGTGAACCCTTCACCTCCGTACAATGCACGCAGGCACACCCGGAAGATCACGGACAAGTTCGGACGCTGACCCGGCAGCGGGCCGAAGCGGATGTACCGGGTGCGAGCGCAGAGAAGGTGGCAGAGCCATGTCCGATGAGAACAGCACGACCCTGGCGGATCGGCTCAATCATCTGTTCGCCACAGTGGGCCCGGACAGCGGCCAGGAGTACAGCAACGAGCAGGTGGCCGCCGCGATCAGGAAGACCGGCGTCCCCATCTCGCAGAGCTACATCTGGCAGCTCCGCAAGCGGCGCAAGGAGAACCCGACCCTCCGCCATCTTCAGGCGCTGGCCGACTTCTTCGGTGTCCCGGCCGCCTACTTCTTCGACAACGGTGTCGCCCGCCGCGTGGAGGGCCAGCTCACGTCGCTGCGGGCCGAACAGGACCGGCTCGCGCAGAACGGGGGGCGGGATGTGCGGCTGATGGCCATGCGCGCCGGCGAACTGTCGCCGGCGCGTCGCAAGCAGGTGATGGAACTAATCGATGTCGTCTACAAGTTGGAACAGGCAGAACGTCGGTCCGCCTCGAGTGACTGACTCGTGCGCCGGGGGGCGCGACAGGGGGTTGCTGGAGTGGGTCTGTCGAACTGGTCCGTCCATGACCGGCTTACGGAATGGCGGCTGCGACGCCACTGCAAGCGGGTACTCCGGGAGCTGGGCATCCAACCCCCCTTGCAAGTGGCGGAAGTGTGCCAGTTGCTCGGCGAGCGCAGGGGGCGCCCGCTCCACCTCGTCCCTTACCCGATGCCGGTGCCGGGGCCTTACGGCGCCTGGATCGCCACCGGAACGGCCGACTACGTGCTGTACCAGCAGAACACGACGAAGCCGCACCAGGACCACATCATCCTGCACGAAGTGGGCCATATTCTCGCCGGGCACCGGAACGACGAGGACTACCCCGACGAGGCACTCTGGCAGCAGGAGATGCCCGACATCTCACCCAGGACCATCAGACGAGCCCTGCGCCGCACTTCGTACGAGGCCGTGGAGGAACGCGAGGCGGAGCTGATCGCCACCATCGTTCTGGGCTGGGCCTCGGTCCTCGACCATGTCGCACCGCATGCGGCGAGCGAGCCCTCACTGCGACGCATCCAGGCCGCGCTGGGCGACCGGCGGGGATGGCTGTGATCGTGGGTGAGGTCCCGGTCACCGTGCTGCTCGGACTCGCCGTGGTCTGGAAGCTCTACCAGCTGTCCAGGGCGCCGGGCGACCGTGCCCTGCGCGCGGTCTCGCTGTGCCTGGCCTGCCGGGCCGCCGAACTGTGCCTCCTCCTGCCATCCGTGTCGGCCGCGCTCAGCTCCGTACTGGGCCCCGGCACGGGCCGGCTGCTGGCGGAGATCTTCGCCATGGACACGGCCTACTGGCTGGTGCGCTTCTACCTCCACTTACTGCCGGTCTCCCGGCGGTCCGCCCTTCGAGTCCGCCGCGAGACGCTTCTGCTCTCCCTCGCGGTCGCCTGCGTCACCACGGCCTTCCTGGCGACGCCACCGGCGGCCCGGAGCAGCCTCTTCGGCTACGGGGACATGAGCGCGCCCGCGGTCGTCGCGCTCCACGCCGTCCCGCCCCTGTATCTGATGTACACGCTCGCCATGGCGCTGTGGTGGACCTGGGGCTACGTGAGGATCTCGGACGGCGCCGTGGCCACCGGGCTGCGCCTGACCGCGGCGTCGCTGGCGTGCATGCTGGCGGCCAACGTGGTCTTCGAGCTCAGCACACTGGCCCGCTGGTGCGAGTGGCTCTTCCCGGGCCGGCTGGACCACGTCTGCCGGCAACTCCTCACACCGGCGATCCTGCTGTTCGCCACGGGTCTGAGCTACGCGAGCATCATGGCCCGGCTCGCCTCCGTACAGATCTGGATCCGGCACCGGCGGAACTACCGGCAGCTCGCGCCGCTGTGGCTCGGCCTCCACGAGGTGTTCCCCGAGAACACCCTGCGCGGCTCCCCGGCCGCACCATGGCGCGAGACGCTGCACGCCTGGGGCATCCACCGGCGGTACTACCGGCGAGTGATCGAGTGCCGGGACGGGCTGGTCCGTCTCAGCCCGCACCTGGCCGCCTGCGGAGTGGGGACCGGCGCATCGCCCGAGACCGTCGCGAAACACCTGCCCAGGGCACTGCGTGCGCAGGCGTCCGGAGATGCCGCCACGGACCGGGCGGTCGACATCATGCAGTCGGTCGGGGACAGTCTCGACGCCGATACCCGACAGCTGATCGCGGTGTCCCTCGCTCTCAGAGGCCCGCGCCGCTTCCCCGCGGCGACGGAACGCTCCGCTCGCACCGAGCCCGGTCCGCCGTAGCCGGCCGGGCTCGCGCACGAGCCGAGGTCAGCCCGCCGCGGCGCGCTCCCGGCGTGCCGTCGTCGCGATCGTCGCGGAGCCGACCACGCGGGTGCCGTCGTACAGCACGACCGCCTGGCCGGGGGCGACGCCCCGGACCGGTTCGGTGAACGTGACGTGCAGGGTGGTGCCGGTCAGCTCGGCGGTCACCTCGGTCTCGCCGCCGTGGGCGCGGAGCTGCGCGGTGTACGCCCCCGGGCCGGACGGGGGGGTTCCGCACCAGCGGGGCTTGATCGCGGTGAGCGCGGTGACGTCCAGGGCCTCGGCGGGGCCGACGGTCACCGTGTTGTTCACCGGGGAGATGTCCAGGACGTAGCGCGGCTTGCCGTCGGGGGCGGGGTGGCCGATGCGCAGGCCCTTGCGCTGGCCGATGGTGAAGCCGAAGGCGCCCTCGTGGGTGCCGAGCTTCGTACCGGACTCGTCCAGGATGTCGCCCTCCGCCTTGCCGCCGAGGCGGTTCGCCAGGAAGCCCTGGGTGTCGCCGTCGGCGATGAAGCAGATGTCGTGGCTGTCGGGCTTCTTGGCGACCGCGAGGCCCCGGCGCTCGGCCTCGGCGCGGATCTCGTCCTTGGTGGTGAGGGTGTCGCCGAGCGGGAACATCGCGTGGGCGAGCTGGCGCTCGTCCAGCACGCCGAGCACATAGCTCTGGTCCTTGGCCATGTCCGAGGCGCGGTGCAGCTCGCGGTGGCCGTCGGCGCCGGTGACCACGGTGGCGTAGTGGCCGGTGCACACCGCGTCGAAGCCGAGCGCGAGGGCCTTGTCGAGGAGCGCGGCGAACTTGATCTTCTCGTTGCAGCGCAGGCACGGGTTGGGGGTGCGCCCCGCCTCGTACTCGGCGACGAAGTCCTCCACGACGTCCTCGCGGAAGCGTTCCGCCAGGTCCCAGACGTAGAAGGGGATGCCGATGACGTCCGCGGCGCGGCGGGCGTCCCGGGAGTCCTCGATGGTGCAACAGCCCCGGGCGCCGGTCCGGAAGGACTGCGGGTTCGCGGAGAGGGCGAGGTGCACACCGGTCACATCGTGGCCCGCCTCGGCGGCGCGGGCCGCGGCGACGGCGGAGTCGACACCGCCCGACATGGCGGCGAGCACGCGGAGGGGGCGCTGGGGAGTCTCAGTCATAGCCCCACCAGGGTACGTGGGAGCGGGAACCGAAAGCTCGCGGATAAGCGTTGTCCGTCACATGGGGACCAAGGGGACGGCCGGCGGCGGCACCGGGACCGGGATCAGCCGGCGGTCGGTGGTGATCGGTGGCGCCGTCACGGCCGTGGCCACGGCGGCGCTGGCACGGGACCGGCTGAAGCGCGCCTGGTGGCGGCTGCCCGGCGTGGAGAAGCCGCGCACTCCGGGGGCGGTGGACTACGCGGCGGCGAAGTGGGTCGCCGCTTCGGACGCGAACTGGCGGCGGGCCGACCGCCCCGACGACTACGGGATCGACCGGGTGGTCATCCATGTCACGCAGGGCGGCTTCGACAGCGCGGTCCGTGCCTTCCAGGACCCGGGCCACCGGGCCGCGGCGCATTACGTGGTGCGCAAGGACGGGCATGTGACGCAGATGATCCGCGAGCTGGACGTGGCGTTCCACGCGGGCAACCGCTCGTACAACGAGCGCAGTGTGGGCATCGAGCACGAGGGCTTCGTGGAGCGCCCGCAGGACTTCACCGCCGCGATGTACGGGGCTTCGGCGAAGCTCACCGCGGCGATATGCGGGCGGTACGGCATCCCGGTGGACCGGGAGCACATCATCGGACATGTGGAGGTCCCGGGCGCCGACCACACGGACCCGGGGCGCGGCTGGGACTGGGACCGCTATATGGAGCTGGTCCGGCGCGCGAAGACGTCCGGGAAGACATCGGGGGAAGGCGTCCGGGAAGGCCGGCAGGGCTAGCTGAGCCCCGCCGAGCGTGCCCGTTCCACCGCCGGGCCGATCGCCCGGGCCACGTCCTGGACGTCCTGCCCGGTCGAGGTGTGGCCGAGCGAGAAGCGCAGGGTGCCCCGGGCCAGGTCCGGATCGGTGCCGGTGGCGAGCAGCACATGGCTGGGCTGGGCGATTCCGGCGGTGCAGGCGGAGCCGGTGGAGCATTCGATGCCCTGGGCGTCCAGCAGCAGCAGGAGCGAGTCGCCCTCGCAGCCGGGGAAGGTGAAGTGCGCGTTGGCCGGCAGCCGGCCACCCGGTGCCGGGTCGCCGCCCAGGAGGGCGTCCGGGACCTCCGCCAGGACGGCGGCGGCAAGCTCGTCGCGGAGCGCGCCGGTCTCCCGGGCGAAGTCCGCGCGCCGGTCGGCGGCGATCGTTCCGGCGACGGCGAAGGAGGCGATGCCCGCCACGTCCAGGGTGCCGGAGCGGACATGGCGCTCCTGCCCGCCGCCGTGCAGCACGGGCACCGGGGTGTACTCGCGGCCGAGCAGCAGCGCGCCGACACCGGTGGGCCCGCCGATCTTGTGCGCGCTGACGGTCATCGCGGCGAGCCCGGACGCGCCGAAGTCCACATCGAGCTGCCCGAACGCCTGGACCGCGTCGGCGTGCATCGGGATGTCGAACTCGCGGGCCACCTCGGCCAGTTCGCGTACCGGCAGGATCGTGCCGATCTCGTTGTTGGCCCACATCACGGTGATCAGCGCGAGGTCGTCGGGGTCGCGCAGGACCGCCTCGCGCAGCGCCTCGGGGTGGACCCGCCCGTACCGGTCGACGGGCAGGTATTCGACGGTCGCGCCCTCGTGGGCGGCCAGCCAGTCGACCGCGTCCAGGACGGCGTGGTGCTCGACGGGGCTGGCGAGGACCCGGGTGCGGCGGGGGTCGGCGTCGCGGCGGGCCCAGTACAGGCCCTTCACCGCGAGGTTGTCCGCCTCGGTGCCGCCCGAGGTGAAGACCACCTCGCTGGGGCGGGCGCCGAGGGCGTCGGCGAGGGATTCCCGGGACTCCTCGACGGTACGGCGGGCCCGGCGCCCGGCGGCGTGGAGTGAGGACGCGTTGCCCGTGACGGCGAGCTGCGCGGTCATCGCCGCGATCGCCTCGGGAAGCATCGGCGTGGTCGCGGCGTGGTCGAGGTAAGCCATGGTGGGCTCGATTCTACGAGCCCCCGATGGGGCGTACGGCGGGCGCATCGGGTCCCGGGCCCGCGCGCCGCGCGACGGCCGTGCGGGTCAGGCGCCGAAGCCCCAGGAGACGACGCCGTTTCCGGTGACCAGGAAGGCCAGGACCACCAGGTCGGCGACGCCGAGCGCGAGGCCGAGGAAGGCGCGGGTGCGCCGGGTGGTGGAGCGGGCCAGGGCCACCAGGGCCATCACGATGGCTGCGGGGCCCAGCAGGAGGTTCATCACCAGGAGCCCGACGAGGCCCAGCACGAACGAGGCGACGGCGAGTCCGTCGGCGTCCCGGCGGGTGCGCGGGGCGGCTTGCGCCGGGGCGCTCACCGGGTGCTCCGCGCCCGCTCGCGTACCGCGAAGACCAGGAGCCAGCAGGCGATGAGGGCGCCGAGGACGAGCGACAGGGGAAGCGGGATCTGGGCCACCGCTCCCAGCACGATTCCCAGCAGGAGCAGGGCGGCGACGAGGACGATCATGTTCGGCCTTTCCGTGTGCGGACGGACCATTGAGAGTACGACTGTTCACTGACTCCTGAGTCTAAACCCGTACAGCCCTTCCCCGCCCCGGAGAACAGTTGTTTACTGAATGGCATGAGTCACACCGCGGGGGTCCGCCAGAACCAGAAGCTGCGCACGCGCCAGGCGCTGCTGGACGCCGCGCTGGGGCTGCTGGCGGAGCAGAGCCTGAGCAGTCTCGGACTGCGCGAGGTGACCCGGGCGGCCGGCATCACGCCCACGGCCTTCTACCGGCACTTCGAGAGCGTGCCCGCACTCGGGGTCGCCCTGGTCGAACAGACCCTGGGCAGCCTGCACGGCATGATCGGCGCGATCCTCGCCGGGACCGGCGACAGCGAGGCCCGGCTCGACCGCAGCGTGGAGCTGATACGGCGTCACGTACGGGAGCAGCCCGCGCACTTCCGCTTCATCGCGCGGGAGCAGCACGGCGGGGTCGGCCCGGTCCGCGAGGCCATCGCGGCACAGCTGCGGCGGTTCGCCGAGGAGGTGGCGGCGGCCCTCGCGGCCGAGCCGGAGTCCGCGGGCTGGTCCGAGGAGGACCTGTTGATGCTGGGCGGTCTCTATGTGGACCACATGGTGATCACCGCGTCGGCCCTGCTGGACACGGGCCCGGCGGACGACGAGCGGGTAGCCCGCACGGCGGGGCGCCGGCTGCGGCTCATCGCACTCGGCGCCCTGCACTGGCTCGACGAGCCGGCCCAGGGCGCCTGAGAAGAAGAACGGCCGGGAGGGTCAGCCGCGCGGGGCGCGGGCGAGCTGGCGGGACTGGGCGACCAGGCGGTCGGCGCTGTCCCAGACGTCCGCGTCCTCCTCCAGGAAGCCGCCCGCCAGGTTGCGGGTGGTGATGGAGACGCGGAGCGGGCCCGGGGCCGGGCGGCAGCGGATGTGCGTGGTGAGCTCGATGGTGGGCGTCCAGCCCTTGAGCCCCAGCTCGAACGAGGTCGGCGGCAGCGCGTCCACGGTGAGCAGCAGGGAGAGCGCGTCGGCGTCGCGGCCGTCGGCCAGACCGAACCAGCCGCGCATTTCACCCTTGCCGGAGGGCTGCCCGATCGCCCAGCCGAGGGTCGCCGGGTCCAGCTTGATGTCCAGCCGGTCGGTGATCGCGGAGCTGCCCGGGATCGGCGCCGGTCCGTCGCTCGGGCCGAGGCAGTGCTCGCGCGGCGGGATGGCCGGCGGCTTCGCGGCGGTGCGGACGTCGTCGCTGAGCGCGTCCAGGTCGCCGTAGGTGGCGAGGACGCGGATGCGCTCGACCTCGGTGCCGTCCTCGGCGTACTGGAAGAGCGACGCCTGACCGGTGGAGAGCGTGCGGCCGGTGCGGACGGCCTGGGTCCGGATCACCGCCGGGCCGGGCACGGAGGCGGTGAGGTAGTGCGCGGAGACGGAGAACGGGTCCGCGTGCGGCAGGGCCTCGCCGAGCGCGCGGCCCAGCATCGCCAGCAGATAGCCGCCGTTGACGGCGTGGATGATCGTCCAGCCCGCCGAGAGCTCCGCGTCGTAGACGCCCTCTTCGCGCAGGGTGACCGCGGTGTCCCGGTCGAACTCGCTGTCCCCGATGGTTGCCTGTGCCATGGACGCACCGTACACCGATTGTATTACTGAGCGGTAGCTTTTTGACTGCCGGAGTGAGCCACCCCTCGTCACCCCTCGCCCCCTCGTCACCCCTCGTCCGCCCGCGCCGAGCGCCGGTTGTAGGCGCGCGGGGCCCGCCAGTGGAAGCGGAGCGCGAGCAGCCGCAGGACGAACGCGGTGATCACGGCCGCGCCGCTGGTCAGGGCGTTGAGCGTGTCGAAGCGGATGCAGAGCACGATCATGGTGGCGCCCACCATGGCCGGCACCGCGTACAGGTCCCGGTCCCAGCGCAGCAGCGAGGGCACCTCGTTGGCCAGGACGTCCCGCAGCACACCGCCGCCGACCGCCGTGGCGAGCCCGAGCGCCGCCGACGAGGTGAGGCCGAGCCCGTAGTCGTACGCCTTCACCGTGCCGGTCACGCAGAACAGCCCGAGGCCGGCCGCGTCGAAGACGTTCACGCCGACCTGGATGCGCTCCACGTGCGGGTGGAGGAAGAAGACGAGTCCGGCGGCGAGCAGCGGGGTGGTGAAGTACCCGAGATCCGTGAAGGCGGCGGGCGGTACCGCGCCGATGATCAGATCGCGGAAGAGCCCTCCGCCCAGCGCGGTCACCTCGGCGAGCACCGCGATGCCGAAGACATCGAAGTTCTTGCGTACGGCGAGCAGGGCGCCCGAGATCGCGAAGACGAAGATCCCCACGATGTCGAGCGCGTGCTGGACGGAGGGCGTGAACAGTTCGTTGAGCACCGGGCAATTGTGCCCGTACTACTCCTTCGTACCGTCCGGGGCGGGCTCGGAGGACTCGGCGGACTTCGCGGGCTCCTCCGGTGCCTCCTCGGCGGGCACCTCCGTGGGCTCCGCCGGTGCCGACCGGACCGTGATCACATCCGTGACCAGCGGTGCGTCGCCCGGTGCCTGGTCCTCGCCGTTCTCCGGGTGGTGGCAGGCCACCTGGTGCCCGGTCTTCAGTCGGAGCAGCGGCGGCTCGGTCGTGCCGCAGACCTTCGTCGCCTTCCAGCACCGGGTGTGGAACCGGCAGCCGGCGGGCGGCGAGATCGGCGACGGGACATCGCCCTTGAGCAGGATGCGGTCGCTCTTGGCACCGCGCCGGCGCGGGTCCGGCACGGGCACCGCGGACATCAGCGCCTTCGTGTACGGGTGCATGGGCGCCTCGTACAGCGACTTGCGGTCCGCCAGCTCCACGATCTTGCCGAGGTACATGACCGCGATCCGGTCCGAGACATGGCGGATCACCGACAGGTCGTGCGCGATGATCATGTACGTGAGACCCAGCTCGTCCTGGAGGTCGTCCAGCAGGTTCACCACCTGGGCCTGGATCGACACGTCCAGCGCGGAGACCGGCTCGTCCGCGACGACCAGCTTCGGCTTGAGCGCGAGCGCCCGGGCGATGCCGATGCGCTGGCGCTGGCCGCCGGAGAACTCGTGCGGATAGCGGTTGTAGTGCTCGGGATTGAGCCCGACCAGCTCCAGCAGCCGCTGGACCTCCGCCTTCACGCCGCCCTCGGGCTTGACGCCCTGGAGCCGGAAGGGGGTGGAGACGATCCCGCCGACCGTGTGGCGCGGGTTCAGCGAACCGTACGGGTCCTGGAAGATCATCTGGATGTCGCGCCGCATCGGCCGCAGCCGTCCGGCGGACATATGGGTGATGTCGCGGCCCTGGAACTCGACCTTGCCGCCGGTCGGTTCAAGGAGCCGGGTCACCAGCCGGCCCATGGTCGACTTGCCGCAGCCCGACTCGCCGACGACGCCCAGGGTCTCCCCGGGGCGCACGTCGAAGGTGAGCCCGTCCACGGCCTGGACCGCGCCGACCTTGCGCTTCAGCACGCCCTTGGTGATCGGGAAGTGCTTGACCAGGCCGTCCACCTTGAGCAGCGGTTCGGCGCCGGACCCGTCCGACCCGGCCGCGGCGGGCGCGGGAGTCTTCTTGTTCAGCTCAGTCACAGCTTCGGCGCAATCTCTTCGGTCCAGATCCGGTCGCGCTGCTCGGGCGACATGTGGCACGCGGAGAAGTGCCCGTCGCCGGCCTGGCGCAGCTCCGGACGCTCGGTGCGGGTGATGTTGTCGGGCGGGACGTCGGCGTACGGGCAGCGCGGGTGGAAGGCGCAGCCCGGCGGGACGTTGATGAGACTGGGCGGCGAGCCCTTGACGGGGACCAGCCGCTCGGTCTGCTCCCGGTCGATCCGCGGCATCGAGCCGAGCAGGCCCCAGGTGTACGGGTGCTGGGGCTCGTAGAACACCTTCTCGGCCGAGCCGCGCTCGACGCACCGTCCCGCGTACATCACCAGGATCTCGTCCGCGATCTCGGCGACGACGCCGAGGTCGTGGGTGATCATGATGACCGCAGAGCCGAACTCCTTCTGGAGATCGCGGATCAGGTCGAGGATCTGCGCCTGGACGGTGACGTCGAGGGCGGTCGTCGGCTCGTCGGCGATGAGCAGCTGCGGATTGTTGACCAGGGCCATCGCGATCATCGCGCGCTGGCGCATGCCGCCGGAGAACTGGTGCGGATAGTCCTCGAACCTGCGGTGCGGCTCGGGGATGCCGACCCGGTCGAGCATGTCGACGGCGCGCTTCCTGGCGGTCTTCCTGTCGACCTTGTGGTGGACCCGGTGGGCCTCCACGATCTGCGCGCCGATCGTGTAGTACGGGTGCAGGGCGGACAGCGGGTCCTGGAAGATCATGGCCATCTTCTGGCCGCGCAGCTTCCGTACCCGCTCGGCGCCCGAGCCGATCAGCTCCTCGCCCTCCAGCCAGATCTCGCCGCCGATGCGGGCCCGCTCCGAGGTGTGCAGGCCCATGATCCCCAGCGAGGTCACGGACTTGCCGGAGCCGGACTCGCCGACGATGCCGAGGGTCCGGCCGGCCTCCAGGTCGAAGCTGACGCCGTCCACGGACTTGACCAGGCCGTCGTCGGTGTCGAAGTGGACGCTGAGGTCGCGTACGGAGAGGAACGGGCGGCCGTCGCCCGGGCGCGGGGCCGGGACGGCCGCGTCCTTCCCGGCCGCGTCCTTCTTGGTCGAGTCCTTCTTGGTCGCGCCGCTCATGAGAGCCTCACCCGGGGGTCGATCGCGGCGTACACGAGGTCCACCAGCAGGTTGCAGATGACGATGAAGAAGGCCGCGACCAGGGTCACGCCCATCACCTTGGGCAGGTCGGCGGTGGTCACGCCCTGGATGGCGAAGGCGCCGAGCCCCTGGAAGGAGAAGACGCGTTCGGTGATGACCGCGCCGCCGAGGAGCAGCGCGAAGTCCATGCCGAAGATCGTGATCAGCGGGGTGAGCGCGGACCGCAGCCCGTGCTTGACGACCACCTTGCGTTCCTGGAGGCCCTTGGCGCGCGCGGTGCGGATGTAGTCCTCGCTCATGGTCTCCAGCATCCCGGCCCGGGTGAGCCGGGCGTAGAGGGCGGAGTACAGCAGGGCGAGCGTGCACCAGGGCAGCACCAGGCTGCCCGCCCAGGCGACCGGGTCCTCGGTGATGGGCACGTACTCCCCGTTGCCGAAGAGCGCCAGGACGACCAGGCCGGTGAAGAACATCGGCAGCGAGACACCGGCGAGGGCGACGCCCATGGAGAGGCGGTCGAAGAGCGAGCCCCGCTTCAGCGCGGAGACGACGCCGATGGCGACACCCGAGACGACCCAGATGACGGCGGCACCGACGGCCAGCGAGAGGGTGACCGGGACCCGGTCCACGAGCTGCGGCCAGATCTCGGTGTGCGTCTTGAACGAGTAGCCGAAGCACGGGGCGTTGCAGGTGACGGGGTCGGGGCCGAACTGGTACTGGGCGCCGACCACGAGGCCCTTGATGAAGTGCCAGTACTGGAGGTACAGGGGCTGGTCCAGCCCCAGGTTCTTCTTGACCGCGGCGATGACGTCGGGGTCGGGGCTCTTCCCCACGTACTGGGCGGCCATGGAGTCGAGGGTCTGCCCGCCGAGGCGGGGCACCAGGAAGAAGATCGCGAACGTGACTGCGCTGACCACCAGCAGCAGCAACACCGCGGCGAATACGCGTCGGATGATATACGCAGCCACAGCCGTGCGGCGCCGGGCGGGTGGGGCGGGAAACCCCGCCGCCCGGCGCCTTCACCTGCCTTTCAGGGGATGCTTTTGATGAACAGGCGCTACTACTTGCTGGACGTCATGAGCACGTAGTCGTACATGCCGAGGTACGCGTCGGTGACGGTGACGTTCGCCGCGGAGGACGGGCGGTAGAGCAGGTTCTTGCGGTAGAAGAGGGGAACGACCGAGGCGTTCTCCATGACCTTCTGGTCGACCTCGCCCCACGTGGCGTTGCGCTCCGTGGTGTCGACGGTGCCGATGCCCTTGACGAGGAGGTCGTTGATCGCCTTGTCGTTCAGCTCCATCAGGTTGGTGCCGCCGGAGGGCTTGATGGCCGAGCCGTTGACGATCTGGTCGAGGAAGCCGAAGCCGGTCGGCCAGTCGGCACCCCAGGCCATCATCATCATGCCCGCGTTGTTCTTGTGGACCCAGGCCGGGACGCCCGCGAAGTCGGTGAAGTACTTGTCCGCCGGGAACTGCTTGATCTCGGCGGTGATACCGATCGCCTTCAGGCTGTTCTGGAGCTGCGTGGCGGCGGTGACCTCGTCAGGACGGTCGGAGCGCGCCGTCAGCGTGGTCTTGAAGCCGTCCGGGTGACCGCACTTGGCCAGGTGCTCCTTGGCCTTGGCCGCGTCGCCCTTGCTGCCCTCGCTCGGGTACAGGTCGAACTTCTTGTAGCCGGCGACGGTCGGGGGGATGACCGTGCTCGCCGGGTCGCCCTTGACCGAGCCGCCGATCGAGTCGATCATGCTCTGCTTGTCGACCGCGTACTGGACGGCCTTGCGGCACTCGACGTTGTCGAACGGCTTCACGTTGACGTTCAGCGCGAGGTACTGGAGGGCGCCGGCGTACGGGTTGTCCGTCTTCGCCTTCTCGGACGCCTTGCTCAGGACCTTGGGCTGGGTCTTGGACTGGAGACCGGTGCCCGCGATGTCCGCGGTGGTCTCGTCGTTGAGCAGGTGCTCGTCGACGGTGGTGGGGTTGACGTTGAACTTCAGCTCGATCTTGTCCGGCAGCGCCTTGCGGATCGGGTCCGTCTTCGGGTCCCACTCCGGGTTGCGGACCAGGGTCGCGCCCTTGCTCTCGTCGTACGCCGAGAACTTGTACGGACCCGAGGAGACCATCTTCTGGACGTAGCTGGCGCCCGTGTCGGCCTTCTGCTGGATCGGCGCGGTCTGCGAGAACGCGGCCAGGTAGTCCATGTCCGCGAACGGCTTGTTGAGGTGGAAGACGATCGTGTACTTGTCCGGGGTCTCGATGGACTTCAGACCCGCGGTGGACTTGTCCTTGTAGGGACCCTTGTACTTGTCGCCGCCCTCAAGGTACGCCTTGAAGTACGTCGGGCCGTTGGACAGGGCCTCCGGCGCGAAGTTGGAGCGCTCGACGGCGTACTTGACGTCCTGCGAGGTGATCTCGGAGCCGTCCTCGAACTTCACGCCCTTGCGCAGCGTGTACGTCCAGGTCTTCGCGTCCGCGCTCGCCTTGCCGAGACCGGTGGCGAGGTCGGGGACGACCTGGAGGCCCTCCTTGCCGGCGGCCGGCTTGAAGGTCACCAGCGAACGGGCGTACAGGCGGGCGAAGTTCTGCACCCAGCCGTAGTACGTGTTGCCGGGGTCCAGGGAGTCCGGGCCACTGGTGTGCTCGTAGGTGACCGTCCCGCCCTTCTTGTCACTGGCGTTGACGATGCTCGTCAGGCCCGCGTCGGCCTTGGCGCTGCCGCCGCCGCTCTTGCCGCTGCCGCCGTCCGAGTCCTTGCTGCACGCCGTGGCGCCGAGCGACACCGCGATCGCGACGGCGATGAGCGCCGCTGTCTTTCTGTTCTGCATGCTGAGGAAAGCCCCCTCGCTAGTCCTGTGCGGCGACTGCCGCGTTTACTTGCCACGAGGGTCGAGTGCGTCACGCAGCCCGTCCCCCAGCAGGTTGAAGGCCAGCACGGTGATGAAGATCGCCATGCCGGGGATGACCATGAACATCGGGTCCACCTCGTAGAGGTCGACCGCCTGCGTGAGCATGCCGCCCCAGGACGCCTGCGGCGGTGCGATGCCCACGCCCAGGAAGGACAGGGCCGCCTCGAAGAGGATGTTCGTGGGGATCAGCAGCGTCGCGTACACGAGGATCGGCGCGACCAGGTTGGGCAGCAGCTCGCGGAAGAGGATGAACGGCCCGCGGGCGCCCAGCGACCTGGCGGCCTCCACGAACTCGCGCTCGCGGAGCGACAGCGTCTGCGCGCGCACGATGCGGCCGATGTACGGCCAGCTGAAGAAGCCGATCACGAAGATCAGGACCGCGATCCGCAGCGTGAGCCCTTCCATCCCGAAGGCGTTGCCCTGGAGGGACGCGGAGATGGAGATCGCGAAGAGCAGCAGCGGGAAGGCCAGGAAGGTGTCCATCAGCCTGCTGATCAGGCTGTCCACCCAGCCGCCGTAGAAACCGGCCACGACACCCATGACGACGCCGATGACGACGGAGAGCAGGGTGGAGCCGACGGCCACGACGAGCGAGACCCAGGAGCCTTCGAGGATGCGCGCGAAGATGTCGCGGCCGGTCTGCGGCTCGACGCCGAACGGGTGGTCCCAGCTGATCCCGCCGAAGCTGCCCTTGGGCGCCAGCATGACGGGGTCGACCAGCGTCTGGTTGAACGCGTTGGGGTCGAGGCCCAGGAGCGACTGGAGCGGCTTGGAGAGCACCGCGGTCAGGATCAGCAGGACGACAACGATGCCACCGGCCATCGCGGCCTTGTCCCGCTTGAACCGGGTCCAGGCGATGCGGCCGAGCGAACGGCCCTCGATCTCCTTGCGGCCCGCGCCTTCCAGCACCGCTTCGGGCCGCGCATCCGCCCTGGTGGTCTCGATAGGTGCCGTCATTGCGCTGGAGACCCCTCTCGGCCGGCGGTGGCCGGCCCGTGACCGCCGCGGTAGCGGCTCGTACATAGCTAGTTGCGTGGGAGTCTTCAGCCACGGCCTGCACACCCGCCAGACCTGGCGGGGAATGTTTGCTCAAACGTGATGACGTCAGAATGCTTCCGATATCCGAACAGCCGGGCTCGGAATTCGGGCCTCTCGGTCGCAAAACAGCGATAACGAACACTTCGCGCACGAACACCGAAGTGCCCGCAATGCCCCCGATACGGCAGGGATCTGACGCGGAATCAGTACGTGGGTGCCTGGGGGTAGCCGTAACCGGGCGCGGCGTGCGCCTCGCGGTCGTAGAAGGGGCGGGAGTTGGCCCGCAGCCACATCGCGACCGGGTCGTACTCGTCGGACATCGCGACCGTGGAGACCGGCAGCCCGTCCGGGACGGCGCCGACCGACTGGCCCATCATCGCGCGCACCGCGTCGACGGACGCCCGGCTCGTGTCGTACAGGTCGAGGCCGACCGCGAGATACGGGGCGCCGAGCGCGGGCTGCACCCAGGCGCGGCGCAGCGAGCGGATCGCGGGGGTGTGGTGGGCGTTCTGCGTGAGCTGGGCGTAGAACTGCGCGAGGTCGAGGGCGGGTTCGCCGATCCGCAGCGGGCCGGCGGGCATCCGGTCGAGGCCGGTCGCGATGCGGCGCAGGTCCAGCCAGGGGATGCCGACGCCGCCGCCCGGGGCGTGCGGATTGAGCCAGACGCCCCAGCGGTCCGGGTAGAGGGCGCGCGCGATGTCCAGTCCGGCGACGACCTCGTGGTCCCGGTTCCAGCCGCTGGCGGTGAGCTCCTGGGGGGAGGTGACGCACGGGGCGTAGCCCAGGCCGTCGACCTCCATGTTCCCGTACTGGGCGTCGGGGGCGCCGGGGCGGCCGTGCCACAGGAGCATCCAGACCCGGCCGGACGCGAGGGCCCGGAGCAGCGCCTCGTACGCGTCGTACCGCCCGGGAGCGACCTGTCGCAGCATGTGCTCGACCTGACCGGCCGCCGCGGTGCCTGACGCACTCACCCTGGTCCCGCCCCTCGTAGATCCTCTGCTTCGGCCACCGGGCATCGGCCTTCAGCCATCAAACCAGCTTATGCGGCCGCACTGTCACCGGCTTGACGCCGCGGCCGCCGCCCGTCACTCCGGGGCGCGTGTGTAGAAGGGCCGCACCCGCTCGCGCATCCAGTCGGCGACCGGGTCCTGCGCCACGTCGAGGAGGACGAGATTGACCGGCCACGGCACCGCGACGCGGCCCAGCGCCCGGCCCAGGGCGTCCATCGGGGCGCTCTGTCCGGCGCCGTCCCAGGTGGCGAACTCGACGCCGACGAAGAGCACCGGGCCGTCGCCCTCGACGTCGGCCAGGACCCGGCGGGCGGTGCGGACGACGCCGCTCTCCTGGAACTCGCCTGCGGCGGCGGCCAGGAAGTCGACGGGCTCCTCCTTCCAGTCCGGCTCGTACAGCCGGACCCGGCCCCCGGTCGCGGAGCCGTCGAGCGGGGTGCGCCCGGCCCGGCACAGCTCGGCGACGGCGGGCGGCGGCAGCGGCAGTCCGACGGCGCCGCCCGGGTTGACGGCGATACCGAGCTGCGGGGGCAGTCCGCGGGCGAATTCGACGGCGGGGGCGACGGTGAAGGACAGCTGGGCGCCGACGCAGCTGAGGAACTGGTGCTCGGAGCTGTAGACGGGGACGTACGCGGCGCCGTCGATCTCCAGCGCGGGCAGGTCCAGGTCCCGGGCGTCGGGTCCGCCGCCGTTCGGCAGGGGCACCCAGACATGGCTGCGGCCCAGCACCTCCAGCAGGCGGCCGCCCGCCTCCGGAGCGCCGAGCGAGGCGCTCAGCACCTCTTCGAGTTCATTGGCCGGCCAGCCGCCCTGCGGCAGGCTCCCGGTCTGTGCCGGAATGTCCACTGCTTCCCTCTCACCCCGTTGCCGTGCAGCAAGAGGGTACGGCCTCGGCGGGACTCCGTCGCTCCCCGGGGCTGTCCCGGGGCTGTCCGGAAACTGCCCGTCCCGGCTACCGTCCAGCCGTTGGACGGTCCATTTTCAGCCGTCGGTCTGTGCGTTCGCGAATGTGATGCGGGTGAGCGCCCCGGCCGCCTCGCGGTCGAGCAGCACCGCCGAGGCGCAGCCGTGCGGCAGCAGCCCGGCCTCGGTGTCGCGCAGCAGCCGGCCGACGGCTCTGCGGTGCCGGGCGAAGGCGTACGCGGAGACGCCCCGGCCGCGCTCGCGCTGGCCCTCGCGCGCGGTGCGGGCGGAGACATCGAGCAGGACGAGATGCAGGCCGCCGCCCCGGCGCCGGGCATGGCGGGCGAGCAGGGCGCGGACCCAGCTCTGCGTACCGCAGTCGTGGACGACGGCGGAGGCGCCGGAGCGCAGCGTCCGCCGCAGCCCGCGGTAGTGGGCGAGGCGGACGAGCGGGCGGTAGAGGACGTAGGGGAGTAAGCGGGGCAGCCGGCGGGCCCAGCGGTCCCGGGTGTCCTGGGAGTCGACCGCCTGCCCGGGGGCGGTGCGGGCGATCAGCGTCGACTTGCCGGCGCCGGGGAGCCCGGAGACGACCACGACGTCCCCGGCGGCGAAGCTCAGGGCGACCGGGCCGTGCCCGGACCGGCCGCGCAGGTCGCGGACGACGGGCGGATGGGGCGCATGGCGCAACGTCGTCGCCTCCCCCTGGCCGTACGGCCGACGCGTGCAGGACCGATACCTACCCCTGAAGTGTAAAGAAAAGGTAATACGGCACAAGCCTCCGACGCACCTCGCGACCGCGACCCGGCCCGCCGCGCAACCGTGACCCGGTCCACCCGTCCCGGCGCCCCGCTCCCCCGGAATGCGTGCGATGATGACCCCGCCAACTGCATACAGGCCGCTTGAATCCGCGCGGGAGAGTCCCGGTCACCGTGCCGGGCGCCGAAGGAGCAAGATCCTCCCTTGAATCTCTCAGGCCCCGTACCGCGTGGATGAGGCAGATCTGAAAAGCGAGCCGCCCGGCGGCTCCACCCAAGGTGCAAGCCGAACCCCTGTGGGGTCTCTCGGCGAACCTCTCAGGTTCCGATGACAGATGGGGAGGGATCGTCCTCGTCGTCGTCATGCCCTGGGAGCCCGTTTTCATGAGCAGCACCCCTCGTCTCACCGCCCTCGACGCATTGCACCGGTCGCTGGGCGCCACCATGACCGACTTCGCGGGCTGGGACATGCCGCTGCGTTACGCGAGTGAGCGCGACGAGCACAACGCCGTGCGCACGAAGGCCGGGCTCTTCGACCTGTCCCACATGGGCGAGATCACGGTCACCGGGCCGCAGGCCGTGGACCTGCTGAACTACGCGCTGGTCGGCAACATCGGCACGGTCTCCACCGGCCGGGCCCGCTACACGATGATCTGCGCCGAGGACGGCGGCATCCTGGACGACCTGATCGTCTACCGCCTCCAGGACACGGAGTACATGGTCGTCGCCAACGCCGGCAACGCCCAGCTCGTCCTGGACACGCTGACCGGGCGCGCCGCCGGCTTCGACGCCGAGGTCCGCGACGACCGCGACGCGTACGCGCTGCTCGCCGTGCAGGGCCCCGAGTCCCCGGCGATCCTGGCGGCCGTGACCGACGCCGACCTGGACGGCCTGAAGTACTACGCCGGACTGCCCGGCACGGTCGCCGGGGTGCCCGCGCTGATCGCCCGTACCGGCTACACCGGCGAGGACGGCTTCGAGCTGTTCGTCGCGCCCGGCCACGCCGAGCAGCTGTGGAAGGCGCTGACCGAGGCGGGCGCCGCGCACGGCCTGATCCCGTGCGGCCTGTCCTGCCGTGACACGCTGCGCCTGGAGGCGGGCATGCCGCTGTACGGGCACGAGCTGACGACCTCGCTGACCCCGTTCGACGCCGGGCTCGGCCGGGTCGTGAAGTTCGAGAAGGACGGCGACTTCGTCGGCCGCAAGGCGCTGGAGGCCGCCGCGGAGCGCGCCGCGACCGCCCCGCCCCGCAAGCTCGTCGGCCTGGTCGCCGAGGGCCGCCGGGTGCCGCGCGCCGGCTTCCCGGTCGTGGCGAACGGCGAGGTCATCGGCGAGGTCACCTCCGGGGCCCCCTCCCCGACGCTGGGGAAGCCGATCGCCATGGCGTACGTCGACGCGGCGCACGCCGAGCCGGGCACCGCCGGAGTCTCGGTGGAGATCCGGGGCAGCCACGAGCCGTACGAGGTCGTGGCGCTCCCCTTCTACAAGCGCGAGAAGTAGAACCGTAGGACCCGGCCGGTGCCGCACACGTGACGCGGTCCCGTCTCACACCGTAAGACCATCGTTCATCCGCACTCCCCGCGTACAGGAGAATTCAGACCATGAGCAACCCCCAGCAGCTGCGGTACAGCAAGGAACACGAGTGGCTGTCGCCCGTCGAGGACGGTGTGGCGACGGTCGGCATCACCGAGCACGCGGCCAACGCACTCGGTGACGTCGTGTTCGCGCAGCTTCCCGAGGTCGGCGACAAGGTGACCGCGGGCGAGACCTGCGGCGAGCTGGAGTCGACCAAGTCGGTGAGCGACCTGTACTCGCCGGTGACCGGTGAGATCACCGCGTCCAACCAGGACGTCGTGGACGACCCGTCGCTGGTCAACTCCGCTCCGTTCGAAGGCGGCTGGCTGTTCAAGGTACGTGTCGCGGAGGAGCCGAAGGACCTGCTCTCCGCCGACGAGTACACCGAGTTCTCCGGCAACTGAGACCCCAAGGGACCACCTGATGTCGCTTCTCAATTCCTCCCTCCACGAGCTGGACCCGGACGTCGCCGCCGCCGTCGACGCCGAGCTCCTGCGCCAGCAGTCCACGCTCGAAATGATCGCCTCGGAGAACTTCGCTCCGGTCGCGGTCATGGAGGCACAGGGCTCCGTCCTGACCAACAAGTACGCCGAGGGCTACCCCGGCCGCCGCTACTACGGCGGCTGTGAGCACGTCGACGTGGTCGAGCAGATCGCGATCGACCGGATCAAGGCGCTCTTCGGCGCCGAGGCCGCGAACGTCCAGCCGCACTCCGGTGCACAGGCGAACGCCGCCGCGATGTTCGCGCTGCTGAAGCCGGGCGACACGATCATGGGCCTGAATCTGGCGCACGGCGGTCACCTGACCCACGGCATGAAGATCAACTTCTCCGGCAAGCTCTACAACGTGGTCCCGTACCACGTGGACGACACCGGTGTCGTGGACATGGCCGAGGTCGAGCGCCTGGCCAAGGAGGCCAAGCCGCAGCTGATCGTCGCCGGCTGGTCCGCCTACCCGCGCCAGCTGGACTTCGCCGCCTTCCGCCGTATCGCGGACGAGGTCGGCGCGTACCTGATGGTCGACATGGCGCACTTCGCCGGCCTGGTCGCCGCGGGCCTGCACCCCAGCCCGGTGCCGCACGCCCACGTCGTCACCACCACCACGCACAAGACCCTCGGCGGTCCGCGCGGCGGTGTGATCCTCTCCACCCAGGAGCTCGCCAAGAAGATCAACTCGGCGGTCTTCCCCGGTCAGCAGGGCGGCCCGCTGGAGCACGTGATCGCGGCCAAGGCGGTCTCGTTCAAGGTCGCGGCGGGCGAGGAGTTCAAGGAGCGCCAGCAGCGCACCCTGGAGGGCGCCCGCATCCTGGCCGAGCGCCTGGTGCAGCCCGACGTCACCGAGGCCGGCGTCTCCGTCCTGTCCGGCGGCACCGATGTGCACCTGGTCCTGGTGGACCTGCGCAACTCGGAGCTGGACGGCCAGCAGGCCGAGGACCGGCTCCACGAGCTGGGCATCACGGTCAACCGGAACGCCATCCCCAACGACCCGCGCCCGCCGATGGTCACCTCCGGCCTCCGGATCGGCACCCCGGCCCTGGCCACCCGCGGCTTCGGCACCGAGGACTTCACCGAGGTCGCCGAGATCATCGCCTCGGCCCTCAAGCCGTCCTACGACGCGGACGACCTGAAGGCCCGGGTCACCAAGCTCGCCGAGAAGTTCCCGCTGTACCCCGGCCTGAAGTAGCCGGACCTGCGTGATCGCACGTCGGGGCGGGGCACCGCGCACACTGGAGAGTGAGCACGGTGCCCCGCCCCTTGTTCCCTCCGCTTTGTCTCATGCACTCCGGGCCGACCCGGCCCGTACGCACCACCCGGCAGACAACGGCGTCTACCAACCCTTAGGAGTCCCCCGTGGCCATCTCGGTCTTCGACCTGTTCTCGATCGGCATCGGCCCGTCCAGCTCCCATACGGTCGGCCCCATGCGCGCGGCCCGTATGTTCGCGCGGCGCCTGAAGAACGAGGGCCTGCTCGCGCACACCGCCGCCATCCGGGCCGAGCTGTACGGCTCGCTCGGCGCCACCGGCCACGGCCACGGCACCCCCAAGGCGGTCCTGCTCGGCCTGGAGGGCGAGTCCCCGCGCACCGTGGACGTCGAGACGGCCGACGAGCGCGTCGAGGCGATCCGCGCCGGCGGCCGGATCAACCTCCTCGGGATGCACGAGATCCCCTTCGACGCGGACGAGCAGCTGGTCCTGCACCGCCGCAAGGCACTCCCGTACCACGCCAACGGCATGACCGTCTTCGCGTACGACGCCGAGGGCGCCCCGCTCCTGGAGAAGACGTACTACTCGGTCGGCGGCGGCTTCGTCGTGGACGAGGACGCCGTGGGCGAGGACCGGATCGTGCTGGACGACACGGTCCTGAAGCACCCCTTCCGCACCGGCGACGAGCTGCTGCGGCTGGCCCGCGAGACCGGTCTGTCGATCTCCTCGCTGATGCTGGAGAACGAGCGCGCCTGGCGCACCGAGGAGGAGATCCGCTCCGGGCTCCTCGGCATCTGGCGGGCCATGCAGGCGTGCGTGACGCGCGGGATGTCCCGCGAGGGCGTCCTGCCCGGCGGCCTCAAGGTGCACCGCCGCGCCGCGAAGACCGCCCGCCAGCTGCGCGCGGAGGGCGACCCCCAGACGCACGCCATGGAGTGGATCACCCTCTACGCGATGGCGGTCAACGAGGAGAACGCGGCGGGCGGCCGCGTGGTCACCGCCCCGACGAACGGCGCGGCCGGCATCATCCCGGCCGTCCTGCACTACTACATGAACTTCGCGGCGGGCGGCGCGACCGAGGCCGAGAAGGACGACAGCGTGGTCCGCTTCCTGCTGGCGGCCGGCGCGATCGGCATGCTGTTCAAGGAGAACGCCTCGATCTCCGGCGCCGAGGTCGGCTGCCAGGGCGAGGTCGGCTCGGCCTGCTCGATGGCCGCCGGCGCCCTCGCCGAGGTCCTGGGCGGCAGCCCCGAGCAGGTGGAGAACGCCGCCGAGATCGGCATGGAGCACAACCTGGGCCTGACCTGCGACCCGGTCGGCGGCCTCGTCCAGATCCCGTGCATCGAGCGCAACGGCATGGCCGCGGTGAAGGCGGTCACTGCCGCGAAGATGGCGCTGCGCGGCGACGGCAGCCACAAGGTCTCCCTGGACAAGGTCATCAAGACGATGAAGGAGACCGGCGCGGACATGTCGGTCAAGTACAAGGAGACCGCGCGGGGCGGGCTCGCGGTGAACATCATCGAGTGCTGAGGGTCCGCGGAGCCGAGGGCCCGTAAATCCGGTAAAGGGGGCTCTCCCCCATTCGATAAGATGCAAACGGCCTGCGACAGAGGCACCGGCACCTTAGAAACTGGGAGCATCCGACGATGACTCGACACCTGATCACCAGCGCGCTTCCCTACATCAACGGGATCAAGCACCTGGGGAACCTGGTCGGGTCGATGCTCCCGGCGGACGTCTATACGCGGTATCTGCGCCAGCGGGGCGAGGAGGCGCTGTACATCTGCGCCACCGACGAGCACGGCACCCCGGCGGAGCTGGCCGCGAAGGCGGCCGGGCTGCCGGTGGCCGAGTTCTGCGCGCAGCAGCACGACGCGCAGAAGGCGGTCTACGACGGGTTCGGGCTCGCGTTCGACTACTTCGGGCGCAGCTCCTCCGCCGAGAACCGCGAGATCACCCAGCACTTCGCCCGCAAGCTGCACGAGAACGGCTTCATCGAGGAGCGGGCGATCCGCCAGGTCTTCTCGATCGCCGACGACCGCTTCCTGCCGGACCGCTACATCGTCGGTACGTGCCCGCACTGCGGGTACGACAAGGCGCGCGGCGACCAGTGCGAGAACTGCACCCGGGTGCTGGACCCGACGGACCTGATCGAGCCGCGCTCCGCGATCAGCGGCAGCAGCGAGCTGGAGGTCCGGGAGACCAAGCACCTCTTCCTCCTCCAGTCGAAGCTGTCCGGCGAGGTCGAGGCGTGGATCGACAAGACGAGCGACGAGTGGCCGCACCTGGCGTCCTCGATCGCCCGCAAGTGGCTCACCGAGGGCCTGCACGACCGGTCGATCACCCGTGACCTGGAGTGGGGCGTGCCGGTCCCGGCCGACACCTGGCCGGAGCTGGCGGCCGAGGGCAAGGTCTTCTACGTCTGGTTCGACGCCCCCATCGAGTACCTCGGGGCGACGAAGGAGTGGGCGGACCTGGAGCCGGAGTCCCGGGACTGGAAGTCCTGGTGGTACGAGGCGTCCGACGTCCGGTACACGCAGTTCATGGCCAAGGACAACGTCCCGTTCCACACGGTGATGTTCCCGGCGATGCAGATCGGCACCCGTGAGCCGGTCAAGCGGGTCGACCACGTCAAGGCGTTCAACTGGCTGAACTACTACGGCGGCAAGTTCTCGACGTCGCAGCAGCGCGGCATCTTCTCGGACACCGCCCTTGAGCTGCTGCCCGCGGACTACTGGCGCTACTTCCTGATGGCGCAGGCCCCCGAGTCGGACGACACGTCGTTCACCTGGGAGCTGTTCGCCACCTCGGTCAACAAGGACCTGGCCGACACCCTCGGCAACTTCGTGAACCGGGTGCTGTCCTTCTCGCGCAAGCGGTTCGGCGACGAGGTCCCGGCGGGCAAGGAGGCCGGGGAGGCCGAGCGGAAGCTGGGCGAGGAGATCGCGCGGCTGCTCGCGGAGTACGAGGGCCACCTGGAGGCGCTCCAGTTCCGCAAGGCGGCCCAGGCCCTGCGCGCGCTGTGGAGCGCGGGCAACTCCTACCTGGAGGAGAAGGCCCCCTGGCTGGAGATCAAGACCGACCAGGAGGGTGCCGCGCTCACGCTGCGCACCGCGATGAACCTGATCCACCTGTACGCGGTGGTCTCGGAGCCGTTCATCCCGTCGTCCGCGCGGGCCATGCGCGAGGCGTTCGCCCTGGCGGACGACACCGCGACCTGGGTGGGCGCCGACGAGGCCCGCGCCCTGGCGTCCGTGCCGGCCGGGACCGCGTTCACGGTGCCGCCGGTGCTCTTCGCCAAGATCACCGACGAGGACCTGGAGGCGTGGCGCGCGCGCTTCGGCGCCCAGTAGTCCCGCACAGTCGTACGTCGTCGCCCGGCCGGGTCCTTCCGGCCGGGCGATTTCGCGTTCCGGGGCGCCCTCACTCCCCGTCGAAATATTTCGAACCGTTGACCGAAAGTTTCGGTGGCGCTAATCTGCCGCGTGCCCGGCCCCCGGGAACGCGGCGCGCACTGGGTGAGCACCTGGACGTCGATGCCCCAGCTGACCGAGCCGTCGAACATGCCGCCGGCCCCCTTCACCGGCGACGACTCCGTGCTGACGGACACGACGCTGCGGCAGACCGTCCATGTCTCGGCGGGCGGCGACCACATCCGGCTGCGGTTCTCCAACGCGTTCGGCGGCGCGGTGCTGCCGATCACCGAGGTCTCCGTGGCGCTCCCGCTGGACGGGAGGGCGGGGACCGGGGCGATCCGTCCGGGGACCTCGCACAGGGTGACCTTCCGGGGCTCGGCGTCCATCGACGTACCGGCCGGGGCGCAGGCCGTGTCCGACCCGCTGGACTTCCGGATCGCCCCCGGGTCCAACCTCACGGCGACGGTCTATCTGGCGACCGGGCAGGCGTCCACCGCCCTCACCTCGCACCCGGGCTCCCGCACGACCTCGTACCTGCTGCGCGGCGACCACGTACGGGACGGGGACCTGCCCGGCGCGACGACCACCGACCACTGGTATCTGCTCAGCGGGGTCGAGGTCTGGGCCCGGGGCACCACGTCGGCGACGGCCGTGCTCGGGGACTCGCTGACGGACGGCCGGGGCTCCACGACCAACGGCAACGACCGCTGGCCGGACGTGCTCCAGAAGCGGCTGACGGACCGTACGTCCGTGGTCAACCAGGCGGCCGGCGGCAACCGGCTGCTCGCCGACGGCCTCGGCCCCAACGGGCTGGCCCGGCTCGACCGCGACGTCCTGGCGCAGAGCGGGACGGACCGGCTGATCGTCTTCGAGGGCGTCAACGACATCGGCACGGCGGCCGCCACCCCGGCGGCCCAGAAGCGCACGGCCGAGGCCGTCATCACCGCGTACGACCAGATCATCACGCGCGCCCACGCCCAGGGCATCCGGGTGTACGGGGCGACGCTGACACCGTTCGGCGGCAACACGGACTACGACGATCCGGACGGGTACCGCGAGGAGGCCCGGCGTACGGTCAACTCCTGGATACGCGCCGGCGGCCGGTTCGATGCGGTGCTGGACTTCGACCGGGCGGTCCGCGATCCGCACCGGCCCGCCGCGATCCGCGCGTCCCTGGACGACGGCGACCATCTGCATCTGAACCCGGCCGGCTACCGGGCCCTCGCCGGGGCGGTCCCGGCCCGGCTCTTCGAGGCGTCACCGCTGCCGGCGGGCTTCGGCTACAACTGACCGGCTCCCGGGCGGCCCAGGAGTGCGCCAACTGCTCACAAGCGCGCAGGAGTTCGCGCCGATGACACATTTTCGGTCACCGGCGCCTTCCCTCCCTCGCTCGCGGGGAGTTCACTGGACGTGACGAGTGGTGACGCGACCGCCGCGCACGTCAGGCGGTGCGCTGCCCCGGGCCCCGCTCCGGCCGCCCGGTCCGCGCGGAGGAAAGAGGACAGCCATGCCAGCCGCCCCTTCCCCGGCACGCCCGCGGCGTGATCCGGCCGTACGGGCCGGGCACGGCCGTCCGGAGGGGGCGGCCGGGTGTCCGGCGGCGACCGCCCGCCGCGCCCTTCCCGCTCCGGGGGCGCGGCGGGCGCCGTCGCGTCCGGGCGGCGGTCCCGCCGCGCTCCCGCCGGGCCGGTGCGGGGTGTTGCCGTACGGCCGGGGGCACGGCCTCACGCGCGTCCGCCACTCGTCGTCGCGCGTTCCGCGTGCGCGTGTCCGTCTCGCGCATCCCCCTGCCCTGTTCTTATCGTCACGACGAGGTGCACCATGAGCAAGATCGCGCTTCCCGCATTCCACATGCCGTTCGAAAGTGCGGGATGCCATCCGGGAGTTGAGAAGACGAAAAAGGCCGCCTGGGAATGGGCGGAGGCCAGTGAACTCGTCCTGTCACCCGTGGCCGTGAAGAAAATGATCCGGACCCGCCCGGAGCTCTGGATCTCGCTGATATTCCCCCGGGCCTCGCAGAAGCATCTGGACCTTTTCTGCCAGTGGCTCTTCTGGGCCTTTCTGGTGGACGACGAGTTCGACGACGGGCCGGCCGGGCGCGACCCCCGGCTGTGCGAGAGCGCGATCGGGCGTCTGGTGGACGTCCTGGACGGGATGCGGGCGCCCGTCGGCCGCATGGAGCACGCGCTGGACGAACTGCTCGCCCGGACCTGCGTGGACCGTCCGGCGCACTGGGTGCGGCAGTTCCGGCGGGACACGGCGGCCTGGCTGTGGACGTACTACGCGGAGGCCGTGGACCGGGCGGCCGGGCATGTGCCGAGCACCGCCGACTTCGTGAAGCACCGGCGGGATTCCGTGGCGATGCAGCCGTTCCTGGATCTGCACGAGATCACCGCCGGAATCGACCTCCCGGAATCCGCCCGGAGCCTGCCCGCCTATATCGCGCTGCGCAATGCGGTGGCCGACCATTCCGGGCTCTGCAACGACATCTGCTCGTTCGAGAAGGAGGCGATGCTCGGATACGAGCACAACACCGTCCGGCTGCTCCAGCGCGACCGGGGGTGCACCCTCCAGGAGGCGGTGGAGGAGGCCGGAATTCTGCTCGGCCGTATCGCCGACCGGGTGCAGCGGGCCGAGAAGGAACTCGTCCAGGAGATCGAGGCGGCGGGAATCGAGGGCCCGACGCGCATCGCCCTGGAGCGCTGCGTCCTGGACTACCGGGGGCTCGTACGGGGGGACTTCGACTACCACGCCCGGGCCGAGCGCTACACCCGCCCGGAGCTGACGGAGATCGAGGAGGGCGGGGCGATGTCCCGTAACTTCGCGGCCTGACGGGGCGGAAAAGGGGCGGAGCGGGCGCGGGCGGGGCAGTGACCGGGACCGGCGCGCGCGGCCGTGTCAGCGATTTCCGGACATTTCTCGCCACCCGGTCCCCCGCGCGTCCCGGCGGGGGCCGGGTGGCCACCGGTGGCCGGAACCGATGGCCCGGAGTCTGTCCCGGATCAGCCCTTGTTCTGCGCGGCCCAGAACTCGTCGAACGTGAGGAGCCCGTCGCCGTTCGCGTCGTGGGAGTTGATCACGGCCTGCGCGACCGGCTCGGTGACGTACGGGTCGCCCAGCTGGGCCATGACGCTCTTGTACTCGGCGGCCGAGATCAGCCCGTCGCCGTTCAGGTCGTACCGCTCGAACGCCTTGCGCGCCGACTCGATGTCCGCCACTGTTCCGCCCCTTCGTATGACTGTCTGACGGGGCTCAGATTATCGGGCGCTCCGGCCGGGCCGACGCGTGGGAGGGGCAGCGAAGCGGCACACGCCGTCCACATCGTGGACGATCAATGGATCATGCGCGTGAACCCATGGATATTCATTGATTTCCAGGCACGTGACCCACCACACCTGCGTTTCTTCAATGAAATGTCCGGATGTGTGGCCATATATGAAGTATGCGGCTTTGGCTGCGGAGTCTTCCGTCTGTCATAGTCGGTGGCACGACCCCCATTGACCCGGGCCAGGTCGTCAAGAGCGGCCGTGAACAACACCCCCCATTTCACGGTCCCCCACAGAAGCCCCCGAGGCGCCGCACCACGGCCGACACGGGGGCTTCTGTCTGCCCGGGGGCGGCCGCGAAGCCGGCGCTCAGCGGTCGGAGATGCGCATCTCGAACCAGGTGGTCTTGCCCCGGGGTAACAGGTCCACGCCCCAGCGGTCGGAGAGCTTGTCCACGAGCATGAGGCCGCGGCCGCTGATGTCCATCTCGCGGACCGGCATCAGGCACGGCAGCCCGCGCGAGGGGTCGCGCACCTCGATCCTGATCCAGCCGCGGCGGCGCAGCATGCGCAGTCCGAAGACCCGGGCCCCGGTGTGCCGCACGGCGTTCCCGACGAGCTCGGAGACGAGCAGGACGGCGTGTTCGGCGGTCTGCTCGGAGAGCGCCCACTGATGCAGGACGACGCACGAGGTGAGCCGGCGCGCGGTGGCCGCGGACTCCGGGCGAGAGGGCAGCCGGACTTCTTCCTCCGTCGGGTTCCCGAACAACTCCAGCGCTTTGAACGCCTGTTCGTCCTCGACGGCCGGCAATCTCCGTGCCGCTGTCGCGCTGCTGCGCGGTCGCGGCTGCTCCACACCCTCCAGGCCCGCCATGCACACCATCATGGCTGCACAGCGGGCCTTCCGGGGCCGTTCCGGGGGAATACCCGACCCCCAATCAGTCGTTCCCCGAGGGGCGTCCGGCATATGCCACTGGCACTGCGCCACTGAAGACAGCCCGGTTGACCTGCGAAAACAATCCCTCCGGTCGGGTTCGCCGACGCCCCGGACGCGGTGGCTCTTAAGGTTCTCTTAAGGTTCCGCTAATCCGCCCGCACGGATGAACGCGCCTGTCCGCGTTCTCCACCGGCGTTCGGGCGGGGTTTCAACCAGCTGCCGGTCAGAGGAATTTCGCCTTGCCCGGGCCCTCCTCCACGAAGCTGCGCATGCCGCGTTCCCGGTCCTCCGTGGCGAACAGACCGGCGAACCAGGTCCGTTCGATCGTGAGGCCCGTGTCGATGTCCGTCTCCAGACCGGCGTCGACGGCCTCCTTGGCCGCGCGCAGCGCCAGCGCCGGCCCCTTGGCCAGCCCGGCCGCCCAGGCGTGCGCCTGCTCGTACACCTCGGCGGCGGGCACCACGCGGTCCACGAGCCCCATCGCCAGGGCCTCGTCCGCCTTGACGTGCCGGCCGGTGAAGATGAGGTCCTTGGCCTTGGCGGGGCCGACCAGCCGGGCGAGGCGCTGGGTGCCGCCGGCGCCCGGGATGAGACCGAGCAGGATCTCCGGCTGGCCGAGCTTGGCGTTGTCCCCGGCGATGCGGATGTCCGCGCAGAGGGCCAGTTCGCAGCCGCCGCCGAGCGCGTAGCCGGTGACGGCCGCGACGACGGGCTTGGGGATGCGGGCGACGGCGGTGAAGGAGTCCTGGAGGGCCTTGGAGCGCAGCACCATGGCCGCGTGGTCCATCGCCTGCATCTCCTTGATGTCCGCGCCCGCCGCGAACACCTTCTCGCCGCCGTAGAGCACCACGGCGCGCACGTCGTCGCACCGGGACGCCTCTTCGGCCAGCTCGCGCAGCCGGTCCTGGGTCGCCACGTCCAGGGCGTTCATCGGCGGACGGTCCAGGCGGATGGTGCCGACGCCGTCGCGTACTTCGAGGGTTACGGTCATGGGGTGCAGGTTAACCGGCGCTAACGCGGCCTCGTAGGGGCCGGGGGCGGTGCCGTGCGTCACGGCGGACGCGGGCGGGCCCGGCACCGTGAATCTCGGTGCCGGGCCCGCCGGGGGTGAGGGGTGTGGACCTACTCGGTCCACTCCGGCCAGCTCATGTTCCAGCCGTTGAGGCCGTTGTCCGGGCTGATCGTCTTGTCCTGCGAGTTCTTCACGACGACCACGTCGCCGATGAGCGAGTTGTTGAAGAACCAGGCCGCCGGCGTGGACGAGCTGCCGCCGCCGCGCACGTCCTGGAGGCCGACACAGCCGTGACTGGTGTTGGCGTTGCCGAACACGCCCGGGCCGCCCCAGTAGTTGCCGTGGATGAAGGTGCCCGAGGTGGACAGGCGCATCGCGTGCGGCACGTCCTTGATGTCGTACTCGCCGCCGAAGCCGACGGTGTCGCCGTTCATCCGGGTCACCCGCAGCTTCTCGCTGATGACCATCTGGCCGTTGTACGTGGTGGTGGCCGGGGCGCCCGCCGAGATCGGGATGTCCTTGATCTGCTCGCCGTCCCGGACGACCTTCATCCGGTGCGTCTTCGCGTCGACCGTGCTGACCTGGCTGCGGCCGATGGTGAAGGAGATGGTCTTGGCCTGCTTGCCGTAGACCCCGGGGCGGCCCTCGACACCGTCCAGGTTGAGCTTCACGGTGACCTTGGTGCCGGCGGCCCAGTACTGCTCGGGGCGGAAGTCCAGGCGGTCGTTGCCGAACCAGTGGCCCTCGACGGGGACGGCCGGCTCGGCGGTCACCTTGATGGCCTTCTCGACGGCCTCCGGGTCGGTGATGCCCCGGGTGAAGTGGATGGAGACCGGCATGCCGACGCCGACGGTCGAGCCGTCCTCCGGGGTGTACTGGCCGATGAAGGTGTTCTGGGGGACGAGCGTGGTGAAGGAGGTGTCCTTGGCGGACTCGCGGCCCTTGGCGTCCTTGGCCACCGCGTGGACCTTGTACTTGGTCGCCGCCGCCAGGTGATGGTCGGGCACCCAGCTCGCGCCGTCCGCCGCGATCTTCCCCTCGACCTCGCCGCCCTTGGGGTCCGAGACCTTGACGACCGTCAGCTTGCCCTGCGCGGCGGTGATCTTCAGCGCACCGCTCGTCGCGACGTCACCGGTCCCGTCCTTGGGCGCGACGGTCACCACCGCCTGCGAGGCGCTGGTGTCCTGTTCCTTGACCCCGCCCGCCTTGGCGTCCGCGGTTCCGCCGCCACCGGCTCCCCCGCCGCATGCCGTCACCAGAAGCAACAGCGCACCCACCGCCAGGGCCGGCAGACCGGTGGCTCCCCGCAGCCGCCGCCTGCCGCCCGTCCCGGCCGATGTCCCCGATATCGGCTGCCCGTTCAATGTGGTCGTCTCCCCTCACACGGCCTGGCCCCGCCAAGGCCCGGGGAACCCGTGGGTTCCCGCCCCCGCGCGCTACAGAATGCGCGCTCATCAAAGAGATAATCACACCGACTGTGGGCAGATCCTCCCGGGAATGTCACCGTTCCGTCCCAAGTGGCCGCGAAGCGCCGCCCACCCCGCCCGGCCAGGCCCTAACGGAGTGCGGAGCCCGCCCGCCACCGGGTCCAGTCCAGGTTCCAGCCGCTGAGCCCGTTGTCCGGTGCGACCGTCTTGTCCGGGGAGTTGACGACCTCGACGACGTCCCCGATGAGGGTGCGGTCGAAGAACCAGCCGGCCGGGGTCGAGCCGCTGCCGCCCTGGACGTCCCGCAGCCCGATGCAGCCGTGGCTGACGTTGGTGGAGCCGAAGACGCTGTCGTCGGACCAGTAGTTGCCGTGCAGGAAGGTGCCGGACCTGGTCAGCCGGATGGCGTGCGGCACGTCCTTGATGTCGTACTCGCCGCCGAAGCCGACGGTCCGCCCGTCCATCCGCGTCACCTCGTGCATCTCGCTCACCACCATCTTCCCGTTGTACGTGGTGGTGGTCGGCGAACCCGCGGTGACCGGGACCGTGGAGACCAGCTGCCCGTCCCGGCGCACCTCCATCGTGTGCGCGGCGGAGTCCACCCGGGAGATCTGCTCCCGGCCCACCGTGAAGCGCACGGTCTTGCGCTGGCTGCCGTACACCCCTGGCGCGCCCTCCACATCGGCCAGCCCGATGTCCACCGTGACCTCGGTGCCGGACCGCCAGTACTCCTCGGGGCGGAAGTCCAGGCGGCTCTTCCCGAACCAGTGCCCGGCCACCGCGACCGGCGGATCGGCGGTCACCCGGATCGCCCGCTCCACGGCCGCCCGCCGGGTGACGGGGCGGTTGAACTCGAAGGAGACGATCATCCCGGTGCCCACGGTCGAGCGGTTCTCCGGCTTGAAGTAGCCGATGAAGCGGTCCTTGGGGACGGCGGTGGTGAAGGTGGTGTGCCGGGCCGCGCGGTGGCCGCCGCCGTCCACCGCGACCGCGTCGACGCTGTACTTGGCGGCGAGCCCCAGCCGCGCCCCCTTCGCCGGCGCCCAGGAGTGGCCGTCCTCGGCGATCCGGCCCGGCACCTCCTGCTCCCGCGCGTCCTCGATCCGCCGCACCCGGACGCTCTCCAGCCGGCCGTCCGGGACCTCCACCCCGACCCGGTCGTCCGCCCGGACGCCTTCGGCCCGGTCGGCGGGCGTGACCCGGATGGCCTCCTGCGGCTTCCCCTTCCCGCCGATGAACGAACCGGCGCCCGAACAGCCCGTCAGCACGGCCAGCAGCGCCAGCACGGCGAGCAGACCCCGCACGGGCGGCGGGGTGACCGGGCGCGCCCCTGCCTTCTTCGCTACGTCAGTCATGTCCCCCCAACGACGGGGGCCGGTCGGGGGAAACGTGAGTGCGGGCCGCCCGGTGGGCAGAACACAGGGGACGGCCGCACTCGGGGAGCCGCGGCCGGGACGCCGCACACTCCCCTTCCGGTGCCGGTCCCACGAGCCGCGGGAGGCGAGCAGGTGTCGAGCGCAGCCGAGCAGCAGGCAGTACCGGAGACGGACCCGGGGACCGGGGCGGAAGCCGCCGCCGCGGCGTCCGGGCCCCGCCCGCCGGTGGTGTGGCCGGGGGCGCCGATGCCGCTCGGCGCCCGCTTCAGGACCGGACCGGACGGGGTGGCGGGCACCAACTTCGCGCTCTGGGCGGGCGGCGCGGAGGCCGTCGAACTGTGCCTCTTCGAAGCGGACGGCACCGAGACCCGGCTCCCGCTGACCGAGCTCACCCACGAGGTCTGGCACGGCTTCGTGCCCGGGGTCCTGCCCGGCCGGCGGTACGGATACCGGGTGCACGGCCGGTGGGACCCGTGGACGGGCGCCCGGTGGAATCCGGCGAAGCTGCTGCTCGATCCGTACGCCCGGGCCGTGGACGGCGAATTCACCCTTCCGGCCGAGGTGTACGGCCATGTGAGGGACTGGCCCGACCAGCGGTTCGCGGACACCGTGCGGGACGAACGGGACTCCGCCCCGTACGTACCGAAGGGGGTCGTCGTCCACGAGGACGACGACTGGGCCGACGACCGCAGGCCGAAGACGCCGTGGGCGGACTCCGTCATCTACGAGCTGCATGTGAAGGGCTTCACCCAGCGGCACCCGGGCATCCCCGAGGAGCTGCGCGGCAGCTACGCCGGGCTCGCGCACCCGGCGGCGATCGGGCATCTGAAGCGCCTCGGGGTGACGGCGGTGGAGCTGCTGCCGGTGCACCAGTTCGCGCACGAGGACCATCTGCTGCGGCGCGGGCTGCGCAACTACTGGGGCTACAACTCCATCGGCTACTTCGCCCCGCACGCCGGCTACTCGGCGAGCGGCACGGCGGGCGGCCAGGTCGGCGAGTTCAAGCGGATGGTGCGCGCGCTGCACGACGCGGGCATCGAGGTCATCCTCGACGTCGTCTACAACCACACCGCGGAGGCGGGCGAGCTGGGCCCGACGCTGTCGCTGCGCGGCATCGACAACCGGGGCCACTACCGCCTCCAGGCCGACGCCCGCCGGTACGCGGACTACACCGGCTGCGGCAACACCCTGCACGTCGTCCAGCCGAACGTCCTGCGGCTCATCACGGACTCGCTGCGGTACTGGGTGACCGAGATGGGCGTGGACGGCTTCCGCTTCGACCTCGCGGCGGCGCTCGCCCGGTCCATGCACGACGTGGACATGCTCTCCCCGTTCCTCGCGGTGATCGCCCAGGACCCGGTGCTGCGCCGGGTCAAGCTCATCGCCGAGCCGTGGGACGTCGGCAACGGCGGCTACCAGGTGGGGGCGTTCCCGCCGCTGTGGACGGAGTGGAACGACCACTACCGGGACGCCGTACGGGACTTCTGGCGCGGCGCGCTGCCCGACGTACGGGATCTCGGCTACCGGCTGACCGGGTCGAGCGACCTGTACGCGTGGGGCGGGCGCCGCCCGTACGCCTCGGTCAACTTCGTCACCGCGCACGACGGGTTCACCCTGCGCGACCTGGTGAGCTACCAGGAGAAGCACAACGAGGCCAACGGCGAGGACAACCGGGACGGCACCTCGGACAACCGGGCCTGGAACTGCGGCGCCGAGGGCGAGACGGACGACCCTGACATCAACGCGCTGCGCCGCCGGCAGCTGCGCAACCTGCTCACCACACTGCTCCTGTCGACCGGGGTGCCGATGCTGGTCGCGGGCGACGAGATGGGGCGTACGCAGGGCGGCAACAACAACGCGTACTGCCAGGACAACGAGACCGGCTGGGTCGACTGGTCGCTGCTCGACCAGCCGGAGTGGCGGGAGCTGGCGGCGCTGACCGCGCGGGTGCTCGCGCTGCGCCACCGCCATCCGGTGCTGCGGCGGCGGGCGTTCTTCTCCGGGCGGCCGCAGGCCCCGGACGGGCTGCGGGACCTGGCGTGGTTCACCGGTGCGGGCACGGAGATGACCGAGGCCGACTGGTACGCGCCTGCGGCGACGGTCGGCCTCTATCTCTCCGGCCGGGACATCCCGGGGCGGGACGCGCGCGGGGAGCAGGTGACCGACGACAGCTTCCTGGCCGTTCTGCACGCGGGCCACGAACCGGCGGACTTCCTGCTGCCGGGCCCGCCGTGGGCCCAGGCGTACGAACGGGTCCTGGACACCTCGCGCGAGGACCAGAGCGAACCCCCGGGCACGGTGCACCGGGGCGGCGAGCGGCTGACGGTGCCGGAGCGGTCGGTGCTGCTGCTGCGCGTACGGGAGTGAGGGGGCGGGCCCTCTCAGCCGAGGATGCCGCGGTCGTAGCCGGTGGCCACGGCGGCGGCGCGGTCCTTGACGCCCAGTTTGGCGAAGAGGTGGGTGAGGTGGGTCTTCACGGTGGCCTCGCTGATGAACAGCTCGGCGGCGATCTCCCGGTTGGAGGTGCCCCGGGCGACGAGCGCCAGCACCTCGCGCTCGCGGGCGGACAGCGTCTCGTTGCCGGGGGCGGCCGGGGCGCGGACCGCCGAGACGAGCCGCGAGGCGACGGCCGGTGAGAGCACGGTCCGGCCCTCGGCGGCGGCCCGGACCGCGGTGAACAGCTCCTCGCGGGGCGCGTCCTTGAGGAGGTAGCCGGTGGCGCCCGCCTCGATCGCGGGGAGGGTGTCGGAGTCGGTGTCGTACGTGGTGAGGACGAGGACCTTGGAGCGGGCGCCGCGCCGGGTCAGCTCGGTGATCGCGGCGACCCCGCCGCCGCCCGGCATCCGCAGGTCCATGAGCACCACGTCGGGGTCGAGCCGGGCGGCCATCTCGACGCCCTCCACCCCGTCGGCCGCCTCGCCGAGCACCCGGAACTCCGGTGCGGAGGCGAACATCCCGCGCAGCCCGTCCCGTACGACGGGGTGGTCGTCGACGACGATCAGGGTGATGACGCGCGCGGGTTCCCAGTCCATGACGGACACCGTACGGGACCGGGTCAGCCGTGCGGCACCAGCGGGACGCGGGCGCTGACCGCCGTGCCGAGGCCGGGTCCGGTCTCCACCTCGACGGTGCCCGCGATGCGTTCGGCGCGCGAGCGCATGCCGCCGAGGCCGAATCCGCCGGCGCCCCGGTACGGGGGCAGCTCGGCCGGGTCGAAGCCGCGCCCGTCGTCGCGGACGTCGAGCGTGATCTCGTCGCCCATGTACGACAGGGTGACCCCGGCCCGGGACGCCCCGGCGTGCCGGGCCGCGTTGGCCAGGGCCTCCTCGGCTATGCGGAGCAGGGTGGCGCCGACCTCGTCGTGCAGGGGGGCGACGGTGCCGGTGACGGTGAACTCGGCGCGCACGCCCGTACGCCCGGACCAGGCGGCGACGGTCTTCCTGAGCGCGCCGGGCAGGTCGTCGTGTTCGAGGGCCGCGGGCAGCAGGTTGTGCACCGAGCGGCGGGCCTCGCCGAGGCTGTGCCGGGCGAGGGCGGCGGCCCGGACGAGGTGTTCGCGGGCGAGGTCCGGGTCGGTGTCGCCGGTGGAGGTGGCGGCCTGGAGCTGGGCGATGATGCCGGTGAGGCCCTGCGCGATGGTGTCGTGGATCTCGGCGGCCAGCCGGCTCCGCTCATCGGCCACCCCGGCCTCGCGGGCCTGGACGAGGAGCTGGGCGTGCAGCCCGGCGTTCTCCGCGAGGGCCTGTTCCAGGCGGGCGTTGGCCGTCTCCAGGGCGGTGATGGTCGCGTTCCTGGACCGGTCCTGCTCGGCCTCCCGGTCTCCGATCTGGGCGAAGACCATGGTGAGCGTGGCGTGCACGGCGAGGACGACGCCGAAGACGATCCAGTTCATCAGGGTGGCGGGCGGCAGCGGGCTGCCGCTCTGCGCGGCCGCCATGATGACCGCGACGGCCAGCAGCCCGGCCCGGAAGACGCGTTGCGGGAGGACCCGGCCGGCGTCGAAGTAGCCGAACACCGCGTAGATGGAGAAGAAGGGGTTGCACCAGGTCAGCCCGAAGGCGAGCAGGGTGCGGGCGCCGAAGTAGCAGACGCTCGCCCCCGGTCCGGCGCCGGACGCGGTGCGGGACCACCACAGCTGGAGGCCGAGCGCCGCCGGGAGGAGCAGCGCGGCCGCGCGTACGTCGGCCGGGGACATGACGAGGTTGCGGGTGACGGCCGAGACGACGGCGGACAGGCCGAGCAGCCCGTAGGGGCCGTAGCGGAAGAACCGTCCCCACCACTGCTCGGCCGTCGTGACGTGTGCGCTCATACGGGAAAGTCTCCCCCGGTCCCGGCTACTGCCACCTGAAGGTGCGGATGGCGGTCCACCCGGCCGCGAGGGCCCAGGCGGCGACCGCTCCGAGGTAGGCCCAGCCCGGCCAGGAGCCCCGGGCGGCCTGGTCCAGGGCCTGGGACGCGGCGCCGAAGGGGGTGGCCTGGACGACGCGGCGCAGCGCGTCGGGCATGGCCTGGACGGGGACCCAGACGCCCGCCGTGAACATCATGGAGAAGTAGACGAGCGAGCCCGCGGCGGCGGCGATCTTCGTCGTACGGGAGAGCGCGCAGATCAGCGAGCCGATGGCGAGGACGCAGGCGACCGCGAGCAGCAGCGCCAGCAGATAGCCGAACGGCTGCTCCGGCAGCCGCACCCCGTAGGCGGTCCGGCCCACGACGACGACCAGCAGGGCGGAAAGCAGCGCGGCCGCGCCGTGCAGCGCGATCTGCGCGCCGAGCAGGGCGGCGGGGCGCACCGGGGTGGTCGACATCCGGCGCAGGATGCCGCGTTCGCGGTAGCCGGTGAGGACGGGCGGCATCGCCTGGAGCCCGGACATGATCAGGGCGAGCAGCACCGAGACGGGCACGTACAGATCGATGACGCGCCGGCCGCCGAGTCCGTCGTCGTGCGCCCGGAAGGAGGGGACGAAGCCGAGGATCACCAGGAGCACGGTCGGGAAGACCACGATCCAGAACAGGCTGCCCGGTTCGCGCAGGAAGAGCCGGGTCTCCGCCTTGAGGACGGCGAGCGTCGCGCCGGGCACGGCGGTGCGGGGCGCGGGTGCGGGTGCGGTGGGTGCGGTGTGCGCTGTGGCCATCTCAGGCTGCCCGTTCTGTGCGGCCGGGCCCGTCGGCGGGGCCGGTGAGGTCGAGGAAGGCGTCGTCCAGGGTGGCCTCGGAGACGCGCAGGCGGTGGGCGGTGACGCGGAGCCGGGCCAGCAGCGAGATCACGGCGTTGACGGTCTCGTCGGTGCCGTTGATGACGACCCGGCCGCCCTCGGTCTCGTACGACACCGCGCCGGGCAGGCCCACGAGTTCGGCCTCGGGCAGCGGGGCGGAGGGCGTGAAGGAGATGACGGTGGAGCCGTCGGCGCCGGCGACCAGACCGGCCGGGGTGTCGAGCGCGACGACGCGCCCCCGGTCGATGACGGCGATGCGGTCGCAGAGGCGCTGGGCCTCCTCCATGAAGTGGGTGACGAGCACGACGGTGACGCCGCCGTTCCGGATGTCCTCGATCAGCTGCCAGGTGTCGCGCCGGGCCCGTGGGTCCAGGCCGGTGGTCAACTCGTCCAGGATGACCACGCGGGGCCGGCCGACGAGGGCGAGCGCGATGGACAGCCGCTGCTTCTGGCCGCCGGAGAGCCGGTGGAAGCGGGTGTCCAGCCTGCCGTCCAGGCCGAGCCGTTCGGCGAGCGGGCGCCAGTCGGCGGGCCGGGGGTAGAAGGCGCTGTACAGGTCCAGGGCCTCGCGTACGGTGATCTTGGGCTGGAGTTCGCTCTCCTGGAGCTGGGTGCCGAGCAGCCCGGTCACCCGGTAGCGGTCGGCGACCGGGTCGAGCCCGGCGACCCGGACGGTGCCCGCGTCGGGGACCCGCAGGCCCGCGACGCACTCGACGATGGTGGTCTTGCCCGCGCCGTTGGGGCCGAGAATTCCGAAGATCTCCCCCTCTTCGACGGCGAAGGAGACGCCGTCGACCACGGGGCGGCCGGCGTAGGACTTACGCACCCCGTTCGCTTCGATGATTGCCATGGCACCGAGCATCCGCCCGCCGGGCCCGCCCCGGTATCGGCCATCGCGCTCGAACCGGCATCGGCCGATCGGTTGATGGCCCGTACGACCCCTGGGGGTCCGCCCCGGTGCGCCGCCTGGCGGGATAAAACCGGAGGACCGATATACGGACGGACCGTAGGCTCCTTCCTGATGCACCAGGAACATGTAGAAGCCAAGGACCGGTCGGCCGTGCGCTCACTGTTGCGGCTGTGGCCGTACGTGAAGCCGGTACGGGTACGGCTCTTCGGCGCCGCCCTGGTGGCGGTCGTCGCCTCCTGTCTGGGCCTGGTGATCCCGCTCGTCCTGAAGTGGATCGTGGACGGGCCGGTCGCGCACTCGGACCCGGGCGGGGTCTGGCTCGGTGCGCTGTGTCTGCTGCTCCTGGGCATCCTGGAGGCGGTGCTGTTCGGGGTGCGGCGGTGGATGGTGGCGCGTCCGCTGGCCGGGGTCGAGGCGTCGATGCGGGCCGATCTGTACCGGCATCTGCAACGGCTTCCGGTGGCCTTCCACGACCGGTGGCCGTCGGGGCAGTTGCTGTCGCGCGGGACCACGGACCTGATGCTGCTGCGGATGTTCCTGGCCTTCCCGCTGACCTTCCTGCTGGTCAACGCGACGACGATCCTCGCCGGGTTCGTGGTGCTGCTGGTCCAGGAGTGGACGCTGGGGCTGGTGCTGCTCGCCCCGGTCGTCCCGCTCATGCTCATCTGCTCGGCGTTCGAGGCGAAGTACGCCAAGGTCGCCCGCCGCGCTCAGGACCAGGTCGGCGACCTGACCACGGTGGTCGAGGAGAGCGTCCTCGGCATCCGCATCATCAAGGGCTTCGGCCGCCACCGCAGCCAGTCCGACGCCTTCCGGGCGCTCGCCGGGAAGCTGCGCGGCACGGAGCTGGGCAAGGCCCGGCTGCTCGCCCGGATCTGGGCCCTCATCACCACGCTGCCCGAACTCGCCATCGGGGCCGCGCTGGTGTTCGGCACGATCCAGGTCGCCGACGGTGAGCTGTCCGCGGGCACCCTGGTCGCCTTCCTGTCCACCGCCCTCGCGCTGCGCTGGCCCGTCGAGTCGATCGGCTTCATGCTCGCGTGGAGCCAGGAGGCGGCGACGGCGACCGAGCGGTACTTCGAGGTGATGGACGCCGCCGAGGAGGAGGAGGACGCCGGGCAGCCGGCCGCGCCCGGGACCGCCGGGCCGGGCGGGATGGTCTTCGAGGGCGTCGAGTTCCGCTACCCCGACGCGGAGGAGGGCTCGGCGCCCGTGCTGGCCGGCATCGATCTGCGCATCCGGCCGGGCGAGACGATGGCCCTCGTCGGCGCGACGGGGTCCGGCAAGACCACGCTCACCTCGCTCGTGCCCCGGCTGTACGAGGCGACGGCCGGGCGGATCACCCTGGACGGCGAGGACATCTCCGCGATGCCGCGCGCCCGGCTGCGGGAGCTGGTGTCGGTGGCCTTCGAGGAGCCGACGCTCTTCTCGGCGAGCGTCGGCGAGAACGTCCTGATGGGCGACGAGGCGGCCGGCGAGGAGGAGTTGCTGAGGGCGCTCTCGGTCGCCCAGGCGGGTTTCGTCCACGAGCTGCCGCAGGGCATCGCCACGGAGGTCGGCGAGCAGGGCCTGAGCCTCTCCGGCGGCCAGCGCCAACGCCTCGCCCTGGCCCGTGCGGTGGTCGGCCGCCCGCGCTTCCTCGTCCTCGACGACCCGCTCTCCGCGCTCGACGTGCACACGGAGGCCCTGGTGGAGGCGGCACTCCGCCAGGTCCTGGCGGATACCACCGCGGTGGTGGTCGCACACCGCCCGTCGACCGTGATGCTCGCGGACCGGGTGGCGCTGCTGTCCGGCGGCCGGATCAGCGCGGTCGGCACGCATCAGGAACTCCTGCGCACCAATGCGGAGTACGCGTGGCTGATGTCGGGGGCGGAGGCGGAGGGCGGCGCGGAGGCGGAGCCCGTAGCGCAGGCGAAGCCCGTACCCGGCACCGGCCCCACCGATCCCCCGGGCGCGAAGGCCCCCGCCGAGGAAGGCAGCACCCGATGACCAGCACGACGACCGGACGGCCCGCCGAGCCCGGCGGTGAGGCGGACGAGCAGCCGGTCGCCCCGGACGCGGCGGCCGGGGACCCGTTCGACCAGGACGACCTGCCGGCCCCGCGCGGCGCGACAGCGCAGTTGCTCGGCTCGTTGCTGCGGCCGATGCGGAGGCGGGTGGCGGCGTCCGCCCTGGCGATCCTGTTGCAGCAGGCCGCGGTGCAGGCGGGCCCGCTGCTGGTGGCGTACGCCATCGACAGCGGGGTGCCCGCCTTCCGCGACGACGACTACGGGCCACTGATCGCCGTGGCGCTGGGCTACGCGCTGTGCGCGGTGGTCTCGGGCGCCCTCCAGTACGCGTTCATCCGGCTGTCCGCGCGGGTCAGCCAGGACGTCCTGCTCGACCTGCGCGGCCGGATCTTCCGGCATGCGCAGGCGCTGAGCGTGGACTTCCACGAGCGGTACACCTCGGGCCGGCTGATCTCGCGGTCCACGACGGACCTGGAGTCGCTGCGGGAGCTGCTGGACGAGGGGCTCCAGGAGCTGATCCACGTCGTGCTGTCGTTCGTGTCCATCTCCGTGGTGCTGCTCTGGCTGGACCCGGCGACGGGCGCGGTGGCGATGGCGTCGTTCCTGCCGCTGTATCTGCTGGTGCGGCTCTACCGGAAGCGCGCCTCGGTGCTGTTCGCGGCCCGTTCGACGGCGATCGCGTCGGTCATCGTGAAGTTCGCGGAGACCATGAACGGCATCCGGCCGGTCCAGGCGTTCCGCCGCGAGCCGGTGAACGAAGCGGCGTTCCTGGCGCTGAACACGCGGCACCGGTCCGCCAACAGCGCCGCGATGATGGAGAACGCGCGGTACGTCGTCGGCTCGCGGCTCGTCGCCAACACCGCGGTGGCCGGAATCGTGCTGTGGGGTGCCTACCGCGTGGCGGACGGCGGTCTCGCGCTGGGGGTGCTGGCCGCGGTGGTGCTCTATCTGCGGCGGCTGTACGACCCGATCGACCGGCTCAGCATGTTCCTGAACTCCTTCTCGTCCGCGGCGGCCTCGCTGGCGAAGATCGCCGGGCTGCTGGCCCAGGCGCCGACGGTCCCGGAGGCACTGGAGCCCGTCGCGCTGCCGGCCCGGACCGGGGACACCCCGGGCCGCGAGGTGGTCTTCGACGGGGTGGGCTTCGGATACCGGACGGGCGGCGAGGTGCTGCCCCCGTTCGACCTGACGATCCCGGCCGGGCAGACGGTGGCCGTGGTCGGCTCCACGGGGGCCGGCAAGTCGACGCTGGCCAAGCTGCTGGCCCGGTTCTACGACCCGAGCGCGGGCCGGGTCCTGCTGGACGGCACCGATCTGCGCGACCTGGCCACGCCCGAGCTGCGGCGCGGCGTGGTGATGGTGACCCAGGAGGCGTTCCTGTTCTCCGGAACGGTCGCGGAGAACATCGCGATCGGCCGCCCGGAGGCGGGCCGGGAGGAGATCGAGCGGGCCGCGAAGGCGATCGGCGCGCATGACTTCATCACCGGTCTGCCCGACGGCTACGACACCGATGTACGCAAGCGGGGCGGCCGGATCTCGGCGGGGCAGCGGCAGTTGGTGGCGTTCGCCCGGGCGCTGCTGGCCGACCCGGCGGTGCTGATCCTCGACGAGGCGACCAGCTCGCTGGACATTCCCGGTGAGCGCGCGGTCCAGCAGGCGATGGACACGGTGCTGCACGGCCGCACCGCGGTGGTCATCGCGCACCGGCTCTCGACCGTGGAGGTCGCGGACCGGGTGCTCGTGATGGAGCACGGCCGGATCGTGGAGGACGGCACACCGGCCGGACTCGTCGCGGGCACGGGCCGCTTCGCCGGCCTGCACCGGGCCTGGCGGGAGAGCCTGGCCTGACGGCCCGGGACCGCCCCGGCCGTCCGCCCCATTTGTCACGAGGGCGGACAGCCGGATCGCGCCACACCCGCGCACTGTCTCGACAGGTGGGAACTTTCCGCTTGTTCACATTCGCGTCGCACTCCGCCCTTCCGCCGGTAACCACGACGCGCCCTGCACTTTCGGGCCGCAGGAGCCCTCGGGGCACCCCTCGGCACCCCTTGATCACCGCCCGGGAAACGTCCGCTTAACGAACACGCATCTTCCGGCAACGAACGAATTCCAGCCAAGTTGTTGACGCGGTCCTGACAGAGATGGCCGACTCCTGACACTCTTCACCCCGTTCCGCGCTCTGCTTGCTCTGTCCGGACGGCTCACCCAGCCGCCGGTACCCCCCTCGCAGAAGGAGTCCGCGTGAGATCCACGCACAGCCGTCGTGCCACCGCGACCGGCGCTCTCATAGCCGCAGCAGCCCTCCTCGCCGTGGGCGTCCAGACCGGACCGGCCTCCGCCGCCCCGGACAACGGCACCACCAGGACCGCCACCGCCGGCAAGGCGAACCCCGGCGCCCTGCCCAAGCAGCTCTCGCCCTCGCAGCGTGCCGAGCTGATCCGCGAGGCCACCGCGAGCCGGGCCGCGACGGCGAAGGAGCTCGGCCTCGGGGCCCAGGAGAAGCTCGTCGTCAAGGACGTCGTCCAGGACAACGACGGCACCACGCACACCCGTTACGAACGTACCTTCGACGGCCTCCCGGTCCTCGGCGGCGACCTGGTCGTCCAGGAGACCAAGGCCGGCGCGACCCAGAGCGTCGTCAAGGCGTCCCCCGCCACCGCCTCCCAGCTGAAGGCCGTGGACACGGTCGCGGACATCGCCCCGGCGGCGGCCGCCAAGCAGGCGCTCGGCGCGGCCAAGGCGGCCGGTTCGGACAAGGCCGAGGCGGACCAGGCGCCCCGCAAGGTCGTCTGGATGGCCTCCGGCACCCCGCAGCTCGCGTACGAGACCGTGGTCGGCGGCCTCCAGGAGGACGGCACCCCGAACGAGCTGCACGTCATCACCGACGCCACGTCCGGGGCCAAGCTCTTCGAGTGGCAGGCCATCGAGAACGGCGTCGGCAACACCGAGTACAGCGGCCAGGTCACCCTGGGCACCTCCGGGTCCTCCGGCTCGTACAACCTGACCGACACCGCGCGCGGCAACCACAAGACGTACAACCTGAACCACAGCACGTCCTCCGGGACGGGCACGCTGTTCTCCGGCTCCGACGACGTCTGGGGAGACGGCAACGGGACCACCCCGGAGACCGCGGCCGCGGACGCCCACTACGGCGCGGCCATGACCTGGGACTACTACAAGAACGTCCACGGCCGCAACGGCATCAAGGGCAACGGCGTCGGCGCGTACTCCCGCGTCCACTACGGCAACAACTACGTCAACGCCTTCTGGTCCGACAGCTGCTTCTGCATGACGTACGGCGACGGCAGCGGCAACGCCCACCCGCTGACCGCGCTGGACGTGGCGGCCCACGAGATGAGCCACGGCGTCACCGCGAACACCGCCGGACTGATCTACAGCGGTGAGTCCGGGGGCCTCAACGAGGCGACCAGCGACATCTTCGGCACCTCCGTCGAGTTCTACGCCAACAACGCCACCGACAAGGGTGACTACCTGATCGGCGAGAAGATCGACATCAACGGCGACGGCAGCCCGCTGCGCTACCAGGACAAGCCGAGCCGCGACGGCATCTCCCCCGACAACTGGTACTCGGGCATCGGCAACACCGACGTGCACTACTCGTCGGGCCCGGCCAACCACTTCTTCTACCTGCTGTCCGAGGGCAGCGGCGCGAAGACCATCAACGGCGTCAGCTACAACTCCCCGACCTCGGACGGCCTGCCGGTGACCGGCATCGGCCGCGCGAAGGCCGAGCAGATCTGGTTCAAGGCGCTCTCCACCAAGTTCACCTCCACCACCAACTACGCGGGCGCCCGCACCGGCACCCTCGCGGCGGCCGGTGAGCTGTACGGCACCAGCAGCGCCGAGTACAAGGCCGTCCAGGACGCCTGGGCCGGGATCAACGTGGGCGAGCGCTCCGGCGGCGGCACCGACCCCACGGACCCGGGCGACGGCACGGTCTTCCAGAACAACACCCCGGTGACCATCCCCGACGCCGGCCCGGCCGTCACCAGCGCGGTCACCGTCACCGGCCGCTCCGGCAAGGCGCCCAGCGCCCTGAAGGTCGGCGTGGACATCACCCACAGCTGGCGCGGTGACCTGGTCATCGACCTGGTCGCACCGGACGGCACCGCGTACCGGCTGAAGAACGCCTCGTACTACGACTCGGCGAGCAACGTGAAGACGACGTACACCGTCAACGCCTCGTCGGAGAACGCCAACGGCACCTGGAAGCTCCGGGTCCAGGACGTCTACTACTACTACGGCGGCACGATCAACAGCTTCAAGCTGACCTTCTGAACCACCTGAGCGCCACCCCCACCAGTGCGCGGGTCACCGCATGACCCGTCACTGACCCGACGCAGCCGCCCGGGCGGAGACATCTCCCCCCGGGCGGCTGTCCCATGTGCTCAGTTCGGGTTGTTCGCGTGGGTCAGGGTCTCCCACAGGAAGACCGCGATGCCGATCGCGGCCCCGGTCATGGACAGCTCCCAGTTGCCGTTGCTGTTCGAGCCGTTGATGACCTTCGGCAGATAGACGTCGCGCAGCATGGCGGCGAAGCGGCCGGAGTTCGGCCAGGAGTTGTACGTGTACTTGATGATCTCGGCGGCCCGCGGCCAGGAGGAGCCCGCCCAGCCGGTCTGGAGCGGGGCGTTGCTGTTGGTGTGGTCCCTGATCACGGCCGACCAGGCATCCATGATCCCGATCGCCTTCTGCGCGTAACGGCTGTCTGGTCGTAGGCGCTCTTCCAGGGCTGGGCGCCTGCACCTTGGAGCGTACGAAGTCGAGCTGGGGGCGGCTGACGAGTACGCCGGGGTGGGTGAAGGCCGCGGGGGCGGCGGCCCGGGCCGGGGTGGCGGCCGGCCCGGCGGAGGCTGCTGTCTTCGGAAAGCGAAGGGCCCGGCACCGGGAAGCCCTCTCCCGGTGCCGGGCCCCGGGGGCCGCTCGGCTCAGCGCAGCAGCACGCCCCCGCCGTCGCCCATGGCCCCGGTCGGCTGCGCGACCAGGCCGAGTTCGGCGCCGCCGGCCAGCAGCCGGTGGGCGGGCAGCACGCGCACGGTGTAGCCGTACGGTCCCGTGCGGTCCAGGGCGAGCGGGCCCTCGTACAGCCAGTGGCCCTCCAGGTCCTGGCCGCCCGCCGGCTTCAGCGGGAAGACCTGGGCGTCGGAGATCGCGTCGGCCGAGTCGACCCGACCGGCCACCGCCTGCACCTCCACGTCGTCCGGCGCCAGCGCGCCCAGCGAGACCCGGACCCGCAGCGCCAGCGTGGACCCCAGCTCCGCCGTCGTGCCGGAGGCGGTCGGCGTCACCGCCTCCACATGGTCGACGGCCACCCTCGGCCAGCCGGCCCGGACCTTCGCCTTCCAGCCCGCCAGCTCCCGCGCCCGGGGCCCGTCCAGCGCGCGCTGGGCGAGCGCGGCGGGGGCGTACAGCCGCTCCACGTACTCCGCGACCATCCGGTCGGCGAGCACCTTGGGCCCCAGGGTGCCCATCGTGCGGCGGACCATCTCGGTCCAGCGGCCCGGCAGCCCCTCGTCCCCGCGCTCGTAGAAGTGCGGGGCGACCCGGTCCTCGATCAGCTCGTACAGGGCGTTCGCCTCCAGGTCGTCGCGCCGGTCCTCGTCCAGCGCACCGCCCTCGGCCGTGGGGATCGCCCAGCCGAAGTCCGGCTCGAACCACTCGTCCCACCAGCCGTCCAGCACCGACAGGTTGAGACAGCCGTTCAGCGCGGCCTTCATCCCGCTCGTGCCGCACGCCTCCAGCGGGCGCAGCGGGTTGTTCAGCCAGACGTCGCAGCCCGGGTAGAGCTTCTGGGCCATCGCCATCCCGTAGTCGGGCAGGAAGACGATCCGGTGCCGGACCCGGGCGTCGTCGGCGAATCTGACCAGCTCCTGGACCAGCCGCTTCCCGCCGTCGTCGGCCGGATGCGCCTTGCCCGCGACGACGATCTGGACCGGCCGCTCCGGATGCAGCAGCAGCGCCCGCAGCCGGTCCCGGTCGCGCAGCATCAGCGTCAGCCGCTTGTACGAGGGGACGCGGCGGGCGAAGCCGATGGTGAGGACGTCCGGGTCGAGCACCCCGTCGATCCAGCCGAGCTCGGCGGGCTGGGCGCCCCGGTGCCGCCAGGAGGCGTACAGCCGCTGCCGGACCTCGGCCACCAGCTGTTCGCGCAGGGTGCGGCGCAGGTCCCAGAGCCGGCGGGCCGGGATGTCCGCGACGGAGTCCCAGCGGCCCGGGGCCGAGCCCGACTCGGCGCGCAGCCGGTAGACCTCGGGGGCGACCCAGGTCGGCGCGTGGACCCCGTTGGTGACGGAGGTGATCGGGACCTCCGGCGCGTCGAAGCCCGGCCAGAGCCCGGCGAACATCTCCCGGCTGACCGCGCCGTGCAGCGTGGAGACCCCGTTGGCGCGCTGGGCCAGCCGCAGCCCCATGACCGCCATGTTGAAGACACCCGGGTCGCCGCCGGGGTAGGTCTCGGTGCCGAGTTCCAGGACGCGGTCGGCGGGGACGCCGGGCAGTTCGCCGTCCTCGCCGAAGTGGCGGGCGACGAGTTCGCGGTCGAAACGGTCGATTCCGGCCGGGACCGGGGTGTGCGTGGTGAAGACGGTGCCGGCCCGGACGGACTCCACCGAGGCGTCGAAGTCCAGGCCCGTGGTGGCGAGTTCGCGGATGCGCTCCAGGCCGAGGAAGCCGGCGTGGCCCTCGTTGGTGTGGAAGACCTCGGGGGCGGCGTGGCCGGTGAGCCGGCAGTACGCGCGCACGGCGCGGACCCCGCCGATGCCCAGCAGCATCTCCTGGAGCAGCCGGTGCTCGCTGCCGCCGCCGTACAGCCGGTCGGTGACCTCGCGCTCGCCGGGGGCGTTCTCCTCGACGTCGGAGTCGAGCATCAGCAGGGGGACCCGGCCGACGTGGGCCTGCCAGATCTGGGCGTGCAGGGAGCGGCCGCCGGGCAGGTCCAGGACGACCTGGGCCGGGGTGCCGTCGGCCTCGCGGATCAGGGTGAGCGGCAGCTCGTTCGGGTCGAGGACCGGGTAGTGCTCCTGCTGCCAGCCGTCCCGGGACAGGCTCTGCCGGAAATAGCCGTGGCGGTAGAGCAGCCCGACGCCGATGAGGGGCACGCCCAGGTCGCTGGCGGCCTTGAGGTGGTCCCCGGCGAGGATGCCGAGCCCGCCGGAGTACTGGGGCAGGGCGGCGGTCACCCCGAATTCGGGTGAGAAGTAGGCGATGGCGGCGGGGAGCGCGGCGTCCTGCTCGCGCTGCTCCTGGTACCAGCGGGGGCCCTGGAGATAGGCGCGGAGGTCGGCGGACGCCTCGGCGAGCCGGCGCAGGAACGCTTCGTCCCGGGCCAGCTCGGCGAGCCGCCCCGCGGACACGGAGCCGAGCAGGCGTACGGGATCGCACTCCGCGCCGGAGCCGGCCGCCGGGTCGACGGACCGGAAGAGCTCGCGGGTCTCGGTGTGCCAGGACCAGCGCAGGTTCCGCGCCAGGTCGCTGAGGGGTTGGAGGGAGTCCGGAAGGACGGGACGCACGGTGAATCGACGAATGGCCTTCACGTATTCCACCTTTACAGGGGACGTACGAATCCGAGCGGGACGCACCTCCATGTGCACCGCTCCATCACCCTCGACGGTAGCCGGGCCCCCGGCGCGCCGGACACGGCGCGTGAATTTCCCGTATGCCCCGTCCGTACCGGAAGGGTTCACCGGACCCGTACGCCACAGAGGTTATGGCCGGTTCTTTCTCCTCGGACGACATTTCACCGGATTGGCCCATCATGTTGCGGGGAAAGGCTTCTCCGGCACGCGTGTCCTTCATTCCCCGGCCCACGGTGACCGGCCCCCCGGTTCGTATACGACCTGTTTGGACTGCCATTCGAGTGAACGCGCACAGGAGCGGCCATGCCCACACCCCACCAGTCATCCACGGAGCGACTAGAAAGGACGCATCCCCACCTTCGCGGCGCGCGCGTAAAGCCCTCGGCGCACGCTGCCCACTTTGCCGAGTCCGAGCTCCAGCCCCCAGGTGATTCCATGATCGGTCGCATTCCCGTTCTCGACGTCCATCCGCTCGTCGACTGCGGCAGAAGGCCCGCCAAGGCCGTTGCCGGTGAGACCTTCCAGGTCACCGCGACCGTCTTCCGCGAGGGCCATGACGCGGTGGCCGCCAATGTGGTGCTGCACAGCCCGAGCGGCCGCCCGGGCCCCTGGACGCCGATGCGCGAGCTGGCGCCGGGCACCGACCGCTGGGGCGCCGAGGTCACCCCGGACGCCGAGGGCCGCTGGACGTACACCGTCGAGGCGTGGAGCGACCCGGTCGCCACCTGGCGGCACGCGGCGGGGATCAAGATCCCGGCGGGCATCGACACCGCGCTGGTCCTCGCCGAGGGCGCCGAGCTGTACGAGCGCGCCGCCGAGGGCGTCCCGAAGCGCGACGGCCGGGAGGCGGTCCTCGCGGCGGTGGACGCGCTGCGCGACGCGTCCCGCCCCGCCGAGGCGCGGCTGGCGGCGGCCCTGGCGCCCGAGGCCCGGGAGGCGCTGGACCGCCACCCGCTGCGCGAGCTGGTCACCGCGTCCCGGCCGCACCCGCTGGTGGTCGAGCGCCGGCGCGCGCTGTACGGCTCCTGGTACGAGATGTTCCCGCGCTCCGAGGGCGCCCGCTACGAGACCCCGAAGCCGCGCAGGGGCCGGGGCGCCAAGGCCGCCGAGGCGCAGCCGGCCCGGCTGGTCAGCGGCACCTTCCGGACGGCGGCCGAGCGGCTTCCGGCGGTCGCCGCGATGGGCTTCGACGTGGTCTATCTGCCGCCCGTCCACCCCATCGGCACGGCCCACCGCAAGGGCCCGAACAACTCACTGACCCCGGGCCCCGAGGATGTGGGCGTGCCCTGGGCGATCGGTTCGGCGGAGGGCGGGCACGACGCGGTCCACCCGGATCTGGGCACGCTGGAGGACTTCGTCCATTTCGTGGAGACGGCCCGTCGTCTGCGTCTCGAAGTGGCCCTGGATTTCGCCCTCCAGTGCTCGCCCGACCATCCGTGGGTGGCGAAGCACCCCGAGTGGTTCCAGCACCGGGCCGACGGCTCGATCGCGTACGCGGAGAATCCGCCGAAGAAATACCAGGACATCTATCCGATCGCCTTCGACAAGGATCTTCCGGGCATCGTCGCGGAGAGCGTCCGCATCCTGCGGTTCTGGATGGACCGGGGGGTGAGGATCTTCCGTGTCGACAATCCGCACACCAAACCGGTGATCTTCTGGGAGAAGGTCATCGCGGAGATCAACGGCACCGATCCCGATGTGATCTTCCTGGCCGAGGCATTCACCCGCCCCGCGATGATGCGCACCCTCGGCGCCATCGGATTCCAGCAGTCGTACACGTATTTCACCTGGCGGAACACCCGCCGGGAACTCACGGATTACGTGACCGAACTGGCCGGTGAGACCGCCGCGTTCATGCGGCCGAATTTCTTCGTGAACACCCCCGACATCCTTCCCGGATACCTTCAGGAGGGCGGCCGGCCCGCCTTCGAGGCCAGGGCGGTGCTCGCGGCGACCCTTTCCCCCTCCTGGGGGGTGTACGCGGGGTACGAGCTGTGCGAGAACACCCCGATCCATCACGGCAGTGAGGAGTACCTCGACTCGGAGAAGTACGAGATCCGGCCCAGGGACTGGGAAGCCGCAGAGCGCGAGGGCCGTTCGCTCGCCCCGCTCATCACCTCGCTCAACCGGATCAGGCGCCGCCACCCGGCCCTGCAACAGCTGCGTGACGTGCACTTCCACGCGTCGGACAACGACGCGGTGATCGCGTACAGCAAGCGTTCCGGTTCGAACATCCTTCTGGTGGTCGTCAACCTCGACCCGCACCACACCCAGGAGGCGACCGTCTCGTTGGACATGCCGCAACTCGGCCTCGACCGGCACGAGAGCGTGCCGGTGCGCGACGAGCTCACCGGCACTTCCTATCACTGGGGCAGGACGTTCTATGTGCGCCTTGAGCCGGGCGTGACGCCCGCGCACATCGCCGTCCTGCGACCGTCCCCGCCGACCGGAGGGTCACCCACACCATGATCGTCAATGAGCCCGTCCACGACACGTTCGAGGACACCCCGGCCAAGGACCGCGATCCCGACTGGTTCAAGCGTGCCGTCTTCTACGAGGTGCTCGTCCGGTCCTTCCAGGACTCCAACGGCGACGGCATCGGAGACCTGAAGGGGCTCACCGCCAAGCTCGACTACCTCCAGTGGCTGGGGGTCGACTGCCTCTGGCTGCCGCCCTTCTTCAAGTCACCGCTGCGCGACGGCGGTTACGACGTCTCCGACTACACCGCCGTGCTGCCGGAGTTCGGCGATCTCGCCGACTTCGTGGAGTTCGTGGACGCCGCGCACCAGCGCGGCATGCGCGTGATCATCGACTTCGTCATGAACCACACGAGCGACCAGCACGAGTGGTTCCAGCAGTCCCGGACCGACCCCGACGGGCCGTACGGCGACTACTACATCTGGGCCGACGACGACAAGCAGTTCCCGGACGCCCGGATCATCTTCGTGGACACCGAGTCGTCCAACTGGACCTTCGACCCGGTGCGCAAGCAGTACTACTGGCACCGGTTCTTCTCGCACCAGCCCGACCTCAACTACGAGAACCCGGCGGTGCAGGAGGAGATCATCTCCGCGCTCCGCTTCTGGCTGGACCTGGGCATCGACGGCTTCCGGGTCGACGCGGTGCCGTACCTCTACCAGCGCGAGGGCACCAACTGCGAGAACCTGCCGGAGACGCACGACTTCCTCAAGCGGGTCCGCAAGGAGATCGACGCCAACTACCCGGACACGGTCCTGCTCGCCGAGGCCAACCAGTGGCCCGAGGACGTGGTGGACTACTTCGGAGACTACGGCTCCGGCGGGGACGAGTGCCACATGGCGTTCCACTTCCCCGTGATGCCGCGCATCTTCATGGCCGTACGGCGCGAGAGCCGCTACCCGGTATCCGAAATCCTGGCGAAGACCCCGGCGATCCCGGACAACTGCCAGTGGGGCATTTTTCTGCGCAACCACGACGAGCTGACGCTCGAAATGGTGACGGACGAAGAGCGCGACTACATGTACGCGGAGTACGCCAAGGACCCCCGGATGCGGGCCAACATCGGCATCCGCCGCCGGCTGGCGCCGCTGCTGGACAACGACCGCAACCAGATCGAGCTGTTCACCGCCCTGCTGCTGTCGCTGCCGGGCTCCCCGATCCTCTACTACGGGGACGAGATCGGGATGGGCGACAACATCTGGCTGGGCGACCGGGACGCGGTCCGCACCCCGATGCAGTGGACGCCCGACCGCAACGCCGGATTCTCCTCCAGCGATCCGGGGCGGCTCTACCTCCCCACGATCATGGACCCGGTCTACGGCTACCAGGTCACCAACGTCGAGGCGTCGATGGCCTCCCCGTCCTCGCTGCTGCACTGGACCCGGCGAATGATCGAGATCCGCAAGCAGAACCCCGCGTTCGGCCTCGGCACCTACAACGAACTGCCGTCGTCGAACCCGGCCGTGCTCGCCTTCACCCGTGAGCACGGGGACGACCTCGTGCTGTGCGTCCACAACTTCTCCCGGTTCGCACAGCCGACGGAGCTCGACCTCAGGTCCTTCAACGGGCGTCATCCGGTGGAGCTGATCGGCGGGGTGCGCTTCCCCGCCGTCGGTCAGTGGCCCTACCTGCTGACACTCGCGGGACACGGCTTCTACTGGTTCCGGCTGCGCAAGGACGCACCGCCGAGCTGACGCGCAAAGCCCGGTGCGGGGCGGTTTCCGCCGCCCCGCACCGGGCACCCGCCCCCATACCGGGTGGTTCAGGAAGCTTCCTGGATCCTCCTGGCGTTTCGATCCCCTCATGTCGAGTCCGTACGGATCATCCTGACCCGACACGTCCCGCACAGCCGGACAGCCAATGCCGCAATCCGGGACACTCTTCGCATCCTGTGGTGTGCCCGGGGAAAGGACGCGATGCCATGTCGGAGGCTGCATCCGCTCAGGTCACCCTGGCGAACAGCACAGCCCTGATCCCGTCTCTCGGACCGCTGCTCCATGAATGGCTGCCCCGGCAGCGGTGGTTCGCGGGCAAGGGACGGTCCATCACCGCCTTCTCGCTCGTCTCGGCCACCGAGATACTGCCGGTGGACGGCGACGGCACCACCCCCGGACTGCTGCACCTGCTGGTGCGGGTCCACCAGCCCACGATGCCCGCCCAGCCCCCGGTGGACTGCTACCAATTGCTCCTCGGCGTCCGCGCCGCGCTGCCCCAGCACCTCGCGCCCGCCGCGATCGGCCGGGTGCCCGACGGGCCGCTGGCCGGGCTCGCGGTCTACGACGGGCTGCACGACGCACGCCTCGCCGCACTGCTGCTGGAACGATTGCGCAGCCCCGGCCGGCTCGGCGCGGTCCGCTTCGACCGGGGCCCGGAGCCCATCCCGGAGGACCTGCCGCCCCGGGTGCTGGACACCGAGCAGTCCAACTCCTCACTGGTGTACGGCAACGCGTACATCCTGAAGATCTTCCGCCGGGTCTTCCCGGGCACCAATCCCGACCTGGAACTGCCGCTCGCGCTCTCCCGCGAGGGGTGCGGGCGGGTCCCGGCGCCGGTCGCCTGGTTCGAGGCGGCGACACCGGAGCGGCTGACGCTCGGGGTGCTCCAGCCCTTCCTGCGCGGCGCCCAGGACGGCTGGCAGCTCGCCCTGCGCGCCCTCGCCACCGGGCACGACTTCCTGGCCGAGGCGAAGGCGCTGGGCCGGGCCACCGCCGAGGTGCACACCGCCCTCGCCGCCGCCCTGCCCACCCCGGTGCTCCGCCGCGCCCAGACCGACGAGCTGGCCGCCGCCATGGTGGAGCGCCTGGAGGCCGCCGCCCACGCGGTCCCGGAGCTGGTCCCGTACGTCCCGGGGCTGCGCACCGCCTTCGACGCGGTCGTCGCGCTCGGGCACCGGGGGTGCGGCTGGGCCGCCCAGCGGGTGCACGGCGACCTCCATCTCGGCCAGACCCTGCGCGGCGCCGACGGCTTCTGGTCGCTGATCGACTTCGAGGGCGAGCCGGCCCGGCCGCTGCCGGAGCGCCGCAGCCCGCAGCCCCCGGTGCGCGATGTGGCCGGGATGCTGCGCTCCTTCGACTACGCGGCCCGCTCGCACCGGCCCTGGAAGCCCGAGTGGGCCGCCCGCTGCCGGGACGCCTACTGCGACGGCTACGCCGAGGCGGCGGGCGCCGACCCGCGCGCCGAACCGGAGCTGCTGCGCGCCCACGAGACCGACAAGGCGGTGTACGAGGTGCTGTACGAGGCCCGGCACCGGCCCGACTGGCTGCCGGTCCCGATGGCCGCGATCCACCGCCTGGCCGCGGACTCCGCCGGCTGAGGATGCCCCCTCCCCCGTACCGCCCCATCCGTACCGCCCCGCCGACATCTCCGAGGAGGCTGTCCCTGTGACCGCCCGCAAGCCGTCCCGCAAGTCCGAGCCCGCCGTGTCCGCCACACCCGCCGCGCCCGCCGCCGAGCTCCCGCCCGCCGGGGAACCGATCGCCGCCACGCTGTCCTCCCCGCAGGCCGGGCCGCCCGCGAAGAAGCGCGCCCCGAAGAAGACCTCCGCGTCGGGGGCCGCCGCCGCCCCGGCCAAGCGCACGAAGAAGGCCGCCGCCGCACCGCCCAAGCCCCGCAGCGCCGGCAGTCAGGAGCTGCGCCCGGCCACCCCGCTGCACGACGCCGACCGGGGCCGGCTGCTGGCCGGCGAGCATCACGCCCCGCACGGTCTGCTGGGCGCGCACCAGGTGGGCGACGGGGTGGAGATCCGGGTGCTGCGCCCGTTCGCCCGGGCGGTCACCGTGCTCGCGAAGGGGCTGCGGGCGCCGCTGCACAGCGACGGGGACGGGCTGTTCTCCGGGGTGCTGCCGCTGCCGGAGGTGCCGGAGTACCGGCTGCTGGTGACTTACGAGGACAACGAGATCGAGGTCCACGACCCGTACCGCTTCCTGCCCGCGCTCGGGGAACTGGATCTGCACCTGATCCGGGAGGGGCGGCACGAGGAGCTGTGGAACGCGCTCGGGGCGCGGCCGATGGAGCACCAGGGGGTCGCCGGGACGCGGTTCACGGTGTGGGCGCCGAACGCCCGGGGTGTGCGGGTGTGCGGTGACTTCAACTACTGGGACGGCACGGGCTTCCCGATGCGGTCGCTGGGCGCGTCCGGGGTGTGGGAGCTGTTCCTGCCGGGAACCGGGGAGGGCGCGCTGTACAAGTTCGACATCTGCCGCCCGGACGGTTCGCACACGACGCGCTCGGACCCGATGGCCCGGCACACCGAGGTGCCGCCCGCCACCGCCTCGGTGGTGACGGCCGCGCACCATGTGTGGCAGGACCAGGAGTGGATGGCGAACCGGGGGAACGTGCCGGTGCACGAGGCGCCGTTCTCGGTGTACGAGGTGCATCTGCCGTCCTGGCGGCCCGGTCTCTCGTACCGGCAGCTGGCGGAGCAACTGCCCGCTTACGTCAAGGAGCTGGGCTTCACGCACGTCGAGCTGATGCCGGTGTCGGAGCACCCCTTCGGCGGTTCCTGGGGCTATCAGGTCACCGGGTTCTACGCGCCGACCTCCCGGATGGGCTCGCCGGACGACTTCCGCTTCCTGGTGGACGCGCTGCACCGGGCCGGGATCGGCGTGATCATGGACTGGGTGCCGGCGCACTTCCCGCGCGACGACTGGGCGCTCGCGGAGTTCGACGGCCGGCCGCTGTACGAGCACGAGGACCCGCGACGGGCCGCGCACCCGGACTGGGGGACCCTGGAGTTCGACTACGGGCGGACCGAGGTGCGTAACTTCCTGGTCGCCAACGCCACGTACTGGTGCGAGCAGTTCCACATCGACGGGCTGCGGGTGGACGCGGTCGCCTCGATGCTCTACCTGGACTACTCGCGCGAGGACGGCCAGTGGTCGCCCAACGAGTTCGGCGGGCGGGAGAATCTGGACGCGGTCGCCTTCCTCCAGGAGATGAACGCCACGGTCTACCGGCGCAATCCGGGTGTGGTCACCATCGCCGAGGAGTCCACCGCCTGGGACGGCGTGACCCGGGCCACCGACCACGGCGGGCTCGGCTTCGGGCTGAAGTGGAACATGGGCTGGATGCACGACTCGCTGGTGTACATCTCCAAGGAGCCGGTGCACCGCAAGTACCACCACAACGAGATGACGTTCTCGATGGTGTACGCGTACAGCGAGAACTACGTGCTGCCGATCTCGCACGACGAGGTGGTGCACGGCAAGCAGGCGCTGGTCTCCAAGATGCCGGGCGACTGGTGGCAGCAGCGCGCCAACCACCGCGCGTACCTGGGCTTCATGTGGGCCCACCCGGGCAAGCAACTGCTGTTCATGGGGCAGGAGTTCGCGCAGGGCGCGGAGTGGTCGGAGGGGCACGGCCCGGACTGGTGGCTGCTGGACCCGTCGTACGAGGCGTCCGGCGACCACCGCGGGGTGCGGGAGCTGGTGGGCGAGCTGAACAGGGTGTACGGGGCGACGCCCGCGCTCTGGCAGCGCGACACCCGTCCGGAGGGCTTCGCCTGGGTGGACGGGGGCGCGGCGGAGGACAACGTGTTCGCGTTCCTGCGCCACGACGCGAAGGGCGCGCCGCTGCTGGCGGTCTCCAACTTCTCACCGGTGGTGCGGCACGACTACCGGCTCGGGGTGCCGGAGGGTCCCCGGCTGTGGGCGGAGGTCCTGAACACGGACGCGGCCCGGTACGGGGGCGGCGGGGTGGTCAACGAGGAGCCGCTGAAGCCGGAGGACGTACCGTCGCACGGCAGGCCGTCGAGCGTGTCGCTGACGCTGCCGCCGCTGGCGACGGTGTGGTTCAAGCCGGCGTGACGTGACGTGACGCGACGGGGGGCGGGGCCGCGGTGGCCCCGCCCCCGGGCGTTTCAGAGTACGTCCTCCAGCTCCTGGAGCAGCCGCCGCTTCGGGCGGGCGCCGACCATGGACTTCACCGGTTCGCCGTCCCGGAACACCATCAGGGTCGGCATCGACAGGACGCCGTACCGGGTGCTGGTGCCCGGGTTGCGGTCGACGTCGATCTGGACGACGCGGAGCCGTTCGCGCTCCTCCTCGGCGATGGCGCCCAGGACCGGGGCGAGCTGGCGGCAGGGGCCGCACCATTCGGCGGTGAACTCCACCAGGACGGGCCGGGTCTCCCCCAGCACCTCGGCGTCGAAGGTCTCGTCGGTGAGTTCGTCGACGCCCGTTACGTGGATCATCTGTCATCCTCCCAGTTCGCAGCGTGGTTCGGGGCCGCCGGGCAGTTCGGCGGACGCCTCCAGCTCGGCGCGGGCCAGCTGGGCGCCCACCTCCGCGCGGACGCCCCGCAGCTGCTCGATGAGCCGGTCGAGCTCGCCGAGTTTGCGCCGGTAGACGGCGAGCGAGGCGGGGCAGGAGTCCCCGGCGGGGTGCCCGGCGCGCAGGCACTCCACGAAGGGCCGGGTCTCCTCCAGGTCGAACCCGAAGTCCTGGAGGGTCCGGATCTGCCGGATCAGCCTGAGGTCGCTCTCGTCGTACGTGCGGTAGCCGTTCACCGCGCGCCGCGCGGGCAGCAGCCCGCGCGACTCGTAGTAGCGCAGCGTCCGCGTCGTCGTCCCGGCCCGTTCGGCCAGCTCCCCGATTCGCATACCGCGACCGTAATCCTTGACGCCGACGTCAAGGCAAGGAGGAATGCGGGCCGGTCAGACCTTGGTGAGCGAGGGCCGGTCCTCGCCGCCCTCGCGGGCCTCGGGGACGTACGGCTCGGCCGGGCCCTCGTCGCTGAGCATCTTCTCGTCGAAGGGGATCGCGCCGGAGAGCACCTGGCCGACCCGTTCGCGGTCGATCTCCTTGGTCCAGGTGCCGACGAGGACCGTGGCGACCGCGTTGCCCGCGAAGTTCGTCAGGGCGCGGGCCTCGCTCATGAAGCGGTCGATGCCGACGATCAGGCCGACACCGTCCACCAGCTCGGGGCGGTGCGACTGGAGGCCGCCGGCCAGGGTCGCGAGACCGGCACCGGTGACGCCCGCGGCGCCCTTGGAGGCGATGACCATGAAGACCAGCAGCGAGATCTGCTCGCCGATGCTCAGCGGGTCGCCGGTCGCGTTGGCGATGAACAGCGAGGCCATCGTGAGGTAGATCGCGGTGCCGTCCAGGTTGAAGGAGTAGCCGGTCGGCACGGTGATGCCGACGACGGGCTTGCTGACGCCCATGTGCTCCATCTTCGCGATCAGCCGGGGCAGCGCCGATTCCGAGGAGGAGGTGGACAGGATCAGCAGGAACTCGCGGCTGAGGTACTTCAGCAGCGCGAAGATGTTGACCCCCGCGACCAGCCGCAGGATCGCGCCGAGCACCACGAAGACGAAGAGCGCGCAGGTGACGTAGAAGCCGATCATGATGACCGCGAGGGACTTCAGCGCGTCCACGCCGGTCTCGCCGACCACCGCGGCCATCGCGCCGAACGCGCCGATGGGCGCCGCCCACATGATCATGGCGAGGATGCGGAAGACGAGGCGCTGAATGTGCCCGATGCCGCGCAGCACCGGTTCGCCCGCCGGGCCCAGGGCCTGGAGCGCGAAGCCCGCGAGCAGGGCGATCAGCAGGGTCTGGAGGACCTCGCCCTCGGTGAACGCGGAGACCAGGGTGGTCGGGATGATCCCGAGCAGGAAGTCCGTGGTGGACTCGCCGGCCCCCGCGGCCTGCTTCTCGCCGGCGGCGCGGACCGCCTCGGTGATGTGGAGGCCGGAGCCGGGCTCCAGGATGTTGCCGACGATCAGGCCGATGGCCAGCGCGACCGTCGACATGACCAGGAAGTAGCCGAGGGCGAGCCCGCCGACGGCACCGACCTTGGCGGCCTTGCGGACCGAGCCGACGCCCAGCACGATCGTGCAGAAGATGATCGGCGAGATCATCATCTTGATCAGGTTCACGAACCCGGTGCCGATGGGCTTGAGCTCGACGGCCGCGTCGGGGGCGACGAAGCCCACCAGGATGCCGAGGCCCACGGCCACGATCACGGCGATGTACAGATACTTCGTACGGTCCGGCTTGGTGCGTTCCGTTTCGGCGGCGCTCACTGCCACGGGGGTCTCCTCGGGTCGTCCTCGTCCCACCCCCGTGCCGGGGGTCCCGGCGACTATCCCGCCCGCTGTGACGCCGGTCACCGTTGCGTGCATTTCGTTCACCGGTGGCCGGCCCCACCCAGGTTTTCGGCCAGGCACACTTATCCGCATGCGTTTCCCCCGTACCCGACCGCGCAGTCTGGCCGGCCAGCTGTTCGCGTGGCAGGTGGTGCTGGTGGCGGCCGTCGTGGCGGGGTGCGCGTGCTTCGCGTACGTCTCCGGGCGCGGCCAGGCCGAGGAGACGGCGGCGCGGCAGGCGCGGGCGGTGGCCCTCTCGGTGGCCGGATCGCCGTCCGTCCGGGAGGCGATCCGCACCGACGACCCGTCCGCCGCGCTCCAGCCGTACGCGGAGCGGGTGCGCAAGGACACCGGGATCGCCTTCATCACGATCATGAGCCCGGACCGGGTCCGCTGGACGCACCCGGACGCCGACCGCATCGGGGAGACCTTCCTCGGGCACACCGCCCGGGCGCTGCGCGGCGAGACCTTCTCGGAGACGTACACCGGCACGCTCGGCCCCTCGATCCGGGTCGTCACCCCGGTCCGCGACGGCGGCCGGATCACCGGCCTGGTCAGCGCGGGCATCACCGTGGACCGGGTCTCCTCACAGGTGCGGGCGCAGCTCGGCGCCCTGGCGCTGGCGGCCGGCGCGGCCCTGGTGCTCGGCGGGCTCGGCACGTACGTGATCAACGCGCGGCTGCGCCGGCACACGCACGGGATGAACGCGGCGGAGCTGAGCCGGCTGCACGACTACCACGAAGCGACCCTGCACGCGGTGCGCGAGGGACTGCTGATGCTGGACGGGCAGCGCCGGATCGCCCTGGTCAACGACGCGGGCCGGGAGCTGCTCGGCCTGGCCCCGGGCGCGGTGGGCCGCCGGATCGCCGACCTCGATCTGCCGGCCCCGCTGACCGGGGCGCTGCTCGCCTCCGAGGAGCGGGTGGACGAGGTGCATCTGACGGCGGACCGGATCATCGTCGTCAACACCCGTCCGGTGGTCGGCGGCGAGCGGCGCGGGACCGTGGTGACCCTGCGCGACCGCACCGAGCTCCAGGCGCTCTCCGGTGAGCTGGACTCGGAGCGCGGCTTCACCCGGGCGCTGCGTTCCCAGGCGCACGAGGCGGCGAACCGGCTGCACACCGTGGTCTCGCTGATCGAGCTGGGCCGGGCGGAGGAGGCGGTGGGCTTCGCCACGGCCGAACTGGAGCTGGCCCAGGCGCTCACCGACCGGGTGGTGGGCGCGGTCGCCGAACCGGTGCTCGCCGCCCTGCTCCTGGGCAAGGCGGCGCAGGCGAACGAACGGGGCGTGGAGCTGGTGCTCGCGGAGGACAGCCTGATAGACGACGGCGCCCTGCCCGCGTCGCTGCCCGCCCGCGATCTGGTGACCGTCCTCGGCAATCTGATCGACAACGCGGTGGACGCGGTGACCCGGGAGGCGCCCGGGCGCGGCCGGGTCACCGTCACCGCGCTCGCCGACGGGGGCGAACTGCTGCTGCGGGTCGCGGACAACGGGGCCGGGGTCGCCCCGGCGGACACGGCCGAGGTGTTCCGGGCCGGCTGGTCGACGCACGGCGCGGGGCGCGGCCTCGGCCTGGCCCTGGTCCGGCAGGCGGCGCACCGGGGCGGCGGGACGGTGGCGCTGGAGCGGGGTCCGGACGGCGGCGCGGAATTCACCGTACGGCTGCCGCTGGGCGCGGGGGTGCGGTCGTGATCCGGGTCCTGGTGGTGGAGGACGACCCGGTGGCGGCGGACGCGCACCGGCTGTACGTGGGCAGGGTGCCGGGCTTCGCCGTGGCCGCCGTGGCGCACTCGCGCGCCGAGGCCGTCCGGGCGCTGGAGCGCACCCCGGTCGACCTGCTGCTCCTGGACCTCTATCTGCCCGACGGGCACGGGCTCCAGCTGCTGCGCTCGCTGCGGGCGGCCGGGCACGCGGCGGACGTGATCGCGGTGACCTCGGCCCGCGACCTGGCCGTGGTCCGGGAGGGCGTCTCGCTGGGCGTCGTGCAGTACGTGCTGAAGCCGTTCACCTTCGCCACGCTGCGGGACCGGCTCGTGCGGTACGCGGAGTTCCGGGCGGCGGCCGGTGAGGCGAGCGGGCAGGACGAGGTGGACCGGGCGCTCGCCGCGCTGCGGGCCCCGGAGCCGGCCCGGCTGCCCAAGGGGCTGAGCGCGCCGACCCTGGAGGCGGTGACCGGGGCGCTGCGGGCGGCCCCGGACGGTCTGACGGCCTCGGCGGCGGGCCTGGAGCTGGGGATCTCGCGGATCACCGCGCGCCGCTATCTGGAACACCTGGTGACGGCGGGGCGGGCGGTGCGCAGTCCGCAGTACGGGCAGGTGGGGCGGCCCGAGCTGCACTACCGGTGGCGGCCGGAGGGACGCTGAGCGGAGGCGGCCGGAGAGGGCGAGGTGAGGGGCGACCGGTCCCGTGGTGCGGCTTTTGTACCTAGGACCTTCCTATGAGCCGTGTTCTCGGGCGAACACACCGTAGTCAGCGGGGCCCCGACCTCCTTACGGTGTCCCCGTGCACCCCTCTCCGCCTTTCAACGCCCCCGCCGCCCGAAGACTCCGCGAGGCCCTGGGTATGGCTCCCGGCCATGTCGCCTACGGCCTCGGCGCTCAGTACGGACTACGGATCACCGCCGAGACGGTGGCCGCCTGGGAACGCGGGCTCGCGATCCCCTCGGAATACGAACTCACCGCACTGGCCGGGGTGCTGTGGTGCGCCCCGGGCGAGCTGCTGACGGCCGCGCGCAGCCTGCGCGAGCACCGGGTCTCCCGGGAGCTGTCGCCGGACGAGCTGGCCGCCCGGGTGGGAATGGCCGCCGCCGCGTATCTGCGGATGGAGGAGTCGGGGCGCTGGCGGGGCAACGAGCGCCAGTCCGCCGCGCTGAGCGAGGCGCTGGGCCTGACGCCCGCGGACTTCGTGACGGCGACCGGGCGCGAGGAGGAGCTGGCGGACCTGCTGCGCAGCGCGGTGACGACGCGGTGGCAGGCGTACGCCCGGCCGGTGGCCAAGCTGGCACCGGTGGACCGGCGCCGGGTCCAGGAGGTCCTGGAGCGGCTGCACGGCGACTACCAGGCGCTGATGGTCTCCACGCTGAGCTGGAGCAGCGCGGGCACGGACCGGCCGGGCAACACCGGCGAGGAGGGCCGGGCCTTCCTCGCCGGGATCGTGCCCCGCTTCTGGGAGGCGGCCGGGCCTCCGGCGTAACGGGCCGGCCCTCCCGCGTAACGCAAGCGCGGAAGACGCGCTCAGAAGACCGACTCGGCCTCGTGCATCCGGTCCAGCGGGACCGTCTTGAGCTGGGTGACCGCCTCGGCGAGCGGGACCATCTCGATGGCGTTGCCGCGCAGCGCGGTCATCCGGCCGAAGTCGCCCCGGTGCGCGGCCTCCACCGCGTGCCAGCCGAAGCGGGTGGCGAGGACGCGGTCGTACGCGGTCGGGGTGCCGCCGCGCTGGACGTGGCCGAGGATGACCGGGCGGGCCTCCTTGCCGAGCCGCTTCTCCAGCTCGACGGCCAGCCGGTTGCCGATGCCCTGGAACCGCTCGTGTCCGTACTGGTCGATCTCGCCCTTGGCGTACGGCATCGAGCCCTCGGCCGGGTGCGCGCCCTCGGCGACGCAGATGACGGCGAACTTCTTGCCGCGCGCGAAGCGCTCCTCGACCATCTTGACCAGGTCGTCCACCTCGAACTTGCGCTCGGGGAGACAGATGCCGTGGGCGCCGCCGGCCATGCCGGACTCCAGCGCGATCCAGCCCGCGTGGCGGCCCATCACCTCGACCACCATCACGCGCTGGTGGGACTCGGCGGTGGTCTTCAGACGGTCTATGGCCTCCGTCGCGACGCCCACGGCGGTGTCGAAGCCGAACGTGCGGTCGGTGGAGGAGATGTCGTTGTCGATGGTCTTCGGGACGCCGACGACGGGCATTCCGGCGTCCGCGAGCATCCGGGCGGCGGTCAGGGTGCCCTCGCCGCCGATCGGGATCAGCGCGTCCATGCCGTAACGCCGGCTCAGCTCGGCACAGTTCTCGGCGGCCTCGCGCAGCCGGGCGCGCTCCAGGCGGGCCGAGCCGAGGATGGTGCCGCCGCGGGCGAGGATGCCGCTGACCGCGTTCAGGTCGAGGGGCCTGAAGTGGCCGTCGAGGAGGCCCTTGAAACCGTCCTCGAAGCCGATGACCTCGTCGCCGTGGCCGACGACGGCCCGGTGGACGACCGAGCGGATCACTGCGTTCAGGCCGGGGCAGTCGCCGCCTGCGGTGAGAACTCCGATGCGCATCCTGTTCCGTCTCCTGCTCGCTGGGCCCGCTCCACTGGCATCCGGTACGGGGGTCGCTTCCGCCTCCCCCGTACCGTGAGTCACGACGAGTGTCCCACGCCGGGCGCGGGGCCCGCGCTCCCGGCTGCTCCGGGGCGGCCCGCGGACGCCCTCGCGGGGCAGTCGTCCGGCGGGCGGCCCCGCCACCCCCACGGGTATCGTCAAACGGGCGATTACCACGCGAACCGGGCACCATACCGGACCAGAGACGACGGGAGACACGCGTGACGCGCAGCGTGTACGTGACCGGGATCGACCGGGGAGACGGCCGCCAGGTCGTGGACCTGGGCGTCATGGAGCTGCTGACCCGCCAGGTGGACCGGGTCGGGGTGTTCCGCCCCCTGGTGCACGACGACCCCGACCGGCTGTTCGAGCTGCTGCGGGCCCGCTACCGGCTCTCCCAGGACCCGGGCACGGTCTACGGGATGGACTACCACGAGGCGTCCGCGATCCAGGCCGAGCAGGGCACCGACGAACTCGTCTCCCGGCTGGTCGAGCGCTTCCACCGGGTGGCCGTCGACTACGAGGTGGTCCTCGTCCTCGGCACCGACTTCGCCGCCACCCAGCTCCCGGACGAGCTGGCGCTCAACGCCCGCCTGGCCAACGAGTTCGGCGCCTCGGTGATCGCGGTGGTCGGCGGCCGGGACCAGAACGCGGAGTCGGTGCGCGCCGAGACCCGCAACGCGTACCGGGCCTACTCGGGCCTGGGCTGCGATGTGCTCGCGATGATCGTGAACCGGGTGGCCCCGGCCGACCGGGACGTCATCGCGGAACGCCTCACCGCGACCCTGCCGGTGCCCTGCTCGGTGCTGCCGGACGAGCCGGCCCTCTCGGCGCCGACGGTCGCCCAGATCACCGCGGCCCTGGACGGCACGGTGCTCCTCGGCGACGACTCCGGGCTGGCCCGGGACGCGCTGGACTTCGTCTTCGGCGGGGCGATGCTGCCGAATCTGCTGAAGGCGCTGACCCCGGGGTGCATGGTGGTGACGCCCGGGGATCGCGCGGACCTGGTGGTCGGCTCGCTCGCCGCCCACAGCGCCGGGACGCCGCCGATCGCCGGGGTGCTGCTCACCCTGGACGAGCGGCCCGGCGAGGAGATACTCACGCTGGCCGCACGGCTCGCACCGGGCACCCCGGTCGTCTCGGTGGCCGGCGGCTCCTTCCCCACCGCCGGGGAACTCTTCGCGCTTGAGGGCAGGCTGAACGCGGCGACCCCGCGCAAGGCGGAGACCGCGCTCGGCCTCTTCGAGCGGCACGTCGACACCGGCGCCCTCCTCGACCGGATCTCGGTCGCCCGCAGCGGCCGGGTCACGCCGATGATGTTCGAACACGAGCTGCTGGAGCAGGCGCGCGCGGACCGGCGCCGGGTGGTGCTGCCGGAGGGCACCGAGGAACGCGTGCTGCGCGCGGCCGACGTGCTGATGCGCCGGGACGTCTGCGACCTCACGCTGCTCGGCGACCCGGACGTGATCCGCAAGAAGGCCGCCGACCTCGGCATCGACCTGGCCGAGACCCAGCTCATCGACCCGCAGACCTCGGAGCTGCGCCAGTCGTTCGCCGAGCGGTACGCACAGCTGCGGGCGCACCGCGGAGTGACGGTCGAGCTGGCGTACGACGTGGTCTCGGACGTCAACTACTTCGGCACCCTGATGGTCCAGGAGGGGCTGGCCGACGGGATGGTCTCCGGGGCGGTGCACTCCACGGCGGCGACGATCCGGCCGGCCTTCGAGATCATCAAGACGAAACCCGATGCCTCGATCGTCTCGTCGGTCTTCTTCATGTGCCTCGCCGACAAGGTGCTGGTGTACGGCGACTGCGCGGTCAATCCGGACCCGGACGCCGAGCAGCTCGCGGACATCGCCGTGCAGTCCGCCGCCACCGCCGCCCGCTTCGGCGTCGAGCCCCGGATCGCGATGCTGTCGTACTCGACCGGGACCTCGGGCACCGGCGCCGACGTCGACAAGGTGCGCGCGGCGACGGACCGGGTGCGCGGGAGCCACCCGGACCTCAGGATCGAGGGGCCCATCCAGTACGACGCGGCGGTCGAGCCGAGCGTGGCCGCGACCAAGCTGCCGGGCTCCGAGGTGGCCGGGCAGGCGACGGTCCTGATCTTCCCGGACCTGAACACCGGCAACAACACCTACAAGGCCGTGCAGCGCTCGGCGGGCGCGGTGGCGGTCGGCCCGGTCCTCCAGGGGCTGCGCAAGCCGGTCAACGACCTGTCCCGGGGCGCGCTCGTGCAGGACATCGTGAACACCGTGGCCATCACCGCGATCCAGGCCCAGGGCGAGGAGTAACCCGCATGACCACCCCGAACACCGAAGACGCGGCGGCCCGGAAGCCGAGCCGGGTGCTCGTGCTCAACTCCGGCTCGTCCTCCGTGAAGTACCAGCTGCTCGACATGGACGACCGCTCCCGGCTGGCGTCCGGCCTGGTCGAGCGGATCGGCGAGGAGACCTCGCGGCTCGTCCACACCCCGCCGGCCGGGGGCGGCGGGCCCCGGGAGCGCGAGGGCCGGATCGCCGACCACGACGAGGCGCTGAAGGCGGCGGCCGAGGAGCTGGCCGCCGACGGGCTCGGGCTTGACTCCCCGGAGCTGGCGGCGATCGGGCACCGGGTGGTGCACGGCGGGCTCCGGTTCACCGAGCCGACCGTGATCACCGACGAGGTCCTGAAGGAGATCGAGCGCCTGGTCCCCGTGGCGCCGCTGCACAACCCGGCCAACATCACGGGCATCCGCACCGCCGTGACGCTGCGCCCGGACCTGCCGCAGGTGGCGGTGTTCGACACGGCGTTCCACACGACGATGCCGGAGTACGCGGCGCGGTACGCGATCGACGTGGCGACGGCCGACGCCCACCGCATCCGCCGCTACGGCTTCCACGGCACGTCACACGCGTACGTCTCCCGCAAGGCGGCCGAGCTGCTGGGCAAGGAGCCGGCGGACGTCAACGTCATCGTGCTGCACCTGGGCAACGGGGCGTCCGCGTCGGCGGTCGCGGGCGGGCGGTGCGTGGAGACGTCGATGGGCCTGACCCCCTTGGAGGGGCTGGTGATGGGGACCAGGTCCGGGGACATCGATCCGGCCGTCACCTTCCATCTGAAGCGGGTGGCGGGGATGTCGGCGGACGAGATCGACGTCCTGCTCAACAAGAAGAGCGGCCTGGTGGGGCTGTGCGGTGACAACGACATGCGGGAGATCCGGCGCCGGGTGGACGAGGGCGACGAGCGTGCGGCGCTCGCCTTCGACATCTACGTGCACCGGCTGAAGAAGTACATCGGCGCCTATTCGGCGGTCCTCGGCCGGGTGGACGCCGTGGTCTTCACGGCGGGGGTGGGCGAGAACTCGGCTCCGGTACGGGAGGCTGCCATCGCCGGCCTGGAGGAGCTGGGCCTCGCGGTGGACGCGGATCTCAACGCCGTACGGTCCGGCGTACCGCGGCTGATCTCGCCGGATTACGCACGGGTCGCGGTCGCCGTGGTGCCGACCGACGAGGAGCTGGAGATCGCCACCCAGACCTTCACCCTGGTCGACAACTGAGCGGACCCCCGCCCTTTTGTATCTTCCACCAGCCGGAATATTCCGCAGCGAAACAAACCGATAGGATCCGCCTCATGCGCCGTTCCAAAATCGTCTGCACCCTCGGCCCCGCCGTCGACTCCCACGAGCAGCTCGTCGCTCTGATCGAGGCCGGCATGAGCGTGGCCCGTTTCAACTTCAGTCACGGCTCCCACGCGGAACACCAGGGTCGTTACGACCGGGTCCGCAAGGCCGCCGCCGAGACCGGGCGGGCGGTCGGCGTGCTCGCCGACCTCCAGGGCCCGAAGATCCGCCTGGCGAAGTTCGCCGAGGGTCCGGTCGAGCTGGTCCGCGGGGACGAGTTCGTCATCACCGCCGAGGACGTCCCCGGGGACAAGTCGATCTGCGGCACGACCTACAAGGGTCTGCCCGGTGACGTCGCCAAGGGCGACCCGATCCTGATCAACGACGGCAACGTCGAGCTGAAGGTCGTCTCCGTGGACGGCCCCCGGGTCCACACCATCGTCATCGAGGGCGGGGTGATCTCCGACCACAAGGGGATCAACCTGCCGGGTGCCGCGGTCAACGTCCCGGCCCTGTCCGAGAAGGATGTCGAGGACCTGCGCTTCGCCCTGCGGATGGGCTGCGACCTGGTCGCGCTCTCCTTCGTCCGCGACGCCAATGACATCAAGGACGTCCACAAGGTGATGGACGAGGAGGGCCGCCGGGTCCCCGTCATCGCCAAGGTGGAGAAGCCGCAGGCCGTCGAGCACATGGAGGGCATCGTCATGGCGTTCGACGGTGTGATGGTCGCCCGTGGCGACCTCGCCGTCGAGTACCCGCTGGAGCGCGTCCCGATGGTGCAGAAGCGCCTGGTGGAGCTGTGCCGGCGCAACGCCAAGCCGGTGGTCGTGGCGACCCAGATGATGGAGTCGATGATCACCAACTCCCGCCCGACCCGCGCCGAGGCGTCCGACGTCGCCAACGCGATCCTGGACGGCGCGGACGCGGTCATGCTCTCGGCGGAGTCCTCGGTCGGCGCGTACCCGATCGAGACCGTGAAGACCATGTCGAAGATCGTGGTCGCCGCCGAGCAGGAGCTGCTGTCCAAGGGCCTCCAGCCGCTGGTCCCGGGCAAGAAGCCCCGTACCCAGGGCGGTTCGGTCGCCCGCGCGGCCTGCGAGATCGCCGACTTCCTGGGCGGCGAGGCCCTGGTCGCCTTCACCAAGTCCGGCGACACCGCCCGCCGTCTGTCCCGCTATCGCGCCGCGCAGCCGATCCTGGCCTTCACCACGGACGAGTCCACCCGCAACCAGCTGGCCCTCAGCTGGGGCGTCGAGGCCCATGTCGTCCCGCACGTCGACAACACGGACGCGATGGTCGACCTGGTCGACTCGGAGCTCCTGAAGCTCGGCCGCTACAACACGGGCGACACGATGGTCATCACCGCCGGCTCGCCCCCCGGCGTCCCCGGCACCACCAACATGGTCCGCGTCCACCACGTGGGCGGCCAGGACTGACCCGCACGACACGGGCGGTGCCCCCGGCCCCGGAATGTTCCGGGCCGGGGGCACCGCCGTGTCCGGACCGGCACGAGGGCAGACACCGCATGACCGAGAAGCCACGCGCACTGCTTGTGCGGGCCCGCGGCGAAGCGTCTCCGCTGTACACCTCTTCGGAGGGAGCGGACGCCGACGTCGATTCCTTCACCCGCCATGTTCCGCTGGACGACGCCTCGTTGCTTCTGCCCGCCGATCTGGCGGAGGCGCTCGGCTTCTGGGCCGCGTCCCGCCCTCCGGAGGGGTCCGGCTCCCGTGCCGCGGTACGCAAACACGCGGCGCGCGGCTTGAAGGTCACCCAGGGAGTGGCCAGACATCTTGGGCCGTCGTGGGCCGTGCGCTACTGGGATGAACCACACGGAACGACGAAATGGGTCTGCTGGGGTTGCGATCGGCTTCACTGGGAGCGGGACAGCCACGGCACTCCGCCGCATCCCGTCGACATCTCGGTCGAGGGGGAGTTCAAGTTCGGGCCGCTGCGGTCCGACGGGTTCGGGGATTTCTTCCCGGATGATCCGGCGGCCGCGCTGGCGCTGTCCGGGGCCCTGGTGGCCGACCTCTACGCATGGGCTCGGAGCATCGACGACGGGATGAACGCGTACCTCCAGGATCGGGATGAGGCCGGGTATCAGGACATCGCGCTCCGGCAGTTCCGTGAGGGAGAGGATCTGGCGCGACGAGTCGCCCACGAACTCGGGGACCTGCGGAAAGTGACCTACCGGGGCATGGCGCACGGAGGGCCGGCCACCTTGAAATCGGTGACGTGGCAAGGAGACCGGAAAGCATAGGGCCCCGGCCGGCGGCAGGGCCCGAACGTGGCTGTGGGCCGCACCCTCGGGGTGCGGCCCACAGGCTTTGCGCTGCTTGCGGACGCGTCAGGCGCCGTCCTCGGTGAAGTAGTTGTGCAGTCCCGGGACGGTCAGGGTGCCGCCGAACTGGCCGGCCTGGGTGACCTTCACCTTGGTGAAGAAGGCGAAGGGGACGTTCAGCGGGGGCGGGGTCTCCGGGCTGAAGGTGATCGGGATGAGGCCGAAGAGGTTGCCCTTCAGCTCTTCCGTGTACATCGTCACCGTGCCGTTGCGGATCGTGGAGGTGGAGCCCTTCCGCGCCTGCACATGGCCCGTGGTGCCCGGCACCGGGCCGGTCGTCAGCTGGTGCAGGTCCTTGATGTCGATCGAGGACGCGGTGAACTTCAGCACCTTCTTGATGGAGCCGTCGCCCTTGCGGACCTCCACGATGCCCTTGTAGTCGAGCCCGTTCAGGGTGAGCAGCGAGCTCTCCAGAATCCACGGGTCGGTGGGCAGGCTCGGGATGCCCGGCTCCAGCTTCGCGTTGGCCAGGGCCTCCGGGTCCGCGGTGGGGCACGGGAACGGCTCCTTGGCGCCGTCCGGGATGTCCTCGTCCTTCTTGGCGTCGGTGCCCTTGACGTCCTCGTCCAGCTCCTCGACCGTGCGGCCCGCCTTGCCGGCCGCGTCGCGGATGGCCTCGGTGGTCTTGTCGGCGGTGTCCTGCACCGCGTCCTTCGCGTCCTTCGCCGCGTCGGTGGCCTTGTCCGCGGTCTCGTCCTTGGAGTCCTCGGCGTCCGCGGTCGCGGACGGCTTCGGGGACGCCGTGGTGGGGCTCGGGGACGGGCTCGCCGTCTCCTTGTCCTTGTCACCGTCGAAGAGGTCCTTGAGCGCGTCGCCGAGGCCCAGCGGGTCGAGCGGGTTCCGCGTCTTCGTGGGCGACGGCGTGGCGGCCGGGGTCTCGGCCGGGGCCGCTTCGGTGCTCTTCTTCGCGGTGTCGGTGCTCTTCGCGGTGTCGTCCGCCGAGTCCGTGGCCGTGGGCATCGGGGTCGCCTTGTCGGTCGTCGTCCCCGGCGTCGGCTTCGCGCTCGCACTCGTGGACGGCGACGGCGTCTTCGACGCGGAGGGCGTCGGGTCCGCCGACTCGCTCGGCTCGTCGGAGCGCGTGACGCAGGGGCCGGGTGCGAAGGGGATGTCCGTCGTGTCGTCGGCCATCGCCAGCCGGGGCGTGAGCCCCATCCCGACGAAGACCGCCGTCGGCATCGCGGCGAGCGCGAACGCCTTCTTGCCCGCGGGCATGTGGAGCTTCGTCAGCAGCGACTTCCTGGGGGCGGCGTGGCGGGGACCTCTGCGTTCGCGGGTCCCGTTCTCGCCCGCGCCGTTCACCTGCTCGTCGTCACCCCGCACGGTGCCTCCCGCCCTCGGCATCGACCGTGGTGTCGTACGGGGCCTGCGGCTGCTCGGGAACACCGGCCCCGTACAGCGCGCCCTCGGGAAGCGGCTCGTCGCCCTTTGCGAACGAAACGGTCTCCGGGGCCTCCTCGGCTGAAGCGGGCTCCGCCTCGGCCGGGGGTTCGCCGGGGGCCCAGGCCACCGAGAGCGCGCCGCCGAGCAGGGCGAAGATGAAGCCGATCAGGAAGCCGCCGATGTTGGCGACGGGTATGGAGATGAGGGCCAGCAGAATCGCGGCGACACCGGCGAACACGCGGACGATGCTGTGGAACCACATCGTCAGGCCCAGCGTGACGAGCAGAACACCGATGATCAGCGAACCGGCGCCGGCGGTGGTGGACATCGCCAGCGTCACATTGCCGAGGTGCATGTTCGCGTACGGGAAGTACATGATGGGCACGCCGCCCAGCATGGTGAACAGTCCGGCCCAGAACGGCCGGTCACCCCGCCAGGTGCGGAAGCCTCGCCGGGAGAGGGTGAGGTAGTGCTCGTTCTGCCCTTGGGATTCGGGGCTCATGGAAAACAGCTCCCTGGGAACCGGTACTGCTGTGAGAAAGAGAAGGGTGGGCGGCCGGGGACCCGTCGTGCGCCCCCGGCCGCCCGGGCTAGTGCCCTAGTAGCACTCGTCGACGCCCTTGGACAGCGCAAGGTGCAGACCCGGCAGCTTGAACGTTCCTGCCGTGGTGGCCCACGCCTTCTGCTTGACGTTCTTCAGGTTGGCGTGCTCAGCCCGCTGCGCGAAGCCGTTCGGGTTGACGTACTTGTCGGCGTTGGGCTGGATGCCCGGGTCGTGCAGCTGGCCCGCGCCCACACCGATGTCGATGTTGCGGAACTCGGCGTCAGCGTTGAGATCCGAAACGTCGAGGTAGAGGCCGGTCGCGTGGACCAGCTTCTTCTCGCGCTCGTCACCCGTGGCATTCCCCGGGTCGCCCGCCTTGAGCTTCAGCGTGATGCTGCCCAGCCCGAACGGCAGGTTGGGCGTGACGACCGACTGGCACATCTTGGTGATCTTGGCGCTGCTGAACCCGGAGACGGCCACGGCGTGCGCCTTGCCCTCCTTCGTGGCTACGGCGCCGTCCTCGGTCGCGATGCTGCCGTACTGAACGAAGTTTTCACCGTCCAGTTCCTCGGCCGTGACCTTGAACTCCTGCCCCGACACGCTGAAGGACGCGGCGAGCGCGCCCTGGGCCAGACCGACGCCGACGGCGGCGGTGGCTATGACGCTCGGCACCATGACGACAGCGAAACGCTTCCATCTCGTGCCACCGCGAACCTGGGAACTCATACTTTTCCTCCTTCTCGGACGTACATCTCCGGTCAGGCATCCTGCCCGACCTGGGATGGGAGAAGTGCTACGTCCTCGGAAAGGGGAACGCCCGCGAACGGAGGCTGTAGCGCGTCCGCTTCACCGGCGATCACCCCCGAGCGACAACCACTGGTCACGCAGGTACGCGACCTGATCGGACAGGCCCTGCCGACCGGCAGGAACCCCCCTGTCCGGAGCCGGCGCCACTGCCGCCGGCCCGCCCGGTGGGGACCCAACGGAGCCGCCGCTCCCGGCTGGCAACCGGGCTGGCGTCATTGGACCGAGCGTGGCCGATCGTGGTCCATTCCCGGCCGGGACACAAGGGGGTTCGTTACTCGCTGGTAATGCCCCCATAACCGGGCCACGACCTGCCGGCACCGGGCGGCCACACAGGGTTGCCCCGGACCAATGGACGAAGAGGAGGAAGAGTGAGCGAAACGGGGCAGATCGCAAAGATCGATTTACTGCGAGTAACAGGCCGTGCTTTTATCAAGATTTGGTAAAGCAAGGCCCGCTCTTATCGCCTGATCGCGAAAACGGCCGCGGCGCCCGGAGGCGGCCGCGGCCGTGTTGTCAGTTCAGCACAATCGGATCGGACAGACCGGGTCAGAACAGGACGCGCGCGAGCGCGGTACGCGCGGCGCCGACCCTCGGGTCCTCCGGGCCGATCACCTCGAAGAGGTCGAGCAGCCGCAGCCGCACCCGGTCGCGGTCCTCGCCGAACGTGCGCCGCACGGTCTCCACGAGCCGGCCGAAGGCGTCCTCGACATGGCCGCCGACGAGGTCGAGGTCGGCCGCCGCCAGCTGCGCGTCCGCGTCGGCCGGCTTCTCCGCCGCCTCCGCGCGCACCCTCTGCGGGTCCGTCGCCCGGACCCGGGACAGCAGCTCGGCCTGGGCGAGGCCCAGCTTCGCCTCGGTGTTGGCCGGGTCGTCGGACAGCACGTTCTTGTACGCCTGGACGGCGCCCGCGAAGTCGTTGGCGTCCAGCGCCTGCGCCGCCGCCTCCAGCAGGGAGTCGTACGGGCCGGGCGGAACCGGAGCCGCCGCCTGGGCCGGCTCACCGGCCGCCGTCGGGTCGACCGCGATGCCGGTCAGGCCGAAGCGCTCCTCGCCGACCTGGATCAGCTGGTCCAGGGTCTGCCGGATCTGGGCCTCGGGAGCCGCGCCCTGGAAGAGCGGCAGCGCCTGTCCGGCGACCACCGCGAAGACCGCCGGGATGCCCTGGATGCCGAACTGCTGCATCAGCATCTGGTTGGCGTCGACGTCGACCTTGGCCAGCAGGAAGCGGCCGTTGTACTCATGGGCCAGGCGCTCCAGAAGCGGGCCCAGCTGCTTGCACGGCTCGCACCACTCGGCCCAGAAGTCGATGACGACGGGCACTTCGGCGGAGCGCTGGAGGACATCGTTCTCGAAGCCCGCCTCGTCGACGTCGATCACGAGGGAGGACGCGGGGACGGCTGCGGGACCGCCCTGGCGTGCGGACTCGGCGCGCGCCTGCTCCGCCTTCGCCTTGGCCTCTCCGGCCGCCTTCACCGCGGCGAGGTCGACCACGCCGCTCATGGACATGTTTCTGGGCTGCATAGGTACATCCTCCCCCCTCGGTGCGCCGTTCCGGAAAGCGATACGTGAACCGCGCCCGTCCGCGGCCCCCGCCGGTGTGCGGGGTGGACGGACAGACACGGTCGTAAGGGGGTGTCTTGTCGGCCAGGGCCGACAAGACACCCCCAGGCCCCTGAAAGACCCGGTTCGGCGCCCGGTCCCCACCCGGCGCCTGTGGCTGTCGTTCGTTCGTGGCGCCCACGACGGTCCGGACCGTCGTCTTACGCTACGACCCGTAGCGTAACTGGCCATGCCCCCTCGCGCACAAGAGTGCCCGGTGATCTGTCTCACGGCTTCCGGGGCCGGTCGGATTTACCTACTGACGGGTATGGTCGCCGCATGCTCAGCCGTAGCCACCCCAAACCCGCACGATCGGGACGTCCTCGCAGCGCCGAGGCCGACGAGGCGATCCTGGAGGCGACCAGAGCCTCGCTCGTGGACCTCGGCTGGTCGAAGCTGACCATGGGCGACGTGGCGACGCGGGCCGGGGTCGCCAAGACGACCCTCTACCGGCGCTGGGCGGGCAAGAACGAACTGGTCGTGGACGCGGTCGCGGTGCTCTTCGACGAGCTGGAGATGCCGGACCTGGGCAGCCTGGCCGCCGATGTGGAGGCGGTGGTGCTCCAGTTCGCCGCGCTGCTCGACCGGCCGGAGACCCGGACCGCGCTGATGGCGGTGGTCGCCGAGTCGACGCGCGATGAGGCGCTGCGGGCCCGTATCCGCGACTCGATCGTCAACCGCCAGAAGCGGCTCGTACTCCAGGGCCGGCGGCGGGCGCAGGAGCGGGGCGAGCTGCCCGTCGAGACGGACGACGCCACGGCGGACCTGACCGCGGACCTGATCTTCGATGTGATCGCCGGTGCGGTGGTGCACCGGACGCTGGTGAGCGCGGAACCGGTGGACGCGGACTGGGCCCGGCGCTTCACGCTGCTGCTGCTGGCGGGGCTGGGCGCGGCCGCCGCCGGTTGATCTCAAATTGTGACGAGAGAGAGTTCCTGGCGACAGTAAGATCATTTTCGCTTTGCTTCGCCCGCGAGAGACGCCAGGAAAGAATCACCACATGAGACTGCACAGGGCCGCCCTCCCGATCGTCGCCGTTCTTTCGGCCCTGTTGGTGACATCCGCTTGCAGCGGCGAATCGACGGATTCCGGAAAAGGGAAGCCGAAGGCGAACAAAGCGCAGAGCGCCGAAGAGAAGGAAGCCGCGGAGGCCGAGCGGCTCGGCGCCCTGGACACCAAGCACCTGGAAAAGGTGACCGTCACGGGAAAGGTCAAGGGCGTCGAGGCCAAGAAGGTGGCCAAGGCGGAGGTCGAGGCCGGGCGCGGTATGAAGGCGGACAAGAAGGAATGCCAGCCGCTCGCCAGCCTCATCGGCGGTTTTACGCACATCAACGCCGTGAGCGAGACGCACCGCTCCCTCACGCCGGTCGAGGCGACCGATGCGACGGTGGGCTCGATGTGGCTCGCCTCGCATTCCGAGAAGAACGCCGTTCAGGTGATGAAGGACCTGCGGAAGGCGGTCACCGCGTGCCCCAAGGGATTCCACACGCTGGGCCTGACGTACGGCAAGGTGGAGAAGCTGCCCGCGCGGGACTTCGGCGACGAGAGCGTCGACTACCGGATCACGGGTGACGTCGGAAAGCAGAAGGTGCCGATGACGTACACGGTGGTGCGCAGTGGGGGTGTGATCGCTGTTTTCTACGGGGTGAACATGCTGGACGAGAAGAAGGCGGCGATCCCGAAGGTGTTCGTACAGGCGCAGCTCGACCGGATCGGGGACGTCACGGACTGACGGCGGCAGCCCGCCCGGGGTGGTGCTGCGCCCACGCCCGGGCGGGCTGCTGTGTTCCCTTCTCCGAGGTCACCCCACGACCCGGATCAGGTAGGGACTCATGTCGTCATCGGCGTCTTCGGCCTGGATTCCGGCGGATCCGAGAATCGCGAGCAATGTGGCGTGCATGTGCTTCGTCACGAAACCGTAGTGCCGGAATGCCGCCGAACCGACGTTCCCGCGCTGCGCACTCTCCACCGCCGCACGGCTGAGCGCCGGATCGATGAGCCACTTGACGAAGACTCCGCCCCCGGAGTCGGCGGTCAAATCGGCCCAGACCAGGGGGCCTCGGGCGCCGGACGGCTCGTTCACATCCCGGTGCACGGTAAAGCCCGCCAATATCAGCGCTTCGGCCGCCTTGTCGGCCAGATCGTTCCTTTCGGCGGCCTCCGCCTCGCTCGCCTTCTCGACTTCGAACATTTCTGTTTGCCACCATTTCGACGCGAGGTTGGAAGGAGGGGTGGGTGACCGGTCAGGGGGTCACCCACCCCTCCGTATCTTACGGGCCTGGCCGGCCGGATTCGGGGGCCAGAGGAATCACTGAGCCTGGATCATTCCTGCCAGTAGCTCCTCGAACGCACTGTTCATCAGCCCGTCCGATCCCCACTGCACGGACCAGGTGATCTCTGTGCCGTCCTCAAGGAATTCTTCCAGATTCGGCCCGCACACGGGGCAGGGCTGCCGTTCGCTGTAGAGCGCGGTTATCTTCTTCGGTGAGACCTCTGCCTTGGCGAGCTGCTCAAGAATGTCGTCCTCGGCGTGGAATCCGCCTCCCTTACTGAAACCGATGACGAGATCGCTTCCGGTCTTCGGGTCCTTCCAGCCCGTCACCCGGGCAACGGCCACATTCCTTTTGCCGTAGGCCCCAAAACCAGCCTTGATTCTGGCCTGGTATGCGGCACTGGCGAGATCCGTGCTGTTGTAGCCGACCAGTCCGACGCAGGAGTACTCGGGAACCGGGCTCCCGATTGTGCCCATCGGAGCGATGGTCCCGACCCGCGACTGCGGGGCGAGCGAGGCGAATCTCGGCTTCTTCCGGCAGACGTTGTAGAACTTCTCCGCGACCTTCTTGGCGACGCCGGCCGCAGCGGCCTCCGACATCCGGAGAGTCCTCAGCGCCTTCCACGCGTCGAGGAAGCCGATTCCGGTCTTGGCGGCGCCGTCCAGTGCCGTCACGGCCGTCGACGCCGCCTTGAACAGCGCCCCGGCGACGAAGAAGCCCACAACCCAGGCGCAGTCGCCCCAGGTGCCGCCCGATACGAACGGGTTGATCTTCTTCGCGCAGCCGATGAAGTCGCCGAGCATGATGTCGATCGGATCGATGCCCGAGTTGAACTCGACCATCGTCAGCGTGTACGACATCTCCTCGGTCTTGGGATCCGAGACGTCACGGCCCAGGTAGACCGTGTCCACGTCCGGGCAGCTGCCCGCGTAGGTGCCCTGTTCGGCGAGGCACATGAACACGTCGTAGTGCTGCCGGTAGGTGACGGTGGCCGTGATCGTGCAGTCGCCGACGTGGATGATCGGGTTGCAGTTGTCCTTGACGACGTTCTTCGGCTCGCCGATGAACTCCATGTGGTCCAGGACCTGCCACACCCCGCCGATCCCGGTGGTGGCGCCCTCGGCTATCTGCTCGTTGCTGACCTCCTTCTCCGTGCGGTCCGCGGCCTCCTGGGCCTCGTTCGCCGCGTCCCAGGCACCTTCCGCGGCCTTCTCCGCAGCCGTCGCGTCGGTCTCCGCCTGGGTGGCGGTGTCCCGGGCGCTGGCCGCGTCCTCCTCGGCCTTGGTCGCGGCGGCACGGGCCGAAGCGGCGTCGTGCTCCGCCTCGGTGGCCGCGCTGTCCGCCGCGTTGGCGTCCGTCTGGGCGTCGCTCGCCGCGGTCCACGCCCTGGCCACGTCCGCGCCGGCCGACTGCGCGTAACCGTCGGCACGGTTCGCCGATGCCCCGGCGAGCTTCGCGTCCGCCGCGGCCTGGCCGGCCGAGGCCAGGGCCCGCTGGTACGCCTTGGCCGCGCGGGACGCGTCGGACGCCGCAGCCGCGGACGCCTGTGCCGCGAGCTTCATGTCCGCCGCGGCCTGCTCCGCACGGGCCTTCGCCGCCGCGGAGAACTCCTCGGCCAGACCGGCCGTGGCACCGGCCGCCGCCGCCTGCTGCTCGGCGAGCGTCAGGGACTGCTGGCCGAGCAGCGTGGCGAACGCCGCCGAGCTGTCGGTCTCCTGGTAGGGACCGCCGAGCGCGATCGCCTCGTTCGCCGGCTTGTTCACCGCCGCCGCGGAGTCCCGCGCCGCGAGTGACGCCTGCACGGCCGCGAGCGCCTTGCCCGCCGTGGTCGCCGCCCAGTTCGCCGTCTGGACCGCCTCGGTGCGGGCCGCGGTGGCCTCGTTCTTGGCGGTCTTGGCCGCGGTGCCGGCCTTCTCCGACTCCTCCTTGGCGCCCTCGGCGTCGATCGCCGCCTCCTCGGAGGCGTCGATCGCCTCGGCCGCCGCGGCGTGGGCGGCCGCCGCGGAACCCACCGCGACGAAGTAGGAGGCCCAAGTGGCGTCGGACGCCGCCTTGGCCCGGGATGCCGCGCCCTGCGCCTTGGTGGCCGCCTCACGGGCGTTCGTGGCGGCGGTCGTCGCGGCGTTCGCCGCCGAACGGGCGTTGGTCGCCGCCGTGGTCGCGGTGTCGGCTGCGCTACGTGCCTCGGTCGCCGCGGTACGGGCTTCCCCGGCGGCGTCCGTGCCGTCGACGGCGGCCGCGTGGGCCTCCAGTGCGGCGGCCTTGGCCTTCAGCGAGTCCCGCAGCCGCTCGGCCTCAAGGGCCTTGTTACGGGCGGCGACCGCGTCGCGCTCCGCCTGTTCGGCCTCGGATCTGCGGGCCGAGGCCGTGGCTCCGGACGCCTCCGCCGAGGAACGGGCCTCGGCGGCGATCCGGCCCTGCGCGACCGCGTCCGCCTCATGCGTGGCGGCCTTGTCCCGCTCGCGCTCCGCGGTGGCCCGGTAGGCCGCCGCGTTGGCGCGCTCCAGCTCGGCCACGGCACGCGTGCGCTGGGCCTCGGCCGCGGCCTTGCGGGCGTCCTCCTCCTCCGCGAGTGCGGTTTCCTTGGCCTTCTTGGCCTTGGCGGCGTTCGCCGCGGCCGAGGTGGCGTAGGCGTCGGCGCTGTCCGCGGCGGCCTTCGCCTGGGACGCGGCCTCCTGTGCGGCGATACGGCGGAACTCGGTGTTCACCGCGTGCGCCTCGGTCTGGGCCAGGGCGAGCAGCGCCTCGGACGTCGACACGGTGGCGTTCGCCGCGTTGAGCGCGGTCTCCGTGGCCTTCGCGGCGGCCGTGGCGGCGGCGCCGGAGGCGCGGGCGACCTGGACCGACTGCTGGGCGTAGAGCAGCCCGCGGCCGCGCGGCACCTCGGCGGCGTCCGCGATCGCCCATGCCTGCTGCTGGGCGGTCACCGCGCGCTGCGCGGCGGCCGTGGCAGCGGTGGCCTGCTGCTGGGAGGTGGTGACGAGCGCCTGAATCCTGCCCCGGGCCTTCGCCAGGTCCGTCTTCGCCTTGTCGAAGAGGGCCTGCTTCGGCTTGAAGATGTCGTCCGGGTCGTTCTCAAGCGTGTCGTGCCAGTACTTCTGCCAGCGCAGGATCTGGTCGGCGAACCATGCCTGGCCGATGGCCTCGACCATGTTGTCCGCGGCGGACCGGGTCGCGGCGGCGGCGTCGGCCTCCGCCTGCACGATGACGGCGCGCGGTGCGGCCTGGCCCGCGTACTCCGCCTCCCACTCGGCCGAAGCCTGCGAGACGACCTCGCTCAGGGAGTTGCGGGGGTCCACCGGGTCCTGGTGGTTGCACGAGGCCCAGGTCTGCTTGAGGGTCTCGACCTCGATCCGGAACTCGGCGGAGTCCTCGGTGACCTTCTTGTCGAGGAAGCCGCCGTGCCGCAGGTAGGCGGCGATGTCGGCAGCGGTCGTGCCTCCGGAGTACCGGGTGTTGCTCACGCTGCCGTACCGCAGCATGACGTCGGCCTCGGCGTCGAACCAGCTGTCCTTGCCGCGGTTCTCCTCGGTGATCTCCCGCGCCTTCGCCAGCGCGTCGTCGCCCGCGTTGGTGTGACCGTCCCAGCCCAGCCGGTGGGAGAGGTCGGCCTGTGCGGCGAGGGTGAACCCGAGGATGTCTTCGCCGAACGTCGGCGCGTGCAGGGTGATCCCGTCGTCGAACGAGCTCATCGCGTACGGCCGGTTGGCGTCCTCCAGGACGGCCTCGCGGGCGGCCATGGCGTCCAGGAAGGCGTAGGCATCCGCCTCGTCCTGGTCGCGGGCCTGCCCCAGCGGCATGAACCCGATCATGCCGAGGTCGCCGATGGTGGCGGCCAGCTCGTCGTTCGTGCCGGTCAGGCCCTCGATGGCCTTGGCCTTCATCCGGGCGCCGCCCGCGTGCAGGGCGACTCCCGCCACGCACTGGTTGAGGCGCGGCGTGGACCGGACGTCACTGATGACCGCGGTCAGCTCGGTGAGCCGGCGCAGGGCGTTGTCGGCGTCGATGAAGATCCGCCGGGCGCCCTCGGACACCTTCTCGACCGCCTGGGCGAGCGCGGGCATCCGGCCCACGACCGGGGCGGCGGAGGCGATGTCGACGAGGTCCCAGAGGCATTCCTCCACGTCGTAGCGGGCCAGGCACTTCTTCACCTCGGCCGCGTCGAGCTGGTCGAAGAGGATCTGTCCGCCGTTGGCCTTCGTCCAGGCCACGAGGTCCACCGAGACGGCCTTCAGGCCCTCGCGGTAGTCGTCCACGCAGGTCTGGCCGCAGGCGTCGAGGAGGATCTTCTCCTCCCGCTCACCCAGGGCCGGCCAGTTGGCGGCGCCGCCCTCGATGGGGGTGACGCCCTCGGTGAGGGCGTCCTTGTGCGCGGCCTCGTTCTTCTCGCGCTGTTCCTGCTCGGCCCGGGCCGCGGCGTCCTCGGCGGAGGTGCTGTCGCCCTGCGCGTCGGAGGCCCTGTCCTCGGCCTCCTTCGCGTCCGTCTCCGCCCGGGTCGCCTTGTCCTGGGCATCCTTGGCGGCTTCGGCGGCCCGGCCGGACCTGCCGTCGGCCTCGGCGGCGTGCCGCTCGGCCTCGGTCGCCTCGCGGTCCGCCTGGTCGGCGGTGTCGCTCGCGTCCTGGGCGAGGAGGGCGGCGGCGGCCGCGTCGGTGCCGGCCTGCTCGGAGTAGCCGGCGGCGGCGGTGGACGCGGCCTCGGCACCCTTGCGGGCGTCGGCCGCCGCGGTGGCGGACGCCTGCGCGCGGGCCACGGCCTCGACGGCGCGCAGCGAATCGCTCGCGGCCCGTGCGGCGGCCTCGGCGGCGAGCTTGGCGTCGCCGGTGGCCCGGGTGGCGGCCTCCTGGGCGGCCTCGGATGCCGAGGCGGCCTCGGCGGCCTTGGCCTCGGCGGCCGCCGCGTGCTGTTCGGCGATCGTCTTGGAGGACTGGCCGACGAGTACGGCGAACGCGGCGGAACTGTCCGTCACCCGGTAGGGGGTGCCCGCGGCGACGGCCTCGTCGGATGCGGCGATCGTCTGGTTCGCGCTGTCGCGTGCCGCCAGTGCCGCCTGCCCGGCCGCGTAGGCGCGTCCGGCCACCGTGGCGGCCGACTTCACGGCATCGGCCGCGTCGCCTCCCGCCTTCACGGCTTCCCGCTCGGCCTTCCCGGCCAGGGTCGTGGCGTTTCCGGACGCGGTGGCGGCGTTGTCCGCGAGGAGCGCCGCCTCCTGTGCCGCGTCGAGTGCGACGGCCGCGGCGGAGTGCGCCGAGGAGGCCGCGCCGAGCGAGGTGCGGTAGGCGGACCATGCCTTGGTCGCGTCGGCCTCGGCGCGCTTGGCGGCGCCCTCGGCCTTGGTCGCGGCGGTCCGCGCGGTGACGGCGGCGGTGGTCGCCTCGCCCGCCGCGGTCTGCGCGGCGGTGGCCGCCTGGGCCGCCTCGTTCGCCGCGGTGCGGGCGGCGGTGGCCGCGGTCCGGGTCTCCGTCGCCGCGTCGGTGCCTTCGGCGGCCGTGGCGGCGGCTTCGAGCGCGGCGGCGCGGGCCGCGACGGCCTGCTTGGCCTGGAGCGCGGCGACGGCCTTCTCGCGCGCCGTCTGTGCGGCCTTGGCCTTCTCGTCGGCGATTTTGCGCTTCGCGGTCGCGTCGGCGGTCGCGGTCCCGGCCGTCGTGTCGGCGGCGGTGGCCGTGGTGTGCTGGGTCTCCGCCCGCTGCTCGGCCTCCTCGGCCTTGGCCCGTTCGGTGGCGGCCGTGGCCCGGGAGGCGGCCGCGTTGGCCTTCTCCGCCTGCGCCTTGGCCCGCTGGGTGGCGGCGGTCGCGGCGGCGGTCTCGGCCTTGTCGCGCTTCTGCTCCGCCGTGGTGCGGGCGGTCTTCGCCGTCTTCGCCCGGTCGGCGGCGGCCGAGGCGTTGGTCTCGGCGCTGTCGGCGGCGGCCTTCGCCTGGGCGGCGGCCTCCTCGGCGGCGACGCGGCGGAATTCGGTGCTCAGGGCATGCGCGTCCGTCTGCGCCTTGGCGAGCAGGGCGCCCACGTCGGCGACCGTCGCGTCGGCGGCGCCGAGTGCCGTCTCGGTCGCCTTGGCGGCGGCGTCGGCGGCGGCGGCCGAGGCGCGGGCCACCTGGACCGACTGCTGGGCGTACATCAGCCCCCGGCCGCGCGGCACACCGGTGGTGTCGGCGACGGCCCACGCCTCCTGCTGCGCGGTCGCGGCCCGCTGCGCGGCCGTGGCGGCCTTGCCGGCCTCCTCCTTGGCCGAGACGACCAGGGCGGCCACCTTGGTACGGGCCGCCGCCAGGTCCGCCGTGGCCTTGTCGTAGAACGCCTGGTCGGGCTTCTCGAAGATGGTGTCGGGGTCGTTGGCGAGCTCGTCCTGCCAGTACTTGCGCCAGATCAGGATCTGCTCGACGCGCCACGCCTCGCCGATGGCCTCGACCATGTGGTCCGTGGCGGACCGGGTCGCGGCGGCGGCGTCGGCCTCCGCCTGCACGATGACGGCGCGCTGCGGGGCCTGCCCCGCGTACTCCGTCTCCCACTCGGCCATCGCGGTCATGACCGGGGCGTTGAGCATGCGTCGCGGGTCGAGCGGATTCTGGTGGTCACAGGCCGCCCATGCCTGCTTGAGGTCCTCGACCTCGACGCGGTACTCGGCCGAGTCCTCGGCGGGCGCCTCGGCGGCGAACCCGCCGCGCCGCAGGTAGGCGGCGATGTCGCTGGAGGTGGTGCCGCCCGAGTACTCGCTTCCGACGTCGCGCAGCATGAGGTCGGCCGCGGCGTCGTGCCAGCTGTCCTTGCCGCGGTTCTGCTCGGTGATCTCCTCGGCGCGCGCGATCGCCTCCGCGCCGGCCTCGCTGTGGCCGTCGGTCCCGAGCGGGGTGGCGAGCTGCACCTGGCTGAGCGCGGTGAAGTAGTCGACGTCCGCACCGAACTGCGGTGCGTGCCACTCCATGTCGTCGCTGGCCCAGGCGGATTCGACGTAGGGCTTGTTGGCCTCGTCGAGGCCCTGGGTACGCGCGGTGCTGGCGCTCCAGTAGCTCTGGCCGTCCTCCTTGTCGGCGGTTCCGGCGTCCCCGAGGGGCCCGTAGCCGATCCAGTCGTAGTCACCGACGACGACGTCGTGCAGCTTCTCGCCGGTGCCGGTCAGGCCCTCGATGGCCTTGGCCTTCATCCGGGGGCCGCCGATGTGCAGCGCCACGCCGGCGAGGCAGCGGTCCCGCCGGACGGTCTGGCCGATGCTGTTGCGGCTGACCCCGGTGTCCTCCTCGGGCGTGGGGGCGGCCATCGCCTGGGGAGCCTGGAGCATGCCCGCCAGTACGGCGGCGGCGGTGAGCAGCGCTGTCGCGCCGGTGGCTCCCGCCAGTGCGGAACGTATGCGACGCCGGCGTCTGCCGACGTCTCTGAGCATTGACATGTCTGCCTTGATCTCTCGGATCTTCCGGCAGCGGTTCTACGTGGGCATGACAGGGCCCACCGCCCGAGTCGCACTCCTCCCGCACGGCACCGCCGGCGTTCCCGCCTCCCCCACGAGTCGACGCTGCCGCTTGTCCTGTGACCATGTCATGTGTTGATCTTCACGGGAAGATCAAAGAAACTTCCGCAAAGGGTCACGGACCCCAAGAACGGGCAAAGTGATCCGCACATTGATCATCTTGTTACCCGGCAGTCGCCTCCCGTACGGACAACAGCGAGCCCCCGTCGGCGAACTGACGGGGGCTCGATGCTCTTCCGGCGCGGATGCGGCGGTACGGTCAGAAGCCCGCCGGCTCCGTGTAGACGCCCCACTCGTCGCGCAGGACGCCGCAGATCTCGCCGAGGGTCGCCTCCGCGCGGACCGCGTCGAGCATCGGCGCGATCATGTTGGAGCCGTCGCGGGCGGCGGCCAGCATCGCGTCGAGGGCGCCCTTGACCCGGGCGTCGTCGCGGGCCTCCTTGCGGCCGGCGAGGACGCGGACCTGCTCGCGCTCGACCTCGTGGCTGACGCGCAGGATCTCCAGGTCGCCGGTGACCGAGCCGTGCGCCACATTGACGCCGACGACCCGCTTGTCGCCCTTCTCCAGGGACTGCTGGTAGCGGAACGCGGACTCCGCGATCTCGCCGGTGAACCAGCCGTCCTCGATGCCGCGCAGGATGCCGGAGGTGATCGGGCCGACCGGGTGCCGCCCGTCCGGGTGGGCGCGGGTGCCGCGCTCCTTGATCTGGTCGAAGATCTTCTCGGCGTCGGCCTCGATGCGGTCGGTGAGCTGTTCCACGTACCAGGAACCGCCCAGCGGGTCGGCCACGTTGGCGACGCCGGTCTCCTCCATCAGCACCTGCTGGGTGCGCAGCGCGATCTCGGCGGCCTGCTCGGAGGGGAGCGCCAGGGTCTCGTCCAGGGCGTTGGTGTGCAGCGAGTTGGTGCCGCCGAGGACGGCGGACAGGGCCTCGACGGCGGTGCGTACGACGTTGTTGTACGGCTGCTGCGCGGTGAGGGAGACCCCGGCGGTCTGGGTGTGGAAGCGCAGCCACTGGGCCTTGTCGGTCTTCGCGCCGTACGTCTCCTTCATCCAGCGGGCCCAGATGCGGCGGGCGGCGCGGAACTTGGCGATCTCCTCGAAGAAGTCGAGGTGCGCGTCGAAGAAGAAGGACAGGCCGGGCGCGAAGGTGTCGACGTCCAGACCGCGGGAGAGGCCGAGCTCCACGTAGCCGAAGCCGTCGGCGAGGGTGTACGCCAGCTCCTGCGCGGCCGTCGCCCCGGCCTCGCGGATGTGGTAGCCGGAGACGGACAGCGGTTTGTACGCGGGGATGGCGGCGGCGCAGTGCTCCATCAGGTCCCCGATGAGGCGCAGATGGGGCTCCGGCTGGAAGAGCCACTCCTTCTGCGCGATGTACTCCTTGAAGATGTCGGTCTGAAGCGTGCCGTTGAGGACGGCCGGGTCGACGCCCTGGCGTTCGGCGGCGACCAGGTACATACAGAAGACCGGGACGGCCGGGCCGCTGATCGTCATCGACGTCGTGACGTCACCGAGCGGGATGTCCCGGAACAGGACCTCCATGTCGGCGGCGGAGTCGATGGCGACGCCGCAGTGGCCGACCTCGCCGAGCGCGCGGGGGTCGTCGGAGTCGCGGCCCATCAGCGTCGGCATGTCGAAGGCCACACTGAGCCCGCCGCCGCCGGCGGCCAGGATCATCTTGTAGCGCTCGTTGGTCTGCTCGGCGTTGCCGAAGCCGGCGAACTGGCGGATGGTCCAGGTGCGGCCCCGGTAGCCGGTCGGGTGGAGGCCCCGGGTGAAGGGGTACTCCCCGGGCCAGCCGATCCGCTCGAAGCCCTCGTACGCGTCCCCGGGGCGGGGGCCGTAGACCGGCTCGACCGGGTCGCCCGAGAGCGTGGTGAAGTCCGCGTCACGCTTGCGGGCCTTGTCGTAACGGGCCTGCCAGCGGCGGCGGCCTTCCTCGATCGCGTCAGCGTCCATGCCCACCAATTTACTAGGACGTCCTAGTAAATGTCGATGACCAACCGCCCGGCGCTTCGCGCGGGGCGGTTCGGTGAGGTCAGACGTTCGCGGCGGCCGCGGGCGTCGCGTCGGCGACCAGCGGCTCGACCTCGCGGACGACCTTGCGCTCCACGAAGAACGCGGCCGTCGGGATCGTGCCCGAGATGAGCACCCAGGCGAGCTTGCCCAGCGGCCACTTCGCCTTGGAGCCCAGGTCGAAGGCGAAGATCAGGTAGATGATGTACAGCACGCCGTGGATCTGGGAGACGACGAGCGTCAGACCCTCGCCCTTGTCGAAGCCGTATTTGAAGATCATGCACACGCAGAGGATCAGCAACATGACGGCGGTGACGTAAGCCATCACCCGGTATCGGGTCAGCACACTGCGTTTCATGCCAACGAGCGTAACCGGACGTCCGGGGCGATCTTGCAGCGGGCCGGGCACCGGAACCGCGTCTCTCAGATCTCCTCGAAGTCCTGCGCGGCGATGCGCAGGGGCCGCAGCAGCGCGAAGATCTCGGCGCACTCCTCGGCGTCGTACACCCCGAGTCCGAACTCCATCGCGACCAGTTCCCGGGTGGCCGATTCCACCACCTCGCGGCCCTTGTCGGTGATCGAGGCCAGCGTGCCCCGGCCGTCGTTCGGGTTCGGGCGCTTGTCGACCAGGCCGGAGCGCACCAGCCGGTCCACCGTGTTCGTCACGGACGTCGGGTGGACCATCAGCCGCTCGCCGATCTTGGACATCGGCAGCTCACCGGCCTTGGAGAAGGTGAGCAGCACCAACGCCTCGTACCGCGCGAAGGTCAGTCCGTACGGCTTGACGACGGCGTCGACCTCGGCGAGCAGGATCTGCTGCGCCCGCATGATCGAGGTGATCGCCCCCATGGACGGGACCGGGCCCCAGCGCTGCTGCCAGAGCTCGTCGGCGCGGGCGATGGGATCGAAGGGAAGGCTGAGCGGCTTCGGCACGGCCACGACCTTACCCATGGGGAACTTGTCGGTCCTCCCCGTCTCGCACTTCGGTCCGGCTCCCGGCAACGGGTGCGGTTCTGCGGACCTCGGCGACCAGCGGAAGGAGGCAGAGCGTACCGAGGACGGCCGCCCCGGCGACCACCCGGTGCACGGGGAAGAACTCGGCGGCGAGCCCGGTGAGCGCCATCCCGACGCCCTGGAGCGTCATGAGCCCGGCGGTCAGCAGGGTCATGGCCCGCCCGCGCAGCTCCTCCGGGACCTCGGCGACGAACCACTGGTCCAGGCCGATGACGTACGCGGACGAGGCCCCGGCCACCATCAGCGCGACGCCGGCCGCCGCGACGCCCGGCGTCAGCGCGTACGCCGCGAGGGGCAGCAGCCCGGCGGCGGCCAGCGGCAGCACGATCCGCTCCCGGGTGCGCGGGCGCAGCGCGGAGCCCGTGTACAGCTCGGCGGCGATGTGGCCGACCGGCATGGCGCACATCAGCAGCCCGAGCGCGGCCGGGCCGACGCCGATCTCGTCGGCGTACGGCGCGGCGACCGCCTCCGGGGCGACGATGAACAGCGGGGGCAGCCAGAAGAGCAGCATCAGGGCCCGGAGGCGGCGGTGGCCGAGGACCAGCCGGGCGCCGGACAGGGACTCCCGCAGCAGACCGGCGCCGCCGCCTTCACGGGCGGGCCGGTCACGCGTGCCGAAGCGCAGCAGCGCCGCCGAGCAGAGGAAGGTGGCGACGGTGATCGTGATCGCGCCGCGCGGCGACAGCACGGTCAGCAGCACCCCGCCGACGCCGAAACCGGCGAGCAGCGACCCCTGCGAGACGATCCGCAGCAGCGAGCGCCCCAGCACGAACAGCTCGCCCTCGCCGAGGATGTCGGTCAGCGCGGCCATCCGCGTCCCGGTGAAGACCGGCGAGACGGCGGCGACCAGGCAGCGCAGCACCAGCAGCCCGGCGACCGGGGTGCCCGGCAGCACCATCAGCCCGACGCAGACCGCGCACACCAGGTCGCAGGTGACCAGCACCCGACGGGCCGGATACCGGTCGGCGACCCCGGCGAACAGCGTGCCGCCGACGAGATACGGCAGCGTGCCGAGCGCGAAGGTCAGCGCGCTGAGCAGCGGCGAGGCGGTGAGGTCGTAAACCAGCACGATGAGCGCCAGCTCACTGACGACGACACCGAGCAGCGAGAGCAGATGCGCGGCGAAGACGGCCCGGAACTCGCGGAGGCCGAAGACGGCACGGTAGCCGCGGGGCGCGGCGGGGCCGCGGGTGTCGGGGGTCTGCGGGCCCGGCCCGGGCTCGGGGGTCTGCGGGCCCGACCGGGGCCCGGGGGTGTTTCTCGGCATGGGCGCAGCCTGCGCGACCGGGCGGCCCGGGGCGTAGACTTTCGGGCCCAGCCGAATCTTCCCGGGGTGCGCCGATGTCCTCCCAGCTGCATTTCGACGGGAGCGATCTGCTGCGCTGCCGTTTCGCCGTCTCCCCGCTCTGGGAGACCCAGGCGGCCGTACGGGTGCTGGCGCGGCCGGAGCAGCAGGGCTACCACCTGCCGTGGCTGCGCCGGATCCGG